>NZ_JABSOD010000001.1 GCF_013283795.1 Rheinheimera lutimaris
TATCTAATTTACTGTCCGGAATTAGTTGACCACTACAAAAAGCCGCCCTAGTTTTCTCTATATCATTTCCATTCAAGATCATTTCATCGATCATGGAATCAAGTTTGGGCTTTATAGACTTAACTTTGCCGATCATTTCGGTAGTATCAAAAGGCAACTCAGAAGTTAGACTGAGAATTTGGTGTGCGAATTTTTCGGATAGATCCTTTAATGGCCCTTCGTCTCCGCCACCGTTAACCCAAACCTGAAATGGGTCAAAAAGGGTATCGTCGAAATCCATATCTCTGTTTGCCTCAATATAGGCATCATAATGCTGATGAGGGGTTCCGCTCTCATTTAACCGGGCTTCACCAGTAATCTTCCAGTTCTCGTCGAGAACAAGATCCAATAATTTTGCATCTATAACATCGAGTACATCTAAATATTTCGCGGGTTCATCAGAACGTCTAATCTCCGCAAAGTGTTCCTTTGAGTAAACCCAAGTTACATCATCCCGCTTAGCTAGGCTGATAATGCCCTGCAACTGCAGTCCGATGATATTCTGATCGATGTAAATTAAAGGCTTACTCATAAGTCTCCATGGAGGCTAACGCCGCGGTTTGGGGCTGCCATGGAGCGCGAGCGGAATGGCAGTCCCAGCCGAAGGCGACAACACCGCCTTGTTATGTGTTATTGAGTGGTATATCACCATACCCCCAGATTAATGTACCGCTAATAGCTAGAAAAAAACCTGACCAACGTACCGCAAGGTATAGCCATCTATATTCATTTTTTAAAATTGTGAAATCACTTGTACTCAACCCGCTGGGGTAAATGTACCCACTGATTGAATTATTTTTAAGTTCAATCCATACCGCTAATGCAACAACAATAGATCCGCTCCGCTGAAACCATGTTGCCACCGTTTCGCTTGAAGGCAAGAGTGCACTACAAAACATGGCCACCAAGGGAACAGCTATGGCAGTCAATATAATAGGCACAGTAGTTAACAAACTTTTGTTTATTGTTTTTCGAGCATCATCTATCCATGCCAACGCTTCAATCTCCTTTGAACACATAACGCCGCCAGCATGCGCGGCTTTGTAGTGAAGGCGAAGCCGCAGCGGAAAAGGCGTCGCCGTGACTGGCTTTGTTATAAAGCACTTTACCCACTAACTGCCGCTGATGCCGAACTTACATCTTTTTTAAGTACCAACACCACCAGATAAACCAGACCAAATGGCGGAATGATTGAAAGCACTATACCCAACAACCCGGCCAATACGGGCGTTTGCGTTTTGCGACGACCAAGGTAATAGCAAACTGCACCCATGACTAGAGCGAATATGAAAATGACTTGGCCGAGTAACGTAGCATTAATATTCAACTGAACTCTCCTTGTGGTTTATAACGCCCGCCACAAACGCGAGCAACGTGTTGCGAGTCGAGCCGCGAAGCGGCGTTTTGATGGCGCTTGTTAGGTGCGATCATAAACATACCTAAGTTGTTCACTGAAAAACGGTTTGTACACTGTAATAACAAGATCTTGACCTAACCGACAGTATTCTGCACATCGTACTTGAATAAACTCTCCGGTAGCCAGTTTTACTCTTGCGAAACTAGCTTTACGTATTCTTATACCATGTCCGCCGAATGGCTTCTGTGAAATGGAATACACTTTACCTTCTATTGTTCCAACCTTTGTACCAGTAACGACGGAATATTGAAAAATCAGTACGAAAAAAACAAGTAAAAAACAAAATAAACCCAAAATTAACAGCGGGTATTTATAGCGCATGTGTTTTATTTTTCGCATTAGCACCTAACAATTTAATAGAAGGTTCTCTGCCCGCGAGTCGCGCCAGCAAGTTGCCTTTCCAAAATTTCTAATTTCTGAAAATTACCCCGAAACAACCGTGCTATCAACAACTTTTTCTTTACTACTGTTAAACACTTTATCTAAAAGCAGGCGCTATGCCCGCAAGTTGCAGATAAAAAACTCAGACTCAATTACTGTATATTTGCTCAATTAAAATTTGCGCCAGCAGAGGCAGTTTTGCCCATACAACATTTACACTGATGGGCTGAGCACTCAAAACAAAAAAGCCAGACACAAGGTCTGGCTTTTCACATCAGTAAGCTGCTTACTTCTCGTGGTGCAAGCGCATATGCGGGAACAGGATAACGTCGCGGATAGAAGCGGCGTCGGCCAGTAGCATTACCAAGCGGTCGATACCGATACCCTGACCTGCTGTTGGCGGTAAACCGTGTTCTAATGCGGTAACGAAGTCTTCATCGTAGAACATAGCTTCGTCATCACCGGCGTCTTTTTGCGCAACCTGATGATGGAAACGCTCGGCCTGATCTTCAGCATCGTTTAACTCGCTAAAGCCGTTACCCAGCTCGCGGCCGCCGATAAAAAACTCAAAGCGGTCGGTAATTTCCGGGTTATGGTCGTTACGGCGTGCCAGTGGTGACACTTCTGCCGGGTATTCAGTAATAAAGGTCGGGTGGCGCAGCTTGGTTTCTACCAGCTCGTCAAACACTTCCATTAGAATACGGCCGTGGCCGTAGTTATCTTTAACCTGAATGCCCAGTGATTTGGCAAGCTCTGCTACCGCTTCACGCGTTTCCAGCTGCGCTTTGGTCACATCCGGGTTGTAGTGCAATATAGACTCAGTAACCGACATGCGCGCAAACGGCTTACCAAAGTCGAACACTTCGCCCTGATACGGCACTTCAGTGCTGCCCAGTACGTGCTGTGCCAAACCGCGGAATAACTTTTCGGTTAAGTCCATCAGGTCGTTGTAATCGGCGTAGGCCCAGTAGAACTCCAGCATGGTAAATTCCGGGTTGTGGCGGGTTGATACGCCTTCGTTGCGGAAGTTACGGTTAAGCTCGAACACTTTTTCAAAGCCGCCAACCACTAAGCGCTTTAAATACAACTCAGGGGCGATACGCAAAAACATCTGCATATCCAGCGCATTGTGGTGGGTTTCAAACGGCCGCGCTGAGGCACCGCCCGGTATCGCCTGCAGCATTGGCGTTTCTACTTCTAAGAAGCCTTCGTCGTTAAAAAAGCGGCGAATGTAAGCCACGGTTTTGCTGCGCACTAAAAAGGTGTGACGCGATTGCTCGTTAGAGATAAGGTCGAGGTAACGCTGGCGGTAGCGCGCTTCGTTATCGGTTAAGCCGTGGAATTTATCCGGCAGCGGGCGCAGGGCTTTGGTTAGCAAGCGAATATCGCTTAGCCATACTGTTAACTCACCGGTTTGGGTTTTAAACAAATGGCCGGTGGCGCCGATAATATCGCCCAAGTCCCACTTTTTAAACTGGTCGTTGTATACGCCTTCGGCCAGGCTGTCGCGTGCGACATACAGCTGAATTTTGCCGCCCATATCCGAGATAGTCACAAAGCTGGCTTTACCCATAATACGGCGCGTCATAATACGGCCGCCTAAGCTTACGGTAATTTTTTGCGCTTCCAGCTCTTCTTTGCTTAAGTGATCATATTTGGCAATCACGTCGCTGGAGATGCTGTCACGGCGAAAATCGTTCGGGAACATAAAGCCGTCTGCACGCAGACCAGCAAGTTTCTGTTTTCGCTCAGCAATCAGTTTATTTACGTCCTGAATTTCTTCTTGTGGTTGCTGTTGGTCAGACATAGTGCGTTTCCTGATTGAGGTCGAAGTTTTAGTTAAGTAACAATTACAGGCTAAGGCCTGTCAATTAGCCGCGCTAACGAACCGGTTTACCCACGCCAACACGCCGTCAATACATCCATGTAGGCTCGATTATAAACTTCATCCATGAAGTTTATCCTTGCGGATCAGCACAGCTGTTCAAATTCGCTCCCGGCGAATTTGTCAGCATCCATGCCTTCAACGGTTAGCTTAGGGTAAACCGATTCACGCTTAAATATTAAACATTAACAATTACAGCCCGGCTTTTAAGCTGGCTTCAATAAATTTGTCCAGATCGCCGTCTAACACTGCCTGAGTGTTCCGGGTTTCGATACCGGTACGTAANACCGATTCACGCTTAAATATTAAACATTAACAATTACAGCCCGGCTTTTAAGCTGGCTTCAATAAATTTGTCCAGATCGCCGTCTAACACTGCCTGAGTGTTCCGGGTTTCGATACCGGTACGTAAATCTTTAATGCGCGAGTCATCCAGCACGTAAGAGCGAATTTGGCTGCCCCAACCGATATCCGACTTGGTATCTTCCAGCGCTTGCTTCTCGGCATTTTGCTTTTGCAGCTCAAATTCGTATAATTTGGCGCGCAATTGCTTGTAGGCGTTGTCACGGTTTTTATGCTGCGAGCGGTCGTTCTGACACTGCACCACGATGTTAGTGGGTAAGTGAGTAATACGCACAGCAGAATCGGTCCGGTTAACGTGCTGACCACCGGCACCCGAGGCGCGGTAGGTGTCGATACGTAAATCGGCCGGGTTGATATCAATTTCGATATCGTCGTCAATTTCCGGCGAGACAAACACCGAGGCAAACGAGGTATGGCGGCGGTTACCACTGTCGAACGGGCTTTTACGTACCAGGCGGTGTACACCGGTTTCGGTGCGCAACCAGCCGTAGGCATATTCGCCGCTAAATTTAATGGTACAGCCTTTAATACCGGCCACATCGCCGTCGGTTACTTCGTACAGTTCCGGCTTAAAGCCTTTGTCTTCACCCCAGCGCAGGTACATGCGCATTAAAATGCTGGCCCAGTCTTGCGCTTCGGTACCGCCCGAGCCGGATTGAATATCCAGGTAGCAATGGTTCTGGTCATTTTTACCGGAGAACATACGGCGAAATTCCAGCAGACTTAATTGTTTGTCTAAGTCGGCTAATTCAGCTTTGGCTTCTTCGAAGGTGTCTTCATCTTCGGCTTCTATCGCCAGCTCCAGCAAGCCATCTACGTCTTCCAGGCCGCGGTCCAGCTTGTCGATAGTGCCAACCACCTGCTCCAGTGCCGAGCGCTCTTTACCCAGCGCCTGGGCTTTATCGGGCGTATTCCAAATGGCAGAATCTTCCAGTTCGCGCGAGACTTCTTCTAAGCGTTCTTTTTTGCCATCGTAGTCAAAGATACCCCCGAAGCACGTTGGTGCGTTCAGTAAGATCTTTAATGCTGTTGTACACCGGATTGACTTCAAACATGCTGTGCTCGGTAACCTTGAATAACGGGAGAAAAAACAGGCGGCGATTGTAGCAAATTTATCGGCAGCAGTGCAGCCATCTAATGTTAAAAAACAGCACAGGGGCCATCAGGCATGACAATTACAGGTACGAAAAAGACAGGAGCCAGAGTATCGGCCCCCTTTTTTACAATGCCGCCATATGTCTTACAATCAGCTGCAGGCTTTGTTTGTCGCGGTACTCATTAATATCCAGCTGATAGGCTAACTGTACCTTTTGTACGTTAACATCCGGCCACGTTTTATTGTCGGCATTAAACCAAATAGCATCAACTAACTTGCCGTCCGGCGTTTGCAGCATCATTTTTAAGTGGCGATCGGCCAGCATTTTTTGGCTGATTAAACTGAACTCACCATCAAACACCGGCTCGGGAAACGCCTGCCCCCAGGGGCCGGCACTTTGCAGCAATTGGGCAAAACCGATATCAAAGCAGTCCTGTGGTAATTCGCCGTCAGTGTAAATCACCGCTGTAAGCTGTTCTGCTGTTAAATGTTTTTTCGCCGTTAAGCTCAGCGCCAGCTTAAAGGTATCCAGCCGCTCGGCGCTGATGGTTAAACCGGCTGCCATGGCATGGCCGCCGAATTTTTTAATTAAGCCCGGATACTGCGTAGAAATTTCTTCCAACAAATCACGAATATGCAGGCCGCTTATCGAACGGGCCGAGCCTTTAAGTTCGCCGTCATCACCCTGAGCAAATACTATGGTCGGCCGGTGAAACTGCTCTTTGATCCGCCCGGCCAAAATACCGATAACGCCCTGATGCCAGTCGTGGCGATACAAACACAAACATTCCGGCAGTTCGCTGCCATCAAAGGATAACTGGCTTAAAAACGCCTGCGCTTCAACCTGCATGCTTTGCTCTATGGCACGGCGCTCGACATTTAAGCTATCCAGCTCAGCGGCATATTGCCGTGCCAGGCCTAAATCATTCGCTAACAGGCAACTTATACCCAGCGACATATCATCCAACCGGCCGGCCGCGTTTAAACGCGGTGCCAGAGAAAAGCCAAAATCGCCGGCGGTCAGTTTAGCGGCGCTGCGGTTAGCGACGTCAATCAGCGCCTGAATACCCGGCCGACACTTGCCGCTGCGAATACGCATTAAGCCCTGGTGCACTAAAATACGGTTGTTACTGTCCAGCGGCACCACATCCGCAACTGTGCCCAGCGCGACTAAATCCAGCAGTTCAGCTAAGTTAGGTTCGGCCAGTTGCCGCTGTGTAAAGTACTGTTGTTCGCGCAGGGCGGCGCGCAGGGCCAGCAATAAATAAAACGCCACGCCCACCCCGGCCAGTGCTTTGCTG
Organism: Rheinheimera lutimaris; assembly: GCF_013283795.1. Lineage (GTDB taxonomy): Bacteria > Pseudomonadota > Gammaproteobacteria > Enterobacterales > Alteromonadaceae > Alishewanella > Alishewanella lutimaris. The sequence goes on from NZ_JABSOD010000001.1 coordinate 6,483, forward strand.
GGGAAGTTACAGCCAGGTTGGTTTGGGTTAACTATGGCATCGGCGGCTGGCAATTCATTACCGGCCAAGTGGTGATCGGTAACCAGCACTTTTACACCGGCTTTTTTTGCCAGCGCCACACCGTCAATTGCCGAGATACCATTGTCCACGGTGACGATAAGTTCAGCACCCTGCGCCACTGCAAGCTCAGCCATTTCCGGCGTTAAACCATAACCGTACTCAAAACGATTTGGCACCAGATAATCGACAAACTTGAAACCCAAAGCCCGCAAGCCACTCATCAATACTGCGGTGCTGGTGGCGCCATCGGCATCAAAATCGCCAACGATGACCAAATGCTGCTGCTGTTGCAGTGCTTCGGTTAATAAACTGACAGCTTGCTCTATCCCTTTTAACGCACTAAAGGGCAACAAGCCGGCGGCGCCGCGCTCAAGCTCTGTGGCTTGTGTAATACCACGGCTGGCATACAAGCGTTGTAATACCGGGTGCATTTCAGCGGGTAACGACGGTAAAACGCCGGGCAAAGCCCGGCGCTGAATAAAACGGCTGATAGCAGACATAAAAGCTTAAGACCCTGCCTGCAACTGCGACAGTAAAGCTTTGGCCGGCTGATAACCCGGAATTAAACGGCCACTGGGTAAAATAATGGCAGGGGTACCACTGACACCAAAAGATTGCCCCAGTTCATATTGCGCTTTTACCGGGTTAGTGCACATCGCCGGTTTAACATTGTCACCGTCTTTGGCTTTATCCATTGCGCCACGGCTGTCTTTGCTGCACCAGATATGCTGCATTTGCAGATAGGTTTCCGAGCCTAAACCACCACGCGGGAATGCCATATAACGTACAGTAATACCGGCATTATTGTAGTCTTTCATTTCATTGTGTAATTTGCGGCAGTAGCCGCAGGTTGGGTCGGTAAAGACATTAATCACGTATTTTTCATCGGCCGCTTTATATTCAATGACGCCACTTTTTTGCGCCTCGACTTGCTGCTGAATATAGGGCCGCATTTGCTCGTCATTCACCAGCACCTTGTTGGTTAAGTCGTAAATATTACCTTCAATAAAATACTGACCATCTTTTGAGGTAAAAAACAGACCTTTATTGGTAAATACCTGCAACAAACCGTCCATCGGTGACTCTGCCACCGCATTTACCGTTAAATTAAGCTGGCCAAACTGCTGACGCACCTTAGCGTAGTCGGCATCCGGCGCCTTTAACTGTGCATGGGCAGAGGCGATCAATCCAAGGCTACATAAAGCAAATAAAAACTTGTTCATACCGTTTCCTGTTACGGCGCCTAAGGGCGCGGATGATGTTGCTGGTGCAGGCTTTGTAAACGCGCCTGCGCGACATGGGTATAAATTTGCGTGGTAGACAAATCACTGTGGCCCAGTAACATTTGTACTACCCGTAAATCGGCGCCATGGTTCAGTAAATGGGTGGCAAAAGCATGCCGTAATGTATGCGGCGACAGCTCTGCCTGAATGTGCGCTACTTTGGCATAAAACTTAATGCGGTGCCAGAAGGTTTGCCGTGTCATTTGCTGCGCCCGGCTGCTGGGAAACACCACGTCGAGCATCTGCCCGCCCAGCAACTGCACCCGCGCTTCGCGCAAATAGCGCAGTAACCAGTGCGCCGCTTCCTCGCCCATCGGCACCAACCGCTCTTTGCCACCTTTACCTGTGACTCTTACCAGACCGTGCTGCAGGTTAAGTTGTTGCATCGACAAGCCAACTAATTCCGATACCCGCAAACCACTGGCATACAGCAGTTCTAACATGGCTTTGTCACGAAACTGGATAACATCGTGCAGATCCGGTGCATTAAGCAAGGCGTCGACATCCTGCTCCGACAAGCTTTTTGGCAAGCTGCGGCCGATTTTCGGGTTGAGTAATTGCGCCAACGGGTTATCGGCTATTTTACCGCCCTGATGCAGATAAGCATAAAACCGTCGCAAGCTGCTAAGCGCACGTGACGTGCTGCGCGGGCTGTATTGTTTATCAACCCGCTGTGCCAGATAGCGGTTTAGCAACTGGCTGTCGGCACTGAGCAACCCCGTGCCTTGCGCCACAGCAAAAACGGCAAACTGCTTTAAATCTGTGCCGTAGGCGCTGAGTGTATGCTCACTTACACCTTTATCCAGCCACAGCTGATCCAGAAACTGGCTAATCAGTTTCAGCTCTGTGCTATCGGGTTGTACTGTCGCTGCTGCCACCGCTAATGTCATCGTCGTCTGCTCAAAAACCTCCGGCTATGGTAGCGCAAGGCCACGCAGCCGCAAAGCCGGCATTTTGCTGCAGACGCTATTCTGCTACACTGCGCCTCCATTATTGCACCACTGATGTTGTGAGACCGGCATGAAAATAGGCTTATTTTATGGTTCCACCACCTGTTATACCGAAATGGTGGCTGAGAAAATTCAGGCGCTGATCGGCGCTGATACCGTAGAGCTGCATAATATCAAGCAGGTACCGCTAAGCCGGATGGCTGAATACGATATTCTTATTCTGGGGCTGTCCACCTGGGATTTCGGTGAAATTCAGGAAGACTGGGAAGCCCACTGGGACGACATCAGCACTGTAAACCTGGCCGGCAAAATTGTGGCCATTTACGGCATGGGCGATCAACTGGGTTACGCCGAGTGGTTTATTGATGCCGTGGGCATGCTGCACGACGCTATAGCACCACAAAATCCTACCCGCATTGGCTTCTGGCCCACCGCCGGCTACGACTTTATCGCCTCTAAAGCCTTGACTGACGATGGCGGGCTGTTTTACGGCCTGGCACTGGATGATGAAAACCAGTACGACCTGACCGATGCGCGGTTAAATGACTGGGTTAGCCAGATTTTGCAGGAAATAGCTGAGCGGCTTTAATTAAATTAAAGTCGCCAATTTACCAACAAATCAATTCAAAAATCTATTCATAAAACACTTAGTATAGCTATACATCAATAAGTTATATGTGCTAACTTGATAGGGAAATCAATTCAGCAACGTAGAAATGGATACCAAAACCAGCGCACAGCACATCTTACAAATGTTGCAACGCCAGCCGATGACAGCGCGTCAACTACTGGATAGGTTGCAAATAAGCCAACCTACTTTGTCACGCCGAATTCAGCAATTGGGCGAGCAGATATTGCAACTGGGGCAGGCACGCAACACCAAATACTACGCAGTGCGTAAAACAGACAACAAGATTAACTGGCCGCTGTATCAAGTGTCTGCTGCAGGTGAACCGGCATTAGTAGGCCATTTAATCTCTTTGTATCCTAATTATTACTGCTTCCAAGACGTAGCTGCGGACTTTATCCTCTATGACGATCTGCCATGGTTTATCCAGGATATTAAACCGCGGGGCTTTATTGGCCGTGCTTTGGCGAAGCAATGGTGGCAACGAGCAGGGCTTTGCTCAGCAGATCCCAAAGACTGGCATGCTGAAGATGTGCTGACTGCATTGACGCTGATACCTCATGATTCTGTTGGCGATCTGTTGATAGGCGAACAAAGTTATTATTCCTGGCTTTCACAAGCGCCCAAAGAGATCTCATTACAGGATCTGCCGCAACAAGCTGCCCTGGCAGAACAAGGTGAAACAACAGGCTCCTCCGCCGCTGGTGAGCAGCCTAAATTCCTTTGTACGATAGACAAAACACATTACCTGGTGAAATTCAGCGCGGCAGTCAATAATGCGGTAAGCCAACGTTGGGCAGACTTGCTTAAAGCGGAAGCCCTGGCGCTAAACATGCTGACACAACTCAATATTGCGGCCGCCGAAACCCGCATCTACCAGTCTGATGCAAGAGTGTTTTTGCTGTCTAAGCGATTCGACCGGCAAGGTTTATTCGGACGCTATGGCGTTGCTTCACTTGAAGCAATAGATGCAGAATTTGTCGGTCAGGCTGGTTTGCCCTGGCCAGCCATAGCTCAACAAATGCATGCTCAAGCGCTGCTGCAAGATGCAGATCTGGCAAAGATCAAACTGCTGTGGTGTTTTTGTTTATTAATAGGTAACACTGATACTCATAACGGCAATTTGTCATTTTATTATGATGCTGTTTTTGATCTAAAAACCACTCCCCGCTTCAAGCTAACCCCTGCTTACGATGTACTGCCAATGGCGTTTGCACCAACCCGTGCTGGCACTATGCTGCAAACGGGTTACGCGCCTCAATTACGGCCAGAGGTAGAGGGCAAGTATTGGCGTCAAGCCTACCCGGTTGCATTAGAGTACTGGCAACAAATCAGCAGCAACGCTCAATTCAGTGCAGATTTCCGTCAACTGGCAGCTGAAACCCTATTGCAGTTAACCCCATTAGAGTCAGCAATTAAACGGATGCTGTAGAGCGCACCAAAATCAGCTAAACATAATCAGGCCTCCAGTAACCGGCAAAACGCTCTGATGCACTAAAACTTCAGATAGAAATCCCGCAGCAACGCTTTGTAATCAGCACTGTAATCCCCGTCAGCTTGATGGATGATTAACGTGCTGTGCCGGGTTATTTCTGCTGTCAGGCTTAAGCTAAACAATAGCCGCTGTACCGGCTTTTCTGCTTTGCTGCGTACCTCACAGCATTGTGCCAGATACCAGCCCTCAGTCATTGCCAATTGCAGCATATATTCTGCTTGCGGCAGCGGTAAAATCACACTGAACACGCCCTGCTCGTGCAGTAAGTCAGCGGCTTTACGTAACAGTGCAGCCAACGGCAGGCTATCGGTGTGGCGGGCCTGGCTACGCTTTTTGTCTATCGGCAGCAGCGATTGTTGAAAAAACGGTGGGTTAGATACAATTAAGCGGTAACGTTTGCTACTGCTATAGGTTAGAATGTCGCCCTTTATCAGCCGTATCGCGTTTGGCCACAGACTGTTTGCCACATTCGTAGCAGCTTGTTCTGCCGCAGCAGGGTCCAGCTCTATCGCGTCTATCAGATTGGCACCCGCGGTGCGCTGAGCTAACATCAGGCTTATCAGGCCCGAGCCGGCGCCAATATCAAGAATATCGCTATGCGGTGGCGGCAGCAGTGCAAAAGCGCCAAGTAATAAACCGTCAGTGCCGACTTTCATCGCGCAGTGATCATGAGCAACATAGAATTTTTTACATTGAAAACCGGCTGACATCAGCACCTCCGGCCGCCAGTTTACGGCGAAGCAGGCGCGCTGTCACCGGGCAGGCAATTATGCTGAGGACAACATGACAACATTCGCAGATTTTCAACTGGACGATGACCTTAACCGTGCCATCAGTGACCGCGGTTTCGAGCTGCCAACACTGATCCAGGAAATGGCGATCCCATTGGCGCTGGAAGGCAAAGACCTGTTGGCCAGCGCGCCAACCGGCACCGGTAAAACCCTGGCCTTTGTGTTGCCTGCTATTCAGTACCTGCTCGACTTTGGCCGTAAAGACCCGGGCTTTGCCAGGGTACTGGTAATGACACCCACCCGTGAATTAGCCTATCAGGTGTATGACGAGTTTAAACACTTTACTCAATACACCGGCTTAAACGTCGGCGTGATCACCGGCGGCATTAATTACGGCAGCCACAAAGACACGCTGGAAAAAAACAATGACATTTTAGTTGCCACCCCGGGCCGGTTAACCGAATACCTGGATGAAGAAAGCTTTCAGGCCGACGAAGTAGAACTGCTGATCCTGGACGAAGCCGACCGCATGCTGGACATGGGTTTTGTTGGTGAAATGAACCGCATAGTGCTGGAAGCACGTCGCCGCCGGCAAACCTTTTTGTTCTCGGCCACGCTTGAAGGCGCTAATTTAGAACGCTTTGCTGCGCGCGCTTTAAAAGAGCCGGAACGGGTAGAAGCCATACCATCGCGCAAAGAAAATGCCAAAATTTTGCAGTGGGTGCATTTGGCCGACGACGCCCAGCACAAGCTGGCACTGCTGATCCATTTGCTGAAACAGCCGGATGTGACCAAAAGCATCGTATTTATTAAAACCCGTGAACGCCTTGCCAGCTTAACCGGTCAGTTAGAAACCGCCGGCCTGCGCTGTGGCTGGTTACAAGGTGAAATGCCGCAGGACAAACGCATGCAAGCGGTAGAGCGTTTCAGCAGTGGCCGCGTCAATATTTTACTGGCCACCGACATTGCCGCCCGCGGTTTGGATATTGACGATATCAGCCATGTGATTAACTTTGATATGCCGCGCAGTGCCGACGTTTACCTGCACCGCATTGGCCGTACCGGCCGTGCCGGTAAAAAAGGCACCGCGATTTCGTTAATTGAAGCGCACGATATGGGCATTCTGGCCAAAGTTGAGCGCTACGTAGAACAAAAACTGAAACGGCGCGTGGTAGAAGCGCTGCGGCCGAAAAACAAAGAAGCCAAAGTGCCGGTGAAGAAGAAAAAGCCGACCAAAGCTGCAGCGAAAAAAGCCGCCAAAAAGATTAAAAAGTAAGCTCATCTCCCCGAACCGCCGGCGATAAAAAGTTGGCGGTTATCGCATTTCTGCCCTGCCCTGTTGGAATTTTTTAGTAAAGCTGCTATTGATATGCTGAATAAATTATTTATTACGGCGGACTGTGCTATGGATAAACGACAATTTATAAAAAGCTGTGCCCTGGGCGCGGCCTTGTTACCTCTGGCCGGCTGCAGCAGCGTAATGGCGGCTCCGGCGGGCAGCACTAAACGTTTGCTGCCGTTACCTTTGAACAAAGGCGACACGGTCGCGCTGGTAAGCCCGTCTAAAGCCACCGACGATCTGCTGGACTTGCAAATAGCACAAGAAGTGATGCAGGCACTGGGCTTTAAGGTAAAAACCGGTAAACATCTGGCGGCACGTCGCGGCCATTTGGCTGGCACCGACCTTGAGCGCGCCGGCGACATTAATGCCATGTTCGCCGATAAAGACGTTAAAGCCATTATTTGCCTGCGTGGAGGCTCCGGCGCTGCACGCCTGCTGCCACTTTTAGATTACAAGCTGATCCGCAACAACCCTAAAGTACTGCTGGGCTATTCCGACATTACGGCGCTGCATAATGCCATTCATGCCCAAACCGGCATGATAAGTTTCCACGGCCCCAACGGCACCGGCAGTTGGAACAGTTTCAATGCCGATCAGTTTCAACGGCTGTTTTTCGATCGTGAATTAATGCAGTACCAAAATGTGCTGGACGCCAAAGACGAGCTGGTAGCACGGCAAAACCGCACCGTAACCATTACCGGCGGTAAAGTACAGGGCGAGCTGATTGGCGGTAACTTAACAGTGTTTACTGCTTTAGCCGGCTCACCATATTTACCGGATTTCAGCGGTAAAATTTTGTTTTTGGAAGACGTGGAAGAAGCCCCCTACCGCATCGACCGCATGCTAAGCACGTTAAAGCTGATGGGTGCGCTGGATAAAATTGCCGGCTTTATTTTTGGCGAATGCACAGCGTGCAGTCCGGGCGGCGGCTATGGTTGGTTAACCATGGATCAGATTTTTGACGACCATATTAAACCGCTGAATATTCCTGCCTATCGCGGCGCCATGATTGGCCATATTAAACAGCAGTTTATTGTGCCGGTAGGTGGCCGCGTAGAGTTGGATGCCGATGCCGGTACATTCCGGTTGCTGGAAAGCGTGTTTCAGAGTTAATGCGGATACTCTTACTACTGAACTTCTAAGCTGGAAATCCCGCTATGCTCGCCACAGCAACTCGCAAGCCATCCATGGCTTGCTCAGACACTCTGTGGCTGCGCTATCGGGACACCAGCTTAGCGCGTTGCGCAGCGTCAGCCCGGCTATTATCTCTCCCAGTAAGCCTCTTCCAGGCTATCTTCCCGCTCGGGTAAGCCCTTGGATAAACGCGGGGCGTTTTGCACCAGGATCTCGTAACTTACCCGGTTGGCATACTTACAAATCTGCGCAAACGACGAATAGGCTAAATACGGCTGCTCGTGCTTACCGGATAACGGCTGCACCTGCTTATGAAAATGATTCGCCGCCATATCATGCAAAATAGCCGACAGCGCGCCATCACCGGCGCCATTGGTGTTTTTAATCCGCTCCGGCCCGCCTAAATAAGGGTCGATATGCGAATACACTTTCAGCGGCTGCTGACAACAGGCACGCAACATAGGCCGGCTAAACTCAAACTGGTTAAAGTCAGGCAGACTGGCCGACTTTATCGGGTTAGAACTTTCACGCTTTGCAGTGTCATCGGTATGGCCACACAAATACAAGCCTTCCGGCCCGGCGGTGATCAACACCATGTCGGTATGATCCAGTATCGCCTCGGCAGCTTTAAGCGGATCGGCAAAGCCGGTTAAGGCTTCAGCTTCCAGCTCGTTCATCGCCAAAACGTTAACGTACTCTTTAATGGTGCTGAGAATTTGCTCACGGTTTTCTTCTACCAAATGCCGTGTGCCAAGGCTCATTACCACCGGCACATTATGTGCTTTAGCATCCTGCAGGGCTTTGAGCATTGCCAGCTGAATAGGCTGGCCGGTGGCGCGCAGCGGGTAAGCGCTAACCACAAAAGCCGAGGCGCCGGCAATAATATCGGTAGGAATATAGTCCGGGCTCAGCTCATCCATATCGCTGGGATCGATAACAAAGGTGCGCTCGCCGTCCGGCGTTATCATGGTAATACCACGACCAATATCACCGGCCACACCCTGTAAGTGGTTCATATCCACTTTTGAACTGGTATGGCAAACATAGTGATACGCCGGTGAACCCAGCGCGATATTGGCTGACATTACGCCCAGCAGCACCGATTTATCATCGGCCAACACAGAATAGTTGTGAATAGTATTGCCGATAGTGCCACCGGCGAAATGATCTGAAATGGCCTGTTGCGCCACCAGTTCCTGATAAATTAAATTGGCTTTGCCATGCTCTACCAGGTTAGATAAGCCTTTGCGGATATTGTACTTTTGCAAAAACTCATCGCTGACGCTGGCGACCACATCAACAATGGTTTGATCCAGACCAACGATATAAGTATCCAACTCGGGCCGCACTTCAAAGCTGGGCAACTGAGGCTTGGGTTGGGATACCGGGAAATAATGTTTAATTTTACGCAGGCCGGGAAATTTCATCTGTTACACCAGGTTCAAGCCGCTACCGGCAAAAAGAGCGGCATTGTAACAAAAAAACGGCTGAACGTAATGTTGAATCCATCAGCAGAACCGGCGTGTTGACGTGGACAAGCCGGTTCTGCCGGTTCATAAGATAAAAACTATTCTGCGCTATGGCGTAAAAACACCGGTGCGTTTGCCGTTGAGTGCTCAGCGCTGTAGGCATAACCTGCCAAATCAAAGCTTTTCAGCTGCTCTGCGTTCGTTAAACGCTGCTGAATAATATAACGCGCCATCAAGCCACGCGCCTTTTTGGCAAAGAAGCTGATAATCTTATATTGGCCGTTCTTAAAGTCTTTAAACACCGGGGTAATTAAGTGCCCTTGCAACAGCTTGGGTTTTACCGCTTTAAAGTATTCCTGCGACGCCAGGTTAACCACCACATCACCGCGTAATTCATCCAGCTGTTGGTTTAACGTTGCTGTAATACTGTCCTGCCAAAAGGCATATAAGTCTTTACCCTTTGCATTGGCCAGCTTAGTGCCCATTTCCAGCCGGTAAGGCTGCATTAAATCCAGTGGCCTGAGCACACCATACAAACCGCTTAAAATACGTAAATGCTGCTGGGCAAAGACGATATCGTCGTCCGTTAAACTGGCCGCATCCAGCCCCTGATACACGTCACCGTTAAAAGCAAACAATGCCGCTTTGGCGTTTTGTTCAGTAAAGGGTAACTGCCACTGCGCGAATCTGGCGGCATTAAGCCCGGCCAGCTTGTCGCTGATATGCATTAACGAGGACAGATCTGCCGGCGTCAGTGTTTTACAAATGTCAGCCAGCTGACGGCTCTGTGACAGCATAGCCGGCTGGGTCGGCGTAATATTGCGCTGTAACGGTTGATAATCGAGATCTTTGGCCGGGGAAACAAGCAACAACATAATATAATTCACTCTGTTAATCAGACTACTACAACATCAGGGCTATTCGGTATACCCCGGGTTATTCGGTGTACCTTCTGCTATTCCGTATATAGCGGTGGCAGTTGTGTCAGCAGCTGCTCCAGCCGTTGTTGATTAGCACTGGTTAAATTACTTTGTTCCAATGCTGCCAATACTGCTTTAGCCAGCGCCTGCAAACCACGGTGTGCCGGCAGTTGCGTTAAGGTTTGCAGTAAATTCAGCGCTAAACCGGCATTACACGGCATAGACAAAAATGCCAACCGTAACTGCAACAGCGCCGCTTTAACATTACCGCTTTGCGCTGCAGCCATACCGGCCTGATTCCAATCACGGATATCTGAGCGCAGCTTGCTGTCTTGTTGCAACGCTCTGGCAGCTGATAAACGTTGGCAGCAGCTGTGCAGATCATCTTGTTCAGTCGGCAATGCTTTAAGTTGCGTTAAATAACGCTCGGCCTGTTTTAATTCACCCAGCGCAAACATCAGCCGGATCTTATCCACCAGGCAACCGACACTGCCCACGGCCGCATCTTCTTTAATCTGCAGCTCATCTGTCAGCTGTTTGGCATCAGCAATATGACCCTGCAACAAACTGATCCTGGCGCGCAGTGCCAACACCTCAGGTTCTGTTTCATCGGTGAGTAACTTTTGCGGCATACTGGCCAGGGCTTCACTGCACTTTTTCAGCGCGGCATTAAAGCCTGCCAGCTCAGTTTGGCTGGCCTGTGCCAACAGTAACCGGGTCAGTTCCAAATAGTAGTCTGCGCGGTCAAAGCCGGAAAAGCGAAATTGTTGGATCAGCTTCTGCCGGTAACGCAGGGCGTCATCGTCTTGCCCGCTAAGCAGCATTACGCTGGCAATGGCTGTTTGGGCGTCGATATTGGTGGGCTGTAATTTTACCAGTTCAGTTAGCTGTTCCAGCGCCTGAGGCAGAGCCCCCTGCAACAAATACAGCCGGCTTAACCAATCCAGCGCTTCAGGGCGAACATCATCCGCCTCTGTTAAACTGAGCAAGAGTTGCTCTGCTTCCGGCCATTGCTGCAATTTCACCATAGCGATAGCCGCACCCAGCCGCGTCCAGCTAAAATCACGCTGTTGCTGAATTTTTTTATACAACTGCATCGCAGCATTATATTCACGCTGTGCCAGCAGCACTTCGCCTTTTAACCGCAGCGCCAACAGCGTATAAGCCGGGGCATTCTTGATGACTTCATCCAGCTCGGTATGCACCGCCACCAAATCGCCGGCCGGCATAGCCTGATACACTTTTCTCAGTGCCACACGGCTTTGCCACGCTTTGGCCAGGCGTTTTTCCAATTCCATATAGGAGAACGGTTTTAACACGAAGTGGTCCGGTGTGCCTTGCAGCAAGCCCATTACCGGCAAACGTTGCGGCTCGGCACTGATAACTACAAAGCAGCAACCGGGTTTAATGGCGTCCTGTGCCGACAGCTCAGCAAACAATTGCAGCGCGTCTTTACCGTCGCCCAAATTGAAATCGGCCAAAATAAAGTCGTAAGCATGCCTTTTAGCCGGCGACAGCGCTTGAACCGCGTCGGCGACAGCAGTAATATCAACGAAACCTATCTGCTGTAGCATACCCTTGATCGACGCCCTTACCGGTTCGCAGTCTTCGATCAACAGAAGTTTCTTACTTTTATAAAAGCTGGCTTGGAAGATCATCGAGATCCTGTGCTAATTACACTGATAACAAATTACAGGTCTTAACAACCTGACAAAAACAGGCAATATAGTAACTTACTTTGTGCCATGCAACGCTATTGTTGTTTTTTACTAACGACACACAGATTATGTTGTAATATTCCTACATTAATTGCTAATTATTCACTGCATCACTAGAATGTGATCAAAAATACGGTAATAAAACTATATGAGCAACTTATTAAGCCAACTTAAAGCCGTTACTACCGTTGTGGTAGACAGCGGCGATTTAACCGCCATCGAACAATTCCGTCCGGTCGATGCCACGACTAACCCCAGCTTACTGCTCAATGCCAGCCAACTCGATTTTGCCAAACCTATGTTAAAGGCGGCCGTTAGCTATGCTAAAGCTAAAGCGACCACTACAGCGGCACAACTTGAGCTGGCTTGTGATAAATTTGCCGTTGATGTGGGTACAGCCATCAGCAAGCTGGTGCCCGGCCGTGTGTCAACAGAAGTGGATGCCCGCTTATCCTTTGATACGGCCGCCACTGTCGCCAAAGCACTGCAATTAGTCGCGCTGTATCAGGAAAACGGCGTAAGCACAGAGCGTATTCTGATAAAAATTGCCTCGACCTGGGAAGGTATTCAGGCGGCACGGCAGTTAGAGCAGCAAGGTATTCAGTGCAATCTTACGCTGTTATTCCATATGGCTCAGGCCCGTGCCTGTGCAGAAGCCGGTGTGTATTTAATATCGCCCTTTGTTGGCCGCATTCTGGATTGGTACAAAGCCAGCACCGGACAAGATTACAGCAGCGAAACTGATCCGGGCGTAGTGTCGGTGCGTGAAATCTACCGCTTTTACAAACAACACGGCTTTAAAACTGTGGTGATGGGCGCCAGTTTCCGTAATACCGGTGAGGTATTAGCGCTGGCCGGCTGCGACCGTTTAACCATCAGCCCGGCATTGTTAGCCGAGCTTGACCAGATGCAGGGCGAGCTGACCGTGCATTTAAAAGATAATGGCGCCAGCAGTGCAGCACCGGCGCAGCTGAGCCAAAGTCAGTTCCGCTGGGCCTTAAATGAAGATGCCATGGCCACCGAGAAACTGGCGGAAGGTATCCGCAAATTTGCCATTGACCAGCGCAAGCTGGAACAACGGATCCAACAAGCATTTTAATTACTATTTTACAGGGGAGTAGAGTATGTCAGCTTCACCATGGCCGGCGCTGAAAGCGCTGGCTGCACAACAAGGTTCGTTACGTCAGGCCTTTGCTGCCGATCCGGCCAGGGCCAACCGCTTTCGCACCACAGCATGCGGTATCAGCCTGGACTACTCGAAAAACCTGATTGACGACAGCAGCTGGCAGGCACTGCAACAGCTGGCTGGCGCCAGCAAAATTCAGCCGGTGTTACAGGCCATGCTGGCCGGCAATAAGGTGAACAATACCGAGCAACGCGCCGTTTGGCATATGATGTTGCGCAAGACCGATGTTAGCGGCCTGGCACTGGACGGCGACGATATCGGTGCCGCCATTGCCGATTGCCGGCAAAGAATGACAGCGCTGGTCAGCCGCTTGCATCAGGGCGAATATACCGGCTACAGCGGTAAAGCCATTACTGACGTGATCTGGGTAGGTATCGGCGGCTCGCTGTTGGGCCCGCAAATGGCCGTTGAAGCGTTAACACCTTACCATTGCAGCCCGGTAAAACTGCATTTTGCCGGCAATATCGACGGCGCTGTGGTATCAGATGTGGTAAAACAGCTCGACCCAGCCACTACTCTGGTGTTTGTCGCTTCTAAATCCTTTGGCACCGAAGAAACCAAACAAAATGCGCTGGCACTGCGGCAATGGTTTAAAGACCACGGTGCAGATGCTGACGCCATAGCACGTCATTTCTGGGCCACCTCGTCCAATATTAAAGCGGCCGCCGAATTTGGTATCGTAGAGCAAAATATTCTGCCGATGTGGGATTGGGTTGGCGGACGTTATTCGCTGTGGTCAGCTATTGGCCTGCCGGTAGCACTGATGATTGGTAACGACAATTTTGCGCAGTTGCTAAAAGGTGCTGAGGCGATGGATCAGCATTTTATACATGCGCCGCAAGCGGAGAACATGCCACTCACACTGGCATTGCTTGGTATCTGGTACATTAACGGTTTTGGCTGTCAGGCCCAGGCATTGCTGCCGTACAGCCACTATCTGCGTTTATTGCCCTCTTATGTGCAGCAACTGGATATGGAATCCAACGGTAAAAGCGTTGATATTAACGGCCAGCCGTTAACCGATGCCACCGCACCGGTAATTTGGGGCGACGCCGGCACCAATGGCCAGCATGCGTATCATCAGTTGTTGCACCAAAGTGCACTGGCGGTACCGGCAGATTTTATTCTGCCACTGACACCGGCCCACCCGTTAACCGACCACCATCAACGTTTAGCGGCACACTGTTTCGCCCAGACACAGGCACTGATGCAGGGCAAAACATTGCAGGAAGCCACAGCAGAATGCCTGGCAGCCGGCATGACAGCAGAGCAGGCAGCGGCACTGGCACCACATAAAGTATCGCCCGGCAATAAACCCAGCAATACACTGCTGTTACCGGAGTTATCACCCTATTATGTTGGGGCGTTAATTGCGTTATACGAGCACAAAGTATTTTGTCAGGGTGTACTGTGGGGCTTGAACTCGTTCGATCAGTGGGGGGTTGAGCTGGGTAAACAACTGTCCGGGCCGATTTATCAGGCGTTAGCAGGCGGCGATGCCAGCTTATTGGACAGTTCTACGCAGGCATTAATTAAGGCGTTTTTGCAGCAAAAAAATCAGTAAAAAAGCTCCGACCTGTCATAGTGTTGTCACTTAGTTGTTTTATTTTCAGGCAAAGTGTGGTAAATCCTTTGTTGAAAATAACAACAACTAATAGAAAAACAACTATCAGAGAGGCCAAATTATGGAAAGCTTCGAAGACTTACTGAATATGTTGGAACGCCCTGCCGCCAAACCCCGTGCGGTAAAGCGTAAATGGCGCGAAATAGAACAGTTGAAAGAGCGCCAGCGCTTAAAACGAGAGCTGAGCGACATCGACTGGACCATTGAACCGGAACTGGCTGATATCGAATTGTAACAAAACGCCCGCTGACATCAGCGGGCGTTTTTTGTTTTCAGGCTCAGTTACAGCTGCCAGTTAACCGGGGTTTTACCCTGTTTAACCAGCAGCTCGTTGGCTTGTTTAAAATGGCCACAACCGAGAAAACCGCGATGTGCTGATAACGGTGACGGATGCGGTGCTTCCAGCACATAATGCCGTTGCCGGTCGATCAGGCGGCCTTTTTTCTGGGCGTGCGAGCCCCAGAGTAAAAATATGATGCCCCGACACTGTGCATCTATTTGTGCGATCACCTTATCGGTAAACTGCTCCCAGCCTAACTTGCGGTGCGAATTAGGTTGGGTTGCCACCACCGTCAACACTGTATTAAGCAACAACACGCCCTGCTTCGCCCAGGCTTCCAGACAACCATGCTCAGGAATGCGAAATTCAGGGTCTTCCAGCGCCAGCTCTTTGTACATATTTTGCAGTGACGGCGGCGTGCGCACGCCATGGCGCACAGAAAACGCCAAACCATGCGCCTGATTTGGCCCGTGGTAAGGGTCTTGCCCCAGAATGACGACTTTAAGGTTATCTGGGCTGGTTAGCTTAAAAGCATTAAACACATCGGCTTCCGGCGGATATATTACTTGCCCGGCCAGTCGCGCCTGTTTTACCTGCTCCAGCGCCGCAACAAAGTACGGCTGCTGTTTTTCTTCCCCCAGCAATTGCTGCCAAGACATCAGGCGAGCTCCAGTTGCAACAGCACCTGTTGCAACACGGCAAAATCGGCCGGAATGTCTTTACTTAGCCCCTGCTCTGCTGCGCAACGTGCCAAAGCTTCCGGTAACGCGATAGGCGTACCCAGAATGTTCTCTACCTGCTCTTTAAATTTGGCCGGGTGCGCCGTACCGAGGAAAATACCAAACTCGCCCGGTTGCAGGCTGCGTTTCAGTGCTTTAAATGCCACCGCGGCATGCGGCTCACTTAAATAACCCAGTTGCGACAACTGACGCACGCCAATCACAGTGTCATCCTCATCTACCATTACCGCTTCAATGTCGTCACGGCTGATAACACCTTGCGCCAGTAATGCTTCAACCCGCGGCCAGTTATTCGGTGCTGCAACATCCATCGCATTGGATAAAGTAGCGACGGTAGTTTTCGGCTGCCAATCACCGCTGCGCCAATAGCGCGGTACGGTATCGTTGGCGTTAGTGGCTGCAACCATACGCTTAATGGGTAAACCCAGTGCTTTGGCAATTAAACCGGCGGTTAAATTACCAAAGTTACCGCTGGGCACAGCAATAACGACCTGGTCACGTTTGTCGGCCGGCACTTGTGCTACCGCTTCAAAGTAATAACAGATTTGCGCAAACAGCCGGCTGATATTAATTGAGTTTGCTGAGTTAATACTGAGCTTTTCCACCAGGGCTTGATGATCAAACACCTGCTTTACCAGCGCCTGACACTGGTCAAAATCACCGTCTACTGCCAGGGTGGTGATATTTTCCCCCAAGGTGGTAAACAGCTTTTCCTGCAGCGGGCTGATTTTACCTTTCGGGAACAAGATCACCACTTGCACGCCGGGTTGGCGATAAAACGCATGCGCCACTGCAGCGCCGGTGTCCCCCGAGGTTGCCGTAACAATAGTGGTTTTTTTCCCGGCTTGCGCTTTGGCCAATGCCTGCGCCATAAAACGGCCGCCAAAGTCTTTAAAGGCCAGTGTCGGGCCATGAAACAGCTCAAGACAGCTGACATCATCCGATACCGGCACTAACGGCGCAGGAAAGGTAAAAGCATTGCTCAACATAGTGCTGACGTCGTCACTGCTTAGCTCATCGCCAATCAAGGCCTGTAAAATAGCACTGCTGCGCTCCACCAGCGACATGTTTAACAGCGCGGCGATATCGGGTTTTGGCCAACTGGTGGGGAAGAATAAACCCTGCTCTTTGCCCAGGCCCTGGCGCACGGCTTGTAAAAAACTGACCTGTTCGGCAGGTACTTTAATATTGGTTAACAACATAGTTTATTCCTACAGCGCCCTGGCGCCGGCTAATGACAAGCGACAAATTTGTGTGGTCGCGTCCTGATTCTTTTCATAATGCCGTGATAAATAATCCGCAGCAAGCTGTGCCTGTGCATCATCACGACACAAAGCAAATAACGTTGGACCAGCGCCTGAAATACCCAGATGCAGTATGCCCTGCGCCATCAAAGCGCTGCGCAGCGCCGGTAATTCCGGCAGCAACGGTGTCCGCGCCGGTTCGGCCAGCAAATCCTGCAAGGCGCAATAAGCATCGGCTTCATCTTTGGCATACATGGCGCTGACAAAACGGCTGAGCATGCCGGCAAAAGCAATGCTGTGTGCCAGGCTCAGTTGCTGCGGCAATACTGCGCGGGCGGCTTTAGTTGACAGCACTGTGCCCGGATAGCTTAACACTACTCGCCAATGCTCAAACCACGGCAGGCTGCGGCACACAGCAGTACTTTGCGGCAACATCAGTTGCAGGCCGCCCAAATAAGACGGCGCAACATTATCATAATGCACACTGCCGCTTACCCCACCTTCAGCCACCGCCATCAGCTGCAGCAGTTCAGAGGGCGATAACGGCTGACCGAAATAATCATTAAAGGCATAACAGGCCACCACGATAGAACAAGCACTGGAGCCCAGGCCGCTGCCCACCGGCAGGTTTTTATGCAGTCGCAGAGCTAAGCGCGGTAGCGTGCGGCCAACCTTTTGTTCAAAGGCGTAAAAGCAGCTCAGCACCAGATTGTCATCTGTGTGCTGCGGTAACTGATGCACATAGCGGCCAACAATATCCAGGCTAAGCTCAGCTTGTTCGCCGATAATATCCAGCACATCGCCAAACAGCTCGCCACTTAGTGGCTCGAAGGCGGCACCGAGTAAATCAAAGCCAACTGAAAAATTGCCGGTAGAGGCCGGCGCATAATAACGCTTCAGGTAATTAGCAGATGTAACGTCAGAATAATGCTGCATAGTTATTACACCTGTTGTTGCCAGCCAAGGGTGCGCATAATATCGCTGAATACCCCGGCAGACGTTACCGCAGCACCGGCACCATAACCGCGCAGCACAAACGGGATCGGCTGATAATAACGGGTATGAATAGCCAGTGCGTTTTCACCGTCTTTCACCTTGGCCAACGGATGCTCTGCATCCAACGCCTTTATCGCTACCCTGCATTTACCATCCACAATGCCACCGATATACCTCAGCACCTTACCTTCGGCTTTCGCCGCGGCAACGCGTTTGGCAAAAGCAGCATCTAACTGCGGCAGCTGCGCGATAAATTCATCTACTGTGGCTCCTGCTGCAAAATCGGCCGGTAGCACCGATTCTACCTCCACGTCGCTCAGTTCCAGTGTCATACCGGCTTCACGGGCCAGAATTAACAACTTACGGGCCACGTCCATACCGGATAAGTCATCGCGCGGATCCGGCTCGGTAAAGCCCAGTGCTTTGGCTTTTTTCGTCACATCCGATAAGGCAACACCCTGCTCCAGCTCGCCGAACATATAAGATAACGAACCGGATAAAATCCCTTCAAAGGCCAGCAATTCATCACCGGCATTTAGCAGCCCCTGCAAGGTATCAATTACCGGCAAACCGGCTCCTACCGTAGTTTCATACAAAAACCGGCGCCGGTTTTGCTGTGCCAACTGGCGCAGTTGCTGGTAATAAGCAAAAGACGCGGTATTGGCTTTTTTGTTCGGCGTAACCACATGGAAACCGGCAGCAAGAAAATCAGCATACTGCGCGGCCACCTGCTCAGAGCTGGTACAATCCACCAGCACCGGATTGGTCAGGTGCTGCTGCTGGGCAAAGCGGGTTAAGTTCGCTACCGAAAACACCGTTTTCGCTGCGGCCAGCTGCGGCTGCCACTGTGACAAATCAACACCATCGCTGTGTAACAAAGTGGCTTTACTGTTAGCAATGCCATATACCGTAACCTTTACCTGGCGGCTGTGCAAAAACGCCTGCTGACGCTGAATTTGGGCCAGCAACTCACTGCCCACCACGCCACAGCCGACCAAAAACACATCGATACTGGGCACATGGCTGAAGAAGTTCTCGTGGCAAACCTTCACGGCATTTTTACAGGCAGATTGCTCAATAACAGCAGAGATAGAGCGCTCGCTACTGTCCTGTGCAATCGCTACCACGTTAACCCGTGCCTGTGCCAATGAAGCAAAAAACTTCGCCGCCACGCCGCGATGCTGCCGCATGCCATCGCCCACCAGGCTGACAATGGCCATGTCGGGTAAAATACTCAGCTCGCGTAATAAACCGGTTTGCAGCTCCAGTTCAAACTCCTGCTGTAAAGCATGTTTTGCTGCGGCTAAATGCAATTGCGGTACACAAAAGCTGATACTGAATTCAGAAGACGACTGCGTGATCAAACTGACCGAAATCTGTGCCCGTGCCATAGACGCAAACACGCGGCTGGCCATCCCCACCACACCTTTTAAGCCAGGACCGGATACCGTCACCAATGCCAGGTGCTCCAGGCTGGAGATGCCCTTCACCAAAGAATCACCTTCGCCGTTGTTGTCGATACAGGTGCCGGGCGCGGCGGGGTTTAAGGTATTTTTGATGTAACAGGGAATATTGAAACGCGCTAACGGGCCTATGGTTTTCGGGTGCAGTACCTTGGCACCAAAATACGACAACTCCATCGCTTCATCATAAGATAAGCGGTCAATCAGTTTGGCATTTTTTACCTGCCGTGGATCGGCGCTGTACACACCATCTACATCGGTCCAGATTTCGCAGGCTACCGCACGGATACTGGCCGCGACAATAGCGCCGGAATAATCCGAGCCATTGCGGCCCAGCAAGCAGGTTTCGCCCTGCGCATTGCTGGATACAAAGCCGGCAATAACATAGACCTGAGCACTTTGGCCGGCAATCGCCTGCTGTAACGTTTGTTCGGAAGCGGCAATATCGGCTGTGGCGTTTAAATAATCACCACTGCTTTTTACCAGGCTTACCGCGTTAAGTGCCACAGCATGCACTGGTTTGGCATTTAACAGTGCTGTCATCAACGCCACGCTGAACTGCTCCCCCAGGCCAAGGATCTGCGCCTTAATATGGTCCGGACAATGCCGCAACAGCTGAATACCGGTAAGCTGTGCCTGTAGTTGTGCCAGTTGTGCTTGTGCTACCTGCTGTAACTCATCCAGCTTCGCCGTTGCAAACAGCCTGGCGGCCTCTGCTGCCAATGTCTGATAACGCTGAGCAAGCTGCTGTAACAAACCAGTGAAGTCTGAGCCCAAATATGCCAAATCGGTCAGCTCCACCAGCGTATTGGTTACCCCCTGTGGGGCCGATAACACCAAACAAATACGATCTGTGGTTGTCAGTTGTTGCACTATATTTGCAACTTCGGCAAAACGGTCAACTGACGCCAGCGACGAACCGCCAAATTTGAGCACCCTCATATTAAACTCCTTGCGCATTAATTACTGAAATGGTCAGTTATCGCGACACTTGATTTGTATTTTGCCGGCGCTGCACATCAGCGCCAAAAAAAAGACCCGTGACATTTGAGGTCACGGGTCTTTTTACAGACAACACACCGCCGACCTCCTACCCCGAAGGGTTGGTGGTAATAATAATGGTGGTGAGTACTGTCGTTTTTATTTTCATGGTTGTCACTATGCACAGACTTATAGACGTCTGTCAACGGCTAATTTAATGGCAGAGATTAAATTAAACCATACTTGTTCATCACAGCAGCCAGCTTATCAGCAGAAGCCGGCTTAGCTATAAAAGCCAGCGCCCCCAGTTCCGTTACCCGTTTTTGCATTTCCGGTTGAATATCTGCCGACACTACAATAACAAAACAATCTATTGCCTCTGCTTTTATCGCTTCCAGTACACCTATGCCGTCCAGTTCCGGCATGGTCAGGTCTAGAAAGACCACGCCAATATCCCTGGCACGCAACAATGATATTGCCTCAACACCGTTGGCAGCAGTAACAATTTCTGCATCAAAGTTAACCGGCAGGGATTTTTTCAACTGATTACGCGCCAGCAGAGAGTCATCACAAATTAACGCGGTGAACGCCATGTACTACAGCCTGTATTGTGGTGTTTTGCGACACTGTTTGGTTAAAAAATATATACAGAGCATCACTATAAAGCAATATCTGCACTATAAATAGCTCAGATCCACTCAGGCTATTTGCAAACTGCCGGTTATTGGTTATGGTAGTGTGATAAGCAAAAACGATATCGCCACACAAGGTTACTTCATGCAGCACAAAAGCTTATCCCGTAAGCTGTTAACCAAAGTCTTGTCAGTTTATTTTATCCTGACCTTCGTGGTGACGCTGGGGCAAATTGTTGCGGAATACTTTAATACCAAAAACCATATCAATGGCGAGTTGGAGACGCTGCAGCAAACCTTTTCCGGCAGCCTGACACGGGCAATATGGGAGCTGAACACCCAACAAGCCTTGATCATTGCCGACGGTTTATTGGCAATACCGGCCATTGAGGGCATTATTGTACGCGATGACAGCGGCGCTGTTATTACCCAACTGGGCCGTTATCTTAACATTCAGGAGCGTTTCAGCACCCAGCTGGTGCGCGAGGGCGTGCGCCTGACAGAACAGCAATCCGGTATTTTTGGTTATACCTTCCCGCTGATTTTCGAATTTTCCGGCCGCGCTACCCAGGTGGGTGATGTCACGCTGTTTTCCAGTCGTGCCGTAGTCATAGACCGGATAAAAGTAGGCATTTACTTCCTTGTCGGTAATGCCATGTTAAAAACTACTTTTCTTATCATTCTGTTTTTGCTGGCGTTTCGTAGACAACTTACCCTGCCGCTGACAGAGTTAACGCAACAAATTGAGGATCTGGAGCTGGATCAGCTCGACGGCGCCAAAGTCGAAATTCAGCATGATGACACCTCAGAACTGAGCGTGATGGCGGATGCGTTTAATCGCTTAATCAGCCGCGTACAAGACTACAAAACCCAGCTGGAAACCACGCAAAAGCAACTGATGCTGTCAAATGAAAAGCTGGACCAGCAAAACCTGATGCTGGAACAGGAGGTCGCGCGCAAAACCTCCGGTTTAAGCCAGGCGATGATGGACTTGCAGCAACAGAAGCAGGAATTGGAAGTTAAACAGCAAAGCTTGCGCGAAGAAATAGAACGCCGCCGTCATACTGAAGATGCCTTACGCAGCAAGCAAACCGAGCTGGAAAAAATTGTTGATGATTTAAAGCAGGCTCAGGACCGGTTGGTGCAGTCGGAGAAAATGGCAGCGCTTGGTGGTCTGGTTGCCGGTATTACGCATGAAGTAAATACGCCTGTTGGTATCGGCGTAACGGCCACCAGCTTTCTGGCAGAAAAAATCAGTACCCTGGCGCAAGCCTATAAAGATAAGACGCTGTCACCGAAGAACCTGGAACATTTTATTGAAGAGGCAACCCAAGGCGCAGAGTTGCTGCAGTCTAATTTAATGCGCGCATCAGAGCTTATTGCCAGCTTTAAGCAAATTGCAGTTGACCAAACCAGTGAAGCAGTGCGCACTATTAATCTGGCAGATTACCTGCACGAAGTGATCCGCTCATTGCAACCCAACTTTAAGAAAACCCGCCACCAAATTGAAGTAAATTGCCCGGATAACATTATGCTGAACTGTCCGGCCGGAGCGATATCACAGATATTTACCAACCTGCTGATGAACTCGTTAATTCATGCCTTTGAAGACACTAATGAAGGCCAGATCCGTATTACTGTATTAGATGAAGACGAAAATGTTGACATCAAATACAGCGATAACGGCAAAGGGCTGACTCCGGAACAATTAGAAAAACTGTTCCACCCGTTTTTTACCACTAAACGCGATCAGGGTGGCAGTGGCCTGGGTACGCATATTACTTATAATCTGGTGCGCCAGACGCTGGGCGGCAGTATTACTGTCAGCAGCGAGCCCGGCAAAGGCTTGCATTACCATATCGCTTTTCCAAAAAATCTGAAAATTCCGACTTGATACACGTTATACTGCCGGTCGGATTTTTTTGATTTGAGTGAATTATGTGGTTTAAAAATGTTCGCGTTTATAAGCTCAGCGCCCCTCTGAGCACTGATGTCGGGGCTTGGGAGCAAGCCCTGGCAGAATTCAAATTTACCCCGCTAAGCGCCCAGGAAGCAGTAAAAACCGGCTTCAGCTTTCCGCTGCATCCCAGTATTAAACAGTATTGCCATGCCTGCGGTCATTTGCAGTTTTTTGCTGTTAAACGCCAGGAGAAAATTCTGCCGGCGGCCGTGATCAATGAAGAAATGCAGCCCAAAGTTGAGGCAATGGAACTGGAAAAAGGCCGGCCGTTAAGCCGCAAAGAAAAACAGAGTATTAAAGAAGAACTGCAGCTGAGTTTATTGCCCAGAGCTTTCAGCCGCTCTTCGTTAACCCAGGGCTACTATGATCCGGAAAATCAGTGGTTGGTGATTAACAGCGGCAGTGCCGGCAAAGCCGAAGACGTACTGGCGTTACTGCGTAAAGCCTTGGGTTCCTTACCTGCACTGCCGTGGCTGGATAACCACAAACTGAATGCCAACTTGCAACTTTGGTTGCAAAACAAAGCCCTGCCGCAAGGTTTTGTGCAAGGCAGTGATGCCGAGCTCAAAGCACCGGATGAAGAAGGCGCTAAAGTGAAATTCAGTAATCATTTATTGACTGCCGATGAAGTGCAAAGCCACCTGCAGGATAAACTGGTTACCAGTATCGCTCTGGAGCAAGCAGAAGGCTTGTCACTGCAAATTACCGATGACGGCGCACTGAAACGACTGAAATTCCATGATCTGTTAACCGGGCAAAATGATGAATTGGGCTGGGAAGATTTAACTGCCAGACTGGATGCTGATTTACTGCTGATGGCATCTGCCCTGAACCTGGCGCTGCTGAGTATCAGCCAGCAGCTGGCCACAGCAGACTAACACGCTGCAGCCAAACCGGTTTAACTGAACACCGCCCGCACATCCTGATATACCGTTTGTATTTCAGGATGCTGCATAAAATCTTCCTGCGGCACCATTTGCATCGCAACATAATACTGCAGCAAACGTTGTTGTAATTCTTTGTCGGCGTAGCCGTCTCTGGCGATAATTGCCAGCCGGATAAAATCGGTATAACCCGGGCCGGGTTTATCCGGTTGCAGTTTCTTCCATTGCAACGCCGCTTGATAAAACTCATCCGCAAAACCCCAGGCATACAAAATCCGCATACTGACTTCGGTTGATAGTCTGGTTGCCATTTGCAATAAAAAGCGCGGGTCGCCCAGCAAGGCTTGCTCCCGTTCAGCTTCCGCAACCACCGGCAAAGCGCCGATATTGTGCACCAGCGCGACCAACGTCATAACGTCTTTATTCAGGCCGCTACGGGCTTCACGGCTGTTATAATACGCCAGGCAAGATGCCGCTACACTGGCCACCTGCACACTGCTTTGCCACAACGCATCTAACTGCTGCTGCACTTGCTTATGTTTTGACACAAACACCTGCTCCAGTGCCATCGCTATAGCTATATTGCGAATTTGGCTCAACCCGATGCGGGTTACCGCCTGATTCAGGGTATTCACTTTTATCGAGCGTCCCATAAAAGCGCTGTTGGCGACTTTGATCATTCTGGCAGCCAAAGCAGGATCCTGTGCTATTACATCGGCCATATCCAACAGGCTGATATCTGCCTCGGCAGAACGTTGGCGTACTTTTAATGCGACATCAGGCAGGGTTGGCAACAGCAATTTGTCTTGCTGTATTTTCTGCTCAAGTAGTTGAATTAACTGTTGCTGGACAGACATAAGCCCCCTTTTACACTGCTAATCATTAAACGCGTGCTGACGCATCAGCACTGCGCTGCACCACAGACTGTATTTTAACCAGCAACTCAGTGCAGCCGGCTCGTTCATTGTTCGCGCAGCGTTCCAATTCACCTGCCAGCGTAGTCAGTTCAGGATAGCCCATACTGCCGGCGCTGCCTTTCAGACTATGCGCAGCAAAAGCCAGCTCGCGCCATTGGCCGGCATCACAATAGCCTTGTAACTCGCTGCACAACTGTGGCAACTGCATACTGAATTGTTGCTTCAATGCCTGCATCTGCGGATCCTGTGCTAATTGCTGCTCTAATAACTCAACCGCTGTTAAAGATGTCTTAGCGCCAAATTTACCGAGAATATTAAGTAAATCGCTCTGCATTACCGGTTTTGGCAATAAGCTCTGACAGCCGGCGGCCTTATAACGCTCCAGATCTTCTGTCATCACATTGGCAGTAACCGCGATAACCGGTGTCTCTATACCGGCATGGCGGATTAAGCGTGTGGCTTCCTCCCCCCCCCATCAGCGGCATTTGCATATCCATAAAAATCAGGTCGAAGTCTTCTGCCAGTGCCCGCTCAACGGCTTTATGGCCGTTATCAACCAACACACAGCTGGCATTGGCTTTTGCCAGCATTAGTTTCAGCAGTAATTGGTTATCCGGATTGTCTTCCGCCACTAAAATATGCAACTGCGGCACCGGCTTAACATTACTGTCTGCGCATGCTACGCCCAACTCTTTGGTAAAGCTGTCGACCAATTCCGGTTGTTGGGCACTGCAGTTAAAATGCAATTCAAAGCAACTGCCTATACCCTTTACGCTTTCTACCTGGATATCCCCATCCATTTGCTGCATCAGTTTCTTCGATATACACAACCCAAGACCCGTGCCGCCAAAATGCCGTGTAACAGTAGCATCAGCCTGCACAAAAGGCTGGAAAATCCGGCTTAACTCTTCCGGCGTCATGCCGATACCGCTGTCTTTTACCTTAATCGTCAAACGCTGACGCAATACGTCATAGGCTACGCTAAGTACGATCTTACCTTTCTTGGTAAACTTTACTGAGTTACTGGTCAGGTTCAGCAGCACCTGACGAAAGCGCAGCGCATCATTGTATAAATATACCGGCAGCGGGAATTGCAGTTCCAGCGTGCATTGCAGCCCCTTTGCTTCAGCCTGACTGCGGGTTAACTGAAACACATCGTCAATTAACGCCAGACAATTAAAGGCTTCATAATTCAGCTCGAGCTTCTCTGCCTCTATCTTCGACAGATCAAGAATGTCATTGATTAAGCCCAATAAATGGTCACCGCTTTTTAATACCCGCTGTAAGTAATTCTGCAGTTTGTCATTATCCTGCTCACTTTTGGCTTGCTCCGAAAAACCGATGATAGCCGTCAGCGGCGTGCGGATCTCATGGCTCATATTAGCCAGAAAAACACTTTTTAAGCGGTTGGCTTGCTCGGCGGCTTCCCGTGCCAAGATCAACTCCTGGTTTGCAGCCGCTAAATCGTCATTAGCGCGGGCTAAATCCTGGGTGCGGCGCAGTACCTTGTCCTCTAATTGTTGCTTATAAGCCCGCTCGCGCTCACGGTATACCCGAAGCTGGCGCACCATGACATTAAAAGCGGCAAACATGTCACCCAGTTCATCCTGCTTTTTTACTTCCAGTAAGGTCGATAAATCACCGCGACCAACGGCTGTTTTAGCTGCGGTTAGTTGTTTGATAGGTTCAAATACATTTCGAATCAGCAACCAATACACCAGCAGAGGCAGGATCAAGCAAACCAGTAACGTTAACAGCACCAATACCAGAGATAACAGACGTTGTTGGCGAAGTAACTCTGTCTCATCTATGCCATACAGCAACTGATAAGCTCCGGGCAAACTTTTTCCCAACAGCAAACGATGTTGTCCCAATAACAGCTCTGACGAGAAGCTTTGCGCATCAATGCTCTGCTGAATAGCGCGGAAATTGGTTGGCGCAAAAGCACTGCCGATTAACGCCATATTATCGGCATAGGTTACCGTGGCCGCCTTGCTGATCAGCAACGTGACACTGTTTGGCGTATGGCGATAACTGACGACCTGCGCAAACAAATCCGGATTAACCATTACGACCAGGTAGCCCCATAACCGGCGTGATTCTGTTACTGAATTGGTATACAGCTTATGCGCAAAAAACAGCTGTAAACTGCTGCTGGCGGTGTCTTCGGCGAGGAAATAGCCGGCTTCATCTACCTGAGCTTGTAACGAGGAGAAATATTCATTGCGAAAGCGGTTAGGCACGCCGGAATAATCAGCAACCGGCGGTAGTTGCATCTCGTAATCGCCATTTAGTGTCACCAGCTTTAAGCTGCGGATATTATCATCCGCCTGCATAAAGCGGCTGAACTGCAGCTGCAGCGCACTAAGTAGCTCAGGTTCGGGCTGTTGAATATGTTGCTGTAGCAACGGACTTTGTACCAGCATCGCCAATCTGGTTTGCTGCTGTTGCAAATAGGTTGTCAGCTGCAGCTGCTGTTGGTATAGCGCTTGCTCAACTTCATAATAGGCTTTCTTTTGCAGATGCTGTTTGCTGAACTCATAGGCCAGATAGCCAAATGCCATCACCGGTAATACCAGCAATGGCAACATATAGGCCACCAGGGTTTCACGTAACCTCATCCTTGCCCCGACTCCGGAGTAACGCCCTGCCGGCGCTGTATATTTTTCATTACTACAGCATAACCAGCATCCTGACGGGCGACAAGAACTAGTTTATGTCTGCATGGTACAGCGTCTTAATCCAGCGCTCTTCAGTAATAAAATTCCAATGCCAGCTTTGCCATTGTTCCCCCAAACCTTGCCCGACAGCTTGCTGCTCTGTCATGCCGGCCGCTTTGTAGCCCTGCACTATAGCCAAAGTCGCCAGCATCATATCCAGTGAACGTTGCACGCCGGCTTTATCGGTTAATTGGCCATGGCCCGGTATCACTTTAGTCTGGTCATTCAGCATACCAATCAAGGACCGGGTATTGTCGATATAGCCTTTTACCGAGCCGCCTCTACCGGTATCGATAAACGGAAAACGGCCTTCAAACAACAAATCACCAAAATGCACCACGTTCGCCTGTTCAAACCACACCACGATGTCGCCGTCAGTATGACCGGCCGGCATCGCATCGAGACGCACTGTTTGATTGTTCAGGTGTAAGGTTAATTGCTCATTGAAGGTGGTTTTCGGCAAGCCGCTGCGCGGGAATTCGGTGTCTTGTGATAACCGGCTTAACACCTTGCTGTGTGCAATAATATCGACGTCTGCAGCTAAGGCACTGTTTCCGCCGACATGATCGCCATGCACATGGGTGTTAATCAGTGTGGTTAAACTGCGCTGGCCACTTAATTGTTTTAACTTGGCTTTAATTTTATCTGCCATTTCGGCGTACTGCGCATCGACAAGCAACAGCTTATCGGCAGCAATTAAAGTAGCCATATTGCCACCGGCACCTGATAACATATACAAATTATCTGCCAGTTTAGTTTCTTCTACCTGCACGTCTTTAAAGCGGTCGGCCTGCAGCGGTGCTGCTGCCAGCAGCAATAACAGGGCTGTAGTTAAGCTAAGTTTTAAACCAGGTTGCATCAGATTTTATCCCCAGATAAATTTGGCCAAAAATACCAATGTCAGTAACCAGACACTGATGGTGGTGTGTTGCAGCTTACCTGTCAGCAAACATAGCACAGCATAACTGATAAACCCCATACCAATGCCGTCTGCGATAGAAAACGTCAGTGGCATCATAATTAACACAACGCATACCGGTACGGCCTGGATCACATCGTCCCACTCTACGTGCTTTAAGCTGCTGAGCATTAGCGTAGCGACATACAATAAAGCACCGGCTGTCGCATAGGATGGCACCATGGCGGCCAGCGGCGAAAACCACAATGCCAGCAGAAACAATAACCCGGTAACCACCGCCATCAACCCTGTGCGGCCGCCGGCAGCAACACCACTACTGCTTTCTACATAACTGGTTGTTGTCGAAGTACCCAGCATAGCGCCGGCAATAGTGGCACTGCTGTCAGCGATAAGCGCTTTGCTCAGATCCGGTACAGTGCCGTCCTTTTGCATTAAGCCAGCTTTATGCGTTACCGCCACCAGGGTGCCGGAAGTATCAAACAAATCCAAAAACAGTAAGCTTAAAATAACAGGTAACATACTTAAACTAAGCGCGGCGGCAAAATCAAGCTGCATAAAGGTTGCGCTCACAGCAGGTGGTATTGATACTACAGCCTTAAACTGTGTATCGCCCAGCCACCAGGCAGCTGCAGTGACAGACAAAATGCTTATTAATACCGCCGCATGCCAGCCGCGATGCGCCAGGGCAAAAATAATAAAAAAGCCTGCTAATGCTAACAGTACTTGCGGGCTGTGCAGATCGCCCAATGTAACGAGGGTAGCCGGGCTGGCAACGATAATGTTGGCAGTTTTCAAGGCAATAAGTGCCAAAAACATACCAATACCGGCGGCGATACCCATTTTCAGCGGCAGCGGTATGCTGTTAATAATCCATTCGCGAATTTTAAAAATGCTCAGCAGTAAAAATAAACAGCCGGAGAAAAACACACAAGCCAGTGCAGTTTGCCAACTGTGCCCCTGCTCTATCACTATAACGTAGGTGAAAAAGGCATTCAGCCCCATACCAGGCGCAAGCGCTACCGGCAAATTGGCGAGCAGGCCCATAAGCAGGCAACCTAAGGCTGCCGCCAGACAAGTGGCAACGAATACCGCGCCATGATCCATACCGGCTTGCGCCAGCATAGCGGGGTTTACAAACAACACATAGGACATGGCCATAAAGGTGGTAAAACCGGCGACAACCTCGCGCCATACAGTGGTGCCGCGTGCGCGCAGGGCAAAGAGTGTATCCAGCAAGATAAGGTGCTCCTGTCAAAGTAAAAAGCCGGCATCAGCCGGCTTCAGGTATTATGCTCAACGTGTAACGGTCAGATAATTTTATTCTGCTGCCAGAACTTCTCTTTATCCAGCCGTTTTTGCCGTTTTTCACAGGGCTTGTCACAATCGCAGGCTTTTTCAATACCAATTTCGCCTAAGCCACCACAGCTACCGGCAATAGTTTTACGTTGCACCAGATAGCCAACCGCCATTGCCACAACCACCAGTAAAAACAAACCGAAAGTAAATAAAAAAACCGTCATATACACTCCGTTATCCGGCCAGGTATGGTTTAAAGGCTGACGATGTCAACTCTACAAAGCCATCATCTGTTTTAACCACCAGCAACACCGCTATACCGTGCTGTTCAGCAAAGGCCAGTGCCTCTTGCTCGCTCATTACGTTTAATGCAGTAGCATAGCCATCTGCCGTCATACAAGACGGATGCAACACCGTTACTGACACCGTGCGGTTATTTATCGGCTTGCCGGTACGCGGGTCCAGTAAATGCGAGTAACGCACTCCGTCTTCTTCAAAATAGTTGCGATAATCACCTGAGGTAGCCACGCCCATATCACCCGGTACTAAAATACGCTGCACAGCACGTTCCGTTGTTACCGGTTTTTCGATAGCAATTTTCCATGGCTGTTGCTCAGGCTTGCTACCTTTTAAACGCATTTCGCCGCCAATTTCTACCAGATAATCACTAATGCCGTTTTGCTCCAGCAACGCCGCAACCTGGTCGACACCAAAGCCTTTAGCAATCGTTGATAAGTCTACTGCTAGCGCAGGTTCTGCTTTGCTTAAACCTGCTTCATTTAGTGTAAGCTTGTTATAGCCCACCACTGCGCGGGTTTGTTCAATTAATGCATCGTCTGGAGCATGTTCTATGCGGCCATGGGCACCAAAGCCCCATAACTCTACCAGCGGGCCAACTGTAACATCCAGCACCCCCTGCGTTTGCCCGGCAATGCGCAGTGCTTCCGCCACGACAGTATGAGTTTGTGGCGATAGCGGAAAAACACTGCCATCGCTGTGGCGGTTAAAACGCATCAGCTCTGATTGCGGCCGGTAAGTCGACATAAGATCGTTGACCAACTCCAGCTCGGTGTCAATTTGCTGCTGCAGCGCATTACTGTCTATCGCCTTGTCGCTGTAAAATTTAACTACATAGTACGTACCCATAGTGTCACCATTTAACTGATATTGCTCAGTTAACGGTTTGGCAGGGCTGCATGAAACTAAAATGGCCAGCCCGATAAGAGCCAGCCAGTTTTTCAGCATAGAAACACGAGACATAAGAGTTCCTGATAGCAGAAGGGGCAACCTGTTACGGTGCCCCTCCGGATTACTGTTTTTATTAGCCGCCGAAGTCGTCTAACAAAATATTGTCATCTTCTACACCCAAATCTTTGAGCATATTAATTACCGCTTTGTTCATCATCGGTGGACCGCACATATAAAACTCGCAGTCTTCCGGTGCTTTATGGTTTTTCAGGTAATTTTCATAAATGACGTTATGAATAAACCCTGTGTAACCACTCCAGTTATCTTCCGGCTGCGGATCTGATAAAGCAACATGCCACTCGAAGTTTTCATTCTCGGCCGCCAGCATATCGAAATCTTCAACGTAGAACATTTCGCGCTTAGACCGGGCACCGTACCAGAAGGTAATTTTACGCTTCGACTTTAACCGGCGCAGCTGGTCAAAAATGTGTGAGCGCATAGGAGCCATACCGGCACCACCACCGATAAACACCATTTCCGCTTCGGTTTCTTTGGCGAAAAACTCACCAAACGGACCGGAAATAGTTACCTTGTCGCCTTCTTTCAAGCTCCAGATATACGATGACATTTTACCGCAAGGCAGCATCAGATTATTTGGTGGCGGCGTAGCGATACGCACGTTAAGCATAATAATGCCTTCTTCTGACGGGTAGTTCGCCATAGAGTAAGCACGAATAGTTTCTTCGTCTACTTTAGACTCTAACGTGAAGAACTTAAAGCGCTCCCAATCACCGCGGAACTGTTCAGGGACGTCAAAGTCCTTGTATTTCACATGGTGTGCAGGCGCTTCTATCTGGATATAACCACCGGCACGAAACGGCACAGACTCGCCATCAGGGATCTGCAGTTTCAGCTCTTTAATAAAAGTCGCTTTGTTATCATTAGAAATAACAGTACAGTCCCATTTTTTGATGCCGAAGATTTCTTCTTCAACTTCAATTTCCATGTCAGATTTTACGTTTACCTGACAAGACAAACGGCAACCTTCGCGCGCTTCACCCTTGGTAATATGGCCCAGCTCAGTTGGCAATATTTCGCCGCCACCTGATTTCACGTGCACGCGGCACTGACCACAAGAACCACCACCGCCACAGGCAGACGACAAGAAGATGCCTTTATCCGCTAATGCACCCAGCAATTTACCGCCGGCTTTGGTTTTAATGGCTTTTTCCGGATCGCCGTTAATGCTGATGGTAATGTCACCTGACGCTACCAGCTTAGACTTGGCCGCCAAAATAATAACCACTAACGCCAGCACCACCAGGGTAAACATGCCAACGCCAAGAAATATGTCTACATTTTCCATATTGCGTTCCCTTACCCCTTACAGTGAAACACCGGAGAAAGACATAAAGCCTAACCCCATTAAACCAACCATTAAGAAGGTAATACCCAGACCACGTAGACCGTGTGGAATATCTGCGTATTTCAGCTTCTCGCGAATACCTGCCAGCAAAGTGATTGCCAGCATCCAGCCAATACCACTGCCCAGACCGAACACCACACTCTCACCAAAGTTGTAATCACGTTCAACCATAAAGGCTACCGCACCGAAAATGGCGCAGTTCACCGTGATTAGCGGCAGAAAGATACCTAAGGCGTTGTACAAAGCCGGGAAGAATTTATCTAAAATCATTTCCAAAATTTGTACCAGTGCCGCAATAACACCAATGTAGGTTAAAAAGCCCAGGAAGCTTAAATCGGCTTCAGGGAAACCAGCCCAGTCCAGTGCGCCGGGCGCCAGCAGGTTTTGATACACCAGGTTATTTACCGGTACTGAAATACCCAGTACAACCGTTACTGCTACACCCAGGCCAAAAGCGGTGGTGATTTTTTTCGATACGGCAATAAAAGTACACATACCGAGGAAGAACGTCAGCGCAAGGTTCTCAATAAACACGGCACGGACAAACAAGCTTATATAATGTTCCATCTACAGCTCCTTATGCCTTTTCAACCTGTTCAGTACGGTAAGTACGCAGTAACCAAATCAGGCCTGCAATGATGATAAAGGCACTTGGCGGCATTAACAGCAGACCCATAGGTTGATACCAGCCGCCGTCTTTAACCAGTGGCATAACTTCAACACCAAATAAGGTACCTGAACCACCCAACTCACGGATGAAAGCCACAGTCATTAACACCGCGCTATAACCCAAGCCATTACCAATACCGTCCAGGAAGCTGATGCCTGGCGCGCTTTTCATCGCAAATGCTTCAGCACGACCCATTACAATACAGTTGGTAATAATCAGACCAACGAATACTGACAACTCTTTTGCTACGTCATAGGCAAAGGCTTTCAGCAACTGATCAACTACGATTACCAACGAAGCAATAATCGTCATTTGTACGATGATACGCACACTGGATGGAATGTGATTACGGATCAATGAGATAAAAAAGTTAGAAAAAGCTGTTACTAAGGTTAGTGCAATACACATAACCAGAGCTTTATCCATCTTGGTGGTTACTGCCAGTGCAGAACAAATACCCAGTACCTGCAAAGCAATAGGGTTGTTGGCAAATACAGGACCAAACAGAACCGTTTTAATTTCTTTTGCGTTAGCCATTGTTTAATGCTCCGTCGCGAACTTTAGCCAAAAATGGGGCAAAACCCTTAGCACCAGCCCAGAAATCGAAAGTATGTTGTACGCCGTTGCTGGTTAACGTAGCACCCGACAGGCCATCTACCTCAAAAGCGGAATCAGCGCTGGCATTGCCCGGTTTAACCACCTTAATGGCTGGAGCTCCGGATTGGTCCAACAATTTCTTCCCTTCGAACTGAGCTACCCATTTCGGATTTTGTACTTCGCCACCCAAACCGGCTGTTTCACCCTGCTCATAGTAGTTCAGGCCTTGTATTGTTGTACCGTCAGCACCCAATGCCAAAAACGCATGCATGGTTGACCATAAACCATAACCATGAATTGGCAGTACTATCGCCGACAACTCACCGGACTCTACCCCGTTATTGTAGGCTAAATAGACAGGTGCAATATTGGCGCGGCTTTTTATTGAAGCTAAGTCTTCATCACCGGATAAGCGCACGCTTTGTGCAGGGTCTTTCATAAATTTACGGTAATCATAGTTAGCCGGCTTTTCTACAAAGCTGCCGGTATCCAGATCGACAAAGCGCTCTTCAATATGCTTGTTGTACAGCTGCTGAACATCACTGCCGGACAATAACCCTGTTACCGCCAACACGTTTTTTTGCGAATCCAAAAGTTTATTGGCTGTTTGTTGTGGCCGTAACTGCACTGCTGCAGTCGACACGATAACG
Source organism: Rheinheimera lutimaris (assembly GCF_013283795.1). Lineage (GTDB taxonomy): Bacteria > Pseudomonadota > Gammaproteobacteria > Enterobacterales > Alteromonadaceae > Alishewanella > Alishewanella lutimaris. The sequence continues at coordinate 40,586 of NZ_JABSOD010000001.1, forward strand.
GCACAAACTAAACATAAAGAGATGACTACGATCAGCGTTTTGCTGATGCTATCGTTATTACTAGACATTACGTGCCAGCCTCCGCTTGATATTGGCCTGAGCCACGAAGAAATCAAATAGTGGTGCGAACAGGTTCGCAAACAGTATTGCTAACATCATACCTTCAGGGTATGCCGGGTTAACAACGCGGATCATCACCACCATAAAGCCAATCAGAATACCGTATGCCCATTTACCTTTGTCAGTAAACGAAGCTGAAACCGGGTCCGTTGCCATAAAGAACATACCGATAGCAAAACCACCCAATACCAGGTGCCAATGCCAGGGCATAGCAAACATAGCGTTAGATTCAGAACCAATAGCGTTGAACAGGTAAGAAGACAAGATCATACCCACCATGACGCCCAGCACAATACGCCAGGAAGCGATACGGAAGTAGATCAGCGCCAAACCACCAATTAACAGCGCCAACACAGAAGTTTCACCTACTGACCCCGGAATAAAACCGTAGAAAGCGTTCCACCACAAATCCATATTTGCACTGTAATCCAACTCGCCTGATGCCGCTTTACTTAGCCAGGTTGCACCTGAGTATCCGTCAGCGACTGTCCATACTGCATCACCGGATATTTGCGCCGGATAAGCGAAGAACAGAAAAGCACGGCCAGCAAGCGCCGGGTTTAAGAAGTTACGGCCGGTGCCACCAAACACTTCTTTGGCAATCACCACGCCGAACGTAATACCTAAGGCTACCTGCCACAGTGGAATAGTTGCCGGCAGAATCAAGGCAAACAGGATAGAGCTGACGAAGAAACCTTCATTTACTTCGTGCTTACGCACTGACGCAAACAACACTTCCCAAAAGCCACCAACGATAAAGGTTACAGCGTAGATAGGCAGAAACCATACTGCGCCATACCACATCTTACTGCCCCAACCGGACTCTGCTGTCAACTCACCGCCGAGCAACTGATAAATGGCGACTTGCCAGGTATCTGGCGTACCAAAACCAGCTTGCAGTGCAACAACGGCCTGATGGCCAATATTGTACATACCAAAAAATAACGCCGGAAATAACGCCAACCAGACGAAAATCATGATCCGCTTTAAATCGATACTGTCACGTACGTGCGTACCATTTTTAGTTACAAGACCTGGCGTATACAGCACAGTGGCAACAGCTTCATACAACGCATACCACTTCTCATACTTACCGCCTTTTTCAAATGACGGCTCAATGCGCTCTAAAAAATGCTTTAAACTCATGATTAGCCTTCCTTCTGAATGGTCGTCAGGCAGTTACGCAAAATGGTGCCGTAGTCGTATTTGCCGGGACAAACAAAGGTACACAGCGCCAGATCTTCTTCATCCAATTCCAGACACCCTAAAGACACAGCACCGTCTGTATCGCCGGACACTATGTCACGCAGCAGTAGCGTAGGCAGAATATCCAACGGCATTACGCGCTCGTAATTGCCGATAGGTACCATGGCACGGGCAGAGCCGTTGGTGGTAGTGGTCATGTTGAACAGACGTTTCGGGTTCAGATGTGATAAATAAGCCCGGGTTACCGAAAACTTGGTACTGCCGGGGGCAATCCAACCTAAAAACTCTTTGTCATAGCCTTCAGCCAGCACAGACACCTGAGTATGGAAACGGCCGATGTAACCATGCACGCCGTGCGCAGTAGAACCGGACAATACCGAACCTGAAATAGTACGGTTTTTACCTTCAGTCAGTTCACCCGCCGTTAATTCAGCAGTTGACGCACCCAGTACAGTTTTTACCAAACGTGGCGTTTTCACTGCCGGGCCGCCCAGCGCAACTACGCGCTCGCTGTGCAACTCACCGGTGGTGAACAACTTACCAATGGCTATAACATCCTGATAACCGATATGCCATACCACTTTTTTCGCGCTGACGGGGTCAAGCAGATGAATATGGGTCCCCACCAGGCCTGCAGGATGCGGGCCATCAAACTCGGCCACTTCTGCTTTGCCGATAGCCGGTACCGAAACACCGGCTTTTTTACTCAGGTACAGTTTACCTTCAGTCAACGTCGCTAATACTGTTAGCCCCTGAGTAAAGGCATCACTATCTGCAGCTATTACTACCGCAGGGTCTGCCGCTAATGGATTGGTATCCATGGCGTTGACAAAAATAGCGCGTGGTGTGCTGTCGATAGCAGGCGTTTGGCTATACGGCCGGGTGCGCAGGGCAACCCATAAACCGGAATCTACCAAATTCTGCGTTACCTGCTCGCGGCTTAACCCCGCAAGCTGGTCAGCAGCATATTTACCAAACTGCACCGCATCGTTTCCTGCTGCTTCAATTACAACAGATTGCAATACGCGCTTGGCGCCACGGTTAATTTCTTTGACGGTTCCGGCCACTGGTGCAGTAAATTTCACGCCCGGCGTTTTCTTATCTTCGAAAAGTACCTGACCTTTTTTTACCGTATCGCCAACTTCAACGGACATAGTCGGACGCATGCCAATAAACTCTTCGCCTAATACAGCGACAGTGTTAATGGTATTGCCCGCACTGATCTCTTGTTTAGGACTGCCCGCGAGGGGAATGTCCAAGCCTTTTTTGAGTTTTATCATACGTACTTGCACTACTATTTTGGGAAGAAACAGGGCCTGGTTTTCAGCTGCAGGATGAGCAGCGCATCAGGCGGTTATTTTCAGCACAATTACTGCTTATTTTTTTCACCGGATACCCATATTAAAGTCGCGGATTCTAACATTAATGCAGCCGCCTATCTATGCTATTAGATAAATTTTCCGGCAAACCAGCCGACGAAAACCACGCTTTGGCGTATGCGTTAACTAAGCGACACCTTTGGCATATTGCTGCAAATTTTAGTCAACTTTAGTCAATTTGCGAATGCAGCTTAAGCAAAAGCCGCCAAATGGCGGCTTTAAAGGCTGTTTTGCTATTTTTATGGTGCAATATTAGCTAAAGGCACCAGCGGCGATACATCTGCATCGTAATCTACATGTGTATAACCAAAACCAAACAGGCGTAAAAACTCGTTATGGTAACCCTTATAGTCTGTCAACGTATCGATAGTCTCTGTGGTTACCTGGCCCCACAAATCTTTCACGGCTTGTTGAATATGCGGACTCAGCTCTTTTCCATCCATACGCAGACGGCCGGCGTCGTCCATAACAGGCGCATCACTGTACAGCCCCTGACGGAATAAGCCGTTAATCTGCTCAATACAACCCTCATGGCTGCCTTCTGCTTTCATGACACGGTACAACAACGAAATATACAGCGGCATAATAGGAATGGCTGAACTGGCCTGCGTAACCAGCGCTTTTAATGACGCGACATAAGCCTTGCCTTTTTTCGACGCCAGTTGCTTGGTAATAGCCGCCGCAGCGCGGTCTAAATCTTCTTTGGCTTTGCCGATAGTAGCTTTACCGTAAATAGGCCAGGTTAACTCTTTGCCTATATAAGTGTATGCCACTGTCTGGCAATTGTCGGCCAGCACACCGGCAGCGTTTAACTGATCTAACCAACGCTCCCAATCTTCGCCGCCCATCACTTTTACCGTTTGGTGAATTTCATCGTCGTTGGCCGGTTCAACCGACACTTCTTCAATTTCACGCTTGCTGGTGTTCAGCGTTCTGGCAGTGTAAGACTGGCCGATAGGTTTTAATACTGAACTGAATATTTCGCCGCTTACCGGGTCTTTGCGCCGTGGCGCCGCCAGGCTGTACACCACTAAATCAATTTTACCCATTTCACTGCGGATAATATCAATGGCTTGTGCTTTTAGCTCATCGGTAAAGGCATCGCCGTTGATATGCTTGTTCCACAAGCCTGCCGCATTGGCTGCCTGTTCAAACGCAGCGGTGTTATACCAACCAGCCGATGCGGTTTTACTTTCTGTCGGTTCTTTTTCAAAGAAAATACCCAGGGTGTTGGCACCCGAGCCAAACGCCGCAGTAATGCGTGACGCCAGGCCGTAACCGGTAGATGCACCAATTACTAATACATTTTTCGGCCCGTTTGCGACAGGGCCTGCTTGTTTTACATAAGCAATTTGTTCTTTTACATGCTCGGCACAGCCGACAGGGTGAGCGTTAGTACAGATAAAACCACGAATTTTCGGTTGAATAACCATGACAGCTCCTGCTGTTGTCTCGACAAAATTGACGCTAGTGTAAAACTTTACCGCAGAAAACAGGTCTGATCAGCCGTTTTTGTTTATTTAACAGCGACAAACAGAAAAAAAGCGTCATACAGACGCTTTTTCAGTTTTACTGCCGCCATAGCAGCGTGGCGATGCCGGCGGTTTTTCTGCGTAATACTCGTACCACTCTGACGGTGTATAAGTATGCAAGGCCAGGGCATGAATTTTTTCTGCCAGTTCCTCTGCCACTACAGCATTAACTGCGCGGTGTCGTTGCAACAAGCGCATGCCGTCAAACTGCGGTGTCACGATAACGACTTTAAAGTGCGACTCAGAGCCTTGCGGCACATTGTGCAGGTGGCTTTCGTTTACCACATCAAGGAACACAGGATCAAATGCACTAAGTAACTTCTGTTCAATAGCGGTATGAATCAACATAGCCTTTATCCTTATTTATTCCTTTAGTTAACTCTAGTTGCCGCCGTTAAAGTTGCCAGCTGCTTTTTGTGTCAAGAAAAATAACACCGGCTAACGGGCTGGGCGGCTTACAAAAAATAATTTTGTCTAACCGCTGCTCTTAATATAACGAAACGTCAAATTTATCCGGCTGTCTGTCACCTTGCTTTGTTTGGGTAAACGATGCAACCAGTGCTGCTGACATTCTCCCGCCATCAGCAGCAAGCTACCGGGAGTTAAATCCAGCGCCAGTTGCCACGGCTGCTGACGGTGTTTCAGCTCAAACCGCCGGGTAGCGCCGATACTCAGTGATGCTATGTAAGGGTTGTCGCCAAGTTCAGGTTCGTTGTCTGCATGCCAGCCCATGTGTTGCCCGCCATCCCGGTACCAGTTAAGCAAAACACAGTTAAACGGTAATTGTAAAAAAGCGCTGATTTGCTGCGCCAGCTGTTGTACTTGTGTGTGCCAGGGCTGCGGCGAAAAGGTAGTACCGGAATAACGATAGCTGCAGTGGCTGTCGCCCATCCATACCTGATAGCGCGGAATTTTAACCGCTTTACCGAACATCACAATACTGTCTTGTGACCATTGCAGTTGTTGCAGCAACTGCTGCTGTAAGGTGCTGCTTTGTTGCAGCTCCAGCCAATTTGGCCACAATGTTAAGCTGGCATCCGGCAGGCTAAAGTGCTGCGCACCGCTTTGCCGGTTGTCGCTATGCGACTGTCGTGTCAAAATGCTCACCTTATTCCACTACCCGTGCCATTATGAATACCACTTTTACCTTTGCCAATGGCAGCTTACAGTTATCCCGCTGGCCGCTTCATCAACCCAACAACAGTTTACAAGCTTGGGATGCCGCTGACGAATTGCTTATCCATCATACGCTGGAAAGCGCTACACAGTTTAGCCGGCAACATAAGCGTGAGCCTGCGTTGCTGCTTATTAATGACAGTTTTGGCGCGCTGTCTTGCGCATTGGCACAATATACTCAGGTGCAGGTTAACGATTCGTTGTTAGCACAACAAGGCACGGTGTATAACCGTCAGCAAAATGGTCTGGCGGTAACGACATTACAACAGCAATCCAGCCTGAGCCCCTACCCGCAGGCGCCGGACATTGTACTGCTGAAATTGCCGAACAATCACAGTTATCTGCACTATATTTTGCAGCAACTGTCCGGGGTACTTACCCCGGACAGCATTATTTTGGCCAGCGCTAAAGCCAAAGACATTAACCGTAATGTGTTGGCGATGTTTGAGCACACATTAGGCCCGACCAGTGCCTCACTGGCAGTGAAAAAATGCCGCCTGATAAGTTGCCGGTATAATGCGGCACTACAGCAACCGGCAACGATCAATTTTCCGCTGCGCTGGCCGCTTGAACACAGCATCTACAACGTAGTAAACCATGCCAATGTGTTTTCACGAGAAAAACTGGACCAGGGCGCGCGTTTTTTCCTGCAACATTTACCGGCAGTGGCTGAAGGCCAAACAGTGATTGATCTGGGCTGCGGTAATGGCGTACTGGGATTAGCCTTACTCAGCCGGCACGACGCTATAAATATGCTGTTTTGTGATGAGTCTTATATGGCAGTTGAATCTGCCAGACAAACCATCAGCGAAAACCTGCCGGACAAAACGGCGCTATGTCGCTTTACGGTTGATGATTGCCTGAGCCAACAGCCGGACAAAAGTGCTGACTATGTGCTGTGCAACCCGCCGTTTCATCAGCAGCAAGCGGTAACCGGCCATATCGCCGGCCAGATGTTCAGTGACGCTAAACGGGTATTAAAACAAGGCGGTCATCTGCGTATTGTCGCTAACCATCATCTGGGTTATGCAGACACCTTACAACGCCTGTTTGGTAACTGCCGCCAACTGGCTGCCGATCCCAAATTTGTGATTTTAGAAGCTATAAAAAGGAGTTAATCATGCGCTACTTAGTTATGTTGGCATTGCTCGCCATTGCAGGGTGCAGCAGTACAAGGCCGGGATTTATTCTGGCGCCGCAGGTATTTGCACCACAAAGTAACCAATTGCAGCAAACCAGGTTTGCCTTCGCTGTCGTCGATGAGCGTGGCCTGCCTTACACGCTGCGAATTCAAAGTGGCGATAAAGTTGAACAAATTGCCACCAGTAACAATCTGACCGGCCAGTTGCAACAAAGCCTGGTTCAGGCGTTACAGGAACAAGGCGCGATACAGGATGCCGGCAGCGACGTGCAACTGACAGTCAAAATTGCTCAGCTACAAGCGCTGGTTGATCAGCGCACGCTGGAGCATTCAGTCACCAATCAGGTGGCGTTAACCGTACAGGTACAACACCCGCAAGGCAGTTTCAGCAAAACTTATTCCGGCGACAGTAGTTTTACTGCACCCTTCAAAATGGATATTGCTGCGGTAGAACGCGAGTTAAGAGTACTAACTGAGCAAGTCATCACACAAATGCTGCAGGACAGCAGCTGGCAGCAAGCGTTGAGGAGGTAACATGCGTTATGGTTTATCGGCATTAATACTGCTACTGGCAAGTACATGGGTGCAAGCCGGGCAGTTTTTGCAAGCCAACAATCTGTTTCCTAAAGTACGTATTATTACCTCGCATGGCGATATTGATGTTGAACTCGACCGCAGCAGAGCCCCGCTTACGGTAAATAACTTTCTCAGCTATGTTAAACACAAGCGCTATAACAATACCGTGTTTCACCGTTTGGAGCCGGAGTTTGTGTTGCAGGGCGGTGGCTACGATGCCAGCTATAAACCGATAGAAGAATTAAAGCCGGTGTTTAACGAGTCCGGTAACGGCTTAAAAAATCAATTTGGTACTATCGCTATGGCACGCCTGGCTGAACCACACAGCGCCACCAGCCAGTTTTATTTTAATTTACAGGACAACCCCAGCCTGGACCCGGGCCGGCGTTGGGGCTATACGGTGTTTGGCCGTATTAGCGCCGGCGAAGATGTTATTGAAAAAATTCGCGCAATTCAAACAGATACTTCCGCTGAACTGGGTTGGCCCAATGTGCCGGTAGAGCCAGTGCTGATAAAAACCGTGCTACTGCTGCCAGAGCAGTAAAACCGGCTATACTTGGCTTAACAGTGTTAACCCGAAGGTGCTGTTAAGTCAGGTTATGGCAGATAAATTTATCGAGCAAAAATCGCAGCAGCTGGTTTTTTATATTTCACGCTATTTTCGTGGTCGCTTGCCGCACAGTGAGTTGCACCTGTTTGTCTGGGACACGCTTGAGGAGTGGGCACAACTTAACAGCGGGCTACAATTGCCCTACAGCACCCGTGAACGGGTGTTCTGGCATTTACTTCATCAACTGGAATATTGGCCTGACAGCATATTGCGTGAAGACAGGCAGTTGCGCAGAAGCATTCAGGATTGTATCTGCTACCTTAAAGGCCATGGCATTGCGCCGCCAAACTGTGTTGGTGTACGACCATAAATACTTGACCCCAACCCACTGACAGGTAAGCTACTACTACTTGCCGCTGTTTTCAGGTGTTGTTTTGCCCCATTACTTTACCTGGCTGAAAAGCCTGAATATATATTGCCAACGCCGGGTGCTGGCTATTTTCGTGCTTGGCTTTTCCAGCGGTTTGCCGTTGATGTTGGTATTTGGCGTACTGTCATTTTGGCTGCGCGAGGCCGGCGTATCACGCGCTGACATTGGTTATTTTAGCTGGGTCGCGTTGGCGTATGCTGTTAAGTGGTTATGGTCTCCGCTGGCAGATCATTTGCAAATTCCATATTTACATCACAAGCTGGGCAGGCGCCGCAGCTGGCTGCTGATTTCTCAGCTTAGCGTAATAGTTGCAATTTGTTGCATGGCATTAACCGATCCTCAGCAGGATTTAGCCACGATGGCCGCTTTTGCTGTCGTGCTGGCTTTTGCGTCAGCGACACAAGATATTAATGTTGACGCCTTTCGCATTGAAAGCGCGCCTGAAAAGCTGCAGGCAGCGCTGGCGGCAGCCTATCTTGCCGGCTACAGACTGGCAATGATTATGGCTTCAGCAGGTACATTGTGGTTGGCCGCTATATTCTCTCAAGGCAGTAATTACGATCTGGACGGTTGGCAGCAGGCATATTTGGTTATGGCACTCTGTATGCTGCCGGGGATCATCACCACATTATTCAGCAAAGAACCTGTCTGTGGCCTGCAGCAACACCAATATACCGCCGGCTCGTTGTTGCAACGCACTCTTTCCTGGCTGAAACAAGCAGTGGTTGCGCCCTTTATTGACTTTTTTGGCCGTTATAAATGGCATGCCCTACTGATCCTGGCGTTGATTGCGTGTTACCGCCTGAGCGACGTTGTAATGGGTGTTATGGCAAATGCGTTTTATGTTGATATGGGTTATAGCAAAGAAGAGGTCGCAAGCGTTTCCAAGATCTATGGTGTTATTATGACGCTGATCGGCGCAGCACTTGGCGGAGTGCTGATTAACCAGTTTGGTGTAATTAAAATCCTGTTTTTAGGCGCACTGCTAAGTGCGGTAACTAATCTGCTGTTCTCTGCATTGAGTCATATCGGCTATGATTTGATGTGGTTAACCTTAGTGATCTCGGCAGACAACTTAAGCGCAGGCATTGCGACCAGTGCTTTTCTTGCTTATTTAGCGTCCTTAGTTAATCTGGCCTTTACCGCCACACAGTATGCTATGTTCAGTTCGCTAATGCTGTTATTGCCCAAATTTACCGGTGGCTTTTCCGGTCAGTGGGTAGAGCAGATGGGATATGGTGCGTTTTTTGTTATGACCGCGCTGATGGGAATACCGGCGTTGCTGCTGATTATGGTGTTAGCAAGACATAAACCGATAAAACAAAACGCCGCTGCATAGCGGCGTTTTGTCATGCATCAGGCTGATAAAACCTGTTTTAACCCTTCCGTGGGGTCGACATCCAGCGCCTGGCAATAGCGAACGTATTCAATCACGTCCAGCCGGCGCTCCTGGTTTTCAACTTTGCCAATAAACGAATGCGGTGTCCCTAAAATTTCTGACAGACTTCGCATGGTATGCCCTTTTTCCTGACGTTGACGCTTCAGCCAGACACACAGACGCTTATTTTCATCAGAAATAACGCTTTTTGTACCTTTCATGTTTTTTTCTTCTCCCAGCGTGTTACGCTTTTATTATGTAAAAATACTTCCTGCAAAAGAATCCAAACCTTATTGCCAGCGCAATAAGCAATAAAAAACGGTTAATTAAACCACAGGATGCGACGAGCGTACAGCTACAAGCGTTAAAATCTGTAATCAGACTTTACAGTTGATTTTAACTGCCAGCCCGGCAATATAATTTACAGGTAATACCAGTACGGCAGCAGATGCCAAACCGATGAGAGAAAAAATGATTAAATTACTGTTCTTAGCCCCTTTAGTAATGTGTGCAGCCTGGTATTGGTACTTACAACAGCATGGCTGGAGCGTGAAACAAGGCCGTAAAGGTTTTGCTTATATTATTGGTTTCAATGCCGCTATTGCGCTGAGTCTATGGGGAATTATGCTGCTGACTCAGCGATAAGCAGAGCTCAGCAGCCGGATGGGCGCAAACTTACAAGCCTTTCATGTATTTTTTTATTTACAAAAAGCACATGAATTTAAACGGAAAATGATGAACCGCAACCACAAGTTGTTGTGGCATTCGGGTTTTGTACGATAAAACGGCTACCCTCAAGGCCTTCAGTGTAATCGACCACACCGCCCATCAGGTATTGCAGGCTCATCGGGTCTACTACCATCGACACACCTTGCTTTTCCACCACAAAATCACCGTCATTCACTTTTTCATCGAAGGTAAAGCCATACTGAAAACCGGAGCAGCCACCACCGGTAATATAAACCCGCAGTTTCAATTCAGGGTTTTCTTCTTCCGTGACCAGTAACGCCACTTTTTTTGCTGCGGCTTCAGTAAATTCAATTGGTGCAGCTGGTTCAGACATATTAACTCCGCAGGTTTAACTAAGGCGCAAATTATCTAATACCTGACTGTTTTATTCAAGTATTAGGCGCCGTTGTCGCCCAATAGTTGTTACTTATTACAATTAAGCTGATTAGTCAGCAACTTATGTTAAACTCTTAGTTACTTAACACAGGTACTATGGCTTATGCAGCGCTGGAAGATCTGGCTACCGTCTTTGCAACGCCGTTTGGCGCTGCCACAAACGTCATTGCAGTTATGCATTTTAGGTATGCTTGGTGGCCTTGCCGCGGCAATTCTAATCATCTTATTCCGCCTCGCTATCGTTGGTATCCAAAGTATTTTCTTGGTTCGCAGCGACGATTTCTCTACTGTTAGCGCCGATATTCGCTGGATGTTACCACTGGGCGGCGCCATGTTAATCGGCTTTATTGCCTGGATCACCGGCTATAAACACTACCGGCTGGGCATCCCTTTTGTTATCCACCGCATTAAGCTGAAGTACGGCATGATGCCCACCCGCAACACCATTAACCAATTTTTTGGCGGCATTCTGGCGCTGGCCAGTGGTTTTTCTGTTGGCCGTGAAGGCCCTTCAGTGCATTTAGGCGCTTATGGCGCCAGCACCCTGGGTAAGTATCTGAAACTGCCCTATAACAGCATCCGTATTCTGGCAGGTTGTGGCATTGCAGCCGGCATTTCGGCGTCATTTAATACGCCGTTAGCAGCTGTTATTTTTGTAATGGAAGTGGTGCTGCGGGAGTACCGTGTACATGTGTTTATTCCTATTATGCTGTCATCTGTCGTCGGCGCTTTGGTAACACAAAGCGTGTTTGGCAGCGATAAAGAGCTGGCATTGCTGAATATTGTTAGCATCAGTGGCTGGCATCTGCCTTATCTGGTGCTGTGTGGCATAGTGTTTGGCGCCATTGCTTTTGTGTTCAACAAAAATATGATGCGCTTAATTACCTTGTTTAAAAACTGGCCCCTGCTATTACGCTTAAGCCTGGCCGGGGTTGTTACTGCAGCTGTCGGTTATCTGATTCCGCATGCGATGGGCGCTGAAACCGGCGCTATTTTTTACGCCGTGAATGCACCAAACGATGTAGCCCTGCTGTTAACGATTTTTATCGGCAAAATGTTACTGACATTGTTCGCGCTGGGGTTAGGAGTGCCCGGCGGGGTGATAGGCCCGGTATTTGGTATTGGTATAGTACTGGGTACTTTAATGGCCATAATACCATCGGCCATTATCGGCGATAACAGCATTGCCGGCACTTACGCTGTGTTAGGCATGGCCGGATTAATGGCGGCAACCATGCATGCGCCGCTGGCCGCGCTGGTGGCAGTGATGGAGCTGGCGCATAACCCCGGTATTATTGTGCCGGCTATGTTGGTGATCACCACCGCCTATATTACCGGTGTGCAGTTTTTTAATAATAAATCTATTTTCCTGCTGCAACTCGACTTTCTGCAAATGCCGTACAAGCTGTCACCTGCTGATGATGTACTGCAAAAGGTAGGCGTGCTGGCCTTGCTGGATAATCAATATCAGCTGCTGGACAATCCGGACGAGCAGCAAGTGCTGCAGGCACTGGATAAACTGGAGCCGCCGCAACAACTGCTGATACAGCGTCACAACAATGACGGTAGCAGCGAATATTTGCTGACAAATTACGACGTACAACTGTCGATGACCGGCGCCAGCGCAGTACAATATCTGCCGCTGCAAGGGCTTACGCATCAGGCCACCATGGCAGAAGTATTCGCCATTTTGGAAGATAAACGCGAAGGTGCAGTGTATATTTACCGCGAGGAAGAGCCGGTGCAGCTGATTGGCATTATCCGCTGGGACCAGGTACGGAGTTTATTAGTGAAACAGAACAACTTATTATGACAAGCATTCTTGTATATAAAGCCTTACATGTGTTTTTTATGGTGGCATGGTTTGCCGGAATTTTTTATCTGCCACGTTTATTTGTCTACCATGCCGCCACCCAAAGCGCAGACTGTGATGCCGAATTTAAAGTGATGGAACGTCGACTGCTGTACTTTGTTACGCCCTTTGCAGTGTTAACATTGCTATTCGGAGTATTGCTGATTTACAGCTATGGCCTGGCTTGGTTCCGTGTCAGTAGCTGGCTGCATTATAAGTTAGTGTTAGTCACAGCCCTGTTTGTTTACCACGGCTACTGCTTTAAATTGTTAGCCGACTTTAAATATAACCGTAACCGGCGCAGCCCGCGGTTTTATCGCATTTTTAACGAAGTGCCTGTGCTGGTTTTGCTCAGCATTATCTTGCTGGCATATTTGAAACCGATATAGCTGCTTATTCGCTTTTGCCGATGTGTTTCGCGTATAATGACGCCGTCTAATTGCCGGCGCCGGGCCAGTTCCGGCCCGGGTTAATCCTCAGCGAAAAGAGCACTGACTATGAGCTTTAAAGGCGAACACATCCTCTCGGTAAGCCAGTTTGATCGCGACACCATTCAACATGTTTTCGATATTGCCCGCAATATGCACCCCTACGCCAGCCGGCAAAAACGTACTAAGGTGCTCGAAGGCGCTATTTTAGGTAACCTGTTTTTTGAGCCCAGCACCCGCACCCGCGTCAGCTTTGGTTGTGCGTTTAATTTACTGGGCGGTGAAGTACGCGAAACCACCGGCATGGAATCGTCGGCGCTGTCTAAGGGCGAATCACTGTTTGATACTGCCCGGGTGATCAGCAGCTACAGCGATGTTATTGCCATGCGCCATCCGCAGGCCGGCTCAGTAGCGGAATTTGCCGAAGGCAGCCGCGTGCCGGTATTAAATGGCGGCGATGGCGCCAACGAGCACCCGACGCAAGCCTTGCTGGACTTGTTTACCATACAGCGCGAATTGGCCGCGTCCGGCCAGAGCATCGATGGTATGCATATCGCCATGGTAGGTGACTTAAAGTTTGGTCGTACTGTGCATTCGTTATCCAAGCTATTAAAACTATACAAAAATCTGCGTTTTACCCTGATTGCACCCAAAGAGCTGGCGATGCCGGACGAGATTGTCAGTGCAATAGAAGATGCCGGCCATCAGGTCACTATTACCGATGTACTGGAAGGCAATCTTAATGCCGATATTGTCTACCAAACCAGAATTCAGGAAGAGCGCTTTCCATCGAAAGCCGAGGCCAATTTATACCGCGGCAAGTTTCGCTTAAATCAGGAAATCTATACCCGTTACTGTAAATCCAATACCGTGATTATGCACCCGTTGCCGCGTGATTCACGGGTTGAAGCTAACGAGCTGGATAACGATTTAAACCTGAACCCTAATTTAGCCATTTTCCGCCAGGCCGATAACGGCATTCTGGTACGTATGGCGCTGTTTGCGCTGACTCTGGGGGTCGAAAACATTATTACCAACTACGAATGCGCTGTGCCCTGGTACAGCAATAAGCACAGTGGTTAATGCGGCTCGCAGCCGTTTCTTCTTACTTATCGGAAACTGATTTATGTCTTTATCTGCAGAATTATTTCAACGTGCCCAGCACACCATTCCCGGCGGTGTAAATTCGCCGGTGCGGGCATTTAAAAGCGTCGGTGGTATCCCGGTGTTTATTGACCGCGCCGACGGCGCCTATTTGTTTGACGTTGATGGCAAACGTTATATCGATTATATCGGCTCCTGGGGCCCAATGTTGCTTGGCCACAATCACCCGGCCATCCGCAATGCCGTAATAGAGGCAGCGGCTAAAGGTCTAAGCTTCGGCGCACCTTGCCCGGCTGAAGTTACAATGGCCGAATTGGTAAGCAAGTTAGTGCCGAGCATGGAGATGGTGCGCATGGTCAGCTCAGGCACCGAAGCCACCATGAGCGCTATTCGTCTGGCGCGCGGCTATACCGGACGCAATACCATTGTTAAGTTTGAAGGCTGCTACCATGGCCATGCCGACTCTTTGCTGGTAAAAGCCGGCTCCGGCGCGTTAACGCTGGGTGTGCCAAACTCGCCCGGCGTACCTGCCGACTTTGCCAAATACACCCTAACCAGCGAATTTAATAACCTGCCACAGTTAGAGCAGCTGTTTGCACAACATGGCGACGATATCGCCTGTATTATTGTTGAGCCCGTAGCCGGCAATATGAACTGTATCCCGCCTGCAGAAGGCTTTTTACAAGGCTTACGCCAACTGTGTGATCAATACGGCGCAGTGCTGATTTTCGATGAAGTCATGACCGGCTTTCGGGTTGCGCTGGGTGGCGCACAGGCGGTTTATAACGTTAAGCCGGATTTAACCACCTTAGGTAAAATCATCGGTGGCGGTATGCCGGTAGGCGCCTTTGGCGGCAAACGTGAAATTATGCAGCATATTGCCCCGCTGGGGCCGGTATATCAGGCCGGTACCTTGTCGGGTAACCCTATTGCTATGGCAGCCGGTTTAGCGGCATTAACAGAAATCAGTAAACCCGGCGTTTACCAGGCACTTACTGAAAAAACAACGTTTCTCATCAGCAATTTAAAAGCGGTTGCCGATAAACACGGTGTGCCACTGGCTACTAACCAGGTAGGCGGTATGTTTGGTTTCTTCTTTACCGGCGAAGCCACAGTGACAAACTTTGCTCAGGCCACACAATGCAACGTCGACGCTTTTAAGCGCTTTTTCCATCTGATGTTACAGCAAGGTATTTATCTGGCACCATCTGCGTATGAGGCCGGCTTCCTGTCACTGGCTCACACCAACGATGACCTGGCGCAAACTATCGCCGCGGCAGAGCTGAGCTTTAAACAGCTCTAACGGCGATTTTGCAACCAGACAATATCGGTATCGTACGGCCGTTGCCGTACGATATAACCCGGCCCGCTACCATTACTGTATATAGCCGCCGGCACTTCCTGCCCTGTATTTAACAACGGCGAGGTTTGCTGCGATAACCAGTCAAAGCGGTAAATGGTATTGTTATCACCCAGCCAATAGATACCGCTGCTATCACTAAACCATTGCTCAGCATCTGTGCTACGCCAATCAATATACACCGGTAAAGCATGCAACCGGTGGTCCGCTGTCATTAACGCTAATGCTGTTGAGTCAGCAAACTGCAGCACCAGTGCTTGCTGCGGTCCGCAACGCACATCCGTTACGTTATCGGCCAGCGCTGCACTGTGGTTTTCGGCCATTAACTGCCAGCCGCTGTCTGTCAGGGTGGTCCAGTACAACACATTATTGCAGCTGGCATAACGCCCTATCGCGGTGTCCGGCATAGGCAGATAAGGTATTAACTGGCCGGAATCGAGCTCAATGCGGTACAGTTCCGTATTAAGCAGCACTAATAACTGCTGCTGATGCCAAAACAATTGTTGTATGTGCTGCCATTCCGTCAGCCGGGTAAGTTGCCGGCTGTCGCGTCCCTCAGTTAACCAAACCTGGCCGTGTCCTGCCCGCTCAGACACATAAGCTGCCTGACCACTCTCACTTAAAGCCGGCAAACGCTCATTACGGTTACTCATATGCCAGGGCAACAGCCGGCTACGGCTGCTGTCTGCGTTATCAGTTATGTGCAAAATATCTGTGGTGTAATCCAAAAACTGGGTCGCCAATACCTGACCGGGGTAGCGCGACGCCTGTGTAAGATCGCGTGTTAGCCGGCCTAAACTTTGCGTATTATGTGATTTCAGCTCAAAAATCAGCAGCTCTTGCTGCGCGGCAGACAGCAATAAATGCTTGCTATCCCACCAACTGAATTGCTTAACAACATAAGGGAAGCGCGCCAGCACGTCCATCCGGCCATCAGGTAGCTGTAATTGCAGCAAAGCAGAATGGTTCACGGTTTCTTTGGCCAGTAAATATAGCGTGTCGTCACGCAGCAACAGCTGTGATATATCGCGCCAATTACCGGGCAATGCTAACAACCGCTCTGCGGATTGCCCCTGGCGGCCTTGCATCAATTGTAACTGTTGTGTTTGCGGGTCTCTGTCAAGCCACAATACACTATCGTGCCACAGCACTGCGCCCTGAGAAACAACCTGCTGACAAGGCCACAGCGGCTCAGGCAGCCCAATAGCAGGCAGCAGCCGCTGACGGTAGAAATAGCAGTTGTTTGCGCTGCTGTCAGCCCGGAACACAATATGGTGTGCGTCCAGCCACAACGCTTGTGACAAGTTACGGTACTTTTGTGCTAAATGCTCTATGCGCAGATCAGTCAGATTCTGCACAATCCAATTCAGCCTGTTGCTGTCTATCGGTTTATGTTGATACAACACATGAGAGCCGTCGGGATACAACACCGGCCAATATTCCTGACCGCTTAACGCACTGATGGGCGTAATGGTATCCGGCAGTTTTATCAGTGGCGCTGCGGTATAAGTTGCCAACACATACGCCAGGCTGGCACCACCGAGAATTAGTACCGCAGCCGTAACAGCAATAAAGCGCCAGGTTTTTCGTACTTTACCGGCAAAACTAACAGCACAGGCATCGGTAAGCTCAGGCACAACATCGGTGTTATCGGCAGCTAAGCTGATATCCTGCAAAGTCGCCGGTACAATAGCTGCTAACCAGCGGTAGCCTTTTTTTGACGCTGTCTCAATATACACCGGTGCGCGCACATCATCGCCCAAAACCTTGCGCAGTGCCCCCACAGCGCGCATTACTGCAGCATCTGTGCCTTCATCGGCCGGCCAGACTTTTTCAATCAGGGTATCTTTTGCCAGTAGAATATTGGGATGCTGCAAAAAATAATTCAGCAGGCTGTGCAGCCGGGGTTCCAGCCGGATCATGGATTCGGCCTGTGCAGCAGCATCAACCGGCCACAGCTGACCGTAGATCACCTGATAATACCAATCTCCAATTTGTACCACAGGGTCCAGATGTGACATTAAGGTCCGCCCGACAATTGACTGTCGGGTCGGATTATACCCTAACTATAAGAAATGTTTAGTGTTGCCGAATTTACTAACATCAGGCAACTTGTAACAAACTGTTCTCGTCAGCTTTTGAACTATTATCATTTTTGTCTACAAGAATGGTAACCGGCGAATAGTTATCAGGGTCAGTGCAAAGAGGAAACCAGCCACATGCATACAAATTATCCAAATTAAGCTGCTTTGTAGCATGATTATTCTCACCGGCACTGAAAGTCGTTACGCCAACGATAATAAATGCAGATACTAAAATTGATGCTTTCATGGTTATTCCCTTCGGTTAAGTGACGCTTTAACCATAAAAAGGTATTACCAAGATAACTCGATGAATATTAGATAAATTTCTTACAAAGCGTCGATCCCCGGCTCTAACTCTTGAATATCAATGTCGCCAAATTCGTACTCAAGAATAAAAGCATAACGTTCATCAGCACTTATACTAAAACGGCCTAACTGCATTGTTGGTACAGCTACGTCACTCTGTCGTTTAACGAAATCATAATATTTCAGCTGATATTCCATTTCAGAAGTCAGAGATGAGTAATATATGCCTTGTTTTCGAAGCTCGAGCTTCAACATAATTTGCTCATCCGGCAGCTTGATATCAAGCTCTTCCACAGAATCATCTGCATGACGCACAAAAAATTTCTTAGTATTGCTGTCTCGCCACAGAACATATTCAGCTTCACGGCATTCCAGGTAGAGCTCTTTCTCGGTACTGAATACCGTTGAAGATGCCAAATTATTCAGCGGTATAGCAACGACCTGCCACCGGCCCTGATTAGACTCCGCATAAAAAATCTGCTCACCGTTTGCTGACCAGCTCGGTACTCCTACTACAGTGCCCTGCCCCCCTGCAACTTGCAGTGGCTCAGCTTCCTTCCTTATTAACCAGATTTCATTGGTCAGCTGAACCAACAAATTAGTGCCATCAGGGGAAAACGATAAATTCCTGAAACGTTCATTTTTTTGGAAAAATGTAACCTGCTCTTGCCTACCATCCTCATAAAACAGCCATACCTGAGGTAAGCCAGAGCGTCGTGACACCACTGCAGAAGGGCCGCCTGCTACAGGACTAGCCTCGATAAAAGACTCATTCCGGTTTGAACTGAAAACCGGTTGATTATAGTCACTTGAGTTATGAATGCGGTTCGCGACCTTCTTGATATTCATTTTCGAAAAACTACCCACTGAAGCCACGATTTTGCCGGATTTAGTCACTTGAATCTCATTGGCATAGTTATCCGTGTACGCTAACAAACCGGAAGAGGAAGTATTAATATCTATCCTACCAATAGAAGTGGGGCCTGAGGGGTAAATGATTGCCGTATCATCGAGGTTCCAATCGACATTCCCCGGATAAGTATCCTGCACTTGTGTTAATAATTGTGTGGAACGATTGGAAAGATTCATCAACCATATTTGCGCAGAACCTGCAGCATCGCGCAGAAACACTAACTTATCGCCGCGTCGGGAAAAGCGCGCAGAAAAATCACCGAAACTACTGGAAGGAGGCACCGTAAGCTGCTCAGGCACTCTGCTGTCGAGCGCCAATAATTGCAGTACCATTTGTTTTTGCCCATCATCCATACTGGGATATACCAGATAGCGTCCATCCGGTGACCAGGTAATACGGCCAGACACCGTCCTTTTCCCGCATTCAACAAGTAAAGTATCTGACACAACTGATAAATCCTGCGGGGAAAACTCCAACAACCGAATATGACATCCTCCTCCGGAATACATCCGATGATAAGCTATCTTATTCTCAGCCGGGCTAAACACTGCACCAAAACTACTATACGATGGGTCAGTCAACTGCACCCTTTTATGCTCATGCAAGTCTTGTAACTGCAGCACTGTTACATTTTCCGCCTCAGGTGAGGCGTGGCTGAATACCAAATAACGTTCATCTGGCGAAACATTATGATAAAACTCCAATCCATCCATCGCAGTTACAGGCTTATATCGCCACATCGGTATTGATGAAGTATTATCCTCCGATACCACTTCATCTGCCGGCCAGAACAACCAGCTTAATAACATCACCAGCAATGCCATAACTGAAGCACCAAACACTATTGATTGGCGATTTGTTTTTTTTATGTCCGTTGTTGCCGGGATTAACGGCTGGGCAATGTTATTCGGCTGAACCGGCGGCGATATAGCCGACACCGGCGCAATAAAGCGATAGCCGCGTTTGGGGATGGTTTCGATATAACGCGGTTCTCGGGTGTCATCACCCAGGGCTACACGTAATACGCGGATAACCCGGGTAACGCGGCCATCCGACACATCGCGAATGCCCCACACATCCAACAGCAGCTCGTCTTTGGTTACCAGCTTTCCTGCATGCACGATAAAGTAATTGGCCACCTTTTGTGACAAATTATCCAGGTCAGCTGTGGCAATAACTTTGCCGTCAGGGCCAAACTGCACCAGCTTGTCCTGCTCGGGTAAGTATTGCCATTCTCCAACCTGTAACGGGCTGTCGGGTTTTATCGCCATAACGTCAGACAATCGCGGTTATTCTTCTGTGCATTGGGTCATTACAGGCATTTCAACTGAAATCGCAGGTAATAACAATATGTTAAGGCAATTTTGTGCTTGTGCATAACCACTGTTGACAGAAAATGCCTGTAAACTTACCTGTTCAGGCATGGCCCGGACCAACGGATCCGGCGGCTGCAGGCTATGGTAACGACTAAATACGCCCAGGGCCCCGGTTGCTCCGGTAAGGCCGATAGTTTTGTTGTCATCACGGCCTAACCATATCGTTGTCAGGGTTTCCTGATCAAAACCACTAAACCAGCTGTCGCGGTAATCACTTGAGGTACCGGTTTTACCTGCCAGGGTCACGCCGGGAAACTGACGGTTTAACACTTTGGCCGTGCCGGTTTTTGCTGCCTGCATTAAGGCATACTGCAATAAATAGATCTCAGCATCGTTGTAACGCTGGGTCAGTTGGTGGTCACGCATATGCAGCACGTGACCATTGCTGTCTGTTACTGCATACAAAGTCGTTATCTGTTGATGCCTGCCGTTATTGGCCAGAGTTTGATATAACTGACTGACTTCAAGCGGGCTTAACTCTATTGCTCCGAGTAATGCCGCCGGATGTAGTTTTACCTTGCGGTTTAAACCCAACTTACGTAAGCCGTCGCTCACCGCCGGCAAGCCTAACTGCAGGCCTAAACGTACTGTAGGAATATTCAGCGAATTGGCCAGCGCGTCAATTAAACTGACATTGCCACGGTATTGCTTGTCGAAATTCTGTGGTTGCCAGTCCTGGTCGTTGCTGCGCAGCCGTATCGGGTTATCTTCCAGCCGACTACCGAGGGTATAACGGCCACGCTGCGCAAGAGCCTCAAGATAAATTACCGGTTTAATAATGCTGCCGATTTGCCGCCGCGCATCAACAGCGCGGTTAAAGCCGCCCTGCACACCGTCTTTGCTACCCACCATGGCAATAATTTCTGCCTGCTGATAGTTCACTACCACCATCGCAGCCTGCAAATCCGGGTCCAGCGGCGCTAACTGCATTTGCAACGCTTGTTCTGCTGCGCGCTGCGCTTGAGTATCCAGATAGGTAAACACTTTGATGCCCTGGTCACGATATTCCGGGCTGATACTGAGCTGGCGCAGCTCCTTTTTTACCGCATCCAGATAGGCGGCATAGCCAGAATTAAGGTACTGGCCGCGGGGTACAACTGCTACCGGTTGTTGTACGGCCTGTTCATATTGTTGCCGGTTCAATAAATGCTGCTCAAACATTAACCGCAGCACAACGTCACGCCGCTGCTGTGCCCGTTGCGGGTTGCGCCGCGGATCAAAATACGACGGGCCTTTTAACAAACCAATCATTAATGCATATTCTGCCGGCTGCAACTCACTCAGCGGTTTACCAAAGTAAAACCGGCTGCCAAGGCCAAAGCCATGCACGGCGTTAGCATAGTTTTGCCCGACAAACACCTCATTAATATAGGCTTCCAGAATTTGATCTTTATTAAAACGATAATCCAGCACCAGGGCTATCAGCGCCTCATTCGCTTTACGCCACAATGTACGGTCGCTGCTGAGATACATATTCTTTGCCAACTGCTGGGTTAGCGTAGAGCCGCCCTGTACGGTACGGCCGGCCGTAATGTTAACCCATAGCGCACGCAGCACCGACAAGGGCGACACGCCATGGTGATGATAAAACTCACGGTCTTCTACCAACAGCAAGGTGTCTTTAAACAGCTCCGGTACCTGTTCTAACCGCACCAGCTCACGGTCTTCCTGCTGCGCAGCCACCAGGTGCTCAATCAATTGCGGCTCTAATCTGGCAAAGTTAACGGCATCCTGTTGCTGGCGCTGCATAATGCGGTTAATGCCGCTGCGGTTAAATTCGACACTGAACAACTGCGCTGCTTCATAACCGTCGATATAGGTAAAAGCGCGGCGATAAATACTGACATGGTTACGCGACACACTGTACTGGCCCGGCGCACTCAGGGCGGGGTTGCGCTGATACTGCAATGCGTCCAGTTGCGCAATAAGTTGGGGCTGTGTCAGCACTTTGCCCGGCACTAACTCCAGGCTGCGGGCGTATATTTGCGCCGGTACCTGCCATTTCTGACCGCTGAATTTTTTGCTTATTTTACTATCGAGGTAAATCAGGTAAAACGTCAGCAATAACAACAGCAAAAATGCCAACTTGGCGACAAACACTGCGCTGCGTTTCAGATGGGCGCTGAAGGGCTGACGTTCAGCAGCTGCCGGTTTAGCCCGCTTGCCCTTCGCGGCTTTTTTTGTCGTCATTTCAGCATCGCCTTTTTCGTTTTTGTTGTTGGCATCGCTTGCGCCGGATCTTCCGGCCAATAATGTTTCGGATAGCGCCCGCGCATTTCTTTTCTTACCTCTTGCCAGGCATTTTGCCAGAAACTGGCTAAATTTTGTGTGACCTGCAGCGGCTGTCGTGATGGTGACAACAACGCTATGGTGATATTGATCTTGCCATGCAGTAAAGTTGGCGAGCTCATCTGACCATACATTTCCTGAACCCGCACTGAAAGTGCCGGACCGCCTTCGGCCAGGTAATCAATACCGGGCCGTGAACCGGTAGGTGCTTGCCAGTGTGTCGGTAACAGCTGATTTAACAGCTGTTGCTGTTGATAACTTAAACATGCCAGCAACGCATCATACAGCGGCAATTGCGCCAAGGCTGCACTTTTGCTCAGCGGTGCCAGGTAAGCACCCAACCACTGCGGCAGGTTGTTCAACAAGCCATCCTCAGAAAAGTCCGGCCAGGCCACTTCAGGTTGATGCTGCTGTAACAGCGCCACTCTGGCGCGTAACTGCAAAGCTGCGTCGCTCCAGTTAAGGCAACTTAAACCTTTACTACGGATATAGCTTTGCCACGCCTGTTGCTTCTGCTCAGCCGTAAGCTGCAATGCCGCCGGTTTAGCCTGCAGCAGACATTGGCCGAAGTTAAGTTGCTGTTCGGTATAAAAACGACCGTTTTTCTCATCCCAAATAGTGTGCGTTTGCCAGCTTAATTCAGCTTGCCAGTCGGCAGTCAGGCCGTCCGTAGCAATACTCAGCGCATGGTAAATACGGTTTTCACGGCCAAATTGCTGCATATGCAACACCACCAACCAGTCTTGCCCGGTTAAACTGTGGTTATCTTGCAGCACTGCGCCGATACCGTTAGCTAATTGATAGCCCTGGCCACGGCGTTTGGCCAAACGATCGGGAAACGCCCGCAGTGCCAGTATTGCCGTCAGTTGCAACGGCAACTGCTCCGTGAGCTGACAGCCCAGCATACGCGCAAAGCTTTGCGCCTGCTGCCACTGCTGTGGCAGCGCCTGCTTTACACGACCCAACAGGGAGTAAATATCGCCCTGTAGTACCCTTGTATCCTCCAGCAGTGCTGCCAACACACATGCCAGTGCCTGCGCATGCCGGTTGCCTTGCTGTTCCAATGTTTGCGCATGCAGCAACATAGCCGCCAAGCGCGGTTCAGTGCCCAGCTTATGCGCCTGGCGGCCGGCTTTGGTAATAACACCTTTACTGTCAATAAAACCCAGTTGCTGTAGTAACTGCTCTGCTACCGCTAAAGACGCAGCCGGTGGCGGTGTAAGCCAGTTTAAGTCATCCACCTGACAACCCCAGGCGGCAACTTCAAACCGTAGCGCGGTTAAGTCGCTGATTTCAATCTCCGGCGCTTCAAACCGGGCACGGCGCTGCCATTTCTCTGCAGTATCCAGCCGGTAGCAATGGCCCGGCGACAAACGTCCGGCACGACCGGCGCGTTGAATAGCCGATGCCTGACTTATGGCAGCAGTCTCCAGCACGCTTAACCCCTGACGCGGGTTAAACCGGCTTTGCCGGCACAGGCCACTGTCTATCACCACACTAATGCCGTCTATGGTTAAGCTGGTTTCAGCCAGATTGGTCGACAAGACCACTTTACGCAGGCCTGCAGGCGGTGGCGCAATAGCTGCTTGCTGCTGCGCCAGTGTCAGGCTGCCGAGCAAGCGGTGCAGTTGCACATCAGGCGCTACACCTTGTTGCTGCAGTAGCTGTGCGGTTTGGTTAATTTCCGCCTGGCCGGGTAAAAACACCAGAATATTACCCTGATGCCTGCTCAGGGCTTGCTGTACCAGGGCGGCCACTTGCACTGCTAATGGCTGGCTGCCGGGCAAGGCATATTCCACCGTTACCGGGTAACTACGCCCTTCGCTGCTGACCACCGGCGCCGCAAGTTTATCGGCCAGATGGGCCATATCCAGGGTGGCGGACATAATCAGCAGCTGTAACTCTGGCCGTAACTGCTGTACTTCCAGGCACAGTGCCAGCGCTAAATCAGCATGCAGCGAGCGCTCATGAAATTCATCAAATAACAGTAAGTCAACACTGTTAAGTTCGGGGTCTTGTTGCAGCTTGCGGGTGAGTACGCCTTCGGTAACGATAAGCAAACGCGTCTTGCTGCTGTGCTTTTGCTCCTGCCGGATTTGATAACCGACGGTGTCACCCACGGCCTCACCCAGTTGTGCGGCCAGATACGCCGCTATACTTTTCGCCGCCAAACGGCGCGGCTCCAGCATTAGCAGTCTTTTACCGGCAAAATCGGCATGTTGTAATAAGTACAGCGGTAGATAAGTCGATTTGCCGGCACCGGGTGGCGCCGACAAAATCACTTTATTGTGTTGCTGTAACAATGCCAGCAACTGCGGAAAAATATCTGCGACAGGTAACACTACGTAAACCAACAATAACAGTTAATGAGCGGCAGTTTACCTTGTTTCCGGTTGCCGCCCCAACCTTGTTTGCGGCTTAAGCTTCGCCCAGCAGGGCGGCGCTGATAGTGCGAATACCCTGGCCGGTAGCACCGGCGGCCCAATAAGCATTGTTGCTGTTGTTAAATGCTGCGGCCAAATCAAAATGCAACCAACCTTTACCTGCGTTTGGCACAAAGCGGCTTAAAAAGCCGGCGGCATTACTGGCACCGCCGGCACCGCCGCCTTTTACCGGCCGGCTGTTGGCTGTATCAGCATATGCTGACGGGCATTGCTGCTGATGCCAAAGCTCCAGTGGCAACTGCCAGGTCGGTTCCTGTACTTGCTCTGCGTAAGCCAGTGCCTTTTGCGCCAGTGTTTTGTCCAGTGCAAACAGCGCGTTGTATTCGCCGCCCACCGCCGTCATAGCCGCACCGGTTAAGGTGGCCGCATCAATAATCAACCCGGCGCCACTCTCTGCCGCGCACATCAGGCCATCGGCCAATACCAGCCGGCCTTCAGCATCGGTATTAACAATTTCAACCGTGGTGCCGTTTTTGTAGGTAATAATATCGCCCAGCTTATAGGCATTGCTGCTGATCAGGTTTTCCGCGCAACATAAAATAAGCTGTACGCGTTTATCTAACCCCTGCAAAATTGCCAACGCCAGCGCCGCTGTTACCGTAGCGGCACCGCCCATATCACATTTCATCGCCAGCATGCTTTCGGTGGCTTTAATAGAATAGCCGCCGCTGTCAAAGGTGATGCCCTTACCCACCAACGCAGCACTCACCGGTGCCGCTGCATTGCCGGTGGGGTTATAGTCCAGCACCAGCATTGCCGGCTTACGCGCACTACCGCGGCCCACCGCATGCAGGCCGTTCCAGCCCTGTTGCAATAGTTGTTGATCCAGCAAAATATGGCTGTTAACTGTACCTTTTGCCGCAATATCTGTAATAAAAGCAGTGGCTTGCTTTGCCAGTTGCTCCGGGTACAACTCATCAGGAGTTTGATTAATGAGCTGCTTGGCCCAGTCAAAACATTGCGCCAGTTGTGCCAACTGTGTGGTTAGCGCGCTATCACCACAGAACTGCACGCCACCTTGTTTTTTGGCGCTGCAAAAGCCCTGATAAAACGCCCATTGCAGCTCTAATGTCCAGTTATCACCACTTAACTGTACCTGTGTCAAACCCAGGCCATCTAAACTACGGCCGGCTTTTTGTACACTGCGCAATGCGTCAGCCGCGTTAAGATGAATTTGAAAACCGCTGCCGGTTGGCGTAAGCGTCGCTTTGCCCCATTTATTAGCGGCGCTTTCTGTTTGAAGCTGAATTTGCACAACATCTGCCATGTGTCACCCTTGTTATCCATGCGGTATATGATGATAAGAAGTGTACCACAAGGCGTTGCGCGCAGCAGGAGAGCGCGTTATTTTGTCATTTTGCCACGCTAAACTGCACCGCTGAAACTGCCGGATGAAATAAGATGACGGCTTGCTGTGCAGTCTGTATACTTCCGCGTCTTTTTAAATCTGATTGCGATGCCGGCAATATTCTGCTATCTATAGCCGCCATATTTTTTGCCAGGCATTATACAGGAGATGATTATGCCAGAGGGTAAGACTACAAAAACGCTGGGCTTACTGGCCCTTGCAGGTGTAGCGCCATACCAGGAAGCGGTCGGGGAAGAGTATATGAACCCGAAGCAACTGGAACATTTCCGCCGCATTCTTGACGCCTGGCGTCAACAGTTGCGCGAAGAAGTTGACCGCACCAAGAACCATATGGCGGACGAAGCCGCTAATTTCCCGGATCCGGTAGATCGTGCCGCCCAGGAAGAAGAATTCAGTTTAGAACTGCGCGCGCGGGATCGTGAGCGTAAGCTGCTGAAGAAAATTGAGAAAACCCTGCAAAAAATCGAAGATGAAGACTTTGGTTACTGCGATACCTGCGGTATTGAAATTGGTATTAAACGCCTTGAAGCCCGTCCTACGGCTGACATGTGTATCGATTGCAAAACCTTAGCAGAGATCAAGGAAAAGCAACTGGGCGGCTAAGATGCCCGCTCAGATGCCAGGTTATACTCCCGCTTATATCGGCCGGTTTGCGCCCTCGCCTTCCGGCCCGCTTCATTTCGGTTCTCTTATCGCCGCTGTTGGCAGTTATCTGCAGGCAAAAAGTCAGCATGGCCGCTGGCTGGTGCGGATGGAGGACATTGACACTCCGCGCATGGTGCAAGGTTGCGACAGCGATATTCTGCGCACGCTGGAACAATTCGGCTTAGAGTGGGATGATGCAGTGCTGTACCAAAGCCAGCGCCAGGCCCGCTACCGCGAAGTGTTCAATCAGTTACAGCAGCAACAACTGATTTATGCTTGCCAATGCAGCCGCAAACAAATAACGGCGATGGGTGGTATTTACGACAACCGCTGTGCTTCGCAGCATTTAGCCGCTGATAACCTGGCTTGGCGCCTGCGCAGCCACAACGTTAGCACGCAATTTAACGATGCGCTGTTTGGCGCGCAGCACATAACGCCAAAACTGGCACAGGAAGATTATATTATTAAACGCCGCGATGGCTTATTTGCTTATCAGTTGGTGGTAGTGGTCGATGATATCGACCAGGGCGTAACGGAAGTGATCCGCGGTGCGGATTTACTGGAGATGACACCGCGCCAGCAAGCATTATGCAGCCTGCTTGGTGCGCCGCAGCCGCGCTATGGCCACTTGCCGCTGGCCGTGCTGCAACCCGGTTTTAAACTGAGTAAACAAAACCATGCTGCGGCCATCAGCCAATGGCCGGCTGTAGAAGTGATGTATAAAGTACTGTGTTTTCTTGGCCACCCGCCGCCGGCAGAATTAAAGCAGGCGCCGGTGGCAGAGCAGTTAAACCTGGCTATCAGCCAGTGGCAACTTGCTAAAGTACCGCTGCAAATGGAAATATGCAGTACAGAATTTCGTTAAGCCGGTCCGGTTTAATTCTTTTTTTGCTGCGGCTGCGGTATTATTAGCCGTTTTTTTAAATGCAGCTCAGGGCTGTTTCAAAATGTAGCCCCGCGCTGTTGCAGAATGTCGCTCAGGGTTGTATTTGTCAGGAGAATTATCATTATTTCGCGAGTGTTAGATTTTTGCCGCCGCACCTTTGGCACTAAGACCAAAGCTACCAAGGCAGGCCACCCTAAAAGCAAAGCTGCCGGTAAAGTAACGCAGACGCCACGCCCTGCTGCCGGTGCCAGCCTGTTGCCGCAAGTACAGCGGTTAAGCCGTGACCAGCATGCTATTTCGCGTAAAGACATCAGCCCGAATGCGCTTAAGGTGTTGTATCGCTTAAAGGATGCCGGTTTTGATGCCTATCTGGTTGGTGGCTGTATCCGCGACTTACTGCTGGGTATCAAGCCAAAAGATTTCGATGTGGTAACCAATGCAAAACCGGAGCAGGTAAAGCAGGTATTCCGTAACTGCCGCTTAATCGGCCGGCGCTTTCGCTTAGCGCACGTGGTATTTGGCCGTGAGGTCATTGAAGTGGCTACTTTTCGCGGCCACCACAGTGGCAGCGAAGATGAAGACGATACCGCACCTAAGCTGAAAACCGCCAGTTTAAGCGATCATGGCCAAATTCTGCGCGATAACGTTTACGGCACTATTGAAGAAGATGCCGAGCGGCGCGACTTTACCATTAACGCGCTGTATTACTCGGTGAATGACTTTTCGGTCTACGACTTTGCCAACGGTATTCCCGCTATAGCAGAGCGTAAAATTGAGCTGATTGGCGACCCGGAAACACGTTATCGGGAAGATCCTGTGCGCATTTTGCGCGCCATCCGTTTTGCCACCAAGTTAAATATGCATATTGCTCCGGCTACTGCAGCACCTATCCCGCAGCTGGCAGTAATGCTGAAAAATATTCCGCCACCGCGCTTATTTGACGAGCTGGTAAAACTGTTGCTGGCCGGCAAAGCATTCGACAATTTTATGTTGATGCGCGACACCAGGGTGCTGAAACAACTG
Organism: Rheinheimera lutimaris; assembly: GCF_013283795.1. GTDB lineage: Bacteria > Pseudomonadota > Gammaproteobacteria > Enterobacterales > Alteromonadaceae > Alishewanella > Alishewanella lutimaris. The sequence continues at coordinate 69,278 of NZ_JABSOD010000001.1, forward strand.
TTGCCGCAACTGGATAAACTGTTAAAGCAAGAGCCGGAAGGCAAAGCATTTCAGTTAGCCACCAAGGCGCTGCAAAACACTGATGCCAGGGTTGACGCCGATAAACCGGTCACGCCGGCCTTTATTTTCGCCGCCCTGTTATGGTACCCGGTAGAGCTGCGCAGCCAAACACTGGTGACTGACGGCTTAAGCGAAATTGATGCAATGAATATCGCTATGACCGAAGTGCTGGACGATATCCAGCGTACTATTGCTATTCCTAAACGTTTTACCCTGGCCATGCGCGATATCTGGGCACTGCAAAGCCGCTTAACCAAGCGTGCCGGCCGACGCGCCTTTAAATTGCTGGAACAGCCTAAATTTCGCGGTGCCTTTGACTTTCTGCAACTGCGTGCTGAAGCCGAAGGCGGCAGCTTAATTGAACTGGCGCAATGGTGGGAAAGGTTCCAGTTTGCTGACGAACCAGACCGGTTACAGCTGATTAATCAACTGGGTAAAGACGGCATAGACAAAGGCCCGCGGCGCCGGCGCACTTATAAACGCAAGCCAACGGCAGGACAATGACACCGCAACGCTGTTATATCGGTTTAGGTGCCAACCTGGAGCAGCCATTAGCGCAGTTGCAGCAGGCGGTGGCTGCGCTTAAGCAGATGCCGCACAGCTCGCTGGTGGCGGTGTCCGGCTTTTACGGCTCTAAACCAATGGGGCCGCAAGACCAGCCGGATTACGTTAACGCCGTAGCGGCAATAGACACAGCACTTAGCCCGGAGCAATTGCTCGATGCATTGCAGCAGATAGAACAACAACAAGGCCGCACGCGCAAAGCAGAGCGCTGGGGCGCGCGTACGCTGGATTTGGATATTCTGCTGTACGGTAATCAGGTTATTGCCACTGAGCGCTTAACAGTGCCGCATTATGGCCTGCGCGTACGCGAATTTGTGCTGTATCCACTGTTTGATATTGCCCCACAGCTTAGCCTGCCGGACGGTACTGTATTATCCTCTTTACTGGCGCAGGTACCGCTTAACGGCCTGCAAAAACTCAACAGCAGTTGCAGCTAGTCGCACTTTGTGCGATCTTGCGCGTCCTGCGTTAATGGTCGGATGAGAAGATTATGGCTAAGATCACCACTGCCGTACTACAGAAAATGAAGCAGCAAAGTGACAAGATCACCATGCTGACGGCCTATGATGCCAGCTTTGCCAAGTTATTTGCCGAACAAGGCGTCGACGTGCTGTTGATTGGCGACTCCTTAGGGATGGTGCTGCAAGGCCACGGCGATACCCTGCCGGTCACTATCAGTGATATTGCCTACCATACCCGAGCAGTGCGCGCCGGCGCTCCGGATGCCTTTGTTATCGCCGATATGCCGTTTATGAGCTACGGTACTTTAGAACAAACACTGCAAAGTGTAGTACCGCTGATGCAGGCCGGTGCCAATATGGTAAAACTTGAAGGCGGCGACTTTTTACTGCCTACGGTAAAAGCGCTAACTGAGCGCGGCGTACCGGTATGCGGCCACCTGGGGTTAACACCGCAGTCGGTGCATATTTTAGGCGGCTATAAAGTGCAGGGCAAAACCGACGCCGCCGCCGATGCGATGCTGGCGCAGGCTAAAGCGCTGCAAGACGCTGGTGCACAATTGCTGGTACTGGAATGCATACCTACCGCGTTAGCTAAACGCGTCACTGCTGCGTTAACCATTCCGGTGATTGGTATTGGTGCCGGTAATGTGACCGACGGTCAGGTGCTGGTAATGCACGACTTACTCGGCATTAGTAGCGGCTATATTCCGAAATTTTCCAAAAACTATCTGGCGCAAACCGGTGAGATAAGAAGCGCTATCGCCGCTTATGTCAGCGAAGTGAAAAGCCAGACCTTCCCTGCCAACGAGCACAGTTTTTAAGCCCGATGAAAATCATTAATTCTGTTCCGGCCCTGCGGGCGCAAATAAGTGGCTGGCGCCAAAACGGCGAACGCATTGCCTTTGTGCCAACCATGGGCAACCTACACAACGGCCACTTAAAACTGGTTGATGTCGCCAAAAGCCGTGCCGATCGCGTTATTGTCAGCATCTTTGTTAACCCGATGCAGTTTGGCAAAAACGAAGATCTCGACAGCTATCCCCGTACGCTGGAGGCCGATTGCGCCGGTTTAACCGCCCACGGCGCCGATGCGGTATTTACGCCAACGCCGGAGCTGATGTACCCGCGAGGCCTGGACGTACAAAGCTTTGTTGAAGTGCCGTTGCTGGGCGATTTACACTGCGGTGCCAGCCGTGCCGGCCATTTCCGTGGCGTGTCTACCATAGTATGTAAGCTGTTTAATCTGGTGCAACCGGATATTGCCTGTTTTGGCCAGAAGGATTATCAGCAACTGGCGATTATCCGCCAGATGGTAACTGATTTATCCCTGCCAATTGAGATTATCGGCGTACCGACCGAGCGCGCAGCTGATGGCCTGGCGCTAAGTTCACGCAATGGCTATTTAACTGCAACAGAGCGGGCCAAAGCACCGGCGCTGTATAAGATATTGCAACAGCTTAAAGCCGGCATTGACGCCGGCAACCATGACTACCGGGCACTGGAGCAACAGGCTAAACAGCTGCTCAGCGCAGCGGGCTTTGTGCCTGATTACGTTAATATCAGCAATCAACACAGCCTGGTGCCGGCGCTTGATGCCAGCGAGCCCAAAGTGATCCTGGCCGCCGCCAGATTGGGCACCACCCGCTTGATTGACAATCTGGAGCTATAAGTTTTAGTTGTTGAAAGATAATACTCACACCACCGGTCCTTGTGGGCTGGTAGTGTTTTTCCGGCCTGTCTTCAGCTGAAGACAAAACCTATAACGAGTATTTTCTGATGAAACATCTGTATTTAGCGCTATTACTATTGCCGGCCATTGGCTTAAGTGCGCAACCCCCTGCGCGGGTTTCGGCGCAGCAGTTTGTCGACTTGCAACAAGGCAACACAGCTTTTGCAGGCTTTCGCCGCGCCCATGCCAAAGGCCTCTGCGTCAGTGGTGAGTTCAGGTCAAACGGTAATCTGCAAAGTTACAGTAAAGCCAGCTTATTTCAGCCGGGCGTTACGCCCTTTGTTGGCCGTTTATCCATCGCCGGCAATAACCCTACAGCCCCTGATTTAAAAGCGCCGGTGCGCAGCCTGGCATTAAGTTTCAGCCTCAGCCGCACTGAACAATGGCGGCTGGCAATGAATACACCGCCGGTAATGGCAGTTGCTGACCCACATAGCTTTTATCAGCAAATACAGGCCATTCAGGCCGGCCCGGACGCCATAAAACAATTTTTTGCGGCCCACCCCGAAAGCAACGGTTTTTTAACCTGGGCCGCGCAGTATCAGCCAACGGGCAGCTTCGCCGCTGAAACCTATCACAGTATTAACGCCTTTTATTTGCTAAATGCCAACGGCGAGCAGCAAGCTGTGCGCTGGGCAATGCAGCCAACCGTATCAGTGGCTTCCGGCAACCTGCTGGGCAATGATGCCCTGCAACAGGAAATAGCCGCCCGGATTGCGGCTGATCAGGTAGTATTCGATTGGGTGTTTACCCTGGCAGATGCTGCAGATGATGAAACTAATTCAACCAAAGCATGGCCTGCAAGCCGCCAACAGATCACTGCCGGACAAATAGTACTTACCGGCAGCACAGCTCAGCTTGACGGCGACTGCCATGCCATAAATTTTGACCCGCTGGTATTGCCTACCGGTATTACAGCAACCGCCGACCCTATTCTGCGGGCGCGTTCTGCAGCCTATGCAGAATCCTACCGACGCCGGGCAAAAGAGCAGCTACAAGGTGCATTACAGGAGAGTAGCAATGAGTAAGCCGGCACAGTTTTCATTGTCCATGCGGATATTACACTGGGGTATGGCGGCGCTGGTTTTGTCAATGCTGGCCGCCGGCCTGTTAATGATCCGCTCACTTGAGCCCTGGCAACTGACCATCATCACGCTACACAAGGCATTCGGAGTAATTGCTGTAGTGTTGGTGACGGTTAGGCTGCTTAATCGCCTGCGACATCAGCTACCGGCATTACCTGATGATTTATCCGCGTTACAAAAAAAAGCGGCCACGGCGTCACATTGGCTGTTGTATAGCTTGCTGTTCGCTATGCCCGTTTCCGGCTACTTAATGCAATATTTTGCCGCCAGACCAATAGAGGTGTTTGGCTGGTTTCGTCTACCGGCCGCATTGCAGGTTGATATTTACTATTACGCGCTGTTTCGTGAACTGCATGGCTGGCTGGCCATAGCACTAGCAGGCATGATAGCACTGCATGTCGGCGCTGCGCTGCACCACCATTTTATTCGCAAAGACAACGTATTAAAAAGTATGTTGTAGCCGCTAAGGCGCCGTTAGCGGCCAAAATAGCGGCAATAAGGCCATGGTAATAATAAACAGCAGCAGGCTTAACAGCCCGCCGACTTTTAAATAATCGACAAAACGATAGCCGCCCGGCCCCATTACCAATGTATTGGCGGCGTGTGACACCGGGCTGGCTAAACTGGTCGCCGCTACCGCCACCACCATCATGGCACTGTGACCACTGACGCCAAGTGCCGTACTTAACAGCAGACCAATTGGCGCCATAATCAGCACCAGCGCCACGGTGGGTACCACCAGGGTGCCAAGTGCTGTAACCAGATACAAACCCGCCATTACCGCCAACGGGCCGAATTGGCCTAACCCTGCCTGTACCCCATCGGCTAACCAGGCTGCGGTACCGGAGTGCTGCATTGCCAATCCCAGCGGCAACATACCGGCGATGAGGAAAATTGAGCGCCAGTCGATGGCCGCATAGGCCTGCTCCATGGTTAAGCAACGGCTGGCCACCATTAAGGTTGCCGCCAGCACCGCCGCCAAATAAACCGGCAACACGCCGGTTACGGTGAGCAATACCATCAATGCTATCAGGCCTGCGGCCAGTGGGGCCTTACTGACATTAACCGGTTTTACCTGCACCGGGTTCATCACGATAAGATGTTCGCTGTCGGTCAGCATTGCCAGCCGCGGCCGCGGGCCGACAATTAACAGCGCATCACCGGCTTGCAGTATCATACTGCCCAGCGCAGAGCGATAAGCGCGCCCCTGTCGCCAAATAGCAGACACCTCAACTTTGTATCGTTTGTCCAGTTGCAGTGCATTCACGCTCTGGCCAATGTATTTGCTACGCGGGTGCAGCGTGGCCTCTAACAGTTCCAGCTTACCTTTGGCGAGTAAATCCAGATAAGGCGACATATCGTCCAGCCGCTGCAATTCTTTAAAGCCGCGCAGAATATCGAGGTCTTCTTCGCGGCCCTGGATCAACAGTAAATCACCGGCCTGCAGTTTATCGTCCGAGTGAAACTGCTGCATAACCTCACCCTGACGGAATAAACCCAGCAGCCGAAAGTCAAAAGCGTCCCCCAGCCGGTTATCGGCAAAACTGCTGTCTACCAGCGGGCTGTCGGCGGGCAGGCCCAACACAAACAAGCGCTCTTCCAGCTTATACTGCTGTTTTACCTCATCAGCACCCAATAACTGTACGTTACTAAACTCGCTGTGCTTGCTTATCTGCTCCACGGCACTGTGGCTGCCCTGCACCAGAATTTTATCACCGGCCTCCAGCGATAAATCAGTCAGCCGGGTGCGCAATGTTTGGCCGGCACGCTTTATCGCCAACACGTTCAGCTGATAACGCTCGCGAAAGCGGTAATGCTGCAGTACTTCACCTACCAGATTGCTGTCGGCAGCAACATCCAGCTCAGCCACGGCACTGGCCGCCAATAGCTTTTCGTGTAGTAACGGTGCTTCGCGCTCTATGGTTAACGAGTTCCAGCTACGCAGCCGTTCAAAGCGGCTGAACTTGCCCTGAGCCAGCACAATATCGCCGGCTTTAAGTACCGTATGGCGTGATGGCAGGGTAAAGGTTTCATTGCCCCTGGTCAGGGCAATAACCATCAGGCCGGCAGTGCTAATCAGGCCCGACTCTTCCAGCGTGTGCCCGGCCAGTAAAGACGGCGTTGGCAAACGCAGAGCGAAGATGCGCTCTTGCAGGCCATATTGCTCACTGAGGTTTTTACTGCCGGCCAGGCCGGCGCGGCCGGGGTCGGTATCAGGTAATAAATGCCGGCCGATAAAGGCAACAAACAAGGTGCCGGCCAATAGTACCGGCAAGCCAATCAGGGCAAAATCAAACAAGTTAAAGCCTTGCTGACCGGTTTTTTCCAGTGCAATGCTGACCAATAAATTAGGCGGCGTACCAATCAAGGTAATTAAGCCACCCAGCATGGCGCCAAATGCCATTGGCATTAATACTTTGGCCGGTGATATACCGCAGCGCCTGGCGGCCTCTACCGTTACCGGCAGCAATAATGCCACCACGCCGATATTACTCATAAACGCGGATAACACGCCGGCGACCAGCATAATAACCACGATCATCTGTGTTTCGCTGTTACCGGACAAACGAATAACCCTGCGGCCAATACCATCGGCAATGCCGGCGCGGGTTAAGCCCTCACTCATAATAAACATGGCCCAAACCGTGATCACCGCCGGGTTGCTAAAACCACTGACCGCTTCTGCCGGCGACACCAGCCCCAACAAAGCCAGCACACATAACACCAGTAAGGCGACAACATCCATCCGCAGCCAGCCGGTAACAAACAGCAGCAATGCCGCAGCCAGTATTAATAATACCAGGGCAATTTCCAGTGTCATAACGGCCAGAACACCAGCAGTAAGGGCATGGCGACAACAACAACCAACAGCTCGAGTGGTAAACCCAGCCGCCAATAATCTCCGAATTTAAAGCCGCCCGGCCCCAGTATTAAGGTATTGTTCTGATGGCCTATCGGTGTCAAAAATGCGCACGACGCGCCTATGGCTACCGCCATCAGAAAGGAATCGGCATTAACATTCAGCGACATAGCCGCGCCAATAGCGATCGGGCACATCACGGCTGCCGTTGCTGCATTGTTCATTAAATCGGACAGAAACATAGTAATAATAAGCACCATGGCCAGTGCAACAACTGCATCCCCCCTGGCAACATATTCCATCAATACACCGGCAATCAGCGCTGCAGTGCCAGTAGCTTCCATGGCCCCGGCAACCGGAATCAAGGCGGCCAGCAGTACTATTACCGGCCAGTCTATCGCAGCGTACACTGAGCGCGGCGGCACCGTTTTAAACACCATTGATGCCAGTACACCCATGGCAAAAGAAATCGCGGCCGGTAACAGGCCAAAAGCAGCGCCAGCCACCGCAGCCAACATAATTATGCCGGCCAGTGTTGCCTGGCGCTTATCAGGAATTTTTAACTCTCTTTTTGCCAGCGGTACACAGCCATAGTCACTGGCAAATTCCAGCACGCTTTCACTGGTGCCCTGCAGTAATAATAAGTCGCCCGCTTGCATCCTGAAGTTGCGTAAGCGCGATTTCGACCGGTTACCATCCCGCGACACCGCCAGCAAGTTCAAACTATAGCGCGAGCGCAGCATGATGTTGGTGGCAGAACGCCCCTGTAAGTTTGATTCCGGCCGCACTACCAGCTCCATAAACACAATATCTTCGCCGCTTGCTGACTTAGTATCCTGCGTCTTGTCCGGCGTTGCCTTTTCGCCGGAAGCGCCTGTCTGGCTATTTTCCTCCTGATCAGTGGGCAAGTTTTCAGCATCGTCCTGCTCACTTTTGGCCACTTTTTCCACTGTTACAGACTCTTCCAACTCCAAACCCAGCGCAGACAACACTGTTCCTAACGAATCAACCTCAGCTTCCAACACCAGAATATCGCCGGCGCGGATCACACGGCCACCACTGGGTGCATTAATTTTTACATTGTTGCGGATAAGACCAACAATTTGTGCGCCACTATCATCAAACTCATTTTCTATGTCGTATAAACGTTTATCGGCAATTTTGCTTTTTTCTGTTACCCGCGCCTCCGTCAAATAAGCGCCGGTTTCAAAGCCCTCAGTATCGGCTTGCTTACGCGCCGGCACTAAACGCCAGGCCAGCACTACAAACACGCAGCCTGTCAATGCGACGGCAAGACCTACCGGCGTAAAATCGAACATACCAAAACCAGAGCCACCCTGCTGTGCCCGAAATCCGGAGACAATTAAATTGGGAGGTGTACCAATCATGGTTGTCATACCGCCCAAAATAGTCCCGAACGCCAGCGGCATCAGTACTTGCCCGGGTGGCACATCCAAGCGGTTGGCAACCTGCAGCGCCACAGGCATTAGCAATGCCAGCGCACCCACGTTGTTCATAAAGCCCGACAGCAGCGCCCCCATGCCCACCAAAGCCGCCATACTCACAATTAATCCGGCATTTTTCGGCATGGCATGGCGGGCAAGCACATCTACCGCGCCGGAGCTTTGTAAGCCCGCACTTAACACCAGCACACATGCCACGGTAATAACGGCCGGATGACCAAAGCCATTGAAAGCGATAGCCGGCTCGATAACACCGCCAAGTACACACGCCAGCAAAGCGGCCAGCGCCACCATATCATGACGCCAACGGCCCCATAAAAACATGCCGATAGTGACCAATAAAATCAAAATAATAATGCTTTGCGCCGTCGTCATAATGCATTCCGCGGGTTGATTAAACTCTCTGCAGCTAAGTGCTACCGGCCACAATCATTGATTAATAATTTACAACATCAAGACAGAAAAAATGCCGTAGATCAAGTTATAACAGCACTGATAGCGATACTCTGTAGCAAATATGTATAGTGGGGGGAGTGACAGTTTTACAAAGCAAAACGCGGGAAGAACGGGAAGCAATTGTTATTACTGTGCTGCATTCCCGTAAAAAGACGGCTGGCAAGCCAGCCGTATGCTAAAAACCGGAACGGAACTTAGCGGCATCGATAATAGCCCATAAGTGGGCGATAGCGGCAATAATACCCGGCACAATCAGCCACCAGGTGGCATAACCGGCAACACATATTACGAAAAATAATAGCGCAGCTAAAATCCGCCCCTGCACCAACTGGCCTAAACCGGGAATAAATACATTACATAGCGCGGCGATAACATTCCCGCCGGAACCCTGACCTGACATACATTGGCCCTCTGTGACTGATTTCGGTTATTGTTTTAACGTTGCGACAAATTGCTCAGACTGAGCAATGGCGCTATTCATATCGGCAATAAGCCGGTTAATATCTTTTTGTACTGAGTTGAACTCGCCCTGCAAAGCGCCGATAGCCTTCGCATTTAAGTTATGCTTTAAATACAAGGTATTGTCTTTAAGTGATGCCAATACAGGCTGCATACTTTGCTCAGCGCGGCGCATGGTTTTTAGCAGGCTGGTGTATTGCTTACGGGTATTTGCAAGTTTGCGGGCACTGTCTTGCTTTAATTTGGCATTGCTGTACTGCTCCAGCTCGTCCTGCCATTCATCAAACAGCGCTTCGGCAACCGTTTCAATACTGTTAATGCGCTTACTGACATCTTCAGCGGCGGCACTGCAGGCCTGATACTCGCTGTCGGTGGTTTCATACATACGCTGTAAATCGCCACCGTCAAATTTAATCAGACTGCTAAATTGCTCCAATGCCGACTTAAACTGCTGCTGTGCTTGTTGTTGCGACTGCTGCGCTTCCTCTACCCTGTCGACCAGAATATCGCGTTTATGCACGCCGACTTTTTCCATGGCAGAGTAATAGGCACTTTGGCAAGCCGTAACACTGAGTAACAAAGGCAGTATAAGCAAAACATAACGCATAAAATCAGTCCGTTGCCGTAAAGGTAATGCCTGATAATAGCTTGTCATGCAACTTAGAACAAACCGGAGATATCAGGCAGACAGCTCTTTTGCCAGTTGTAATAGCTTGGGATAAAACTCTTTATCCAACTGCGCCAGCTGATCCTGCTCTACCAATACATCGTGCAAAATTTGCTCGGTGGTAAGCGGGTTAGCCAATACTACGCGAAACACGATAGTTTCCTGGCGCTGATATCTCGCCGGGGTTAACCGCGTGCGTGACACGAAAGATTTACCCTCTTCACGCTGACGTTTCTGAATGAACTTAGTTAAGCCGTTTAGTAACTCGTTAAAGCGCTGCAGTTGTTCCGGGGTAGCGCTGGCCATGGCTTTTTGCACCTGCGCCGGTACATAGCGGTAGGTTAACAGACACAGTTCCGGTTCGGTTATCAGCTCGAAATCAATATTGTGCGAAATTAAGGTGGCAAAATAACGCGCTTTTTCCAGACTGCGGTTAATGAGAATCTCATAACCGTCACGGCCAATTACCTGCAAACACGCATGCACCAGCATCGCCATGCCCGGGCGCGAGCCCTCCAGCGTCTGGCTGCCTAAATCTTTTGAACCTTTACGCAGGATATACTCGGCGTGGTGCTCAATCGCATGCGCGGCAGAAGGGTGCTTAAACACTACCATGCCGGCGCCCATCGGCACATACATTTGCTTGTGCGCATCTATGGTGACGGAGTCGGCGCGCTCAATACCGGCCAACAGATGGCGGTACTTATTCGATAGCAAGGTCGCACCGCCCCAGGCGGCATCGACATGAAAATGGCACTGATACTGCTCCGCTAAATCGGCCAACTGATGCAAGGGGTCAACATTACCGGTTTCGGTAGTACCGGCCACACCCACAATAGCTAACACGCGGATGTTGGCAGCTTGTAGTTCAGCCATTTTTTCTGCCAACGCAGCGGTATCAATTTTATTATTGGCGTCGGTTTTAATCGAGATCAATGACTCGCGGCCAATGCCCAGCACATCGGCGGCTTTACCCAAGGAGTAATGGCCGCGCTCGGATACCAGAATAGCCAGGCCGTCGTAGCCGTAGTGTTTCATCGCCTTAAACAGGCCTTCGCGGGCGATGCCTTTAAAGTCGCCATCGGCTTTTAACAGGCGGTTACGTGCTATCCACAGCGCAGTGATATTGGCAATGGTGCCGCCGGAGCAAAACGCGCCCAACGAATGGTTGGCACTGTGCATCCACTTTTTATAAAAGCCGTCACCCTCGCCGTACACCAGATGGTGCATCATGCCCAGCACCTGACGCTCCATCGGCGTAAAGGCTTTGGAGGTTTCAATTTTTACCAGGTTTTGGTTTAGCCCCACCATCATTTTTGACAGTGACAACACAAAATACGGCAAAGCAGATGTCATATGGCCGATAAAACTCGGCGCCGCGGTATGCACCGAATGCGCCACCAGCTTTTGCATCAGGCTTTCGGCGTAATCTGAAACAAAATTCGGCATTTGCGGAATATGATGCGCCTGAAAATCGCGCTCGATTTGCCACAGCGGTTTTTCTACCGCCACGATGCTTTCACGCAAAAAACCGGCCAGATTCTGCGACAGATTCTGCTCAATAATACTCAGTGTTGAGTCGGGCGCTTCCGGCACCGTGAAAATGCGCCATAATGCTTCCTCTGAAGCGGTTGCCTGGCGTTTACTGGATTCTGTCATGCGCTTGCTACTCTGCATACGGTTTCAGCGGTTACTAAAACGGCCGGAAAATGGCGCTCACTTTACTGCAAGCGCCGAAAAATGTCTGCAAAAAAATCACTGCAAACACAGGCTGAGGATCGGTTTACCCTAAGCCAACCGTTGACGGCATGGATGCCGGAGCCGAGCCCCCGGGGACCGGGTTTACGGCGCGTTGGTGTGGGTAATCCGGTCCGACTATGGTAAGCAAATTGCCAATTTCAGCTACGCAGGCCAATGCCACGGTTAATCAGGTACATCGCATAACTAAACAGTACCACGATAAAGCCCAGCACCACGGCTAACGCCAGCCACAGGCTAACGTCGGTTACGCCCAAAAAGCCATAACGAAACGCGTTAACCATATACACTACCGGGTTAAGCGCTGCTACATGCTGCCAAAAGCCCGGCAGTAAGGTTAATGAGTAAAACACCCCGCCCAAATAGGTTAGCGGCGTTAGCACAAAGGTAGGAATAATGCTGATATCGTCAAAGGTTTTCGCATACACAGCGTTAATTAACCCGCCCAACGAAAACAGCATCGACGTTAGCGTTACAGTAAGGATAATTACCGCCAGGTTATGAATTTGAATCGTGACGAAAAACAGCGACAAAATAGTCACAATAAGGCCAACCAGCATACCACGCGCCATACCGCCACTGACAAAACCCAGCACAATAATGTAGTTCGGCACCGGTGCCACCAGCAGCTCCTCTACATTGCGCTGAAACTTGGCGCTGAAAAATGACGAGGCTACATTAGCGTAAGAGTTAGTGATCACCGACATCATAATCAGCCCGGGCACAATAAATTCCATGTACGTGAAGCCGCCCATATCGCCGATACGTGAGCCAATTAAGCTACCAAAAATGACAAAATACAGTGTCATGGTAATGGCAGGCGGCACTAAGGTTTGCACCCAGATACGCAAAAAGCGGTTGGTTTCTTTATCCCAAATACTTTTTAACGCCACCAGATAATTGGCTTTACTCATTTTGCACCTCCGCGGCCATTTTCCACCAAGGAGACAAACAGCTCCTCCAGCCGGTTCGCTTTATTACGCATTGATAACACCTTAATATCCTGCGCGCTCAGCTGCGCAAAAATGCCATTTAAGCCCTGGGCTTTTTCTACGTCGACTTCAATACTGTGGCTATCCAGCGCCCGCCAGTTGATGCCCTCTAAGCTGACAGCAGTTGGGTCGGAGGCTAAATCCAGTACAAAGGTTTCGCGGGTTAGCTTTGACAACAATGCCTTCATACTGGTGTTTTCAATAATCAGGCCTTTGTCGATAATGGCGATATTGCGACACAAGCTTTCTGCTTCTTCCAGATAATGCGTAGTAAGAATAATGGTCACGCCCTGCTGATTGATTTTGCGCAGAAACTCCCACATCGAGCGACGCAGCTCTATATCCACCCCGGCGGTCGGTTCATCCAATATTAGCAATTTGGGTTCATGCATTAGGGCGCGGGCTATCATTAAGCGCCGCTTCATGCCGCCGGATAACTCGCGCGAACGGGCATGGCGCTTGTCCCACAAGCCCAGCTGACTAAGGTATTTTTCTGCGCGCTCAAGTGCCAGTTTTTTTGGCACACCATAGTAGCCGGCCTGATTAACCACTATCTGCAACACGGTTTCAAACTGGTTAAAGTTAAATTCCTGCGGCACTAAACCCAGCTGACTTTTAGCGGCTTCCAGGTCGGTATCAATATCGTAGCCAAATACCTTAACGCTACCACCGGATTTATTTACCAGTGAGCTGATAATGCCGATGGTGGTACTTTTGCCGGCGCCATTAGGCCCCAGCAGGGCAAAGAAATCGCCTTGCTTTACCTGCAGGTCGATACCGCTTAATGCCACGGTACCGCTTTTATACACCTTATGCAGGCCTTTAATATCTAACGCTAAACTCAATGTTGTTCTCCTGCTTTTACTGCGTCACCACTGTAGCCCCAGCGATTAAGTAACTGATGCGGCAACTTAAGATGATCTAAAATACGCGCCACCATAAAATCAACTAAGTCGCTTATTTGTTTCGGCTGATGATAAAAACCGGGCGCTGCCGGCATAATGGTGACACCGAGCCTGGCCAGCTTAAGTAAATTTTCCAGATGAATGGCACTAAGCGGGCTTTCGCGCGGCACTAAAATCAGCTGGCCGCCTTCTTTAATCACCACATCAGCCGCGCGCTCAATTAAATTATCACTGGCGCCGGTCGCAATAGCCGACACCGTGCCGGTTGAACAAGGGCAAATAACCATTTGCCGTGGTGCCGCCGAGCCGGACGCCACCGGCGAGAACCAGTCGTCTTTGCCGTATACTTTAAGTAAAGCGGCATCGCAGCCAAAATGTGCCAGCAGCATTTCAGTACATTTGTCCGGCGAGGCCGGCAATTTAACGTCATGCTCGGTGGCAAATACCACCCTTGCGGCGCTGGATACCAGCAAGTGCACCTTAACCCCCTGCGCCAGCAGCAGTTCCAGCAAGCGCCAGCCATAAGGCGCGCCTGAGGCACCGCTAAAGGCCAGCGTTATCTCTTTTGCTGCACTCATTAATGCTCCCGTTTACGTTTTAGCGCGCTTATCAGCTTGTCATGAATGCCACCAAAGCCGCCGTTACTCATAATAACAATACTGTCACCCGGCTCTGCCTGCTCAGTTAGCAAACTCACCAGCGCATCAATATCCTGTGACAAGCTTGCCTTGGGCGCTAAGGCGCGACTGAGTGCGTCCAGTGACCAGTTGGCATTGGCCGGCTCGTATAAAAACACCTTATCAGCCAGCGCCAGCGAAAGTGGTAATGTGGCCTGATGCACGCCCATACGCATGGTATTAGAGCGTGGCTCCAGTACGGCCAACACCCGGTTATGGCCTACTTTATTGCGAATGCCCTGCAAGGTGGTGCTGATAGCAGTTGGGTGATGGGCAAAATCGTCATACACCTTAATACCGGCAATATCTGCTTTTAGCTCCATCCGCCGTTTCGGTGCAATAAAGCGTGCCAGTGCCTCCAGCGCCACCGTTACCGGCACGCCGGCATGGCGGGCGGCAGCAATAGCCATCACGGCATTATCAACATTATGCTGGCCGCTAAGCTGCCAGTTCAGCTCACCAAGGAGTTTATCCTGATAGTACAAGGCAAACCGGCTACCATCGGCTGTAAGTAGTTCGGCGCGCCAATCGCCGCCGTAACTTTGGCGCTCACTCCAGCAGCCCATTTCCAGCGTTTGTTTCACCGCCGGCGTATCTTCCGGTGACAATACCAGACCATTGGCCGGCACCATGCGCAGCAAATGATGAAACTGCCGCTGAATAGCCGCTAAATCGGGGAAAATATCCGCATGATCATATTCCAGGTTATTCAGCACCAGGGTGCGCGGCCGGTAATGCACAAATTTAGAACGCTTATCAAAAAAAGCGGTATCGTACTCGTCGGCTTCAATCACGAAAAACGGTGATTCGCCTAAGCGGGCCGAGCAGTCAAAGTTCTGCGGAATACCGCCGATTAAAAAGCCCGGCTTTAAGCCGGCGTAATCTAAAATCCACGCCAACATCGTGCTGGTGGTGGTTTTGCCATGCGTGCCCGACACTGCCAGTACCCAACGGTCAAACAATACCTGCTCGGCCAGCCACTGTGGGCCGGATGTATAACGCAAATTGGTATCTAATACATATTCCACTGCCGGATTACCGCGTGATAAGGCATTGCCGATAATCACTAAATCCGGAGCCGGCTCCAGTTGCGCCGGATCCCAGCCCTGCGTCAGCTCAATACCCAGCTGTTCAAGTTGCGTGCTCATCGGCGGATACACGTTGGCATCGGCACCGGTAACCTTGTGGCCCAACGATTTTGCGATAGCAGCAATGCCGCCCATAAAGGTGCCGCAGATACCGAGAATATGAATATGCATAAGTTATCCTGAAAATTAATCGCCGCCATTGTAGCAAATACACCCGCGCAAACAGAATTGCGCGCAGTAACACCTGCAATTTGCGCAGAAATTCTTTAAAATACGCCAGCCTCTACCGCATTAGCAAAAATAATTACTGAGAAGGAACCACCAGCATGCGCCGTATCTCGCCAGTACTGCAACAGGACGGAGTCGACAGCGACCTTATTTCACTGCTTAAAACCATATTGGCTGCCTGCCGGGAAATTTCTTTTCGCGTAAGCCAGGGCGAATTAGCCGGAGTATTAGGTTCTACCCTGGCGGAGAATATTCAAGGGGAAACGCAGAAAAAACTCGATATTATTGCCAATGAGCTGCTTAAAGAAGTCATTTTAGAAACCGGCGTGGTAAAAGCCATCAGTTCAGAAGAAGAAGACGACACCGTTGCCGGCAACCCCAATGGCAAATATTTAGTTACTTTCGACCCGCTGGATGGCTCATCTAACACCGATATTAACAGCTTAATCGGCACCATTTTCTCCATTTTACCGGCCAAGCCAGACTTAGCAGCAGAAGATGCCGCGCAGTTTTTACAACCCGGCAGCGCTCAATTAGCCGCAGGTTACGTCTTGTATGGCCCCTCCACTATGCTGGCGTTAACCACCGGCAAAGGCACACGAATTTACACCCTGGATAAAACCTACGGCGGTTTTTTACTGACGGAAGAGCAAGCAGCTATTCCGAAATATACCGCCGAATTTGCTATTAATATGTCGAACCAGCGTTACTGGCAACCGGCGATGCAAGCCTATATCGATGATTTACTTAAAGGCAAAGAAGGCCCGCGCGGTAAAAACTACAATATGCGCTGGATAGCGGCGATGGTCGGTGATGTGCACCGCGTATTGTGCCGCGGCGGTATTTTTGCTTACCCGCGCGACACTAAAGACGCCAGCAAGCCAGATAAACTGCGACTAATGTATGAAGCCAACCCGATGAGTTTTCTGGTAGAACAGGCTGGCGGTGTCAGCTCTACCGGCTATGAACGCATTATGGACATAGTACCCAGCGATATTCACCAACGTGTGGCGGTGATACTCGGCTCGAAACACGAAGTAGAAAGCTGTGTTGCCTATCATCAGCGATAGCCATTTTTAATTGTGGCGCTATAATAAGCGCCACTTTTTTTGAACCGTTTTAATGAACTAAAGGAACAGGCCATGAGCTTAAGCGATGTTGCAGCAGGTAAAAACCTGCCGGAAGAAATTAACGTAATTATTGAAATTCCGGCCAATGCCGACCCAATCAAATACGAAGTAGATAAAGACACCGGCACTGTCTGGGTAGACCGCTTTATGTCTACACCGATGTTTTACCCGTGCAACTACGGTTTTGTAAACCAGACTTTATCACTGGACGGTGATCCGGTAGACGTATTAGTACCTACCCCTTACCCACTGGTGCCGGGCGCGGTGATTAAATGCCGTCCGGTTGGTGTGCTGTTTATGTCGGACGAAGCCGGTGAAGATGCCAAGGTAATTGCGGTACCGGTAAGCAAACTGACCAAGCTGTATGACCATATTCAGGACATCAACGACGTAGATGAGCTGCTGAAAAAGCAAATCCAGCACTTCTTCGAGCGCTACAAAGAATTAGAAGCCGGTAAATGGGTAAAAGTAAATGGTTGGGGCGATGCCGCCGCCGCTAAAGCAGAAATTATGACCTCGTTTGAACGGGCGAAAAAATAACGTCCGTTTGATTCGTGAAGCCCGACACTGTTCGGGCTTTTTTATTTGCCGCTTATGCGCCAAATCAAACAACAACAAGCATTTGCCTAAATAAGCCTCTATACTGCGCATAAACCAATTCTAATATTACCAGACACTTCAGAGCACAGGGGCCAGCGATATGGATGTATTAAGACGTCTTTCTATTGCAAAAAAAATTTACCTCATTCCGCTTATCGGCACTATCAGTTTTATCATCTACCTCGCCCTGGCCAGTAACACGGCACTGAACAATGTTAATACGCTGGAGCAAACCCGCGATGTACAATTCCCGGTTCTGCAATCAGCACAAAGCTCACTGGTGCTGCTGGAACGGATAAAAGACTCGCTGGCCAGCGCTGTCACTACCGGCGATGAAGAAGCGCTTGGCGGCGCAGCGGCATTCAGCACGCAATTGAAGCAAGATTTAGATAACATCAGTCGATTAAACCGCGACTATGTTTCAGACGTGCAAAGCATCCTGCAAAGCTATAACGCTTACTATCAGGTAGCGTATAAAATGTCGCAGGAAATGATCAATAACACTGCCGATTTCAGCACTCTGGCGCAACGTTCAGAAAAAATGAATGCAGATTACGATAATACCGCCCGCTTGCTGGGCCAGTTTCGCGACACCCGGCTAAAAGCCTTTACCAGCGCCATAGACGACGCCAGCGAACAAGCCGGCACCTCAATCACTATCGGCATTATTATGGGCTTAATCACCACCTTAGTGCTGTTTGGTACCGCCTACCCGGTCGCCCGCGGCATTCAGAACAACCTTGGCAGCATGATCCGCTCACTGCAGGACCTGGCCAAAGAAGACGGCGACTTAACCGCACGTATTAACACTAACAGCAAAGATGAATTAGGCGACCTTGCCTACTGGTTTAATACCTTTATGCAAAAGCTGCAGCATGTGGTGAAAGACATCGTTAATACCGCTATCCCATTGTCAGCACTGGCGAAAGACTTACATGAGCTAACCGACGACACCAATAAAACTATCGCGGTGCAACGTCAGGCCGCTAATCAGGCAAAAAATGCCGTGGCCGATATGAATGCCAGTGTTGAAGCCGAAGTACAGAGCGCCAATAATGCCGCAACAGCAGCTAACCAGTCCGGTGATGCCGCCGGACAAGGCCAGCAAACGGTAATATCCACCGTGCAAAATATTCAGCAGTTAGCCGGCAATGTGCAAGAAGCCTCTGCCGTAATAACCCAACTGGAAAAAGACGCCAACCAGGTCGGTACTGTACTAACCGTTATTAAAGGTATTGCCGAGCAAACCAACCTGCTGGCACTCAATGCCGCCATTGAAGCTGCCCGCGCCGGTGAGCAGGGTCGCGGTTTTGCGGTAGTAGCCGACGAAGTACGCACTTTGGCCTCACGTACACAAAAATCGACTGAAGAAATTCAACGCACCATTGAACAACTGCAGGCTGCAGCCCGCTCTGCCGTGCAGAAAATGCAGCAAAGTACTGCCCAGGCCGACAACAGCGTACAGTCGGCCAATCAGGCCGGCGATGCACTGCAGCTAATTACCAAGAGCATTGCGCAAATACGCCTGATGAACCAACAAATTGCTGATGCTACTGACGAACAGCAAACAATGGCCAGCAATATTGTACAGCATGTCGATGAAATATTTACCAACACCGAACATAGCTCTGAAAGTGCCGGTAATATTGCTAAAGCCAGCAGTGAGCTGGCCTCATTAGCACATAATCTGGAAAACATTACCCGCTTGTTCCGCGTCTGAGACAAGCCGGGCAGCAATACAGAGTTATTGCCGTTAGCAATAAAAAAGCCGGTTTAGTACAAACCGGCTTTTTATGTTTTAAGATAACCTGTTGTGTTTAACAGTAATAATTATCCGGCAACTCCAAGCGCGCTACACCGGATGCTACAGCTGCTTCGGCTACCGCTTTGGCTACCCGCGGTAATAAGCGTGGATCCATTGGCTTAGGGATAATATAAGTTTTGCCAAAGCTGAGCTCATCAACCTTGGCCGCCGTTAACACTTCCTGCGGTACCGGCTCTTTTGCAATACTGCGTATCGCGTTTACTGCCGCCAGCTTCATCTCATCGTTAATGACACTGGCACGTACATCCAGCGCACCGCGGAAAATAAACGGGAAACACAATACGTTATTTACCTGATTGGGGTAATCTGAACGACCGGTGGCCATAATAATATCGTCGCGCACTGCATGCGCCAGCGCCGGCTTTATTTCCGGGTCCGGGTTTGAGCAAGCAAAAATCACCGGCTTAGCAGCCATCAGCTTTAATGCTTCCGGCGGCAATACGTCAGGGCCGGATACGCCAACAAACACATCGGCGCCACTTAAAGCATCTTCCAGGGTACGTTTATCGGTGTTATTGGCAAACAACAGTTTGTATTGGTTTAAATCATTGCGTCGCGTGTGGATAACGCCTTTAGTGTCCAGCATGTAGATATGCTCGCGCTGGGCACCGCATTTAATCAACAGTTCCATACAGGCAATAGCTGCCGCGCCGGCGCCCATACAAACGATAATGGCACTCTTAATATCTTTGCCCTGAATTTCCAGCGCATTGAGCATACCGGCTGCCGTGACAATGGCCGTGCCGTGTTGATCGTCATGAAACACCGGTATTTTACAGCGCTTAATCAGCTCTTTTTCTATCTCAAAACACTCCGGCGCTTTAATATCTTCCAGGTTAATGCCGCCAAAGGTATCGGCAATATTGGCCACGGTAGTAATAAACTCTTCTGTGGTGCGATGCGATACTTCAATATCAATCGAGTCCAGGTTAGCAAAGCGCTTAAATAACAGCGCCTTGCCTTCCATTACCGGCTTAGACGCCATAGGGCCCAGATTACCTAAGCCCAAAATAGCGGTACCATTGGTGATCACTGCGACTAAGTTACCTTTCGCTGTGTATTTATAGACATTATCAACATCAGCAGCTATTTCGCGCACCGGCTCGGCGACGCCCGGGCTGTAAGCTAACGCCAGGTCAGTGACGGTTTCGGCCGGCTTGCTTATTTCAATACTGATTTTGCCGGGCTTGGGTTCTGCGTGGTAACGCAGCGCTTGTTCTCTGAAATCTGACATCTGTATTATCCTGCCGTTTGTGTTGTAGGGACGGGCGTAATGTTATTGTTATGCGGTTAGGCTTGAAGGTGGCATATTCTACGGAGCTGCTCAAAAGAAGAGAACCGGAATTAGTCTGATCGTACCAGCGTAAAAGCACAGTAGAAGCCATACCACTTTAGTCGTAACTGCAGCTGTTATAACAATAAAACCCCTCCACGCCAAGAGACGTCCGGCCATCTAAATTCCAGATATGACACAGCACTGCATACAGATGTTGTTGTGAGCGCATAATCATGCCGCCGCGCTATCACGACAGCACCTTCGCGCAACAAGCAATTACCCAACGAGCTTTTGGTAACACTATGAAAAGAAGAGAATACTTAACGAAGAGAGACAGATAATTCATCGCTGTTGCAGGCAAAAGCCACAACATAAAAATATTTTTTTGATTAATACTGATTATTTGCGTAAAAAACAGCCCAACGTCAGGCAGAAAAAAAGCACCCGCAGGTGCTTTTTTCAGTTTCGCTGTCGCAATACCGATTAACGGTTGCCCAGTACAGAGAAACGTTTTTTGAAGCGATCTACACGGCCGCCTACGTCTAACACTTTTTGCTTACCGGTATAAAACGGGTGGCAAGCTGAGCAAACGTCCAGGTGGATGTCTTTACACAGTGCAGATTTTGTTTTGAATGAATTACCGCAAGTACAGGTAGCAGTAATTTCTTTGTATTCCGGGTGAATGCCTGGCTTCATGGGTTACCTCGTTAGGGCCGTATCGCTATCCGGTCAAATTGTTGCCGGACACCATACGTAATTACAGTTAATTAAGGGCGCGTAGCTTAATAGATAGCCGGCAAAGTTGCAACAGCTTCGTAGCCGCACAGCATAAATTTTGTTTTGCTTGGCATTTCAGCAACCGATCCTTACACTTGAACACTGCGTTATAACGGGAACTTGCTGTGATTGTAGTGCGTGTGGCCCTGCCGGTGCCGCTAAGACAACATTTTGACTACCTTATTGCCACCGAGCCACAACCACAGGTGGGTTGTCGTGTGCTGGTGCCTTTTGGCAGCCGCAAACTGGTGGGTGTTATCTGGCAGGTTGCACCGGATGATCAATTCGACAGCAGCAAGTTAAAGACCGTGCTGAAACTGCTGGACAGCACCCCGGTACTGCCACCTTTACTGTGCCAGCTACTAAGCTTTGCCGCTGAATATTACCACCATCCATTGGGCGAGGTGTTAATCAGCGCCCTGCCGGCATTGCTGCGCGAAGGCCGTGAGCTAACGGATTACCAACCCAAAGCCTATCGCCTGACCGATGCCGGCCGGCAGTTGGAAGCAAAAACCTTAAAACGCTCCGCCAAACAACAGGCCTTGTGGCAAACGTTGCAGGCTCATCAACTGACCGAGTCGGTGCTGCTGCAGCAACATAGCCGCGCAACGTTGAAGCAGTTATTGGATAAACAACTGGCCGAAGAAATTATCGTACCGCCAACCCCCTATGCTGCGCCAACTAAAACAGCTGAGGGTTTAAAACTCACTCAAGCTCAGGCGCTGGCTGTTACCGCCGTGGATCAAGCCTGTGGCCGTTTTGAGCGCTTATTACTTGAAGGTGTTACCGGCTCGGGTAAAACTGAAGTGTACCTGCAAAGTATTGCCAAGCTGCTCCAGACCCAACAGCAGGTACTGTTGATTGTGCCGGAAATTGGCTTAACGCCGCAAACACTGGAACGATTCCAAACCCGCTTTGATGTACCGGTACTCTGTTGGCACTCAGCGCTTAGCGATAGCGAGCGCTTACATTGCTGGTTGCAGGCGGGCACAGGTGCTGCTGCTATTATTATCGGCACCCGCTCAGCCCTGTTTCTGCCGTTTTGGCGCCTTGGCCTGATTATTATTGACGAAGAACATGACCAGTCACTAAAACAACAGGACGGCTTTCGTTACCACGCCCGCGATTTGGCCATTAAACGCGCCGCCTTACAGCACTGCCCTATTTTACTCGGCTCGGCTACACCCAGCCTTGAAAGCCTGCACAACGCACTGAACAGGCGCTTTATTCATCTGCCGCTGCCGGATCGGGCCGCCGGTCAGGCGCTACCCAAATTTGAACTGGTCGATTTAAAGCAGCAGGTACTGCAATTTGGCCTCGCCAGCCAGACATTAGCCAAAATAAAACAACAACTGGCGCTGGGGCTGCAGGTCATGCTGTTTTTAAACCGCCGCGGTTTTGCCCCCGCACTCAGTTGCCAGGAATGTGGCTGGCTAACAGAATGCCATCGCTGCAGTGCTTTTACCACCTATCATAAACAAAGCCGTCAGTTGGTATGTCACCATTGCGGTGCCAGTAAAGCAGTGCCGCGCCAATGCGGCGGCTGTGGCAGCACACAGTTAAAACCGCTGGGCCAGGGTACCGAACAGTTAGAAGAGAACCTGCAGCAGCTTTTTCCTGATATCGCCATTACACGGTTAGATCGCGACAGTACCCGCCGTAAAGGTGCATTGCATCAGGCGCTGGACGATATTCATCAACATGGTGCGCGCTTAATCGTTGGCACGCAAATGCTGGCAAAGGGCCATCATTTTCCAAATGTTAGCCTGGTGGTGATTGTCGACGTGGATGGCGCTTTGTACAGCAGTGACTTTCGTGCGCCGGAGCAGTTAGCACAGTTACTGACTCAGGTAGCCGGCCGTGCCGGTCGGGGTAGCAGTGGTGGTACGGTGTTGCTGCAAACCCACTACCCTGAGCATGCGTTACTGCAGGATATTATCCAAAACGGCTACGCGTCTTTTGCCCGCAGCGCATTGCAGGAGCGTGAGCAAACACGGCTGCCGCCGTTTCAGCATCTGGCACTGTTCAGCGTCGAAGCGCATCAGTCTGAGCTGTGTCATCAGTGGCTGCAACAACTGGCTGATTCAGTCAGACAATTTGCTGCTATCCAACTGTTGGGCCCCATACCTGCGCCGCTGGAGCGGCGTGCCGGCAAGTACCGCTGGCAGTTGCAACTGTACAGCCCGGCGCGCCCGGCGCTGCATCAGGCATTGGATAAGGTGTTGCACCTTATTACGCAGTGGCCGCTGAGCCGCAAAGTAAAATGGCAACTGGATGTCGACCCAACCGACCTTACCTGAGCGGTAACACCGCGGTTATGTTTCTTTTTCTGCCTAACCTGGTAGAATAGCGCCACACCGCGTAGTAAGAGTAACCACAACCTTATGCCACAAAAAGACTATGTTAAAGCCGCCAGGCCCAAAACCAATGCCGCAAACCGGCGTCCTGCCCGCAGCAATGCCAAAGCAGCCGCTCAGGCGCCGGCTAAACCCTGGCTGTTGTTAATTGTCACCTTTGTGCTGATCAGCGGCTTTGTGTATTTTTTATGGTTCTTAAACCAACAACCGGCGACCACTGCGCCAACAGTAAAACCGCCGGCGAAAACCGTTAAAAAAGACGAACTACCGGCCAAACCTACTGAAGAGCCGTATCAGTATATTAAAGAGCTGGAAAATAAAGAGGTTAAGGTAGACGTTACAGAGCAACAACAAAGCAGTGGTCCTTATCAGATGCAATGCGGCTCATTTCGTGAACAACAGCAGGCTGAAACCATGAAAGCGCAAATTGCCTTTGCCGGTTTTACCTCTGAAGTACGCCGTACCGATGGTGAGCGTGGTGTCTGGTACCGTGTGGTACTGGGGCCTTACGAGTCGAAACGCCAGGCTACTGCTGATCGCAATCGCTTACGGCAACAAAATATTAATACCTGCCAAATCTGGAATTGGTCTTGAAATAACCCCGCACCAACCACACTTAAGCCCTGTGTTAATTACGCCACAGGGCAATTTATGACCACTATAGTTTCTGTTCGCCGCGATGGCCACGTTGCCATCGGCGGAGATGGCCAGGTCTCACTTGGCAATACCGTAATGAAGGGCAATGCCCGCAAAGTGCGCCGCTTGTACAACAACAAAGTGATCGCCGGTTTTGCCGGCGGCACCGCCGACGCCTTCACCTTATTTGAACGCTTTGAAGCCAAACTGGAATTACACCAGGGCCATTTGATGCGCGCCGCCGTTGAATTAGCCAAAGATTGGCGCACCGACCGTATGCTGCGCAAACTTGAAGCCTTGCTGGCTGTTGCAGATGCCAATACCTCATTAATCATTACCGGTAACGGTGATGTGGTGCAACCTGAGCACGACTTAATCGCCATTGGCAGCGGCGGCCCTTACGCGCAAGCCGCCGCTACTGCTTTGCTGCACAATACTGAACTGAGTGCCCGCGACATCGTGGAGAAAAGTCTGACCATCGCCGGTGATATTTGTGTCTACACCAATCACCATCAGACCATTGAAGAATTATAAGCAGGTATCCTATGTCTGACATGACCCCAAGAGAAATTGTGCACGAGCTGGACCGGCATATTATCGGCCAGAACAAAGCTAAACGCGCGGTAGCCATAGCGCTGCGTAACCGCTGGCGCCGTATGCAGCTGGAACCGTCATTACGCCAGGAAGTTACGCCGAAAAATATTCTGATGATAGGCCCGACCGGGGTGGGTAAAACCGAAATTGCCCGCCGTCTGGCTAAATTGGCCAATGCGCCCTTTATCAAGGTAGAAGCGACTAAATTTACTGAAGTGGGTTATGTCGGCAAAGAAGTCGAAAGCATTATCCGTGACCTTACCGACAGTGCGGTAAAAATGTTCCGCGAGCAGGCGATTGAAAAAAACCGTTTTCGCGCCGAAGAAGCCGCCGAAGAGCGTATTCTGGATGTGTTGCTGCCTCCGGCGAAAGAAGCCTGGGGCGAGACAGACAACAAGCCGGCCACTGACAGCAGCACCCGCCAGGTGTTCCGGAAAAAGCTGCGCGAAGGCCAATTGGATGACAAAGACATTGAACTGGATTTAGCCCAGCCAAATATCGGTGTCGAAATTATGGCACCGCCGGGTATGGAAGAGATGACGTCACAGCTGCAAAGCATGTTCCAGAGTCTGGGCAGTGAGAAAAAGAAAAAGCGTAAGCTGAAGATCAAAGACGCACTGAAACAACTGATAGAGGAAGAAGCCGCCAAACTGGTAAACCCGGAAGAGCTGAAAGCACAGGCATTAGACGCGGTGGAGCAAAACGGTATTGTTTTTCTGGATGAAATAGACAAAATTTGTAAGCGCGGTGAAACCAGCGGCCCCGATGTATCACGCGAAGGTGTACAACGTGATTTGCTGCCGCTAATCGAAGGCTGCACAGTAAACACCAAGCATGGCATGGTAAAAACCGACCATATTTTGTTTATCGCCTCCGGCGCGTTTCAAATGAGCAAACCGTCCGATTTAGTACCGGAATTACAAGGCCGTTTACCTATTCGTGTTGAGCTTGAAGCGCTAAGCGCTGCCGACTTCGAACGTATTTTAACCGAGCCCAAAGCTTCACTTACCGAGCAGTCTATTGCCATGCTGGCGACCGAAGGCGTTAAGCTGAGTTTTGCTGCCGACGGCATTAAAAGCCTGGCTGCTGCGGCATGGCAGGTGAACGAAACCACCGAAAACATCGGCGCACGTCGCTTGTATACCGTGATGGAACGTCTGTTGGAAGAGATTTCCTACGATGCGGCCGATCACGCCGGTGAACATATTGAGGTTAACGCTGCCTATGTAGAAAAACACCTTGGTGCCCTGGTTAAAGATGACGACTTAAGCCGGTTTATTCTGTAAAAATGTCCGATTCGCAAACCATTCAGCCGCAGGTGAGCCAACTGCATTACCACCGCCAAAGCCGGAAGCTGGACGTGACGTTCAGCGATGGTACTGTGGTGAGTTTTAGTGCAGAGTTCTTGCGGGTGCTCTCACCCTCAGCCGAGGTGCGTGGCCACGGTAAGCCCAAGCTGGTAAGCAATAAAAAGCAGGTTGGCATCAGCAAACTGCAACCGGTTGGCCATTACGCGGTAAAGCTGCTGTTTGACGATGGCCATGACAGCGGAATTTACAGCTGGCTATACTTACACCAACTGGCGCAGCAGCAAGACAGTTTGTGGCAAGACTATTTACAGCAACTGGCACAGGCCAACGCTAACCGGGATGCGTTAATCCCTGTTAGTCTGCGCCGCTGAAACCGTGTTGTGCTTACGCCTGAAAACGGTCGACTGACTGATGTAACCGCGCAGCTTGCTGCGCTACCTCTTCACTTATTGCCGCATTATGTTTGGCGTGGCCATAAGTTTCATCTGACAAATCACGAATAATCACCACATTTTTGTTCACTTCAGCCGCAACATGGCTTTGCTCTTCAATGGCAGCCGCAATTTGCGTGGTCATATCCATAATATTGGTGACATCTTGAGTGATCTCCGTCAACAGTTGCATAGCCACATTGGCTTGCTCTGCGCTTTCTGCGCCCTGCTGACGACACCCCTGAATCACCTGCACTATTTCCGTGGTGCGGCCCTGTAAGCCATTAACAATACTCTCTATTTGCCGCGTCGACTCCTGGGTACGCATCGCCAGATTACGCACTTCATCGGCCACCACTGCAAAACCGCGCCCCTGCTCACCGGCCCGTGCCGCCTCGATGGCCGCATTTAGCGCCAGTAAATTAGTTTGTTCGGCAATGCCACGAATAACATCCAGCACCGAACCGATAGTTTTGCTGTCTTTTTCCAGTTCAGAAACAACATTGGTGGCATTTTGCAATCTTTCTGACAGCGCATTGATACGCTGCACAGTTTGCTGCACTTCGGCGCGGCCACTTTGTGCATTTTGGTTAGTGGCCTCGGCTTTGGCTGCCGTTGTCTCTGTATTGCCGGCAATTTCGTTAATGGTTGCGCCCATTTCGGTTACTGCTGTGGCAACCATATCGGTTTCATTTTGTTGCTGCTGCATACCACGGCTGGTGTCTGCAGTAGAGCGCGCCAGCTCGTTAGTAGCAGTATCCAGCATTTCCAACGCTTGATTTACGGTTTTTATTAAGTCCTGAAAATCACCCAACATGGCGTTGAAATCTGTGGCGAGAGTAGTCATTTCATCTTTACCGTCTACCGCCACCCGCATACGAAAATCATTGTTGGCACGAATAAGACCGATAGCCTCACACACTTCCATTACCGGGCGTAAAATACTGCGACTGGTTAATGCCACTAATAACAAAACTACTGCCAGTACCGCAATAAAGATGCCTATCGCCAACCGCTCTGTTGCCGTTACCGCAGCGATTATCGCCTCGCCGGTTTGTTCTGACAGCTGTTTTAAACTGGCCTCAGTGCTCTGTATTGCGCTGCGCATCTCACCGGTTACGCCTTCTGACTCGGTCAAACCAATTTGCTGCGTCGCCAGGACCAGCGCGTTAAAGCGTTGGTTGTAGTTATCAGCCAGGGTTTTACTGGCCGGATCTGCCGCCAGTTGTTGAGACAATTGCGCAAAGGTACCGGCAAAACGCTCGCTGTATACCATGTCTTTACGCAGTAAAAAATCTTTCTCAGCGCGGCGTAGCTGCAGTACCAATACCATCAGATCGTCACGGTCCAGTTGCTCAAAACGATCTTCCAGCTGTTGCACGGTTTGCCGCAGCTCTCCGGTAATGCCTGTGTCGGGCGTTAACCCCAGCCGCTGCTGTGCGCTAACCAACTGATTAAACGTTTGTTGATAGCCAGCTGTCAGCTCCGCAAAGGTTTGCAGTGGTTTACGATCAATACCATGTTGCTGTAATAAGCCATCAAGTTCTGTCGCGCGTTGCTGCATCTGTTGATAGTGATCATTTAAGCGCTGCTGGTAGCGCAGTTCGGTGCGCATAACAAAGTCTTTTTCATGGCGGCGAAACATCAGTACATCAGTACTGATTTGTTCAACCAACTGCTGAGTGCGGGCCAGGCTGGTAAGTTGGCCCCCCTGATAAAACAGGATAAACAACATAATGGCCATAGCCACCACCAGGGCGCCACCATTAATAAACAAACGCTGTTTTATTGATAATCGTCGTAATTGGCTCATTTTTCTACCACCGGCAATTGTTAACAGTTTCTTTGAGAATAGCCTGTTAATAAGAAAAAGCTGCTGTTTTTCGAAGAATAGCGTTCAGTTGAACAAGGAATGGGCAACCAGACAGCTACTTGTGCCCAAGACCGCGCCAGCTATGACATCCAGCGGGAAATGCACGCCTAACATTATGCGCGACATGCCGATACTTACAGCCCACAAAAGTGCCAATGGTAGAAACAGCGGAAAATACAATGCCACTGCAGTGGCGACGACAAAAGCCCCTGCTGTATGGCCGGAAGGTAAACTAAAGCGATCAGACGGCGTAATGTGCGCGCAAATAAACGCAGTTAACGTATCTGCAGGGCGGGCGCGTTTAATACTGTTTTTCAGCGTCAGATACAGTGGTAGCTCAATCGCGAAGGCTGCCAGCAGCAACAAGCTGAAATCGGTGGCAGCAAGCACTTCGAAGCACACCAACAGCACAGCCAGCACCAGATAGAGCGGGCCATCAGCGGTTTTTGATAACCAGTAACTGCTGATAAACATCTGCCGCGACGTACTACGACTAAACAGCCGGCAAAAAAAGCTGTGGTCCCATTGTTCCAGCCGTTTCAGTAGCATGGTCGTGCCTCGTCATCTGCTCTGACTAAGCACAGCCTAACCTTGCTTTATGACGCTACAATGACAATTGACGGGAACAAAACGCCAGCGCGTCTGCCTCAGATAGCGGTCTGGCAATGTAATACCCCTGCACTGCATCGCAGGACATATTTTTCAGCAACTGCAGCTGCACTGCGGTTTCCACACCCTCGGCTAAAATACGTTTACCCAAGCCATGCGCCAGCTTAATCATGGTTTTTACGATCATCATGTCGGAGTCATTGCCGGCCATATCCATCACAAAACTGCGATCAATTTTTATCTTGTCGATTGGCATACGGCGTAAATATGCCAACGATGAATAACCGGTACCAAAATCATCAATAGACACCCGAATCCCCATCTGCTGTAACTCCATTACATGGTTTGAGCCTTTCTCCATATCATGCATGGCAGTGTTTTCGGTGATTTCTAACTCCAGTAGCTCCGGCGATACCTGATACTGTTGCAGTAACTGGCGGATTTTTTGCTTTAAGCCATCTTGTTGAAAATGTAGTGACGACATATTTACCGCAAACGGAATATGCAACTGGTGCTGCTTCCACTGGCTGAGCGTTGCCACCGCTTTATGCAGGATCCAAAAATCCAGCTGCCGGCTTAAACCTAATTGCTCGACAAAGGGTAAAAATTGCCCCGGCATCAGAAAACCACGCTTAGGGTGTTGCCACCGTACCAGCACTTCAAACGCATCTAAGCGGTTATCACGCACATTTAGTTGTGGCTGAAAATACAAAACAAATTCATCATTTTGCATGCCAGCCAGCAATTCGCTTTCCCAACTGATTAAACGTGCCGACTCATCTTCCATACCGGTTTGATACGCTAAACATTTATGCTGAATACGTTTAGCCTGGTGAAAAGCAATGTTGGCTTTTTGCAACAGGCTGTCTGCCGTTTGCCCGTCCTGTGGCGAGCAGGCAAAGCCAATAGTTCCGGTGAGTTTGAGCTGTCCGCTTTCCACAACAAAGGGCTTTTCGACCAATTGCTGCAAATGCCGCAGGGCAAACTGCAATTGGGTGTCATTGCTGATATCGGTCAGCACCAGGGCAAAAATATCTCCACCGGTTCGGGCAATCAGCGCCGGCTTTAAAATGCTGTTATCAAAACGCTGGTTAAGCTGGCGCAGCATTAAATCGCCTTGTTTTAACCCTACAGATTCATTAATGGTTTTGAACTTGTCCAGCCCCAACATCAACACGTAAACCGGTCCGGAATGTTGTTTCAACGTATCTTCCAGCCTCAGCAGCAGCGCATCGCGGTTTAATGCTCCGGTTAGCTGGTCATAATGGTTCAGATAGCGGGTCTTTTCGGTTAGCTGTACATTGGTATTACGCTCATGCTCCTGTAACCAAATAAGCAGTGCCAACCCCAAACAACACAGCAAAAACAGCTCTGCGCACTTGTAGACCAATATCCAATTTAAATCAGTCAGTTGCTGCTCTGTCAGCAGTTGCCAAAGCGCAGAAATGATATACAACAGGCCCCACAACGTCAGACTGACAACGGCCAATTTTTGCCCTAATGAGCGTTCGATACGCGGCAATAGCCCTACCGCCGCTGCCAACAACACTATCCCCATTAGCAGCAAACGTACCGACACACGAAAATACTGCTGCCAATCGCCAAAGGCATCTGTCAGGGCAAAGGGCAGTACCGTAATCAGTGCCAGCGCGACTAACATCCACAATAACTGTACGCCGGATAACTGCAATAACAGATGCTTGCTGTTATCGCGGGTTTGCAACATACCGCGCAACAAAAAAACGGCGAACATATAGCTACTGCCGACCACTGAAAAATACAACAGTGCATTCATCAAACCGGTAA
Source organism: Rheinheimera lutimaris (assembly GCF_013283795.1). Lineage (GTDB taxonomy): Bacteria > Pseudomonadota > Gammaproteobacteria > Enterobacterales > Alteromonadaceae > Alishewanella > Alishewanella lutimaris. The sequence goes on from NZ_JABSOD010000001.1 coordinate 99,954, forward strand.
CGTCCGGCAACAGTCCCTGGATTACCGCACTGAGCTGATAAACAGCAAAAGCAAGTAATGCCAGAAACCAGGACCGGATATAGCTTTGTTGATAAATACGACTGAAGTTCCACAACAAATAGCTCAGCAGCAGTGCCACACCCAACTGGGTCAGATAAATTGCAAGCCTGGCAAAGATTTCAGGGGCCACTGTTATTACCGGTTAAGATACCTGACTACACCTTAACAAATAATCTGATATGCCGACAATACAGTAGCCGGCACAATCATCGGAAAAGCCAATAATAATAAGTGTTTGAGCTTAACTCAGTCAGCGCTATACTGACAGGCTAATACCCTTGCATGCCGGAGCACACCATGGAATACAACACATCTGAGTTATGTGATTTATACGCCGATTTAGTCGATGTGGTTGAGCCGCTGTTTGCCAGCTACGGTGGCCGGCGTTCTTTCGGCGGCCAAATTCATACCGTGAAATGCTTTGAAGACAATGGCTTAGTGCGGCAAATGTTGGCGGACCCTGGTGTTGGCAAAGTATTGCTGATTGACGCCGGTGGTTCTGCCCGTCGCGCCATTATAGATGCAGAGCTGGCCTCTGTTGCGGCTGCTAACGGCTGGGAAGGCATTGTTTGCTATGGCAGCGTACGGGATCTGGATTTGTTGGAAGACTTTGATATCGGTATTCACGCGGTTAATGCCATTCCGGTGGGCGCCGACGATAAAGGCTTTGGCGAAACCGAAGTACCGGTAAATTTTGCCGGCGTTACGTTTTTGCCGGGCGATCATTTATACGCCGACAGCACCGGTATTATTATGTCGCCGGATGCATTGGATATCGAATAAAGCGCATAGTTTTATGCTTAATCTTATTAGCCAACAGCAACTTGAGCGTTATTGCGCCACGCGTAGCGGTGAGACACGCGTTGGCGCAGCAATACAGCTGCCCAAACTGCAACTTAATTTAACTGAGCAATTAGTGCACGCCAAAGCTGCCGGTTGCCGGTTTGTGTTACTGGGTGTGCCGGAAGATATCGGCCCCAGAGCCAACCTGGGCCAACCCGGCGCAGATGGCGGCTGGCAGGCCTTTTTATCCAAATTCCTTAATCTGCAAAGTAATGACTTTATCGCCGCAGCGGATATTCTGCTGCTGGGCGCTATCGCCTGCGACGATTTACAGCAACACGCACAAAACGCGGATATTCATTTACTCAAAGAGCTGGTTGCCGAACTTGATGGGCGGCTGGCTGCAGTAGCACAAGCCATTTTTAGCGCCGGTTTATTACCGCTGATAATAGGCGGCGGCCACAATAACAGTTACCCGCTACTTAAAGCGCTGGCAACCGCAAGCGGACAACGCGCCAACAGCGCTAATCTGGACCCGCATTCAGACTTTCGCCCGCTGGAAGGTCGCCACAGCGGCAATGGCTTTAGCTATGCGCATCACGCAGGTTACCTGCAACACTATTTTGTATTAGGTTTACATGAGCTGAAAAATTCAGCCGCAACCTTGGCGCAGCTTCAGCAAGCCGGCGCCGATTATTGCAGTTATCAGCGTATTTTTGTGCGCGGGGAGCTGAGTTACCAACAAGCCTTAGAGCAATGTATCGACTTTGTGGTGCAGGGCCAGGGTGACATTGGTATTGAAGTAGACACCGACAGTATCAGCCTGATGCCGGTCAGTGCCTTTACCAATTGCGGTATCAGCGTGCAAAGTGCAGAGCAGTTTGTTTATCAGTTAGCCAAATTACCGCGCAGCCGTTATCTGCATTTGGCGGAGGCAGCACCGGCGCAGCATCCGGCCGGCATGGCCGCCGGTAACAATGAAGCAGGCCAGGTATTGGCAGCACTGGTGTACGCCTTTATACAAGGCAAAAAACATCAGGCTACGGCGATTTAGTTTCGTTTTGTTGCCACTGCTTCAACCACACCGCAAAACCACCAAGCTCAAATGGCCGTGAATACAAGAAGCCCTGACCACGGCTGCAGCCCATACGCAGCAGCTTTTGCTCTACCTCAACCTCTTCAACACCTTCGGCAATAACGCCTAGGCTAAGATTACGCGCCATGTCGATAATGGCACCGGTAATAGCAGAGTGCATATCGGATTTATGCAATTCATTGATAAACGAGCAGTCTACTTTGACATGCTGCACAGGTAATTGCCGCAAATATGCCAAAGACGAAAACCCGGTACCAAAATCATCCAGCGCCAACTCCACCCCGAGCCGGTGTAAACGTTGCAACATGCTCATTGCTTTTGGCGGATTGGCCAGTAAAGCGCTTTCCTGCAACTCCAGCATCATTTGTTGTGGCTTTACCTGATATTTGTCAAACAGTTGCTCCAGACTGTCAATTAACTCGTCATGCAGTAAATCCTTACTGGAAATATTCACCGCAATTTTGCAGTCAAGTTTAGCCTGCTTCAACGTGGCCATCATACTGACGGCTTCGTTCAACACCCACTGAGTTAGCGGGTAAATAACGCCCATTTCTTCTGCCAGCTGCAAAAACTCTGCCGGTGCAAGCAGGCCTTTGGTGGGATGACGCCAACGCACAAATACTTCACCGGCTAATACCTGCCGGCTTTGCATATCAATTTGCGGCTGCACGTACAACACCAGTTGGCCATCAGTAATGGCCTGGCGCAATGCCGCCATTAACGCCAGCCTGTCACTGGTGTAATGCAGCATGTCAGCAGTAAATACCTGGCTTTTCCCCTGCAAGCCGCTGTGATGTTGTAGTGCCAGGTACGCACGCTCCAGCAGCTCATTTAACTGGCTGCCGTGCTCCGGGTAATGAGCAATACCGCACTGCGGCCGGTAATCTACTGTGCAGCCGTGCACTATCATGGCTTCAGGTACATTTTTCTCCAAATTATCGGCCAGGTACTCCGCCAAATGCGGTTTGTCGCTGCTGTCGAGCCAGACAGCAAAATCTACCCCGCCTAAATGGCACAGCCGTATCGGATGTTGTTGGCGAAACTCAAAGGTTAGTGCCTGTTCAGTGGTTTCCAACTGATCATTAATACGCTGCGCTATTTGCGCTAACACCAGGTTGCTGTTGCTGTGCCCCAGCAACTGGTTAATTTGTGCAAAGCGGCTGATTTTAATCAGCAATAGCGAATAGCTCTGCTCAGGTGCGCGCAGCAATAATTGCTCTGACTGCTGCTGCAAAAAGAACTTATTCGGAAAGCCGCTGACATCATCATGCAGCGAGTAAAAACCCGGCTGGGTGTTTTTTTGTCCGCGTTTGGATTTACCCAGTTTGTATAAATCAAACTTCAATTTAACCAGGTAAATAAAGGCCAGCACCAGCAAACCACTGAGCAAACTAATAACAGACACAGCAGCACTCCTGCAGAATATATGTTAACAGCTTAATCTAAAATGCCCTGATGTAAAGCACCTTAACGACGGCTGCTAACCTCTTTACCATTGATAATCAGCTGTTTAAGCTGACTAACACCAAACTGATAACACAACTCCGCCGGTTGGCTGATAGCATAAAGCGCAAAGTCTGCCCGCAACCCGGCCGCTAAGCTGCCGCGATCGTTAAGCCCCAATGCCTGCGCAGCGTGCCGGGTTACGCCCAGCAAGGCTTCTTCCGGCGTTAAGCGAAACAGCGTACAGGCCATATTTAACATCAGCGGCAAGGAACACAGCGGCGAGGTGCCGGGGTTAAGATCGGTTGCTACCGCCATCGGCACCTGGTATTGCCGCAACAGGCCAATGGGCGGCAATTGCGTTTCACGCAAAAAGTAAAATGCGCCGGGTAACAACACGGCAACGGTGCCGGCCTTTGCCATCGCGGCCACGCCGGCCTCATCAAGAAACTCGATATGATCGGCAGATAAGCCGCCAAACTCAGCAACCAAAGCGCTGCCGCCAAGGTTGGATAATTGCTCGGCATGGGCTTTTACCGGCAAACCCAGCGCAGATGCAGCGGCAAATACCTTACGCGTTTGCGCGATGCTAAAGCCGATGCCTTCGCAAAATACATCCACCGCATCCACTAACCCGAGCTGTTGCAACTGCCCCAGCATCTGGCAAACCGCGTCGATATAGCCATCGGCGTCGTCAGCATAGTCAACCGGCAAGGCATGAGCACCTAAAAAGGTCTTTTGAATGGTTACCGGATGATGCCGGTCCAGCTCGGCGGCTACTTCCAGCATCTTTTGCTCAGTGGCTAAATCCAGGCCGTAACCGGATTTAATTTCCACTGTGGTCACGCCCTGCGCTAACAAGGTATTAAGCCGGTCCTTTGCCAGCACAAATAACTCTTCGTGGCTGGCCGCACGGGTGGCCGCCACAGTGGCTTTAATGCCACCACCGGTAGCGGCAATATCCTGATAGCTGGCACCGTTTAAGCGCATTTCAAACTCGTTAGCACGATTGCCAGCGTACACCAGGTGAGTATGGCAATCGATAAAACCCGGCAGCAACCACTGCCCGGCAGCGTCATACAGCGGCGTGGCCAGCGCATCAAATGCCGGCAACCCGCTACGCTGCCCCACGTAAGCAATAACACCGTCTTTTATCGCCAAAACGCCGTTTTCTATGGTGCCATAGGCATGGCCATTGTCGGTCATGGTGGCGATATTGGCATTAATCCAGATGGCATCAAACTGCTGCATGGTGGCTCTCCTGTGTGCACGTTGAAATAATTTTACACCAACAACTTGTATATACAACCAAACTGCAGTATTTTTTATTTAGCCGCGGTATTTTTTGTCCGGCAACAGGAGAAATGTTATGGCTGTGGCCAAATTTGCCGAAATTAAAGAGTACATGCTCAGCCAGATAGAGATTGGCGCCTGGCCCGAGCATAGCCGGGTAGCGTCAGAAAACGAGCTGGCCGAACAGTTCAGTGTTAGCCGTATGACAGCGCGCCGCGCGCTGCAGGAGCTTACCGAACAAGGCATTTTGTACCGCACACAGGGCGTTGGCAGTTTTGTCGCCGCGCTGAAGTCGCAATCGTCGTTGCTGGAAATCCGTAATATTGCCGATGAGATCAATAGCCGCGGCCATATATACAGTGCGCGTTTGTTGCAATTAACTGAACTGCCCTGCCCCGGCGTTATTGCCGGCGCACTGGGTCTGCAGCGCAACCAACCGGTGTATTTTTCTCTGATAGTGCATTTAGAGAACAACCAACCGCTGCAACTGGAAGCCCGTTACGTTAGCCCGAAACTGGTACCGGATTATGTTAAGCAAGATTTTAATCAGCAAACACCGCATCAGTATCTGAGCTTTATTGCGCCGCTTACTGAAGCCGAACATACAGTAGAGGCCATCTGGCCGGATGATTTTACCTGTAAGCATTTAATGCTGAAAAAAGCCGAACCCTGCCTGCGCCTGACCCGCCGCACCTTTAGCCGTGAAGGCGCGGTCAGCCTGGCGTATTTAACCTCACCGGGTAGCCGCTACCGTTTAGGCGGCCATCTGAACTTTTCCTTACCGAATAGCAGAGAGAGCATCTGATGACAGACTCACGTATTGATAACAGCCGGGTGATCCGCGCCGACCGCGGCAGCAACATTACCGCTAAAAGCTGGCAGACTGAAGCGGCCAAGCGCATGTTAATGAACAACCTTGACCCTGAAGTAGCCGAGCACCCGCAAGCTTTAGTGGTATATGGCGGTATTGGCCGCGCCGCGCGCAACTGGCAATGCTACGACAAAATTGTCGAGGTGTTAAACCGGCTGGAAGATAACCAAACCCTGCTGGTACAAAGCGGTAAACCGGTGGGCGTATTCCCGACTCACGCTGATGCCCCGCGGGTACTGATTGCCAACTCCAACCTGGTACCGGCCTGGGCCAACTGGCAGCATTTTAATGAGCTGGACCGCAAAGGCCTGATGATGTACGGCCAGATGACAGCCGGCTCATGGATCTACATCGGCACCCAGGGCATAGTACAAGGCACCTATGAAACCTTTGTCGCCATTGCCAAACAACACTTTGACGGTCTGGCAAGCGGCAAGTGGGTATTAACCGGCGGTTTGGGCGGTATGGGCGGCGCTCAGCCACTGGCCGCCACCATGGCAGGCTTTCATATGCTGGCCTGTGAAGTAGATGAAAGCCGCATCGATTTCCGGCTGAAAACCCGTTACCTGGATAAAAAAGCCCGCTCACTGGATGAAGCGCTGGCGATGCTCGAAGCGGCTAAAGCTGCAGGCAAACCCACCTCCATCGGCTTGCTGGCCAATGCGGCCGATGTGTTTGCTGAACTGGTCGCCCGCGGTATTACACCGGATGTGGTCACCGACCAAACCTCTGCCCATGACCCGCTCAACGGTTACCTGCCACAAGGCTGGAGCATGGAACAAGCTGCAAAGCTGCGAAAAACTGACGAAGCTGGTGTGGTAAAGGCCGCCAAGCAATCGATGGCGGTGCAGGTACAGGCCATCCTCACCATGCAACAACGTGGTGCCGTCGCCACCGATTACGGCAACAATATCCGCCAGATGGCTAAAGACGAAGGCGTAACCAACGCCTTTGATTTTCCGGGCTTTGTGCCGGCCTATATCCGGCCGCTATTCTGCGAAGGTATAGGACCGTTTCGTTGGGTGGCCTTGTCAGGCGACGCCGAAGATATTTATAAAACCGATGCCAAAGTAAAAGAGCTTATTCCGGACAACCCACACCTGCATAACTGGCTCGATATGGCGCGCGAGCGCATTCAGTTTCAGGGCTTGCCGGCGCGTATTTGCTGGATCGGCTTAAAAGATCGCGCCCGCATCGCACTGGCATTTAATGAAATGGTCAAAAACGGCGAACTGAGCGCACCGGTCGTGATTGGCCGTGACCACCTGGATTCAGGCTCAGTTGCCAGCCCGAACCGCGAAACTGAAGCCATGCTGGATGGCTCAGATGCAGTATCAGACTGGCCATTGCTCAATGCCCTGCTTAATACTGCCGGCGGTGCTACCTGGGTATCACTGCATCATGGCGGTGGCGTTGGCATGGGCTACAGCCAGCACAGCGGCGTGGTAATAGTGGCCGATGGCACAGAGCAAGCTGCGGCGCGCTTAGGCCGCGTGCTGTGGAACGATCCGGGTACCGGCGTAATGCGCCATGCCGACGCCGGTTACGATATCGCCGTCAACTGTGCCACCGAACAAGGTTTAGACTTACCAATGGTAACGGAGTAATAACATGAGTTTTCAACTGAATTTAGTACCGGGTAAGTTAACGCTGGCACAATTACGCCAGGTACAACAAGGTCCGGTGCAGCTAACCCTGGACAGCTCTGCCATAGCGGTAATAGAAAAATCGGCTACCTGTGTTGCCGATATTATTAAACAAAATCGTGTGGTGTACGGCATTAACACCGGCTTTGGCTTATTGGCCAATACACGGATTAAAAACGAAGAGCTGGAGCTGCTGCAGCGCTCTATTGTGCTGTCTCATGCCGCCGGTTTTGGCGAAATTATGGATGACAGCACAGTTCGGCTGATGCTGGTGCTGAAAATTAACTCGCTGGCACGCGGTTTTTCCGGTATTCGCCTGTCTGTGATTGAAGCGCTGATTAAACTGGTAAACGCTGAAGTTTACCCCTGCATTCCGAAAAAAGGCTCTGTTGGCGCCTCGGGCGATTTAGCGCCGCTGTCGCATATGGTGTTGCCGCTGATTGGTGAAGGCGAAGTAAGCTACCGGGGCCAGATTTACGATGCCCGTGAAGGCCTGGGCTTTGCCGGGCTGGAGCCGGTAACGCTGGCAGCAAAAGAAGGCTTAGCACTACTTAACGGCACCCAGGCCTCTACCGCGCTGGCGTTAGAAGGCCTGTTTAAAGCAGAAGACTTATTTGCTGCCGGCTGTGTTATCGGTGCCATGAGCGTCGAAGCCGCAATGGGTAGCCGTGCGCCGTTTGATGACCGTATTCATCAGGCCCGTGGTCAGCGCGGTCAGATTGATGCAGCAGTTATTTATCGTCATCTGCTGGGCACAACATCAGACATCGGCGAAGCACACCATAACTGCGAAAAAGTACAAGATCCTTACAGCCTGCGCTGTCAGCCGCAAGTCATGGGGGCCTGCTTAACGCAAATTCGCCAGGCGGCAGAAGTATTGGGCACCGAAGCTAACGGCGTTACCGACAATCCGCTGGTCTTTGCTGATGATGGCGATATTTTATCCGGAGGGAACTTTCATGCTGAGCCGGTGGCGATGGCGGCCGATAATCTGGCACTGGCGATTGCCGAAATCGGCTCCTTGTCAGAGCGACGTATGGCACTGCTGATTGACGCCACCCTGAGTAAATTACCGGCGTTTTTAGTGCCCAATGGCGGCGTAAACAGCGGCTTTATGATAGCCCAGGTAACCGCTGCGGCGTTGGCATCAGAAAACAAAAGCCTGGCGCACCCGGCCTCAGTTGATAGCTTGCCTACCTCCGCCAACCAGGAAGACCATGTGTCGATGGCTACCTTTGCGGCACGGCGTTTAGCCGATATGGCAGAAAACACCACCGGTGTGCTGGCCGTTGAGTATCTGGCCGCGGCACAAGGTTTAGATTTTCGTGCTCCGCTAAAATCGACCCACGCGCTGGAGCAAGCAAAACAATGGCTACGCAACGACGTCAGCTTCTATGGCGCAGACCGTTACTTTGCGCCGGACATCGAGCAAAGTGCTGCTTTATTACGTCAACGCCAGCTAAATAGTTTGTTGCCGGCTAATCTGCTGTGTAGCTTCTGAGTTATCCGGCAGCACCACTATGGTGCTGCCGCCCTCTTTTTGGTCATGTACCTCTTTACTGACTGGACCAGCCGGGCATTCTTTGTTAACTTCAGCTTGTTTATCAAGCAGCTGCTGTCTATGGTTAATGCTTAGCGCCGGTGCGGAGTTTAGCTAGTGATCACATTAAAAGTTGCGCACAAAGTCGTTATTGGCTTTGGCTTTATTGCCGTCTTACTATTACTGTCCAGTGGTTCGGCTTTACTCAGTTTTTCAGCTATCAGCCAATCCGGTCATCAGGTAAACCAAACAGCCGTGCCGGTGCAGCAGCAAAGTAATGCCGCACAAATTCAGCTGCTCAAGCTGGCTAAAATGTCAGCTCTTGGCTATACCGCCGAAACAGACGACGACATCAGCCATTATCAGCAGCAATTTAATAGCGGCAGCCAGGCTTTACGCCAGCAATTGTCTACTTTAGCCAGCCTTACTGCCAGCAACCCTTCTTTCAGCCAAGCACTATCTGAGATAGACAATCGTTATCAACAGTATACCGCAGCGGTCAGCATCATGTTTAACGCCAGGCTGCAAAGCAACGCCTTACAACACACGGTACAGACTGAATTTTCCACATTAGAGCAGCTTGTCGACAATATCGGTGCCAATCTGCTGGACATTTCCTATCTTGAATTACCCGGCGGCGAGCAACAAATGGAGCTGATCGCCGGCACGGCTAACCGTATTGACGGTCAGTTACTCGGACTGTTAAATACATTAAAAGAAGTAACAACCTATGCAGAACAAAGCGCTGCACAAAACGGGCAGGAAAATATCGGTTTTGCTTTAAGCGATATGCAGGTCAATATCGATTACATGGCTAGTCTGGTAGCTAAGCAAAACACCGGTGGGTTATGGCAGGATGTCACGACACAATTAGCCCAACTTACCACGCGATTACAAGCTGCTGACAACCTGGCCAGTCTGAAACTTCAGCAGGTGGCCAGCCAGCAGCAAGCCCGTGAACAGCTGAACCTGTCCGAACGCAGTGTGGAGCAGGTTATTGCAGCATTGGATCAATTGCTGGCAGCCGCCGACAGCCAATTTAACGCCTTACAGCAAAAGGTCTTTGACGCAGTAAGCTCCGGCAATACCCGTACCCTTAGCTTGATGCTGGTGCTGGTATTATTGGCGGTAGCCGCAGCGTACTTAACGATTAATGCCATGTTGCGCCCGCTGGCAGGTATTAACCGGGTGCTGGGCGATATTGCTAAAGGAGATTTAACCCGCAAATTGACTATTACCCATCAGGATGAGTTCGGTGCTTTGGCGGGCAAAGTTAACAGTCTGACCAATGCATTAAGTGCACTGATTGTAAATATTCAACACAACGCCAGTGAACTAAGCGGCAATGCAAGGCAATCTGCCTACGAAGTTGGCGAGATCAATGACTCGCTGCAACACCAGCAACAGCAAATAGAGAGCGTCAACGACGTTACGCGGCAATTAGCCGACAGCACACGCGACATTGCCTCACAATCAGCACAAAGCACCACCGCTATGCAACACGCTTTGCAGCAAGGCTCACAGATTGACAAAATTGCCGAAAATAACAAACAGCTAATCACCCGCTTAGCCGGACAGCTAACCGAAACCAGTGCAGTGATGAGCAAGGTAAATGACGAAGCCAATAATATTGGCGGTATTCTGGCTACCATTCGCGGGATTGCCGAGCAAACAAACTTACTGGCATTAAATGCAGCGATTGAAGCAGCCAGGGCCGGAGAGCAAGGTCGCGGTTTTGCTGTAGTGGCAGATGAAGTGCGGTCACTGGCAGGGCGAACACAACAGGCTACTGATGAAATACGCCAAATGATCGAAACGCTGCAGCTGCAAAGTAAGCAGGCTGTCGCGGCAATCAGCAACGGCAAAACTGATGCCGACAGCTGTGTGGCACAAACACTGGATCTGGTTGCGTCATTAAGTTTGATCAATCAAGCCTTAGCCCAAACACAGGACATCAGCAGCAAGGTGAGTGCCGCGACAGAAACTCAGTTAATGCTCGGTGAAAACATTAATGGCAATATGCAGCAGATGATTGAAGTGGCTCAGGTTAGCAGCGAAAAAGCACAGCGCACCTTACAACACAGTGATGGTGTATCTGCTTTGGCAGCCGGGCTGACACAAGCAGCCAGCGCCTTTAAAATATCCTGAGCCAGCTTTTGTCACTTGTCACTAAATCCAACGCAAGAAAAAGGCTGGACATAGTCCAGCCAGGCAGGAAGTATTTTCTCATCCCAGTGTTTTTATTGATTCCTTTCGCTATTCATATTGCCAAAGTAGCAACAAAAAACCCGATGAAAAGATGATATCAGCATTAAACCAATGCAAATTGTTGTTCACGCTGTAATTTTTGCTGTTTCTTTAAACTTCTTGCATCTAACAATTCAATATTTGCTTCACGGGCAAAAATCCAAGCCTGGCTGCTGAACCCGGCATAACTGACAATAATGCCACTGCTGAAATCTGCCGCTAACATTTGCTGAAACAGGGCTCTGATCTGAGTGATATCGACGGCCTGGTCATCTTGTTGCAGGTACACCAGCTTTTCCTGCTCGGCCTGCAAACAGCGGTACTCAGGACTGACTTTCGACGAATGATACATTTTTCCCAGACGCAGCAAAAAACGTTCTGCATCTTGTAAAAACTGTTGTTTTTTATCCGCAGACGACAGAAAGGCCCGCAATGGCAGAGCCAGACCAAACAGCTTATGTTGTTCATCCAGTTCAAAAAAAGCCAATACATTAAACAGCAGCGCAACAACAAACATCAGCACAAAGCTCCACAACATAAACGCCGACCAAAACGCCGACAGCACCCAGTTGTTATTGCTTTGCAGTAATGAATGCTCAGCGAAGAACAGGTATACCGTGCCGGCAACAATACCCAGCGCAGTACTGACAGAAGAGACAAGCAACCATTTATTTTTCATAACAACCTCAACGCCCTTTTGTTGAGTGTTGAGTATCAGCGCAGTGCCGGAATTTTTCTTAACAGGAAGCTGATAAATGCATTATAAAACTATGGGCCGCGAATTTTGTCATTAATCGCAGTCTGTTAAAGCGTCACAAGCGGAGTGATAACGATAGTGAAAACCCAATTGTCTGATAAACCGCTGTGGGTCAACACGCCGTTGCATATTGGTGTGCAAATCAAAATCAACCTTGCTACCAAGCATAGCTGCGGCCTGTTGATAGAATGTCTGCCGGCTTACCGGGGCCGGACAGCTTAAGTTATACACGGCAGAGCTTAACGCCGGCAGCGCCAGTAACGACTGCACTGCCGCTATGATATCCGCAGAGTGCACCATATTGACCGGTGCCAGTGGCTCCGGCAGGGTTTTACCGGCAACAAAACGTCCGGGGTGACGACCCGGCCCCATTAAGCCGGCCAAACGCAAAGTGATGCAGGGGGTAAACTGTTGCAATGCTTGCTCACCTGCGGCCGATAACTGTACCCGTGGCTGCTGTAGCAGTAGTTCAGCCGTTTCATCGGTATCGCCATCCAGCCCCTGATAAATGCCGCTTGAGCTAAAATGTATCACGCCACGGCTACCGGCGCCTTGCATCAATGCCGTTAATTGCTGTAATGATTCTACATAGTTATTACCCGGTTGCTGACGGCCGGGCGCGATAGCACAAATCACAAGCGCATTATTAAATATTGCGTTTAACGCCTCATCATTGACCGGCGGCGCATTAAGATCCAGCGCTATTGCCGCAACGCTTGCCGGTAAATCTGCCAGGGCGGCGACAGAGCGCCGGGTAGCCGTTACCTGATACCCTTTGCGGCACAGCGCAGCTGCCAATTGCTGCCCTAACCAGCCACAACCAACAATAATCATTTTCATGCCGTTGCTCTTTTTTTCGGCAGTACTGCGTAGCGGCCATTGAACTCCACCACCGGCTCACCAGCAGAAAATACCTGAACCTTAATCAGTTGTACTGCTTTTCGTCCTTCACTCAGCCCTTGCAAGCTACCGCTGCAATCCTGTAAAGCACAGCGCGCCTGCGGCTCTGCTGCAACCGGGCGCAGATATTTAATGCTGGCGTCTGCCAGCACCTGGTCACCCTGTAAACCCAGCGCCTGCAATTGCAAATACAGCATTCCCCAGCCGGTTAGCGTCGCCAGCGCATAGATACTGCCGGCAAACATGGTCTGGTGCAGGTTAATGTTTGGCGCTAAAGGTGCACCACAACGCAGTTCGTTGCCATCAAAGCTGTCGATACCAAGTTGCATATATTGGCTCAGCGGTATAGTTTGCTGCCAGGTCTCTGCCAACTGTGTACACCATTGTTGCTGTTGCTCTGCTGTGCCGCCAAGCCGCAGCGGTTTTTGCATGACGACATGAGCAATACCATACAATGGCGCCGCAATACCCGCTTGCTGATAGCCGTGGCGCTGATAAAACGGCAGTGCTGTATCACGGGCATTTAAACGAAGATAACCACAGCCCCATTGCACGGCCTGCATTTCCAGTGCGGCTAATATTTTGCTGCCGGCACCTTTTCCCTGATACTCAGGCGCAACCGCCATATAACGAACCTGTGCACCGTCATGCTCAAGCCGGTGCAGACGACCCACTGCCGCCACCTCGCCTTCCGCTGTTATCAACATCAGATGATAAGCCTGTGCTTCCAGCTCATCGCGCTCTGAGCCCGGTGGCTGCTGCCACGGGGCTCGCAGCACTTGCCAGCGCAGCTGATAATACCGTTGCCACTCGGTCGGTGTCTGAGGTGAACGTAATTGCCAATGCCGCATTATACTACTCCGAAAAATCAGCTCTGCAGTTCCGAAAAATCAGCTGTGCAGTAAAAAGGTTACGGGGCCGTCATTAATCAAACTAACCTGCATGTCAGCCGCAAACTTGCCGGTCGCCGCGGATATACCCAGTGAGCGACAATAGGCCACAAAAGCTTCGTAATACAGGTAGGCCTTGTCCGGCGCTGCTGCAGGTGTAAAGCTGGGCCTTAAACCCGAGTTGGTATCTGCAGCCAGGGTAAACTGCGATACCACCAGCAAGCTGCCACCTGCCTGTTGTACATTTAAGTTCATCTTGCCGTCGGCATCTGAAAACACGCGGTAGTGGCAAACCTTATGCGCCAGCTTCTGCGCCGCCGCAGTTGTATCAGCGGTTTCCACCCCCAGCAATACTAATAAGCCGCGGTCAATCTGCGCAATAATATCACCCTCAACCGTTACTGCAGCCTGGCTTACACGTTGAATAAGTGCCTTCATCCCGCAATAGCCCCGTTTTCATCGTCCGGGCTGTTTTGGTCCGGGTCATCACTGTCGGCTTTTTCAGTATCGGCCGCAATTTGCTGCAATAAGGCGGTAAGTTCGGCCCCCAGCAATACCACCAACCAGCACAAATACACCCAGACAAACATAATAGGTACCAGCGCCAGCGCACCGTAAATCGTATCGTATGCCGGGAAATGCGTCACGTACGCTGCAAAACCACGTTTAGATAATTCAAATAATATCATCGCCAACAAGGCACCGAAAAACGCATGCCGGCTGCGGACTTTGATATTCGGTACCACCAGATAAAGCAGAAAAAATGCCAGTAAAGACATCAGATACGGCACGGTGCTGAGCAACAAGGTAGATAAGCCGGGCGTATAATCTTCAGCAAAACGGCTTAATCTGATCAGATAAGATGTTACGGCAATCGACGAGCCAAACAAAATAGGTCCTAAAGTCAGAATCATCCAGTAAATAGAAAATGAAATAACCGGTCTTGGCCTTTTGGTTACCCGCCAGATTTTATTCAGCGTTTTATCAATATTGTGGATCAGCAACAGTGCAACGCCGGCCAGTACCATAATACCCACCGCCGTCATGCCGCCGGTATTGCCGATAAACTGATTGATATAGGTCTGAATTTCCTCGCCGCGCGATGGCACAACATTGGCAAACACAAAAGCTTCAATATTGCCGCGAAAATCAGCAAACATCGGAAAGGCCTGTAACATAGAAAACATTACCGTGATTAACGGCACCAGCGACAATAAAGAAATATACGCCAGGTAGCCGCCCACTACCGTGATCTGATCCTGCTGACAGCGCTGAGCATAAAGTTTAATAAAGCGCAGGCCGGTCTGAGCATAGCCCTGCCAGTCAATTTTCATACCGCCTCCATTTATCCGGGTAACAGCCCGAGGATACAAGAAAAGCCAACGTTCAACCAGCATCACAGATAACTGTAAGTTGTTGATCACTAAATATCAGGCAACAAAAAGCCGGCATTAACGCCGGCTTTGCTTAGCTCGCGAAGCGGAATTAACCGCGGCTGGCGCGCTTACGATCGTTTTCTGTCAGGTGACGCTTACGGATCCGGATAGACTTAGGTGTTACTTCTACCAATTCATCGTCATCAATAAATTCCAGTGCCTGTTCCAGCGTATAACGGATTGGCGGCACCAGGTTGATAGCCTCGTCAGTACCGGACGCACGAACGTTAGTTAACTGCTTACCTTTCAAACAGTTAACTGTTAAGTCGTTGCTGCGGCTATGAATACCGATAACCTGGCCTTCGTACACTTCTTCGGCGTGGCTGATAAACATACGGCCACGTTCCTGTAAGGAGAAAATAGCATAGCCGGCAGCTTTACCCATGGCGTTAGAGATCATTACACCATTGGTGCGCTGACCGATAGTACCGCCTTTGTGCGCACCATAGTGATCAAAGCTGTGATACATCAAACCGGTACCTGAGGTAATAGTCATAAATTCGGTACGGAAACCAATTAAGCCGCGGCTTGGCATTAAGAAATCCATCCGGATCCGACCTTTACCATCCGGTTGCATATTGGTCATTTCAGCTTTACGCTCACCCATACGCTCCATAATAGAACCCTGGTTCTGCTCTTCACAGTCAATGGTGACGTTTTCCATTGGTTCCATCTTCGCGCCATCAACCACTTTCATGATTACTTCAGGGCGTGATACTGCTAATTCGAAACCTTCACGGCGCATATTTTCAATTAATACGCCCAGGTGCAATTCACCACGGCCGGATACTTTGAATTTATCACCGTCTTCGGTTTCTTCAACCCGCAGTGCTACGTTGTGCTTCAGCTCGTTAGTTAAACGCTCTAAGATCTGGCGTGAGGTAACAAACTTACCTTCTTTACCGGCGAACGGTGAGGTGTTTACCTGGAACGTCATGGTAACAGTAGGTTCATCAACCTGCAGTGCCGGCAAGGCTTCTACCTTAGTAGTGGCACAGATAGTGTCAGATATTTTCAGTTCACCAAGACCGGTAAAGGCCACGATGTCACCGGCGTTAGCTTCCGGCGTTTCAACACGTTCTAAACCTAAGTAACCAAATACCTGGCCAACTTTACCATTACGTTTGCTGCCGTCAGCACCGACAATCGTTACCTGCTGGTTCGATTTTAAGCTACCGCGTTTGATACGGCCGATACCGATAATGCCAAGGTAGCTGGAGTAATCCAGTTGTGACACCTGCAGTTGTGTTTCACCGTCCAGCTCTACCGCCGGCGGTGCTACGTGCTTCACAATGGCTTCGAACAAATCAGTGATATCTGTTTTTGGCTCGTTGTAATCTAATGTTGCCCAGCCGTTTAATGCTGAGGCATATACAATCGGGAAGTCCAATTGCTCGTCAGTGGCGCCTAAGTTGTCAAACAGGTCAAATACCTGGTCAATAACCCAATCCGGACGTGCGCCCGGGCGGTCAATTTTATTCACAACAACAATAGGCTTTAAACCGTGTGAGAAAGCTTTTTGCGTTACGAAGCGCGTTTGCGGCATTGGGCCGTCAACGGCATCAACCAACAACAGTACTGAGTCTGCCATTGATAGTACGCGCTCTACTTCACCACCGAAGTCAGCGTGGCCCGGTGTATCAAGAATATTGATATGGTAACCATTCCAGCGCACTGAAGTGTTTTTCGCCAAAATAGTTATACCGCGCTCAGATTCCTGCGCATTCGAGTCCATAACGCGCTCCTGTAATTTGGCGCGGGCGTCGAAGGTGCCAGACTGCTGCAGCAGTTTGTCAACCAATGTGGTTTTACCATGGTCAACGTGCGCAATAATGGCAACATTGCGCAGCTTTTCTAAGTAGGTCGCGGTAACGCTCATGTAAATATATCCTCTGTGGCACTAGATGACCGTAATGACCACCAGGCAAAACTAACTGAAACTAAAGGGCGCATATTCTACTCTGTTTTTACCAGGAAAGAAAAACAGCAACTGCGGTTTCGGCAATTTTTTTTATCAACAGGGCAATCCGCAGCTACACTTAGCCCTTGCACAAGCGCACCACAACAAAGCAACATGGCACCATATTGGTGCATGGCGCCAATTGATAAGTGCGCATGCTAAAAAATACTCAAACAAATTCAAGGCGTTAAATGTTTGGCATATATCTGGCATTTAATGGAGCAACACCGCTAAATCAGTTCAAAACAGATTAATTGGAGGAATGCATGTCTGCATCATCTGTACTGAGTTTAATTAGAGAAAATGAAGTGAAGTTTGTAGATTTACGTTTTACTGACACCAAAGGTAAAGAGCAGCATGTGACTATTCCTGTTAACCAAATTACTGCAGATTTCTTTGAAGACGGTAAGATGTTTGACGGCTCTTCTATTACCGGTTGGAAAGGTATTAACGACTCAGACATGATCCTGATGCCGGACGCTTCTACAGCGGTATTAGACCCGTTTTTTGAAGAAACCACGTTAAACATTACCTGTGACGTTATCGAACCCAGCACCATGCAGGGTTATGACCGTGACCCACGCTCTATCGCCAAGCGCGCTGAAGAGTACTTGAAGTCTACCGGTATTGCCGACACTGTGCTGTTTGGCCCTGAGCCGGAATTCTTTATGTTCGACGACATCCGCTTTGAAACCACGATGTCAGGCTCCTTCTTCAAGATTAACTCTACTGAAGCCGCATGGAACTCAGGCACCAGTTATGAAGACGGCAACAAAGGCCACCGTCCTGGTGTGAAAGGCGGTTACTTCCCGTTACCACCGGTAGATTCGGGCCATGATATCCGTAGCGCCATGTGTATGGTACTGGAAGAAATGGGTCAAACCGTTGAAGCGCACCACCATGAAGTTGCCACAGCCGGCCAGAACGAAATTGCTACTAAGTTCAACAGCCTGACCAAAAAAGCTGATGAAGTGCAGCAACTTAAATACGTTATTCATAACGTAGCGCACCTGTATGGCAAAACTGTTACCTTTATGCCAAAACCATTAGTAGGCGATAACGGTTCAGGCATGCATTGTCACCAATCGCTGGCAAAAGACGGTGTAAACCTGTTTGCCGGTGATAAATATGCCGGCCTGTCTGAAACAGCGTTGTACTACATCGGCGGTATTATTAAACATGCTAAGGCCATCAACGCCTTTACCAACCCGTCGACTAACTCGTACAAGCGTTTAGTACCACACTTTGAAGCACCGGTAATGCTGGCTTATTCTGCCCGTAACCGTTCTGCCTCAATTCGTATTCCACTGGTACCCAGTGCTAAAGCACGCCGTATTGAGTGTCGCTTCCCGGATCCGGCAGCTAACCCGTACTTGGCTTTTGTTGCCCAACTGATGGCAGGCCTGGACGGTATCCAGAATAAGATCCACCCGGGCGATGCGATGGATAAAGACTTATACGACTTACCGGCAGAAGAAGCCGCCAATATTCCACAGGTTTCAACCTCACTGGAAGAAGCGCTGAACGAGCTGGATAAGCACCGCGCAGTCTTTACCAAAGGCGGCGTAATGTCTGATGCGATGATCGATGCCTACATCGATATTAAACGCGCAGAAGCCCGTAAAGTAGCCGTTGCAGTTCACCCGTTGGAATTTGAACTGTACTACAGCGTTTAAAATCTCATATGATTAAAAAGCTCACTCCGGTGAGCTTTTTTTTTGTAGAAAAATAGCACAAAGCAAGCTAAAGTAGCGCAACGGAACAACAATAATAAAAATAAAATGGAACTTAGTAAATCAATGAATAAAGTATTGTTTATTTTCATATTATTGTTTGCTGCAATGCCAATAACGGCGCAGGAAAGCAAAAAGGTCTTTGTTACCCGTGATGCCAACGGTGTATTGATATTCTCTGACAGCCCGCAACCCGGCGCTGAAGAACTGAATTTATCCACTCGTGCCAATATCATGGAGGCAACAGACCCTACCCTACCGGCGCGCAAAGCCCCGGCACCTGAGCCTTTTACGGTAGAGATTGTACAGCCTGAGGATCAGGGTACAGTGCGCGACAATACCGGCTCAGTATATGTGTCCGGTAAGATCAGTCCGATGTTTCAGCGTGGCCTTCGCGTACGCTTATTAATTGACGGCCAGGCTAAAGTAGAGCCGCAAAATAACGCCGTATTTATTCTGCGCGATGTAGAACGCGGCGAACATAAACTGCAGATGGAACTTTTTGATCAAAACGGCAAGCTTATTGCAACAAGTCCTGTAACGACCTTCTATTTACATAGAGCCTCGGTAATATCACCAAATTAGTGCGTATGCTATGCAATTCAGCCTGAACTGAATTACACTGTCAACTCATCGCACCAATTTGGTGCAAAGGGTGGAACAGTGACTGATATAACAATACCGACAGAGCAACTATACGCGCATATTACTGAGCAACTGACCACGGCCATTATGCTGTTGGATGCAGATTTAAACATTCGTTACTTTAATACCGCCTGCTGTGCTGTGTTGGGTTTAGGTGAAAAACGCCTGTCTGCCCAGTACTTTCCTGAATTGTTCCAACATATTGATATCAGCAGCCAGCATTTTTGCGGTGCACTAAGCTCGAAACAGGGCTTTGGCGTCAGCGATGTGCAAGCCGTACTGGCCGACGGCCGCCATTTGCTGCTGGATATCAGCGTTACCGTCAGTGAGAGCCCGCCGGATCATCTGTTACTGGAAATTCGTCATGTCGATCAACAGCGGAAAATCAGTCTAGAAAGCCTGCAACAACATCAGCACCTGGCCGCCCGCGAGCTGATCCGCGGCCTGGCACACGAGATAAAAAACCCGCTCGGCGGTTTACGTGGTGCAGCGCAATTGTTGGAAGAAACATTATCTGATGAGCTGAAAGAATATACGCAACTGATTATCGCCCAGGCCGACAGGTTACGGAACCTGGTCGATCGCTTGCTGGGCCCCTACCGCCCGGCGCAGCGGGTGCAAAGCAACTTGCATCAGATGATAGAGCAAGTGCGTCAGTTAGCGCTGATGGATAATCCCGGCCAGGTGAAGTTCAGCCGGGACTACGACCCCAGCATACCCGATTTCGCCTTTGACCCGGAACTGCTCGAGCAAGCGCTGTTGAATATAGTCCGCAACGCGCAGCAAGCACTGGAACATACCGCACAACCGGCGATTTGCTTACAAAGCCGCGTACTACACCAACATACCCTGCATGGCAAACGCTACAAACTGGTGGCCTTAATCCGTGTAATCGACAATGGCCCCGGCATCCCGAACGACATTAAAGACACCCTGTTTTACCCGATGGTAAGTGGCAAAGCCGGCGGTACCGGACTGGGGTTATCAATCGGCCAAACGCTGATCCACCAACACGGCGGCTGGATTGATTGCGACAGCTGGCCGGGCCATACCGAATTTACCCTATACCTGCCAATTGCAGACACTGAGGATTGAACTAATGAGTCATACTGTGTGGATTATCGATGACGACAATTCTATCCGCTGGGTTCTGGAAAAAGCCCTCGCCCGGGCGGATATTTTATGTGAAAGCTATGCCTCTGCCGATTTAATGTTGCAGCGGCTGGAGTATGACCAACCAGCAGTAGTCGTATCGGATATCCGTATGCCGGGTACCGACGGCATGGCGCTGTTAAGCCGCCTGCAAGAACTGGCACCGGAACTGCCGGTAATTATTATGACCGCGCATTCTGATTTAGACAGTGCCGTTAATGCCTTTAAACGCGGTGCTTTTGAATATTTACCTAAACCGTTCGATGTCAACGATGCAGTTGCCTTGATCAGCCGCGCGCTGGAGCACGCCAAAGCGCGTCAACCGAAACATAAAGCCGTGGCGCCAACCTTATCACCGGAGATTATCGGTGAAGCGCCGGCAATGCAGGAAGTATTCCGCGCCATCGGCCGGCTGGCGCGCTCCAGCATCAGTGTATTAATTAATGGCCAATCCGGTACCGGTAAAGAGTTGGTTGCCCGTGCCTTACATAAGCACAGCCCGCGTGCAGAGCAGCCATTTATCGCGCTGAATATGGCCGCAATTCCGAAAGATCTGATTGAGTCTGAGCTGTTCGGCCATGAGAAAGGCGCCTTTACCGGTGCCAACAACCTGCGCAAAGGCCGCTTTGAACAAGCTGACGGTGGCACCCTATTTCTCGATGAAATAGGCGATATGCCGCTGGATGTGCAAACACGTTTGCTGCGCGTATTGGCCGACGGTCAGTTTTACCGTGTTGGCGGCCACCAGGCTATTGGTGTCGATGTGCGTATTATCGCAGCTACGCACCAGAATCTGGAGCAGCTGGTAACCGAAGGCAAGTTTCGTGAAGACTTATTTCACCGTCTGAATGTGATCCGCGTACATTTGCCGCAATTGCGCGAACGCAAACAGGATATTGCCAAACTGGCGCAGCATTTTTTGTTGCAGGCGGCCAAAGAGTTAAATGTTGAAGCCAAAACGCTGACCAAAGAAGCAGAACAATTCTTAAGCCAGCTGGATTGGCCCGGCAACGTGCGCCAACTGGAAAATACCTGCCGCTGGCTTACTGTAATGGCCAGTGGCAAACATATCGTGGTCGCCGACTTGCCACCTGAACTCACCACCCCAACCAGGGCTACAGTGACAACAGTTAACGGCAGCAGCGGCAGTTGGCAGGAATTACTGGCAGGCTGGATCAGCCATAAACTGAATGCCGGTGAAGAAAACATTTTGGCTGAAGCAGGGCCCGAGTTTGAACGCACCGTACTGCAACAAGCCTTGCAGTTTACCCATGGTCATAAGCAAGAAGCAGCCAAACGACTGGGCTGGGGCCGCAACACCCTGACGCGCAAACTAAAAGAACTGGATATAGAGTAGCGGGCATAGCCCGCCATTTTGCTGTCAACCAACAGTGTTGATTTTATAGCCTAACCTCGCCGGTTCAGGAATTGTGGCGCAATTTCTTCTGTTGCCACTTTGCCCGTTTCTCACCCAGTTGTTGCCGCTGCTCTTCAGTCAGCAACTGCAATATCTGATGTTGTAACTTTAATCCGGCCAGACGCTGAGTTAACACCTGCTGCTGTTGCTGCTCCAGCAGCAAGCGCGCGGCGGTTTCATCAAACTGCTCTGCCGCCAGCAATTCGCGCATTTGCCGGCGCGTTTCGCCTTTTTCGTCCGTTGCTCGGCGCACCTGGCGGTGCTGTTGCATCAGTTGCTTAATTTGCGCTTGTTGGCTGTCAGTCAACTCTAACCCTGCCAGCATGCGCTGCATCGGCATCTGCTGCATGTGCCGTTCTTCGTGCCGGCCATCTGCTTTATGTCCGTCAGCAATAGCCACTGTCGACAAACCGCTGGCGGTGATTACACCCAGGACAAAAATTAATTTTGATACTTTCATTTGAGACACTCCCGTAATAAGACAGCTTAAGCATAAAGTGACGGATGCAAAGCAGCGCAAAGACCGGGTAAAGATTCTGTAAAGGTATATTGCAGCCCGCTGACATTGGGTAAACTCTACACAACCAAGGAGTAGTTATGCCTGCAATTCTAATGATTGATGACGACACCGGCTTATGTGAGTTGGTTGCCGAATATCTGGCGCTGGACGGCTATCAGTTTAGTGCGGCACACGACGGTAACCGCGGGCTGGAATTGGCGCAAAGCGGAGATTATCAGCTGATCCTGCTGGATGTGATGTTGCCGGGTCTGGATGGTTTGTCGGTGTTAAAGGCGCTGCGCAGCGGACTATATTGCCCGGTGCTGATGCTGACAGCCCGCGGCGATGATGTCGACCGTATTGTCGGGCTGGAGCTGGGAGCGGACGACTACCTGGCCAAACCCTTTAACCCACGTGAACTGGTCGCGCGTATTAAAGCCATTTTGCGCCGCGTAGAGCTGACGAAAACCCCACAGCCGGCACCCAACGCCATATTGAATATTAATGGCCTGGAACTAAACCCGCACAATCGCCAACTCAGTTGTAATAACAATATGGTGAGTTTAACCGCTACCGAATTTCAGTTGCTGGAAGTATTAATGCGCCACGCCGGTGAAGTGGTCAGTAAAGATGAACTCAGCCGAGAAGTGCTGGGTAAACGCCTGCAAATGTACGACCGCAGCCTGGATATGCATATCAGCAATATCCGTAAAAAAGTCGGCCAGTTCAGCACTGATGAGAAAATACAAACCCTGCGCGGCAGCGGCTATCTGTTTTTACAGGGGCAGGTATGAACTGGCTGGGGTATCTGAATCCGTTTCATTATCTGGCCGGGCGCATCTTCCTTTGGTTCTGGTTGGTATTGCTAACCGCCGTGTTCGGCACTTTGGCGCTATCACGTGCCCTGGTTGAACAAACCGAAATCCGCCGGCTACCGCACAATATCGCGCAGCAACTGCAGCAACAATTACAGCCCTTTGCTGACAGCCGTGACAGCGCTGAACTGATAACCAGGTTACAGCAACACCGGCCGGATCGCTGGTTGGTAGTAAACGCCGACAGCAACAGTGTACTGACCCCGGACTTATTGCCGCGGGACTTTGATCAGAACTGGTTAACGGAATTATCTCAGCTGTCGCGGCCACGCTGGCTAAAACACCATAATACCTCGCTGGCAGGGCCGTTTTTGCTGCAACTTGGCGAGGAGAACCTGGCACTGTATCAAAAGCGCCAACGCCCGCCCCAGCCGTGGTGGCGTTTAAGTGAAATACCGCAGCATGTGTTGCTACTGTTTACCCTGCTGATCTCTGCTGTCGCCAGCTTGATTCTGGCTTTGTCTATCTCGCGGCCATTACGTGAGTTGCTGCAGCGCAACCTGGCCTTTGCTGACGGAAAACTGGACAGCCGGGTCAGCAATTTAATCAAACGCAAAGACGAACTGGGCCGGCTTGGTCACAGCTTTAACACTATGGCGGAACGCATCAGTGCTTTGCTGACAAACCAACAACGCTTATTACGTGATATTTCGCATGAGTTACGCTCGCCGCTGGCCAGAGCTCAGCTGGCATTGGGCCTGACCGAGCGCCAAAACAATATGGAGCAACTGCCACGACTAAAGCAGGAGCTGGACCGGCTGGATGTGATGCTCGATGAGCTGCTGACCTTCAGCAAACTCGATGCCGGCCAATATCAATTGCAGCAGCAGCGCTTTGACCTGAGCGAACTGCTGGCCGATATCATCGATGTTAACAAAGTAGAAGCCGACGCCAAGCAGCAAACTATTAAGCTAACCGCTCCGAACGTGGCAGAAATTGTCGCCGACAGCCGTTTACTGGCACGGGCAATAGAAAATATTCTGCGCAATGCCATTAAGTATGGCCCGCCGCGCAGTGACATCAGCTGCACCTTGCAGCAACAACAGCAGCAATTACAACTGACCATTTGTGACCAGGGCCCGGGCATTGCTGCAGAGCAGCTTGAAGCCGTATTTGAGCCGTTTTACCGCGTGTCTGACAGCCGCACAGCCAGCACCGGTGGTACCGGATTAGGTTTGGCGATAGTAGCGCAAATTGTGCGCCAGCACAGAGGTACTGTGGTCGCTGAAACAAGAAGTGAAGGCGGGCTTTGTATCAGGCTGACGTTACCGTTAAACTGCGGGTTTGGCTAACGTCGCAGGAGTTCAACATTGGTAAGCAATAGCGGGCAATTTTTACCTGTTCAGCCGCTGGGAAACGCTGCAGATCTGGCTGAGCGCTGGCAAAGCCGGCTACAACCATTCTGGCAGCAGATGACATGCGCGGTACTGACTACGCCCGATCAAGTGCAATTGAGTTACTATTGCCATCTGGTGCCCGGGGCCAAAAATGCGGTGCTTATCAGCAGCGGCCGGATGGAAATGGCGGTAAAGTACGCCGAACTGTGCTTTGAGCTGGTGCAGGCCGGCTATAGCGTATTCCTGCTGGACCATCGTGGCCAGGGCCTGTCGCAGCGCGAACTGAGCAACCCGCACAAAGGCTACATTACCGATTTTAAGCTGTATCAAGCCGATTTAGCGCAATTTGTCGGGCATGTTGTGATGCCCTCAGGCCATCAACGTTACATTGCGCTTGGGCATTCTATGGGCTGTGCCATTCTGGCCGGCTATCTGCAGCAGTACAGTCATCCGTTTTCTGCCGCCATTTTCGCCTCGCCTATGCTGGGTATTTATACCGGGCTGGTGCCGGCACGGCTGGCAGAATCGATTGCGTTGGCATTTGGCGCGCTGAACCGCGCGGTTACGCAAGAACCGTGGTATTTCCCGGGCCAAAGCAACTATAAGGAAAAAGCGTTTAATAATAACCCGTTAACCGGCTGTGCCGCGCGGTATGAATGGCTGTTGCAGCGTTATCGCGAGCAGCCGCAGGCACAACTGGGCGGTGTAACCACACGCTGGGTAAGCGCAGCTATTCGCGCCATGCGCCAGCTGCAACTCAGCGCCGGCCACTGGCGCACACCGCTGCTGCTGTTGCAGGCAGAAGCCGATAAAGTCGTCAGCAACCATGCGCAAAACCTGTGGTACCGGCAGTTACCGGCGACGCTGCAACATCAGTTAGTCAGATTGCCGCATGCCCGGCATGAAATTTTTATGGAAACGGATGATATCCGCGTACAAGCGCTAAACGCCATCAATAGTTTTCTGGCAACGCTGCCGCCACAGCACTGAATTTGCTACACTGCGCCCCCTGCTATTGTGGAGTTCATTATGTTGCACATTGTTTTATTCGAGCCGGAAATTCCACCTAATACCGGTAATATTATCCGCTTGTGTGCTAACACCGGCTATCAATTACATTTGATCGAACCACTGGGCTTCGCCTGGGATGACAAGCGTATTAAACGTGCAGGGCTGGATTACCATGAGTTTGCACAGGTGCAGCGCCATCGTGATTTTGCCCATTTTGTCAGCACCGTGGCACCGCCGCGGATGTTTGCCTGCACCACTAAAGGCCAGCGCCAACACAGCGAAGCACAGTATCAGGCCAACGATGCACTGATTTTTGGTCCGGAAAGCCGTGGTTTGCCGGCTGAGGTATTGCAACAAATGCCGGTTGAACACTGGCTACGCATCCCGATGACAGCAAACAGCCGCTCAATGAACTTGTCTAACGCCGTCGCCGTTTTTGTTTATGAATCATGGCGTCAGCTTGGTTATACCGGTGCCAGACAATAAATAGCCCGTTATTGCATTTGCATATCCAAACATACTACAGCTATATTTAATGGCGTTTATATTGATAACAAGGATGTTAGGACTATGCCGCTGCATTGTTGGCTGCTTTTGTCTGCCCTGCTCTGGGCCATGCCGGCATATGCCAATCAAACGGCTGCGGGCTGGCAAAGTGGCATAGCCATAACTGTACTACTGTTGCTGATAGTGGTACTTACGCTGTATAACAGCAAGCTGCGACGACGCCACACTGATATGCTGGATAAGCACAGCGTACTACAGGGCTTTTTGCAGCAGTCTGATGATTTTGTCGCTATTCTTACCGAAGATTTCCGTCCGGGCTATCTTAATCCTGCTTTTAACGCTTTGCTACCGGACAAACCCGGAGCTGCCCCGGCGGCACCACTACCACTTTACCAAAGCGAACAGGGTGAGCAGTTACTACTGCAAGACATCAGCCAGTACAAAAACTGGACCGGCGAAGCCTGGCTCGATACCGGTGCACACCGCCCCAGACTGGCATTGTCGTTGTCCATCACCGCCACAACACAGCCGCCGGCCTGTTATCTGTTAGTAGCCCGCGATATAAGCCGGCAGAAACAACAGCAACAACAACTGACACGGCGTGTTGTATACGATGCTGAAACCGGCTTGCTCAGTCCACTGTTGCTGGAAGACTATCTGCAAACGCTGCTTAACAGCTGCAGCAGCAAGCAACCACAATGCGCTTTGCTGTTGCTAAAGTTTAACCAACTATTGGCCGCAGATAACCGGCAACATGTATTGCTGCAACATGTATTAAGTAAAATCAGCAGTAAACTACTGCAATACATTCCTAAAGGCGGTGTGGCAGCCCGTTACAGCCAGGATACATTGGCGGTGTTGTTACCACCGCAATTATGTGATGGTGAAGTCGATATCAGCCTGAACCGCCTGGCACACAAGTTACTGAACCTGACTGCCGATTTAAATGATCCTGCCGTAAAAGCATCGCTACAAACATGGATAGGTATCAGCCTGTACCCACTGGACAGCCAAACGCCGGCCGGATTACTGGCTGAAGCACAACGGGCAATAACCTCGGCGGCAAAGTTAGGCAGCGATGCGTTGCAATTTGCCAACGCCAGGATCCAGCAACGTGCACCTGAATATCAAAGCCTGGAAACAGAATTACAAAAAGCCCTGCTACAGGGCGAATTCGATGTGCATTACCAACCCAGGCTCAGCATAGGCAGTAACCGTGTCGTCGGCTATGAGGCTTTGCTGCGCTGGCATAGCCCTAAACGCGGTGTATTATCGCCGGCATCCTTCCTCAGTGTCGCCGACGAGACAGGCTTGCTGGTAGCGCTGGATCGGTTAACGTTCAAAAAGTGCTGTCAGCAATTGCAATACTGGCAACAAACCGGCATTAACCGCGGCCGTATTTCGCTGAACATTGCCAGTCAGAGCTTTCGCCAAACCGATTTTGTCGCTGCGCTCAGCAACCAGTTATCGCTCACCGGTTTGTCAGCAGAGCAGTTTGAACTGGAACTGCATGAAGATATCTTTTTGCAGCCTGACACTAACATTAACAACACCCTGACACAGTTGACTACCCTGGGCTTTCATTTAACGTTAGACAATTTTGGTCAGGGCGTGTCCTCATTGTCAGTGTTACGGCAATACCCGTTGCACAGCATCAAAATTGCACCGGGTTTTATTAAAGATATGGAACACAACGAACAACAGCGCAATATCACTGCCAGCCTGATTAGGCTGGCGTCTTATTTACATTTGGATGTGATTGCTACCGGCATTGAAAACGAAATGCAGGCTTATTTGTTACATGTGATGGGGTGCGATATTTTGCAGGGACATTTGTTCAGTAAAGCATTACCGGCAGCGGAGATACCGGCTTTGCTGGCAAAAGAGAATAAGCTGGTACGCAAAGAAGTAAGTTAAGCGGGGTTAACTTACTTCGTCGCGCTTTTCCCGGCCCAATAAATCCAGTGCCGCTAATTTAACGTCTTTGCCCTGATACAACACCTGGAATATTTGCTCAGTAATCGGCATTTCTACGCCAACGCGCTGCGCCAGGTTAAACACCTCTTTCGCATTACGATAGCCTTCAACGACCTGACCTATACTTTGCATCGCGTCATCAACCGCTTTTCCCTGGCCCAGTAACAAACCAAAGCGCCGGTTACGTGATTGATTATCGGTACAGGTAAGCACCAGATCTCCCAGACCGGCCATGCCCATAAAGGTGTCTTTTTTGGCCCCCAACGCACAACCCAAACGACACATTTCGGTTAAGCCACGCGTAATGAGTGCAGTGCGGGCATTGGCACCAAACCCAATACCATCTGCCATACCGGCGCCGATAGCGATAACGTTTTTCACCGCACCGCCTAACTGTACACCGATAAAATCCGGATTAGTGTATACCCGAAAGCTTTTAGCGCAGTGCAGTAAGTCTGACAACTCAGCAATAAACTCTTCGTCTGTAGAAGATAACGAAATGGCCGTCGGCATACCCAGCGCCATTTCTTTGGCAAAAGTCGGCCCGGAAAATACTGCCAGTGACACTTTTTCACCAAGAATGTCGCGTGCAACATCTTGCAACAACCGCCCGGTTTCCGGTTCCAGGCCCTTGGTTGCCCATGCCACACGGGCATTGGCTTGCAAAAAAGGTTTAATTTGCTGCAAAGTTTGCGCAAAAGCATGGCTTGGCACCACCAGCAAAATATCGCGGCTACTGGCAGCAGCTTCAGCCAGTTCGGCTGTTACATGCAAAGAATCCGGCAAGCGGATATCCGGCAGATACTTCTGATTCAGGCGCTGCTGCGCCATTTGGGTAATATCCTGACTATTTCGGCCCCACAAAGTAATATGATTACCGTTACGTGCCAGACAAATAGCCAGAGCGGTGCCATAAGACCCCGCCCCAATCACAGCAATAGCAGACGCTTGCATTGCTTACGCGTCTGCTCTGGTGTCTTGCGCTTCAGCCTGGCGCTTTTGCAGGTACTGAGCAAACAAGGCATCAAAATTAACCGGTGCCAGGTTTAACTGCGGGAAAGTACCACGGTTTACCAGGTTAGATACCGCTTCACGGGCATAAGGGAACAGCATATTCGGGCAGAACGACGCCAGCATATGCGCCATTTGCGCATCTTCCAATTGACCGATTGCGAAAATACCGGCTTGCTGTACTTCGCATAAAAATGCCGTTTCACCTTCAACTGTGGTGGTTACCGTTAGTGACAGGATCACCTGATACACATTGTCTTCCAGTTTCTCACTGCGGGTGTCCAGATCCAGTTTTACTTCCGGCTTCCATTCTTTGCGGAAAATTGCCGGTGCATTTGGCGCTTCAAAAGAAATATCTTTTACGAAAATACGCTGAATAGAAAACTGTAACCCCTGCTGCTCAGTTGCAACGCCGTTTGCTTGTTGTTCGGCCATGATAATTCCTACTGTATTGTAATTATGAGTTTAATAACGTATCAAGCTGACCGCTGGCATCCAGCGCCAGCATGTCGTCGCAGCCGCCGATATGGCGTCCGGCAATAAAAATTTGCGGTACTGTGGTTCTGCCACCGGCAAGCTCTATCATCTGGGGACGCAGTTCAGGTTGTTCGTCAATACGGATTTCCTGATAGCTTACCTGTTTATTGTCCAACACGTACTTAGCGCGAACACAATAAGGACAATAGGCTTTGGTGTAAATAGTGACTTGCGACATCATTACCTCTTAGATTTTACCAGCGGTAAACTGGCGCCGGTCCAACTTCCCATGCCGCCCTGTAATACAGAAACCGCACTGAAGCCTTGTTTTAACAAACTGGCAGCAGCTTTTTGTGCCGTCATGCCAGCCTGACATACCAGAATAATGGGTTCCGCTTTTTGCTTTTCAAGCCCCGCCAACTGCTGTTTTTCAATATCCGCTAACGGTAAGTGCCGTGCGCCGGTAATATGGCCCTTGTTATAATCAGCCTCGGCGCGGATATCTACTACGATGGCATTCTGCCGGTTTACCTGCAAGGTCAGCTCTGTTGGTGTTACCTGCTTTACAGCAGAAAAACGTGATTTCAGCCAGCTGGCCACCAACATTACAAATAGCACCACCCACACTGCACTTAAGATCGGATGGTTTGTCACAAATTCGATATACTGCTGCATGTTCTCTCTGCTTGTACGGAAAAATAACCAGCGCTGAGTATACTCAGTTTACAAACAGAAAGCAGCCCTGTCGGCCCGCCAGACTAATATCAGGGCTGGAGAATTGTACAAATTTCGGTAATATAGCCACTCGTCTTTTTAGCTTCCTGCTTAACAACGGAGTACTTATGGCCTTGCGTAAAAAACCTTTGGTATTATTAATTTTGGATGGCTGGGGCTATCGCGAAGACGTTAACAATAATGCTATTGCTCAGGCCAATACACCGGTGATGGATAAACTATGGCAAAGCTGTCCACATACGTTGATTTCCGGCTCTGGCCTGGATGTGGGCTTACCCGACGGTCAAATGGGTAACTCTGAAGTAGGCCATGTTAATTTAGGCTCCGGCCGTGTGGTGTATCAGGACTTTACCCGCATTACCAAGGCCATTAACGATGGCGATTTTTTTACTAATCCGGTATTAACAAATGCGGTCAAAACCGCCAAACAGCTTAATAAAGCGGTACATATTATGGGCTTGTTGTCTGCCGGCGGCGTTCACAGTCATGAAGATCACCTGCTGGCAATGATTAAACTGGCGGAGCAACAAGGTGCAGGCCCTATCTACCTGCATGCTTTTTTAGATGGCAGGGATACACCACCGCGCAGTGCTAAAGCTTCGCTAGAAAAAATTCAGGCACATTTTGCTAAGACCGGCAGCGGGCAAATTGCCTCCGTTATCGGCCGCTATTTCGCCATGGACCGCGATAAACGCTGGGACCGCGTACAACAAGCCTACGATTTACTTACTGCCGGGACAGCAGTCTATCAGGCTGACAACGCTCTGCAGGCATTAGAACAGGCTTATAACAGAGATGAAAACGACGAGTTTGTAAAAGCCACTGCGATTTTAACCGCACAAGGCCAACCGGTGAAAATGCAGGATGGCGATGCATTGATTTTTATGAATTTCCGTGCAGACCGCTCCCGTCAATTCAGCCGTGCTTTTATTAATGATGACTTCGACGGCTTTAACCGCGCATACCGGCCTAAACTCAGTAGTTTTGTTATGCTGACTGAGTATGCCGCAGATATTAACGCCCCCTGTGCCTACCCGCCAGAGAGCCTGAATAACGTGCTGGGAGAGTGGCTGGCAAAACATGATAAAACCCAGTTGCGCATTTCTGAAACGGAAAAATATGCTCACGTTACCTTCTTCTTCAGCGGTGGCAGAGAAGAACTGTTTACAGGCGAACAGCGAATTTTAGTTGATTCTCCCAAAGTGGCCACTTACGACCTGCAACCGGAAATGAGCTCAACTGAATTAACCGACAAACTGGTAGCCGCCATCCAGGGCGGCGAGTTTGACGTTATTATCTGTAATTACCCGAATGGTGACATGGTAGGCCATACCGGCGTATTGTCCGCCGCCATTAAAGCTGTCGAAGCGGTAGATCACTGTATTGGCCGTGTAGTTGAAGCCCTGCGTGAAGTTGGCGGCGAGTGTCTTATCACTGCTGATCACGGTAATGCAGAAATGATGCTGGACACCGACTCCGGTCAGGCCCATACCGCCCACACCAGCGGGCCGGTGCCGCTGATCTACGTTGGCCGGCCGGCAAATGTCACCGAAGGTGGTATTCTCAGCGACATCGCCCCTACTATGCTGTCACTGATGGGAATGCCGGTGCCGGCAGAAATGAGCGGAAAAATTTTGATGCAGCCGAAATAAATGCCATTAACGCGGCTAAAACAGTTATTGCTGCAACCTTACTGGTTGTTTGTTCTTTGCCTTGCTCCGGCTGTTGCACAACAGCAGCAGGAGCAAGAGCTGGCTGAACTGAAACAACAAATTCAGTTGACTGAACGTCAGGTAAAACAGCAACAACAGCAATTGGATAAAGCCGAAGAAAAGCTGCAGCAATCTGACCGCGCGCTGGCAGAAGCCTCTGCTGCGCTGCGGCAAACAGAACAACAACGGCAACAACTGGCACAGCGCAGCCAGCAGCTGTCGCAACAACAAGATGAACTGCAACAGAAACTACAGCAACAACAAAAACTGCTGGCAACACAATTAAAAAGTGCTTATAGCCTGGGCCAGCATGATTACAGCAAGATGCTGTTAAACCAGCAAGATGCCGGCAAACTGGAGCGGGTTCTCAGTTACTATCGTTATTTTAATGACGCCAGATTAAAGCAACTGGCGGAGTTAAACAGCATTATTATTCAGTTGCAGCAAGTGCAGACTGAGCTGGCAGAAAAACAACAACAATTAGCCGACAGCCTGATTACGCTGCAACAACAGCAGCAAAAATCGGCTCAAGCCAAAACATCACAGCAGCAAGCCGTTGCCCGCTTACAGAGCATGCTGCAACAACAAGGCCGGCAACTGGATTACCTGCGACAAAATGAATCCAGCTTGCAAACGACGCTGGATGAACTGCGTAAGTTAGCCGAACAAGCTCGCGAACTGGCGGGGCTAAGCCGGCAAAAAGGACAACTTACCTGGCCACTGCGCGGCAGTTTATTGCAGCGCTTTGGCGAAAATCGTCAGGGCGGCATTTCCTCCCGGGGTATCTTGATCCAAACTAATGAGGGCCAGGCGGTAAAAGCGATAGCCGATGGTCAGGTGATCTATGCCGATTGGCTCAAAGGTTATGGTTGGGTGATTGTGCTTGACCATGGCGACGGATTTATGAGTTTATACGGCCACAACCAGAATTTATTAAAACAACCAGGCGCACGTATTAACGCCGGTGAAACCATTGCGCTGGCAGGAATGAGCGGTGGCCAGGCCGATGCCGGCTTGTATTTTGAGATCCGCGATAAAGGTGAAGCAGTTAATCCGCTGCAATGGTTAAGCCAGGCGCGGCCATAAGAATTTTAATGTAATACCACAAAGATCCGCTTATACTTTTTACCAAGCTGAGGTGCAAAGCACCTTGCGCAAAAGAGAATAATAATAACGTGCGACCAGTCTTAATTTTGTTAGTTTTTATATTCAGCGTCCGGCTGCATGCTGCGGCTCCGCAAGCCCGTATCGCCATCATTATTGACGATATCGGCTACCAAAAAGCTGATTTACAGCTGATAGATCTGCCGTTCCCGCTTACTTATGCGGTACTGCCACACACTCCTTATGGCCAACGCGCAGCCAGGCAAGCTTTTCAACAGCAAAAAGATGTGATGTTACATATGCCGATGGAGGCCAGTAACGGCAAAGCATTAGGCCCGGGCGCGCTAACAGCAGACATGAACAAACAGCAGGTGCAGCAAACCCTGCAAGCTGCGCTGGCTGATATTCCCTATGCCATAGGTATTAACAATCATATGGGCAGTTTTTACACTGAGCAGGAGCTGCCGATGGCCTGGACTATGGAATACCTCAGCAAACGGCAGCTGTTTTTTATCGACAGCTTAACGACGTCACGCAGCACAGCAGGTAAATATGCACGCCAATTTGGTGTGACAAATCTCAGCCGGCAAGTATTTCTTGATAACGAACAAACCGAAACCGCCATCGCCAAGCAATTTGATTTACTGCTGCGTATTGCCCGTAAACGGCAAAGTGCCATTGCCATCGCGCATCCTTACCCGGAAACATACCGGTTTTTACGTAAACAACTGCCGAAGCTGCAACAACAAGGCATAGTACTGGTGGGGATCTCACAATTGTTGCCACAAAATCATGACGTGGTAGCTGCAGGCTACACCGCCCCGGCGGTTTCAGCGCCACAATAACGTGGCAGCATAAAAAAACTGCCGCCCGGCAGTTTTTTTATTTACTTTTTCTGCTGTTGCAAAAACAGCAGCAGCTCTGCCGGAGGCATGGGTTTGGCGTACATAAACCCCTGCACCTCATCACAGCCCATCGCCAGTACCGCTTGCTCCTGTGCCTTGGTTTCAACACCTTCAGCAATGGTTGACAGGTTTAAACGCTTACCCAAACTGATGATAGTTTCTGCAAGAACTTCGCCGGCAGCCTTATCAATGTCACGGATAAAGGCACGGTCTACTTTAATTCGATCCAACGGCAGTTGTTGTAAATAACTTAACGATGAAAAGCCGATACCAAAATCATCAATCGCAACTTTAATACCGAAATTTTTCAGCTTCTGCAGCGCATCGATCACTATTTTAGGTTCGTCCATCACCACCGATTCTGTTATTTCCAGCTCAAGTAATTGCGGATTAATTTGATAATAGTTAACGCAATCTATCACCGACTGGACAAAACCGGCATGACGAAACTGCGGCATTGACACGTTAACGGCAATACGCAGATTATCAAACCCCTGCTTAGCCAACTGCTTAATTTGCAAACACGCTTGTGCTAATACCCAATCGCCAATCTCGACTATTAAACCGGAGTATTCAGCCAGTGGAATAAACACCGCCGGCGAAACAAACTGCCCGGGTCCTTGTGGCCAACGCAGTAACGCCTCCATACCAACCACCTGCAAACCGTTCAACGATACCTGAGGTTGATACCACAGCTGCAATTTATCTTGAGCAAAATCCTGGCGTAACATCCGCAACATGGCCAAGCGTTCAGCCATTTCATCTTCCATCTCGGCCTGATAATACTGAAAGTTCTGCCCTAAATGTTTTTTTGCTTTGTTCAATGCGATGTACACATGCTTAAGGATCGTCAACCCCTGCTCTGCCGTATCTGTCAGCCGGCAAAAACCGAAGGTCGCATTAACTTGCAACGCATGCTCCGAAGCATGAAACGGCTCGGCAAAAGCTGCCTGCAACCGTTCCGGCGTCAGCTCAGTTTGCGGCCCGACTAAACCAAACACATCAGCGCCGATACGGCCCAGCTGACAGGTTACGCCAAAATGCTCAATCAGCCTGAACGTAACGGCAATAAGCAGCTCATTGCCGACATCTTGCCCCAAGCCGTCATTTACATCAGAAAAATGATCAATATCAATCAGTACAGCGACATTACCGGCAGCCTCATAGCGCCTGGTATCCTGCAAAATTTGAATAAATTCGTTGCGGTTTGGTGTTTTAGTTAACGGATCTATATAAGCAGCATGCTTAAGCTGTTGAAATAAAGTGACATTTTCATATCCGATAGAAATATTACTCAGAAATACTTCTATCAACTGGCGATCCAGCTCTTCAATAGGTCGGTTCGTTTCAATGTATACCGCGGCGCTGTGAGTATCATTACCCAGGTACAATACTGTATCCAGATCGGTAAACAAATGCTGGCGTGTACGCAGACACTTGGTGATCTGAGCCACAATGCGCGGGTTGTCCAACCTGTCGAGCTGACACTTAATGTAAGGCGCATAATGCCCGGCCGCACCAAGCACATAGATATTGTCACTGGCGCTGCCGTCATCTTCGATTTGCGCACACAGCACCCCTTCAGCATGCAAGCCGATTAGAGACGAAATTTGTGTAACTACACCTTCAGAGAACTCATGCAGCGAATGCTGCTCCAGTAAGTTGGCGCCGGCATTGATGATTTTCTGTAAACCGCGCCGGCTTTGATTAATAGTCCGGATTTGCTGATATGAGCGCAGCGAAGCAATAATAGAAGTAACCAGTTTGCTACGGGTTAATTCCGTCTTGGTTTTATAGTCATTGATATCATATTCTTTAATCACGCTTTCTTCAGGTGCATAGCCCGGTTGCCCGGTACGTAATACAATGCGTATTTCATCCATGCCCAGCTCTTCACGGATTTGCTGCACCACTTTTAATCCGGCATCGTCAGACTCCATAACCACATCCAGCAACACCAGGGCAGTATGCGGATGTTGACGCAAAAACTGCACCGCAGCTTTACCGGAATAAGCATGATGAAATACCAGATGTTTGCCCATTACGGTCAAATCACTTAACGCCAGTTTGGTCACGGTATGGATTTCTTCATCATCATCAACGATTAATAAATGCCACTCACCCAGTGTCTGCTCCGGCCCTGCTATTTCAGGTTCGTCTTCTGCCAAAAACAGAAAATCCTCATCTGTTTCTTTCGATACCATCATTCAGCCTTATTTAATGATTCCGTTTAAATATACATGGTTAATTTGTATAAGAGTAAGTTATCACTGATTTTATTTCGTGCAAAAAGCTCCCCCTGCTTGCTGCTGAATTAACGAGATGCGAGGATAAGCAATATTTTACTAACTCACAGTACAGATCAATGGCCAAAATTAATGCTCTTAGCGGCCAACAACGTTTACGCCAACTGGCAAAAACGCAGTTGGGTACTGCCGTACACGTAACAGACCCGGCAGTTCAAAGCAGCACAGCTGAAGAGCAAGGCCATTTTAACGATAAACATCAGCATTTGGCAGCACGCTCCGGCGCAGCTGCCGGCAATGCAGGCCTCACCCTGGCGCAACGTGCCGAGCGGCGCTTGCAAATGC
This sequence comes from Rheinheimera lutimaris, assembly GCF_013283795.1. Lineage (GTDB taxonomy): Bacteria > Pseudomonadota > Gammaproteobacteria > Enterobacterales > Alteromonadaceae > Alishewanella > Alishewanella lutimaris. The sequence goes on from NZ_JABSOD010000001.1 coordinate 136,564, forward strand.
AGCGCGAACGCCAGCAACACAACCTTGAAAGCATTATGGCGTTGGCTTTGGACTATTGCCCCGAGCAGGTTTCCGGCATGGATGTGGACCCGGACTGGTTTCAACAGTTTTGTCAGTTGGTACTGGAAATTTCTAACAAGAGTATGCAGCAACTGTGGGCGAAAATACTCGCAGGTGAGATAGCCAGTCCCGGCAAGTTTTCACTTAAAACACTGCATACCTTACAACGGATGAGCTATAAAGAAGCGCTGGCATTACAGCAGGCCGCCAATTTAAGCTGCCGCACCCGACAGGATCCCAGCGCGCGGATTTACTTCGGTTATATCCGCAAGCCGTCATTGTGGCGCCTGCTAACCGGACGCAGCAAAGCGGTAATGAACCTGAACCAATTCGGCCTGTCTTACCCGCAAATTCTCAGTCTGATGGATATCGGTTTACTGCATAATTCTGAGATAGAAAGCGGCGAGTTACCCGCCGGACAAACGCTAAACTGGCAATATCAACAACTCAGCATTAACGGCACTGTCAGCAGTAAAGATGTGGTACTGCAGTATTACAAATACACGGCCAGTGGTGCCGAGTTACTGCCGCTGTTAACCAGCCAGCCCAACCAACAATATCTGCAGGCGCTAAAACATTTGTTAGCCGAGATCATCAGTTTCACCCAGTGAGCACCAACTCAGTACCTGCTGCAGCTTGGCCGGCTCCAACGGTTTAAAAATAATGTCATTCATACCGGCTTGCAGATACTCCGCTACTTCATCTTCCAGAGCATGTGCGGTAAATGCCAAAATGGGAATATCCTCATAGCCGGCCAATTGCCTTAGCTGGATGGCAACTTCGGTACCTTTAATATCCGGCAACTGAATATCCAGCAATATCACATCATATCTTTCACTACGACACAGTTTTAACGCTTCTGCGCCACAACTTACGGTACTGAGTTGCACCGGCTGTGTCTTCATCAGCACACGGATATAAGCCAGATTAGTAGGGTTATCATCTACCACCAACAAATGCGGATACGGCCGCGATGTCAGGGCCGTGGCAATATTGTTTAACCGTGCCAGACAAAATGGTGTTGTCTCTACGGCCACCGTTAACGCAGCGCGCCAGATAGCAATATGCGCATTGGCAGAATAGCACAGCAACTGGCTCCGGCCGGCGAGCGCAGTTGTTAACTGTTGCCATGCAGCAAGCTCGGCGGGCTCAGGCAAAAACAACACAACCCGATCATAAGCATACTGCGTACTTTTCAGGTTTAATTCGGCCAGGTCGCTGCAACCGGCAACATGGGCCGCAACAGCTGACAAACTCTGCACCCGCTCGGTTAGCATAGCAGCATTGTGTTCAAACAGCAGTATATGTTGCAGCTTGTTGTGGCCAACAGCTGTCAGCTCCGGTAACGGTATACTGATTGCTACCGTGCTGCCTAAACCGTCTAACGACTGCACTGACATTTGCGCCTTCAGCTGCTGTTTTACTGCAATTAAAATAGCGATATCACTTTCATGCCATTGCAATGCCTGGGTATCATTACTGTTCAATAACTGCCTTACCCTGGCCGACATGCCCTCGCCGTCCGTGGTAACGCTAAGTTGCAATACAGTGCCCGACGCCTGCTGCACAACACGTACTTCCAACGTCAGCTCTGAGCAGCCCTCACTGCGACTACCAAGTTGCACCATCTCAGGCAACATTGCCGACAAAGCAAGCTGCGGTAATTTAACCTGGCAGCCGGCATTACCGGCTCCTTCTATCAGTTGCAGTTCAATACCACGCTGTAGCAATAATTGCTGACAAACAACAATATGTGTTGCAATAAAATCGGTCAGCAGTATCGGTACCGCCGATGCAGCTTCGCCATTTAGCTCAAGCTGCATCAAAGTAAGTTGGCCGGATAACGCCCGGCTAAATTCTTCTTCGGTTAGCGCCGTTCCTTGTTGCTGTAACTGCTGCAGGCTTAAGAAACGTTGTTGCTGCGCACGGCCTTGCTGCGCAACTTTGAGCTGTAGCGCTTTGTTTTGCTGCTGCCATTGCTCTGTCTGAAGCTGGACTTGTGCCACCTGCTGCTGTTGCTGCTTTAGCTGTTGTTGAGCAATGTCATGCTGCCCGGCCTGATGCACCGCCAGGTCATTAATTGCTTGCTTTAACGGCAGCAACTCTGCCATCAACTCTTCATCTACCCGCGCATTTAATTGGCCTTGTTTAAGTTGGCTGAGTTTGTGTGCCAACAAACTGATATCGGTATGCTGCCGCTGGGCCGCCTGCGACAAAGTGCCGCGAATTAACAGCAACATTACCCAGCCAACCATAGCGACAATAAACACCGGAATTAACCAGACACTGTGCTCCGTCTCAGGTGTAAACAGCAACAACAGATAGTAATTATTGTCAGCTTCGGGTTGACGCAGCACACCATCCGTTGCCGCAGCATAGCGGGTCAGCGGTTGCAGCGCTAACCATTGGTGCTCAACCTGCTGCAGCGAAAAATTGCGCACCGGCAGGGCCGGTCGAACATTTTGCAGCGCAGGGGGTAAATCTGTTGCCGCAAGTAACTTTCCGGATTGACGGTATAAAGCAACGCTAGTCAGCGGTATTGCGCTGGCGTAGCGGATATGGTTTAACTGAGCTTTAAGCAACTGCTGGTCTTTATCATTGAGCAAAGCAGCGGAGTTCAATTGCAAAGTGGCAGAAAATTGCTGGATCTGTATGCGCTGCTGCCCTTGCATCTCAAAGTGGTACCAAAGGCCGGTAGCTAATGCCATCGCTGCTACAGCGATTAACCATGGTAAAGTTAACTGTTTGAAATAATTTACCAAAGTTTGGGTCCGGCTTGTGACATGTGCAATAACTATAAAACGATTCGATAACAGTCACAAGCGAAGAGAGAAGGAATAAAGCAGACAGCGGTGCAGTTTAATGCACCGCTGTGTTAGATCAGAAATGCAGCTCTACCCCGGCAAACACACCTTTAAAGTTCAGGTCGGCGTAGAAATCATCAATGTCGTCCAGGCGTAAATTAACCGCGCGGTAACCGACTTTGACCCGTAAATCAACCGCCAGATTGTCCAGCAGCGCATAGGCCACGCCGGCTTGCATATCATAGATACGGCTGCCGTCATAAGAAATGATGCTGCCCTGCGCGAATACATCTAATCCCGTTAGCGGCAAACCAACAATAGCTGCGCCGTATGCCATAGGAATAACCTGCGACACACGCTGTGATGCGGCCATACCACCGGCAGCAGTTTCAGCAACGGCTACGGTGCCGTTAATATGCTTACCGTTGATACCAAGGTCGATACTTACCAGATCATTATCAAGAATTTCGTAGTACAACACGTAATCGGTGTTAGTCAGATCTACCTGATTTTGCAGTTGCGTATCCGCAGTGAAGCTCTCACCTGCAAAGCTGAAATCGGCGGTTAAATTGCTGACACCGGCAGATTCCACTTGGTTATGCTGCAGACGGATATTCGGTATCAACGGCAGCGGATGTTCCAGGGCGACATAATAAGACGTCTGGGTTTTGTCATTGAAATTAAAGCTTTGCATTTGATCATTGCCGGCGAAACTACCGTCAGTTGAGGTGCGCCAGCCATCGGCTCCCAAATACAAACCCAGCAACGTATCCGCCTGTGCGGTCCCCGCTAACAAAGCGCCACTAAGCGACAGCACTAATACTGTTTTCTTCATGCTTTCTTTTACCCTTGTGTTAATAGTTCTGATAAATCTATAAGCGCCGCATTTGCTCTGGAAATGTAATTCGCCATCACCAAACTATGGTTTGCCATTAAACCGAAGCCACTGCCATTAAGCACCATAGGACTCCAGATGGATTGTTGGGTTGCTTCCAACTCGCGGATAATTTGCCGCAGGCTGACCATCGCATTCTTACGCTGCAATACATCGGCAAAATCTGTTTCTACCGCTTTTAAAAAATGCAGCAAGGCCCAACTGGCCCCCCGGGCTTCGTAAAACTCGTCGTCTATTTTCCACCAACTGGTTTTCACCATCTTTTGGCCGGGACTTTCGGTTGACTGCCGGGCACTGCTTTCACCGGCCAAATCGGTGTTTAACCTGTCCTGGCCTACACTGGCGCTTAAACGCTGGGAATAGCTGCCAAGCCGCTTCTCTACCGCTTTTAACCAATCGCGCAAATTATCTGCCCGCGCATAGAACTGGCTATCCGGCTTTGCCGGGTTCATCAGCTCAGCGCGGTACAAATATAATTGTGCAATAGCTTTACGGTATTCAGACTCCGCTGCAGGTATAGCCCAGCTACGGTGATCAATGTTAAACATTGGCTGAGCCACTTTAAGAAATTGATTTTCTGTTGACTGCGACTGTGACCGGCTTAAATCTTTTCGCAGCGCCAGCGCGAGATCGCGGGACATTTCCAGCACCCCCAATTCCCACGCCGGCATATTATCCAATAAGACAAAAGGCGGCATAATGTCATTGGCAAGGTAACCGCCGCTTTTATCCAGCAACGTCTCGCTGACGCGGATAAGGGCGGTTGTAGTGCTGTAGCCTACTATCGCTTTGTCGCCCAGTTGCTGATGGCTTTGCTGAATTTCATCGACCAACAGTGCCGGCTCGCGGCTAACCCACCAACCCGTCAGGTACATAATGACCAATAACACCGCCACAGCAGTGCTGACAATTTTTGCATTAAACATTATCTTTCCTCAGCGCTTGGGCATTGCCACTACCGGCAATGTCAGCATTAATTCTTGCCCGTTGGAAAATTGCAAAGATAACGGCACGGTTTGCTCAACCTCGAGTGCAGCAGCAGGCTCAAAAAACATCAGGTGCAAACCACCGGGTACAAACTCTACGCTGCCACCGGCATCGACAGTGATTTGTTCTACTTTTTCCATCCGCATCATGCCATCTTTATGGCTGTGCTGATGCAGCTCTGTGCGGGCAAATGCCGGGCTACTTGCCCCCGTAAGAATAATAGCCTGTGTTGATTGATTATGCAGGGTCAGATAACCTGCGGTGACAGTGCGTCCCGGCATAGGTTGGCGGATTTCGCCGTTAGTTACACTGACAGCCAAACTACTGTCAGCCAATACATTTATACTGCACAGCAACAAAGCGGCATAGATCAAACGCATTTTGTTTCTCCTTGTAAGTCACAGGCTTATCTTACACCACTTTACAGTGGTTATCAGCCGGTAACTTACTGCAAAATGCGCAGCTACCCTTGCTTAGCGATCCGGCAGCACTGCCGCGGCAACCAGATAAGCGATAATAGTTGCGACCGGGAACATCAGTAATAAAATGATCGCCAACAAACGGATTAACCAGCGCGGCTGCTGATAATAACCGGCAAAACCGGCGCACACTCCCGCCACTTTGCGATATGCTCTGGCGCAGTACCAACGATCTGTATCATATGTTGCCATTATTTGTTGCTCCTTCCGCGGTTAATCTGTATTTATCAGCCTGTGTTGTAATCAAACCTAACAGGCTGAATACTGTAAAGCTCAGTAGTTCAATACTTACCCAATCCATATGTCCTCCGGCCAACACAGTAAACGTACTTTTTGCCATAATGCCGCCAGCGGCGCCAAGCTATGCCACAGCAACATCACCGGAATAATGCTCAGCACCGGACTCAGGTAAATAACGAACAGCCAGCCGGGTGATAACAACATAACTTACTCTGCCTCAACCGGTGCGCTGTGTTGCGCCTGATACGCTAACAGTGCAGTTTGCGCATCTTGCTGTGCCGTGTGTTGTGCCAGCAGCTCAATCGCGGTTTTATGCAGTGCGCGGCGGGCCTGCAGCACCGTGTCGGCACGCAATTCTGTTTGCGTTAATTGCACTTCAGTTCGTATTTGTTCTGTAAGTTCGTCAGCACCAGCCGCAGCACTGTGCAGGCTTGCGGCAAAACATGCAGTTAGGGTTAAGGCAGTCAGCGTGTTCATTATCGTTTCCTTGAAAGTGGTTAGTCTGTACTACACACCTCTGTTGTTTCAAGCGCTGTGCCAAGTCAGCAAAAACATATAAGATAATGATTTTAAACATATAATAAAAAAGGCGGCCAGTTTAATTATTGGCCGCCTTCAATGGAAAACTAAAAAATAGTGAAATTAACTACTCAGCTGGTTAAATCCGCTAAGCTGGTAACTTTAGTCAGGGCTTGCAACAATAGCTCAGGTTTGGCATCGGCAAAATGGCCACGCTCGCTCAATAAACGCCGCCATTGTCTGGCTCCCGGCATACCCTGAAATAAACCCAGCATATGCCGGGCTATATGCCAAAACCGCGCGCCTTGCTGCATTTGCCGTTCGATATAAGGCAGCATCTGCTGCACCACTTGTTGCGGTGTAAGCGGCGTTGCGGTATTGCCGTATATCAGGCCATCCACTTCACTGAGTAACATCGGGTTGGTATAAGCTTCGCGCCCGACCATTACCCCATCCAGATACTGCAGTTGCTCCCGAGCCTGCGAAAGCGTTTTAATACCACCGTTGATGCTGATATTAAGCTGCGAAAATTCACGTTTTAGCTGGTATACCCGCGCATAATTCAGTGGTGGCACTTCACGGTTTTCTTTCGGGCTTAAGCCTTTTAGCCAGGCTTTTCGGGCATGAATAATCAGTTGCTCACAGCCGGCATCTGCCACAGCGGCAACGAAGTCCTGTAAGAACTGATAGTCGTCTGAGTCGTCAATACCAATGCGGGTTTTTACCGTTACCGGAATATCAACCACATCTTGCATGGCTTTGATACAGTCGGCCACCAGCTGTGGCTGCGCCATCAGACAAGCGCCAAACATACCGTTTTGTACCCGATCAGACGGGCAACCAACATTAATATTAACCGCATCGTAGCCGCGTTGCTGTGCCAGCTTAGCACAGTGCGCCATATCAGCCGGGTTAGAGCCACCAAGTTGCAACACCACAGGGTGTTCTTCTGCGTTGAAGTCCAGATAATCACCAGTGCCGTGAATAATAGCGCCGGTAGTAACCATCTCCGTGTACAGCACCGCATGTTGACTCAACAGACGATGAAAATAACGGCAATGCTTATCTGACCAGTCTAACATCGGCGCAACAGAAAATTGGTGCTGGCTCAGCACGGCACTGCGCATAAAGTTACTTCATATCCGGCAGGTTGCGGCCATAAAAAACTTCACGCATTTCGCGGAACACTTTCTTGCTGATGGCCTTTTGCTCTTCCGGCGTCATCGAGTCGGTACCCATACCAAACAGGTAGTTGTTCAGATCGGCTTCTTTTAACATCATTTTAGTGTGGAACAGGTTTTCCTGGTACACGTTAACATCAATCATCTGAAACGCCCGTTTGGTCTCTTCATCCATAAAGTTCTGAATAGACGTAATAGGATGATCAATATAGTGCTTGGTACCACTGATATCACGGGTAAAACCGCGAACCCGGTAGTCCACCGTTACAATGTCAGATTCAAAACTGTGGATCAGGAAGTTCAGTGCTTTCAGTGGCGATATAATACCGCAGGTAGAAACCTCGATATCGGCACGGAAAGTACAGATGCCATCATGCGGATGAATTTCCGGATAGGTATGTACGCAGATATGGCTTTTATCCAGGTGTGCTACAACCGCATCCGGCCGCGGCCCCGGATTTTCCGAGTTATCCGGGTCAACTAATACAGGCTCTTCACTCACCAAAATGGTGACACTGGCGCCTTGCGGATCGTAATCCTGCCGTGCCACATTCAAAATATTGGCACCGATAATATCGGTTACTTCGGTCAGAATGTCGGTTAAACGGTCAGCATTATATTGCTCATCGATGTACTCGATATATTCCTGCCGGTGCTGCTCAGTTTTGGCATAGCAAATGTCATAAAGGCTGAAACTCAGACTTTTCGTCAGGTTGTTGAACCCGTGTAGTTTCAATTTTTCAAAAGGCTTAACCACTAAAGATTGTCTCCGCTTAAAACCGATTACCGGTTATGACTTCATTACTACAGTTATTCTGCCGGCATGTTGATATCAGCCGGTTTAACACTGAATGAGTGAGTTATGGCTACACTGCCGGATAACATAATGGACACTGAACAATACTTATCAGCCGACAGCTGTACAGCACGCTCTACCTGTTTTTCACTCAGGCTGATACCGGTCACCTCAAAATGCAGATGCAGTTTAGTAAAGACTTTTGGCACGGTGTCAGCACGCTCGCCACTAAGCTTCACTTCACAGCCCAGTACTTGCTGACGGGCTTTCTTTAAAATACTGACCACATCAACTGACGAACAGGCACCGGCAGCCATCAATACCATTTCCATCGGGCTTGGCGCTGTGCTGCCATCTTTATTGCCGTCAAATACCACAGCATGACCACTGCCGGAAATACCGACAAAGGTATTATCGTGATGCCACTTAACACTGGCTTGCATAGCTGGCTCCCGCCGAAAAATAAGGCGGGTATTCTACGTAAAAGCGGCGCAGGTATCTAGCAAATTCGCAGCTTGCCGGGGCTTAATCCATCAGATCGGCTACGGCTGTATCGAACAGGTTTTTGATTAACAGTGAGATTTCGTTAATAAGTTCGGCTTGTTGGCGGGTGGCTTTTTTATTCAACACGCTGGACAGCACTTCCTGAAAGTCATACATAATGCCATCTACTTCGCGAATAATCATACTACGGTGGTTAACTTCGAGTTCGGTGTGCTGGGTACAAAGCGTGATGATTTGCTCTGCAATAGATTCTTCCAGCAGCTCACCTATGGTTTTATCCGCATCTCCGGTTCCGGTTTGTTCAAACAGCGACAAATGCTCTGTCAGAAACTGGATCAAATGCTCGTATCCGGGTTTATCTGTGACCATGGGCTGTTTTACACCTGACTGTGAGGAATGAGATTACAATAAGTTAGAGTTATTTAAGCAAAAATCCCCGCAGAAAACAAATCGGGGCCGTAGCCCCGATAATATTTATTTTTTCACCACTCAGAAACTCAAGCCCGGCGACAACTGTTCCGGCATCACCACCTGTTCCAGCTCTACCGATGCCACCGGATAAGCGCAGTAATCAGCGGCGTAGTAAGCACTTGCTCTGTGGTTACCACTTGAGCCTATGCCGCCGAAAGGTGCTGCTGAACTGGCACCGGTAATTGGCCGGTTCCAGTTAACGATACCGGCACGAATACGGCGGAAAAAGTGTTGATATAACTCTGCGCTGTCGCTGAGCAAACCGGCTGATAAACCAAACTGTGTTGCATTAGCTGCGTCTATCGCCTGATCAAAGTCGGTAAAACGGAACACTTTTAGCAATGGGCCAAAATGTTCGTCATCGGGGAAGTTGGCTACCTTAGTGCACTCCACTATGCCGGGTGTAACCAATGCCGTGTTTTCGTCAAGATGACGCATTTCCAGCAGTATTTCGCCACCTAAGTCGACCAGCTGCTGCTGCACTGCCAACATACCTTTAGCGGCGGCGACAGAAATCATTGAGCCCATAAACGGCTGCTCGGCAGCATCATACAAGCCTACTTTGATATTGCGGCTAACTTCTAATAAACGCTTCAGTATCGCATCGCCCTGAGCACCGGTAGGTAAGAACAGCTTACGCGCGCAGGTACAGCGCTGGCCGGCAGAAATAAACGCCGATTGCACAATATCATGCACTGTTGCATCGATATTACTGACATCCTGCACGATAAGCGGGTTATTGCCGCCCATTTCCAACGCCAAAATTTTGTCCGGCCGGCCGGCAAACTGCTGGTGCAGGTAATGGCCGGTACGCGAACTGCCGGTAAAGAAGATGCCATCGATGCCGTCGTGCGCCGCAATGGCTTTACCGGTGTCTACTTCACCTTGTAATAAGCTCAGCACCCCTGCCGGCAAGCCGGCCTGTTGCCACAGTTTTACCGTATCCTCGGCCACTTTAGGTGTCAGCTCAGACGGTTTAAACACTACGGCATTACCGGCCAATAATGCCGGTACTATGTGGCCGTTAGGTAAATGGCCGGGGAAATTGTACGGGCCAAATACCGCCACTACGCCATGCGGTTTGTGACGGATAAAGGCACGCCCCTGCGGCATCGGATTTTCTTTACTGCCGGTACGTTCCTGGTACGCCCGTACCGAAATGTCAATTTTACCGGTCATCGCCGCTACTTCAGTGCGCGCTTCCCACAGGGCTTTACCGGTTTCTTCTGCAATAGACAGCGCCAACGCTTCTTTATTGCTGCTTAATAATTCAGCAAACTTTTTAACTACTTCAACACGCTGCTCAAAGCTGAAGCCGGCCCAGTCGTATTGCGCTTTACGCGCACTTTTCACCGCTGCATCAACTTGCTCAGCAGTGGCTGCGCGGCCTTGCCAAACCGGCTTATTCTTCGCAGGGTCCAACGATTGAAACGGCTTACCTGCGCCGTCAACCCAACTGCCGTTTATATAATGTTCTGCGTGTTTCATTATGTTCCCCTGATTAAATGCGGGTAATTCTTACCCAATCACCGGCACTGACTTGCAGCGCAGCCGCAACGTCTGCCGGTATGGTTAATTGTTCGCTATGTTCGCTAACGTCCAGCGCCAGCCAGGTGGCACGGAAATCGACCACTTTAGTGTTACAAATTAAATGCGGCTGACCACCGCTAACGCTGCCGATGGCCACCTGTAACCGCCGGCTGTTCCGTACCGAGCGAATATGCTCTACCCGCGCCTCAACGGTGGGCCCGGCATCAAAAATATCGACATAGCCGCGGTTTGAAAAGCCCTCTGACTGCAACAGTGCCAGTGCCGGCCTGGTTTTATCATGCACTTTACCGATCACGGCCTGGGCTTGCTTACTGAGTAAACTGACGTAAATGGGGTATTTAGGCATTAACTCGGCAATAAATACTTTTTGGCCGATGCCGGTCAGATAATCCGCGGTTGGAAAATCCAACGAAAAGAAATGCTCCTGCAACCATTGCCAGAATGGCGAACTGCCATCCTCGTTTGAAATGCCGCGCATCTCTGCAATCACCCGTTCGGCAAAACGCTGTGGAAATTCGGCCATAAACAAAAAGCGCATTTTTGACAGTAAACGGCCGTTATTTTTTTCGCGCCGGCTTTCGCGTAAAAACAGTGTACACAACTCGCTGACGCCGGTGTAATCATTGCACAGCGTTAATATATCTACGGTTTTATACACACCGAGTGAGCGCGAACTATGCACTACCTTGCCCAAATGGTAATGATAAAACGCATCATCCAGGCCAACAGCCGCTTCAAGCGCACTGGTGCCGCATACTTCACCGGTGGCCGTGTCTTCCAGCACAAACAAATAGCCTTCGTCGCCAGGCTGGTTAACCGGTTTGCTGAAAGATTGCTCTGAGCGGCTGATTTTCCGCATCAGCAGCTCATCATTGACCGGCAAGGAGGTAAAACCATGACCTGATTCCACCGCGATATCATACAGCGCCGGGTAATCATCCGCACGGATAGGGCGAACTACCATCATCGTCGCTTACTCCACTTTTGCTTTATAGTTTTCGGGGCCACATGGCCCCTTAGCTTCATATTTTGCAGTCTTGGTGCTGCTTAAATTACAGTATCAGCCGTTAACTACCTGCTTCACCGCCAGTGCAAAGCGCTGCATACCTTCAACAATATCTTCCGGCGTAATCACTAAGGACGGTGCAAAACGCACAACATCCGGTCCGGCGACCAACGCCATCACGCCGTGATCTGCCGCCGCTAAGAAAAAGTCACGCGAACGGCTTTTGTACTTTTCATTCAACACAGCACCCAACAACATGCCCTGGCCACGCACTTCACTAAATACATGATATTGCTCATTTATGGCAGCCAACTCACGCCGAAACAGTTGCTCGTTACTCAGCACCTGCTGCATCACTGCCGGCTGGTTTACCGTATCCAATACCGCCTCAGCTACTGCACATGCCAGCGGATTGCCGCCGTATGTGCTACCGTGCGTGCCAACCTTAAGATGCGCCGCTATATCAGCTGTGGTTAACATAGCGCCAATAGGAAAACCGCCGCCCAGCGACTTCGCCGTGGTCAGAATATCCGGTGTTACACCATAGTTCATGTAAGCATACAGCTGGCCGGTGCGGCCAACGCCGGTTTGCACTTCGTCCATAATCAGCAGCGCATTGTGCTTGTTACATAAATCCCGCACACCCTGCAAAAACTCAGCGCTGACAGGAATAATACCGCCCTCGCCCTGAATTGGCTCCAGCACCACGGCGCAGGTATTGTCTGAAATCAGCGCCTTAACACTGTCGAGATTATTAAATTCTGCGTGCAATACTGCACCTGGTTTCGGGCCGAAGCCATCGGAATATGCCGCCTGGCCACCTACTGTTACGGTAAAAAAGGTTCTGCCGTGAAAGCTTTTGCCAAACGAGATAATCTGATCTTTTTGCGCACCGAATTTATCCAGCGCCCAGCGCCGTGCCAATTTGAAAGCCGCTTCGTTAGCTTCTGCACCGGAGTTGGCAAAGTACACTTTGTCGGCAAAGGTGGCATCAACCAGCTTTTTAGCCAACCGCAATGCCGGCTCGTTGGTCATAACATTGCTTAAATGCCAGATTTTTTCGGCCTGCGTTTTTACGGCGTTTACCAGCGCAGGATGACAATGCCCCAGACTGCTCACGGCAATGCCACCGGCAAAATCGACATATTCCCTGCCCTGCTGATCCCACACGCGTGAGCCCTTACCCTGCACAGGAATGATCCCGGCGGGTGCGTAGTTAGGTACCATTACTTCGTCAAACAGAGCGCGGTTTACCTGCGACTGAGCAGTCATATTCAGTTCCTCTTATTATTTATGGTGCAGCCCGGTATCTTCTTGCAGATAACCGGGAGCTGGCCGTTATTTTGTGAGCACCGTGGCATTATTGCAGATTTAACCACGGTTGTCTTGCATGCCAACACGGCGCAAAGCCATAAAAAACAAGGGCTACAGATAGATTTGCAGACTAAATGAATAAGTACGCAGCAGGCGGATCAATTACAACCGGGCGGCGTTTTTCTAACCGGACGCTAGCGCAAGCAATGGCCTGCAGCAGATACAAACATTAGCACTACATAACAAACTGCATGTTTATGGCACTATTTTTTTCTCAGTTTTCGATACCAAGGCGTTTTAAATTGGTATTTGCCAACAAATTGATGCTTTCGCTATTCAGTTGCACCGCACTAAACCAGGCTTTTGTCTCTGCTTCTGAAATCAGTTGACGACGCTGCAACTCTTGCCACTGGACATAGGTTTGCGCTTGTTGCACCAATTTGGCCAACGGGCTGCAACCGGCAAAGCCAACGCCCTCAGCCAGTTGATCCAACGTTTGGCACAATGGTAAGACCTGTAATTGCCAGCGCGAGGTAATATCGGCGCTAAGCACTGCAGCAAACTCATGCATGCTTTCACATAAGAAGCTGGCGTCCGGCTCTAAATTGTCCAGCGCATCTGTCAGTTGCGTGTCGCGGCTTTCCCTTGCTTGCAGCAATTGGGTTTGCCTTACCTGTTGGTAAGTACGCAGATAATTGCGGGTAACGACGGCATGACCAAGAGTATGGAACAAGCCGACACAAAAAGCATTATAGGGGTGCTCGGCGCTGTGTTGTGCCAAACATTTTGCCGCTATGGCCACCGCCAGTGAATACTCCCATAACCGGTTTTTTAACGCGGTAAACGGATCGGTTGAATGCGGCAACATGCGGCGCATGGCATAAACCGGCAGAATTTGCTGCAAGCTCTCAACACCGATAAAACGCAGCGCTGTTTTGATATCTTTCACCATAGCGCCGGAAGGGCTGCGGCTGCGGTACTGTGGTTGATTTACCAGCCGCAATAAATCATTCGCCAGCCAAGGCACCTTAGAAATCAGCGGGTCAAGCTTATTTACCGTTACGGCTTTTGCACTAAGTTGGTCAAGCAACGCGTAAAACCCCGCACCGGCATCAAACACGGAGGCCATAACCTGTTCAATATTGTGCAACCGGCGCACTAATTCGTCGGCCACCTCATCATGCAGATGAGCCTGAGCAAATTCAGTAAACTGGGCTTTAGCCTGAGCTCCGGCAGCACGCAATTTTTGCGCTTTAGCCTCCACTTCCAACAACTTACGTTCGGGATTTTGCACTCCGGCACGGATCTGGTACCCCAGCCGTTTATCATCCGGATTAACGCCGACTAACTGATCAAAAAAACGTTGCACCAAAATTTGCGGCACAGAAGTTGGAGAGCTGCTCACTATTGCGATATTCCATTTACATTAGCAGTTGCTAACAACCAATACTGCAGCGCTGTGCCGGCGGAGTCAAGCCGCGAGTCGGATTAAACGTTAAGCTGCAAAAAATTGGCCAGTAACTGTTTCCCTTGCTGGCTTAAGATGGCTTCCGGATGAAATTGCACACCATGCAAGGCCAAACTCCGGTGCATTAAGCCCATAATTTCATCGGGGTGACCGGCATCGTTACAGGTCCAGGCTGTTTCTGTCAGATCTGTCGGCAAAGTATCCCGCTGCACGACCAGCGAATGGTAACGGGTCACATCCAGCGGATCCGCCAGACCACGAAAAACAGAGCTGTTATGATGCTTTACTAAGGAGTTTTTACCATGCATCACCCTGCGTGCACGCACGACCCTGGCACCAAACACCTGCGCAATAGCCTGATGCCCCAGGCACACACCCAAAATCGGAATTTTTCCGGCGAACTGCTCAATAGCATGCAATGATACACCGGCATCATCCGGAGTTTTCGGCCCGGGTGAGATAACCAGGTATTGCGGCGCCATTGCCGCTATCTGCGCCACAGTAATATCATCATTGCGTCGCACCATAACCTGCTGGCCTAATGCAGCAAAATACTGCATCAGATTGTAAGTAAAAGAGTCGTAATTATCGATCATCAGCAGCATTGGACCGCACCTGCTTTATAAGACTTTTATTATTAGCCGGCTATTTTGCCACAAACAGCGGCTTTTTGCTGTGCTGCTAAATAGCAACGGTCAGGTTTGGATATTTTTACAGCAGTTCGTTGACAGCTTATTAATCATACAATAGGATAATTAATTATTCGTACAATAGCACGAATAAGAAAAACACATAAAAAAACGCCTCCATTGTCAGTTTTTTCTGGCCAGGAAGGCAATAACATAAGTGACAAGGGGAGTTATGCTCATGTTTAAACCTTCGGTTTTAAGCAGTGCTGTCGCCATGGCGATAACATTGTCTGCCCATCCGTTATACGCTCAGCAAAGCAGTGACGACACCACAGTATCGCCAGATGAGGTTGAAGTTATTCTGGTAAAAGGCATTCGTGGCAGCCTGGCCCGTTCAGTTGATCTGAAGCGGGAAAATATGCAAATCGTCGATTCAATTATCTCGGAAGATATCGGTAAATTTCCCGATAACAACGTGGTAGAAGCCTTACAACGATTGTCCGGGGTACAGGTAACAGACCGTGGCGCCGGTGAGGTTAGTACCGTGTCTATCCGCGGCTTAAATGACGTTACTACCACCGTTAATGGCCGCAATATTTTTACTGCCTCTGGCCGCTCAGTGGCGCTGGCTGATATTCCCGCCAGCTTGCTAAACCGGGTAGATGTGTATAAAACCCGCTCAGCCAGTCTGATAGAAACCGGCATCGCCGGCCAGATTGATATTCATACCCAGCGCCCGTTTGATTTTGACACCAGCAAGCTGGTAGTGGCAGGCCGTGGCATTCATTCGGAACAGGCCGATAAAACTGACCCGAATATCAGCGCCTTATTCAGCAACAACTGGGATATTGGCGATAGCCGCTTTGGCGCGCTGATTAACCTGTCTTATGCTGAAACCCATTATCGCGATCAAAGCGTTACTGCCGGTGCTATGATGCCGTTTGCCACCAATAATCCACCGGCCGGCTTTGCACCTTACGAGATTATTCGCAGCACCGATGGCCGTGCCTCAGAAAACCCAATTTGGCAACCGGGCTTAGAAGCCGGTTTACCCTTTGCTCCAGGCT
Organism: Rheinheimera lutimaris; assembly: GCF_013283795.1. GTDB lineage: Bacteria > Pseudomonadota > Gammaproteobacteria > Enterobacterales > Alteromonadaceae > Alishewanella > Alishewanella lutimaris. Next base: position 152,535 of record NZ_JABSOD010000001.1, read on the forward strand.
CTACCTTTGATGTGAATGGCGTACCTACCGAATATTTACTGTCGCGCGATGCCGTATTTGCCAGCGACCTGACCGGTAAACGCGAGCGCCCGGCGGTAAATGTGGCTTTTCAGTTTGCGCCAAACGATACATCAGAATATATCTTTGAAGCGTTTTATAACGGTTTTCGCAACGAATCCTATAACTCGTTATTGTTTTCCTTTGTTGACTGGTGGGGCGACGTCGGAGACGATCCCAACATCAGTCTGTTCGAAGGCACTAATATTATTAAGTCCCGTACTGTCGGCTCACCCTACATGTTTACCAGTGGTGACTTAAGCACCGGCAAAACAGACAGCTATGTGTATGCACTGGGCGGAAAATGGCTGATTGGCGATAACCTGCAGCTACGCTCGGAAGTGGTGTATCAGGACACCCAGTACGACGAAAGCTTTTTTGCTATGCGTACTGAGCGGGTGGCAGACAGCATCACTGTTGATTTTAACAGTGGCAACGGTATTCCATCATTTAGTTTTGGCCCGGCGACAGATTTAACCGCCCCAGACCAGTGGGCAATGGCCCAGCTTTATGATCAGGCCTATAGCCGTGGTGGTGATGCTCTAACCTTTACCTTAGATGCTGACTACATGCTAAATAAAGGCTTTATTACCAATATCAGCTTTGGTGGCCGCTATGACAAACGCAAAGCCTCCGAAGCTCAGCTGCTGCAAGATACCGGCTTGTGTAACTCAGGCACTGCCGCCTGTCAGTTAGCCAGCTATGAAGGATTGCTTAACGTAAATAATGGCTTCTTTGATGGCGAATCGGATGTGCCCACCTCGTGGTTATCTACCAATGGTTATTACATTCGCGACAACGCCGATATGTTCCGCAACATTTATAACGCTGAAACCGGATCTAATCTGGCTATCGGTGATCAGCGCCTATTAGCGCAAACTTTCGCAGTTACCGAAACGACCACCGCACTGTATGCGCAGGCAGATTTTGAAACTGAACTGGGCGGGCGTTTGCTCGATGGCCAGTTTGGCTTGCGCTATGTTGATGTGGATACCGATATGGCGTTTGCCGGTAATACTGCCTCAACCGGCGCCAGCAAGGTATTACCCAGTCTGATGTTGCGTTACAACCTGACCGACGATTTACTGGCCCGCTTTAGCTACGGCGAAACGCTGCGCCGTCCGGGCTTTGCCCAGCTAAACCCCACTATTAACTATGTGCGCGATGTCACCAATATTGGTTATGGCACGGCAACCGGTGGCAACCCTGAGCTTGAACCAACTGAATCGAAAAACTTCGATTTATCGCTGGAATGGTATTTTGCTGAAGGCAGCACCCTGTATGCCACTGCATTTAAGCGCGAGATTGAAGGCTTTGTGGTCGATTTTCGCCGCCGGGTAATCCACGATGATGGTGAGGGCGAATATCCTTATATCCTGAACCAGCCGGATAACGCGTCGAACGGTAAACTGGATGGCTATGAACTAGGCGTGGTGTACTTCCCGAAAGGCTTACCGGATTTACTGGACGGTATTGGCGTGCAGGCCAGTTACACCATACTGGACTCTTCGCAGGATATTCCGATCACCAACAGTGAAGGTACAGTAGTTGGCACCGATACCACACCATTATTTGGCGTATCGGATTCATCCTACAGCGTGGTACTGGCTTATGAGAAAGAACGCTTCGATATGCGGTTATCGTATGTATGGCGCGAAGACTTCCTGAATAACTATGAAGCAGCGCAATTTGCCAACCCGCTGGGTATATACCGTAACCCGGAAAAAAGCCTCGATTTTCAGTTAAGTTACAATGTTACCGACAACCTGATGGTAACGTTTGATGCGACCAACCTGACTAACGAAATTTTCCAAAGTTACTACGAGTATCCGTCAACGCATAACTTTGGTTCTTCGCTGTTTAGCAGAACCTTTGCGCTGGGGTTCCGTTACAGCCTGTAATGTAGCTGCACTAATACAAAAGCCCCTGCAAGTCAGGGGCTTTTGCTTTTTCAGTACCGCTGGTTGGGTTAGTCAATGGCTCGGATATGAAAGCGCTGACAAAAGCTGTCGGCTGCCAGTGGCGCCTGTTTTAATTCGCTATCATCTGCCAGGGCACAAGCCGGTACTTCCAACACCGCTTTGCTATGCGCCGACACTAACCGCATACTGCCGTACGCATTGGGTTGCAACAACCAGTGGCTGGCTTTAGCATCGCAGGCAGCCATTACCACCGACGCACCTGCCGCCAGAGATTCAGCCTCTACCGCCAGACATAGATTATTGCCACTGCCATTACGCAGTTGCAAGGTGCCTTGCTCGGTCTGGCTAAACTGCCAGTGTTGATCCGGCCGGTTTTGCCAGCCTGTCTGGCTGACTTTTGCCGCGCCAGCAGGCTGCCCGGCGGCAACTGATAACACCTTACCACTTTGGCTGCTGCTGATAGCCACCTTAGCCGCCGGCAGCAACTGCCAGTCGCTACACCCTTGCCCGGCGTTACAACCCGGTATTTGCAATGCGGTATCACTGGCTTTATTGATTAGTTGCCATGCCGCTGTCTCAGTGGCCACAAAACGCCACTGCTGGCGCACTTTATTACGCCACGGGCCAGCCTCAGCCTCACCGTCAAGGCCAAGGCCGATATACAGACCCTGCTGTGTCACCAGCCGATAGTATTCGCCCATGGTTGGATCTACTTTTAACGCTGTATCTGCAGAGCAATTAACAGCCGCCGGTGCGCCATCAACCATGCTCAGACATTGGCCCTTATTGTTACGTAACAACCAATCAGCGCCTTGCGGCACTGCCGTTATCGGGCCGTTTTCACCCGACGGTGCTGCTATTACCTGGCCCTCCGGTACCGGCTGGCCAAAATTTGGCGTACCGTCATCATGCCAGCTAAAAGGTTGCGCCCTTAATGAGCGCGTTGCGCTGCAGCCGTCGGTTTCTTTGTTGTTACCGTGGTAAACCAACCAGTCTTCGCTGTTATCCGGCGATTTAAAAAAGCCATTATGGCCAGGCCCGTAAACGCCATTGGCGCGTTCAAACACCGGTTTGTCGTACTTGGTCCAGTCTGCCGGGTTAAGCGGGTCGTCACCGGTCAGTTCCAGCAAACCCAGTTTGTAATCCGGCGTATCGCAAAAGCTGGCTGAATACATCACAAAGGTGCGGCCATTACGTTTAAGCACTTCAGCGCCTTCATTCACTTTACGGCCGGAAATTTCCCACGGCAGCTCTGGCCGCGACAACACTACTCTGGGCCCGGTAATGGTCCAGGGGTTAACCATCTCAGCAATCCAGTTCAGTTGCTCATCGCCCTGCCATTCTGACCACAACAGATATAATTTGCCGTTGTGCTGCAGATAGTTACCGTCGATATTCCAGCTATCTGGCATTGGTGAGCCTTTAAACTGATAAGGCCCCATAGGATCATCACCAGCACTTTCCAGCACCGATAAATGCTGGCCATCAAGGTTTTCCTGCTTACCGGAGGTAAACATCATGTACCAGCGATAACCATCCGGCCCTTTGAGGCGGTGAAACTCATAAGCCCAGAAGTTACAACAGCGGGCCGGATCGGTTTCTGACCATAAATAAACCGGCGTTGCCTCTGCCAGCCCGGCCAGCGTGGGTGCTTTGCGCATCACTAACTGCGAGGTCCAGGTGGTGGTGGTCAGGTAATAATTGCCGTCAAAATATTCCAGCCAGGGATCGGCGCCGTTATTATAAAGAGGGTTGGTAAAGCTCTGGCCTTCATAGGCATCACTGACGACTGCATTATTAGCATCAGCTGCCTGATTCAGCGACTGCTGGCAGCCGCTCAGTGACAGCACTATGGCGCTGGCCAGCAATGCAGGCTTTAACATCGGTTTAATTTTGTGCATCTTGTCTATCCCCGTTTTATTTGTCGCTTTATCCGCGCCATTTTTGCTCTGCTGGCAGTAACACGCTGCGATAGTCATCCAGCACGCTGTCACTTAGCAGTGGCCAGTTGGCGTCATCCCAGGTCATTTCGGCTATTTTTAGTTTTTGCAGACCATTATCGGCCGCTTCATAGGCATGAAACACCAGATAGTCTTTACCGTTGAAGGTGTAGGCACTGTTATGGCCCAGGCCGGGCCAGTCACGGTTGCCTTTAAGTAGCACAGTGCCGCCGCCTTCGTTTAGCGACTTACCGTCTTTATCCAGATAGGGGCCGGTAACATTTTTTGCGCGGCCAACAACCAGGTGGTAGGTACTGTCTGAGCCACGACAGCATTTGCCGTACGAGACAAACAGATAGTAATAACCATGCTGTTTAAAGATAAAAGGCGCTTCCAGCTCGCCAGGGCCTGGTTCGGCATCATCAATAAAGGCCGGCCGCTGTGCTTTGGCAATGGTATGCCACTGCTGCGGCTGTGCCAGCGATACTAAGTCATCTGCCAGTTTTACCAGTTTTAAACCACCCCAGAATGAACCAAAGCTCATCCAGATATCGCCGTTGTCATCGGCAATAATATTCGGATCTATCGCGTTCCATAAATCGCGCTGTGGCACTGATTCCAGCACTATACCTTTGTCCTGCCACTTGTAATCGGGGCTGCTTTTATCCAGCGTATTATTAACAGTAACACCAATGGCCGAGGTGTTTTTGCCAAAGGCCGACACCGAGTAATACAAATAAAACTTACCGTTGTGCTGATAAATATCCGGCGCCCAGATATGGCCATCAAAGCTTGGCGCCACCTGTTTAGCCCACTGTGGTTCTTCAGCAAATACCCGGCCGGCCAGTTGCCACTGCAGCATATCGTCGGAGTGATAATATGTAATGCCCGGCCCGGTACTGAATAAATAAAACCGCTTGTCTTGCTGAATCATCACCGGATCATGGATACTGAGTTGTGGCTGTGCTTGTTGTTCATCTGCGCAGGCCGTTTGCCCCAGCAATAGCAAGGCCAGCGTTGAAACTCTGCCCACGCCGGCCAGCCATTTTGTTGTCGTTACCCCGTTTAACATCAACGCCTCCTTAAGGCTACAGATCCCACCCTCTATAGGGGTAGATATCTGCCTTCATTTTAGTAGTATTGTATTACTATTTATCATATATTATTCGGCAGTGCAAAACTCAACCAGCCAAACTGTGGCAGTTTTGCGAATAAAAAATATAAAAAACCGGCGCTATGCAGGAATAATCACAGGCTTGAACCTGCCGCATAGTACCGGGAACGACAGGGAACTTTATGCAAACTCACAAACTTTCCGTACTGGAGAAAGTCGGCTTTGGTGCCGGCGATATGGCGGTCAACGTGGTGATGTCATCTATGATGCTGATCATCACGTTTTTCTACACCGATATTTTTGGCTTAAAGCCAGCCGACTTAGCGGTGCTGTTTTTAGTGGTGCGGCTGGTTGATGCCGTTACCGATCCGCTAATGGGCATCATTACCGACCGTTTTACTACCCGCTGGGGCCGCTACCGGCCCTACTTCCTGTTTTTAGCCGTACCCTTTGGTATTGCGGTATACCTTACTTTCAGCACCCCCGACTGGGATTACAACAGTAAACTGGTGTGGGCCTATGCTACCTATATTCTGGTTACGGTTATTTTTACCGCGGTGACCATTCCGTACATCTCTATTATTGGCGTGCTAACCGATAACCCGAAAGAACGCTTATCCGCCAACGGCTACCGGTTGTTTTTTGCCAAAATCGCAGCTTTTCTGGTGACTATTATTGTGCCTATTCTGGCAAAGCACTGGGGCGGAGAAAACCTGGCCGGTGGCTATCAGTCGGCGATGGGAGTGATGGCATTAATGGCAACACTGCTGTTTTTATTCTGTTTTTTCACCACTACCGAACGCATCCAGCACACCGTAGAAACGCTTCCGTTTTTGCAGCAGCTAAAATACCTGCTGAAAAATGATCAATGGCTGGTGCTGTGCGCGGTGTGCGTTACCGGCACTATCGGCTATGTGGTGCGTGGCTCTGTCGCCGCTTACTACGCCAAATACTATCTCGGTGGTGACGCCGCTATGCTGTCAGCGTTTTTATCTACCGGCGTCGCTGCAGCCATATTAGCCATGGTGGCCTCAACCTGGATCACCAAGCATTACTGCAAAGTAAAACTGTTCCGCTACAGCCAGATTGTAGTGGCGATATTAAGTGTGCTGCTTTATGTACTGGTAAACCCCGGTGATGTGATGCTGGCCTTTGTGTTGTATTTTCTGCTGTCATTTGTCGTCGATTTGCACGCCCCGGTATTCTGGTCGGCTATTCCGGAGGCCGTTGATTATGGTGCCGATAAAACCGGCCAGCGTGTGTCCGGCCTGGCTTTTGGCGGTATCTCTTTTTGCCAGAAAGCCGGTATGGGCATCGCTGGTTTTATGGTTGGCAGCCTGCTGGCCGGTTTCGACTATGTGCCGGATCAACCGCAAAGTGCGCTGGCACTAACCGGCATCGCCTTAATGCTGTCGGTTATTCCGGGCGTGTTTCATCTGCTGATGGGCTTGCTGATGTTCCGCTACCGCATTACCGATAACTATTACCAACAACTGGTCGAGAAAACCAGTGTCGTTAAGCCCACTACTATCTGAGGAGTTTACTGTGAGATTACAGCAGCCATTAATTGAACAGCGCGCCGATCCGTGCATTTATAAACACAGTGACGGCTTTTACTATTTTACCGCCTCGGTGCCGGCTTATGACTTAATTGAACTACGCCGCGCCAGAACAATAAATGAACTGGCCGGCGCCCCGGCGGTAGCGGTATGGCATAAGCCCGACAGCGGCCCTTACTCTGAGCTGATCTGGGCACCGGAGATCCATTTTAACCAAGGCGCCTGGTATATTTATTTTGCCGCTGCGCCCAGCCGCGACATCAAAAATAAGCTGTTTCAGCACCGGATGTATGTGCTGCGCTGTACTGACGCTAATCCGGTTGGCGGCCAATGGCAGTTTGTCGGCCAGCTCGACAGCGGCATCGACTCCTTTTGCCTGGATGCCACCACTTTTAGCCACCATGACCAGCTGTACTATGTCTGGGCACAAAAGGATAACGCCATCGAAGGCAACAGCAATTTATATATTGCGACGATGGACACGCCGGATAAATTAAACGGTACGCCGGTTATGCTGAGCAAACCTGAGCTGGAGTGGGAAACGCGCGGCTTTTGGGTTAATGAAGGCCCGGCAGTGCTAAAGCGTAACGGTAAAATCTTTTTAACTTACTCCGCCAGTGCCACCAATGAAAACTACTGTATTGGCCTGTTATGGGCCGATGAAAATGCCGACCTGCTAAACCCCGCCAGTTGGCATAAATCACCACAGCCGGTATTTCAAAGCTGCTTTGAACATGGTGTTTATGGCCCGGGCCATAACAGCTTTACCGTATCAGAAGATGGCCGGCACGATATGCTGGTGTATCACGCCCGCACTTACACCGAAATAGTCGGCGACCCGTTATGGGACCCAAACCGCCATACTTATATTAAAGCCATACGCTGGGATGATAACGGCATGCCGCTATTTGGCAAAGCGTCAGAGGCCTGAAGCTTAACCCTGAGTGAGGACGCAAGATGAAAGCTTTGCTTAGCCTGTGTATGTTACTGCTGGTAATGCCGGTCAGTGCCGCTGTAGACACTTTTGCGCTTAATCAGGTACGGCTGCACAATGGGCCTTTTTATCAGGCGCAGCAAACCAACATCGGCTACCTGATGGCGATGAACCCGGACCGTCTGCTGGCGCCCTACCGGCGCGAAGCAGGTCTGCCGCCACTGGCCGAGCCTTATCCGAACTGGGAAAGCTCTGGCCTGGATGGCCATATTGGCGGCCACTATCTTAGTGCACTGGCCATGATGTACAGCGCCAGCGACGAGCAGCAACTGCTCGAGCGGCTGAACTACATGGTTAACGAGCTGCACAGTTACCAGCAAAAACATGGCGATGGCTACCTCGGCGGTATTCCAAGTGGCAAAGCCACTTGGCAGCAAATCAGCCAGGGCCAGATAGACGCTGATCTATTTGTGTTAAACAAGCAATGGGTGCCCTGGTATAACCTGCATAAAACCTTCGCCGGTTTGCATGATGCTTATGTTTACGCCGGTAATCAGCAGGCGAAGCAGATGTTGCTGCAACTGAGCGACTGGGCGCTTAAGCTAACCAGCCAGCTGAGCGATCAGCAACTACAGCAAATGCTGATCACCGAATATGGCGGCATGAACGATATTCTGGCCAAAGTGGCCAAACTTAGCGGTGACGACAAATACCTGCAGCTGGCGCTGCGTTTTTCTGAACTGCGTATTATGCAGCCGCTGTTGCAACAACAAGACGTACTGGATGGCCTGCACGCCAATACCCAGATCCCGAAAATTATTGGCATGGCGCAGCTTGCCAGCCAAACGGACAACAACAGCTGGTACCAGGCAGCCGATTTTTTCTGGCAACAAGTAGTGAATAAACGCAGTGTCGCCATAGGGGGCAACAGTGTGCGTGAGCATTTTCACCCGTCAGACGACTTCAGCAGCATGCTAACTGATGTAGAAGGGCCGGAAACCTGCAACACCTACAATATGTTAAAGCTAACCAAGCTGCTATATCAGCGCACGCCAGAACCGCGCTATATGGCGTATTACGAACGGGCGCTGTATAACCATATTTTATCGTCGCAGCACCCAGAGCATGGCGGCCTGGTGTATTTTACGCCGATGCGGCCCAACCACTACCGCGTCTATTCGTCGCCAGAGCACACCATGTGGTGCTGCGTTGGCTCCGGCATTGAAAACCACGCCAAATACGGCGAAATGATTTATGCCCATAAAGGCGATCAGCTGTATGTGAATTTGTTTGTCGATTCCAGCCTGAACTGGAGCCAGCAGGCCGTTAAACTGCGCCAGACAACTGCTTTTCCGGATCAAGACAGCAGCCTGATCACGATAGAACAAGGCGGTAAATTCGGCCTGAATATCCGTAATCCGCACTGGGCAGCCGCTAAGGTGCAACTGACACTAAACGGCAAAGCGGTGAAGTTCACGTCAACCACCCCAGGCTATTTAAGCCTGCAGCGCCACTGGCGTAAAGGCGATAAGCTGGCGATTGCCCTGCCGATGCAAACCACGCTGGAGCAACTGCCGGATAACAGCAAGCACTATGCTATTTTGCATGGCCCTATTGTGCTGGCTGCCCGCAGCCAATGGCAGGACAAGCTTAGTTTTATTGCCGATAGCAGTCGGATGGGCCATATCGCCAGTGGCGAGCAATGCCCGGTCGATCAAACGCCTACCTTTATCAGTGATAACGCGGATTTTGTTCGCCATATTAAACCGGTTGCCGGCAAGCCGCTGACCTTTACCAGCGGTGAAGCAATGCTGGCCGGTGTTGAAGGCCCGCTAGAGCTGATACCATTCTTCCGGCTGCATGACAGCCGCTATACGCTGTATTTCCCGCAAAATAGCGCCGGCCAGTGGCAGCAACAACAAAGTGTATTGCGCCAACAAAGCCAACTTGACACTCAGCTGGCAGTTAAAACCATCGATATGATCCGCCCCGGCGAGCAACAGCCAGAAGCCGATCATCAGTTCGCGGGCGAAAAAACCTCAGCAGGTGTTCATCTGGGCCGGCATTGGCGCCATGCGACAGGCTGGTTTAGTTACCGCTTAAATACCCAGGGCCAGCAGACGCTGAAACTGCGGTTGACCTATTTTGGCGCCGACAGCAAGCGGCATTTTCAAATTTTGCTGAATAACCAGTTGCTGGCGAATGTCAGCCTGACCGGTGAGCAGGGCGATAACTTTTACTATGTCGATTACCCGATCCCAGCGCGGCTGTTAAACACGGGCGATAGTATAGAACTGACATTTGTTGCTGCTCCGGGCTCCATCGCTGGCGGTATTTATGAAGTGCGTTTAATGCAGATTGATTAATATTACTCAGCTGAAAAAGCCAGTCCGGTTGCCGGACTGGCTTTTGCTTACTACGGCAGTTTACTGCCCCATACCGACACACCCTGTGTCGACTGAGCGCTAAAGGTCACGACAAACTGTGCCGGGGTTTCATGCAACTGGCGTGATAATACGCCTTCATACAGGCCAGTATCGCCGAGGTTCAGCGTGATCTGCTGCTCAGTGCCAAAATGCCAGCTACCACTGATACTATCGTTGCGACTCGCTGCACTGCTTACCGTGCCATCCGCGCTTAGAGTGATAAGCTGCGAGTTTTTAATGCTGGCAGAGATATCTTTACCATGATTTATAAATTTATACTGGCCAGCGACCTCATCTGCGCTAATGGTCGCGTTCAGTTCAGTTGATGCGCTACTCAGCGGTGCATAACGATGCGGAGCCACCACCGGCCAGCCGTCTTTATTAATAAAAAACTGGTGCACCCTCAGCTGATGCTGCTCACCCAGCCCCGGAAAGCGGGTATGAAACAGCAAAAAGTACTGGCCGCTGGCCGCGTCAAAATAGGCTGAATTATGTCCGGGCGATACATAGCCGCTACCCGCCCCCGTGCCCGGCTCATTGCTACTACGGACAAGCAAATGGTTACCCATAATTTTCTGGTCAAAAGGCGCGATAGAAGCATCATCAAACAGTGGCAGCGCCGGGTCTGATTTTACTGCCGCCATATCATTACCCAACACATCATAGTAGGGCCCATCTGCGGTGGTGGCACGGGCAACCCGCATACTGTAAGCGCCGTTGGCATCCAGGCCGCCAAACGAGCTAAACAGGTAGTAGTAATCGCTATCTGGGCTGTACAGCACATAAGCGCCTTCAATCCGGCTGTGGTTGCCGCCCATCAGGTGCTTACCATAGCCCTGCCCTGGTAGCGTTAAGCCGCTGGCAGGGTCCAGTTCCAGCATAAACAGGCCACCGCTACCCCCAGCGCCGAACGGGGTGAGTCGCCCTTACAGGCGTTGTAATACATATAAAATTTGCCATCAGCCAGTTGAATCACATCGGTAGCCCATAGCGTATCGGTTTGCGCCCAGGCGAAGGTTTCTGCCAGCTCAGTCAGTACGTTGGCAAACAGCGGGTTATTGCTGCTTACCCCATCAGCTACCTGCTGCCAGTGCATCAGATCAGTTGATTTTGCCGCCGCCAGATGCGAGCCAAACACATAGTAGGTGTCGGCTACTTTAATCACTGACGGGTCGTGCACGCCAACATTAGTAAACGTTGGGCCGCCCTGCTGTGACGGTGGTGGTATTGGCGGAGCTGCTGATACCGGTGGGTAGGCCACTGCCGCCGGTGGTGAGTTATTGCCGTCGTTACAGGCACTGAGCAGCAGTGCCGTAGCTAAAATGCTGAAGGAAAAAATACCGCGGTTACGTTGTTGCATCTTATACCCGTGTCGTGTGTTGTTATGGCGGGTAAGCTGTGCTGCCCTGCATTGGCAATGCTGTGCGGCTAAAACAACGTAATTTGCGGCATCGGCCAGTAGCACATTACCCTTTCTTGGTTACTAATATTATTGTATTACTTTTTTAACTTAAGCGAAAAATCCCGCTTAAACCGCGATTGCAGCGCGGCTATTGTCTTACTACTAACAGCTAATTAATCCGGTAGATGATCGTTAAATAACGGCATGCCATCTGCCGACCATTGCAGCTGCCGCCAGCGGGTATGGCGGTTGCCGTCGGTTAACGGCGAGCCTTGCAGTTGCCGGGTGTCGCGGGCGTGGTAAAACATCAGATCTTCACCGTTATCACCCACCACAAAGCTGTTATGGCCGGGGCCATAGCGGTTAAATTCCGGCCGGGTCTGAAATACCGGCTCAGGCGCTTTATGCCAGCTTTGCGGGTCAAGCAAATCGGCATTTTCATCGGCCCACAGTAACCCCATGGCATAGCGGTGATCAGTCGCACTGGCTGAATAAGCGATAAAGATTTTGCCATGGCGCTTAAGCACCGCGGCGCCTTCATTGACTTTATAGCCCTGCTGCTCCCAACTGAATTCCGGTTGGCTGATAATCACTTCAGGCGCCTCCAGCCGGGTTGGCGTGGCCATTTTTGCCAGCACTAAAGCACTGTTATAGCTGCGTGCGGCATCCTGCTGCGCCCACACCATATAATGCTGGCTGCGGTGGCTAAATACGGTGGCATCGAGTGAAAAACTGTCCAGTGCGCTTTGCATCTGGCCCAGATCCTGCCATTGGCCCTGCATAGGATCGGCGGCGCTATTGGCCAGCACATACATTCTGATCTGAAATGGCCGTTCAGCCTCGCCGGCAGCGACATATAAATACCAGACGCCGTCTATCCGGTGCAGCTCTGGCGCCCAGATATTGGCGCTCATCGGCCCGCTGGCTTTTTTGCGCCAAACGGCTTTCGCCTGCGCGTTGGCCAGGCCGGCTATGTCGGGGCTAAAACGCAGCTCTATCCGGTCAAACTCCGGCACCGAGGCGGTAAAGTAATAGCCATTGTCGGCTTTATACACCCAGGGATCGGCCCGGCGTGGAATAAAAGCCGCGGAAACCTCGCTGTTTACCACCACTGGCTGCGCCGCAGCTAAGTTGTCAGTCGCCGTTTTGGCTAGCTGGCAGCCAGTTAGCAGCATCATGCCTGCTAATAATGGTAAAACCCTCATTCAGCACCTCCGTGATAGCGCTGTGCCAGTTGCTGCCACGGCATTACCGCCAGTTGTGGCTCGGTTAGGCCCTGGTGCGGGTACTGATAAACCAGTAAATTCCCCGCTTGTGGTTGCTGGTTAAGCTGCTCAGCACTTAAGCCCTCGGTTGCGGTGGTAACAAATAAAATATCCAGCTTGTCGCCACCGAGCGCAACACAGGTGGGTTGTGTTACCGGCAGTGGGTAAAGCGCCGCCAGGCTGCCATCGGCTGCATAGCGGGCCAGTGCACTGCCGCCCCACATGGCACACAATAGGTGATCATCGGCATCAATAATGGCGCCATCAGGCTCTGTACCAACCGGCGTTGTGGCAAAGCTTTCGGCAGCGCCAAGCTCACCCGTTAGCGGGTTAAAACGGTAGCGGTTAATTTGCTGCAGTGGTGAATCGGCGTGGTACATCAGGCTGCTGTCTCGGTTCCAGCACAGCGCATTAGGAATACGCAGGCCGCTTAACATCTGCTGACAACCCTGTTGGTCCAGCCGGTACAGGCTGCCGCTGGCAGCGTTATCTGCAGTTGCCTGCTCTACCATAGTGCCGGCCCAGAACCGGCCCTGCCGATCGACGCGGCCATCGTTAAAGCGGTTGCCGCTTAATTGCTGCTGGGGTTTTGCCAGCCACAATGTAGCGCCGCTTTCGGGGTTATACAGTGCCAACCCGCTGGCAAAAGCCACCAGCAAGGGGTAGTGGCTTGCCATCGGATCGGTAGCATTTAACAAGGTAAAACAGCTGATACGCTCAGGCAGTGGCCATTGACGTAGTGTTTGCTCAGGCCAGCGCAGCTGAAACAAGGCTTTGCCGTGAATATCTGTCCACCACACACTGCCGCTGGCCGCGTGCCAGAAAATACCTTCGCCCAGGCGGTTTTTTACGTTGATACTGGCTAATAGTTGCAGGTTTTCACTGTTAGCCATGAGCAGTACCCCCTGCCGCTGTTGTTAATGCAGTGCGCCGGCTGAGTACTTTTTGCAGCACAATAAAACCGAACAACAGCAAGCCGATAACAATTTTGGTCCACCAGCTGCTTAAACTGCCATCAAAAATAATGTAGGTCTGGATCACACCCATCAGCAGCACCCCCAGCACGGTACCGATAACAAAGCCGCTGCCGCCGGTTAGCAAAGTACCGCCAATGACTACGGCAGCAATCGCATCCAGCTCCATGCCTACGCCAGCCAGGGCATAGCCGGAGAAGGTATAAAAGGTAAACACGATACCGGCCAGCGCCGCCAACACACTACTTAGTACGTAGATGGCGATAGTAGTACGCGCTACCGGCACGCCCATCAATTCGGCTGACTGACTATTACCGCCCAGCGCATAAACATAAGTACCAAAGCGGCTGTAATGCATCAGCACAATAACCAGCAACAGCAACACGATAAAGATCATGGTTGAAGCACCTACCCAGCCGCCGCCGGGCAGCACAAAGCCAAATTCAGCTATCGCATCGTAAAAGCTGTGGTCGATGGCTACCGATTCTTCACTTAATGTGGTCGCCAGGCCGCGCGCCAGAAACATCCCTGCCAGCGTAACAATAAACGGCTGTAGTTTATAAACGTGGATCAGCACGCCCATCAGCGCACCAAATAACGCCGCCACCGGCAGGATCAGCGCAAAAGCCAGTAGCGGGTGCCACTGGTACTGGCTGATCAATAAACTGACGGCCACGCCACTAAGGGCGATAACCGCACCGACCGACAAATCAATGCCACCGGAGATAATCACCAGTGTCATCCCCAGGGCAACAATCAGCAAAAAAGCGTTATCACTAAACAAATTGCTCACCACGGCCAGTGAGGCAAAGCCGTCAAACTGCCAGCCACCAATGCCAAACAACAGGCACAGCAACGCCGCAGTGATCCACAAGGGTAAATAGCGCACCGACATCATAGCTCAGCTCCCTGTGGCCGCAACCGCAACCAGCTGCTTAGCTGGCGGCGAAACTTATCTGACTGCAGCAACAGCACCAGCAGCACCACCAGGGCTTTAATCAATAAGTTAAATTTGGCCGGTAAACCGCTGACTATAATAGTGGTGCTTAAACTTTGAATAATCAGCACGCCGATAACCGACAACAGCAATGAGAAACGACCGCCGCTAAGCACCGCACCACCAATAACCACCGCCAGAATGGCATCCAGTTCCAGCCATAAACCGGCGTTATTGGCATCCGAGCCCTGAATGTCGGCGGCGCTGATCATACCGGCCAGCGCCGCACAAAAGCCGGCAAAGGCATAGACAAACAGCTTTATCGCTTTATCGTTAATACCTAAATAACGGCTGGCGGTAGCATTGCAGCCTACCGCCTCAATAAACAGGCCCAGCGCAGTGCGGCGCAGTAACAGCTGGCTTAAAGCAAACATGCCGATAACCAGCCAGATTGGCAGCGGCAGCCCTAGCCAACTGCCAGTACCAAGCCAGGCAAAATCGGGCCGCTGAAATGTCACAATCTGGCCCTGGTTAATCAGCTGGGCGACACCGCGCCCGGCCACCATCAGCAATAAGGTCGCCACAATCGGCTGAATTTTCAGATAGCTGACCAGAATGCCATTGATCAGCCCGGCGGCAATACCGGTCGCCAGCCCGGCTGCAATCACCAGTACCAACGGTAACTCTGTCTGCAACAGTAAATTCGCGCATACTGCACCGGCAATGGCCATCACGGCCCCGACTGACAAATCAATACCGCCGGTAGCAATCACCAGGCTCATACCTATTGCCAGCAATGCTACCGGCGCACTGCGGTTTAAAATATCAATTAACGAGCCATACAAACGGCCATCCTGAAAACTGAGCTGAAAAAAGCTGGCATCCAACACCAGGTTTACCGCCAGCAGCAACATTAGCGCTGCCAGTGGCCATAAATAACGCGCCGACGTTTTAATACTGCCGGGGCTGTAACGTGCCAGTCGCGCCTGCTGTAAGCTGTCGGCGCAAGATTGAGTCTGTTTCATTTATCCCTCTGCAATAGCCTGCATAATGTGCGGGGCAGTCATAGTGTCGCCGCTTAATTCCGTCACTTTTTGCCAGTCGCGCAGCACCACGACTTTAGCGGCAAAAGCGACCAGCTCCTCCAGCTCAGACGAGGTGACCAGCAGCGACATACCCTGCTGACACAGGCTTTTAATCAGTAATAAAATTTCGGCGTGGGCGCCAATATCAATGCCGCGGGTGGGTTCGTCCAGAATAAGCAATTGCGGATTAATGGCCAGCCAGCGCGCCAGGATCACCTTTTGCTGGTTGCCACCGCTTAGTTGCTCAATAGGTTTGTCGGCATCCGGTGTGGCAATATGCAGCTTGTCGATATAAAACGCCGCCAATTGCTGCTGTTGTTTAACCGGCAAATAGCGCCACCAGCCACGGCGAGCCTGCCGTGCCAGCATAATATTTTCGCGAATGGATAAAGGGCCGATAATGCCCTCTGTTTTGCGCTCTTCCGGACACAGCGCAATACCGGCTTTTATCGCATCAGCAGGCTGCTGCAACCGCAAAGTTTTGCCGCCAAACTGAATCTCGCCCTGGCTTAAAACATCAACACCATACACAGCACGACACACTTCGGTACGGCCAGAGCCAAGCAACCCGGCCAATCCGACAGCCTGGCCTTGTGCTACCGTTAGCGAAATACCACTAATTGAGCCCTTTACTGCAATATTGTTCAACACCAGCAGCGGCTCAGCTACGGCTGGCGTGGTGGTAGCAGCCTGATGTGTCAGCTGCTGCAACTCTTTGCCGAGCATGGCTTCAATCAGCCGGGCACGCGGTAAATCAGCCGCCAGGTATTCGCCTACTTTGCTGCCGTTACGCAGCACGGTAATGCGATCACTTATCTGATACACCTGATCAAGGAAGTGGGTAATAAACACTATCGCCACACCCTGCTCACGCAGCTGGCGCATTACATCAAACAACATCTGCACTTCACTGCTATCGAGGCTGGCAGTAGGTTCGTCCAGCACCAGCACTTTAGCCGACATTGCTACGCCACGGGCAATGGCAATCAGTTGCTGCACGGCGACAGAATATTGCGCTAACGGGGCGCTAACATCGATATTAAGCTTAAAACGCAGCAATAACTGCTGCGCCTGCTGCTGCATTTTTTGGTGCTGAATTAAGCCAAAGCGGCGCGGTTCATGGCCCAAAAACAGGTTTTGTGCCACGCTCAGGTTGGGCAATAAATTCACCTCCTGATACACGGTACTAATACCGGCTTGTTGTGCTGCAGCCGGGCTGGCAAAGCTGCAGTTTTGGCCGTTAAAGTAAATGTCACCGCTGCTTTTGGCTAACGCGCCGGTCATTACCTTAACCAGTGTAGATTTACCAGCACCGTTTTCGCCCAGCAAGGCATGCACTTCACCGGCAAATAAACGTAAATCGACATCTTGCAGCGCCTTAACGCCGGGAAAATGTTTACAGACCTGTTTCAGCTCTAATACCAGAGATGGCGTAGTCATAAATGGCTCCTGTACTTTGCGGCAGCGAAGGCCAAACCTGTGCTGCCAGTCAGTTATTTATTGGTACGCTTCTGATATTCGGCTGCTGCCGTATCTTGACTGAATAGCTCGCCGGTATTATTAATGTATTTAGGTATCGATTTATCGCCACTTAAGTAAGCCGCTATCACATCAAAGGCCGGGCCGCCCAGATGCGGATCAAGCTCAACGGTGGCATTGGCTTCACCGTCGGCCATGGCTTTGAAGTAGTCCGGTACGCCGTCCACCGCCACTACCAAAATATCCTGGCCCGGTTTTAAGCCTGCTTCTTTAATAGCCTGAATCGCCCCCAGTGCCATTTCATCGTTGTGGGCCCATAAAGCACAGATATTACGCCCGCCCTGTTCGGCTTTAAGAAAGCTTTCCATCACTTCTTTGCCTTTGCTGCGGGTAAATTCAGCGGTCTGGCTGCGGATGATTTTCGACGCGGGGTACTCTGCCAGCACTTCGTTAAAGCCTTTGGCGCGGTCAATGGCGGCCGTGGCGCCCACGGTGCCCTGTAGTTCAACTATGGCGCAGTTACCGTCAGTTTTTTGCATCAGCCAGCGGGCAACTTTACGGCCTTCCTCGGTAAAATCTGAGGCGATACGGGTTAAAAATAATGAGTCGTCATTTAACTGCACATTGCGATCGACAATCACCACCGGAATACGCGCCCGTTTGGCCTCACGCAGCACCGGCGCCCAGCCGGTTTCGACCACCGGCGCAATAATAATGGCATCGACGCGCTGGGCAATAAAACCGCGCACAGCCCGGATCTGGTTTTCCTGTTTTTGCTGAGCATCAGCAAATTTTAAATCGATTTTACGCGCGGCTGCTTCTTGCTTAACCGACTCACTGAAACTGCTGCGCCAGCCGCTTTCTGAACCCACCTGCGAAAAGCCAATGGTGGTGGCGCTAGCCAAAGAAGATAGTGCCAGCGAAGAAGACAGCACCAGCACAGCTGTGGCGCCTAACAGACGTTTAATTTTCATACCTTGTCCCCGTTGACCGGGTTACCCCGGCAGTTTTATAAATTATGCGATGCGGGGTCTGTGCCCCGTTGCTATCGCGCTTGGCGGTTTAGCTTATCCTCTGTGTATAAAAACGATGAATAGTGCGCTGCCGGTAGGGCTGCGCCGGTGTAATTAAAATCGATGGAAACTGCGGCAGATTAACGGCATTAGGGTAAGCATGTGTTTCCAGGCACAGCCCGGCAAATTTGGTAAGCGGCAACCCATCGGCGCCGTTCAGGCTGCCATCGAGAAAATTGCCACTGTAAAACTGCATACCGGCCTCAGTGGTCAGAATGTCCATCACCCGGCCTGAGGCCGGATCAGATAGCACCGCCGCCAGCTGTGGCTGCTGTCTCTTGGCATGGCTTTGCGCAAAATCGTTCAGCACAAAAAAATGATCATAGCCATTAGTAAGTTGCGCTATATCGCGGCCGATAGTTTTGGCCTGCTGAAAATCAAAGGCCGTACCAGCCACCGCCAGCAAGTTACCGTTAGGTACTAACTGCTCATCTACCTGTAAGGTATAGCCGGCGTTAAGCCCTAACGTATGCCCCAGCACATCAGCACCGGGTTTCGCCGCCAGATTCCAGTAACAATGGTTAGTTAACGATAGCGGCGTAAGCTTATCGGTAGTGGCGTAATAGTCGATGCTAAGCTCGTTATCGCGGTTCAGCCGGTAGCAAACTTCCAGCGCCACATTACCGGGGTAGCCCTGATCACCATCGGCACTTTGGCAGCTGAAGATCACCGCCACGCTGTCGGCCTCTTGCTCAGTACGGTATTGCCAGAAGCGACTGCCAAGCCCTTCTGGCCCGCCATGCAGCTGGTTGGCGCCCTCGTTGGCGGCAAGCTTGACCTGCTTGCCATCAAGCTCAAACGCCGCAGCAGCAATTCGGTTAGCCACCCGGCCAATGGTGACGCCAAAATAGTACGGATTTACTGCCCACTGTGCCGGGTCCTGATAATTCAGCACCAGTTCGGCTGCTATACCACTTTCATCCAGCTGGGTAACTGACCAGATGCCAGCCCCCAGAGTCGACAGCGTAGCTGTTAAGCCATTACCATTATCCAGCGTGATCAGCTGCACCGGTTGTGCCAGCGCAGGATGCGCCAGCTCACGGCTACTGACTAACATTGCCGCTGCCATTAGCTGGCGCTCGCAACCGCGGTTTCTACTGCAGCGACAGTGCGCTCACCATTGACTAGCCGTGAGATTTGCAGCGGATTGCTATCTTGCAGCTCTTGCGGTAACAGTGCCTGTGGGTAGTTCTGGAAACATATTGGCCGGATAAAACGGGCAATTGACGCTGTACCTACCGAAGTAAAACGGGCATCGGTCGCTGCCGGGAAAGGTCCGCCATGCATCATTGCATCGCACACTTCCACCCCGGTCGGGAAGTTATTAATCACCAACCGGCCAACTTTGCTGCGCAGCAACTGCACCAGTTTACTTTGCCCGGCCAATTCCGGCTCTGTGCAGTGAATAGTGCCGGTTAGCTGGCCTTTAAGGCTACTCACTACCTGGAGCAACTGATCGTTATCGTCACAGACCACTACCACCGAGGTGTGGCCAAACACTTCTTCCTGTAAATGAGGGTTCGCCAGAAAGGTAGTCGCAGCCACTTTAAATAACTGCGCCTGAGTATAAAAGCCCTGCTCTGCAGTAACGGCTGCGCCACTACCGGCGATACTCACGCCTGGCTGTGATGCCAGCTCAGCCACACCTTTATTGTAGGCATCGGCAATATTGTCATTCAACATTACGCCGGCCGGTGTTTTCGCTAGTGCTTCAGCCGCGCTTTGCATAAAGCTGTCCAGCTCTGGCCCCGCTATTGCCACGGCTACGCCGGGGTTAACACAAAACTGGCCGCAGCCCAGGGTTAACGAGGCCACATAGCCTTGGGCTAATGCTGCGCCTGATTGCTGTAGCGCCTGGGGCAGAAATACCACCGGGTTGACACTGCCCATCTCGGCGAATACCGGTATCGGCTCCGGCCGGTTATTGGCCAGTTTGAACAGCGCCATACCGCCGGCCAGTGAGCCGGTAAAACCGACGGCCTTCACGGCTGGAGCTACTACCAGCTCAGAGCCAATTTCCCGGCCCGAGCCCATTAATAAAGAGAATACTCCAGCGGGTAAACCACAGGCTTTTACCGCGTTATCCAGCGCCTGCGCTACTAACTCACAGCTGCCAGGGTGCGAATTATGGCCTTTTACCAACACCGGGCAACCTGCTGCCAGGGCAGCTGCGGTATCGCCACCGGCGACAGAAAACGCCAGCGGAAAATTACTGGCACCAAATACCACTACCGGCCCCAGCGGCTGGTTCATAAAGCGGATATCAGGCCGTGGTAATGGCTGACGCTCCGGTAGTGCCGTATCAATGCGGATATCAAGATAATCGCCAGTGCGAATGGAGCTGGCAAACAAGCGCAGCTGATGGCAAATACGACCACGCTCACCTTCAACCCGGCCACGCGGATAGCCGGTTTCCTGCATTACCCGTTCAATTAGCTCGTCCCCCAACGCCATTACTTCTTCCGCGCAGCGCTGTAAAAACCCGGCCCGCTCTGCCGCACTGGTGTTGGCATACAGCGGCGCCGCGGCTTCTGCGGCATCTACAGCCGCCGTCACTTGCGCCTTGCTGGCATAGCTTAATAACGGCGCGATTTTTTCGCCGGTTGCCGGGTTAACGGCCTGATATTGCCCTGCTTCACCTGCCAGCCATTGGCCGTTAATCAGTTGTTTGCCGGTAATACGCATAATCTTGGTCCTGTTAAGTTAGCGCAGCTGGTTAAATCCAGCCGCCGTCTACAATAAAGTTCTGAGCTGTGCAAAGCTTGCTGTCATCAGAGGCGAGAAACAGTGCCATAGCCGCGACATCTTCCGGCATCACGCTGTCTTTCAAGCACTGGTTTTTCTCGATATCCAGAGCAGTTTCCGGTGTCACCCAGTGGGTTAACTGGCGCTCGGTCATTACCCAGCCTGGTGTTAACGTATTAACGCGGATTTTATCCGGGCCTAGATCCCGAGCTAAACCCCGGGTTAACCCCAGTACGGCAGCTTTGGCACTGGTATAACCGGGCATGCCGCCCTGGCTTTCATACCAGCTCATCGAGCCAAGGTTAATAATTGAACCTCCGCCCAGTTGTTTCATCTGCGGATACACTGCCTGAATAGCAAAAAACTGATGGCGCAGGTTAATTTGCATGCGCTGATCCCAGTACTCCTCTGTTACATCCAAAAAGTTATGCCGGGTGTCACTAGCCGCATTATTAATAAGTACGGCAATAGCCCCTAAATCCTGCTCAGTCTGGCCGATAATCTGCTTTAAGCGCTCGATATTAGTCAGATCGCAAGGGTAAAAGCGCACTGCACCATGTTGGCGGTTTTCATCCGCTAATGCCTGTAAATGGCTAACCAACGCCTGGGATTCTGCTTCGAGGATATCGACAAACGCCACTTTGGCGCCCTGGCGATAAAATGCCTCCACCAGGCAAGCACCAATGCCGGAACCACCACCGGAGATAAATACGGTTTTATCCCGCAAGCTGGGATAATTGTTACTTAACTTCATAGCTAACCCTGTTTAACCGCCTGCTGTAGCAGGCGCCGTTTTTATTATGTTTAATGCGAATGTGCCGGCACCGCTGCACCGCGACAGCCCACCAGAAAGTCAAAGTCGCAGCCTTCATCGGCCTGCAGCACGCGCTCGCGGTACATTTCCATATAACCGCCGGTTCGCAGAATGACCTGGGTGGATTTTAGTTTTTCCAGCCGTGCCGCCAGTTCAGCGTCCGACACTTCCAGTTGCAGCAGGCCATTTTCGGCATCCAGCTGAATGTAATCGCCTTCCTGCACGGCGGCCAGCGGGCCCAGTTCCATCGCTTCGGGTGTGACATGCAGCACTACTGTACCAAAGGCAGTACCACTCATTCGCGCATCGGAAATACGCACCATATCTTTAATGCCTTTTTTCAGCACTTTTGGCGGCAGGCCCATATTGCCAACTTCGGCCATGCCGGGGTAGCCTTTGGGGCCACAGTTTTTCAATACCATTACGCTGTTTTCGTCGATATCCAGCTCAGGGTCGTTAATGCGTGCTTTGTATTGATCGAAATTTTCAAATACTACCGCTTTACCCCGGTGCTTCATCAGGTGCGGGCTGGCAGCAGAAGGCTTTAATACTGCGCCACGTGGCGCCAGATTACCGCGCAAAATGCAAATGCCGCCGTTAGCCACCAGCGGGTTATCCAGCGGGCGAATGACATCATCGTTATGACACTGCGCGTCTTTAACGTTGTCCCAGATAGTTTTGCCGTTTACCGTCAGCGCGTCTTTGGTCAGCACGCCCAGCTCACCCAGCCGGCGATGCACGGCCGGTAAGCCACCGGCGTAATAAAACTCTTCCATCAGATATTTGCCGGATGGCTGTAAATTCACAATGGTGGGCACACCGCGGCCATGCTCCCAGTCATCCAGGCTTAAGTCCACGCCGATGCGCCCGGCGATAGCTTTTAAATGGATCACGGCATTGGTTGACCCCCCGATAGCCGCATTGGTGCGGATAGCATTTAAAAACGCTTCTTTGGTCAGAATTTTCGACAGGCGCAAATCTTCATGCACCATCTCAACAATGCGCATACCGGACAAATGCGCCAGCACGTAGCGGCGTGAATCCACTGCCGGAATAGCCGCATTATGCGGCAGGCTGGTACCGAGCGATTCCGCCATACAGGCCATGGTAGAGGCAGTACCCATGGTATTACAGGTACCGGCAGAGCGCGACATACCGGCTTCGGCGCTTAAAAACTCGTTCATATCAATATTGCCGGCTTTTAAATCTTCGTGCATGCGCCACACCAAAGTGCCGGAGCCAACATCCTGGCCTTTATGTTTACCATTTAACATCGGGCCGCCGGTAACCACAATAGTGGGCAAATCACAGCTGGCAGCCCCCATCAGTAATGCCGGGGTGGTTTTATCACAGCCCACCAGCAGCACTACACCGTCTATCGGGTTACCGCGGATAGACTCTTCAGTATCCATCGCCGCCAGGTTGCGGGTTAACATTGCAGTAGGGCGTAAATTCGACTCGCCATTGGAAAACACCGGAAATTCAACCGGAATACCACCTGCTTCACGAATACCATTTTTTACCCGCTCGGCAATTTCACGAAAATGGGCATTGCACGGCGTTAACTCTGACCAGGTATTACACACACCGATAACTGGCCTGCCCTGAAAGTGGTGATCCGGAATACCCTGATTCTTCATCCAACTACGGTACATAAAACCATTTTTGTCATTAGTGCCGAACCAGCTTGCTGAGCGTAATACTGTCTTGTTGCCACTCTTTTTGTCGTCGTTATCTGCCATGGTTGCATCTCGCAATAGCTTAATTTAATATTATTGTATTACTAATACTAAAACCTTGGAAAGGTTACAAGTGATTTTTTTCTCCGGCAGCAAAATCGGCAGCGTGCCAATGGGGTAAAACAGCTGTCAAAGCAGCTAATTAGTAATACTATAATTCAAATATGGCAATTACAAATATAGACAGGGGACTTATGAAAATACTACTACTGCTACTGGGCTTAAGCTGGGCAATGGCTGTAAACGCCAACCCGATTTTTAAAGACATACGCACCGCTGATCCTGCGGCGATAGTGCACAACGACACCGTATACCTGTACACCGGCCATGATGAAGCGCCAGACAATAAAGGCTTTTTCGTCATGCATGACTGGCTGGTGTTTTCATCGACCGATATGCTGAACTGGCAGCGCCATGGCCCTAAACTCAGCACCAAAGACTTTAAATGGGCCAAAGGCGATGCCTGGGCCTCACATGTGATTGAAAAAAGCGGCAAGTTTTATTGGTTTGTTACCGTGCGCCACGCCACTATTAATGGCTTTGCTATTGGCGTTGCAGTAGCCGACAACCCACTGGGGCCGTTTAAAGATGCGCTAGGCAAGGCACTTATTACCAATGATATGACCACCGACACCGAGATTGACTGGGACGATATAGACCCGGCCGTGTTTACCGACGATGACGGCCAGTTTTATCTGTTTTGGGGTAACACCAAAGCACGCTACGCCAAATTGAAAGACAATATGATTGAGCTTGATGGCCCGATTAACACCATCGATATACCCGATTTTACTGAAGCCTTGTGGATGCATAAACGTGGCGACATTTACTATCTTTCCTATGCTTCCGGCTTCCCGGAAAAAATTGCTTATGCCACCAGCAAAAGTATTCATGGCCCCTGGCAGTATCGCGGCATTCTGAACGAAGTGGCGGGCAACTCGCCAACTAACCATCAGTCGATTATTGAGTTTAAAGATAAATGGTTCTTTATCTACCACACCGGCGCATCGCAACCTGACGGCGGGGAATTTCGCCGTGCGGTGGCGATAGACCCACTGTACTACAACGAAGATGGCAGCATTAAACGCATCATTATGACATCCGAAGGTATCACCGAAGCGGTGAAATAACTTATTTGCCAGCCGCAGGCTAATATGTCGCGGCCGGCTTTTCTGTACTATTTTTTGTAATAAGAGGAACACCATGCGTCTTATTCAGTTTTATACATCAGACAAACAGCGCGCTGTAGCTATTGTTAATTCAGCCGACAGCGTTACAGTGCTGAGTAGCGTTAGTTCGGTTTATCAGTTGGCACAGCTGGCGCTGACTAACCAACTGTCATTGCAACAGCAAAGTCTGGCTCTTAAAAGCGACACCACGTTTAGCTATACCGACATTATTCAGCAACAACGCTTGCTGCCACCCTATGATCATCCGAACGATGCCGCCCATATGCTGGTAACAGGCACCGGCCTGACCCACTTAGGCAGCGCCGACACCCGCGCCACTATGCATGCGCAAACATCCGGCAAAGCCGACTCTGAGCTGACCGATACCATGAGAATGTTTAAGCTGGGAGTCGAAGGCGGCAAGCCTGTAGCTGGCCAGCAAGGCGTGCAGCCGGAATGGTTCTATAAAGGCGATGGCAGCATAGTTGTCGCACCAGGGGCAGCGTTAACCTCCCCTGCGTTTGCATTAGATGGCGGCGAAGAGCCGGAAATTGCCGGTTTGTACCTGATTGGCCCAGATGGCCAACCGTACCGGCTTGGCTTTGCTATTGGTAATGAGTTTTCTGATCATAAAACCGAGCGGCAGAACTACCTGTATCTGGCGCATTCGAAACTGCGGCCGTGCTCTTTTGGTCCTGAGCTGCTGGTAGGCGAGCTACCGGCTGATATACGTGGCCACTCACGGATTATCCGTAACGGCGAAACGGTGTGGCAAAAACCTTTTGTCAGCGGCGAGCAGAATATGTCGCACAGCATTGCCAACCTTGAAGCGCACCATTTTAAATACCGCCAGTTCTGCCGCCCGGGCGATGCCCATGTGCATTTCTTTGGCACCGCAACTTTAAGCTTTGGTGATGGCTTTGAAACGCAGGCCGGTGATGTGTTTGAAATTGGCGCAGCGCCATTTGGCCAGCCACTGCAAAATACGCTGGCTGTCGATAGTGATACCAATGTGCAGGTTAAAGCGCTGTAACTGTAGCGCAGAGATGGCAAAACAGTAAGCCAAAAGTGTAGTTAACAACAGTTGGTTTACTGCTTATTTTTAGCGTATAGCTTAGTGTTTTATGCGCCGCTGCCGGTAAAATTGGTCAGGGCGTAATCGAGGTTTTCTTTTGATCGGCTGAGTAAACGCGACATGGCTTGTTTGGCGCCTTGCGCATCACCTGCTGCTATTGCCTCATACACCGCTTTGTGCGCCGGCAGCGCTTCGGTATATTCATCACCAATTGAACTACTCAGACGGAATAACCCCATCAACGCCGTTTGGATGGTCATGCCCAGCGAAATCATAAATTCATTGTTAGTGGCATTCAGCACACAGAGGTGGAAATTCAGATCGCTGGAGAATACTTCATCAGTGCCCAGTTTAGCTTTTTCCATATCTTTATAAGCTTTAGCCAGCAATTTTATCTGCTCAGCAGTGCTGTTTTTCGCAGCCAGCTCTGCAGAGGCCGGTTCAAAAATTTCCCGTACTTCAAACAAGGAGACAAAAAACTTTGGCGTAGGCTTAGACTCAAAACACCAACTGAGTATTTCGGTATCGAACATATTCCAATACTGCCGCGGCCGCACGCGGGTGCCCAGCTTGGGGCGCGCCTCAATTAAGCCTTTGGCAGTGAGAATTTTAAAGGCTTCACGCAGCGCGGTGCGCGATACATCCAGTTCTGCACCAATGGCAGCTTCGTTCGGAATATATTCACCCGGCGTATAAACCCCACTAACAATACGGGTTCCCAGCTCTTCGGCCACCCAACCATGGATACTTTGCGGACGATTTCTGCCTGCAGCCATTCAGTTTCCCCTTGCTCACACCTGTACTATCAACCGTAACCGCTTAACTGTGCCAATACTACTACAATAATATATGTCCTATCTTATTAATGCAGAAAAACCCATAATCTAAGCCCCCTTAGCAACATTATGGCAGCACAAAACCCACAGCATCATTCACTTTTGCCAGTGTCGCTGCGGCGCGCGAACGGGCTTTTTCTGCTCCGGCACGCATTACTGTGGTTAAGGTCGTTTGATCAGCGCGCAACTCGGTAAAGGTTTTCTGTACCGGCTCCAGCAAAGCAATGACCGCATCAGCAACATCGCCTTTTAAATGGCCGTACATTTTACCTTCGTACTCCGCCTCTAACGCAGCGATGCCCTTGCCGGTTACACCGCTTAAAATACTCAGCAGATTCGCTACGCCAGGCTTAGCGTCGAGATCAAAGCGCACCCGTGGCGGGTCTTCTGAATCTGTCATCGCCTTTTTAAACTTCTTGCTAATCATTTTCGGATCTTCGAGCAACCCGACAAAATTCCATGGGTTTTCATCCGACTTAGACATCTTCTTCGTTGGGTCTTGCAAACTCATTACCCGTGCGGCTACCGGCGGAATAAACGGCTCCGGTACAGTAAAAATGTCGCCGTGCACCGCGTTAAAGCGTGTTGCTACATCACGGGCCAATTCTAAATGCTGCTTTTGATCATGCCCCACCGGAATTTGATTCGCCTGATACAATAAAATATCCGCAGCCATCAATACCGGGTAAGTAAACAAGCCAGCGTTAACGTTGTGCGTATGGCGCTCAGATTTATCTTTAAACTGCGTCATCCGGCTTAGCTCACCAAACTGGGTGTAGCAGTTCAGTACCCAGGCCAGCTGGCTGTGTTCCGGCACGTGCGACTGCATAAACACGGCAGAGCGCTTTGGATCGATGCCACAGGCCAGATACAGCGCCAAACTGTCCAACGAGGCACTCCGCAGCGCGGCGGGTTCCTGACGCACCGTTATGGCGTGTAAATCAACAATACAGTACAAGCAATCATAGTCATCCTGCATTTTGTCCCACTGGCGCAGCGCCCCCAGATAGTTACCTATGGTAAGTTGTCCGGACGGTTGTGCACCACTTAGCACAATTGGCTTATTGCTCATAACGGTATCCACTTAAAAGCTTATTGATAAAGGCTTGCCGGTCATTGCCGGTCAAAGAGCTGCATTATAACCATATCAGCGCGGCACAACAGTAAAAAAGCCGCTTAACGCGGCACTTTTGCTAACTGTTGCCGCATCTTATTTATGGCATCCGTGTAATCTGCTGCATTAAATATTGCCGACCCGGCGACAAACATATCGGCGCCGGCAGCCGCAATATCTGCGATATTATCCACATTAACGCCGCCATCAATTTCCAGCCGGATTGGCAAACCGCTGTTATCGATAATTTTGCGTGCGGCTGCTAACTTATTCAACGTAGCCGGAATAAACTTTTGCCCGCCAAAGCCCGGATTTACCGACATCAGCAGCACAACATCCACTTTATCTAATACATAATCCAGGTAACTCAGCGGGGTGCCGGGGTTAAACACTAATCCGGCCTGACAGCCATGGCTTTTAATTAATTGCAGGGTTCGGTCAATATGGCGTGACGCCTCGGGGTGAAACGTAATAATGCTGGCACCAGCCTCTGCAAACTGTGGTATCAGGCTATCTACCGGTTCAACCATTAAATGCACATCTATCGGCGCGGTAATGCCATAGTTTCTCAGCGCTTTGCACACCATAGGCCCCATGGTCAGATTAGGCACATAATGGTTATCCATCACATCGAAGTGCACCACATCAGCCCCTGCCTGCAGTACAGCTGCTACGTCATCACCCAGCCGGGCAAAATCAGCAGACAAAATGGACGGTGCAATCAGATAAGGTTGCATACTGTTATTCCGTTAAATTCTCGTGCGCAAACTGTACTGAATTTGCCTGAAAATTGCACCTGCTGATGACTGCGTCAAGGTGCACAAAAAAAAAGCAATAGCGCACCATTTCAGCACAATCGCTTAATCTCATTAAAACTAAAAATTGCTATATGCATGAAAATAATCAAAAAAAATTTCATGGCATATATATTGGAACCTTCTGTTGAGGGAACATAAAAAAGGGTGACGAAAATGATAAAAGCAGCAAAAGTGACAACACTGGCATCAAGCATAGTTTTATTGGGTCTGTCTGTCAGCAGCATTACAGCTTCAGCAGCAGAGTTAAGCGGCGATATTACCTTTGCTTCGGACTATGCGTTTCGCGGCATATCACAAACCGAAGAGGCTCCGGCCTTACAAGGAGGCTTATCACTTACCGACGAGTCCGGTTTTTATGTTTCAGTTTGGGGCTCAAACGTCGACTTTTTGGCGGAAGGCACTTTAGAGCTGGACGTGATGCTGGGCTGGAGCGGCGCCATTAACGACGATTGGTCAACTGACGTCGGTATTATGCGCTACGGCTATCCAAATACCGCTACCCCCGGTTCAAACTTCTGGGAAGTCTATGGCTCTTTGTCATATAAAGACCTTACTTTCGGTTTAGCCTATAGCGATGATTACTACCTAAACAGCGGCGATTTCTTTTATCTTTATGCCAATTACAGCTACGCACTGATGGAAAACCTGAGCCTGGACTTGCATGTAGGCCAAAATGAATATGATGACAGCAGTGCCAGCTATCTGGACTGGAGTGTTGGTGTCAGCACAGAAGTAATGGGCGCAGGTTTAAGCCTGGCTTATGTTGATACTGACGTTGATGGTTCCTACCTTGCAGACAGCCGGGTTGTTTTCTCCATTTCAAAAAGCTTTTAATATAAAACAAGCTGCCGACATGGCTATATAGTGTCGGCAGCTAAATATAATTTCATGCTGAAGTATGGTTAATTAATAATCGACTTGTATCGGCAACGCCAATGTTTTATCATCAGAGCGTTTTGAAGAGCAAACGGATTTAACATGAAATTTACCAGTTATTATAAAGCCGCGTTTATTTCAGCTGCGCTCATTGTCGGCGCTGTTACTATTGTACTGCCTTCAATTACTTCCCATCCGCAATGTCAGTCGCTATCAACCCCCTCCGCTATTGAAGAGTGTTACAAAACAACGGAGCGTAGTTGGGTAAGCTGGTTCCAGGGCAAGAGCCGTTCCACACAATTTCATTTCGTTGACTTGCTGGAGTTACTCAGCAGGTTAAGTCCGGCACAAAAACCCTGATGCCATCCGGCAGTAAAAACGAAAATAAAGTTTCGACGCCGCAAAAACCTGGCATATTACAGGTTATTAAAGCGGTGCTGGGTGCTTTCGCCGGTGTGCAGTCTGAACAACAACGTCAGCAGGATTTTTCGGCCGGCAGCCCGCTACCTTACATTATTGCCGGTGTCATCTTCACCCTGCTTTTTGTGGTAATACTATTACTTGTGGTGAGATGGGTCTTGTCTTAGGCAAGTACACTGCAAACAATTCTGCCACTTTGCCACGGCTTGCGCCTTTCTGACTAATCGACCTGCCTACTTGCAAGCTGTGTAATGCTGCCGGTTGATAAATTTTCCGCGTCCAGGTTGTATCGTGATTACTGATCACCACAGCAATACCCCGCCGCTGCGCCTGCTCAGCTAAATTCGCCAACTGCGCCTGATCGTCCAGGGTAAACCCCTCGCGCGCATAACCGGTGAAGCTGGCAGTTTTGCTTAACGGCACATAAGGCGGGTCACAATAGATCACTGCTCCGGCTTCAGCATTTTGTATAACTTGCTGATATCCGCTACAGCTAAACAGAGCACGCTGTGCTTTCTCAGCAAAAAAATACAGCTCGGCTTCCGGAAAATACGGCTTTTTATAACTGCCAAAAGGCACGTTAAACTTGCCGGATAAATTATAGCGACACAGCCCATTGTAGCCATGGCGATTTAAATACAAAAACAGCTGTGCCCGCTCATAGGCATCGCTGCTTTGATTAAACTGCTGACGGAAATTCAGATAACAGTCACGCTGATTGGTTAGCGGCGTAAACAAATCGCGGGCATCGGCAATAAAGCGTTCCGACTGCGATTTAATCAGCTGATACAAGCTGATTAAATCTGCATTTATGTCATTTAGCTGGTAACGGGGAAAATCCGTATTTAAGAACACCGAGCCGGCACCAACAAATGGCTCTATCAATAACTCGCTGTCAGGTAAATGCCGGCTTATTGCATCAACCAAATTGTATTTGCCGCCGGCCCACTTTAAGAATGCCCGGCTTTTCCGCTTCGATAGCTGCATCAGACGCTATTCCGTACCGGCGTTCTGCCGGCTGCGTTGCTGAGCTTTCACTTCCGCCTGTATCGACTGTATGGTTTTAACAAAAGGTCCGGTAGCACGCAATGCTTCGGGCAGTTTATCCCGCTCAGCTTTAGCCGCTGCAGCGTCGCTAAATGGCGCCAACAGCAGTACTAATTGCATTTTTCCCTGCCAACTGCGCTGGTAAGTTAATGTCTGCAGCTGCGGATAAGCCAGTTTAAAGCGCTGCAATGCAGCATCACTGGACAGCACTGCCAATTGCAGGGCAACCTGTTGTTTATCTATTAACAGCAATTGCTGTTCGTCAAACAGATAGTCTGCTACCGGCTCCGGTTCTGTTACAAGCTCCGGGTAGGCTGCAGGGGTGCTAATCTGAATATCCTCAGCTATCTCAGTCTCTGCTATGTCAGTGGCATTGTGATCAGGAGAAACACTATCCGGCTCTACAGTATCCGTTGCCATAAGCTCTTCTGATGTTGGCTGCATTATTTGTGCGACACTTTCTGCTTCAGCCGCTTTAATATCTGCGACAACCGGGAGCTCCGCTTGCTGCACTAATGTTTCAACCGGCTTGCTAACCGGTATCCTTACAGCTTTTTTCTGCGGCTGCGGCCATAACATAAATGCCAACATTGCAATAATCAGTAATCCGGCAACAGCAGCGACTGACTGCTTTGCGGATACACGAAATCGCTGCGGCTTGCTGTCGGTAGAATCAGCAGCTTCCATATCAAGCGGCGCGTGCATTAGCTTGTGCAGGTTGCCGTCAGCCGAAGCAAGGCGCTGCGCTATTTCTATACTATTAAGGTTTTCTTGCTGCAACAGATACTCGGCATCTGCCGTGGTTATTTGACCTAAGGTTAACACGAGCCCTTCATCAGCAACTTTATTTGCAGAGAAACAAAACAGCACGCACGGCAACGCAGCAACTTGCTGCAACAGCGTGGCAGAAAAACGCTCTGCGTCATCAATAATAAGCAGTAATGGCAGTGACGACGACTGCACACCAATTTGGGCAGCTAATGGCATATCTGCTTGCCAGACGTTACCAAACCATTGTTGCATCAACTGCTGCTGTGCTTTAACGTCATCAGCCGGCGGGTTTAGCATAGCGACGTTATACTGTCCGGAGAACAACTCTGCCACAGCCATTGCCAGCGTCGACTTACCACTGCCTTCAGCTCCGGTAGCATGGATTTGCGTACTGTCGTTAAATGCCAGTTGAAATAGCAAGCGCTGCAGCCACTCATGCTGCGACGGTGTAAGGTGGTTAAGCGATGCCAGTTTTGTCTGTAGCTCAGTTGTATCCATGGCCAAACACCTCTGTCAGTTCCGTTTCAGTTACGTCGTCAACTACCGCTGATTGGCAAAATGCTGTTGGCAGAACAAACCGCATAGTGCCGTGCTTAACTTTTTTATCGGTTTTCATATAAGGCAAAAAATCAGTGATGCGCATGTTTTCCGGCGCAGTAACAGGCAAACTAAAAGCACGCAGTAATGCCTTGGTCTCTTCAAGCTCTGTGGTTGTAAGCCAGCCACGGGATACCGCTAACTCAGATGCCATGACCATGCCGGCAGCCACGGCTTCTCCATGCAGCCATTCACCATAGCCCAGGTGTGCCTCTATTGCGTGGCCAAACGTATGACCCAGGTTTAATAGCGCCCGCTCGCCCTGCTCGGTTTCATCACGGCTGACGATATCAGCTTTCATCCGGCAACAATGTTGGATCATTTGTGCCAATGTGTCGGGGTCAAGTTGTTGAATAAGTTGCTGGTGTTGCTGTAACCAGCGAAAAAACCCGGCATCACTGATCAACGCATACTTAATCACTTCAGCCATACCTGCGGCAAATTCACGCGACGGTAAACTGGCCAGTACAGCTGTATTGATTAAAACCTGCACCGGTTGCTTAAAAGCGCCGATCATGTTTTTACCCAGTGGGTGATTTACCGCAGTTTTGCCGCCAACTGAAGAATCGACCTGAGATAACAAAGTGGTAGGAATTTGCAAAAAACTCACACCGCGTTGGTAACAAGCTGCTACAAACCCGGTCAAATCGCCGATAACGCCGCCACCTAATGCAACTAACAGCACATCACGCGACATACGTTGTTCCAGCAGAAAGCTCAGCACTTGCTCAAAAGAGCTGAGCGTTTTAAATGCTTCACCGTCGGGTAACAGAAAATGCTGCACATTAGCAGCACTGAACAACGCCTGAGCCTGCGAAAGATATAACGCAGCCACAGTAGGATTGGATACAATGACGACTTGCTTGCAAGCTGCTATGCCAGCATCAAGTCCGTTAAAATTGTCTGAAATATAAATGCTGTAGCTGCGTTCGCCAAGTTGCACCTCAACTTTTTGCATCAGCAGCTCCCCGATAGCTATAAACTAGAAACCCAATTTATCGATAATTTGGCTGGCAACAGCGCGTGCACTTTGCTCATCTGTACGTACAGTAAAGTCAGCAATTTCAGCATACAGTGGATTACGTTCTTCAGCCAATCTTTCCAGCACCTCTTTTGGCGCCTCTTCTGTCTGTAATAACGGCCGGCGTTTATCACGCTGAGTGCGGGCTACCTGCTTTTCGATAGGCGTTTCCAGGTAAACTACTATGCCCCGAGCGGATAACCGGTTACGGGTTTCCTTGCTCAATACTGAGCCGCCGCCTGTCGCAAGCACAATGCCCTGCAACTCTGTCAGGTCCTGAATGACATTTTCTTCACGCACACGGAAGCCTTCTTCACCTTCCAGATCAAATACCCAGGCAATATCGGCACCGGTGCGGCGTTCGATTTCCTGATCTGAATCGTAGAATTCCAGATGAAGCATGTCTGCTAAGTGACGTCCAATTGTGCTTTTTCCGGCACCCATAGGGCCAACGAGGAAGATATTACGTTTTTCTGCCATAAGTCGTATTACTAATCAGCTAACTCAGTGAAAAGTTGAATTCAAGGACCAAAAGGCTCCCACGAAAATTTGAAGCGCTGAATTATGTCAGGAATAGCCTTTTGTTGGCAAGCTAATTCTCAAACGCATCAGCGCCGCAGTAATGTCTGCGGCGCTGACAAAAACAGATTACAGACCGTCGGTAATGATTTTCGGTGTAACGAAAATCAGCAATTCGTTCTTTTCGTTTATCTCACGGGTTGATCTAAACAAGACGCCCAAATAAGGAATATCGCCAAATAACGGTACTTTGTTTACAGTAGACAAGATTTGCTGTTGATAAATACCACCTAACACAATGGTTTCGCCATTATCAACCAATACCTGAGTTTGTATTTGCTGCGTATCTATAGCTGTTGCCGGACCCGTCGGCGTTTGTACTGTTTCACCACGGGTGTTTTGCGTAATTACCAGATCAAGAATAATCTTATTATCAGGTGTAATTTGCGGTGTAACAGTAAGGCTTAACACTGCCTTTTTAAACTCTACCGTAGTGGCGCCACTGGACGCAGCCTGCACATAAGGTATTTCTACACCTTGCTCGATACGCGCTTCTTTCTGGTTTGCTGTAGTAATGCGCGGGCTGGCAATGATTTCGCCTTTGTTTTCCTGCTCCAGCGCAGACAACTCCAGATCTAACAGGGTACCGTCAGCTAAGCGCGCAATATGGAAAGCGATACTACCTGCCGGATTGCTGGCCGGTAAATTAACGTTCCAGCGATCATCTAATGATGGAATGCTGCCGTTGGCGATAGTATTGGCGCCACCGGCAGAGCCTGAGGTACCTTGATTAGAACTGCTGCTGCTTTGTTGGTCACTGAAACCCCAACGAATACCCAACTCATCAGTAACACTATCGCGTACTGTAACCATACGTGATTCGATTAAGACCTGACGTACCGGTATATCCAAACGCTCAACAAGCTTACGCACACTTTCAATGTTGACTGCAGTATCTTTTATCAAAATAGTATTAGTGCGCTCATCAACGTTAACGGAGCCACGTGAAGACAGCAACGTAGCGTCTTTATTACTTAGCAAGCCGGCGATATCGGCAGCCTTAGCATAGTTAATTGACAAAAAGTCTGAATACAACGGCTCTAAGTCTGCAACAGTTTGTTTGGCTTCCAACTCACGGGCTTCGCGAGCTGCCAATTCATCTGTCGGCGCAACCATCAGAATATTACCTTCCATGCGCTTATCCAAACCTTTAACACGCAGCACTATGTCCAGTGCCTGGTCCCATGGCGTGCCATCTAAACGCAAAGTAATATTACCGGTGACAGAGTCACTGGTCACCAGGTTAAAGCCGTTATAGTCGGCAATAATCTGCAACACTGTGCGCACGGCGATATCCTGGAAATTAAGTGATATAGCACGGCCTTTATATTCTTTACCGCCGCCCAAAATACTGCGGTTAGTGGTATCACGTTCAACATTCAGCGTGAAAATATTATCGATTTGCTGATAAGTGAAAGTAAATTCTGCCGTAGTATCAATGACCAAACGGGTTGATGAGCCATCTTTAAAGGTTTCAATGCCTTTGACGATGGTGCCGAAATCAACCACATCCAGTTGATAGAGTAATTCTTCTAATATATCGGTATTGTGAAACTCAACTTCGAGTTTACCCAAGCGCTCTGCAACATCTACCGCAGCCGTATTATCGCGCAGGAAAATCAGGACCCGGCCTTCACCTTTGTCACCTCGACGGAAATCTATTGCATTAACACGGTTGATGTAGGTTGGCTTAACATCTGCAGCCTGACCGATCTGATCAGCTGTCGGGTTATCTGAAATGTGAATATAAAATACATTACCCTTTACCCGCGTACGGTATATTTTCAGATAATCCAGGTAAATCACTGTTCTGAAACCATCATCGACAAACTCAGAGGTCACGCGCTTCACGCCTGCTTTATCTATCAGCACTTCTTTCAGTTTTTCTTCGTAATCAGATTCGTCGAAAAATAACTCTATTCGTGCCGGTTCGTTAAACACCTGGATGCTGGGGTCAGCATAGAGTTCTTCATCGAAGATAAACTCGATTTCTGTCTCACCGGTTAACAGAGGGTTATACCGTACATCATATAACAGCGGCACAGCAGCCGCCGGCAATGAAAGTAGCATAAAGGCTGCAAAGCACAGTAAAGTGCGCTGGATTGTGCCAGACATTGTTTTGATTATTTTATCCATGATTTACTCGCATACCTGTCAATTACTTGCTACTGCTGACGCATCAGCCATTTGCAACATGGTCGTCCGTTCTTTCCAGCAACCGGCACCATCGGGAATAAGCTCAAGCAACTCTATATGAGTCGGCTCAACATTTATCACGCGCCCATGAAACAATCCTACATGGTTGCTCAGGGTTACTTTATGCAGGGTTTTATCAGATGCCTCAATTAATGCCCAGATATTACCTATATCGCCCAAAGTACCGCGCATCTTTAAATTATCCAGCGCATACTTTTCCAAAGGTTCTTTTCTGCGCCGCGGGTCAGGATGCAAACAGTCCTGTACCTGCAGAAATTTATCCTGAATCGCTTCAGGTCTTGGCGCAGAAAAAGGACTGCGAGCATCCTGAGACCGGTAAGCTATATGCACAAACTCCTGCACTTCCGGCAATGGTTCTACTCTGGCACGGGTATTGGCTTTAACTTCAGCGATATGGTTCTGCACTTCGCTTAAGTCATCAAAGCAACCAGTCATTAGCAAGGTCAAGGCAACTATTGATAAACGCTTGATCATGGCTGAACCTCCTTATAACGGTAGGTTTTTGCCACTACATTAAAACGCAGACGTTCATCTTTTTCTGTTTGGATAGAGAAGTCGTGCAAACTGACAATACGTGGTAATTTGGCGACTTCACTGACAAAGTTACCAAACTGATGATAATCACCAATTACCTCAATTTTAATCGGCAGTTCGGTGTAGAACTCTTTCTCAATCTCCGGCTCCCAGTTAATACGAATAAAGATTAAGCCGCTTGTGGTGCCCACATAAGTAATATCGTCCAGCAAACCGGGGGTTTCATGCGTGGTAGGCAACTGTTTCAGCAAGAAAGAGAAGGTTTGTTCCATTTCAAGCATCTGCTGTTTGTACAAGTCGAGGTTAACTGCAGCAGCATACTTGGTTCGGTAAATCTGACGCAATTCGACTTCTTTATTTTGCGCAGCAGCCAGCTCATCAAGCTTACTGTCAACCAATAAGAAATAACTTAGCACCGACACCAAAACCGCCAGAATTACTGCAAAAACGAATTTGGCAGCAACAGGCCACGACCCCATATTTTCTAAATCGAGGTCATTAATGTCGATTTCGGACAGGTTAATATTCAGGCTCATTTAGCGCCTCCGTTACCAGGCTTGCCGGTCGCCGGAGTGTTACTGCTCTGCACATCTTCATAGCCTTTTACCGTCAAATGCATTTTAAAATTGCTCAGCAAACTGACCGAGTCCTTACCGGCTTCGATAAATTCCAGATAAGGCGACGACAACAAGTCAGAGTCTTCTGCTTCACGTAGCATGTTGGATAAGCGGTTATTCGACTCGCTTTTGCCAATCAGCAACAGCGAAGTACCTTTCTTTTCTAACTGAGTAAGATAAACACCAGCCGGCACGGCACTGGCAATTTCATCCATAATTTGTGTGCCTAAATTACGACTGCCCTGCAACTGCGAGATCAATGACATACGCTGTTGTAAACTTTTTTTGGTATCGTTCAGGTTGCGTATTTCAGCTATTCGCTGATCTAACACTTTGATTTCATTTTCTAAAAAACGATTTCGCTGCGTTTGGCCATCAATTCTGGCGCTATAAACCATATTAATCAGAAACACGAGAAGAAAGCTAAACATCGCAGTAGCAGTTAATACAGTAAGATATTGTTTTTGCCGTTCTTTTCGCGCTGCATCGCGCCACGGCAACAGGTTTATATATGCCATGACGAAAAGCTCCTTAACGCCAAACCGCTGGCAACCATTAATTGTGACGCGTGACGGTTTAACTGCTCACGGTCAACTGACGTAGCGACTTCCATTGACTTAAATGGATTTGCAACCACAGTATGAATACCCAGCTCATCAATCAACAGCTTATCAATGCCGTCAATTAACGCAGTACCACCAGAGATAATCAGGTAGTCAACCGCATCTTTACCACTGCTGGTTAGATACATTTGTATACCACGGCGTACTTGCTGCAATAGCATCGTCTGAAACGGTGCCAACACCTCAAAAGTATAGTTAGGCGGCAAATCGCCCGTTACCTTGGCTAACTCAGCTTCTTCATAACTCTTATTGTAATAAGACAGAATACTGCGGGTGTATTGATCACCGCCAAAAACCTGGTCCCGTGTATACAGCGTTTTGCCATTCTCGATAATGCTGAGCAATGTCATTGTTGCACCGATATCGACCATCGCAACAACTTTTTTCGCAGCGTCATCCGGCAATTGCTTCAAACACAGCTCAGCAGCACGACTAAGCGAATAGCTCTCTATATCGACGACTTTGG
The DNA here is from genome assembly GCF_013283795.1 of Rheinheimera lutimaris. Classification (GTDB taxonomy): domain Bacteria; phylum Pseudomonadota; class Gammaproteobacteria; order Enterobacterales; family Alteromonadaceae; genus Alishewanella; species Alishewanella lutimaris. The sequence continues at coordinate 190,780 of NZ_JABSOD010000001.1, forward strand.
CATTAAAGCCTCCGTTGTCCAAAGCTGCTACGCGGGCTTCGATACTTTCGGTGCGTGCCGCGCTAAGCAGGACGTTAACCTTGGAGGGGTCTGACTCGTTAACATCGAGTTTCTCGAAATCAAGACTGACTTCATTTAACGGATAAGGAATAAGGGTATCGGCTTCAACTTCTATCTGACTTTCAAGTTCAGCATCAGTTAAGGACACATCCATAAAGATCACTTTACTGATAACAGTCGATCCGGATACAGCAGTGGCGGCAAATTTTACTGAGCGCGGGATCTTTTTACGGATCTTGCTCAACACATTCCCCACGGCTTCTATATCCTGGATCTCTCGATCAGCCATAGCACCTTTTATCATTGGCTCAACGGCAAATGCTTCTACTTTACACACGCCGTTGTGTTGACTTAACAACACAGCCTTGACGGAGTGCGCACCGACATCGATGCCCACCATCATCGGTGTTTGTTTACTGAACAGGCGATTTATCATAGCTTCCTGCGGCCAATTTATAGTTATGATTATTGTCTCATTGTTAGCTCAGTCGCTAATTTTTGGCAAGAAAAAGCGTTTAATCTAAAGCTAATAAATATATACTAGCAGCGTTGTAACGGAATTGGGAGTAAAAATTGGGGCTATTCAGTGTCTTGGGTTAAAAAACTTTTAATTCTCAGTCTGAGCATGATCCTGTTTGGTATCATGACGATCGCAGGGATCTATTTCTATCTCAAAGACGATCTTCCTGACGTCACTACCTTGTCAGACGTCAGGTTGCAGACTCCGATGCAGGTGTTTACCGCTGACGGTGAACTTATTTCGCAATTTGGAGAAAAGCGCCGTATTCCGCTAAAACTGGAAGAAATGCCTCCTTTGTTAGTACAAGCATTTCTGGCAGTTGAAGATACAAGGTTTTACGAGCATCCGGGTATAGATATTATCGGCATTTTTCGCGCTGTCACAGTCGTGGCCTCTTCCGGTGACTTCAGTCAGGGTGCCAGTACTATTACGCAGCAACTGGCACGTAATTTTTTCTTAAGCCGTGAAAAGAAAATAGCCAGAAAAGTCAAAGAGATATTTCTTGCCTTTCATATCGAGCAGCTGTTAAGCAAAGATCAGATCTTAGAGCTTTATCTGAACAAGATAGAACTGGGACAACGGTCTTTTGGTGTTGGCGCCGCCGCTCAGGTGTACTTTGGTAAAACTGTGCATGAGCTGACAGTAGACGAAATAGCCATTATTGCCGGCTTGCCTAAAGCACCGTCAGCACTGAACCCAGTGCGCTCTGCCAGCAATGCCAGAGCACGACGCAATGTTGTGCTTGGCCGGATGCTGGACACCGGCGTTATTGATAAAGCAACTTACCAACAAGCGATAGCCGCACCAGTTACCAGCCGTTTACATGGCGCGCAGATCACCGCATCAGCACCTTATATAGCTGAAATGGTGCGTCAGGAGATGGTCGCCCGTTTTGGAGAAGAAACCGCCTATTCCGCCGGGCTACAGGTTTTTACCACGATACAAAGCAAACAGCAGGCGGCAGCTAAAATCGCCCTGCAGCAAAATTTGTATAACTATGACGAACGCCACGGCTACCGTGGGCCTGTTGCCCAATTGTGGCCGGCAGAACTGACCGAAGCAGCAGATGCTGAAGCGGTGTATCAAGAAACAGATCCTTTGAGCCCGGCCGATATTCAGGCCTATCTGGACCAACAATCCGGCATAGAAGACTTGCACTCAGCCGTCGTTACCGCCGTTAGTGCACAAAGCGCTGATATTATGTTGGCCGGCGGTCAGCAAGTCACGTTGGAGTGGGATGGCCTGAAATGGGCAAGAAGTTTTATCTCTGATGAACGTCAGGGAGTGGCACCGAAAACGGCTTACAGTATTTTAGCGCCCGGCATGCATATACTTGTGCGAAAGTCAGATGAAAAATGGCGTTTAAGTCAGGTGCCCCTGCCCAGCAGTGCTATTGTTGCTATCGATCCACATAATGGCGCAATACGCTCTTTGATTGGTGGTTACAGTTTCAGCCAAAGCCAGTTTAACCGTGCCACCCAGGCTAAACGTCAGGTCGGCTCTAATATTAAGCCATTTATATATTCAGCGGCACTGGAACATGGCTATACGCTGGCATCGATAATGAACGATGCTCCTATCCATCAGTGGGACGACAACGCCGGAATTGCCTGGCGTCCAAAAAACTCTCCGGCAGTATACGACGGACCGATCCGTATTCGCGAAGCACTGGCAAAATCTAAGAATGTGGTGTCGGTGCGCTTATTACGCGGTGTCGGTGTCGATAATACCATCCGCCATTTACAAAAGTTTGGTTTTGCCGCGTCAGATCTACCGCGTAATGAAACCCTATCACTGGGTTCAGCATCCCTAACACCACTGGAGCTGGTTACCGGCTACGCTACTTTTGCCAACGGCGGTTATCTGGTCACGCCTTATGTTATCGATAAGATCCTGGATGAGGATGGGGTAGAACTTTATCAACATCAACCTGCTGTAGCCTGTCGCGACTGTCTGGCAGAAACAGAAACAAAGGCTGAAACTGCAATCGATAATGAAGCCCTATTAAACGACTTGTTTAACACCCTGGAAACTGATGCCGCAGCTGACCGGAACAACGCTATTGTTACAGAGAGCACAGCTGCGCCCATCGCGGAGCACGTTATTTCAGAACAAAACAGCTTCCTGATTGCCGATGCCTTAAAAAGCAGTGTTTGGGGCGGAGGAGACTGGCAACGGGGTACCGGTTGGAACGGTACAGCATGGCGGGTGCAGAGCCTGAAGCGGCGTGATATCTCAGCTAAAACAGGCACAACTAATGATTCCAAAGATACCTGGTTCTCCGGCTTTACACCTGATCTGGCTGTTACTGTCTGGGTTGGCTTTGACGACTCCAACCGCAGCCTCGGTAGAGCACAGTGGCATGCTAATATGGGGCAACAACAAAGCGCTGGTGCAGAATCCGGCGCCCGCACCGCACTGCCGGCCTGGTTAAGCTATATGCAAACGGCCCTGCAAGATGTGGCAGAGCAGCAAACCCCACCACCGGTAGGACTGGCATCTGTGCGTATCGATTTAAAGAGTGGTTTGTTAAGCCGAAGTAATGATCACACCAGTGATTTTGAGTATTTCAAGCCGGGCACCGAACCAACTCAATATGCCGGCACAGATGTCCAGCAGATAAGCTTCGATAAAAGCCGTGACAAGAAAACAGATGAAGAAGAGATAGAGCTATTTTAAAAAAAGCCCGCGACGCGGGCTTTATTGTCAGCCAGATTGTGCTGCTACGCCTGCTCAAACCACTGTTTAGCACTCGCTAATGCTGCCTGCACTTGCTGTGGTGCTGTACCACCGAGCGCGGTGCGCTTTTGCAAACCGGCTTCCAGTTGCAATGCCGGATAAACATCGTCGCCAATTAATTCACTGAATTGCTGTAACTCAGCCAATGGTAACGCTTCCAGCGCCAACTGTTGCTTCGCCGCATGCACCACCAGCTCACCTACTACCTCGTGCGCATCACGAAACGGCATGCCTTTACTAACTAAGTAATCGGCTAAGTCAGTGGCGTTGCTGTAGCCGAGCTCAGCCGCCAGACGACACTGCGCCTCGTTGACACTTAAGTGCGGAAGTACCGTGGCCAATACCAGCAAAGATTGCTGCCAGGTAGCCATCAGGTCAAAAAAGCCCTGTTTGTCTTCCTGCATATCTTTGTTGTACGCCAGCGGCAAGCCTTTTAACACGTGTAAAATAGCGACCAGATGGCCCAGCACACGGCCGGTTTTACCGCGCAGCAACTCGAATACATCGGGGTTTTTCTTTTGCGGCATTAGCGATGAGCCCGAACTTATCGCATCGCCCAGTTTGAAAAAGCCCGCTTCGCCGGAGCAAAAGAAAATAACATCCTCAGATAAGCGCGATAAATGCGTCATACAGATGCTGGCCGCAGCAGATAGCTCCACTACGTAGTCCCGGTCTGACACGGCATCCAGGCTATTCAGCGCGGCGCTGGCAAAACCGAGACGCTGCGCCAGTTGTTCACGATCAACCGCCACCCCGGTGCCGGCTAAGGCACCACAACCGAGCGGGCAGACATCTAAGCGCACTAAAGCATCATCTAAGCGACTGACATCGCGCTTAAACATCTCAACATAAGCCAGCGCCCAATGTGCGACTAATACCGGCTGTGCCCGCTGCAAGTGAGTAAAACCAGGCATTACCGCGGTTCCGGCTTTATCGGCAAAGGTTAACAAGGCGGCAATGGCACCCAGTAATGACTGACGCACACTTTGTGCATTCAGTTTGCTCCATAAGCGCAAGTCCGTAGCGACTAAATCATTGCGGCTGCGGCCGGTGTGCAGCTTCTTCGCCACCGCACCCAATTTAGCCGTTAACTGCGCCTCTACCCAGCTGTGAATATCTTCCTCGCTGGTTTGCAGCGGCAGCTTAGCATCGGCTTCAATTGCCACCGCTAAATCGGCTAAGCCGGCATCCAGCTGCCCAGCTTCATCGCTACTGATAATACCGGCATGAGCTAACTGCTGTGCCCAGGCACGCGAGGCCTGAATATCCTGTTGTGCCAGCAGATAATCAAAGCTTAGCGAGTCGTTAAACTCGCGAAACTCAGCCAGGGTTGCTTCCTGAAAACGTCCGCCCCACATTGCCATAATAATTAACCCTTTTGTTGCTGATGCAGCGCACGAATACGGCTGGCCAGGCTGTACAAACGAATAAAGCCGGCAGCATCTTTCTGGTTGTACACTTCATCGCCCTCAAAGGTGGCAAAAGCTTCAGAGTACAGTGAGTTGGGCGAGCGACGTTTGGCTACGGTAACATTACCTTTGTACAGCTTAATCACCACATCACCGGTTAATTGCTCAGCCAGCGAAGTGGCAGCCGCCAACAGCGCATCTTTAAGCGGGGTAAACCAGCGGCCGTCGTATACCAGTTGGGCAAACTCCTGGCCGACTTCTTCGCGGTATTTCAGTGAAGTACGGTCATATACCAGTGCTTCTAAGCCTTTTAACGCGGCCATTAAAATGGTGCCGCCCGGTGTTTCATAACAGCCGCGCGATTTCATACCCACTAAACGGTTCTCGACGATATCAATCCTGCCAATACCATGCTCAGAGCCGATTTCGTTTAACAATTCAATCGCTGCTACCGGCGCAACGGCATGGCCGTTAATTTTGCTCAGCTCGCCATTATCAAAGCTCAGCTCAACATAGGCTGCATGATCCGGCGCCTGCTCCGGTGACTTGGTCCACATCCACACCTGATCTGACGGCTCACACCAGGGATTCTCCAGCTCGCCGCCTTCGTGCGAGATATGCCATAAGTTAGCATCGCGGCTGTATATTTTGGTGGCAGACGCCGTAGTCGGTACTTTTTTCTCCGCTAAATAATCCAGCAGCGACTGGCGTGAATTAAACTGCCACTCGCGCCACGGTGCTATAACGGTTAACTGCGGTGCCAGCGCGGCAAAGGCACCCTCAAAGCGTACCTGATCATTACCTTTACCGGTACAACCGTGACACAAGGCATCGGCGCCCAGCTCCAGCGCTAATTTTACCTGAGCGCGTGCAATCACCGGCCGGGCCATAGAGGTACCCAGCAAATACTGGCCTTCATACACGGCGCCGGTTTTCAGCGTCGGGTAAATCACTTCTTTGACTAACTCTTCGCGTAAATCGACAACATGACAGCTACTGGCACCGGAGTTAATGGCTTTTTGCTCGACACCGGCCAGCTCTTCATCACCCTGGCCAACGTTGGCAACAAAAGCGATAACTTCGCAGTTATAGTTATCTTTTAACCAGGGCACTATGGCCGAAGTGTCCAGACCGCCGGAATAGGCTAAAACGACTTTTTTAATACTCATAGTGTCCTCACGCAAATAAACTGATTAATACGGCATTCTGGGCATGCATGCGGTTTTCCGCCTGCAGTAAAACAAGTGACGCCTCGCTGTCGAGTACCTCGCTGGTAACTTCGTGCTCACGGTGCGCCGGTAAACAGTGCATAAAGTATTTTACCGCCAGCCGCTGCATGACAGCGGTGTTGATCTGATAGGGTTTAAACACCCGTTCGATAAGTTCAGGATCGGCTTTATCACCCATCGACAACCAGGTATCAGTATAGATAGCATCGGCGCCGGCGGCGGCGGATAAATGCGGGCTTAGCTCTAATACTGCACCGGTAGTGGCGGCAATTTTCTGCACATTAAGCAGCACCTGCGCATCGGGTGAAAACCCCTGTGGCGTAACCACGGTCATCTTCATACCGCTAAGCGCAGCGCCTATCATTAATGAATGACAAACATTATTGCCATCACCAACATAAGCCAGATGCACTTTGCTTAAATCGCCAAAGCGCTCTTTTAACGCCAGTAAATCGGCCAATGCCTGGCAGGGATGATACAAATCGCTCAGCGCGTTAATCACCGGTTTATGGCTGGCCTGCGCCAGTTGCTCCAGCGTTTGCTGCGAGAACACCCGCGCGACAATGGCATCGGTCCAGCAAGCCAGATTGCGGCCAAAATCGGCGACGGTTTCGCGTTTGCCCATAGCGCCATTTTGCTGATCCAGATACACGCTATGGCCACCTAGCTTATAAATACCGACATCAAAACTGACACGGGTACGCAGCGAGGGTTTCTCAAAAATCAGCGCGATGCTTTTACCCGCCAGCGCTTGGGTGTATTTCTGCGGTTGCTGTTTTACATTAAGCGCTAAATTCAGCAAATCGTTCAGCGTTGCCGGGCTTAATTCAGCCAGACTCAATAATTGGTTTAGTTTACTCATGTTCAACTGACCTGCCGCCAGCGCGGCATCCTTGTTTAAGGGACTAACAGACGATGCGCGTGCCTACTGCTTGCTGTCGCATCAGATTTAACAGATCTTGCGGCTGTTGCCAGCCCGCGACGGTAATACTTCGTCGCAGTGCCTGAGCGGTATCCAGTGCAGCATCCAGTTTTACTTTCATGCCGCCTTTAATTACGCCTTGTGTCACTAATTTTGCAGCTTCAGCACCGTTAAGCTCGCTTATCAATTTTCCTTCGCCATCTAAAATACCCGGCACATCGGTCAGCAACACCAGTTGCCCCTGTACCAGTTGACAAATAGCGGCGGCAGCTAAATCGGCATTGACATTTAATAACTGGCCCAGCTCACCATGACCAACTGAGCTGAACACCGGCGTAAAGCCGCCAGCCAGCAGATGTTGCAATAAAGTGCCATCTTGTGGTTTAGCCACGCCCACTGCACCCAGTTTACTATTCAGTTCAAAGCGGCAGCTATTGCCGGCAGATAAGGTTAAACCGACCGGTTTTAAGCCCTGCAAAGCGGCACGCGCGACCATGTGCGAATTCACCGCACCGGCTAAGGCGCCGGCGATCACCGGCATTTGCTCAGCCGGTGAAATACGCTGGCCGTCGAGTTTTTCGGTGTGAAAACCAAATTTGGCCAGCCACTGATCCACCTGATCGCCACCGCCGTGCACCAGCACCAGCGGATACTGCTGTTTTAGCTCAGCACACACAGCCAGTAATGCATCCAGCGCACTGTCGTCCTGCAACAAGCGGCCACCCATTTTCAGTACCAAAGGCGTATTATTCATGGCTCACCCCAGCAAACAGGCCTGCGGTTTCCGGCTTGCCAAAGCGCACGTTCGCCGCCTGCATCGCCTGCGCTGCCGCACCTTTTAATAAGTTATCAATCGCTGACACCACTACCAGTTGCTCGCCATCCTGTTGCCAGTGAATATCGCAATACGGCGTACCGGCGACATCAGCGACATTGGGCGAGTGCGATACTAAGCGCACCAACGGTTTACCGTTATAAGCACTATTGAACGCCTGTTTTACCTGCTCTGCCGATACGCCAGCTTTCAGCGTCACCACGCTGGTGGCCAGGATACCGCGCTTAAAGTTGCCTAAATGCGGTGTAAACACCACTTTGCGGGCTAAGTTTTGCTCTATTTCCGGCCGGTGGCGGTGTTTAAAAAAGCCGTAGGCATTTAAGCCGACTTCACAAAATGAGGTGCTAAGCGCGGCTTTACGGCCGGCACCGGATACGCCGCTGGTGGCATTAATCACCGGAATGCAGTTATCTGCCACTAAACCGGCTTTAAGCAGTGGTAACAGCGCTAAAGTGCAAGCGGTAGGATAACAGCCAGGTACCGAAATTAACCGCGGCAATGGCGTGCTCTGCCATTCCATTAAGGAATACACCGCTTCCGCTAACAATTCAGGGTGCTGATGCTCATAACCATAATACTGCGGATACAGCTGCGGCTGCTTTAAGCGGAAGGCGCCGGATAAATCCACCACATCGATACCCTGCGCTAATAATAGCGGTGTTACCGCTTCACTGGCTTCATGTGGCAGGGCTAAAAAGGCGACATCAACTTTACCGTTTAAACCTGCAGCCAGCTCATCTGTCCACGGTTGCACCATGATGTCCAGTTGCTGTTTATAACGCGGGTAAAGTGAAGAGAACGGCTCGGCCGCCCGGCCAGCCGACGCATAAGCGCCAACCAGCTCAAAATAAGGGTTACGCGCTAAAATTACCGCCAGCTCAGCACCGCTGTAACCGGCTGCACCTAATACAATGCTGCGCACTAAAGAAGAAGATTTGTCTGTTGATAACATCGGTTACGGCTCTCGAACAATAAATAACGTATAGGTATAGCACGAAACAGCCGCTAGTGTAGAACGGCCGCCATGCAGTTTCAAGAATTATTATTCTGTTTTTGTGAATTTTTATACACAAACAAACAGGCTGCTATCAGCTATACCGCGACATCAACCCGATTACGACCATTCTGCTTTGCCCTATATAGTGCACTGTCTGAACGTGATAACAGTTTATCGTGCTGCGTTTCACCGGCAAACCCGGCAATACCCATACTAACAGTAATATGCAAATCGCCGGCGAACGCCGTGCAATCAATCTGCATGATGGCCCGGCGGATCCGCTCACAAATATCTGCTGCAGTCTGCACAGAGGTGTCCGGTAACAACAGGGCAAACTCTTCACCGCCCCAGCGCGCAACAGTATCCTCTTCGCGGCAATGACTACGGATCATATCAGCCACTAACTTCAGCACCTCATCACCGATACTGTGACTATAGGCATCGTTAACTAATTTAAAGTGGTCGATATCCAGCAACACTAAACACAACGGCAGCTGTGTGCGCCGCGCTCTGGCACATTGCTGTGCCAATGCTTCATCAAAGGCCCTGCGGTTGGCTAAACCGGTTAACGTATCCAGCCGCGCCTGCAGGGCAAACTCCTGCGCCTGGCGTTTAATTTGTTCCAGCAGTTCAGAGCGTTCTTTATCCACCGTGCGTAAATGATCTGCCTGTTGCTGCAATTCGACGGTTTTTTCTGCGACCTGCCAGCGCAACCACTGCTCACGCCGGCGCAAATGGTTGAGACGCCAGCGTATTAGTGCAACCGCGATAAATAACATGGCAGTGACAAACAGCAACCAGAAACCGGGTCGCTGCCACAAATAAGGCGTGATAACAAAACTAAAGCCGGCTTGCTGTGTACTCCATTCGCCCTGTGGATAAGCCGCACGTACACTAAATTGATACTCCCCGGGCGGCAAATTGGTGTATTCGGCCGTATTGTTACTGCCCCGCTCTACCCAATCCGTGTCAAAGCCATGCAGTTTGGTGCGGTACTGAATACGTTGCGGCATAATATAGCCCAGCCCGGCGAACTGCAGCTCCAGCCGGTTGACGCCGGCAGCCAGCCGCAGCCCGGGTTGCAACGCTACCGGCAGCCCGTTAACATGTACCGCTTCAATTACCACCGGCGGTATATTGGCGGCAAAACGCTTTAACATACCCGGTTGCACAGTGCTGGCGCCCTTGGACGTGGCAAACCATAAACTGCCATCGGAAGCCAGCGCCGCCGCCGGCATAGAGCCACCGTTAGCCTGAGCACTTTGCATACCGTCGCCTTCACCAAACAGTTCATAGTGCAGTGTACGGCGTTTTGCTGCCAGCATCTCGCTAAGCTGTTGGCGCCCGAATCGCAAAATACCGCGGTTACTGCTTAGCCAAAGGTTGTGTTGTTGATCAATTACCGCCTGAAATACTTTATCAAAGGGTAAGCCGGCGCTGCGCCCCAGCATCTGTAAACTTCCGTCTGCCAGGTTATAGGCTACCAAACCACGATCTGTTGCCATCCACAGCACATCCGCCAGCGGATCCGGCGCAAAACCAAAGGCATACTCTGCGTTATCCAAAGCGGATAGATCTAACCTGCTAATATCACCGTTGGCTTGCCTTATTGCCACGCCGCCACCGGTGCCGATAAAGAGCCGGCCGTCGTCATGCTGATACAACGCCATAACAAAGGGGGCAGGTAAACCCTCGGCGCCGGCAAAGCTTTGTATTGTGCCCTGCTGCGCAACATAATTAAGCCCCTGACCGGTACCCAGCCATATGCCACCGGCGCTATCGGGCAAAATGGCGCGAATTTCGTTTGCCAGCAAGCCTGAGACTCTGTCGTATTGGCGCACGATGTGGCCGTCACGCCATTGCAAGGCACCATCGGAATAAGTACCAATCCAAACAGAGCCATCTGCTGCCTCTGCCAGGCTTAGCACCGACTGACCACGACTTGCTGCTGACAAATCTATGTTGTCGATGCCGCCGGCAGAATACCGGCTGATGCCCTGGCTGGTGCCAATCCATACTGAGCCGTCAGAGTGCGGCATAACAGCGCGCACATAGTCTCCCGCCAGGCCATGTTCAGCAGTGTAAGTAACAAAAGGCGCATCGCGCAGCCGGAACAGGCCACCGTTAGTACCGACCCAAACACTGTTTTCCCGGTCAAGATATAACGCTAAAATACGGTTATTCGGTAAGCCACCGGCCATACTCAACGTTTCCAGACCTAATTCGCTGTAACGTAATAACCCGCGATCAGTGGTACCAATCCAAATTTGCTTATCCTGTATCAGCAAACTTGATACCGGCTTACCGGCTAGATCAGCAGAAAATAATGTTACTGTCCCCTCATGCCAACGATATAAACCGCGTTCAGTGCCGATTAAAATGCTATCGCCATAGTGTTTTAGTACAAACACCGGTACCGCCGGTAAACCTTTCACCGGCCGGAACTGTGGTTCTGCAGCTGTGGTGTCCAACCATGCTAAACCGCTGCCCGAACCAATCCATAAGCGGTTGTTGCTGCTGTCCGTCAGTAAACTGTGGATCACATCGCTGGTTAAACCATCGGCAACCCGGTATTGCCGGCGGCTGCCCTCAACAGTTTGCTGAAACAAGCCCTGACCTTCGCTGCCCAACCACAAACTATCGGCGCTGTCCTGCGTAACAGCATTAATCAGCACATCAAATGCCGGCCAACTGTGCCAACCGTCGGCAGAGCGACGGCTTAAACCACCGCGGGATCCGCCAAGCAGCAGGTTACCGGCATTGTCTTTTGCTAAAGTGCGGATGCCGGAGTCCGGCAAGCCGGTCAGATCGCCACGACCAAACACATCAAATTCACGACCGTTAAAACGGGCAGCACCTTCCCAGGTGGCTATCCATAGATAGCCATCAGCGCTTTGATTAATACTGTTGATGGTGTTGTGCGGCAAACCGTCACGGGTAGTCCAACTTTCCTGAAAGTAGTCTGTCAGCCGTGCCGGAGCAGCAGAGACGGAACCGCAAACAGCGCACGACAATAATAACAGCAGGTAAGGTGTAACTATAAAATGACTGATACGGGCCAATACCCCGGCCCCGGCGGTTACTTCTGACATCTCAGCACGCCCCTGATCCTTCAGCATTTGCTAATGCAAATTTTTTCTTGCAGCTTACCGCAATTTACGGCAACAACCAATCAGACTATAAACGAAAGTGTGTGACATTTAATACCGCCAGGCGGGAATAATTACGCCCGCTTCAAGCGGGCGTTATCTTACACCGCGATTTGCGGCCTTACGCCAAGCAGATGGCAAATAGCATAGCTAAGCTCGCTACGGTTAAGGGTATAAAAATGGAAGTGATCTACGCCCTCCCGGCTGAGCACTTTTACCATCTCCATAGCGATATTGGCCGCCACCAGGTTGCGCGTGGTAGCGTCGTTATCCAGGCCTTCATAGGCTTTGTGCATCCACTGCGGTACAGCCACATTGGTCAGGCCGGCAAATTTTTTCAGTTGCTGGAAATTGGTGACCGGCAAAATGCCCGGAATAATATCCACATCAATGCCAATGGCAGCACAACGGTCGCGGTAGCGCAGAAATTTTTCCGTATCAAAGAAAAACTGTGTAATAGCCCGCGACGCACCGGCATCGGCCTTACGTTTTAAATTCAGCAAATCAAATTGCGCATTCGGCGCTTCCGGATGCACTTCCGGATAGGCTGCTACTGAGATGTCAAAATCGGCGACAGAACGCAGTATTTCCACCAAATCTGCTGCATACAAGTCTGGCTTAGACGTGCTGCCGGGCGGTAAATCGCCACGCAGTGCAACGATATGGCGAATACCGTTTTGCCAATAGTCTTTGGCAATAGCAATTAAATCGTCTTTCGTCGCATCAACGCAGGTTAAATGCGGTGCGGCAATTAAGCCGGTGCGCTGCTTAATCGACTTGATAATGTCATGTGTGCGATCACGCTCGCCGGAATTAGCGCCGTAGGTTACCGAGACAAAAGACGGTGCCAGCGGCGCCAGCCGTTCTATCGATTGCCACAGCGTTTGTTCCATCTGCGGCGTTTTTGGCGGAAAAAACTCAAAACTGACGTTAACCTTGCCTTCCACATCCTGCAGGTTACGGTTTATTGCTTCTAAATATTGTGCATTTGCAAATGCCATAACGACTCTCTTTTACTACGTCAGTGGGGCCGGCAAGGTTGCCGTACCAATAAGTTGATGAATTAATTGCGCCAGGTCGGCATGCAGGCCACCTGCTGTTACCACCCGACCTGCTCCAGGGCCTTTAAGCACCAGTGGATTATCGCAATACCAGCCGGAGCGGATCACAAAAACGTTGTCGCACGGTGCTATCGCCGCCAGTGCGTGGTCAACGCTTACTTGCTGTAAGGCTACAGTGGCGCCCACCTTACCCTGTGCTAACGTCAGGCTGGCAACATAACGCAGCACCTTGCCTGTCGCCTTTGCCGTAGCAAACAGCTGCGCCATAGCCTCATCTAATGTTGCCCGTTGTGACCAAAATTGCTGCCAACTGCCCTGCTCCAGTCCGGCGGGTAACAGCGGCTGTAAGGCAATATCATCCAGCTCCAGTGTCAGCCCCAACTCACGCGCCAACACCAGTAATTTGCGCTGAACGTCTTTACCGGATAAATCATCGCGCGGGTCCGGCTCAGTTAAGCCGGCTTGCTGCGCTTGCAGCACAAACTCAGAAAACGGCTTACTGCCATCGTATTGGCACAATAACCACGACAGCGTGCCGGAGAAAATACCGCTGACTTCATCTATGCTGTCACCCGCGCTGAGTAACTCCTGCAAAGTACGCTGCACCGGTATACCGGCACCGCAGGTGGTATTAGTCAGCCATTGCCGCTGATGCTGTGCCAGGGCGTGTTTAATCTGCTGATACTCTGCGCCCGGCAGTGTTACGCCTTGTTTATTGGCACTGATAATATCGCAGCCGGCAGCGATAACCGCCGGATATAATGTGGCGAACTCGCGGCTTGGAGTAATATCCACCAGCACTTTCGGCGCCGGTAACGCCTGCAGGTAAGCCGCCAGCTGTTCTGTATTCCAGGCAACACCTGCAGCCAACGCTGCTTGCCAGTTGCTCACGGCAATGCTGTCACTCAGTGCGGCATGGCGTGAATTAATTACCGCCGCCAAATTAAGTTTAAGCTTAGCGTCAAAACGTTGCTGCTGCGCCCCCAGCATAGCGAGAAACTCTGCACCAACATTGCCGGTACCGGCCACGACTACTTGCAGCACCGGCTGCGGTTGAATTAAACAGCGGTGCAATTGCTCAAGCGCGGTCTCAGGCAGCGGCTTGGCCAACAACCAGATCAGCTGCTGAGTGCTTTCATAGCGGTGCAGTACGCCCTGCTGCTGCAATAATTGCTCTGCAGTATCAGTATGCGCGACAGCGCCGGCTTTTAACCACGCCAGCGCGTAATAACGCTGCGTATCCCATACCGCGTGAATATTTAACCCGGCCAGATAATCCAGTGCCTGCTCAGCGCATACCGCCGGCAATAACCAACACAGATTGTCACCTTGTTGCGGCAGCGCAATCACCGGCTGCTGCAACTCCAGCGCCAGTTGTGCGGCGCTGATACTGCTATCCCGGTGTAAGGTCAATAAGGTGACGTTATCCAGTTCTGTGATAAAGCCCTGCTGTGCGACTTGCTGTGGCGCTTTTTCCTGCGAAGCACGCTCTGGTGCAGCATTGTCTTGCTGCACCACCTTGCAACCGGCATGTTGCGGCTGATAGCTGCTGCGCACCAGCAGCGCTGTGGCAGTGCCGGTTAACGGAGACAAGGTGCGGGCATGTAATACCGGATTACCCAGCTGTGCCAGCTGACAGGCTTGCTGCCAGCTAACCTGACTGTACGGCAGCGCCGCTTTTACCTTGCGCGGATCGGCGCTGTAAATGGCTTTTACGTCGGTCCAGATAGTCACTTCAGCGGCATTGACCAAAGCGCCAAGCAAGGTAGCGGAATAGTCACTGCCATTGCGGCCCAACGTAATACTGCGGCCTTTGTCATCGCGGGCAATATAACCGGTAACAACATGTACCCGTTCAGCTTGTGTCAGGCCGCTTAACAATGCAGCCGACGCTGTCCAGTCCGGCTGATGCTGCTTTAAACGCAGAAAATCGCGCGCATCCAGCGCTGCAGTATTCAAGCCGCGCTGTTTCAGCACCTCGCTTAATAACAGCGCCGATAAACGCTCACCAATTGCCAGCACATCGTTGTGCTGCTGCTCTGCCAGCGCGTCGGGCACTGCCGCCAGCCATTGCTGTAATTGCTCTATCACAAGTGCGGCGCCATCAGCCGTCAGCGTCTGTTGCACTAACGCCGTTAGTTCGGCTTGCAGTGCAGCCAGGGCAACATCGCGGGCTTGTGTCTCTGTGGCAGCAATAATATTCAGTAAGGCATCAGTGGTATCACCCGGCGCCGACACCACTACCCACAGCGCTTGCTGATGGTTTTGTTGTTGTAAAATATCCGCCACCGCAGCAAAACGCTGCGCATTGGCTAAGCTGCTGCCGCCAAATTTATGTACCTGTGCCGTAGCATGCTGTTGTGTTGTTAGCTGAACTTGCATAATCAATTACCAAAAAGCGCTAAGTGCCGGATTTACCCGAAACTGCTGTTGTTGTTCATGGTCTGGTTTAACGGCCGTACCGATATTGGCGGCTTTATCAGCCTGTCGGCTGGCCTGTGCCACGGCATTAAACGCCTGCAGCAAATCGGCCAGTAAATCATCGCTGTTCTCAATGCCCACCGATAAACGGATCAATGTCGGGCCTATACCTGCTGTCTGTTGTGCTTTGGCATCCATCGAAGCATGCGTCATAGTACCCGGGTGGCAAATCAGACTTTCAATACCACCAAGCGACTGGGCCAGGGTAAATAAACGCAGCGCAGAGAAAAATACCGGTAACAAGGCTGCATCGGCGGCTAAGTCAAAGCTACACATGGCGCCAAAACCACTCTGTTGTGCTTTGGCAATGGCATGGCCGGGGTGTTGAGGCAAGCCCGGGTAATATACTTTGGCCACCAGTGGTTGTTTCGCCAGAAAATCGACCACCCGGGCAGCATTATCCTGCTGCAGACGAATACGCGGCTCCAGCGTGCGTAAACCCCGCAGTGTCATATAGCTGTCAAACGGTGCGCCGGTAATGCCCAGGCAATTAGCCCACCACTTTAACTCGTCACCCAGTTGCACGCTGTTACACACCAATACACCGCCGACAATATCGCTGTGGCCGTTAATGTATTTGGTGGTGGAATGCACCACAATGTCGGCCCCCAGTGCCAGCGGTTGTTGCAGTACCGGCGATAAAAAGGTGTTATCAACCACTACCAGCGCCTGCAATTTCTTCGCTAACTGACATACAGCGCGCACATCGGTAATTTGCAATAACGGGTTCGATGGCGTTTCCAGCCAGATCATCTTCGGCGCAGCTTTACTTATTTGCTCTGCCCAGCCGGCTTGCTGAAAATTCACCACTAACAACTTAAAGGCGTTTTTACGCTGAGCTAAGTTGGTAAATAAACGGTAGCTGCCGCCATAGCAGTCATGCGGGATCACTAAGGTGTCATCCGGCGTAAGCAGTTGCAGTGCCAACAGGCAGGCTGACATACCGGTACTGGTAACGATAGCCTTTACGCCACCTTCCAGCTCGGCTAATGTTTCGCCCAGCAAGTCACGTGTAGGATTGTTTGAGCGCGAGTAATCATACTGGCCCGGTTGCTTAAAAGCGGCTAATTCATAGGTTGAGGTTAGATACAGCGGTGGGGTAACCGCTGAAAAAGCGGTGTCCTGGGCAATACCCGCTCTGGCAGCGATAGTTGCGACATGACGCTTTGACATGGTGAAACCTCATTTAGATGTTTAGACGTCTAAAAGTATAATGATAGAAAAACAGATGTCAAACCATTTAGCCGTCTATAATGATTATTTGTTGCACACTATTTGACTGAGCGGCATAACACGATAGAATTTCGCCACTTGCGCAAGCAATACAACATAATGACTAATACAAGGTAACCATATGGCTAAGTGGAATGGGGAATATATTCACCCGTACGCGGAACACGGTAAAAAATCAGAACTGGTAAAAAAAATCACCGTATCTATTCCGCTGAACGTATTAAAGGTGTTGACCGACGAGCGCACCCGACGCCAGGTGAATAACCTGCGACATGCAACAAACAGCGAATTATTGTGTGAAGCATTTTTGCATGCGTTTACCGGCCAGCCTCTGCCTGCCGATGAAGACCTGCGCAAAGACAACCCACACCAAATTCCGGCAGAAGTACGTCAGATCCTCACCAGCATGGGCAAGCCTATTCCGGTGATCATTGAAGCCGACAGTGACGAAGAGTAGCACTGACGAAGAATAACGCATTGTTACAGATGCAAAAAAACCGCCGTTTGGCGGTTTTTTTATGCGTTGAAAACAGTTGCAGCTCAGCTCATGGCGGCCTGCAGCTTTTTCATCGCGTTCTTTTCTAACTGACGCACACGCTCGGCAGACACACTGTAACGATCGGCAAGTTCCTGCAGTGTCAGCTTGTTATGGTCTAACCAACGGGCCCGGACAATGTCCTGGCTGCGATCATCCAGCGTGCGCATAGCCGCCTGTAATCTGTCTACCGCGGCGTTGTCCCACTGGTCTTCTTCCACCCGCTGCGCCAAATCAGAGGCTTTGTCCTGCAAATAGTACGCCGGTGCAGTATAGGCTGCTTCGTCGTCATCTTCCGGAGCATCAAACGGCATGTCGTAATTACTCATGCGTGACTCCATCTCACGCACTTCATGTTCAGCAACACCCAGCGATTCAGCCACGTTTTTCACTTCTTCCTGGTTAAACCAGCCTAAGTGTTTTTTCGCTTTACGCAGATTAAAAAACAATTTGCGCTGTGCCTTGGTGGTAGCAATTTTTACAATGCGCCAATTTTTCAGTACATATTCATGAATTTCAGCTTTGATCCAGTGCACCGCAAACGACACCAGCCGCACACCTACATTAGGGTCGAAGCGTTTTACCGCTTTCATCAGGCCTATATTACCTTCCTGAATTAAATCACTGACCGGCAAGCCGTAACCGGAATAACTGCGGGCAATATGCACCACAAAACGCAGGTGCGACATAATCAATTGCCGCGCGGCTTCTAAATCACCGTTCTGGTGCAGGCGTTCAGCCAGGCTGCGCTCTTGTTCAGCGCTAAGCATGGCGATAGAACTGACAGCATGAGTGTAAGCTTCCAGGCTACTGCTGGCGGCTACCGGTAATGACATCATTTCTGCTGTATCGCTCATTTCTGTGTCCTTGCTTAACTAAGTGCATCGATATTAGCACTCTTTGACAGAGAGTGCTAATTTTAGTTGCTGCAGTTTTTAGATCTGCTTATTCTAAAAACTGAGAAGTCATAATTAAACGTTATTAAGGGCCGGTTGGTTCAATCGCACTGATATGCCGCCGCACAGACAGGTAAGAGCCGCTTAAGCCCAGTAATACCGCAAGCAACATTAAACTGAAAAACTCCGGCACGCTAAGCGCCATCAAGCGGAACTCACTGCCGTATAGTGACGTGACACTGACAATGGCGCCCTGCAGCCACCACAACATGGCTTCCACAATCAAAAACGCCAGCAAGCCACCAAATACGCCATACCAGATCCCGCTGTATAAAAACGGCCGCTGAATAAAAGCATCGGTGGCCCCTACCAACTTCATAACTTCAATTTCGTCTTTTTTGCTCATAATAGACAAGCGGATCGTATTGCCGATAATCAGCAGCACAGCACCCAGTAGCAGCAGCGCTATTACCAGCACGGCCTGGCGCAGCAAGCTGACAATGGCATCCAAACGGGTTAGCCAATCAATATCCAGTTTGCCAAACTCTACGATGCGCTCTTTTGATAACCGCTCAAGCAACTGCCGTGCGCTTTCGGCCGCGGTGTTTTTCGGCAACACCAGCAACACATCCGGCAACGGATTGTCCGTTAAGTAATTCAGGGCTGCACCAAAACCGGATACCTGACCAAATTCTTCCAACGCTTGCTGCTTACTGATGTGGGTTACCCGCGCTATGGCATTGTCGGCCTGCAGAATTTTCTGCAAACTGCTGATTTGCGTGGCACTGCTGTCGGCTTTAATAAACAGGCTGATCTCTGCAGCCTGAGTAAAGCTGTCGCTCACCTGCTGCACATTTTTTACCAGTAAATGCAACGTAGCCGGCAGCGTCAGACTGACGCCCAATACACCGATAGTCAGAATTGATGCCGAAGGCGTGCGCCACAGTTCGCCCAGACTGAATAAAGCCTGACGCACATGGTTAACCCAAAACATCACGAAACGACGGGCCGGGCTGATTTTATGCGCTGAAGCACCGCTGCTTACCCGGCCGGAAAACAAAATACTCATAGCGGATCTTCCTGGTACTGCAGCAGGCCATCGTTAATCATCTTGCCCTGCTTTAACGTCAAAGTACGGTATTTCATACGCGCCACCAGGCCCAGATCGTGCGTCGCCACCAGCACCGACACCCCTACCTGATTAAAGGCTTCAAACACCCGCATAATGTCTTTGGATAAATCGGGGTCGAGGTTACCGGTGGGCTCATCCGCTAACAACAGCGGCGGTTTATTCACCACAGCGCGCGCTATGCCCACCCGTTGCTGCTCACCGCCGGATAAGGTATGCGGCAGGCAACGTACTTTGTCCAGCAAGCCCACTTTATCCAGTGCGGCATGCACCCGTTTCACCATATCTTTACCGCTGAAGCCTTCAATCACCAGCGGCAGCGCCACGTTGTCAAATACAGTGTGGTTCATCAGTAAACGGTGGTTTTGAAAAATAATGCCGACATCACGGCGCACATAAGGAATATGGTTACGCCGGATCCGGCTTAAATCGACGTCATTTATCAGCACGCGGCCGACACTCGGCCGTTCAATCAGGCTGATCAGTTTTAGTAAGGTACTTTTACCGGCACCGGAGTGGCCGGTTAAAAAGGCCATTTCACCTTTTTCCAGTTTAAAACTTACCCTGTCCAGTGCAACAAAACCGCCGGGATAACTTTTACTGACCTGATCAAACTCGAGCATGGTTAACTTTCCCGGTTAAACAGTGCGCGGATAAAATCCTGACTGTTAAACACACGTAAATCGTCAATACCTTCACCGACACCGATATAGCGCAGCGGTACTTTAAATTGGTCGGCAATGGCAAAAATAACCCCGCCTTTCGCTGTGCCGTCCAGCTTGGTTAAACTGATACCGGTTAGCTGAACTGCTTCATTAAACACCTTAGCCTGGCTCAGCGCATTCTGGCCGGTGCCGGCATCCAACGTCAGCATCACTTCATGCGGCGCAGTCGGGTCAATCTTCTGCAGCACGCGGACAATTTTTTTCAGCTCTTCCATCAGGTGAGCTTTGTTTTGTAAACGGCCGGCAGTATCGGCAATTAACACATCGGCTTTACGCGCTTTGGCCGCCTGATAGGCATCAAAAATAACCGAAGCGCTGTCAGCTCCGGTATGCTGGGCAATCACCGGAATATGGTTTCGCTCGCCCCATACCTGTAATTGCTCTACCGCTGCTGCGCGGAACGTATCGCCGGCAGCCAGCATCACTGACTTGCCCTGCTGCTTAAACTGTTGCGCCATCTTGCCGATAGTGGTGGTTTTGCCCACGCCGTTAACGCCTACCATCAAAATGACGAAGGGGCCGTTCGCGCTGACCGGTTGCAGAGGTTGCTCAACGTCTTTGAGCAGCGTTGCCATATCCTGTTGCAGCTTTTCAAACAACAGGCCGGAGTCTTTCAGTGACTTACGATCAGCATGCTGTTCCAACTGACGAATAAGCTTCTGCGTGGTATCTACACCAACATCAGCCAGTAACAGCTGGGTTTCCAGCTCTTCGTAAAGCTCGTCATCAATTTTACGGCCACTGAATAAGCCAGCCAGGCCAGAGCCTAAGTTTTGGCTGGTTTTCGCTAAGCCTTGCTTTAAACGCGAAAAAAAGCCGGGCTTCTTCGCCGCATTCGCATTAACTATTGCTGCAGGTTCTACCGGCGCAATTGCTGCCGGCGGCGCACTATCAATTTGCGTTGTGGCATCAGTTTGCGTTACAGGATCCGCTTGCGTATCAGTTGGCGCTGCGGTATCCGTTTCTGCGCTATGCTGAACCGGCAACGTAGCATCCGTTACATCGGATGACTCAGGCTGCTGCACAGCGTTGTCGGCGGCATTGTCATCTTTGCCAAAGCCGAGCCAGGAAAACAGTTTATTTTTTTTGCTCATAAGCCCAAGTGTATGCAGATAAAAACTAAGGTAAACTTGGCGGTTATACTAACACCTTTGTGTTAAAGGCAAAACGGATTAGATGAAACAAGCAAAAAGCAATGTAAAACGTCCTGCTGTTCAAAATAAGCGGCTGCCGGCAGTCAGCGGCGCGCCCGGCGAAGTGCGGATAATCAGTGGAAAATGGCGTGGCCGCAAACTGGCCGTGTTAAATGCAGATGGTTTACGTCCCACTACAGATCGCGTAAAAGAAACCCTGTTTAACTGGTTAATGCATGATATCAACGGTGCTACCGTATTGGATTGCTTTGCCGGCAGCGGCAGTTTAGCCATAGAGGCGCTGTCACGCTTTGCCAGCCGGGCTGTGCTGGTTGAACGCGACGCGGCTTTGGCGCGGCATCTGAAGCAAAACCTGCAAAAACTCAGTTGTGACAATGCCAGCGTAATTAATCAGGACTGCTTAAGCTTAGTGTCGGCTAAGGCCACACAGCAATACAGCCTGGTGTTTATCGACCCGCCGTTTCGCAAAAACCTCGCTGTGCCATGTTGTCAGGCGCTGGAGCAACACGGCTGGTTAACTGAAGAGGCGTTGATTTATCTGGAGACAGAAAAAGAAGTGGTGCTTGCAGACATGCCGGCCAACTGGCGTTTATTAAAAGAGAACATTGCCGGCCAATTAGCCTACCGGCTTTATCAGCGCAGCTGATAAAGCCTTTGCGTGGTTATTCCGCGCTGTTCAGTTCCATGCCCAGGTTGGTCAGCCCCTGCTGCTTTACCCAGTTTTGCAGCAGTTGTCGCTCTTCACGACCAAACAATTTTATATCGGCCACCAGCGCAATCAGTTCCGCCAGACAGTCCATTTCGTATTGCATTAACGGATGCTCGCGCACTATTTTTTTCAGCTCAGCTTCCGTCGTTATATCGTCATCTATGCTGTCATGCTCAATTAAACGCGCCACCGTAGCCTGCGAAATTTTCGCCACATTAATAAATTCACCGGCATCTTGCTGAGCAATACCGCTTAGCATCATATCCAGCGCGGTGGCACAATCTATTGCCGGGTAAACACCAAAAATATCAAAATCACTGATTTGCGGGGTAATCAGCTCCAGCTCTTCCGATAACTTTTCAAAGTTAATTTTGGCTTTTTTAACGGTTAACCACTCCCACACCAGGGTTAAAATATGCCGCGGCAATTCGGCATCACCGGTTTGGGTCACTTCAGCAAATAACTGGTAATTGGGTAGCATACGTTCGAGCAAGGTGGCGGCAACCGCAGCTTGCTGATAAAAATTCAGCTCACGCATCGTTTGAAAATTATTGGCTTTTTGTTTCATCTTTGTCCTGAAGACATGACCAGCACATATCGAAGCTTTGATAGTTCAGCTCGCCGCAGCTACATAGCCACTGCGCCGGTTCATGTTGTAGTTGTTGTAAATACCGGCTGATTATACGCTGTGCGGTAGTAAATTGCTGCTGTGGAACCCAAAGTTGCACGCCAACATCATTTAGCGGCAGCTCACCGGCAGCTCCGGCAAGGTATTCGCCGCTGATCCTTACCGTCACAGCAGCGTGTTGCAGTAAACCCTGCACCAAGCCGGCTTCAAAGGTGTTTGCCGCCTGATATAGCCGCTGCCACTGCTGTACATCAGCCGGGTGCAGCAGCTCCACGTTAGCCGGTGACCTGCAGTTGCTTTTGAGCGTACTCAAACTTCAGTTTGAACTCCATCATCCGCTCTTCCAGTGCCTGAACCTGAGCCTGATGCGCTTCTTCTTGCTGTTGCAACTCACTACGCAGGGTACGGATCAGTTCACGGCTGCTGTCGGCTTCCTGCTGCTGCTTTTGTTCTGCGGCAAACTGCCGGTTTTGCGCATGCTCCAGTTGGGCATCCAACTTCTGGCTTTTTTGCAGCGTAAGCTGGTGTTGCTCCGTTAAATTAACGTAGTCGGCCTGCAATTTAGTTAAATCAGAACCCAAATCACCGCTTTGCTGCTGTATAGCGGCCAGCTGCTGCTGCGACTCAGTTACCTGTTGCTGTGCTTCGGCCAATTGTTGCTGCAGTTGCTGTTGCTGCGCACTAAGCTGCGTGCTGTGCTCCTCAGCTTCCTGCTGTAATTGCTGGATTTTCTGCTGTTGCAGTTCCTGAGTTTTTTTCCGGTCCTGCACCTCTTGCTGCAACCGTGCAATGGCTTGTAGTTTATCTTGCTGCGAATGCTCCAGCTCTGCCAGACGCTCGCGCTCTGCGGCAAAATCATCAGCTTGCGTCGCTAACTGCTGCTGCAGTTGTTCCAGTTGTTGTTCGTACTGAGCTTGCAAATCGTTGAGCTGCTGTAACTGCTTTTGCTGCTGCTCGGTTGCCAGCTTTAATTCAGTTTTACTTTGTTGCACCGCCAGCTTTAACTCATGTGCTGCGGCTTTGGCCTGTTGCGTGTCCGCTTCAGCGGCATCCAGCTGTTGTTGCAATTGGCTGATTTGATGTTCAGCTTGCTGCAATTTTTTCTCTGCGGCGCCATTATCCGAACCTGTTTGCTGCAACTCCGTCAATTGCTGCTGTAACAAAGCGACTTGGTTATGCTGCGATTCATATTGCTGCTGCATCGCATTGTAGTTTTGTTGCTGCGCACTGAGCTTCGCGGTAGTTGCTGCTAATTCTTCGGTTATAAGCTGATGCTGCTGGCGTAATTTTGCCAGCTCCTGGTTATCAGCACTGGCCACCGGCACAGCCAAATCCAACTGCTGCTTGGCCTGCTGCCAGTCTTTAAATAATTTTTGGTAGGCTTGTTCCTGCTCAATTAAGCGCTGCTGCCATTGTTGCTGGCTATCGGCCAATACCCGGGCAGCAAACTGCTGTAGCTGCTGCTGTTGGGTATTTAACAGCTGGCCGGAAAAATCAACCAGACTGGCTTCCAGCTGCTGCTGTGCCGCCTGGGTTAATTCGGCAATAACTTGCTGCTCGTTTTTATTATTGTTCTTTTTCACTGCATTCATTATCAGCTCTCGCTTTACTCCGGCAGCGCTTGCGCTCAAAGGGCTGCAACCGCTACAACGTCAACAGATTAGTTTGTTCGGCCAACACATTATCACGTATTTACGCCAGCACATACTACGGCGTTAATTAGTGTAATATGACTTGCCACTGATAGCTAACGCTATTGAAATTCCGCCATTTAATTTCTCATTACAGGAACTTAAATATGATGGACCTGACTACACCTGCCCTGTTATTTCCGGCTATTTCGTTGCTGTTACTTGCCTATACCAATCGTTTTCTGGTGTTGGCACAACTGATCCGTGAGCTTAACCAACGCGAAGGCGACAATGTACGCGAGCTGGCAAAGCGGCAAATCTCTAACTTGCGTAAACGCATCATACTGATTAAAACCATGCAAGCCTATGGTGTACTTGGCTTTGTACTGTGCACCGCCGCGATGTTTTGTTTGTTTATGTTATGGCAAATTGCCGGGCAGTTACTGTTCGTGATTAGCCTGATTAGCTTATTAATCAGTCTGCTCTATTCTTTATATGAGATCCAAATCTCTTGTGATGCCATAAATATAGAACTGGAATCACTGCAAAACGGCTAACCCTGATTAACACCGGCACCGGATGACAACATGAACAACGACGACTTTCTGTTTAATGAAGACGTTGCTGACAGCAGCGAAGCTGCAGCAGTAAATACAGCAACGCCATGGCTGGTACTGGTCGTTGACGATGACAACAGTATTCATCAGATCACCTCACTGGTGTTAAACAACTTTGAGTTTGAACAGCGGCCGTTGCAACTGTTGCATGCCCACAGTGCCGCCGAAGCAGAAGCTATTATTCAACAGCAGCCGGATATCGCTCTGGCCATAATTGATGTGGTGATGGAAACCCAGCACGCCGGATTGGAACTGGTGAAAACTATCCGGCAGCAGCTGAACAACCGCCGTATGCGACTGGTATTACGCACCGGCCAACCGGGCGAAGCGCCGGAAGAGCATGTCATTCGTGATTACGACATTAATGACTACAAAAACAAAACCGAAGTTACCGCCATAAAACTGAAAACACTGCTGTATGCCGGGCTGCGCTCGTACCGCGATATTTGTATTATTGAACACCACAAAGCCGGATTGGAAAAAATTATTGGCTGCACCACCAGTTTTTTGCAATGCAGTTCATTAAAAGAGTTTGCCTCGCTGATCCTCGGACAGGTGGCGTTTTTGCTCGGGCTGGAGCGGGAACAAATCTATTGCTGCGCCGCTATTAACAGTGCAACCGCCGACACTCTGCAGTTGGATGTTATTGCCAGCAATGTAGCAAGTAACAGCCAGCTGCCCCAGGAAGTGCTGGCTAAAATCATGCAAGTGCAGCAAGACAAAACCGCCTATTGTGGTGAAGATTGTTTTATTGGGTACTTTACCACCCACAGGGGCAATGAAAACTTTCTCTATGTCAGCAAAGGCACCAAGCTGGAGCAAACTGAACATCAGTTGTTAAGCTACTTTTCGCACAATATCGCCATTGCCTATGAAAACATTCGCTTACGCGAGCTGATGCGCGACAGCCAGCGCGAACTGTCGTACATTTTGGGCGAAGCGGTAGAGAAACGTTCAAAAGAAACCGGCAGCCATGTCAAACGGGTAGCCAATTACAGCTACCTGCTGGCTATTAAAGGCGGCTTATCTGAGTATGATGCCGAGGTCATCAAACTGGCATCACCACTGCATGATTTAGGCAAAATAGCCATTCCGGATCATATCTTAAATAAACCAGGCAAACATGACGCCGACGAATGGGCTATTATGCTGCAGCATGCCGAATTGGGTTACCAGATTTTACAACATTCCACTAACGAGATCCTGCAGATGGGTGCCATTATAGCGCAGCAGCACCATGAAAAATGGAATGGTAAAGGTTATCCGCAAGGCTTAAGCGGACACAACATTCATATTGCCGGCCGCATTACCGCTTTGGCTGATGTATTTGACGCCCTGGGCAGTGATCGCTGCTATAAAAAAGCCTGGCCGCTGGAAGAAATTATCGAACTTATCCGCCGTGAAAGAGGTCAACAATTTGATCCTGCGCTGGCAGATATTTTATTAAACAATCTGGATGATTTTATCGCTATACGCGACGCCTATCCGGATTAAGCTATAGGAAGATATATATGCTAAGCCAAACCCTGAAACGTCTTATTGTTACCAGTACCCTTGTTACCAGCCTGGTGCTGGCAGGCTGCGCCAGTGGCCCGAAAGTGCGCAGTGATGCTGCGGCAAACACTAATTTCAGCAGTTATAAAACCTTTGGTTTTATGCCGGAGCCGGCAACCGACAAAGCCGGTTATACCACCCTCGTTACGCAGCACTTTAAAGATGCCATTACCAGTGAGATGACCGCGCTGGGCTATCAATTCAGTGAAACTAATGCTGATTTACTGGTTAACTTTAATTCCAATGTAGAAAGCCGCACCGACGTGCGCTCTATGCCATCGGCCAGTTTCCATTACGGTTACTACCATTACCGCCGTGGCATTTATGCCGGCTTTCCGATTTACACTACTGACGTTGACACAGTGCATTACAAAGTGGGCACAGTTAACATAGACGTTGTCGATGCAGCGAAGAAGCAATTAATCTGGGAAGGTGTATCTGAGGGCACACTGAAAAGAAAAGATTTAGAACAGCCGAAACAGGCTATAGCCAACGTAATCACGCTGATTTTTCAGCAGTTCCCTACCCGTCAGGCCGTGCCGCAGTCATAACCCTGCGGCACTTTGACCGGGGCTGAGATTACAGCACAGTGCCCGGCACTTGCTGTCGTATTTTTTCTTGTAACGCCGCACAGTCGGCGTTTTTATTTTGCTGCTGAATAGACAACGTCAGCTCACCCACCGTTACACCGAACTTATGTAAGGTCGTACGATTGAGCAGATTTTCGTTATCAATTAAGTACAGCCAGTCTTTTACTTTTACATCCAGCGTGTCGCCATCATACGGGATGCGCAGGGTATACTCCCAGTACAAGCTGTTACCGGCTAACTGGCCTGTTGCCTGGCCGACCACATCGCCGGCACTGCCGCTGACGCTGCCATCTGCATTTTGCTGCAGTTGCCAATGGCGCTGCTCAATGCGGCCATCACTGAAGTAAAACAGCTCGTATAAGTTGCCGTTATTGCCCTGCCAGCTGCCACACAATTCCGCCGTAAAACGCACGCTTTGCTTACCTTGCCAGTCATGCAATACCCCCCAGGCACGGCTTTCGCCCTGAAAAAACTGATCCAGCTTTAGCTGTGGCGTCTCATTGCTATACTCCGACACCGACTGACTGCACCCCGACAACAACGCCGCAATGGCTAATAACGAAAATTTTTGCATAACGCCTCCACAATTGAGCACACTTACGGCTGATATCGCAGGGTAGCTCAAAAAAATGCAAAAAAACCTTCACAGCGGCAAACTAAATTGATTACCGGTCCGACTTATAAGCAAAACCAGCAGAGAATAATAATATCGTGTTTAAACGCAGTGACGAGAGCTTAATTGCCAAAGCGTTAAATGGCGACCAGCACGCCTGGCAACAACTGGTAAACCGCCATCAAAGCGCGCTGTTTTACTTTGGCCTGCGCTTGCTGGGTTCAAAAGAAGACGCCAGCGATTTACTGCAGGACGTACTGATGGTGCTGTGTCGTAATTTAGGCCAGTACCGCGGCGACAGCAGCTTTAAAAGCTGGTTATTTGGCATCGCCAATTACCGCGCCATGGACATGCTGCGTAAACGCAAGTACAGCGACAATGACGATGCGCTCTCAGAGCTGCCCGACGACACGCCGGAGTTAGGCCAACAGCTGGCCGGTGCACAGCAACAGCAGCAGGTACGGCAGCAGTTACGCAGCTTGCCGCCGGAGCAACGGCTGGTGCTGGAGCTGAAGTTTTATCAGCAATTCACCTTTGATGAAATTGCCGGCCAGTTGGCCATTTCTGCTAATACGGTTAAATCGCGGTTTTATGCCGCGCTGGATAAATTGCGCCTGCAGTTGGAGGACGACCATGTCGAACAATCAGCAAATTTTTGAGCAATGGCTCGAAGGTAAAATCAGCGCTGAGCACTGTGCGCAGCAACTGCAACACGACCCGCTATGGTATGGCCGGCTGCAAAATGCTCTGGCAGTGCATGCTGATGCTAAAACACCTGAGTTTGCCGCTATACCGGCGTTTGACGCCAGCAGTGCTTTTGCCGGCCAGTGGCAACGCCCCGCGCCAAAACGCAGTTGGTGGCCGCAAGTCAGCCTGGCGCTGTCCTGTGCGGCAATGCTGATCAGCTTATCGCCGGCACAGTTTCGTCTGCAGGATGGCAGCCTGACGTTAAGCTGGCATAACCCCAAAGCCGAAGTCGATGCAGCAGTAACCAGCGCACTTACCGCGTACCGGCAACAGCAGCAACAATGGCTGGCGCAGCAACTGGATTTTCAGCAACAAAATACCAGCTCGCAGCTGGTGCTGTTAAAAGACTATTTACAGGATGAGCTGAAACGCGACCAGCGCAGCGATATGCTGCAACTGGTGGAATATCTGAACCAGCAACGTCAGTCTGACTGGCAATACTGGCAGGAAAACTATCAACCGATGCAGGCCGGCTATCGCCCTGCTGACAGCTACTATTTAACCCCAACAGACAGCGGAGTGGTAAAACCATGATTGCATTACGTCGTACCTCATTACTTGTTGCAGCTTGCGCTGCGATTATCGGCCACAGCCCGCTGCTTGCTGCAGACGTCAGCCCGGCGCTGAAGAAAAACGCCGATATCCTGCAGACCATTTTGCACACCGCGTTTAAAGACAGTGAGCAAGCCAGGCTGTCGTCACTGCAATACAGTTATTTAAGCGGCCAGGGCATACTGTTTCAGGCCAGCAGCGGCAGCCGGCACAGGTTTGAGTTCAGAAATATCACTATGCAATCAGCTCCTGCAGCACCGGTTGCTCCCTTGCCACCGCTGCCGGGCAGCGAGTTTGAGTTTGAATTTGACAGCAGTGATATTGAACAAATAACTGAAGCGGCGGAGCAAATGGCCGAGCAAATGCATGACCAGCACCGCCAGGCGTACCGCATTGCAGAAAAGCAGCGGGTAATAGAGCGGGAGCTAAGGGATGCTGAGCGTGAAAAACGTGATATTGAATTTAATAAAAGCCTGACCACACTGGACAAAGAGCAACAGCAGGAGCTGCAAAAGTTGCAGCAAAAAACTAAACTGCTGCAGGAAAAACTGACAGAGGTGGCCAAAGAAGCCGGATTAAGCCGCAAACAACTGGAAGAGCAGCGGGCTAAGCAATTGGCTGAACAACAGCAACAAACGGCGGCGATGGTAAAAACCGTTGGCGAGAAGTTCAGCCAGGTGTTGTGTGATTACGGTGCCAGCCTGCGCGATATGCCGGATAACGAATATGTTACCTTGCAGGTGAATAACCGCGGCAGCGAAGGGCGCTATTACTGGGTGGTTAAAAAGGCCGATATTAACCAATGCATGACCGGGAAAATTAAAGCCAAAGATTTACTGGCCAAAACCACCAGCTATCAGTTCTAGCATAAAACCGATACCAATACTGCCGGTGAAAGTTAACGAACCGGTTTGCCCACGCCAACGCGCCGTAAACCCATCCCTGGGGGCTCGACTATAAACTTCATCCATGAAGTTTATCCTTCGGACCAGCGCAGCTGTTCAAATTCGCTCCGGGCGAATTTGTCAGTATCCATGCCTTCAACGGTTGGCTTAGGGCAAGCCGATTCTCACTCAGCTGCTCAGCATTACAGCTGTCTGATGCACTAAAGCTTCGGCCGGTGCATTTGAAACCGTGTTGTTGCATCCGCAACAAAATAGTCCGCCGGGCCACCGCCGCGCAGCACCGGCTGTGCCGCTGCCGTGTCATAAATACCGTCTACCAGCAAATGCCGCGCAATATGCACTCCCACCACTTCGCCAAACACCATCCAGGTGGTGATCTTGCTGCCATCAGCCGCAGTTAGCTGCAATACCTGGCTTAGCCTGCATTCAAAGGTTACCGGGCTTTGGGCCACATGCGGCACCTTAATAATGCTGGAGGCCTTCGCGGTTAACCCGGCCAGGGCAAATTCATCCACCTCCGGCGCCACAGCGGCACTGGTCTGGTTCATCGCTTGTGCTAATGGTTTAGTTACCAGGTTCCAGCAAAACTCGCCGGTTTGCTCAATATTGCGCACCGTATCTTTGTAACTGGTGCTGGCAAAGCCAATAATCGGCGGTGTGTAATTAAAGGCATTAAAAAAACTGTAGGGCGCCAGGTTCAGCTGGCCAGCACTGTCTTGGGAGGAAATCCAGCCAATTGGCCGCGGTGCTACTAAGGCATTAAACGGGTCGTGCGCCAGGCCATGGCCTTTGGCCGGTTCATAAAAATAGATACTGTCGGACATTATTATCAGCAAGATTAACCAAAGTGCTGCCAGCCTACCAAAATCTGCTTTGGCTGCGTAAGCTTTTCAGCGACAATAGCAGGACTTTTTCTGCTGAGCCTTGCTATGTCCGGTTCTGTGTTAGCCAGCGATGCGCTGAATTTCGATGCCATTATTGACGCCTTTTATCAGCATGGCTGGGTCTGGCTGCCAAACTTTCTAAGCCCGCAGCTTAACGCCGCCTTGTTGCACGAGGCGCAGCATGAAGCGCAACTGACACCGGCCGGCATCGGCAGGCAGAGCGCACATCAGGTAAATCAGCAAATCCGTCGTGATGCTACGCAGTGGTTTGATGGCCAAAGCGCGGCCCAGCAGCAATATCTGACCTTAATGGCACAGCTGCAGCTGATATTTAACCGCCGCTGCTTTTTAGGCTTGTTCGATTTTGAATGTCACTTTGCCCGTTACAATAAGGGTGATTACTACCAAAAACATGTTGATGCCTTTAGCGGCCGCTCTAACCGCGTACTTACCACCGTAAGCTACTTAAATAGCGTAAGCGCCGGTGGCGAACTGGCGTTATATGATGAACACGACCGGCTGATAGATAAATTTCTCCCCACCGCCGGCAGCTTGGTGTTATTTGAAAGCGAGCGTTTCCCGCATCAGGTGCTACCGGCCATCGATACCCGCTACAGCATTGCCGGCTGGTTTCGTAAAAATGCCAGCATTAACGGCGTGCTGGATCCGGCCAGTTAAAGCGTCTATGATAGCCGCCATGCGCACCGTATTCAGTTATTTGCTATTGCTTACGTTGACACTATCCGGCCTGACCGGATCGGTGCAAGCTGCGCATGCTTACACCCTGGCCGATGCCCTTAGCCATAAAACGACTCAACCGCAAACTACTGACACAGAGCATGAAATGCCATGCCACAGCGCAAAAAAAGCTGCCGTTGCAGACACTGAACACGACTGCTGCGACCAGCCTCAGCACCAATGTAAAGGCGATTGCTGTGCTAAGCATTGCGCCACCAGCGGTGCCTTGCTGGCCACTGAATTATTCCGCTATATCCGCCCCGATAACGCTGTTGCACAGCAAACCGTGCGCCTGCCGCAGTGGTTATTTGCCGAAGATCCGCCGCCACCGATAAACGCCTGAAACCGCTTTGTAGTTAATGTCGTGCTGTAGCACGCGGCTTAAGTTTTGTTTCAGGAAAATACTATGTTTAAGTTTTATGTTCTGGCGCTGCTGTTATTGCAGGGCTTACTGATACTATCGGCGCAGGCACAGGATCACAGCGGGCATGCTCATGCCAGCCCGGTCGCGGCAGCACAAAGTGTGTTAGCCGAAGCCAGCCCTTTATATGTCTGTCCAATGCACCAGCATATTCAGCAGGGCGAACCCGGAAACTGCCCGATTTGTGGTATGGATTTAGTGCTGCAGCGTCAGCAAAAAACGGCGCAGGTGCAGGTAAACGGTGCCATGCAACAGGCACTGGCTATCCGCACTGAAGCAGCTGCCCCACGCACCTTATGGCGCTTTATCGACACCTTTGCCACGGTGCAGTACGCCGAAGATGCCATTCACCACAGCCACATCCGTGCTGAGGGCTGGATAGAACAGCTGTTTGTGCGCAGTTTGGGCCAACGCGTTAAGGCCGGCGACAAGTTGTTTAGCTACTATGCACCCGATTTACTGGTGGCACAGGACGATTATCTGCAAGCATTATCGGTTAGCAAACAAAACGGCGAGCGTAGCAGCAGCTTAGTTAAACGCGCCGAAACCCGCCTGCGGCTGCTTGGCCTGAGCGATAAAGACATTAACCAACTGCAACAAAGCCGGCAAAGCCAGTATCAGATCACGGTTTACGCCCATCAGGATGGCGTGGTTACTATGCTGAACGTGCGCGATGGTATGTATATCAAGCCCGGCGATACTTTAATTGAAATTACCAGTTTAAACAGTGTCTGGTTGGTAGCCGATGTGGCCGAAGCCCAACAAAGCTGGTTGTTTAACGGCATGAGCGCCGAAGTGGATATTCCGTCGCAGCACGTAAGTGCCATTGATGCCAAGGTGGATTACATCTACCCGGCGCTGGATGCACAAAGCCGCAGCAGCAAAGTACGGCTGACGCTGGACAACAGCAAGCAACTGCTTAAACCGAATATGCTGTTACCGGTAAGGCTGTATGGTGGCCCGTTGCGTGATGTGCTTAGCGTGCCGCGTGATGCCGTGCTGCTAAACGGCAACAGCAGCCGGGTGGTGGTGCAAAATGGTGATAACTTCAGCGTGCGCACTATCACTACCGGCAGCAGTGCTCAGGGCTATGTTGAAGTACTGTCCGGCTTACATGACGGCGAGCTGGTGGTGGTATCCGGCCAGTTTTTACTCGATGCACAAGCCAGCCTAAGCCAGTTGCCGCAAAGCAACAGCGCCAGCCACCAGCATTAGGAGCTAACGCGATGATTAAGGCTATTATTCGCTGGTCGGTGCAAAACCCGCTGCTGGTATTATTAACCACACTGGCGCTGGCATTATTTGGTTATCAGGCCAGCCAGCAGCTGAAGCTGGATGCGCTGCCGGATTTATCCGACGTGCAGGTGATTATTAAAACCAGTTATCCTGGCCAAACCCCCGAAACTATTGAGCAGCAAGTCAGTTATCCGCTGTCGACAGCACTGCTGGCTGTTCCCAAGGCCAAAGCCGTACGCAGCTTTTCGATGCCAAACGACAGCTACCTGTATGTTATTTTTGAAGACGCCACCGACCCTTACTGGGCACGCTCACGGGTATTGGAATATTTGCAAACCGTTAGCCTGCCTGCTGGCGCTAAAGCCAGCTTAGGTCCTGATGCCAGCGGCGTCGGTTGGATTTTCCAATATGCGTTAACCGCAAAAAATACCGATATATCATTAGAGCAGCTTACCAGCCTGCAGCAATTTTACCTGACGCCGGAGCTGCAAAGCGTCGCCGGCGTGGCGGAAGTGGCCAGCATTGGCGGTATGGCCAAAACCTATCAGTTACAGCTTGAGCCGCGCTTAATGCGCGCTTTTAACGTTACCTTATCCCAGGTTATTGCCGCAATAAACAGCCACAACCAGCAACAGGGCGGCAGTGTGATTGAAGTGGCCGAAACCGAGCTGCTGGTGCAGGCCGGTGATTATATTCAGTCGCTGGCTGATTTAGCCGCGGTGCCGCTGGGTGTGCGTAACAGCGCTGACTACCCGCTAACTCTGGCCGATATCGGCAGCGTACAAACTGTGCCGGGCGCACGGCGCGGTATTGCCGAGCTGAACGGCGAAGGTGAAGTGGTCGGTGGCATTATTGTTATGCGCCATGGTGAAAACGCGCTTAGCACTATAGCAGCGGTAAAACGTAAACTGGCGGAGTTGAACAACGGCCTGCCCGACGGCGTAGCGCTGGTAACCGTGTACGACCGCGCTGAGCTGATTGAAAAGACCGTCAGCAATTTAAGCCAGAAGCTGCTGGAAGAAATGGCTGTTGTGGCACTGGTATGTCTGGTGTTTTTACTGCATGCGCGCTCGGCGTTAATCGCCGTCATCAGTTTGCCGCTGGCGCTGCTGGCCAGTATTTTACTGATGCAGCAACTGGGTATTAACGCTAACGTAATGAGCCTGGGCGGCATTGCCATTGCTATCGGCGCCCTGGTTGATGCCGCCATTGTAATGGTAGAGCACGGCCATAAAAAGCTGGAGCAGGCCCGCGCCAACGGCCGCCAGTTAACTACAGCGGAGTTTCGTCAGACCATTATCGACGCCTGCCTTGATGTCGGCCCGGCGCTGTTTTTCTCCTTGCTGGTGATCACCGTCAGCTTTTTACCGGTGTTTATGCTCGAAGCTCAGGAAGGCCGTTTATTTGCCCCGCTGGCGTACACCAAAACCTTTGCTATGGCCTCTGCCGCTATTTTGGCAATTACGTTAATTCCGGTGTTAATGCTGTATTTTTTACGCGGCAAGATACCGTCAGAGCAGAAAAACCCGCTCAGCCGCGGCTTAATTGCGCTGTATACGCCACTGCTTAAACTGTGCCTGCGCTTTCCAACCACCTTAGTGCTGCTCAGTGTGCTGGCACTGGCCTCAAGCCTGTTGCCGTGGCAGCGTTTATCCAGTGAGTTTATGCCGGCCTTTGCCGAGGGCGACCTGTTGTATATGCCCACTACCCTGCCCGGTTTAAGCCCGGCCACAGCAGCCAAATTACTGCAGCAAACCGACCGCTTAATTAAAACCGTACCCGAGGTAGCAACCGTGCTGGGCAAAAGCGGCCGCGCCAACACCGCTACAGACCCGGCTCCGCTGACCATGCTGGAAACCAGCATTAAACTTAAGCCGCAAAGCCAGTGGCGTGACGGTTTTACGCTGGACGATATTATTGCTGAGTTAGACGCTGCGGTGCAGGTACCCGGGCTGACCAACGCCTGGCTGCCGCCGATAAAAACCCG
The DNA here is from genome assembly GCF_013283795.1 of Rheinheimera lutimaris. Lineage (GTDB taxonomy): Bacteria > Pseudomonadota > Gammaproteobacteria > Enterobacterales > Alteromonadaceae > Alishewanella > Alishewanella lutimaris. Next base: position 225,666 of record NZ_JABSOD010000001.1, read on the forward strand.
CATTGATATGCTCTCCACCGGCATCCGCACCCCGGTGGGTGTGCGCGTTAGCGGGCCGGATCTGAGCACTATTTCACAGGTGGCGCAGCAGTTGGAAGCTGAGATTAAGCAATTACCCGGCAGCCGTTCAGTGTTTGCCGAGCGCGCCGAAGATGGCCTTTACTTACACATTACGCCGGACTTAACCCAGCTGGGCCGCTACGGCATCACCCTGACCGAGCTGCAGCAATACGTCGCTTTTGCCATAGGCGGCGCGCCGGTGGCGCAAAGTATTCAGGGCCGCGAGCGTTACGATATCAGCCTGCGCTACCCGCGTGATTATCGCAGCCACCCGGATGATATTCGCCGGTTACCGCTGCAAAGCCGCGACGGCGCTTATGTGCTGCTGGAGCAAGTGGCAAAGGTAGAAGTGGTAAATGGCCCGGTGATGATCCGCGCCGAAAACGCCCGCTTAACCAGTTGGGTCTATATCGACTTACCGGCGCAAACCCAGCTGGGCAGTTATATAGCACAGCTGCAAAGCTTGTTGGCAAGTCAGCGTTTTCCGCCCCAAGTCAGCGTTAGCATTGGCGGCCAGTATGAATATATGCTGCGCGTAACACAGCGGCTGGAGCAACTGGTGCCCTTTACGCTGCTGCTTATCGTGGTGCTGCTGTATTTGACCTTCCGCCGCTTTAGTGATGTGGTACTGGTATTGGTTACGCTGCCGTTTGCCCTCAGTGGTAGCTTGTGGTTGCTGTATTTGCTCGATTATCAGTTATCTGTCGCCGTGGCCGTGGGCTTAATTGCACTCAGCGGTGTCGCCGCCGAATTTGCCGTGGTTATGCTGTTGTATTTAAAGCGGGCGGTAGAAGACATTCAGCCGCAAAACCAACAACAATTGTGGCAGGCCATTATGCAAGGGGCTGTCCAGCGGGTGCGGCCAAAGGCGATGACAGTACTGACGATTATTGTCAGCTTGCTGCCGATTATGCTCGGCAGTGGCGCCGGCAACGAAGTGATGCAGCGCATTGCCGCCCCGATGCTGGGTGGCATGATAGCCGCACCACTGGTGTCAATGCTGCTGATGCCGGTACTGTACTTTCTGTTGCTGCGCCGTACTTTGCCGGCAAACCATGCTTAAGCAGGCACACAGCAGAGTTAGTTGCCGATAGCGCAGCCACAGACATTTTCGCGTTAGCGAAGGCGGATAACAAATTCGTCCGGAACGAATTTGGTCAGCGCAGCTGGTCCGCTTGGTGGAGGGTAGGATGCCCGTAACCCCACTGTGGCGAGCAGAGCGGCAACTATCTCGTGCTACGAAGCTGGTGAGTTAGTTCTGGTGTTTCGGCAGCTCTACCTTTTGCCCTACCGCTACGCCATGTTTAGCAAACCAGCCACGCGGCATTTCCAGTGCAGCGATTACAGGCTTGGCAGACGGCACCGCTGTGGTATCGAAAGGCTCCAGCGTTATCAGTTCTGCTATGCGCCAGTCCGGGCCAATATAGGCTACATCCAGTGCCATAGCGGTATTGGCCATCCACAGCGCTATCGCTCTGGGCTCGCGGTATAGCAACAACATACCGGGATCCGCACTTTGCTGAAACATCAGCCCCTGTGCACGTTTTTCCGCTGTATCTGCCAGCTGCACCTCGATCAACACGTCACCCACCTGCAGCGGCACCAGGCTAAATACTTCACGTGGCTCATCCGGTACAGCGCAAACTAATAGCGGCAATATCATTGCCAGCGCTGCCAAAAATCGTGTCATGCGGCTTTATCCTTGTATCAAAATTCGTTAATTAGATAGCTTAGGGCAATACCGGCAAACACCAGCATGCCAACATAGTGATTGTGCAAAAATGCATTAAAACAACCCTGCCGGCTGGCGCGGGCAAGCCGGTACTGATAAATAAAACAGCCGGCCGCGCCAACCAGACTGCAATAATACAACCAATGCAGCTGCGCCAAATAACCCACGCCCCCCAGCAGCAATAAGGTGCACAGTTGCAACAGTGCAATAATCGGCAAAGCGTAACGGCCAAATAAAATAGCGGTGGATTTAATACCGACGTTAATATCATCCGGCCGGTCGACCAGCGCATAATAGGTATCGTAAGCTACTGTCCACAGCAGGTTGGCCAGATATAACAACCACAACAGCGGCGGCAACTGTAGCTGAGTGGCCATAAATGCCATTGGCATGCCCCAGCTGAATGCCGCCCCCAACACTACCTGCGGTAAATGGGTGTAACGCTTCATAAACGGATATATCGCTGCCAGCAGCACCGCCACCAACGATAACAACACCGTTTGCCAGTTTAAAAACACTAACAGACTGGCAGACAACAGCAGCAATAACAGAAACAACTGCAATGCCTCTGTGGCTGTTACCGCACCGCTGGCGAGGGGCCGTTGCTTGGTACGCTCCACAGCGCCGTCCCAATGCCGGTCAGCGTAATCATTAATCACGCAGCCGGCGGCGCGCATTAGTACTACACCCAGGCTAAACACCAACAACAAATCTAATGACGGCACGCCTTTTGCCGCTAACCACAGTGCCCACCAGGTCGGCCACAGCAGTAAATAGGTACCAATGGGTTTTTCCAGCCGCATCAGCTGTAAGTAGTGCCGCCGGTTATGCCAGCTTAACGCAAGACTCATAGCGGGGTGTCATCCAGTAACGCCATCGCCGGTAAAAACGCTTCAGCGACCAGCAACGGCAAGCCGTCCAGCGTGAATACCGAGCGCCTGGCATGGCAACGCGCCGCTACTGATAACTGTGGCAAGGCGATATCTAATTGCGTAGTTTCAATAATGCCGCGATGTAAGCCAGGCTGCTGAAAAATATAATCGCCCAGCGGGCGCTCGCCTAAATCAGCCAGTGGCCGCAACACGGTAACAGTTTGCTGTGGCAACCAGCTTTGTGCATAGACACAGGGCATGTCGTTGCACCATAAGATGACTTCGCGCAGCTGAGCAGCAGCGGTATCCGGCAACAGATGCTGTAAAAAAGCCGGCAGTTCGCTTTGCTGCTCATTCAGCAGCTGCACACGAAACTGCCGGCAATGCCGCTTTAAGCGCGCAGTGAGTGATGCAGGCTCTGAGATCCACGGCGCCAGTTGCGGCGGCAAGGTTTGTACATTGGCTTCCCGCCAGGACGCATCAAGAGAAATAAAGGGTGTATTCACAAAAGCACATTCTGAACTGAATAAGTCTGGCGGCATCATAGCAACTCCGGCGTGTTTTTTCAGCCGTAATAAGCAGAGAAAACGGCTTACTGCAAACAAGCTTAGCTGGTAAAATGCCGGGCTTAACGCTAAGGTTAGTGTCGTTACCAGCCTGTTTTTATCAACTACAAGTGATACTTATGATTAAAAGCCTGATTTTTTGTCTGCTGCTGTTAGCCAGCCTGCCTGCATTGGCGCAAGAACAACCGAAAGAAATTGTTTACTATGGTTTTGACCCGGATATTGTCACCAATTATATTTCCGGCAACCGTCGCAGCTTAGGCTATATCCGCGTCACAGTGGAATTGATGATTGAAGATAAACGCTATTTACCGGCGATAGAACATCATGAGCCCTTGATCCTCGATACCATTATCGGCATTTTCAGCAAGCAGCCGGAAGACAAAATTAAGTCTTTAACCGGCCGTGAAGAAATCCGTCTGGCGATCCTGGAGCAGTTACAACAAAGCATGAAAAAAGAAGCCGGTGAAATGATGATCCAGGATCTGTTATTTACTAAGTATCTGTATCAGTAGCACTTATCTCTCTAGGTTTATGTCCGGGCCGGTTGCGTAGTAACCAGGCCCACGCCATCCCGGCAAGCAAGCCGCCTAAATGCGCCCAATTGGCCATACTAACCCACAACACATCAAAGAAGCCCAGCATTAACCACAGCAGCATAAAACCAATTAAGCCGGAGCTGATGTGCAGACCCTGCGCCGGGTTCAGCCGGCCGGCAATCCAGAAATAACCGAACAGGCCATACACCACGCCGGATAAACCGCCAAAATGCGGGTTAACCATAAAATACTGTGCCGCATTAGAAATCAGCGCTACCGACAACGTCAGGTTAAGCAACAAGCCTGCCCCCAGCCGCTGTTCAAACCGGCTGCCGAGATAACACCACCAGGCCAGATTAAACACCAGATGGGTTAGCGAAAAATGCAGCAACATGGGCGTAAACCAGCGCCACAGCTCTGCCGGGTTAGTCAGTTGCAACCAACCACTGCTGCTGCGCCAATCCAGTTGCTGCCAGCCGTACACCAGTAAACACAACACAAACAGCAGCACGGTCAGGGGGGCTTGCTGCCATACACGGCGCATATCAAACTGCACCAGGGCGGTATCACTGCCGGCCTTTACCGGCTGGCTTAATTGCCAGGCAGCGGCCTGATAACGTGAATGACCGGGCTGTTGCAAAAACTGCGCAAACTCTTGTTCAACCTGCGCTAATTGCTGTTCTGCCGCGTACAGCTCTGCCAGATCAGCGCGCAGCACTACCGCGCTAACGTCCAGGCCCAGCGCGACACAGTAGCCGGCAAACAACTGTGCCGCCTGCGCGGAATTTAACTCGGCAAATTTATGCACCGTCACCACTCACTACCGGCTGTTGCTGACGCCAGCTTTCTACGCCACCATCCATGCTATACACCTGCTCAAAACCCTGTTGCGCCAAATACTGTGCAGCACCCTGGCTGGAATTGCCGTGATAGCACACCACCACGACCGGTTGGTCAAACTCAAACTGCTGCATAAAACCGGATAAACTGCCGTTGGTTAAATGATAGGCTCCGGCAATATGGCCGGCAGCATAGCTTTGCTCATCGCGGATATCGGCGATAACCACTTTGCCGTCAGCCAGCAACTCTGCGGTTTGTGTTACTGAAATATGTTGAAAATCGCTCATACTTACCCCTTATTGTCAGCTGCAATATGATACCGCAGCCCGACAGAATTAACAGCACCCCGGCGGACTACGGCAAATCACCGTACTTTAGTGTTAGTTTGACAAGAAACGCTGGACACTGATTAAACTATTGTTAACAATAGCAACCAAAATTATCCCTCAACTACCGGAGTTCGCATGACCAGCCTGATTATTCTGGCGATTCTTGTTGCGTTAGTGTTCTGGGTTATCAGCATTTTCAATAATCTGGTAAAACTGAAAAACCGCTTTCAAAACGCCTTTGCCCAGATTGAAGTACAGCTCAAGCGTCGCTATGACCTGATCCCTAACCTCGTCGAAACCGCCAAAGCCTATATGGCACATGAGCGCGACACGTTAGAGGCGGTGATTAACGCCCGTAATGCGGCTTTAGCCGGGTTAAAAGTGGCGGCTAACAACCCGGGTGATGCCGGTGCTATCAATGCCCTGGCCGGTGCCGAGGGCGCATTGCAAAGCGCGATGAGCCGGCTTAACGTGGTAATGGAAGCCTATCCGGATTTAAAAGCCAACCAGAATATGATGCAGTTATCTGAAGAGTTAACCAGCACCGAAAACCGTGTTGCCTTTGCCCGTCAGGCGTTTAATGATGGCGTAACCGACTACAACAGCTACAAACAAAGCTTCCCGCCGGTCATTTTTGCCGCCAGCTTTGGTCATGCTGCTGATGCAAAGTTGTTGGAATTTGCCGACAGCGCTGCTATTCAGGCTGCACCCAAAGTCAGTTTTTAAGCACTGACAAGGCAAAATATGAGCAGTAACTTTTTTGCCCAACAAGACCTGGCGCGGCGTAACACCCGCGTTTTAGTGGTGTTGTTTAGCCTTGCCGTGCTGTTGTTATTGCTACTGACTAACGTCGTTGCACTTATAAGCCTCGGTTTTATTGACCCTTCGGCGATTAACACCCCGCAGTACCGGCAACACCTGCCCTGGCATGTCATCGGTTGGGTAAGCGCGGTGGTGTTGGCTGCGGTCGGCATCGCGGTACTGCTGAAATGGCAGCAGTTAAAAGCCGGCGGTAAAGTCGTGGCAGAATCGCTAGGTGGCGTGCGGTTGTCACCTGACAGTAAGGATCCTCTGCAGCGGCGCTTACTTAACGTAGTCGAAGAAATGGCGTTGGCGGCTAATACCCCGGTGCCGGCAGTGTATCTGTTGCCTGAGCAAGGCATCAATGCCTTTGCGGCCGGTTACAGCCCGGCCGATGCCGTAATAGGCGTCACCCAAGGCTGCCTGGCGCAACTTAACCGCGACGAGCTCCAAGGCGTTATCGCGCATGAATTCAGCCATATATTAAACGGTGATATGCGGATGAATATCCGCCTGATTGCCATCTTAAACGGTATCTTATTTTTGGGCCATATCGGCTACTACATGCTGCGTGCCGGCGGCAGAAGCAGCACCATCCGCGCCGGCAACAGTCGTTCCGGCAACAGCAAAAACAATGGCGGCGGCTTGTTATTACTGGCGCTTGGTTTAGTGGTTATCGGCTATTTAGGTTCTTTTTTCGGCAACCTGATTAAAGCGGCCGTAAGCCGCCAGCGCGAATTCCTTGCCGATGCCTCTGCCGTACAGTTTACCCGCAACCCGCGTGGCATTGCCGGCGCATTAAAAGCCATTGGCAGCCACAGCAGCCATAGCAAAATTGCCAACGCCAATGCCGATGAAAACAGCCATTTGTTTTTTGGCGAAGCCATCAGCCGCTGGGCCAGCATTTTTGCGACCCACCCGCCACTGGCAATCCGGATTAAACGGCTGGAACCACATTGGAACGGCAAGTTTCCCACGCCACGCAGCGCGCAAACAGCCGCAGAGCCACAAACCGCAGCAGCACCGGCCAAACCCGGCAATGCAGAGCGTTTACAGCAAGCCCTGCCGTTGTTGTTATTGCACAGTAGCCGGCAAACGCAGCCGGCTACAGCTCTGGTATGCTGCCTGTTATTACAACAAGACGACAGTGTGCGCAGCAAACAGCTGCATTTAATTAAACAGATGGGCTCTGCAGCCTTATTAGAACAAGTTGACCAATTGTGCGATGCCGTAGCCGGTCTGAGCGAAGTACAACAGATACAACTGCTGCAACGGCTGGTGCCGGCATTGAAAGGTTTATCTGAAGCCGGTTTTGTACAGTTTAACCAGTTATTACAAGCGCTGTTGGCCAGCGTCACCACCGCTTCGCTTACGCCCTGGCTGATCAGCCAATTTGTTGAACACAACGTCGCCGTGCAATACGATCAAACACAGATAGTGCGTAAAACCTCGGCTAAACCACTGGCGCAGTTGCAGGCGCAGGTACTACCGCTACTGGCGCTGATAAGCAATGCAGCCGGCAACGAAGCCCAACAGCAACAAGCCTGGCAGGCAGCGCTCTCCCGGTTAGCATTAGCCGCTGACACCGCCAAACCGGCCGCTGATCTGGCCGCGCTAAGCCGGCATTTGCCACTGTTGTTGGCGGCTTCGCCGCTGGTTAAGCAACAACTGTGGCAAGCCATAGAAGCCTGCGTGCGTGCCGATCAGTTAATTGTGCAACAGGAAAAAGCCCTGTTACTGGCATTGGCGCTGCTGCTGGAAATACCCTGGCAGGCCGATGTGGAGAATTAATGCCGCCAATACAGGCTATTAGTCGTTAAAGCTGTGGCGCTGGCCGTTAAGCTGCGGATAATTCCGCACTACCCTTTAGCATTGCCGTTATTTCAGGTAGAATTAGCGCCCGTTTTTTCAGCAGGAATAGCGTCATGACCGATAATCGATTGTTTCTGATGTACGATACGTCATTTGACGAGATGGATGCTGAAGGCAGCCCGGGATTTGGCTATGTGTTGCTGTTTAACGAGCAGGACGCAGAGCAGTATCAAGCCGGTGAAAACCCGTCGTGTCCGGCGGTATCAATGTTATTTACCGACCATGCCGATGAGAGTATCAGTGGCGATCTGCTGGGCTGGGCGCATCTGGATGCAGAAATTTTTCAACAATTTCCGCTGGGGCACTTTTTGTTATTAATGGAACAGGCCGCTCAGGTCGCTATCAATGCGTATCGCCAGGTAGGCCAGGTGCCGGACCGTTTAATTGCCCAGCACTTAGACGACGAAGAGCTTATCCAGTTTGACGTGCAGTTCAATGATTTACAGCTTAGCGAACAGCAAACTGAACAACAATTGGCGCAGCAGCTTATGCAGGGCCGGCCTTATCTGGATTCGTAACCGCGCGGCAATGTAAAACAGCTTTGCATTTCCCTGCCGTGGCTTTTACTATGAGCCGGTCTGTCAGCAGTTTATCCCGGAGAAAGCGTTATGGCGCACGCCATTGATATGTCGGCAATTGAACAAGCGTTAAACGGTTTTACCATACCGCCGCAACCGGAAATTCTGCAGCACATTCAACAACAGCTGGATGCGCCTGAACCCAATATTAAACGCATCGCCGCACTGATTAATCTCGATATCGGTATTGCCGGTTTTACTTTAAAAGTGGTGAATTCGTCATTTTTCGGCCTGCGGCAAAAAATCACCTCAGTTGAACATGCCTGTAAGTTTCTCGGTGTCAGCCGTGTGCTGAAACTGGTGCGCAGCGTACTGCTGCGTTTTACGCTGGCAGAGGGCCGTGACGACAGATTCAGCTTGAAGCTGTGGTCCAGTGCGCTGCAAACAGCCAATATCGCCATGACCCTGGCCAAGCATTTTAACTTTGCCCAGGACATCCAGGACGACTGCTACAGCCTTGGCTTATTTCATAACGCCGGTATTGCACTTATCCACCAACAAACCAGCCAGTATGAGCAGATTATGCAGCGTGGCTTACTGGCGCAGCAGGGTTACAGCGAAATTGAAGAGCAGCATTTTCATACCTGTCATGAAGTGCTGGGGTTCTTAATCGCCGAATCATGGGGCTTAACGCCACAACTGTGTAATGTTATTGCTTACCATCACAGCCCGGCGTTAATGCTGGAGTCTGACAGCGAGTTAGAGAAACAGCTGTTTGCGCTGTTAAAACTGGCTGAGCATTTTAGCGGCGAAAGCCGGCAGTTATTCGATATTAATCTCGACCCGGAGTGGGAGCAATTTAAAAGCCCCATGCTGGAAGTGCTGGAAATAGAATTGCTGCAACTGCCGGAGCTGGCAGAGCTGCTGCACCGTCAGCATATCAGTACCGTTTATTCTGTCTGAACATGCCACACAAAAAGCTACTGCTGGCGCAAAAACGCTGTCCGGTATGCGGGCTGATGTTTAACTGGCGCAAAAAATGGCAACTTAACTGGCACACTGTAATTTATTGCTCTGAGCGTTGCCGCCGTAACAAAACATCTGACAAAAACGAAAACCGATGAAAATAATACTCGCGCCGATGGAAGGCGTGGTCGATGCCCTGATGCGTGATATGTTAACGCGGATTGGCGGCTACGATTTATGCATTACCGAATTTATCCGCGTGGTAGACCAAAAGCTGCCGCCGCGTGTATTCACCCGCCTGTGCCCGGAGTTACTCAACGGTGGCAAAACCTTTGCCGGTACGCCGGTACGCGTGCAATTACTGGGGCAAGACCCGCACTGGCTGGCCGAAAACGCGGTACGCGCGGTTGAATTAGGCTCGCCCGGCGTCGATCTCAATTTTGGCTGTCCGGCCAAAACGGTTAACAAAAGCCGCGGCGGCGCTGTGCTGTTAAAAGAAACTAACCAGTTATATCAGATTGTAAAAGCCGTACGCGATGCGGTACCGCCGCAGTTTCCGGTAAGCGCCAAAATCCGCCTCGGTTATGAAGATACCTCACTGACACTGGATAATGCCGCAGCGATAGCCGCCGCCGGCGCCAGCATGCTTACCGTGCATGCCCGAACTAAAAGTGACGGTTACCGACCACCGGCCTACTGGCCCTGGATTGCCAAAATTAAACAACAGGTAGCTATTCCCCTGATTGCCAATGGTGAGATCTGGAATGCCACTGACGCCGCCCTGTGCCGGCAGCAGTCTGACTGCAAAGACATTATGCTCGGCCGCGGTGCCCTGGCCATGCCAAACCTGGCGCAAAGCATCCGCGATAATAGCCCCGCTATGCCATGGCCACAGGTGCTTGAACTGCTGATGCAGTATTCTGAATTTGAAATGTGCGGTGATAAAAGCCAATACTACAGCAACCGTATCAAACAGTGGTTCAGCTACTTAAAACTGCAGTATCCGCCGGCTGCCGAATTATTCAGCCAACTGAGAGTGCTGCGTAAAAGCAGCGAAATTCTGACAACCTTAGAACAAGCCCTGCACCTCGTTACAGACAACGCAACAGCTTAAGCCGGCATAAGTTGGCGAAATGTTAGCCATCATTCGCCACAATCCAAAAAGCCACTAAATAAAGACTATACTCCTCAAACAGTTAGTTTAAGGAGAATGCGTTATGCCAATAAAAATAGCCGTGCTAATGGAAAGCCGGCCGGGCGAGAAGCGGGTGGCGCTGGTGCCTGCTGTCGCCGATAAACTCAGCAAACTTGGTTGCAACATCAGTATGCTCAGTGGGGCCGGCCTGAATAGCAAACTACCCGACAACGCTTACAACAGCGTTGAAATTGCCGCTACTGAGCAGCATTTGTTAGCAGACGCCGATATCGTGCTGGCGGTACAACCGCCTAAACTGGCTGAGGTTGCGCTGTTAAAACCCGGTAGCATTCTGCTCAGCTTTATCTACCCGCATAAAGAAGCTGAATTAACCCGGCTGCTGTGTGAAAAAAACATCACCTGCTTTGCCATGGAGCAAGTTCCCCGCATCAGCCGCGCCCAGGCGATGGATGCACTATCGTCACAGGCGGCGTTGGCCGGTTATTACGCCGCACTTATGGCCGCCACTACGCTGTCGCGTATTTTGCCGATGATGACCACCGCGGTCGGCTCTATCCGCCCGGCACGCTGTCTGGTAATGGGCTTAGGCGTTGCCGGCTTACAGGCACTGGCCACCGCGCGGCGTTTAGGTGCTATTACCGAAGGCTACGATGTCCGGCCAGAAACCAAAGAGCAGGCCGAGTCCTTAGGTGCGAAATTTGTTGATACCGGTGTGGATGCCCGTGGCGAAGGCGGTTATGCCCGCGAGCTGACGCCGGAAGAGAAAGACAAGATTGCCGGCGTGGTCACGCGGCATATCCAACAGGCCGATATTGTTATCACTACTGCCGCCATTCCCGGCCGCCCCTCCCCCAAACTGATTAGCAAAGCGCAGGTCGATGGCATGAAACCGGGCGCGGTGATTATCGATTTGGCCGCCGAGGGCGGTGGCAATTGCGAATACAGCGTGCCTGGTGAAACGGTTACTCAGGGCCTGATCACCATAGCCGCGCCGTTAAATGTGCCGTCAATGCTGGCCGAACATGCCTCAGAGCTGTATGCGAAAAATTTACTGAATTTATTGCAGCTATTTGTGATTGACGGCGCCATCGCACTTAATTGGGATGATGAAGTACTGGCGAAAACCGTGCTGACACATAACGGTGAAATAAAACCCGAAGCGGTAAAAACCGCACTGGCAAAACACTAATACACTGTAAATACATTATTTATTGGGGATAGTTATGGACTACACCACCACTGTTTTAACCGGCTTTGTCGCGCTGTATATTTTTATGCTGGCCGCCTTTACCGGTTTTGAAATTATCGGCCGCGTGCCGGCCATTTTGCACACGCCGTTAATGTCCGGCTCTAACTTTATCCATGGCATCGTGGTTGTCGGTGCGTTGTGGGCCCTGCTCAATGCATCTTCGCTGCCGGAGCAAATTATCGGCTTTCTCGGCGTGCTGTTAGGCGCCGGTAATGCCGCCGGCGGCTATGTGGTTACCGAGCGCATGCTGCAGATGTTTAAACCTTCAACCAAAACCCCTAAGGAGTAAGGCATGAACGCAGCTTTACTCATCGACAGCAGTTACTTTATTGCCGCCTTTTTGTTTATCTATGGCTTAAAACGCATGTCGTCGCCGCTAACGGCCCGATCCGGCATAGTGGTGGCCGGTATCGGTATGGTGCTGGCCGTATTAGCCAGCTTTCTCTATACGCTGGATGTCAACGAGGCCGCCAAACCGCACCTTAGCACTAACCTTACGCTGGCGCTGCTTGCGCTGACACTGGGCCTTGGCTGGGCCTGGCGCAGTGGTAAAAAAGTCGCCATGACCGAAATGCCGCAAATGGTGGCACTGTATAACGGCATGGGTGGCGGCGCCGCCGCGGCGATAGCAGCAATAGAACTGATTGGCTATAAAACCCACGGCAGCATCTCACTGAGTTTGGCCGTGCTGGGTGGTTTGATTGGTGCAGTCGCCTTGTCCGGTTCGCTTATCGCCTGGGCCAAGCTGGATGGTCGCATTAACGGCACACTGCGCTTTGCTGCGCTGCAGTTAGTAAACGGTAGCCTGTTGTTGGTGCTGCTGGGCATCGGCGCTTACATTATCTGGCACGGCGGCAGCGTTGCCTGGCCGGTGTTTGCGGTGTTTTTTGCACTGGCGCTGATTTACGGCGTAATGATGACGATGCCGATTGGCGGCGCCGATATGCCGGTAGTGATCTCCTTGTACAACGCTTTTACCGGCTTAGCCGTTGGTTTTGAAGGCTATGTGCTTAATAACCCGGCACTGATGATTGCCGGCATGGTGGTCGGCTCGGCCGGCTCTTTGCTTACGCTGTTAATGGCCAAAGCGATGAACCGCTCGGTAGCCAATGTACTGTTTTCCAACTTTGGCGCCGCTGAAGATGAAGCGCAGGGCGATATTGCCGGCAGCCAGAAACCCATTGATGCCGGTGATGCCGGTATTAATATGCGCTACGCCGGCAAGGTGATTATCGCGCCCGGCTATGGTCTTGCCGTGGCCCAGGCGCAGCACAAATTGTACGAGCTGGTAAAGCTGCTGCAAGACGCCGGGGTCGAGGTGAAATTTGCTATTCATCCGGTAGCCGGCCGTATGCCGGGCCATATGAATGTGCTGCTGGCCGAAGCCGGGGTGCCGTACGACATTATCTTTGATATGGAAGATATTAACGGCGAGTTTAAAGAAGCCGACGTCGCCATTGTTATTGGTGCCAACGACACGGTAAACCCGGCGGCACGCACTAACAAAAGCTCGCCGATTTACGGCATGCCGGTGTTAAATGTCGATATGGCCAAGCAAGTGTATGTGGTAAAACGTGGTCAGGGTAAAGGTTATTCCGGCGTCGAGAACGCGCTGTTTTACGCCGACAACACTCAGATGGTATACGGCGATGCGCAAAAAGTGATGGTATCAATGATTCAGGCGATTAAATCACTTGGCGGCGGGCATTAGGCGCCCCCGCAGCGCCATGGCTTAGCCGGCAGCCGCATTACGCCGGCTTTGCGGCCTCAAGCTGACGCTGGCACAGTTGTGCCAGCGTTTGCAATGCCCGCTCCAACCTGGCATCTTGCTCTACCGCACCGTTTAAGCGGATAAAGTTACCAAAGACTGAGGCACTGCCGGCCGGCGTCGGCGAAAAAATAGCGCCCGGCGCTATGCTGATGTTCTCGCCCAGCGCTTGCTGCGCCAGCAGATAACCATCAACACCCTGTGGTAACTCTACCCAGAGCACAAAGCCCCCCTGCGGCTGGCTAACGCGGGTACCGGCCGGAAACAGCCGGCCAATACTGCTGCTGATACGCTGCAACGCCGCCTGATACAACGGCCGCACCTCGCGTAAGTGCCGCTCATAACGGCCACTTTGCAACAACCGGGCTACCGCTAATTGCGGCAATGCTGCGCTGCTGATATTGCTGATAAACTTCAGGTATTCCAGCTTAGCCGTATGTTTAGGGGCAATAACCCACCCCAGGCGTAAATCCGGCGACAGCGTTTTAGAAAAAGTGCTGCAGTAAAAAATATCCGCCTGTGGCGCCAGCGCAAAACAGCTGGCAGGCCTTGGTCCGGCAAAACCCAAATCACCGTAGGTATCATCTTCAATAAGCGGTATACCGCGCTCTGCCAATAGCTGCGCTATGCGCTTTTTGTCAGCATCCGGCATCAGGCTGCCCAGCGGATTACTGTAGTTGGCAATTAACACGCAGGCCTTTACCGGCCACTGCGCCAAAGCCTGTTGCAGCGCATCGGCAGCCAGCCCCGTCTGCGGATCGGCAGGCAAGGCTAACGCTTTTAACCCGGCAGCTTCCAGTGCCTGCAGCAAACCGTAAAACGCCGGTGCTTCTATCACTACTATGTCGCCCGGCTGCGTTACCGCTTTTAAACTCAGCATTAAGGCTTCCTGACAACCATTGGTAATGATCACGTCCTGCGGTGCAACCACAGCACCTTGCAGTGCCATGCGCCTGGCTATTTCGCGGCGTAGCTCAGGCGCACCGCGGCTGGCCTCGTAGCACATTAACCGCGCCGGCGCGGCTTTAATTACCTGTTGCAGTGCCTTTTGCAGCGCATGTTGCGGTAAATACAGCGGTGCCGGTACTGCCGCGCCCAACCGCATATAAGCCGGATCAGCCGCAGCCTTAGATAGCGTAAGCGCCATCTGCTGGCTGCTTACGCTGGAGGGCAGCACACTGTGTTGCAGCGGTGCGCCGCTAAGCGGCGGTGGTTGATGCCGCGCGGTAACCACGTAACCGCTGCGGTTATTGGCCTGTAAATAGCCGTCAGCCTCCAGTAAACGGTAGCTGGCCACCACAGTAGAGACACTAAGAGCGCGGCGTTTGGCTAACTCACGCACACCGGGCAAGCGCTCACCACAGGCATATTGCCCCTGCTCTATCTGCTGCTGCAGCTCACCGGCTAATTGTTGATATCGAAAACTCACCGCCGCTCCCGGGGTTCAGCTGCTGAACGCCTGCACCGCCTGCCATAGTGGCGGCAGCACCGACAGCGCCAGCAAAGTACCCATTACATAATTAAACCAACGGCGTTGCCGTGGTGCCGTTAACAGCCGTTTTAAACCGGCACCAAACAACAGCCAACTGCCGGTGCAGGGTAAACCTACCAGTAAAAACACCGCTGCAATCAGTACCAGTTGCTGCCAATACACGCCGTGCAAACTGGTAAAAGCGGCAATAGCACCGGTAATCATCACCCAGGCTTTGGCATTAACCCACTGGAACAACAGCGCCTGAATAAAACTCAGCGGCTTACTGCTGCCGGTAGCAAGCTGTACCGGCTCTGCCGTCGCAATTTTCCACGCCAGATATAGCAAATAAACCGAGCCAATAAATTTGATCCACTGATGCAGCATTGGTTGTTGCTGTAACACCACGCCGGCACCCAGGCCCACTGCCAGTAACATCAGCAAAAAGCCCGTTTGAATACCGGCCAGGTGTGCCAGGCTTTTTTGCACGCCGTAGTTAACACCGGACGACATAATCATGATGTTGTTTGGCCCGGGCGTAATGCTGGTGGCAAAGGCAAAAAATACTAAAGCGCCGGCCAGTTTCATAATGCATACTCCTGCTTGCTTAAATTAAGCAGTACAGTAGCGCGCCGCGCCAACAGAAAATATACACAGTACAGCGCAAAATAAGCAGTACAGATAAGATAAAAGCAAAAATAAAGCAGTACAGCATGACTAATTACTACATGCCCGTCACTAAATACCCGGAGCTGCGGCGCCAGGTCACACCAGTTGTGCGATAAACAATTAATTACACAAAACATTATACTACTGCTTCATAGTTATGCCTTTTGCCGTCGCTTAACTAAATAAAATAGTCTGGCTATTAGCTGTTATAAGTATCTATTTGGGGTAATTACTATGAACCTGAGTTCTGTGAATAAATCCGCCGCAAAGCAGCCGGCATCGCCGGCCTGGTTGCTGGTACCGCTGCTGGCATTAGCCCTAACGGCTTGTGGCGGTGGCAGTGACAGCACTGCCGCGCCTGAAGATCCGCAAGCCGGCAACCCACCGCTTGTAACACCGGATCCGGATGCCGCTCTACCCGAACCGGCGCTGGAAGCCGCCCCCGGTGCCGAAACATCTCCCCTGCCTAAAGCAGACGGCCCCTCTCTGCCGGCACCACCGGCCGCGCTCAGACTCAGCCTGGCTTATGATAAAAGCGGCTTGGCTCAACCGATTGGCGGTATTACCGCAAGCTCATCCGGCGATGAAAATGCCAATAACAGCGCAGATAAAGCAGCCGATGGCGATTTAACCAGTCGTTGGGAAAGCGCCTGGAGCAATAATGCCGATGCTGACAGCGCTTGGATACAGTTTGATTTTGGCGCCAAAACTGCCATCGGCTATATGCAGTTGCACTGGGAAAACGCCTACGCTGAAGAATATGCCATTTATATCTCTGACGATGCAGAAAACTGGTATCAACTGCGCTATATCGTCGGTGCCAAAGGTGGCACCGAAGAATTTTTTAATCTTGATATCGATGTCCGCTATGTTCGCCTGCAAGGTATCAGCCGCCACACCCAATATGGCTATTCATTATTTGAAGCAGAATTTAAAACCCCGGGCAGTGACAACTCTATGCCGCTGCTGGATACGTCCTATGTGCCTTATCCGCTAAGCGGCAGTGGCCGCCAGCCTCTGCCTGCGCCGGCCCAACCGGTTGAAAGCGTGCGCTTTACCCTGGCCGACGGTACTTTGGTAACCCGCTTTGGTATGGTGGGCCGCTCGCGTCATGCCCGCGAACGCGGTGAAGAATGGAACGAAGTGGGTTATGGCCTGAACGAAACCGTCGATGCACAGGGCAACCCTGCCGACAAAGGCCCTGGCGCGCATTTAAACTTTATTGCCAACTACTTTAAAAACCGCACCTGGGGCGTTGAGTTTATTGATAACAGTAATGTTGCCGGTGTTACTGCACCGAAGATTATCGTTAACCAGTATTATCAGCAGGCGCAAAAAGGCGGCGGCCACTCGTTTGTGCGCCGTTTTGATGAGCCCAATGTTACCGGCTTTGGCTGGATGAGCCCGGGCGATTTACTGGATGACTCTACCTATCTGACTGACGGTGCGCCCTGTCCGGTAATGCAAAAGCCAGCCAATGGCGTGCTGTTAAACCCCGACAGTGGCTACAACGGCATTATTGGTGCCAATGATGGCTGCAGCGTGGTTTTTGATACTTACCCTGGCCACAGAGCGCTGTCGGCTAATGCCGATGGCGTGTTGGTGCCAAACGGCAATAACGTGGCAGCAAGATCACTGAAAAAAGGCGATATTATTGAGTTTACCGGCTCGTTCTTTTCCACCCGTGAAGTGATGGACTCCATTGGCGATAACGGTGCTTTTCGTTATTACACCAACGAGCTGACCTACGTTATGGGCCAGGGTTTGCGCCCCTGGTATGGCGTGCAACCGCGCTTAATGAACCAGCCTTTACCGGACAGCACTCTGCAGGGCGGGTTGGGCTCGGTGTCTTACGATTATGCTGACAATGCCAGCTTTATCTTCCAGCAACCGCACAACAATATCGGCATGCAAAATATCCAGCGCTTTATGGAAGGCCGCCGCTGGTTGCATACCAATTTATGGACCGGCCAGCATAACGAAGCCGGTAATGACCGTAATGACGCGGGCATGTTGTTGCAGGGCCAGCATTTTAATCAGTCTTCCTGTCTGGGCTGTCATATCAGCAATGGCCGCAGTGTCGCCCCTTCGGTCAAAAACCAACGGCTTGATACCATGGCTATCCGTGTTGGTGCTACCGGTACCGACACCAACGGTAACTATCTGCCGCACCCGATTTACGGCCAGGCACTGCAAATGAATGCGCGATCGAACACTACCGGCGCGGCGCAAAACTGGGGTAATGCTGCTGTGGTTAGCGGTTTTACCACAAAGAACGTACAACTTGCCGATGGTACTGTGGTTGAACTGCGTAAAGCGGAAATTGCCTTTGAAGGCCCGGTACCTGAAGCTTATTCAGTACGCTCGGCCCAGCCTTTAATCGGTATGGGGCTGCTGGAAGCCATTGCCGATGACACCATTTTAGCGCGGGTACGCAGCGCCCCCGATGCCGATGGTGTGCTGGGTACTGCCAACTATGTCTATGACCCGGAAACCGGTGATGTGCGGCTGGGCCGTTACGGCTGGAAAGCCGGTAAAGTCAGCCTGCGCCATCAGGTAGCCAACGCTGCATTACTGGATATGTCGGTAACGTCATCCATTTACCCGAACCGTGACTGTCTGGCCGGGGCAGCACACTGCGATGCCGCCAGCGGTACAGAGCCCGGCTTACCGGATGACGCGCTTGAGTTAATGACAAACTATCTGCACCTGTTAGCCGTACCGGCGCAGCGCAGTCTGGTCAGCGGTTACCCTAAAGGCGTGTCGCCCATGGCCTATCTGGATGTTGAGCCGGCCAAAATCGCGCAGGGTGAGCAGGTGTTTAAAGCCATCCGCTGTAACGCCTGTCATGTCAGCGAAGTGCAAACCAGCGCCCGCTCAGCCTTTGATGAAGTGCGCAACCAAACTATCCGGCCTTACACCGACCTGTTATTACATGATATGGGTGAAGAGCTGGCAGATAATTTTGCCGAAGGCTTAGCCGGCGGCAATATGTGGCGCACTGCGGCGTTATGGGGTATCGGTTACACTAAATACGTGGCCGCCGGCACACCGGTGGGATATTTGCACGACAGCCGCGCCCGTACATTAACCGAAGCCATTTTATGGCACGGCGGCGAAGCAGAAGTGATTAAAAACCGCTTTGTTAATTTACCCACCGAAGAGCGCGAAGCCCTGCTGGCTTTTCTGGGCTCGCTGTAATACAAAGCCCGGTGCTTAAGCTGGCACCGGGCTTTACCTCAGGCGTTAGCCGTTGCTGTGTTGGCGTTTGCTGAGCGGTTGCGGCGAAACCACAACACCATGGTCAACCCCACCGCAGCAGTGGCCGCACCGGCCAGCGGCACGGCGTTCAGGCCAAAGCCGGCGCTAATCATCAGCGCCCCCAACATAGCACCTAACGCATTGCCCAGGTTAAACGCGCCTATATTCATCGCCGACGCCAGGCTTGGTGCTTCTGCGGCCTCTTGCACCACCATCGCCTGCAACGGAGGCACCAGGGCAAAACTGGCAATACCCCACAGCAAGATAAGCGGCGCCACCAGTAGCGGCGACGATATCACCACCGCCAGCATTACCAGCAACAGCATCACCGCAATTAACGACGCAATCAGCGTTAAATCCATTGAGCGATCGGCAAAACGGCCACCAAGCACATTGCCTGCCGCGAGGCCGACGCCATATAGCACCAGCATCGCAGTGACAAACATAGTAGAGGCTTGGGTTTCATCCTGCAAAATAGGCACTATGTAAGTAAATACAGTGAACATAGCGCTGGAGCTGACAACAGTTAACAGCAACGCCACCAGTACCGGCTTTTTGCCCAGCACCCTAAGCTCATTACGTACATTGGCTTTTTGTTTATTCACCATTGCCGGCAACGACAACCGCAGCGCCGCCATGGTGATAAGTCCGATAACAGCCATGGCAAAAAATGCCGGACGCCAGCCAATTACTTCACCTATATACGCAGCCAGCGGCACACCGCCGATAGTGGCAATGGTCAGGCCGGAAAACATCGCCGCCACCGCACCGGCCCGCTTTTCCGGCGGCACCACGTTCATCGCCACTATAGCGCCGACACCAAAAAAGGCGCCATGGTTAAATGAGGTAATAATCCGTGCGAGCAACAGCACGTTATAGCTGTCTGCCAGCGCAGAGATCAGATTGCCCAGCGTAAAAATCGCCATTGATAGCAGCAGCAGATTACGTCTTGCCATATTGGCAAATACTAATGTCATCAACGGGGCGCCAAGCAGTACACCAAAGGCATAGGCACTGATCAGCATACCGGCCGTCGGAATAGATACCCCCAGATCGCCGGCAATAATCGGTAGCATGCCCATCGGAGCAAACTCTGTTACGCCAATACCAAAAGCACCAAAGGCAAGCGCGAGCAAAGGAATATTGATTTTCATACAAAGTCTCGTTAATTTGTGATGGCGCAGAATATAATTAATTTATAAACCGAGAAAAAGTAGCAATCGATACATTCAGTTTTGCTCCGGAGTCACAAATGAGCCTGATAAAAACAGACAGAACGGCCGAAATGGAAACCTTTTTGTGCGTCGCCTGTACCGGCAGTTTAAGCGCAGCAGCGCGCGAACTGGCACTAACTCCTTCTGCGGTCAGCCGGATAATGACAAGGCTTGAAAAGCGCCTCGGTGTGCGTCTGATAGTGCGCAGCACCCGCAGCCTGCGTTTAACCAGCGAAGGTGAATCTTATGCATTAGCTGCCAGGCGTATTCTGAAGGATTTAGACGATACCGAATTAACCATTGCCAACCGCGGCAGCCCCAGCGGCAATATAAAGGTAACAACTGCCACGGCGCACAGCCGGCTAACGATAGTGCCGCTGTTAAAAGAGTTTTTGCAACGCTATCCGGATATTACTATCGAAATTGACGTATCAGACCAGATCAGAGATGTCGCTGCAGGCCATGTCGATGTTGCTATCCGGTTTGGGCAACTGCCTGATAGCGGCCTGCATGCCCGCCGTTTGGGTGACACAGGTCGGGTGGTGCTGGCCTCGCCGGAATATCTGGCTAAAGCCGGCGTGCCGACAACACCGGCCGATTTGGCCCGGCACAATTGCCTGGATTTCAGCTTCCGCCGGTTAGAGCCCGGCTGGCCATTTCGGGAAAACGGGCATGATTTTATGTTGGCCATAACCGGAAATGTTATCGCCAACAATGGCGAAACCCTGGTAGAACTTGCGCAGCAGGGTATTGGTATTACCCGGGTGGGCCGCTTTCACGTACAGCAGGCTTTGGCAAACGGGCAGCTGGTACCCTTGTTGGAAGAATATAACCCTCAGGACCGCGAAGCCATCCACGCCGTTTTTATCGGCGGTAACAATATCCCGGCAAGAAACCGTGTATTTGTCGACTACCTGGTGGAAAAAATGACCGGCAACGGCAGTACTGTTGTATAAGCTGTGCACATATCCGTTTTTATCAGCACAGGCATAAGCTAAAAAAACTGCACCATTCCGGCTTTTTACCCCGGCAGTAACGGCCGTATTAATTTGTCTGAGTTTATGGATCTGCTTACTACGCTGGCACCAAAAACAAAGTCGGTAGTATTGAAGAAGATTTTAAGCGTGTAGACACCAACAATAACCTCTATATCGACTTTGCTGAATTCTTAGATTGGTGGCAAGACTGCTGATGGGAGTGTTAAAATAATATTAAATTAATTGAACAGCGATTTCTGAGAATTTTTATTTAGTGCAGGCAAAGTGTTTTGCCTGCACTAAATTTTATTTGACTAAGTGAACTAAATCACCTTGAACTACCATACAATCCTGACCGTATATTAACGGGATGTACCATTTATTCATATCAATCCGAACATTAACCAGCAGATCGCCATCAATACCTGAATCTCTGCCATTTTTTATCGCATTGTCCATAGCACGCTGGATTCGGTCGCCATGATCGCCAAATGGGAAGAAGATAACAGTGTGAATACAGGTCTCACCTTCCGTTTTGGCAGAAGTACTATTCTCGATTGAGTAGTCTAAACCCCTGACATTATTTGTAGATGCAGCAGTGAACTGCCCCAATCTTACTGAACAGGCAGACAATGACAACATTAAAGCAACAACTGATAATACTTTAAACATTTACTACTTTCCTTTTTTAAAAAATCGCGTGAATATAACACCGCACAAGTAGCAGTTCAATAGTCAAAAATTTCAAATATAATTATCTAATTTACATGATCAAAATATAACCAATCACGAAAGGAAATTTAAAAAATCACGCAATTAGCAATGCGGATACAATATCTTTATTTGTTATTTAGCAAATACTTTAATTGAATTTTCATTTTATTTATTAATGATAAAACACAGTATTCTCAACCTTAAAACGGTTTAAAATATAGACAGAACGATATTTCAGATAGCCTGCAATATAAAGGCAACAACTGCTCAAATTTCAGTTTCCACCGCGTAGAGCCCAGCTGGCCATTCAGAGAAAATGGCTTGTCGCATAACAGCATTCAGCGAGTAACATAGACAGCCATTTCACAGCAAAGTACACTGAAGCACTATTGCATTAACAAACAAGGCTATACGCGTGAACAAAGAAAATTTGTCTGAACAACAAATTGCAGAAATAAAAAGCAACTTCGACTTTTTTGACCGTGACGGCAACGGCCGCATTGATTTAACCGAATTTATCGAACTGCTTACGGCGCTGGCGCCGAAAACCAAAGCCAGCCATGTAGAAGAAGGCTTTAAGCTTATCGACACCAACAACAACGGCTATATCGACTTCGCCGAGTTTTTAGACTGGTGGCAAGACTGTTGGTGGGAGTATTAAAATCAACGGGCAAGGTTACCGCCTGCCCTTCTGCAACTCCGGCATCAATTTCCCGGCCAAACAATATTAATTGATCAGCTTGCCTTGATGCACAACAGCGAAAATCTGCTGGCTGTTTCGGATATCAGCAATGGGCGAGCTATGCAAAATCACTAAACTGGCCTGAGCGCCGGGTTGCAGGCCGGTGGGCTTTGCCAGAAATTGCCGCGCAGCGCTGGTGACACTGGCCAATGCCTGCCAATTACCAAGCCCGGCTGCAACAAACTTTTCCATTTCACGATGTACACTGAAGCCTTGCAAGGTGCCGTAGTTACCGGCGTCTGTGCCCGTAAGCAATACCACATCAGCTGCCACCAGGTTTTTGATCGATTGGTAATATTTCTCCGTGCGTTGTTTCGCCTGCTCTTTCTGCTGCGGCGTCATCTCGCTGGCCGCCTTTTGATAGCCTTGAAGAATCCGTTCTGCTGCGACTTTTTGTGCCAGCGCGGATTGCAGCACGTTAGAGAACATAAATTCATATTCATCAGTGTCACAGGCCAACGTTGGGATAACCACCAGCTTATTTGCCGCCAGCCGTTGCGCTAAATCTGCGCTAATAACGCCGTCATCAGGCAAGTGGGTAATCGCATCCACGCCGGCGGCGATAGCACTGTCGATATCGGCCAAGGTATGGATATGCACTATGGTTCTGATACCATGCTTCTCTGCTTCTTCTGCAGCGGTTTTCAGTAACTCTGGCGTAAGCGACGGTAATCTGCCACCGATGGTACTAACCAGCTTAATCACATCGGCATGTTTTGCCGCCAACTCGCCAATGTGCTGCTTCGCCTCTTGGGCATTGGCAATAGTGCGTGTTTTACCGAACTGAGAACAATGCCCGCCGGGTGCCGTTAAGCAAGACAAGCTGGTATAAATATCCGCACCGTCGATTAAACCACTGCGCTGCAACCGGCGATGCTCAAACAACCGCTCTTCATTGCCAAATAAATCGACAAAGCCGGTTACGCCGGCCTGCAACACCACCTGAGCCGCTGCCGCCGGGCCCATAGTTTCACTTTGACTATTGGGTGCACGATTGCCAAAAACATGGGTATGCATATCTATCAGCCCGGGGATAACAAATTTGCCACTGATATCCAGCTGCTGGCCGGTAAAATCTGGCGGAATGCTATCCAACCTGGCAAGAATGCCGGTGTGGTCCAGCAACAAATGTTGTTTGATGCTGCTGCGGTCACTGGGATCAAGCAAAGTACCGTTTGTCAGCAACAGCTGCTGCGCCGCTGCGGGCAGAGTAGAAAAGCCAGCGATGAACAGATATAAGCTCAGGGTTATCAGACGATTTTTCATTATTATTCTCTCTGTTAAAACCAGTTAGTCGTAACCGAAAGAGAAAAAGTTTGAAAGCACAGCAAGTGGTAATTAAAAAAGGCGAACGAAGATAGCGATGAGAGATCCTCTATTCGCAGTTCAACTAAATGACGATTCATTAAAAATAACTTCTTTGCATTCTTACTAACTAATGGTGAAAACGGCTAAAACATTTGTTTCTGATCTATAACTGCTGAACCAAAAACCTCTAACTGACTAATTTTTAATAATAAAAATACTGGCATAACACTTGATTGCTTAATGATAAAACACCGCATGTTTAACATTAAAAGGATCAGCATATGAACAGAACACTGGTTATTATCTTATTAGTTGCGGTAGGTATTTACTGCTTACCTACTTTACTGGCGGCGATTGCAACCATCTTCGCCATTTTGATCGGCGTTTTTAGCGCTATTCTTGGCGTGGGTATCTCATTAGTAGTTACGCTGTTGCCGGTTATTATTGTCGGCTACCTGATCTGGTGGTTGGTGCGCGATAACCGCCGAAACCGTCAGTATTAAACGTTTTTTGCAATAGCAGGGGCAGGGTTAATCGCCCCTTTAAAAGCATATAAAATAACAACATATGCCGCTATACACTAATCCGCAAAACTGATCTTACCCATAGTTACGCCCGGGATGCCCTCGCGGGCGTTGCTGAATTTTTGCTTACCACCCACCAAACATTCATTGGCCAATACGGCAAATAGCACCGCTTCTTTAGCGTCGGGGTTGATGCCTAAGTCGCCGGTAGTTTTGATCACGACATCCGGCAGAGCGGCCTGAATTTGGGCCATTAACAGCGGGTTATGGATACCGCCGCCACTGGCGTAAATAACAAAGTTATCCAGTGCTGCGGTAGTTTGCTGTATCGCCGTAATGATCATATCAGCGCTAAAGCAATTCAGCGTGGCCATAATATCAGCATGGCTTAACTGCTCTGTGCCGGAGCGCTGCTGAGCACGGGCCAGATAAGCCAGATTAAACACTTCCGGCCCGGTGGTTTTCGGAAATTGCAGGGCAAAGAAATCGTCTTGCTTTAAAGCAACAAGTAAAGGCTTACTTACCTTACCCGCTTTAGCTAAATTGGAGTCTGCATCAAAATATTTACCCGGATAATGCTTTTGAATAAACGCATCCATCATAGTATTGCCGGGGCCAATATCACTGCTGAATACCGCTTCGGCGTCCAACGTTTGCGGCAGCCAGGTAAAGTTAGCGATACCACCGATATTCAGCATAATGCGGTTTTCGTCTTTACTGCTAAAGAGTAAATAATCGCCATATACCGCCAGTGGCGCCCCTTCTCCGCCGGCAGCGATATGCTTTTGGCGAAAATCACTGATGGTGGTAATACCGGTGGTTACCGCCAGATGATCGCCATCACCGATTTGCAAGGTGGCATTGCTGTAATCAGCCAGATTATGCTGGCGTTTCGGGCAGTGGAAAATGGTTTGGCCGTGGCTGGCGATAACGTCTATGTCTGCAGCATTTAACTGCCACTGCGCCAAGCAATGGTTAATCATGCGGCCGTGCTCTACCCCGATCCACGGATTTAACAACGTTACCGCCTGCAAGTCGACTTCACGTTTGGAAAACACTGCCTTAACGCGCCGCTTGTAATCTGTATCGTAATCTACCGTGCAAAACTGCAATAACCTAATGGTGGTATTAAGGCCTTCGCCGCTCAGCTCACACAAGGCCACATCCAGGCCATCAAGTGACGTACCGCTCATCAGGCCAATAACCTTACGGCTGGGTTTAGCGGCAATAGCATACAACTGCTGAATATGACTGTGCATTAAAGGTTCCTGTAATCGTTAGCGCTGACAAAGCAACTGTAGCATGAATAATTTATCCGACAAGAGCTGCACACCAACTAAATAAAATTGCATAAATCGTAATGTTGAGTTATATATTCGGTGGAACGCAAATTAAAATGTATAAAAAATTCATAAAGTCTAACCCGACATTTTACCCGGCAACAGGGAGTATATACAGATGACATCTTACCTCAGCAGAAAAAACCACAGCTTTAACTTGCGCCGTGCCTCTAAACTGGCGCTGGCGATTAATCTGGCTTTAGTCAGCCAACTTAGCATGGCACAGCAGGCCGACAGCACTGCCGGTGCAGAAAAAACTGAAGTGATCACCATTACCGGTTCACGTATTGCCCGCACCGAACTGGTTGCGTCCAGCCCGGTTGCATCGGTAGACGAAGTGCAAATTCAACTCGACCGCGCGGTAAATGTCGAAGACATTACCGCCAAACTGCCGCAAGCTGCTGCCGGTGCCAATGCCACCGGCGCTACGGTGGGTGATTCGTTAGGCTCTTCTACTATTGACCTGCGCAGCCTGGGCCAAAACCGTACCTTAGTGTTAATTAACGGCACCCGCGCGGTACCGTTCAGCTTTCGTAACTCGGTAGATGTAAACATTATTCCGGCCGGATTAATTAAACGGGTTGATGTATTAACCGGTGGTGCCGCCGCGGTATACGGCGCCGATGCCGTAGCGGGTGTAGTGAATTTTATTATGGACGACCAGTTCGATGGTCTTGAACTGTCGGCCGGTTATGAAACCGCCGACGGCGGTGGTGAAAAACTCAATACCGAAGCCGTGTTTGGTGGTGATATAGCTAACGGCCGCGGCCACATTACCGGCTACATTGGCTATTCCGAACGCAAAGCATTGTTGGCCGGCGAACGCAGCTGGGCATTGCAAAACAGCGGCAGCATGATCAATACCGGTGGTTTTTACACCGACGTAGCCAGCGGTAACAGCTTTGGTATCGATGACAACGGCGGCGTTACAGCTGAGCGTAACACGGTAAATGTTACCGGTGATCGTTACCTGACCCAACCCATGGACCGTTTATCAGCCGGGCTGTTTTTCGGCGCAGAATTAAATGATTATGCCGAGCTGTATGGCCGCGGCATGTACGCCAAGATAAAAGTCACCGGCGCCGGCGCCAGCGGGCAAACCCCGGTAAGCGTTAATGAGCAAGTTACCTTAACGGCAGATAACCCGTTCATTCCTGCTGCTGCCCGCGATTTAATCAGTTTTGATGCCAACGGCAATGCACTGGTAAACGTAGAACGCAACCTGGGCTTAGGCGTACAAACTACCGAAGCAGTGCGTGAGTCCAGCCAATTCCAACTGGGGATAAAGGGCGTGCTTACCGACAGCTTAAGCTACGACATCTATGCGCAATATGGCCGTACCGACGAAACGTCCAGCATTACCAACAATGCTTATAAAAACAACAACAGCGGTGCCAGCCGTTTTGGCGCCCTGGCTAACACAGTAGATATTTTTGACCCGCTGCTGGATTTGTCTTCGTTCAGCGCACCACTGCTGTATTCCAACCGTGAACGTACGCAAAGTGTTATGGCGGCTACTTTATCAGGCGACTCGGCACCACTGTTTGAATTACCGGCCGGCAGCGTAAGTTATGCGCTGGGGTATGAATACCGCAAAGAAACCGGTAAGCAACTGCCGGGCGATGCCTTTCGTAACGGCACCAGTTTTGCTGCAGTAAGTGTATTTGATATGGACGCCGGCTTTGACAGCAAAGAAGTGTACGCCGAAGTGTTGGTACCGCTGTTATTTGATCAGCCGTTTTTTGATCAACTGGACTTTGAAGGTGCCTACCGCATTTCAGAATATTCCAATACTGATGCCGAAAACACCTGGAAACTGGGGCTGAACTGGGCTATCAACAGTGATATCCGTATTCGCGGCAGCCGCCAGACCGCATTTCGAGCACCTAACTTAGGTGAGTTTGCCAGCCCCATTACGGCGCTGTCGCTGGCGTTATTTGACCAAACCAGCGAGCAATTTGTACCGCGCTTTGCCGGCCGCTTTAACGGTGACCCATGCCTACTGGGTACCGGTAATGTCGAACAGTGCGCCCGCTATGGTGCAGCCCCGGCTGGTACGCCGTTTGATGCCTCTACCGCCAGCTATACCTTTGGCGGTAACCCGCAAATAAAACCGGAGCAGGCCGAATCGTCCACTTTGGGTGTGGTGTATACACCAGCTTATATCAGTGGCTTTGATGTCACTCTGGATTACTACAGCATTAAAATTACCGATGCAGTAAGCCAAATCCAACCGGCTGCAGCGCTGCAAAACTGTTATATCGATAACCCGGTAGCCGGCAATCCGCTGTGTGATGCTGTACTGCGCGACCCGCAAACCGGCCTTATCAGCACGGCTATTGTAAATGATTTTAACCTGGCCGCAGTACGCCAAAATGGCTTTGACCTGGCAGCTAACTATCGCTTTACCGCACCGGCAGCAATGGGCGGCAGCTTAAAGCTGGCGTATCAGGCCACTATTATCACCAAACAAACACGGCAGAATAACGCCACCGTAGCGGCGATTGACTGTAAAGGCACCTTTGGCAGCGCATGCTCCGGCGACTTTGCCAGCGTGCTGCAGGCCGATTACAAGCACCGCGTTACGCTGGACTGGACCCTTGATACTGTGGCTATGCAGTTAGGCTGGCGCCGCATTGGTGAGGTAGAAAATGCCGCCGATCGTACCGTCAGTATCAGCGCGCAAAACTACCTGGACCTGGCTGCATCGTGGCAGGCCACTGACGAACTTAGCTTAACTGCCGGTATCGATAACCTGCTGGATAAAGAGCCACCACTGCCGCTATCCGGTGCCAACCACTTTAACACTGTAAGCGACTACCCGGTTACCGGCCGTACTTTAGGTGTTTCACTGCGTTACACACCCACGTTCTAATCCCGGACACGGTGTTTCCCGGCCTGTATTGCAGGCCGGGCTTTTCAATTTGCTCCGGGCATAATAAGCTGCGGGTTATAACCGCATTATTACGCTGTGCTCTGTGCCGGCAAACAGGACTACCGGATGTCTGTACTTGATAAAATTGAAGCGCTGCGCGAGAAGTTCCCCCGCGCCGAACAACAACTGGCAGAGTATATTCTTGCCAATCCGCAGCAAATCCGCGATATGCCGTCGCAACTGCTGGCACAGATGGTTGGTATCAGCCAGGCCAGTGTAGTGCGCTTCAGCCAAAAGCTGGGCTACAAAGGCTACCCCGATTTTAAATTTGCCTTAAGTGACACCTTGCATTTGCACACCCCGAATGACAGTGCCGCTAAACTGCACGGTGAAATTTCGCTGGATGACAATTTCAGTATCATGAGCCAAAAGCTGTTGGCCGGTAAAATTAATGTGTTGCAAAAAACCCATGCCGTTAACCCGCAAACCAGTTACGAGCAAGCCACAGCGCTGCTGCTTAATGCTAAACGCGTGCTGCTGTGCGGTAAGGGTGGTTCGGCTTTAGTGGCAAAAGATCTTTCTTACAAGCTGCAAAAGTTAGGCATGGCAGCTTTAGCCGAAACCGACACGCATGTGCAGTTAGCCAACATTGCCAACTATACCGCTGAAGACGTACTGGTGGTGCTAAGCGAATCCGGCGAAACCGCCGACAGCGTAAAAATTACCGAGCAAGCCGCCAGCAATGGTGTGCAAATTATCAGTATTACCGCTTACGGCAATAACAGCGTGGCTAAGCTGGCCGGCGTAAAACTCTATACCGTGGCAGATGAAAGCTCAGCACGGTTATCGTCAATATTAGCCCGCAATGCCCAGGAGCTGGTGATTGACACGCTGTTTATTCTGCTCACCCAAAGCTGCCCGCAAGGCCGTAAAAAGCTGGCCGCCTCCAACCTGGCTGTAGATACGTTTTTAGCCCGCAAACGCTGATAAATTAAAACCCTCTAATATAAAAACACAAAAGCTTGATCCAGCGCATAAGCGCTGGCCGCCTACGCTTGTATAGTGTTTTGGCAGTATCACTTTATGGGTACTGCCTCACATTAACCTGCGCACGCGGAGTATGCAGATGGATATCGTAGACCTGTCACGACTTCAGTTTGCCTTTACGGCAATGATCCACTTCTTGTTTGTTCCTCTTACTCTTGGTTTGGCCTTTTTACTGGCCATAATGGAATCGGTTTATGTTATGACCGGTAAAACCATTTACCGTGATATGACCAAATTCTGGGGGAAATTATTTGGCATCAACTTTGCGCTTGGCGTTACCACCGGTATTGCCATGGAATTCCAGTTTGGTACTAACTGGTCGTACTATTCGCATTATGTCGGCGACATTTTTGGCGCGCCGCTGGCCATAGAAGCGCTGATGGCATTTTTTCTTGAATCTACCCTAATCGGCTTATTTTTCTTTGGCTGGGACAAGTTAAGCAAAGAAAAACATTTAGCGGTAACCTGGCTAATGGCGTTAGCCAGCAATTTGTCGGCACTGTGGATTTTAGTGGCCAACGGCTGGATGCAACATCCGGTAGGCTCGGTGTTTAATATCGATACCATGCGTATGGAACTAACCAGCTTCAGCGAGGTAATTTTTAACCCGGTGGCTCAGGTTAAATTTGTTCACACCGTATCGGCCGGTTATGTTACCGGTGCGGTATTTGTGCTGGCTATTTCCAGCTGGTATCTGCTTAAAGGCCGCGACTTACCGTTTGCCCGGCGCAGCTTTGCTATTGCTTCAGCCTTTGGCCTGGCCAGTGCGCTGTCGGTAATAGTACTGGGGGATGAATCAGGTTATGAAATTGGCGATGTGCAAAAGGTCAAACTGGCGGCCGTTGAAGCCGAATGGCATACCCACCCGGCACCTGCTGCCTTTACGGTGTTTGGTATACCCAACGAGCAAACACAAACTACCGACTATGCGCTGAAAATTCCGGCCGTACTTGGCCTTATTGCTACCCGCTCGGTAACGGAGGAAGTAGCTGGTTTAAGTGAGCTGAAAGAAAAACACCTGCAGCGTATTATCCGCGGCCAGGAAGCTTATGTGCTGATGACGCAATATCGCGCCGGTGATAAATCGCCCGCTACGATTAACCGCTTTAATGAAGTCAGCGCCGATTTAGGCTACGGCATGTTGCTGACGGCTTACACCGACGATGTTGCCAATGCCACGGCTGAGCATATTGCGCAAGCAGTGGAAGACTCCGTACCTGAAGTATGGCCGCTGTTTTGGAGCTTTCGCATTATGGTGGCGTGCGGCGTGTCTATGCTGGTGCTGTTTGCCGCGGCTTTCTGGCACAGCGCTAAACGCACGGTCGATAAACCGCGCTGGCTGCTTAAATTTGCCCTGTTCAGCCTGCCACTGCCGTGGATAGCCTGTGAAGCAGGCTGGTTTGTCGCAGAATACGGCCGCCAACCTTGGGCAATTGGTGAAATACTGCCAACCCATTTAGCCGTGTCGCAACTTAGTGTCAGTGATATCTGGTTCAGCCTTGGTGCTATTGTAGTGCTGTATACCATCTTCGTGATTATCGAAATGTGGCTGATGACTAAATACGCCAGACTTGGGCCCTCTGCCCTGCATACCGGTAAATACGATTTAGAAAGCCCTGCAACCGTGAAGGAGGCATAACATGGATTACGAAGCACTAAGATTTATCTGGTGGTTGTTGATTGGTGTACTACTGATTGGTTTTGTCGTTACCGACGGCTTTGATATGGGCGTAGCCGCCTTGCTAAAAGTACTGGGCAAAAACAATGACGAGCGCCGCGTAATGATTAACGCTATAGCACCGCACTGGGATGGCAATCAGGTGTGGCTTATCACAGCAGGTGGTGCTTTATTCGCCGCCTGGCCCACAGTGTATGCAGCCTCGTTCAGTGGCTTTTATATCGCCTTAATGCTAACCCTGTTTGCGCTGTTTTTACGCCCGATTGGCTTTGAATACCGTGCCAAAATTGACAGCGAAATATGGCGCAGCCGCTGGGACTGGGCGCTTACTGCAGGTTCAGCCATACCGGCACTGATTTTTGGCGTGGCGTTTGGCAACCTGCTGCAAGGCGTGCCCTTTTACTTTGACGACATTTTACGCCTGCACTATACCGGCAGCTTTTGGGCTTTGCTTAACCCCTTTGCCCTGCTGGCCGGCGTATTAAGCCTGTTAATGATAGTAAATCACGGCGCCACTTACCTGCAGCTGAAGACAGAAGCCGAACTAAAAGCGCGCAGCGAAAAACTGTCTGCCCTGCTGGCACCGGTTTGCGCCGCTATCTTTGTGCTGGCCGGTGTCTGGCTGTTTTTGGCGGTCGATGGCTATAGCGTTACCAGCCTTATTGATACTAACGGCGCTAACCGCACTACCGAAAAAACCGTGCTGATAAGCGCCGGAGCATGGTTTACTAACTATGATAAATGGCCACTGTTGTGGTTAGCACCGGCACTTGGTGTAGCAGGCTTTTTAGTCTGTGCGCTGGCCAGTAAAACCCGGCGCCATATCAGCGCCTTTATCAGCTCATCTTTGGCTATTGCCATGGTTGTGCTGACAGCAGGCGTTAGCATGTTCCCCTTTGTGATGCCGTCCAGCAGCACACCGGCACACAGCCTGACCATGTGGGACGCTACCGCCAGTGAAACCACGCTGATGATTATGTTTGTAGTGGCCTGCATCTTTGTACCGCTGATCCTGGCGTACACCGGCTGGAGTTACTTTGTGATGCGCGGGCGCTTAAACGAGCAGCATATCCGTGATAACAGCCATTCACTGTACTGATATCCGGTTGAAAAAGAGGAGCGACTTATGTGGTATTTTGCCTGGATTTTAGGCGTATTAATGGCCTGCTCATTTGGCATTATCAATGCTATGTGGCTGGAATTTAAAGGCTATGAAGGCGAGGACACCCAAGCTGACTAGCCCAAGCCAACCGGCGCAGCAGTTGGCAAGGCTGCTGCACAGCCAGCGTAAACGGCTTAACAGCGCCCTGCTGTTAGCCGTAACCGCCAGCTTGCTGTTTATTTTGCAGTGTTATTTACTGGCCGGCCTGTTTGCCGGCTGGCTTATTGCCAGCCAGCAGGGCATACCGGTTAACAGCGCGCAACTACTGAACACCCTGCCCTCGCTGGCGCTATGCCTGTTAGGGCGGCCGGTGTTGCAATATTACCGTGAACACCTCAGCCTTGCTGCCAGCCAACATATCCGCAGCAGCTTACGTGTGCAGTTGCTGGCAAAACTGGCCGATGCCGGCCCGGCTAAAAACCAATATGGCAACGATGGCAGTTTAAGCAGCAAACTGCTGGAGCAGGTTGATGCGCTGGATGGTTTTATCAGCCGCTATTATGTGCAGCGTTATCTGGTGCTGATCACGCCCTTGCTGCTGGTTTGCGCCATCTTTGTTTACAGCCCGTTGGCGGCGCTTATTTTGTTAGTCACAGCACCGCTGGTGCCGCTGTTTATGATATTGCTTGGCAATGCCGCCGCCGCTGCCAGCCAACGCCAGTTGCAACAACTTAGCCGCATGAGCGGTCGTTTTCTTGATTTAGTGCGTGGTATGGCAACGTTGCAGCAATTACAGGCTACTGAGCGCGCTGCGCAGTCGGTGGCCAACGCCGCAGAGCGTTACCGCGACAGCAGCATGAGTGTGCTGAAACTGGCGTTTTTATCTTCGGCCGTGCTGGAGTTTTTCTCTGCCCTGGCCATTGCCTTACTGGCATTATATTTGGGCTTGGGCCTGCTGGGTATTTTGCCCTGGGCCAAAGAGATTATTCCGGTGCCGTATCAGGGGGCGTTGTTTATTTTACTACTGGCACCGGAGTTTTATGCGCCGCTGCGCCAGCTTGGCAGCGATTACCACGCCAAAGCACAGGCCGAAGCCGCAATGGATGAGCTAAGCCCTATTTTGCAGCGCCATGCGTGGCAACACCCCGGCACGCAGCTACTCACACTAAACAGTGCGCCGCACATTAGCCTGCAACAACTGCATATTCTCACTGCAGAGCAGCGCCAGCGGTTGGCACCGGTAAGCTTTAGCATAAACAGTGGCGGGCGCATTGCCCTGCAGGGGCCAAGTGGCTGTGGTAAATCCAGCCTGTTGCATGCATTGCTCGGCTTTGTGCCGTATCAGGGCGATATTCTGATCAATCAGCATCCGCTAACCGGGCTTGAGCGCAACCACTGGCAACAGCAGTTGGCTTATATGGCGCAATATAGCAGCATTGCCGCCGCCAGCATTGCCGACAATCTGCGTCTGGCCGCCGCTGATGCCAGCGAACAACAACTGATAGCTGCACTGCAACAAGTAGAACTGTGGCCGTTAATACAAAAATTACCGCTTGGCCTTAACACTGTGCTGGGCGAGCGCGGTCGCGGTTTATCCGGCGGCCAGTTGCAACGGCTGGCGCTGGCACAGCTGTTGTTACGCAATGCCAAAGTCTGGCTGCTGGATGAGCCCACAGCACATTTAGACGGCGCGACCGCCTATCGTTTACACCAGCTGATTGGCACGCTAAGCCAGGGTAAAACCCTGATTATTGTTAGCCACCAGCTACATGGTCTGGATTGGCTGGATCAGGTAATTCGGCTGGACAACCCTGCCATTAGCCATATTGACGGAGCGCAGTATGTTCAAGCCTGAGAGCCTGCCAACGCCTGAACGCAGTATTCGTTTACGCAGCCTGCTGCATAGCCGCAGCAGAGCGTGGTTGCTGGCCTTGCTACTGGGCCTGGTTACCTTACTGGCAGCAGCGACCTTGCTGGCATTATCCGGCTGGTTTATCAGCGCCGCAGCATTGGCCGGGCTGGCCAGTGTGGGCGCCTATGGTTTTGATTACTTTCGCCCGGCAGCAATTATCCGCCTGTGTGCTATTGGCCGCACGGCCGGGCGCTACGCCGAGCGCTTAACCTCGCACTATGCTGCTCTTGGCCTGTTAAAGGATTTACGCGTACACAGCTTTACCGCCCTGGCACAACAGCGGCACAGCAACCGCCATTCGGCAGATACGCTGCAACATTTGGTGGGTGACATCGATTTGCTCGATCAGTTTCCGTTAAAAGTTATTGCCCCCTGGCTTTGGGCCTGCAGTTTAACCGCACTGGTGCTGCTGTTCTGGTACTTGCTGGCACCCACCCTGCTGATCTATGCCGCCCCCTGCTTGCTGCTGGCGCTGGCGTTGCCGCTGCTTACCGTGCGCCGCGCCAAAGTGCTGGCACAACAGGACACCGACGCCAGCACGCAGCGGCGTACGCTGTTGCTGGAACCGCTATCAATGCTAACCTCTTTGCTGCTGTGGCAGCGCTGGCCGGATAATATCAACCGCTTTAGCGGGCAGGATAAGATCTGCCTGAATTTGCAGTTGCGCCAGCAGCTGTTAATCAGTCGTACTGCGTTGTTGCAGCAAAGCCTGTTGGCATTAAGCCTGATTTTGCTGCTGTGGCAGGGTAGCGCGCTGGTGGCAAACAACTTACTTAGCGTGCCGTTGTTGTTGGCGGCCATGCTGGCATTGTGGGCCTTGCATGAAGCGCTGCTGCCGCTATGCCAGAGCTTTATTGCGCTGGGGCTTAGCAGCGCCGCACGCGACCGGCTGAACCGGTTAACAGATGTCAGTGCGGCAACACCGCTTAATAAACCTGAACCGGCAGCACCGCTGTGCCTGAATGTAAACCGCTTGTCGGCACGCCAAAGCGGTGCGCTGGTTGGCCCGTCGCAGCTTAGCTTTAAACTGCAAAGTGGTGAGGTGCTGCTTATCAGTGGTGCTTCCGGCAGCGGCAAAACCACCTTACTGCAGACGCTGGCGAACCAACTGGCTTTTAGCGGTGAGATCAGCCTGAACGGCCTGCCGTACAGCGAATGGCAGCTCAGCAATACTGTGGGCTATTTGCCGCAACAAGCAGATTTATTTGATTTAACTCTGGCGCAAAACCTGCGTTTAGCCGCACCAACAGCAACCGATGCCCAGCTGTGGCAGGTGTTAGATGATGTTGCGCTAAGCAACTGGGCCAAAAGCCAGCCGCTGCAGCTTGATACCCTGGTAAGCGAATACGGTGCGGCGGTGTCCGGCGGCCAGGCCCGGCGCATTGCGCTGGCACGCTTGTTGTTAACACAACGGCCGGTATTGCTGCTGGACGAGCCTTTTGCCGGCTTAGACCCAGCCACCACAGCGCATCTGCTTGATACCTTGCTGGCACGCCAGCGCAATGGCTTGCTGCTTATTGTCAGTCATCAGCAACTTAATGTGCCCGGCGCAAAGCAGCTGCAGCTGTAGAAGCTGCAACGTTATTCTTGTGCTGTCATGCAGGCAGCAACAGAATCACGCTCAACCAGGTTAGGAATAAACAAATGCGTGCGGTGCAGCGCATCGTCTTTTTCGGCGCTCAGTTCAATCGCCAGTTTAGTCGCATAAGCGGCCATTTCTTCCACCGGGTAATGCATGGTGGTTAACCGTGGCCGGCAGGCACGGCTGACAATTAAGTCATCAAAACCAATCACTGAAACGTCTTGCGGCACCTGCAGCCCGGCAGCATACAGCGCATGAATAGCGCCGATAGCCATTAAGTCGTTATAAGCCAACAGTGCGGTAAACTTTACGCCTTTGGCCAGCAAAGCATTCACCGCCTGCTCGCCGCCTTCAATATTAGCGGTCGATTCTTCCACCGCCTGTTCGGCCAGTGTTATACCGGCCTGCTTTAACGATTTACGGATGCCCTGTAGGCGAAACTCCGGATCGCCGTTTTGATAAATACTGGTCACTACTGCAAATTGGCGGTGACCTTTTTGCAGCAGATGATCTGTTGCCTGGCAAGCGCCGGCAACGTTATCCAACCAGACGCAGCGATGCGCCAGGCTGGGAATATAGCGGTTAATTAACACCAGGCCCGGAATTTCCGCCGCCAGTTTCAGCAGGGTTTTCTCGTCTGAGTATTCGCTGTGCAAAATAATGGCACGGCAATTGTGATCGCGCAGCGAATCTATTGCTTCAAGCTCAGATTTGGTTTCATACAAGGAGTTGCTCATCAGCAGTTTGTAGTCGCTTTCACGGGCAGCTTTTTCTACTCCACTGGCCAGACTGCCAAAAAACGGCATCGACAGTTTAGGCGTTACCACCCCCAACGTGTTGGTGGTTTTACTGACCAGCGCCCGTGCATTGCTGTTTGGCCGGTAACCTAACTCGGCAATCACTTTTTTAACGCGCGCACGGCATGCATCGCCAACCTGATGGCCGTCGTGGATCACCCGCGATACCGTTGCTATCGACACCCCTGCTACTCTGGCTACGTCTTTAATGGTTACCATAAATACCGTTCTGCTCTGTAAAACATCATTAGTGTTATTGTTGGTTATGTTGTAACAGTAACTGCCGGCTGATTTGTTGGCTGCGGGCTGTTGTCAGTCGGTAATAGCGTAAGCAAATCAGAGACAGTAAACTAAACAACACAGTACCGAAACACAAGATCAGCCGCATGGCAAAAATGCTCTGCGGCGGTTGTGCACCGCCAAGCCCGGCGTCAAAGCCAATCAGATTCAGGCTAAGCCCGGCCAACAGCAGCGCCAGTGCCACACTGATACTGCTCACCCAATTATGCAGCGCAACAAACAGCCCTTCGCGCCGCTCGCCGTGCAGTAATTCATCTTCATCACAGACATCGGCCAGCATAGACGGCAGCAGCATAGTCATGGCTGTCCATATGGCTGTGCAAAACACTGCGTCCAACAACAACCACCAACCGCTGCCCGGCGTAAAAATAAACCATTTTAAGCCGCCGCCGAACACTGTTAACCAGTAAATTAATGCCAGCGCCCGCACTTTGCCATAACGTGACGACAAGCGCACCAGCCAGGGCACGGTAGCAAAACCCAGCGCCGCGTAAGCTACCGACAGGACTCCCTTCCATATCGCACCTTCAGCAATATTGCCGTCAAACATAAAATACACCAGCAAGTAGTAATCCATACCGGCGCTGTAGGCTCCGCCACCTAACTGCAATAATGTCAGCAACAACAACACCCGCAGTGAGCGGTTCGCCCCCAGCGTGGTCAGGCTGTGGCGCAAACCTGCATGCGGTAACAACGGAGCCGGCCGTGGTGCGCGCTCGCGACTGTAAATAGCAGCCAGAGAGCCAAGCAAGCCAAGAATAAAAACTGCCACGCCCCAGCCAACATAGCGAATACCGATAAACACACTGCTGAACAGCGCCAGTTGCGCCAGCGGAAACAACCACTGATACAACAGCGAGCCGAGCTTTAAAAAATAGGTGGTAAAACCCATAATTTCGGTGCGCTGATGATAATCAGGGCTCATTTCATAGGCCAGACAGGTCATTGGCACCGCAACAAAGGTGGCGGCAATGTAAAAAGCTAACGACCAAAGCACAAAGTACGACAGTTGCGCCGTTTCACTCCAGTGGGCAGGCACCATCCAGATCAAACCAAAACACAGACAACTGAGCCAGGAGGCGATAAAAATAAAAGGCCGGCGCCGGCCAAAGCGGCTTTGACTGTGATCAGATAAATGGCCAACCCAGGGCCCAAGCACTGTACCCAGCAGCACCGGCAGGGTCAATGCCAGGCCGAGTAAAAAAGGGTCAACCCCCAGTGTCATTTGGTAAAACGGTATCGCCAGCACATTCACGCTTTGTGCGGCAAAAAACATGGCAAAAAAGCCTGCTCCCAATGCAAGGCGCTGGCCGGTACCAATATTAACCCTTTGCGACTTTACAGCAGGCTGAGCAATTGGCGATTGTTGCTGCAGCGCCATAAAGTTCCTTAATGCAGTCGGTAACAAAGCGGTAATTATAGGGCGGCTGCCGGATCACAGCAACAACGCCCTAAAAGCAGATTTTAACGCTGCTTGCTCAGCGCTTAATTAAACTGACTTCTGCCAATTCAACCGCATGCCAGCCGCCAAGTGCGCCAGCACCATAAGCGCCGGTGTTAAAGCGCAATTGCACTCCTTGTAGCTGGCGTAAATCGCTGTTTTTCGGCCAGGCCTGCCCCGCTTGTGCGGCAGGTAACAATGCCGGCATAAACATCGGAAACGCCTGCGGCATCGCCGTTGCGGTGCTACGTAACGTGCTTAGCGGCAGCAGCAAATATTGCCACTCGGTGCTTACGTTAAGCTCAGCACCAAAGGCCAGGCCATCGGCATCCAGCAGCGCCAGTTCAATTTGCTCGCTTTGCTTTACTGCGCGTATTT
This sequence comes from Rheinheimera lutimaris, assembly GCF_013283795.1. GTDB lineage: Bacteria > Pseudomonadota > Gammaproteobacteria > Enterobacterales > Alteromonadaceae > Alishewanella > Alishewanella lutimaris. The sequence goes on from NZ_JABSOD010000001.1 coordinate 264,266, forward strand.
TTATTGCCAGGGTGTTGTACCCGGCTAAATCACGCTGTTGCAGGCTGTTATCCGGCGCTGGTGTGGTGCGCAGCAGCAGTTCCGGCGCACCGGCTTGTAAATCTTCTATCGCCAGCCGTAGTGCCAGGCCTTTGCCTTGCTGGCCACTAACCAGATCCTGCCGTACCCTCTCGTCTTTCGGGTACAGGTTATTATGTCGGTCCAGCGTGGCATCAAACAGCGCTACCGGTGCATTAGGGTGCTGCAGCTGCAGGTTCCAGTACGGCATCGCCGGTACAAAGTCCCATTGCTGTGCAGAGCCCCGGCTGCTACCGGGAAATGTAACCTGCTGCTGTGGCGTAGTAACCGTTACTGCGTATTCCAGCAGGCCGCTTTGTTGCCAGACCGGTGTTTTCGGCAGGGCTACCCGGTAAATACCACCGGCAGCAGCTTGCATTGGCAAGGCAGTAAAATTACGGTGGCCGACATAGCGCAGCATCAGCTCGACCTTTTCCGGTGCTTCATTTGCACCTAACTGCAGGCTGAACTGAATATCGTCGCTCAGGCTGGCCTGGCGCTGTGGCTGATGGTACACACTTAGCTCTGAGGTCGCTGTTTTTGGCAATAAATAGCTCAGCTTGCTATCAACCTGCTTTAGCTGTGATGGCTGTTTAGCCAGCAAATAAATGCCCGGCGTTAAGCTTACCGTGCCGTTTTTGGCCTGAGTACTGAGGTTGTTACCGTCGTTAAGGCCTTTAACGTAAAAACGCTGACCTAAATCGGCCAGTTGCAGGCTTAACTGTTGTTGATTGTGATACAACCTGGCCACTTCGCGCTGCAGGCTGGCACTTTGATGCGGGTCCTGCAGTGGCTGTAAATCCGGATACAGCTCCAGTTGCCATAAACCATCGGCGCGTTTGTCTAAAAAGTAAGCACCGCTGCCACTGTACTGCGCCACTACAGAGCTGCCGACACCAGCAATTTGCTGCAGTTTTTTGCTGTTTTCCGGCTTGGCTTGATTACTGTTGCTGTAGATAAACTTGTCATCAGTATTCAGCAGACTAAGATTAGCAGCGTAATCTAAACTGACACCGCCAAACTGATTGCTGGCGGGGTAATCACCGCTGTCTTGCGCCCGTGGCAAACGCCGAAAGGCCTCAGCCGCTATCATTAAGCTGATGGCTTTGCCAGGTGTATACAACAGGTTAAGAAAATGCGTGTTGTAATCTGAATTGGTATGCGCCATCGCTGCCGGATCATAAGCAAACTGGGTTGCCCACTGAAATCCGGCCGCACGGAAACTACGCGCCATAGCCGGGTACATTACCGTGCTGGCAACGTCTGCCGCGTCAAACTCATACACCATTTTTGCTTTGCTGCTACAAGCACTGATGGCAGTAAAAGGGTTGGTATAGCGCGCTACTGCCGGCAGCATATTGGCCAGAATAGTATGGTTTTTTACCAAACCGGTCGGGTACCACTGATAGGCTACGCCATCTATACTGCTGTTGCACAGCGCCGTGGCAAAGGCTTGATCATTACCCTGCTCGCTGGTGTTATAAAACAGCGGTTTGGTTACCCCGGCCGCGCGCACGGTGGCAATTAATTTTTCAATATAGGCTGCACTTTGTGCCGCCGGTGTCTCATGTTTCGGCTCGTTAAACAGCTCGAAAGCGATAACGGTTGGATCATCGGCATAACTGACACCGGTGTAGGGATTTATATGCGTCAGAACTTGAGTCAGGTAGTTTTGCTGCGCCGCTATCGCTTTGGTCGATTGGTTCATTTGCGACTTAGTAAACAGGGTGGCAAAGCTTTGCTCGTCCGGGTCGGGTTCAGGATAACCGCTGCCCCACCAGCCAATCGGCGTAATAATGGCTTTAATATTATGCTGCCTGAGCTTAAACAGCAGATAGTCAAACAACGCCAGATGCTCGTTTTGCAGCAGGTTGCCGTCAACATCGGCTAACTGGCGATCCCACAGGTGAATACGATAGGCGTCCAGACCTAATCTGGCAATGTGCGCCACATCCATATCTATCGCCTGTTTGTGATCAACACCCAGGCGCGCCAATGCGCGATAACCGTAAGCAAAGGGCGCACTGTAATTTACGCCGAACAGAGCAACCTCTTCTCCCTGCCTCGCGCCGTTTTGCCAGTGCATTACGCCATCGGTTACCGCCACGGTATCCGCCTGAACTGCGCTATGTAACAGCGCGGCCAGTACTGTAGTAATTAAACTGATTTTTCTCATTGTTATGGCTCCTGTTGTTACCACCAGGCAGCGTAAAACGCCACCAGGATCAGGCTGACAATAGCAGCCGACAAGTTAAAGCTGCTGCGGGTACTAAACTGAATATCGTCCAGCTGCACCGCATTGGGCTGCTCGCCCTGGTTTTGATACAGCGATATCGCTATTGCCAGCAACAGACAGCTGATAAACACCAGCCCGACCCTGTCCATAAACGGCAGCTCAGGCCAGAACAATTTAAATAACAGCGATAACACTGCACTGCCGATAGCCGCCAGCAAGGCCGCCAGCGGTGTAGTACGGCGCCAGAACATACCCAGCATAAACAGCACCACTATGCCCGGCGTAAAGAAGCCGGTAAATTCCTGAATATACTGATACGCCTGATCAAATTCGCCCAACAGCGGTTTAGCCGTCATCAGGGCTACAGCCAGTGCCAGCAGGCTGACGGCACGGCCAACAAATACATAGTGCTTTTGGCTTTTCGCCGGTTTTAACTGCGAATAAATGTCCATGGTAAAAATGGTGGCAATGCTGTTAGTCATCGACGCCAGGCTGGATAAAATAGCGGCCACTAACGCAGCAAAAATCAGCCCTTTAATGCCGGATGGCATCATACTCATTAGCTGCGGATAGGCCTGATCCGGTTTATCCAGCGCCGGCAGTAATAAGGTAGCGGCAATGCCCGGCAGTACCACAATAACCGGCATTAACAGCTTTAAAAACGCGGCAAAGGCGATGCCTTTTTGCGCTTCGGCCAGATCTTTCGCCGCCAGAGTACGCTGAATAATATATTGGTTAAAGCCCCAGTAACTCAGGTTCATTACCCACATGCCGCCAATCAGCACAGAAATACCGGGCAGGCTGATATAATGCGGGTTGTCCGGCGTTAAAATCATATCGAACTTGTCCGGCGCTTCGCTCATTAAGCGGCTGAAACCAGACCAGATACCGTTGCCATCACCCAGCGCCTGCAGCGACATATAAGATAAAAACAGGCCACCGGCTACCAACAGCACCACCTGAATAATATCGGTAAAGGCCACTGCTTTTAAGCCGCCGTACAGTGAGTACGCTACCGACAAACCCGCCAGCAATAACATGCTGTTAGTTAAGCTAACACCGGTTACCGTGTTAATCGCCAGTGCCCCCAGCCATAGCACAGCAGTCAGGTTTACAAACACATACACCGCCAGCCAAAACAGTGCCATAGTAGTGCGCACGCGGTTATCAAAGCGCTGCTGTAAAAACTGCGGCATGGTGTAAATTTTGCGTTTTAAGAAAATGGGTAAAAAGTATTTACCGACAATAATCAGCGTAATAGCGCCCATCCATTCATAAGATGCGATGGCCAAACCAATAGCGTAGCCGGAACCGGACATCCCGATAATCTGTTCGGCAGAAATATTAGCCGCAATTAGAGATGCACCTATTGCCCACCAGGGCAGGCTGTTTCCGGCCAGAAAGTAGTCGTTGGTGTCTTTACTGTGGCCGGCTTTCTCGCGTGATACGGCATAAGCTATTAACAACAGCCCAAGCACATAACAGACCAGTATGGTCAGGTCTAAGTTGGTTAATGTCATAATGGTTCTTCCTGCTATCCTGTCAAAGCCAGCCATGGGGCCGGAATATTTTTATATTATTGAAAACTGTAAATAATTTCCTGCACGTACCAGTCGCCCTGCGCCAGCACTGCCGACGGGAAACCACTTTGGTTCGGTGCATCCGGCCAGTTTTGCGCTTCCAGACACAAGCCCTGACGTGGTGAAAAAGGCGCCGCCAGAAAATTGCCACTGTAAAGCTGTATGCCGGGCTGAGTGCTGTGTACCGTTAATGTCAGGCCGCTTTGGCCTGAATGCAGTTGCGCCTGCTGATGCAGCGCGTTATAAGGCTGAGCCGCAGTAACAAAACAATGGTCAAAACCCGATGCCTGCTGCAGCTGTATATCACCCTGCGCTAAAGCATCAGCGATAGTGCGCGGACTTAGAAAATCAAAGGCGCTGCCGGTTACGGCGTGCAACTGGCCGGTGGGAATACTGCTGCTGTCGGTAGGTAAATAATGCCCGGCGTTAAGCTGCAACTGATGATTCTCAATGCTGCTGCCGTCGGTATTAAGGTTAAAGTAGCAATGGTTAGTCAGATTGATCAGCGTGTCTTTATCGGCCCGGGCGCGAAAACGCATGCTGATAGCACCATCTTGTACTGTAATTTCTTGCCATACCTCTAACCGCCCGGGAAAGCCCTGCTCGCCGTCGGCGGCGCAGTAATACAGCTCAGCACTGTTTTTTGCCAGTTGCAGCACTTGCCAGGCTGCACGGTTAAACCCTATGCTGCCGCCGTGCAAACAATGGCTGGCGTTATTCACATTCAGTGTCAGCTGCTGGCCATTTAACTGGCAACGGCCATTAGCAATGCGGTTGGCAAAACGGCCGATGCTGGCGCCAAGATAAAAACTGTCGTGCAAAAACAGCTCTGGTGCCGCATAGCCCAGGGTTACCTGATGCCCGTCTACCCGAATGGCGCTGATGGTGGCGCCAAACGGCAGCAATTCAAGCTCCACGCCTTTGCCATCGGTTAAGTGCAGTGGCGACAGGCTGTTATATTGGCCCGACGCTGTCACAGCAATACCTGCTCAGCACCCTGGCTTGGCGTACAAACAAACACATCGGCAACCAAACCGGTTTTCGCCGGATACTCTGCCGCTACAGTGGCTGTTACCGCCTCAACCATCGCCTGCGGCACCAGCGCTACCACGCAGCCGCCAAAGCCACCGCCGGTCATCCGCACGCCGCCGTTAGTGCCGACAAGGTGGTTGATCATCGTCACCAGCTCATCTATCGCTGGTACAGTAATTTCGAAATCATCGCGCATTGACTGATGCGACTGCGCCATTAAGCGGCTTAAAGTAGCAATGTCATTCTGCGCCAGGGCCACAGCAGCCTGCTCAGTACGCTCATTTTCGCTTACTACATGGCGCGCCCGTTTGGCTACCAGCGGCTCCAGCTTGCTTTGGCCGGCTAAAAACGCCTGCCAGCTGACATCGCGCAGTGCTTTTACGCCAAAGGCGGCGGCCGCCTGCTCGCACTGTGCGCGGCGGGTGTTGTATTCGCTGTCTACCAGGCCACGTTTAACATTAGAGTTAATAATCATCACCGCCATACCTGTTGGCAATGGCACCGGCTGTGCAGTTAAGCTGCGGCAATCTATCAGCAAGGCCTGGCCTTGCCGGCCACAGGCAGAGATCAGCTGGTCCATAATGCCGCAGTTACAGCCAACAAAATGGTTCTCGGCGTGCTGGCCGTTCAGCGCGTTATCGCGCGGCGAAATATCAATACCCGCCAGAGTGCAGTACGTTAATCCCAACGCTACCTCAAGTGAAGCAGAAGAGCTTAAACCAACGCCCTGCGGCACATTGCCGCCGATGGCCAGATCGCAGCCCTGTAAGTCATAGCCTTGCTGCAGCAGACTGTTGGCTACACCGCGCACATAATTAGCCCACTGCCACTGAGAATGTTTGGCTATAGGTGCATTTAAACTGAACTCGTCCAACTGCATGCCATAATCCAGCGCCAGCACGCGTACCAGCTTGTCATCACGTTTATTGGCTACCACGACAGTGTCGTAATTAATGGCGCAGGGCAGCACAAAACCGTCGTTGTAGTCGGTGTGTTCACCAATTAAATTTACCCGGCCCGGTGCCCGAAACACATAAGCGGCACTGTGCTGAAACTGCCTGGCGAATGCCTGTTGAACCTGCTGAACTAAACTCATCTCAGCCTCTCTGCTGTTGTTTGTAATGTTGATTGCTTAAAGCCCGCAGCCGCTCTGCCGCTTGTTCCGGTGTCATATCGCGCTGGGTTTCCGACAGCATTTCATAACCCACCATAAACTTTTTAATACTGGCCGAGCGTAGCAGTGGCGGATAAAAGTGCGCATGAAGCTGCCAGTGTTCGTTACTGTCACCGTTATATGGCGCGCCATGCCAGCCCATTGAGTACGGGAAGGAGCACTGAAACAGGTTGTCATAACGGATGGTCAACTGTTGCAGAATATCAGCCAGTGCCAGTTGCTCACTGTCAGTAAGCTGCTCCATCCGCACGACATGCCGCTTGGGCAGCAGCAGAGTTTCAAACGGCCAACTGGCCCAAAACGGCACCACCACCAGAAAGTGTTCGTTTTCTACCACGGTACGCTCGCCGCTTTGCAACTCCTGGCCGGCATAATGCAACAGCAGGTTTTTGCCATGTTTGGCCAGATAGTCGCGCTGCGCGCTGTCTGCCTTCGCCGGTAACGTAGGTACTGAGCTGGCGGCCCAAATCTGGCCGTGTGGATGCGGGTTAGAGCAGCCATTAATAGCTCCCTTGTTTTCAAATACCTGCACCCACGTATAGTGCTGAGACAAGTCCCGGTATTGTGCGATCCAGCATCTCACTACGTCAGCAATTTCACTGACACTCAGCTCAGGCATGGTTTTACTGTGATCTGCCGAATAACAAATGACCCGGCTGGTGCCGCGTTCAGCTTTCAGTACAAACAAGTCATCATCACTGCGCCGGTAATCCGGGGTGTCCTGCATCAGGGCAGCAAAGTCGTTGGTAAACACATAAGGCTTGTTATAGGCCGGGTTTACTTCACCGTTAATCCGCGTATTGGTCGGGCACAAAAAGCAACTGCTGTCATAAGAAGGCAACGCCTCGCTACTGACTTCTTCAATCTGGCCCTGCCATGGCCGTTTAGCCCGGTGCGGCGATACCAATACCCAGTCGCCGCTTAACGGGTTATAACGGCGGTGCGGATGATCTTTAGCATTAAATTCAGACATAACGACGTTCCTGCTACTGTGTTATTAAAGGAGATCAGCTTGTTGATCGGTGCCGGTATAACCCTGCGGATTCTGCTGCTGCCAGCGCCAGCTGTCATGCACCATAGCCTCAAGGTCACGCGTAGCGCGCCAGTGCAACTGCTGATTAGCAAGGGTGGCATCGGCATAGCAGGCGGCAATATCGCCCGGCCGGCGTGGAGCAATACGGTACGGAATGGGCTTAGCACTGGCGGCAGCAAAGGCATTAAGCATTTGCAGTACAGAGACGCCGCTGCCGGTGCCTAAATTGAAAATATGACAGCCACCACTGTTAAAAAACTGCTGCAGAGCTTTAACATGGCCGTCGGCTAAATCACAAACGTGAATATAGTCCCGCACGCCGGTACCATCTGTGGTGGGGTAATCATTACCAAATACCGCCAGCTCGGGGCGCCGCCCTACCGCCACCTGGCTGATAAACGGCATCAGGTTATTCGGTATACCGTTGGGGTCTTCACCGATACGGCCGGATTCATGCGCGCCTACCGGGTTAAAATAACGCAAAATAACAGCGCTGAATTGCGGTGCAGCCACCACCAGATCTGCCAGCATTTGCTCAACCATCAGCTTACTGCGGCCATAAGGGTTGGTAGGTTGCAAGGTGAAATCTTCCCGGATAGGTACTGACACCGGGTCGCCGTATACGGTAGCTGATGAGCTGAATACTATAGTTCCAACATTAAACTGCTGCATTACTGCCAGCAATACGCCGGAGGCATTAACATTGTTGTCGTAGTAAAACAATGGCTTAGCTACAGATTCGCCCACCGCTTTGGCACCGGCGAAGTGGATTACCGCATCCGGTTGCTCGGTGGCAAAAATAGCCTGCAGCGCGCTTTTATCGCGTATATCGGCCTGATAAAAGCTGATGGTTCTGCTGCTAAGCTGCTCTACACGGCGCAGCGCTTCGCGATTACTGTTGCTCAGGTTATCTACCACAACCACACTGAAACCGGCTTGCAATAGCGCCAGGCAGGTGTGCGAGCCGATATAGCCGGCACCGCCGGTTACTAAAATACGTTGGCTCATTTTGTTTCTCCGCTTGCAGCTTTGGCTGCCAAAGCCAATTCGCTGCTGACAATATTAAAATCATCACTATAAGCACTGATAGCCGCGCCTTGCAGCGAGTCACCAATGCGCACCAATATCGCGGCTTTGCCCTGCTCTGTCAGCACCGGTTCAGGGTTAACAAGATGAATATCACCGGCCAGGCTGAATTTAATCAGTTTATCGTTTAACGGCACCAGGTTACCGCGGCTGTCGGTTAGCTCAGCATAAACAAACACCAGATCGTTAACGCCGGTTTGCGGTGCCATACCGCTGCTGTCCAGCGTTATCCGCAGTGCTGCAACGTCACCGGGTGTTGTCACGCTATGCTGTGCTACCGGTTGGTTATTAATAAAAGCTTTGGCGCTCAATGTGCCTGGCGTAAATTGTTTTACGTCAAATTCAAACGGCGGGTGCGGCAAATGCGTGGCAAAAGGGCCTGTTGCCGGTTTTTGCCGCGCAATCATTGTATCGTTTAGCCACAGCTCTACTTCATCAGCATTGCTGAATACCCGCACCTTAGTTGAAGAGCCTTCGCGCCACTCACTGGCAATATGCACCATAGGGCCTGAAGCATAGTTGTCGGATATTTGCTTAGCACTGCGCTGGCTTTGGAAAAAGTAATAGCTGTATTTGGGTAAGCGGTACAGGCTCATAATGCCGGACGCTTCCAGATCATCGGCATAACCACGGTTGTAATCGAACATTACCCAGTAGCCATCGGCAAAGGCGGGTGTAGTCAGGTTGTCGTTGTGCGCTTCCTGCAGGTTTAGCGCTTGTTGCAGTAAACGCGCTTCACCGTGGCGCAGTAACTGACGGCTGGTACGTTCTTCTTCTTTTAAATCGGCCCAGCTATCTTGCTGTAACCCGGCATTTTGCGCGTAGTATTCCCAGTCACCGTATTCAGACACATTATAAGGCTGAGTTGGTGTTTCGTAGTGCATTTGCCGGTGCTGACGTGCCTGCAGGTACATATCAAAGCCGTGCTGCCAGCCGGCAGAATAGGCACCAGGATATTCCTGCTTTACCGTATTGTGCAGCGTGGCAATAAAATTGTCCGGCATATCTGACTCATTCAGCGAGCATTCCCACGCCAGTACACTGGCATGGTTGCGATCACGTCGGATCATATCGCGGCAGGTTTGCACAATCTGCTGCTCAAACGCCGGCTCTGCCGAGTAATATTGCCAGCCCGGAATAGCATCAATTAACATCAGTCCCAGCTCATCGGCTGCAGCCATAAAGGCCGGCGAATGCGGGTAATGCGACAGACGCACATAGTCAAAGCCGGCAGATTTGATTTTTACCGCATCGCGGTAATCGGCTGCAGCAGAAGTAGCATAACCAACGTGCGGATATTCCTGGTGCCGGTTAACGCCGCGCAAAAAGGTAACTTCGCCGTTAATCAGCAATTGATGCTGAGCATTAAAAGCAAAGCTACGAATACCCAAACGGGTGTGCTGTTGTTGCAGTAATTTGCCATCCAGATACAGTGAGGTGCGCAATTGATACAGATGAGGGCTGGCCGGATGCCACAGTTTCGGCTCATGAACAATAAGCTGTTGCTGTATATGCGCTGCGCTGCCGGCTGTTAAATGAGTCGTGTCGCTGCTCACCTCTGCCACCAACTGGTCCTGATAATACAGTTGTTGCTGCAACACCGGTTGTTGGCTTTCACTGTAACGGTTAACCAGATGGGTTTGAATGTTCAGCGTCGCCTGCTCTGCGCTTACTTGCGGATATGTCACAAAGATACCGCCACCGGCGGTTTCATTGGCCAGCATTTCATCGCTGATATGCAGTGCATCCTTTACCAGCAAATTCACATCACGGTACAGGCCGCCGTAGGTGTTAAAATCCAGTTGGGCTAATGGCTTAGGCCCGGTAACCGGGTTATCACGGTTATCCAGTTTCACCTGCAGCAGGTTGTCCCCGCCTGGGACTAACTTTTCGGTTAAATCCAGCGTAAAAGGTAAATAGCCGCCCAGATGATGGCCAATTTGCTCGCCATTTAAAAATACTTCCGCTACGTTCATTGCCGCTTCAAAGCGTAACAGTACTGCTTTGTCCTGCCAATCGGCTTGCCAGCTCAGGGTTTTCTGATACCAGGCAATGCCCTGCCATTGGTTATTTACCAGCATAGGCTCTATTTGCGGCGTGTGCGGCAGCGACACAGGTTGCCAGTCTGCACTTTGTGGCATCGCGTCGGCACCAGAGGCTTTGGCAAACAGCCAGTCTTTATTTAACGTTATTCGCTGGCTGACTGCTTGCTGGTCTGCTTCAATTTTAACCAGCGGCCTGGTACTCTGCTGCTGTGGCTCTGTGGTTTTGCTGCAGCCTTGCAGCAAGCTTAAGGCGATACATAAAAAGAAAAATGAAAACTTCACCCGCTTGGTATCCTTCTGAAATTGATTAACTGATAAAGCACCGGTTTAACAAAAGTTCTGTTCGCTTTGCGGCCGAATCACCAACTCATGTAAATGCACCTGAGGCGGCGCCAGCAACATACTGATAGCAGCATCTGCCACGTCATCAGCCGATAAATAATCCGGGTTAACGTTGGCGCGAAACGCGGTATTCACCCCACCCGGATACAGCGAAAGCACCTTAACACCGCTGTTATGCAGCTCTTTGCGCAACACCTTGCTATAGCTGTCCAGCGCGGCTTTGCTGGCGCTGTACGACGCCAGGTTGGCATTAGCAAACAGGCACACCGTTGACAGCACGTTCAGCACCACACCACTGCCGCGTAGGCGCATTTGCGGCACCAACTGTGCGATAAAATTAACCGGTGCATAAAAATTTAACTGCATCATCTGCTGTAATTCCTGCCAGTGCGGTTGCTCAGCACTATGGCGTGCGGTATTAGCTCCGGCACAGTTAATCAGCATATCCACAGCGCCGTGTTCAGCCTCTGCCTCAGCACAAAAGGCTGCTATCTGCGCGCCTGCGTCCGTGCTGTTTAAGCAAAATGCACGGGCAAATACCGGTGCATCCAGTGCCAGTAAAGCCTGTGTTTGTGCCAGTTTGTCGCTGCTACGGCCACATAAGCTAAGCCGGTAACCCGCAGCTGCCAGCTTAACGGCCAAAGCGCGGCCAATGCCGGACGAGGCACCGGTAATTAAAATATGCTGAGCCATAATGCTAATATCCGCTGAAGACGGCCCATTGCAACGACACAGCGGGCCGGTGGTTTTACATGGTTAGCTGGAAGCCCAACAGGTAACGACGGCCCCATTCGCGGTAATGCGCCGGGCGGCTTGGATCGTTGTCAAAGTAACTGAGCGACAACTCGTTGGTCAGGTTCTGGCCCTGCAGCATCACTTTAAAGTTTTCGGTAAACTCGTAAGAAATACTGGCATCCACGGTGTTTTCAGCGCGGGTGCGCGTCATTTCGGTGGTACCCCAACTGCCAACTGAGGTATTGGCGCTGCGGTAGTTGTACGACACTTTGGCATCGAAACCTGCGCGGTAATACCAAAGCGTAGCGCTGCCAACATGGCGCGATAAACCACCCAGCGGGAACGGGTTGGCTACCGGAGTAAACTCGGTAATATTAGTGTCAGTAAACGAGTAGTTGGCATAGACACCTAAACCATCCAGCCAGCCTGGCAGCATTTTAAAGGCCTGCTGGTACATCAGTTCAAAACCGCGGATCTGGCCACCATCGCCATTTACCGGCCGGGTAAAGTCGTATTCAGTGCCATCTACGGTAACTTTTTCTACGCTAACACCAATGTGGCTGCTTAAATCTTTAAAGAACACCGATACCGCAGCTGCAGTATCTTCGTTCCAGTAGTATTCCAGACCTAAATCCAGCTGATCTGCGACAAAAGGATTTAACTTAGCATTACCGCCAGAGCCTGTATTTACGCCATCTTGCTGCGTATTGAGCTCAAAGCCTGAGCGCATCTCAATTAACGGCGGACGTGACATGGCGCGCGACAAGCCCAGACGCAGCTGTGCTTCCTCTGTCAACGAGAACACCATATTCAGCGACGGCAGAATTTCGCTGTAGCTGTGCTCATCAATTACCGGCGAGTAATCGGTGCTATTCATTAACTGATAACCGGAAGAGGTAGATGAGGTATGCACATAGCGCAGGCCAACATTACCGGTGTATGGAATGCTGCCTATTTCGCCAACCATTTTCAGCATGGCATAAGCGGCACTGTTGGTTTCTTCTACCCGCCAGCTACCGGCTAAATCCAGCGGCCCTTTTTCGTACTGACTACGATCATCAATACCGCCAAAGCCCTGCTGTGCAACCTGACTCCAGTTGTTAAAGCCGTATAAGTCAGGCGAGACAAAATCGCCTCCAATGGCATAGCTGTAGCCGTAATTGCTCAGGCCGTGATCAGCAACAGGTTGCTGCCACCAACTGATAACATCGTTGTTTTTATCCCGATCGGTAACACGTCCGCCCAACACTAAGGTTTCAAACACGCCCCAATCGACGCTGCGCTCAAAATCCAGCTTTAAACTGACCATTTCATCAGTGAGGTCACGGTCAGTGTCAACATTCATACCGGAAATTACATAGTTTTCCGGCTGGCTGATATGGTCGTCCACCCAAATTTGCAGTTGCTCACCGGTGTTATTCCAACGAACATCCAGCGGCGTCGGGCCGGTATAGTCTGAAGTAATATTTACCCAACGCGATTTAATGCTGGCTTCAGAGTAACCAACATCGGCCGAAACAGTCCAAACATCACCGGTCCATATACTCTTTAAGCCGGTGCTGATAAGCTCATTTTCCTGAAACCAGGTAGCATTATTAACAGAATGCGCGCCCCATAAAATGCCGCCGCCGGTGAGCTGCTGCGAACCATCATCTTTACTGATAATGGTCGGTGCCGAAGCTGAATTCTGATAGCCCCAGTTGTTTGAGCCCTGCCAGTTACCCCAGCCGTCAAACCAAAACTGATCTTCGCGCTCTTCAATATCAAACTGCGAGTAGAACAAATCATATTTCAGATTTAACCGGTCGGTGGGTTCCCATTCCAGAATGGTCAGCATACCAAGACGTTCAATATTGCCTACTTTGGTGCCGCTTTTACCGCCCCAGGGCGCGGCTTCAGTAATACCATCTTCATTGATATCGCCCTGCTCGGCCGGGTTGTTATTGTACGAGTAAAATTCGGTACCGCGCTGTACTGACGGCTGATCCTGGTAAGACACGCCAAACACTACGCCAAAGTTGTCGCTTAACTTATCCACATAGGCAAAAGCCGCCTTTTTACCGTTGCTGTCAGCACCGCTTAAATCATCGCCCAAATCATACTGCATCAGGTTGCCGCTAAGGCTAATCAACCTTGTATCGCGCGACAACGGGCTGATAAAATTCATATTAACCAGGCCGGCAATACCACCTTCAACATTGTTAGCCATCGGGCTTTTATACACTTCAACCGAGTTGATTAACTCGGCCGGGAACTGCTCGTAGCGCACATCACGGCTGGGTTCGGCGCTGACAATTTCGCGCCCGTTCATGGTAGCGATATTCAACCGGGGGCCAAGGCCACGGATAGATAAACTGCTGGCATTACCGCGGTCACGTTCCGCAGCCACGCCGGGTAAACGCGCCAGCGCATCCGCGATGGTTACATCCGGCAATTGACCAAGATCATCGGTAGAGATAATTTCAACGCTGGATTCCGCGAATTTCTTTTGCTGTAAAGACTTGCTTAACGTGGCGCCAAAGCCCCTTACCACGATAGTTTCTACCTGGTCCGCAGCGTCTGCAGGCTCAGTTACCTGAGGCTGTGCTGTAGTTTGCGCCTGCACATTTTGTATAGCAAAGCACTGCGCTATGGCCAGCGCCATAACGGTTAATTTGAAGTTTGTTGTCATTTCCTACCCCTGTCGATATCACTTGTTATTGTTTTATCTGTCGCCGGTTGCCGGCAGCTGCAGGGATAGTTTAGGTTTAAACATGACTCACCCGGACATGCTTAATACTTATCACCTGAAAGTGCCTGACCATTTATGGCGACAGAATTTATAACATACAAGGTAAACGTTTACTAAACTATTTTCCTTTAAACACAAGGAAGCAAAAGCAATAAATTGATTTAAAAGAATTTTTAATTAGAAAGCGATTTCCAAAAATCTGTAAAAAGCATAAAAAAACCCCGCGCCAAACGGCACGGGGTGTCAGATAAAAAGACAAAGGACAAGGATAGACGTAGTTTGGTGGTGACGTTCAGCTTGCGGGGGAAGTAGCAGTTTCAGCTGCTAAACCCTCGCTCGCCCGCTCCCGAAAAGTTCCACCAACTCTTTCCGGGCTGCTTACTTTACCGACGCGACGAATTCAGGGTAGGCTTCAATACCACACTCTGACGCATCCACGCCTTCATACTCGGCTTCTTCGCTAACACGAATGCCCATAACCAGTTTCAACACATACCATACCACCAGGCTGGTAATAAAAACCCAGGCAAAAATAGCAGCGGCACCAATCAGTTGGCCCACAAAGGTGGTACCCTCTTTAGTCAGCGGCACCAATAACAAACCCAATAAGCCCACGACACCGTGCACAGAAATAGCGCCCACCGGATCGTCAATTTTCAGTTTGTCCAGGCCAATAATAGACGCTACAACTAACACGCCGCCAATAGCACCGAATAAGGTTGCCTGTAGTGCTGACGGTGTAGAGGGTTCAGCGGTAATCGCTACCAAGCCGGCCAAAGCACCGTTTAATGCCATGGTTAAATCTGCTTTACGGAACAAAACAACAGACAACGCCAGCGCTGCGATAGCACCACCAGCTGCGGCAGCGTTAGTGTTTAAAAATACTACTGCAACAGCATTGGCGTTGCTGATATCACCCAGCTTTAATACCGAGCCACCGTTAAAACCAAACCAACCCATCCATAAAATCAGTGTGCCTATGGTGGCAAGCGGCATATTGGCACCCGGGATGGCATTCACTTTACCTTCTTTGCTGTACTTACCTTTGCGCGCACCCAGCAGTAATACCCCGGCAAGCGCCGCAGCAGCTCCGGCCATATGCACTATGCCTGAGCCGGCAAAATCAGAGAAACCAAACTGATCATCCAGGTTAATACCAAACATACCACTGGCGCCCCAGGTCCATGAGCCATGTACCGGATAGATAAAGCCGGTCATTACTACGGCAAAAGCTAAAAACGCCCACAGCTTCATGCGCTCTGCCACCGCGCCGGAAACAATCGACATAGCCGTAGCGACAAACACTACCTGGAAGAAGAAATCAGAGGCTGTTGAATACACCGCACCGCCGGTGAAGCCGTCTTCACGCTCAGCGAAACTGGTTAGCGTGGCATCAACATCAACCGCATTGATACCACTTAAGAAGAACTCGCCACCGTACATAAAAGCGTAACCGCAAACCAAATACATAATGCAAGCAATGGAATACAGGGCGACGTTTTTAGTTAAGATTTCGGTGGTATTTTTTGCCCGCACCAGGCCAGCTTCCAACATAGAAAAACCGGCAGCCATCCACATCACTAATACTCCGCAAATCAGGAAGTAAAAGGTGTCCATGGCATATTGTAAGTGATAAATTTGCTCTTGCATGATAACAGCTCCTTATATGGCTTCAGCGTCAGATTCGCCGGTGCGGATCCGCACAGCTTGTTCCAGGTCATAAACGAAAATTTTACCGTCGCCGATACGACCGGTATGGGCCGCTTTCTGAATAGCCTCAATTAAGCGGTCTACCTGATCATCCAGCGTGGCAATTTCCAGTTTTACCTTTGGCAGAAAATCAACCTGATACTCAGCACCACGATATAACTCGGTGTGTCCTTTCTGACGGCCGAAACCTTTTACTTCTGTTACCGTTAAACCTTCTACCCCAATGTCAGCAATGGCTTCGCGTACATCGTCCAGTTTAAACGGCTTGATGATGGCACATACAAGCTTCATAGCGTTTTCCTTTTACTTTTCTTGTGCGATTGCACAATAGACAAGAAAACCTTGTGCCACTTTTAACTTAACAATAAATATCAACAACTTAAATAAAACCGCGTGGTATTGACGAAAAAAAACGCACCTTAATGGTGCGTTTTTTCCCCGTGCAAGTGCAGTTGTAGCACTGGCTCAAGGTTGCAATTTCGTAACCACACTATGTACTATCTGCAGCCGGAAATTCTGCAGGATGCTCAACTTTGCCTTTTAGCCAACTGTTATTTCGCTACTCATGGCGGCCTTACCAGCAACGCGTGCTGGACGCCGTACACAGCCACTTAGCCGATAAGCGTTTGCATATAGTTGCGGCGCCAGGCGCCGGCAAAACCAGCCTGGGGCTTGAGGTATTCCGCCTGCTGCAGAAAAACACGCTGGTGATGTCTCCTACCCGGGTGATCCGGGATCAATGGCTACTGCGTCTGTCAGACTTTTCCGGGCAAAATAGCCAGTTTCCGCCTTGCTGGGTCAGTACTGATATACGAGCTCCCGGCGTACTAACATCTGTGACCTATCAGGCACTGCACTGGCAACTGGCTGGCACTGCATCAAAGGACAGCAGCGAATCCGAATCCGAATCCGATTCCGAGACTGAAGCAGCTGAAACTGAACCCCAAGCATTAGATAACACTGAAGTTGAATGCTTGATCTCAGCACTGCAACAACATCATATTGGCGTGCTTATTCTGGATGAGGCACACCACCTAACGAATGAGTGGTGGCGTGTATTAGATGCGTTATCCTCTGAGATGCCAGAGTTGGTGTTAGTGTCACTTACCGCCACACCACCTTATGATGCACAAAGCCATAATTGGCAACGTTATGAGCAATTGTGCGGCCCGGTTGACGAAGAGATTTCAGTGCCTGAGCTGGTTAAAGCCGGCACCTTGTGCCCTCATCAGGATTATGTTTGGACCGAAGCCATCAGCGAAAGCCAGCAACAGCAGTTTGCTGCGCATGACGATAAGGTTGTCGCCCTGTGTGACAGCCTGTTTGTGCAAGCTGAATTTAACCGCTTACTGGCGCAGCACAAATGGCTGAACAGCACTATCAGCGCCCGTGATATTTTACCCGCACCAGAGCTGGCGGCGGCCCTGCTGGCATTTTTAGCCGCCCGCCAGCAGCATCTGCCACTGGGTTTGCTGCAAATACTGGATTTTCAACCACGTGACATCCTGAAACTGGACAGACGAAACTGGCAAATACTGCTGCAAGCGGTGCTGTTTTCTGCTGATTTTGCCGCTGACAAACAACAGCAAGAGTATATAGCCGGGTTAAGACGCCAACTTAGTGCCAGTCAACTGCTGTATAAGCGCGAGCTGTTGTTGCAGACGAACCCACAATTGCAGCGGGCGTTGGCACTTAACCCGGCCAAGATAACCGCTTGCGTAAAAATCCACCAACTGGAGTATCGCCTGCGCCAGTCTAGCTTGCGTCAGGTAATTTTAACCGATTATATCCGGGACGAGCAGCTAGCTACCGGTACCGATAGCGGCGAACCTTCGCTTGGCGCCTGGCCGGTATTTCAGGCACTGTCTCAAGCAACCGAAACAGTACCAGCGATGGCGTTACTAACAGGCCGGCTTAGCCTGTTACCCACGGCTTTAGTAACAAAGCTCGCCGCTGAACTTCAACAGCTGAAACTGACTGCCAGCGCCTTTCCCGCCGCTGCGCAGTACAGCAAGCTCAGCGGGCCGTTAAACCAGCAGACCAGTTTATTTACTCTGTTGTTAAACCGTGGCCAAATTCAGCTGTTGGTCGGTACCCGGGCTTTGTTAGGTGAGGGCTGGGACGCACCGGTAGTCAATTCACTGATCCTGGCGACCTCTGTCGGCTCTTTTATGCTGACAAACCAAATGCGCGGCCGGGCGATCCGGCTGGACAACAATGTGCCCGACAAGGCCAGTAGTATCTGGCATCTGCTGGCTGTCGATACCCGCTCGTTTTATGGCTTACAGGACTTGCAAGATCTGGCACGCCGCTTTGACACCTTTGTCGGCTTATCCGAGCGTAAAAGTAGCATAGAAAGCGGTTTTGCCCGACTCAAAGCCACTGAGCTGGAGAAACTGCCAGACAGCAAGCGGCAGGTAGAACTGATCCGTACCAGTAATCAAACTATGCGCAGCAGGCTACAACAGTTTTCTCAGCTGCAACAGCGCTGGCAGCAGGCACTAACCTTGGATCATCAGGCCCAGGTTGCCCCCGGCGTAAGTAGCGAAAAAATACCAGCCATCCGCTGGTTCCATACCGCAAAAACCTTTAAGTATCTGCTGGCCCAACTAATGCTATTGGTTGTTATGGGGTCGGCGTTATCTCTGCATATGGCGCGGGCTGGGCTGTCAATTATGCTGGCCGCTTTTATGCTCTGCGTTGTCGGCGGTATGCTGTATTTGCTGCCTACTACGGTGCGCACCGTTAAAATATTGCTGCGGCATTTACCGATAGATGGTAGCTTAAAGCAAATTGGTATGGCGTTGACCGAGGCACTATGTCAAACCGGCCATATCAGTACTCCCTTTAGACGGTTAAAGGTAAGCACTGTTGAGTTAGAATGTGGCAATGTCTTTCTTGCCCTGCAAGGCAGTACTTTTTATGAATCTTCCTTGTTTGCTGATTGCTTGCACGAAATTCTTGCGCCAATCGATAACCCCAGATACCTGGTGATCCGGGCCGGCAGTTTTTGGGGCATGGCGCGTGACGACTATCATGCCGTACCACAACGGTTGGCGGTTACCAAAGAGCAAGCCGCTATTTTTTATCGCTGTTGGAGCAAATATGTAGGCCCGGGTGACCTTATTTATTGTCGCAGTGATAGCGGCAGAGACAACTTGCTAAAAGCCCGCATGCAAGCATTTTCGTCGGTGTTTAAGCCAGGTGCCAAACGTCAGGACCGCTGGTTATAGCGGTTAGTCTGCCAAAAACTGCTGCCATTCACGCAGCAGTTTCAGTAAATCTTCCAGCCCGCATTGGGTTTGCATACCCTGCTCGTCCAGCTGTAAATCATCGTCAGCCAGCTTATCTTGCTGCCGCTGTGGCAAATGTTCTGTGCCGGTATAAAACAGCGTGTTGTGGCTTAAGGTCACTTCACCGTTTTCTACCTCCAGCAAAAACTCCTTGCCCTGATACTGCATGCTTTGGCGCGGTTTTAGCGCACTTAGCTGCTGTAGCAGCGGCACATAGGCTTCAGCGTGTTGGCCAAACTCATCCAGCAAAAACCGGCCGAGTACCTCATGCTCAGCCGCTAAGCGAATGCTGAACTGCAAGGTATTACGGTCATAAATAAAGTCGTATTCCATACATGTTATCCATACGAAGAAATAGGCTGATGGTTATTTGCGCAGCTTCTCCCTGGCGGGTTTGCATCCCCAATGGGGCGACACAGGGTGTCTGAGCGAACGCACAGCGGGCGCGAGTTACTGTGTCGAGCCCGGTGGGCGTTGCAATTCCGCCCGCGCAAATAATCTTTCAGCCGGTCGCTGCTAAAATTGTAGCTGGTAGCGGTATATTAGCGAGCAGAAAAAAGGCCTGCAAATGCAGGCCTTTAGCAACATAGCTGTAATTACACCGCTTGCTGGATAATCACGTTATCCGCTTTTTTGGTGTACTGCTCCATGCGGTGGAAGTTCAGGTAACGGTAAGTATCGGCTGCGGTAGCATCGATTTGCTTCGCATATTCCAGATACTCGGCTACCGTTGGTAACTTACCGATGATAGAAGCTACCGCCGCCAACTCAGCTGAGGCTAAGTACACGTTAGCACCCTGGCCTAAACGGTTGGGGAAGTTACGCGTAGAGGTAGACACTACTGTTGAGTTTTCTGCTACACGTGCCTGGTTACCCATACACAGTGAACAGCCCGGCATTTCAGTGCGGGCACCTACTTTACCGAAAATGCTGTAGTAGCCTTCTTCAGTTAACTGCGCCTGGTCCATCTTAGTTGGTGGGGCAATCCACAGACGGGTTGGCAACTGGCCTTTGTATTTATCCAGCAACTTACCGGCCGCGCGGAAGTGGCCGATGTTGGTCATACAAGACCCGATAAACACTTCGTCGATCTTGTCGCCGGCTACGTCAGACAGTAAGCGCGCATCGTCCGGATCGTTCGGTGCACACAGTACCGGCTCTTTAATATCAGCCAGGTCAATTTCGATAATTTCACTGTACTCAGCATCGGCATCAGCAGACATCAGCTGCGGATCTTTCAGCCAAGCCTGCATCGCGTTAATACGACGCTCAATAGTGCGCACATCGCCGTAACCTTCAGAAATCATCCATTTCAACATAACAATGTTTGATTCTAAGTATTCAGCAATAGAGGCATCTGACAGCTTAATAGTACAACCGGCAGCAGAGCGCTCAGCAGAGGCATCTGATAACTCAAACGCCTGCTCTACTGTTAAGTTTGGTAAACCTTCGATTTCCAGAATACGGCCGGAGAAGATGTTCTTCTTGCCTTTCTTATCAACGGTTAACAAACCTTTTTGGATAGCAACGTACGGAATAGCATGCACTAAGTCGCGCAGAGTAATACCAGGTTGCATTTCGCCTTTAAAGCGCACCAGTACTGATTCCGGCATATCCAGTGGCATAACACCGGTAGCGGCAGCAAAAGCCACTAAACCAGAACCGGCCGGGAAGGAAATACCAATCGGGAAACGGGTGTGCGAGTCGCCACCGGTACCTACGGTATCCGGCAGTAACATACGGTTTAACCAGCTGTGGATAATACCATCGCCAGGACGCAGTGATACACCGCCACGGTTCATAATGAAATCCGGCAGCGTATGGTGGGTATCAACGTCAACCGGCTTCGGATAAGCGGCAGTGTGACAGAATGACTGCATGGTTAAATCGGCCGAGAAGCCCAAACAGGCTAAGTCTTTTAACTCATCACGCGTCATCGGGCCGGTAGTATCCTGCGAGCCCACTGTCGTCATACGTGGCTCACAGTAAGTGCCCGGACGTACACCTTTTACGCCGCAAGCTTTACCCACCATTTTCTGCGCCAGCGTAAAGCCTTTGCCAGAATCAGCTTTAGCTTGCGGACGACGGAATTTATCTGAATGATCCAGGCCTAAAAATTCACGCGCACGGTCCGTTAAGCCACGGCCGATAATCAGCGGAATACGGCCACCGGCACGCACTTCGTCAATTAATACGTCAGTTGCCAGACTGAAATCTGCCAGCACTTCACCACTACCGTGACGAACCACTTTGCCTTCGAACGGCAGAATGTCGATCACGTCACCCATTTCCAGCTTGGACACGTCTACTTCAATTGGCAGTGCACCAGAGTCTTCCATAGTATTGAAGAAGATAGGTGCAATTTTGCCGCCCAGTACAAAGCCACCGCCGCGCTTGTTTGGTACGTAAGGAATATCGTCACCCATAAACCACAGCACGGAGTTAGTCGCTGATTTACGTGATGAACCGGTACCGACTACGTCACCAACATAAGCCAGCGGGAAGCCTTTTTTGTTCAGCTCATCTAATTGCTTAATCGGGCCTACAGTACCCGGCTGATCCGGGTTAATGCCTTCACGGGCATTTTTCAGCATGGCTAAGGCATGTAGCGGAATATCAGGTCGTGACCAGGCATCCGGTGCCGGTGATAAGTCATCAGTGTTGGTTTCGCCTGACACTTTGAATACGGTAACAGTAATTTTTTCTGCTAAGGCCGGCTTGGCTTCAAACCACTCGGCATCAGCCCAGCTTTGTACTACCTGTTTGGCATACTTATTACCGGCGTCAGCTTTTTCGGTCACATCATGGAAGGCATCGAAAATCAGCAAGGTGTGCGACAGCGCTTTGGCGGCAATAGGTGCCAGCTTGTCGTTATCCAGCAGGCTGATTAACGGCTGAATATTGTAGCCACCCATCATGGTGCCCAACAGCTCAGTGGCATATTCGGCACTGATCAGGCTGCTTGACACTTCGCCGTTGGCCAGCGCGGCTAAAAAGCCGGCTTTAACGTAAGCCGCTTCGTCCACGCCAGGTGGTACACGGTTTACCAGTAAATCTACTAAGGTGTCTTCTTCGCCTTTTGGCGGATTTTTTAACAGTTCAACTAAGGCGGCTACCTGCTCTGCATTGAGCGGTTTTGGCGGTATACCTTGCGCTGCGCGCTCGGCCACATGTTCGCGATATTGTTGTAGCACAGTATGATCCTCTTGGTCGTTGCCGGCAGTCTTGCTACTGCGGCGTCATTCTTAGAATGAATGGGCGTAATTATATGAAAATTCGGGCCAGATTGACATCAGGCCGTTAACCACCCTACTTATAGTGGGTATAAATACGGTGAATATAAAACCGGATGTTATATATTCTTTGTTATAGTGGTCTGACCTCGCTATCTATGACTGAGGTTGGAATCCCGAGCCGGGCGCCACAGAGTGTCTGAGCCCTGCCGCAGGCAGTAGGGCGAGTTGCTGTGGCGAGCCGGAGCGGGAATTGCAACCGGCGGGCTAAAGCCAAACACTACATCATAAAAAACAAAAGGCTGAGTAGTCACCTACTCAGCCTGTGCAGTGTAGCAGAAAAATATTAGACGACGGGTAATTACCAGATCTTAACGCGCTGCTCCGGTGCAATATACATCGCATCGCCTTCTTTAATATCAAAGGCAGTGTAAAACTGCGGAATATTCGGCAGCACACCGATAACGCGGTAATGCGCCGGTGAGTGTGGTCCGGTGCTTAACTGACGCTTTAACGCTTCTTCACGATACTGCGAGCGCCACACTTGAGCCCAACTTAAAAAGAAACGTTGTTCGCCGGTAAAGCCATCCATTACCGGCGCTTCTTTGCCTTCCAGTGACAAATTATAGGCTTTCAGCGCAACTGTCATACCGCCCAGGTCGCCGATGTTTTCTCCCAGCGCCAGGGCGCCGTTGATGCTCAGGCCAGGCAGAGGTTCAAACTTATTGTACTGGCCTATCAGCTTGGCGCCGCGTGCCTGGAACTGCATTTTATCCTGCTCGGTCCACCAGTTGCGCAGATTACCGTTGCCGTCGTACTTGGCACCCTGGTCGTCAAAACCGTGGCCGATTTCATGGCCGATAACACCACCGATACCACCGTAGTTTACCGCATCATCTGCTGCCATATTAAAGAATGGTGGTTGCAAAATAGCTGCCGGGAATACAATTTCGTTATTTACCGGGTTGTAGTAGGCATTTACCGTTTGTGGCGTCATAAACCATTCGCTCTTGTCGATTGGCTTACCCAGCTTGTTGATCATGTCGTCATACGCCCAGTGGCTGGCACGGACAAAGTTACCGACTAAGTCATCCGCTTTAATTTCCAGTGCTGAGTAATCTTTCCATTTGTCCGGATAACCAATTTTTGGCGTAAAGGTACTGAGTTTTTCCAGCGCCGCCACTTTGGTTTCTTCGGTCATCCACTCCAGCTCTTTAATCGAGATTTCGTAGGCTTTAATCAGGTTGGCAACCAACTCTTCCATACGCGCTTTGGCTTCCGGTTTAAAGTGGCGCTCTACATACAACTTACCGGTCAGCTCGCCCAGCACTTGATCTGAGGCATCAACCGCCCGTTTCCAGCGTGGTTGTTGTTGCTCAATACCGCTTAAGGTGGTGCCGTAAAAAGCAAAACGACGCCCGGCAAAATTGCTGCTGAGTTTATCGGCGTAGCTGTTAATGGTTTTGCTGGTTAAATAATCCTGCCAGCTTTGCAAGTCCGTGCTGTCCAGCACCTTGGCAAAACCTTCGAAGTAGCTCGGCTGACGCACAATAATGTCAGTTACACCGGCAATTTTTGCGCCATTGGCAAAAGCAGCCCAATCAAAGCTACCCATTTGGCTATCGAGCTCTGTCGCAGCAATTTTGTTATAGGTTTTGTCGGCGTTACGGCTTTCTACCCGTGTCCAGTGGTGCTCTGCCAGCGCTTTCTCCAGCGCATAAACACGTTCTGCTGCAGCTGCGGCATCGGTGTTACCGGCCAGGCTAAACATGTCAGCTAAATAGGCTTTGTAATCGGCAATTAGCTTTAATGAGGCTTCATCGTCTTTAAAGTAGTAATCACGGTCTGGCAAACCTAAGCCGCCCTGGCCCAGATATACGGCATACTCAGATGAGTTTTTTGCGTCGTTATTGACAAACCAGCCAAACGGAATGGCCACACCATCGCGCTGCAGGCTGGCAAATAACGGCGCCAGTTGCGCTTTGTCGGTAACGGCTTTAATAGCATCCAACTGCGGTGCCAGCGGGCTTAAGCCCAATTTTTCAATAGTGGCTTCATCCATAAAGCTGTTGTAGAAGCTGCCCAGCTTCTGTTCATCAGAGCCGGCTTTTAAATCGCTACGGGCCGATACTTCGTCAATAATAGCTTTTACGGCCTGCTGTGAATTGTCATTCAGAATGTGGAACGAGCCGTAAGAGGCTTTATCGGCAGGAATTGGCGTTTCGGCCAACCATTTACCGTTTACTGCCAGGAAGAAGTCTTCACTGAATTTTACTGCCGGGTCAAAGTATTGCTGGTCTATACCAGACACCAACGGCGCTTTAACTTCAGCGGCAGCCGCAGTTTGTGTTTGAGCAGGATCCTGTTTGTTACACGCCGTAAGGCCAAGTGCCAACGCCACAGAAGCGGCAGCTAAGGTAAGTTTTTTCATTGTTATTATCCTGGTTAGGTTACATATGTTACGCAGCTCAATACTACGCTGTTGCAGCACTGATGCCAAACGGCTGACAATACAAAGTTGTAACAAGTTATAAAAACGCTATGATGCTGCTTACTTAACACCAACAAGCCTGAATAATATGGACCAACTGCGCCGCGCCGATCAATTGTTGCAGTGGACAGAGCAACAGCAACTCGATAGTAATCAGCTGCAACAGGCCGCCGGCCGCTATGCGCTGCAGCCGGCAACAGACCTCTGGCTTATACTGGCCAACCGCGTGCTGTTGTTTGCCGCTGTGGTGCTGCTAAGCAGTGCACTGATTTTTTTCATCGCCCATAACTGGCCGTTAATGCACTACTTTGCCAAGTTTGCTCTGGCAGGCGCTGCGTTACTGACAGCTGGTACTATAGCCTTTTTCAGTAAGGTACAAAGCCTGATACAACGTGCTGCCCTGCTTGCTGCGGCACTAATGAGCGGCGCCTTATTGGCGCTGATAGGCCAAACCTACCAAACCGGTGCTGACATCTGGCAGCTGTTCGCAAGCTGGGCGCTATTAATTACGCCGCTGGTGTTGCTGTCCGCCAGTCGTGCCTGCTATTTACTGTGGTTCTTACTGTTGCAGCTGGCGCTAAGCCGCTATCTGAGTACTCAGTCAGAGTTTTTCTGGTTGCTGGCAAGCCCACCTATGATGCTGAATCTGGCCCTGGCAAACCTGCTGATACTGCTGTTTGCCGAATTCGCTCTGCCCGGGCTTCGGGTTAAAGCCAACCAGGCGCTGGTTTGGCTTGCGGCATTGCTGCTAATTGCCCCGTTAACTTATGGCGCCGCCATTGGCACCTGGGACAGCGACTACCGGCCAAACTTACTGGCCTATCTGCTGCTGACAGCGCTGCTGCTATTCCGGTACTGGCGCCAACGCCGTGATGTGCTGATTTTAGCCTTATTGGTATTCAGTGCCATTACCGTGGCAACCTCAATGCTGGCAAGCGTGTTAGAGAACGCTGATGAGTTTGTTGCCTTGAATTTGTTAGCACTGTTTGTTATCGGCAGTAGCGCCGGTGCAGTGATCTGGCTGAAGAAACTGCTGCAAGCTCCCACAGAGACCATAGCATGAACCCGAATACAGAACTTAGCGCGCAATTACAGCAGGCCGGCATTATTGACCAGGCTACCGCAGCACAGCTAATTATAACTGACAGCCCCTGGTGGCTGCAGATTATGCAGGGCATCGCGGCATGGATAGCGTCGGTATTTATTATCAGTGCCTTTGTTGGCCCGCTGCTGGTGCTGGCCGGTAACAATGTGGTGTATGCAATTGCCGGCCTGCTGCTTTTAGCCGGTGCTATCTGGTTAGCCCGGCGCCCGCAAGAGTTTTTGCAACATATGTCGGTCGCTGTAGCTTTAGCAGGTCAAGGCTTGCTGGTGTACAGCAGCTATGAGCTGTTTGCGCATTCTATCGATGTACCACGCTATGCCTGCGCTCTAATCAGCGGATTACTGCTGTTCAGCCCGCTAAACCGGCTGCACCAGCGTGCCAGCTTAAGCATCGCCTTGCTGTGTCTGTTGTCGTTAATTGACTCTGCGCCGGCAATAGCCGTTATCAGCTCATTGCTGGCAGCGCTGGCAGTTGTGATGTGGTGCAGCCGGCAGCAGTGGAGCGGTTTAGCTTTTGCCGGCCGGCTAAAAAGCCTGCTGGAAGTTGCCACCCTGGCCGGATTTGGCCTGAGCTTATTCGGCCAATGCCTGTTGGTTGTTGACAGCAACCACTGGCTGGACGGCCAGCTGCTGCTGGCCCGTGCCTTGTGCAGTGCACTTGGCAGTGTGCTGCTAATTGCCACCGTGTTTTGGCTCAGTCGCCTTGCAACGGCACCCAGCCGGCTGGCTTTGCTGACTGCTACCACTTTGCTGTGTATTTTACTGTATCCGGCTTCGGGTTTATTGGTGAGCGGTGCATTAATGCTGGCGTGCTTTTACGGCTGCAGCCGGCGCTGGTGTGCGCTGGCTTTACTTAGCATGCTGATTGCCATCAGCCAGTTTTATTACAGTTTACAGCTTAGTTTGCTCTACAAATCCGGCTTGCTGGCACTGTCGGGCGTGCTGATACTGGCAACCTGGCTGTTATTGCAACGTTACCAGCGGAGGTTAGCATGATATTAAAGCTGTACAGACCGGCCATTGCTGCCGCCGTGTTGCTTGTTTTAGCCGTGTCCGGTATCGCCATTGCGCAGTTTGAGCACACGCTGACAACCGGCCGCATAGTTAATATCGCGCTGGCACCGCTGGACCCGCGCTCAATTATGCAGGGCGATTATATGGCATTGGCCTATGCCATTGACCGCGAATTGCCCGAAGATGCCGCGCAATATAAATATGCCTGGCTAAGTGTCGATGCTGAGCAACGGGCCGCTTTACACAGCGTGAGTAACAACCTGCCGCAGGATCCGCAGTTGGTCGCAGTTTTACTGCGCCGGCGCGACGGCATGTTCAGCGTTGGCCCTAATGCGTTCTTTTTTGCTGAAGGCACAGGCGCGCTATATGAACAGGCACCGTATGGTCAGTTCCGGGTAGATGCCGGAGGCAAAGCATTGCTGGTAAGCTTGCTGGATGAAAATTTGCAGTTACTGGGAAAGAATAACCGCTGAACCCTTATCTCTGCGCAGGTCGAACCGGTTTGTCCACGCCAACACGCCGTAAACCCATCCCTGGGGGCTCGTCTCAGCCCGTCCGGGGCTTCAACGGTTGGCTTAGGGCAAACCGATTCTCACTAAAATTATTCGTCGGCACGTTCACACTGATAACAGCCCGGACTACGCGGGCAACTGTTACCGCGGGCGCAAATAAGCTGCACCGGTTTTTGTAAGCTGCGTGCCACCCAGTTAATATTCAAAATATTCGCCACACTGGTCAGCGCCGTTTGAATAGTTTTCGGCACTTTAGCACCGCCACTGCTACCCACACACAGCTGTTTTAACTGCGCCGCCATCGTATCAGCATCAACTCCCTGTGCCAGCAGCGCCGGATTTAAGTCGATACCGGCGCACAATACATGGGTATTGCCGGCCAGATCACTGACTTTAGTCGACTCGCAACAGTAAATACGCGGCGCACCGTTCACATCCAGCAATGATAACTGTGCCGAACTGCTGACACCTTCAACATCAAACATCCGAAACACCGCCCAATGCTGACAAGGGTCTTCAACCTGACGCATATTGCCCCACGGCAGCGGAATGCCATTACCGCGATACACCGCTTTAAGTTTACCAGGCGTATAAGCATCAAAATAATGCCAGTGAGTATAAGGCGATACCGCCGTCATGCGCCGCATCGCCACCGATGCCGACACCCCGGCCTGCTGATGCGTGCTGATCTCATAGCCGTGACGGTCCAGTAACTGGCGAAACGGCAGCTTAGGGCACAGCAGCGCACCGGCAAAAAAGCTCGATTCAAAATCACGCCAGGCATGCAAAATATCCTGCGGTTGCACGGCAGTGGAATCCGACAAGTCATCATCACGCGCACCACCCACCATCATACTGCTTTTTACACCGTCTTTATTGTGCAGCACAGCATGGCCGATATGTACCGCCAGTTCATACTTTAACCGCGTAGGGAACTGCTGCAGTAAGCTGTTTAAATGCAACGTATTGGGCGGGGTGAAAAACGAGGTAGAAACGTTTTTTGATAAAACCCCCAGCTCGTCCAGCAGCTCCTTTGGTGCTTCGGTAAACCACTTAATGCTTAAACCCAGCTGTTTAATAATTGCCAGTAAGTCTTCGACACTCAGCGGCATGCGTTTTTGCCCGACATCCTCCGCTGCCCGCTCCAGTTCAGGAAAATGATTTTGGTTGTGCTCCTGATGTGCACGAATTAATAACTGAGCAAACTGCTTACCGCTGGTGCCGGTTTGCGACAACATTTCCGGAATAGCGATTTGTAAAATGTCATTAGAAAACAAAAAGCCCGGCTCCAGCGCCATACCGCTGATGCCGCCTTTACTGCCTTTTTGCGGTGTTAAGTCTTCGCCGGCATCTTCACCATCGAGAAACCAGTCGATGTCTTTTTGAAATACTTCGGCAATCACCTCCAGCATTTCAATGCCGGGCACACGCTTACCGCGCTCAATCATCGACAAATATGACACCGACGGCGCCTGCTCCGGGTTAACCCGAATGCAGCGGGTGGATAGGTCTTCCATGGTTAAGTTATTACGTTTTCTCAGGTTTCTTATCTTGGTTCCGAGAAAATGCGACTTTCTGAGCAGGCTTTTGTTTATTTTCATTTTGTAAAATTCACACTGTAAAATTTTTATTGTGAAATTATTCTGATTTTTAGCCTAGACTAGTTTTTAACCGATAGCAACTGGTCTGCGTTCTGACAGACGCGGCAGAGGCGACGGTCCGGAATCCTGATAGCGCAGCCACAGAGTGTCTGAGCGAACGCGTAAGCGGCAGCGAGTTGCTGTGGCGAGCACAGCAGGAATTGCGGACCAAAGCTATACACAATTACCGGCAACAAGAGATCACAAAAGACGAGGATGACATCATGACAACACTGGCCCAACAACACAGCACTCCATCACAGAGCCATACCGCCTGGATGGCGACCGAGCTTAGCGTGATTAACGAGCTGAACCAGCGCCATGTCAAACAGGTAATGGATTACTCAAAAGGCTTTTTAGACAAAACCTTTCCGCTGCAGCAAGGCTCGCACAAAGACGTATGCAGCTATGTGGTGTACTACCAGCAACTGCTGGCGTTTTTTGCCGACGGCAGCACCAGCGGCCTGCAAAACCCGGCACAGTTTGTGGCTTTAAGCGGCCATCGCGAAGCGCCCTGCTCTATTGTACTGAACAATAATGGCCGCCATGTCGAGCTTATCTTAAACCGCAGCGGCATTAACGGTTGCCGGGATAAAGCCAGCATTGACGATATTCAGCTGCAAACCTCTGAGCCGGATTGCGTTTGGTTTAGCATGGTAACCGGCCGCCAGGTAGCTTGCGCCCACAAAGGCAATAAGCAGTTTACCTGCAAAGACGGCTTGCCATATTCACTGGCATAGCATCACCGCGACTTAACCTCATCATACCGGGCAGCTTACGCTGTCCGGTTATTCTGCTTTTCAGCAGGCAAATAGCGCTTTAACATAAAACCGGTTCTGTGTAACATCTTTGCTCCATATTTACAGCTTGTTTTAATTTCCGGCTTAGCCTTGAGGCATGATGAAACATTTAACTGCTGCACTGGTGATCAGTGCCTTGTTGATATTAAATGGCTGCACCGTACTGGGTATCATTGTTGATAATAAAGTGGATGATAAAAACGATAACCCTATAGTACCGCCCGGCAGCCATGTACCAGCAAAAGTGGAACCTTCTTTTGCCAGCGAGGGTCTGGAGGCTGACATCGCTATCGTAAAGCTGATTAAAAACGCCATTTTACCGGCTAAACCCAAGCCCAAAGTACGCTGCGGCATAGAAAATGGTCTGCGCATTTGTTACGAAGAAGGCGCAGAAGGTTATTAATACTTAAGCCGCTGAAGGCATCGCACTCAAACCAATTCTCGCTTTGCCAGATTTTTTCTATACGTCACTGCTCTAAAACGCCACGGTAATCGTATAATGCTGCCATATTAAAATTTCCTTATATTTGATGGAGCAAAACCATGATTAGCTATGTCACTCTGGGCGTGAACGATTTAACCGCAGCCAAGGCTTTTTACGGCGCACTATTGGGCGATTTAGGCGGTAAAAACCTGTTAGATATGGGCCGCATCGCTTTCTTTGGTAAAAGCATGGCGCAGCCAATGCTGGCGGTATGTGAGCCTTTTAATAAGCAAGCCGCTAACCCTGGCAACGGTAATATGGTGTCATTCCAACCAGGTTCAAAAGAAAAAGTAGATGCGCTGTACCAAAAAGCCATCGCTTTAGGCGCCAGCTGCGATGGTGCACCGGGGCAGCGGATTGGAAACACCTTTTACGGCGCCTATGTCAAAGATGCTGATGGCAATAAACTATGCTTTTGTCACTTTGGTTAGGTTTTAGCACACTATGCAGGTAAACAGCGATTTTTCCCGTCGCGTAGTGGTATTGCCGGAACAATACCACTTTATTGATTCGCCTTTAGCCGGTGTCAGCAGAATGATGCTGGACCGGGCAGGCGCAGAGGTAGCCCGCGCCACCAGCATAGTGCGTTATGCCGCCGGCAGTGGCTATAGCAGCCATACGCATGGCGGTGGCGAAGAAATACTGGTGTTGGATGGCGTGTTCAGTGATGAACACGGCGACTATCCGGCCGGCACTTATTTGCGTAACCCACCGGGTAGCTCACATCAGCCTTTTTCCCGCGATGGTTGCACCTTATTGGTCAAACTGTGGCAGTTTGCCGCTGATGATGATCAGCAACTGGTGCTTGATACAAATAAAGCGCAGTGGCAGCCGGGGTTAGTGCCCGGGTTATCCGTGTTACCGCTGCACGAGCATAACGGTGTCAGCACTGCACTGGTGCGTTGGGCACCTGATACCTTATTTAACCGTCATATTCATGTTGGCGGTGAAGAGATACTGGTGCTTGAGGGTCTGTTTTGTGATGAGCACGGCCGTTATGCTGCAAACAGCTGGCTACGTAGCCCGCGTTACAGCACCCATACTCCGTTTACCCTTGAGCAAGGCGCATTAATTTACGTTAAAGTCGGGCATCTGGGTGCCGGCTTGATGGGGGATCAGTTTATTGAGGCGGTAACGACGACATGAACCGGCATTTCAGCTTACCATCAATAAGGTTACCAAGACGTATATGGATTCATTGACACAACTCACCCTGGGCGCCGCTGTCGCCGTTGTCGCACTGGGTAAACAGCCCGGCAGCAAAGTCAGAGTGGCATTAACCGGCGCAGTACTGGGCACTTTGCCTGATTTAGATGTGATTATTGATTACGGTGACGTGGTCAGTAATATGGTGCTGCACCGCACTGAAAGCCATGCCCTGTTTTATCAAACACTGTTGTCGCCACTGCTGGCCTGGCTGGCGGCGCTGTGCTGCAAACAGCAGCAATATTACCTGCGCTGGTTACTGGCCAGTTGGCTTATTCTGCTGACCCACACCGGTATTGATGCCATGACCGTTTATGGCACGCAGTTCGGCTTGCCCTTTACCAATACCCCTTTTGCAGTGGGCAGTATCTTTATTATCGACCCGCTGTATACACTACCATTGCTTATCGGCGTCAGCTGGTTCTTGTTATCCCGGTTAAACCGCGGTTACCGGGCAAATATAGCCGGCTTGCTGTTATCGTCTGCTTATATGCTGTGGAGCGTATTGGCACAACAGCATGTCAGTAATATTGCTGCGCAAAATGCACAACAGCAATTAGGCGACTATCAGCGAATACTGGTAACCCCGGCGCCATTAAATACTCTGCTTTGGCGCATTGTAATAATGACAGAACAAGGCTATGCCGAGGGCTTTTACTCTTTGCTGGATGAAACACAGCAGATCAGTTTCAGCTTGATACAACAAGACAACACATTAAAGCAGCAGTACGCCACACTTAAACCGGTGCAACAACTGCAATGGTTCAGCCGCGGCTTTTACGCACTGGAGAGGCAGGAAGATAAACTGCTGCTTACCGACCTGCGAATGGGGCAACAAGGCAGTTATGCCTTTCAATTTGTCGTCGATCCGCTAAACCGCACTGCGGTAACTCAGCTGCCGATGCGCCGGGACAGCGCTGTTGCCTTACCCTGGCTGTGGCAGCGCATGTGGGGCACACCGCTGCCGTCGCCTTATACGGTAGTGCAACTCAGTCATTAAGCCGCTGTATATAGATAGCTCAGCCGATAATATTGTAGCCGGACCAGTCCGGCCGCATAGCCTGGCTTTGGCCGGAAGCAGTAAGGTGGATATAGTGTCCTTGCAGCTGTTCCAGCGCAATACAGTCGTCCAGTTCGAGTAAATCATCTTTGTGCGGACTGTCGGCATCGGTTAATAAACGCTGCTTCGCCTTAGCCTTGGCTTCAGCGGCCGAACAGGCCACACACAACATAAAATCATGTTGCTCGGCGATTTTATCGGCGTAATAACCACCAAAATTAACAAAATATAATTTAATATCAGCATCTTGTGGTTCACTTTGCAGACTAACTTTATAACCGTCTATATTATTTACCACCATATAGCTGTCGATATGCAAGCCTTTTACCGTACCAAACCATTGCTGACACAATTGCGTATAGGTGTCTTCAATACGCGCAGCGGCGACAAAGCGCACATCGTGCAGCTCTATATTGGCGCCGGGCGCTGTGCCGCCGATATAAACTAAAAATAATTGCATGGTTTTCTTCTTCCCTGGTTAAAGGGCGCAGTATAACGACAACTGTGTTTTGCCTCCAGCAACAGTTAGGTTAAGCTGCTAAGCTAGCTGAATAAAACACTATTTCAACAACGTCGGCCTGATGGAATTACCACGATGAAAGCGGCGCTACCGGATAACGAACAGCAACGACTGCATAACTTATACCAGTTAGAGATCCTCGATACCGCGCAGGAAGACGCTTTTGACGCCCTGACACAGCTGGCTGCCATGATCTGTGGCGTGCCCATCTCTGTTATTTCACTGATAGATAAAGACCGCCAGTGGTTTAAATCCAGACAAGGCATCGACGACGTGCAGACAAGCCGCGATATTGCTTTTTGTGCTCATACCATTTTACAACCAGAGCAGATATTGCAAGTACCTGATGCTACTAAAGATTACCGTTTTGCTGATAATCCACAGGTATTGGCCCCGGGCGGCATACGTTTTTATGCCGGGGTACCGCTGGTGTTGGATAAAGGTCTGGCGCTTGGCACCCTGTGTGTGGTGGATACGGTATGTAAAACGTTGACCAGTGCCCAGGTTACTGCCCTGCAACTGCTGGCTCGCCAGGCCAGTAAATTGCTCGAAGCCCGTAAACTGACGTTAGATAACCAACAGAAAAGCGCCCTGTTGCTGCAAAGTGAGCAGCGATACCGTTCTATGCTGGAAAATCTGCCGGGCATTGTGTATCGCTGCCAAAACGACACCGACTGGAATATGTTGTTTATCAGTGATGAAGTGGCAGAGCTTACCGGTTTTAGCGCAGAAAACTTTGTCAGCGATCGCTCAGTAACCTTTACCCAACTTACGTTTGAAGATGATATTCCGCGCTTATACCACACCGTGCAACAAGCGCTGGCCAAACAGCAAGGGTACGATGTGCAATACCGTATCACCAGCCGCAATGGCGAAGTAAAATGGCTGCAGGAACTGGGGCGCGGTATTTTTACCGCCGACGGCCAACTGCAATACCTCGATGGCTTTATCTGGGATATTACTGAACAAAAAACCGTAGAGCAGCTGAAAAACCAGTTTGTATCTACCGTAAGCCATGAACTGCGCACGCCGCTGACCTCTATCAGCGGCTCACTTGGCCTGGTACTTGGCGGTGTGGCTGGTAACTTGCCCGATACCGCTAAGCAGATGCTGCAAATTGCCAGTGATAACTGCGAACGCCTAACTCATCTGATTAATGATCTGCTGGATATAGAAAAGCTGATGGCAGGCAAAATTCAGCTCAACACCAGTGCGCTGCATGTGCATACGTTGCTGGAAAAATGCCGGCAGCAAAACCAGCCGTTTGCCGACAAACATCTGTGCCAATTGGTGTTGTTGCCGGGGCCGGATCTCTGGCTCTCAGCAGATGAGCGCCGGCTGGAGCAGGTACTCACTAATTTATTGTCTAATGCCGCCAAGTTTTCTCCGGCTAATTCCCGAGTTGAGATCAGTGTCAGCCAACAGCGGCAGCTTGTCGAAATTGCGGTACTGGACCAGGGGCCGGGTATTGCCGACAGTTTTAAAGGTAAAATATTTCAAAAATTCTCACAGGCAGATGCAGCCGACTCCCGCTCAAAAGGCGGCACCGGGCTGGGGCTGGCAATATGTAAAGAGCTGATGCAGGCAATGCGCGGCGATATAGACTATGAAAACGTCGCCGGGGGTTGCCGTTTTTATATCAGACTGCCGTTGGCTAAAGCGCCGACGGAGCTAAAGTAACGCGGTTACGGCCACTGGTTTTAGCCTTGTAGAGCGCCTGATCGGCTTTTTCTATTACTACATCGGCGTTGTTACAACCGGTTATTGCACTGATGCCCGCACTGAAGCTGCAAAAGAAACGCTGCTCGTTGGCAATAAACGGCAAGCCGGCGAATAATTCACGTATTTGCTCAATTACCTCAAAAGCCCGCTGCAAAGTACAGTCCGGTAGCACCAGTAAAAACTCTTCACCGCCATAGCGCCCGACCAGATCGGTTTTACGCAGTTGTTGTTTTAGCAGATTGGCTAAGCTGGCAATAACCTGGTCGCCTACAAGGTGGCCATAGTTGTCATTAACCTTTTTAAAATGATCGATATCCAGCATAACCACACTGACAGGCTGCGCTGACCGACCGGCACGCAGCATCTCCAGTACCAGCCGCTCTTTAATGTGCGCGTGCTGTAATAACCCGGTCAGGCTGTCCCGCGTCATAATTTCGGCTAATTGCCTGGCACGTTGCGCTCTGGCAAACACTGCCACTAACAACGCTGTATCAGAAATGGGCTTGGTAATAAAATCATCGCCGGCTTTAATCAGTGCCGCCAGTTGTTGCTCGCTGTCGGTTTCAGACGATAGATAAATTATCGGCACACCAAGCCAACTTTGTTGCAAGCGCACCAGTTGTGCTAATTCAGGGCCGGTACAAAACGGCATATTGACGTCCAGCAAGATCACGTCCGGGTGGAAGCGGTTTAATGCATCAAAAATATGCGCAGGTTGCGGCAAAATCTCGACCATCAACCCGCCCTGCTGCAACACCAGCGCGTAGTGCTGCGCCAACATCTGATCATCATCTACCAGCATGACACGAAAAGGCTCACGCTCTGCCACTGAAAGTTGTTTACGCACCCCGGCTTCCAATTCAGTGGTATTTAGCGGCCGGCTGTAGTAACCAATAGCGCCAATTCGTACTGCATTGAGGTAACTGTTAAAATCAGTGTTGGCGCCAACTAACAACAAAGGCAAAATAGTCGCTTGTTCGCTCTGTATTATCTTCAGCTGCGCTAACGCATCTGGCTGGTCGGCGTCGGCAATAACAACTGCCGGACGTTGTAAAACTATCGCTGCCCGCAGCGCATTAAAATCAGCAAACTGGCGGTTTGCATAACCGAAAATATCCAACATCACACTGATTTGTTCTTGCAGCGCTTTGTCGGCACAACATAAGTAAATAATTGCCGCAGCCGGTTCCGGCGCAATAGCGGCATCAGACACTGCAGCCGCTGTATCGGTTTCATCTAAACGGGTTAACCGGGTTATGGTTGCAATAAAACTACTGTAGCTGTCGGCATCGGGCTTAGCATCAGTATCCAGCCACTGCTTAAGCTGCTGCTCTGCCAGTTTGGCGTTCTCGCCCAACCGGGCAAACCCAAAGGTGCCGGCCGAACCGGCCAGGGTGTGTAGCTTGGTCGCCAGTTCGGTAGCCTGGTGCTGCCAGCTGTCAGCGGGGGTATCCGGCAATGCTTGTGCCAGTTGCAGCAACAACGGTAAGTCCTGCTGCAATCGTTCAAGATAAGCCAGACGCAAAGTGTCAAGCTGTTGTTGCAGGTCTGCTGGTGATATCGTCATGTCAGCGCCATTATTTTCAGTACATTATTTATCCACTACCGACACGTTACCTGAATGGCAGCGCAGTGCAGATCTGCAATTTTTAACCACAAGTTAATGATTAAGCTGCGTTAAATTTAGCGTATAAGCGCTAAAGATGCTATACATTGCAGTTACGCCACCAGGAGAATCTGTACTGAATCTGAGCTAATACGGAGCGTTGTTTGCCCTTATGCATACCAAACTACAGCATATTTTGTCTCAAATCAGTCTGAACCCTGATATCGACAAAGGCGACCTGGCCGCCAGCAACCGCCTTATTTTACAAGGCATTACCAGTGGGCTTAACACTGACCGTGCCAGTGTTTGGTTAATGTCGTCTGACAAACAACATATGCATTGCGCTTATTTACTCGACTGCGACACACATTTTGCACAGCCGGATATCAGCTTGTCACGGCAAGATTTCCCGCACTATTTCACGGCGTTGGATCAGCAGCGTAATATCGTCGCGCACGATGCTCACACCCACCCTCAAACCAGCGAGTTTTCTGCGCCTTATCTTACCCCATTGAAAATCTGTTCAATGCTCGATACCCCTATCCGTCATCATGGTGTGATGGTGGGTATTATCTGCATTGAGCACCGCCAGCCAAAGCAATGGCAAACCGACGAGATAGTATTTGCCGGCTTTCTTGCCGACATTTATGGCCGCGCACTCAGCGCTTCAGAGCGTATGCGTTATCAGTCTGAACTGGAGCAGCTGAACAGCGGTCTGGAACAAATTATCAGTCAGCGTACTCAGGAGCTGACACAATCGCTGGAACAGCTGCAACACACACAACGGCGCTTAATTGAAGTAGAGAAAATGGCCAGCCTCGGGCGCTTGGTGGCGGGTATTGCGCATGAAATAAATACCCCGCTGGGTGTCGCAGTAACGGCAAACAGCCATGCTGAAACCACGTTATTAGCCCTGGAAAAGCTGTTTCAGGCCGGCCAGCTTACCCGGCAACAATTCAGCCAAAGCGGCGCGACGATAAAAAGCAGCATTGCCATGGTAAACACCAACCTGCAGCGCGCTGTTGACCTGGTAAACAGCTTTAAACAAACCGCCGCAGCTGGCGCCGGCCAGCACCCGGAGCCACTGCAGCTTGACCGGTTTGTGCCTAAGGTGCTGTCCAGTGTTGAATCCTTATTAAAACAACATCAGGTTGAAGTTCAACTGCAACTACCACCGAAATTTACCATACACAGCTTCGCCAGTCCGTTGGCAACTATCCTGACACGGTTGATTGAGAATGCCTGTTTGCATGCCTTTAATACACAGAGCAAGCGCCAGATACAGATCCGCGCCAGTAAGAACGCTTACAGCTGGCAGTTAGAAGTCGCTGACAACGGCAGAGGCATGACGGAAGATGAACTGAGCCGTGCCTTCGAACCGTTCTTTACCACTCAGCGTAACCTGGGCGCCAAAGGCCTTGGGTTAACACTGGTGTTTAATCTGGTATCACACCTGCTGCAAGGTGAAGTTAGCCTGCGTAACACTGACACAGGCTGCATTGTCACCTTAAACTGCCCGCTGGCAATTGATACTACAACCTGACCGTTAAACCATCGGCCAGGGCTTTGCGATACGCCAGTATACCCGGTAGTGTAGCCAGCAACGCCGATAATAATAGAATGCCGCCGGCCCAGTATAAGGTATTCAATTTAATAATGTTCAGACTGATAAACAAACCAAAATCTGCCGCCAACCTGTCTTGCAGCAAATACAAACTCAGCAGTAATAACGCAGCGGCCGATAACATCGACAACAGTGTTACCAACAAGACTTCAA
Organism: Rheinheimera lutimaris; assembly: GCF_013283795.1. Taxonomy (GTDB): domain Bacteria; phylum Pseudomonadota; class Gammaproteobacteria; order Enterobacterales; family Alteromonadaceae; genus Alishewanella; species Alishewanella lutimaris. The sequence goes on from NZ_JABSOD010000001.1 coordinate 302,489, forward strand.
CTTGAATTAACACAAACAGGTACCAGGGATGTGCCCCGGCGGCACGTAAAATGGCCATCTCACGCTGCCGTTCTTTCATCGACGCCAGCAGCGTCGTGATCATGCCCACCAATGCTGCCAGCAATACCAGTAAGCTAATCAGTAACAGCAGGTTTTCGACCATGCTGAGCATTTGCCACAGCTCCGCCAACGCCACACCGGGTAAAATAGCCGACAACGGTTCGTTCTTAAACTCGTTAATTTGTCGCTGCAGGGTAAAGGTTGCCATCCGGGATTTCAGCCCCAGCATAAAGGCCGTAATGGATTTAGGCGTTAAATCCATTGCCAGTACCTGTTCGCTGCTAAGCTGCCGGCCGGGCATCGGTGCCCCCTGCTGCCAATCGAGATGAATAGCTTCTATGGCTTCCAAACTGACATGAACTGTTTGATCTACCGGCGTACCGGTCGCGGCCAAAATACCCACCACGGTGAAAGGTTTGTCTTTGTGCTGACTAAAACTGACGGCGCCGACACCGTGGGATAACTCAATTTGCTCTCCCAATTTATAACCCAGCTTAAGCGCAACTTCAGCACCTAACACCGTATCAAATACCTGTGCAAATGGTTCGCCTTGTGCCAGCACCAGGGGTTGGCTATTGGCATAACGGTAGTGCTTAAAATAGTCACTGTTGGTGCCCATTACCCGATAACCACGGTGCGAGTCGCCCAGCGATATCGGAATAGCCCAGTCTATTTGCGGATGTTTAATAATGCGTTGATACGTCGGCCAACTGATATTAGCGGTAGCATTACCGATGCGAAACACTGAGTACAGCAGCAAGTTCAATTGCCCTGAGCGGGCACCGACAATTAAATCGGTACCCGACACCGTACTGGTAAAGCTGCTTTTGGCTTCAGTACGCAAGTGATCTATGCCAAGTAATAACGCAATACTAATGGTTAAGGATAGCCAGGTCATCAGCACTGTACCGCGGCGGTTCCATAAACTTAATCGCGCCAGTTTCATCAGCATGGCTGTACTCCTTTGGCTAACTGCTGCATATCCAGCTGAGTATGAAAATACTGTGTCAGGCTTTGGTCGTGGCTGACAAAAATAACGCTGCAGCCATTAGCATCAGCCTCAGCCAACATCACCCGCATAAAAGCATCACGGTTGTCACTGTCCAGCGCTGAGGTTGGCTCATCGGCAATCAGTAAAACAGGTTTAGGCAACAAAGCACGCGCAATCGCCACCCGCTGTTGTTGCCCTACGCTAAGCTGGTTGGCGGCTTTATGCCACAGCTCTGCATTTAGCCCCAGCCGCTGTAGCAGAGTTTTCGCGCGGTTTAGCGCAGCAGCTTTATTTTGACCGGCAAAATGGCTGCTAAGCAGGGTGTTGTCCAATACCGACAAATAGGGAATAAGGTTAAGCTGTTGAAACACAACACCAATATGCTTTGCCCGCAAACTATCGCGCGCGCTGCTGCTTAACTTATGCAGCGGCTGACCATTAATGTACAACTCGCCACTTACCGGCCGGGTGATACCGCAAAGTAAATTTAATAACGTCGTTTTACCGCTGCCTGAAGCACCACGGACAAATAAATGCTGACCACAGTGCAATGTCAGTTCAGGCAGGTTTAATTGCCAGCCACCGCGTTGATAAAAAAATTGCAGCTGTTTGAGCTCAATAGCAGGAATTTTCGGCTTGTCTGTCACAGGCGCCCTCAGTGTCATGTTATGATATCGGCGTTTTTTGCCATTATGCCAACTTAGGGAGGCGAGCTCCAATGCTACGGACGTTATCTGTTGCGTTATACCTGACACTGGTCGCATGTTTTGCTGCCGGGCTTAGTGCAAGTGAAGTTAAGACCATTGAATGGACTGACTTAATGCCGGAAGAAGATTTAAAACTGCTTGAGCAGATGCCTGAGGTGCAGCACGATTACAGCCAACCATCGCCGTTTGATGATGACTATAAAGGCGATGATCCGGCAGCTCAGCAATGGCAGCAAATTATGAACTCTGCCAAAGTGGTAGAAAAATATAATAATACCAAGGTGCGGGTGCCGGGCTTTGTTGTACCGCTGGAGTTTGATAGTGAGCAAAATGTCACCAGCTTCTTTTTAGTACCTTATTTCGGCGCTTGTATTCACGTACCGCCGCCGCCGCCTAACCAAATGATCTTCGTTAACGGTGCCAAAGGCCTGAAAGCCGATATGATTTACTCACCGTTTTGGATCAGCGGCACTTTAACTACCGATGTGATGACACATGATTTAGGCCAGGCGGCATACAGCCTGAAAGTAGATAAAATCGAAGAATATACCTATTAGTTACACGGCAGCTCTGGCTGCCGTGTTCGTTTCAAGCCGTTTAAAAACGTACGGTACTGCTGCTTAATGCCGCTTGGGACGCACCTTGCCGGCCATTTATAATCCACTGAATATCCATGTGTTCAAGTGCCGGCACCAAGCTGAAGATACTTAGCTGCAGTTCATCCAACCGTGCCGGTCGTTGACATAACAGTTGGTAATTGGCATAAAAATCGGCATGACCTTTATTGGCCTGCGGCTCAGTGAGATCGGTACTGGCTTCTGCCATCACCAACTCACAGTTGGCGTCGGTGTTAAAACTAAACCACTGCGCCTGATTAAACACCTCTATTGCCGCCGCCACCTCCTGCTTTTGTTCCGGCGTACGGGGCTTGTGTTCAAAACCGACGATACTTTGTGCGGCTGATTGAAACGCCAATTGCATTTCGTTGCCTTCCAGCACCAGAGTTAACACCGCATGGCCGTGCACATGGGCACCCAACGCCGGCATATCATCATCGTCGTGATCATGTTCATCCTGATGGTCATGGTCATGGTCATGCTGATGTTTCTGCTCAACTGCCGCCTGCGCATGCTCTGCCTGTTGTGCTGTCACCACAGCAGTGTTTAAGCCGGCAGCGATCAGCATGCAGGCCAATAAAGATAACTTCATAGTGTAAAGTCCTTCATCCTGTTATTTATGTGACAACATAACACAAAGCAGTTTCTGTCTGCTACGGTCTGATCGCCGCAGCACTGCTCAGCGTAAAGCCAATATTATGAAAAAATCACGATTTCTATGGCTAAGCTTATTGTTATTTTGGGCGATCAACTCAGCCCTGCCCTTGCCGCCTTACGTCAGGCAAGCACCGACGATGTGATCCTGCTGGCAGAGGTTGGCCGTGAGGCAAGCTATGTAGCACATCATAAACACAAAATTATACTTATTTTCAGTGCTATGCGTCATTTTTCGGCAGTACTGCAGCAACAGGGCTTGCAAGTGTGCTACCTGCGTTTTACTGAACACTCTGGCATAGAGACCATGACAGATGCTGTGAGTTATGCACTGCAGCAATATCCGACACTTGATGGCATTACCGTTACCCACTGTGGTGAATTCCGCTTGCAGCAAGAAATAAACAGCTGGCAACAACAGTTTTCTCTGCCGCTGAGTATTTTGGACGATGATCGGTTTATTTGCGATACGCCGCGTTTTGCGGCCTGGGCGAAAGATAAAAAGCAGTTGCGCATGGAGTACTTCTACCGCGATATGCGCCGCTATACCGGCTTACTGATGCAAGGCGATACACCTGAAGGCGGCAAATGGAATTATGACGCGGAGAACCGTAAAGCCTGCCCGGCTGATTTAGCGCAAATTCCGCCACTGCAGTTTGCGCCTGATGCCATAACAGCTGAAGTTATCACCCTGGTTGAACAGTATTTCCCTGACAACATGGGCAGTGGCGATAACTTTTGCTATGCGGTAACAGGCAAAGATGCGCGGCGGGCTTTTTTGCACTTTGTGCAACAGCAGTTGCCGGTGTTTGGTGACTATCAGGACGCTATGCTGCTGAACCAACCGTTTTTATTTCACAGCTTATGTTCCATGTATTTAAACTGTGGCTTGTTAGACGTGCGCTGGATGTGTAACAAAGTACAGCAGGCTTATCAGCAGGGGTTGGTGCCGCTTAACGCGGCTGAAGGTTTTATCCGTCAGCTTATCGGTTGGCGCGAATATGTCCGCGGCCTGTATTGGTTATTAATGCCGGACTACAAGCAACGCAATAGCTTGCAGGCAAAACGGGCGCTGCCGGGGTTTTACTGGCACGGGAAAACACAAATGCGCTGCATGCAGCAAGCTGTGCAACACACCATAGAACATGCTTACTCGCATCATATTCAACGTTTAATGATCACCGGCAATTTCGCGCTGTTAGCCGGTTTATCGGTTGAGCAGGTCACAGATTGGTATCTGGCGGTTTATGCTGATGCCTATGAATGGGTAGAGCTGCCTAACACCCTTGGCATGGCGCTGTTTGCCGATGGCGGCGTATTGGCCTCTAAACCCTACGCCGCCAGCGGTGCTTATATTAACCGTATGAGTAACTACTGCAAAAACTGCGCTTACAATGTTAAACATACCACCGAAGCGGATGCCTGCCCGTTCAATGCACTGTATTGGGATTTCCTTAACCGTAACCAACAACAACTGGCGGCCAATCCCAGGTTAGCATTGCCGTTTGCTAACTGGTATAAGCGCAGCGACAGTGATAAAGCCGCTATATTGGCAAAAGCTGCCGACACACTACAGCAACTGGAGCAGCTATGAGTGTCAGTTTAATTTTGTTAAATGATACCCTGAGGCTGCATGACAATCCGTTACTTCATGCCGCCAGCGGCCGCAAAGCTGCTGTAGTTATATTAAATAAAGCGGCTTTTTTCGGCCGCCAATATGGTTTGGCACGCGCAAACCTGCAGCGATTACAGCAACAGCTGGCACTGATCAACGAGCTGAAAGCCGCATTGGCATCACAACAAATTGGCCTGATAACCTTGTTTGGTAACACCGTGGATTGCATCAGCCAACTAACCGTGCAGCTACAGGCAACAGCATTATATTGTGCGGAGCCGGTAGCGGCCGATGAATGCCGTGCCATACAGCAACTGGCCGGGCAACTTAAGGTTATACAGCTTGACTGCAACTCATTGCTGGGCGACAGATTGCGGCCGGACCTGCACGACTTACCGCACAGCTTTACGCCATTTCGTAAACAACGCGAACCGCTGCTGGCGGTAAGTGAACCGCTAACCAGTTTACTAAACGCGGCTGACTGGCTCAGTCCCGCTGCGACAGAACCCTGCAACAGGGTATTTGCTGCTCTGTTGCAGCAATATCAACCGCTGCCACAAAGCGCCCCGGTCGGGGAGTCGGCAGCATTGGCCAGGCTTGAGTATTTTATCTGGCAGGGCCGGCATATTTTGCATTACAAAGACACCCGCAATCAGCTGCTTGGCTCTGACTATGCCAGCTTTTTCTCTGCTTACCTTGCAAAAGGCAGCATATCGGTGCGTTGGTTGTGGCAGCAAATTGCCGCTTTTGAAACTCAGGTCGCTGCTAATGAGTCTACTTACTGGCTTAAGTTTGAATTACTGTGGCGGGAGTTTTTCCGCTGGCAGTTTCGAAAACATGGCGCCCGCTGGTTTAGCAAAGGTGCTGTTAAAGGTGATGTTGATTTTACTGCGCCCCGTTTGAACTGCACGCAGCACGCTGCTTTTAAGCGCTGGTGCCATGGCGACACCGGCGTGGCGTTTATTGATGCCAATATGCGTTTGCTGAACCAAAGCGGCTTAATGAGCAATCGCGGCCGGCAAAATGCCGCCAGTTATTTAATCCATGATCTCGGCATAGATTGGCGTTTAGGTGCCGCTTATTTTGAACAGCGCCTGCTGGACTATGACTGCGCCAGCAACTGGGGAAACTGGGCCTATATTGCCGGCACCGGCAACAGTGGCGAGCGACAGTTTAACGTACAAAAGCAGGCGCAACACTATGACCCGGACGGTGCCTTTAGCCGAAGAATGCTGCAGGCTGCGCAGCCGTGACAGCATTAGTGTGGTTTAAACGCGACTTGCGCATTGACGACCATATGCCGCTGCTGCAGGCTGCCAAAACAGGTGCCGTGCTGCCGCTATACATTATTGAGCCGGATTACTGGCAGCAAAGCGATGTATCACTGCGCCACTGGCAGTTTATTGCTCCTGCCCTTGAGCAGTTAAATCAGCAGCTCACCGCTTTGGGCCAGCCGCTACTGGTGATAAAAGGCCCGGCCACGGCGGTGCTGCGCCAACTGTGCCGGCAATTTTCCATCTGCGCCGTATACAGCCACGAGGAAACCGGCAACCTGTGGACCTATCAGCGCGATTTGGCCGTTAAGCGCTTGCTGCATGAGCTGAATATCCCATGGCAGCAATACCGTCAGTTTGCCATATTCCGCAAATTAGCCGACCGTGATAATTGGTTTAACCTGGCGGATAACTGGCTGAAATCTGCCCCGGCGCCCCCTGTTACGCGGCTGCCTTTTATTGCCGCCGCCCGGTGGCAGTTATCTGAACTTGCACCACAGCGTAAAACAGACTTACCGCTATGTACTACAATGCAAAGCCCCTGCGAAGCTAAACAAACCTTCGACAGCTTTTTGCAGGTTCGCTGCACTGACTATCGCCGGCATATTTCACTGCCGGCAAAAGCGGTTCACAGTTGCTCGCGACTCAGCCCTTATATCAGCTATGGGCAGCTTAGCCTGCGCCGGTTGCAACAACAGACATTTCTGGCGCAAAAGCAAAGCACCCCGGCATACAAACAGCAGGGCTTACAGGCATTTTTCAGTCGCTTACGCTGGCATTGTCACTTTATGCAAAAACTGGAGGATGAGCCGGCAGTCGAATTTTTTAATATGCACCGCGGTTTTGATGGCTTACGCGAATATGATTTTAACCCTGCGCTGTTTCAGGCATGGCAACGCGGCCATACCGGTTATCCGCTGATTGACGCCGCTATGCGCAGTTTACTCGCCACCGGCTGGCTGCATTTTCGCGCCCGCGCTATGTTAATCGCCTTTGCCAGCTACCATCTGTGGCTGCATTGGCGGCCGTTGGCGTTGCATTTGGCACAGTGTTTTGTCGACTATGAGCCCGGCATTCACTATCCACAAATTCAGATGCAAGCCGGTACCACCGGCATAAACCCCAACCGCATGTATAACCCGGTAAAGCAAAGTCAGCAAAAAGATGCAGACGGCCGGTTTATCAGGCAATGGTTGCCAGAGCTGCGCCAGGTGCCCGACAGCTGGCTGCATACGCCCTGGTTGATGCCGGCAGCGCTGCAACAACGTTACGGTTGCATACTGGAGCGCGATTATCCGGCGCCGATAGTCGATTTGCAGCAGGCGCAACAACAGGCCAGAGCAAAGCTGAGCCTGTGGTTAAAACAACATGATAAACTGCACTGGCAGCTGCAGAAACAAGCGGTATTTGTGCACCATGCCAGCCGTAAACGTCCGGTGGCAGCAAAGGCAGTTATACATCGTGACCAGCTGAGCTTTAACTGGTGATCAGGGCTTAACCGGCTGAAGATTTTGTGGTGGCTGCTGCTCCAGCCACTGCAGTGTTTGCCGGATTGCCTGCATTGCCATAGCAAGAAACTGCGGTTCGATACGCTGCCAGGTGTCATCCGGGGTGTGATAATGCGGATGTTCCTGACCACCGAAAAACAAATACGGAATACCGGCGCGATAAAACGGACCGTGATCGCTGGCATTAGGCCACTCATAGCGCGGGTTGTTACGCGCCATACGGCCGGGGCCGCGATGATGTAAAAACTGCAATTTGCTGAAGTTTGCCTCTAACTTCGCTATCAGCGCCGGATAGCGTCTGGCACCGGTCAGGTATAAGCGTCCACGCCGATCGGCGCGACTAATCATATCTAAATTAAGATTCAGCACGATGCTTTCCAGTGGCACCGGCGGTGCAGCAATAAAAGCTTTGCTGCCGTGCAAGCCGTCTTCCTCAGCATCAGTCGCCAGGAAAATATAGGAGTACGCAGGACAGGCTACGTTTAACCCGGCAGCCAGTTCAAGCATGGCGGCGACACCGGAAGCGTTATCATCCGCGCCATGGAATATTGTCCGGCCCTGTTTTCCCAGGTGATCATAGTGCGCCGTTATCACGATATACTGCGCCGGATACGTGCAACCCCGACGCCAGCCCAGGACATTGATACCGGTTTTTTCCGGCCAGCGGGAATAAGTAAACTCTTGTTGATATATGTTGCGTGTATCGTAGTCAAAGCCGGCTAATTGCAATTGAGCAAAACGTGCAGCAATAAACTGCCTCGCCAGCTCTGCGCCGACGCTACCGGTTTTACGGCCTTGCATCTGTGCCGTACTTAACTGCTGAATATCGCTCAAGACATCTGCTTTAGATATTGCACTGTAATGCAGACAAGACAACACAAACAGCAAAATCGGAAGATTAAATTGCCTCCTCATCTTCTTCGCCGGTACGGATACGGATCACCCGCTCTACTTCAAACACAAAAATCTTACCATCACCGATACGGCCGGTTTGTGCCGTTTTCATAATGGCCTCAACACAGCGCTCTACCTGCTCATCCGGTACGACAATTTCCAATTTAACTTTAGGTAAAAAATCCACCATATACTCGGCACCACGATACAGCTCAGTGTGGCCCTTTTGCCGGCCAAAACCTTTTACTTCTGTGACGGTCATGCCGGTAATACTGATATCCGCTAACGCTTCACGTACATCATCTAACTTAAAAGGTTTAATAATGGCTTCAATTTTTTTCATTGTAGTTTCCGTCTGTTAAGCAGCAGTGTTACCGGCAGTATAATACAAGCCAGTATGCTGTTCAGCAGTTAATCGATAAGAATCACTTGATCTGCCAAGGGTAAAGCGCGGTAAGATAGTATGATATTTTCAGCAGAGGCCACCCTACTATGAATGCAGCCGGAATAATCAAAGAAATGCGGGTACTCCCGCAAATAGACGCGGAATTTGAGATCCGCCGCCGGGTCGACTTTATTAAGCAGCGCCTGAGCGCATCCGGTATGAAAACCCTGGTGCTGGGTATCAGTGGCGGCATCGACTCCACCACCTGCGGACGCCTGGCCCAACTGGCGGTAGACGAGCTTAACCAAAGCGGCAGTGGTTATCAGTTTATTGCGGTACGGCTACCTTATGCCACGCAAAAAGATGAAGCCGAAGCCCAAATGGCGGTAGATTTTATTCAGCCAACTAAGGCTTTATCTGTCAATGTACAACCCGGTGCCGATGCCATTCATCAGGCCACCTGGAGCGCGATGGCAGCACAAGAGCTGGCCAGCGCCACCGATGTGCAGGCAGATTTCGCCAAAGGCAATGTAAAAGCCCGTACACGGATGGTTATTCAGTATCATATTGCGGCCTTGCTGGGTGGTTTAGTGTTGGGCACAGATCATTCCGCCGAAAATATCACCGGTTTTTACACCAAATGGGGCGATGGCGCCTGTGATTTAGCTCCGCTGTTTGGCTTAAGCAAACGCCAGGTGCGGTTAGTCGGCAAAACGCTGGGCGCACCTGATTTACTGGTGGGTAAAACTCCTACGGCAGATCTGGAATGTATGGCACCGCAAAAAGCAGATGAAGCAGCGCTGGGGCTAACCTATGAGCAAATAGATGATTTCCTCGAAGGTAAAACAGTTACTACAGATGTCAGCGATAAATTAATTGCCATTTATCAAAAAACCCAACATAAACGCCAGCCTATCCCTACTATTTACGACTAACACGGATGCGGCATTAAGCATTTAATGTCGCATTAATTTTACATTTTTTCATCAATAACTATACTTTTAGCATTGCTTATTTTGCTAAGAGACGGTTATGCCACAACCACCGCGGCAAGGCTTTAGCCTGATTGAATTGCTGGTCACCCTGGCTGTACTCACTATACTTATCAGCACCGCTATGCCGGCGCTGGCAGAATTTATTGACCGGCAACGCGCCAGCGCTTACCTGCGTCAGTTTAGCCAGCATCTGGCCTATGCCCGTGTTGCAGCTACCAGCAGCAATTTGCCGGTACAGCTGTGTCCATATGAAGAAGGAGAATGTACAACAGACTGGCAGCGTTTACCGCTACAACTGAATTTACTTTATCCGACTCCCGGCGAAAAGAAGTTACTACGCGAAATAGCGCCGGTTTACGCCGCACACAGCTTAAGCTACAACCGCAGCGCAGTTACCTTCCGGCGTGACGGCAGTTTAAATGGCTTTGAAAACGGTACTTTTTATTATTGTCCTCAGGCCAGATACCACTGGCACTACCGCATGACACTTAATCAGGCTGGCCGTGGTCGTTTATTGCAAATAGACCAGCCTTGTCCGGTTTGACTACTGCCAACACATCAAGCTTTGCGGCTCGTCAATATTTCGTTGGCCCAAGTGGTTTAATGAAAAAAGCCGGCAATCATTATCAGCCAACTGCAACTGTTGTGCCCGGGCTTTTGCGGTATACGCCTGAGCGCCATCGCTAAGCTCCACTTGCAACCGGTAGCGTTGTGTCGTTGTAAACTCATTCAGACCAAGCACTGTTAAATCTGCGCTGTAGCTGCCGTAATCGGCCAAATATTGCTCTTGAGCATTCGCCAGTTGTAACAAGGATTGCGTGGCTTCAACCCGATAACTACGCAGCACATACTGATGATATGACGGATAACACAGCGCAGCCAAAATTCCGATTATTGCAATGGAAACTAATAGCTCAATTAAACTGAATCCGCGTGATGCAGTACGCATTTAATGTGCCTCCTGCTCAACGCTATAGGTTGCCAGTCGTTTAAGCTTCGGAAATTCAGCTGCGTCAAGAGGCTTAATGCAACTGCCGCAGTCTTCGGCAACCTGCACTAACTCACTAAGCAGCGTGTGCTGCTCCTGCTCTGACTGTATAACCAGCTCTAATCCGTTTTCAGTGGCCTGTATCAACACCTGTTGCCCCTGTAACGGACGCAAAGACTGTCGCCGCCATGTATACACGGCACCACCATGGTGTAAATGCAGAGCATAAAGTGATAATTCGGCATCCGCCGGTACAGTGCAATCCGCAGCAACGGTATCGGCTGCAGTAATATATACCACTCCACCGTACACCTTAGGCAAAACGGTAATTTGCCCGCTTAAACGAATATACCAGCCTGGGCCTGACTGCATTTGCTGCCACAGCGCTTGGCTGATACCGTTATTCAGTTCATCAATACTTAAATCCGTGCGCTGATATAGCTCTGCAGGCTGCAGTACTGAGGTATTTTGCAATCTATGCTTCAACATAATTAAGCTGTCGCCACCGCCGGGATGGCTGATAATCAACAATAAAGCCCTGTGCAAACTGCGACCAGCGCCGGAAACAGACATGGTTTGCACCACTTGCAGTGGTTGGCGAAACTCGCCTTGCATACTGCTAAGGTCAGCCAATAACTGTGGTGTCGCAAACCCTGCAGCGGTCAAAGGTACATACCAAACCAAACCGGCTATATCAACCACATACACAGCATCAGCAATACCGTCATAATTGCTGTCCAAAAAAACAGGTTGCGCCAGCACCGGGCTGATACGGCTGCTTGCTGTAGGCCAGGCGTTCAACTCAGCCAACAAAGCCTGATTATCAGCGCGGTGTAGTTGCAATACCCCCTCCGCCTGCGGCTGTGCAAGTGCAGCATTATTAATTAACAGTATCTGCCGTGGCGGTGCCTCTGCAATACCCGGCAACAAGCCGCTAACCGGTGAAGGGTGGTTTAGATCGCAAGCCAAGCCAAGTCTGCTACATACACCCAGCAACGCGATTAGCAATATTCTTAACAGCATAAGTCCCTCATTCCGGCAGCAGTTGCTGTTTCAACAATAAACTGCTGTAAGCAGCATAAAAATGCCGGTTAGCAGAATAACTCTCGCTATCAAGCTGTAACAACTCACACTGAAGTGTTCCGTCTGACCAGGCCGCATATTGCGCAGGGCAAACCGACATAACTTGCCCATTTAAATTTGCTGTATCCGCGGCAGCTTGCAGCATTGTCATATGCTGTTGTAATGCAGCCTGACCCAATACCAGCTGTTGCTGCCCAGCCACAGATGTCTTGTGACTCAGCTGAGTCACCAATAGCATCGCGGCGACTAACAGACTCATCACCAGCAAAAAAACCAAAGAGATAATCATTACCATACCGCGCTGCCTGCTCATCACCGCCTCCTATAACGTCGCATTGTGAAAAAACAAAGTGCTGCTTATTAACATGCGCCGATAATGATCGCCCGGCGCAACAAAACGCTCGTCTCCAAGCTGATATTCATTGTCGTTTTGATATTCAGGATCTGCTAAGCGACTACGCAGTAAAACGTGATAGGTCAAGCTGACGATACGGCTGCCTTTGTCTTGCCATAAAGCCAACGGAACTCGCGCAGTAGCCAGTTGATAATCGAGACGACCATCAAGGTCAGAGTCAAAACCGAATTCAAAATGCATCCGCTCAACACCATCCAGCACAGCATCGGTACTGATTGTTGCGCGCCCCGCGGCATTGCGTGTCAGACGTTTTCGCATCAGTACCGGTAAGCTGCTGTTATCTGTTCGCTGACTTTGCAGATAAAAAACCACATGCTGATAGGGAAAATAGTAGTGATCATCACTTAAACCTGCACTGGCAACGTCAACGAAGCGGCCGTGTTGCCAGCTCGTTTCCAGGTAAAAGCGATTTTGTCTTAACTCTGCCACCGACGTCTGCCGGCCAATCAGCCGCTTCAGTTGCAACAATTCAGAATCTGCTATTGCTGTCGGAATGCAGTTTAATTGTCTGCCGGCAGTGATTTTTTGTGCGTACAAGCTGATGAACTCAATGCCGGGTTGAGGAAAACTGCCGCTATCAATGCTGTCATGGAGACAATCCGGCTCAGGCGCAGCCGGGCTGATTGCCGTCGCCAGCTGCTCAAAAGACGTTAAACCGCCCCAAAATGCCGTATTACCTAATTCATTTTGCATCAAACTCATCAGAAATTGGGCGTTTTGCTGTAACTCAGATAACTGCTGAGTTTGGCGTACAGAGCGGCTTAAACCGGAAAACGCCGTAAGCGCTATTGTCATTAAAAACAACGTTAACAACATTGCGATCAGTAGCTCACTTAAAGTAAAGCCGCGCAGCCTGGTCATTGTTATCTCCAGCGGCTTTGCAACGTGAAACCACTGCGGCCGACACCCGGAGAACATTCGGCAAAGCCCGGATCTGCTGCAGAGCGCTGCTGCCAACTTATCTCTAATAACAATGCTGCCCCCTCCGCTTCAGTGCACAATACCGGCTTTGATAAACCACTTTTGGTTTGCCACCACTGGTTTAATTGCCCCTGCGCCAATTGCTGTGCAGAGCAAAGGTGCTCTGGCCCACACGGTGGCACCGGTGCGATTTCAGTTGCAGAGGTTATTTGACCGGAAACCAACTCTGCAAGAGCAGAATTAGCCTGTACATGACTTAACAACGCATGGCTAAACGCGACAGCATGAGTACGCTGCGTGGCATCGTTAACCTGACGCAAGGCAAGAGTTTGTGCCGCCAACACCCCCAACAGGCCCACTTTGAGCACTAATAAAGTAACAAGAACTTCTACTAAACTAAAGCCATATTGTAACCGCATATCCATATGCCCGGCAGGTTGAAGTTAACCTTAAAGTTACATCATGAATAAAAAAGATCAAATTTATTTCATATTAATTACCAACAACGCCGCACATCAGCTATAGCAACACCGCCGTTTGCACCTTTACGACCAGCTTGATCCAGCGTTAGTGTGCCGCAGCCGTCTTGCTGAATCGTGGTAGGAACGGCTTGTAAAGTATAGGTGCGCTGGCCTAAAGCTGCATTAACAGAGCTGAACTGGTACCGTGCCGCCAGTTCATTAGCACATTGTAACTGCGGCAGAGCAAAGCCATCCGGATTATAGCGCATGTTCTGCGTATAGTTACGCTCCATAAACTGTGATAACTCCAGCAAACAACCGGTTGCTGCAGCGCGGTTTGACTGATGCACATAATCGCGATAGCCGGGTACAGCAACGGATAACAAAATGCCGATTATGGCTATTGCAATCACTAACTCAACCAAAGTGAAACCTGCCTGTTTCTTCAAATTAGATATCATTGATTTATTACCTCGCGCCAGGACAAACGTCCACGTCGTATTTGCAAGTTCGCAGGATCCTTATTTAGCCCCACATTTGAACTACCTGACAACATTTCGTCGCCAACAAACAGCGGCTCGCCCGGCATACCCTGGAATTTCACACCACTGGCTGCAATACCACCCGGCAATTCGTCTTTTTCCTGGAATTTTCTATCACGTGATAAATCAAAAAAGTTGTAGTTAAGCCGGCTACCGGCAAAAGGGTCGACAGCCATAATCCAACCATCCCCCTGTGGATTACATAAGTCTGAATCCGGAATTATGGTATTCATTACCAGGTTTGTTCCCACCAAACGAGGCTTGGATGTAATTCGCTCGCGAGTGTCAATCAAGTCCATCACCCAGCCGCGTTTGCCGGCTAAATCATTTACTGCGGCTACCGGAACACTGCGACCTTCCCGTACTTCGGCTGAATCCGGATTGGTATAGTCCACATTGCTCATCACCCGCTCTACCAGTTGCGCTCTGGAACCGATCTGACTGCCATCCATTAAGCCGTACCAGCTTTGTGTATCGGAATTAACACTGTCACCGCTTTCCAAAAACTTACCTGTACCAAAAAACACCCATAACTGACCGGTTTCAGGATGAGTCGTCAATGTTACCCCACCGGTAACAGGTTGAGCCTTACCGGCTTTGTCTTTAGCGGTAAACAACGGCTCGCCACCATTGGCGACGGCCCAAAAATCGGCACTACCGGCGGAAAGATCAAACTTCCAGATATTACCGTTTAAATCACCGGCAAACATCCAATCAGTGTTGCCATTACCGTTTCGGTCATACCCTTCCAGTTGCCCCATGCCCGCCGATGTGTCGGGCGTTTCCAGGGTTATCGGCGCAACTGTAGCGCCATTTTCGATATCAATAATCAAGATACCGTTTTTTCCGGTACCATTGTTATAGCCATAAGGTAATACAGCAGACCAAGTGTCGTTATTCAAACGGGTAATAACCGGTTTTGCCAGCATTACACCCACTTGAGGAATAGTCAGATCCCACAGCAGTTTTACATCTTCAGGATCAGTGACGTCCAGTGCAAATACACTGTTACCGCCCCGGCCTAAAGTACTGACTAATACCGATCGCCAGGAGCCGTTAATATATACGTCCTGCACTGTAGGAGAACCATCAACAAAAAACTTATGTTGATAATTCAGGTCAGACAAACTGGCCAATTTAGCATCACCAGTTAACAATTGCTGCGGGATATAAGCGAAGGTTTCCTGTCCTTTTGTTACGCTTGTGGCGTCAGCATTAAAGCCATGCAACATGCCATCGTTGGCGCCGACATAAACCGTTGGTGCTCTGCTACTACCCGCACTGATATACGCAGCATAACTGCTTGCACCGCTCCAGCTATGGCGTTGATAATTACGATTTTGCGGTGCGCCGACATAGACCGGCGAAGAGTGCGCAATATCACCCAACAAGGTTTTTCTTTCTCTGAATACACCGGCAGGGCGATCCAACGTCTTCTCTTTGCTGCTATCCCCTTTTAAATAATTCACTATATCTTCGCTTTTCAGTGCTGTCTGTTCACTCGCATTTAAATTATTCCAATTAAATGCGAATGCTTCGTTATCACGGCTGGTATATATATTCCGGTCCCCCCACGCAGGAAAGTTAGCCGACCATTGTACAGCCAAGGTGGCAACATCACGGCTAACCAATTCGCCACTCCAGGTGCCGCTGTTAAAGGATGCCTGAAACACGCTGTTATCTTCCAGCAAAGAAGTGGTAGTCGCTGCCAGGTTAGATGCCGAGGCTGCGCGGCCCATAATAGCGTTTAGTGCTTCAATAAGTTGATTACTAAAAGTTGTCGGATCTTTGGCACTGAAAAAGCCACCGTCACTATTAATACTGGCATGCATTAAATCATCAATTTTCTTTAAGGTAGAATCAGGGTCTACAGTTGGGTCCACCCAGCGAATATCATTAATTTTCCACCCTTTCACCTGTTCCGGCGTTAACTTACCGTCGACGCCAAGCCCGACACCAAAAGTGACCATATGTTGCCAATCCGGTTGCCCCTCTTTAGGCTTGGGCACGTCATTTTTCAGGGGATGTAAGTCTGTTTTCCAGTAATAGTGAGCAACATCTGCCAAAGTGTCAGAAGTACCATCACCATCTGAATCTCCTACAGAAGGTGTACCACCGTTCCAGGCACCATCTGTCATCAAAATAGAGAAATTTTGCCGGCAACTGACCAATTCGTTACCGTCGATTGCCGGGTTAATACGATAAGGCTCGTCTGTTTTAAAATAATCACCGGCTGCTTTTAAGGTTAAACGCAGCGGTGTTCCGCCGGAAGCCGTTTTACCGTACAACCAGTTAAAAAAATTACTTCTGTCGGTACCACTAAACCCGCGCACGCCACGAACAATTTTATTTGTGGTATTTAACGCGCCGTATCCGACACGGACATCATCTTCAAGGGTGTTAAAAGCAGTTCCGATGCCCGAGCGGGAAAGCAATAAGCGACTGCGATAAAAAGAATACCAATTCGCAAACCTTTGTTTCTCTGCAGCTGTTTGATTATTCACAGAAACATAAACATAACACTTATTTTGCTTGTCATCTGCAGCGCAGGAGTCTTTATCTGCTTCTGACGGCTGGTAATTATAATAGAATGCACCACGGTCAAATGACAAAGTGCCGCTTTCGACGATTGAACTAAATGTATTGTTCAGCCGATGATAACCGACCCGAAAGTTGTTCGATAAATTCCGCGCATTGGTTTGGCTGAAACCATCCTGCCATGCTGATATATATGTCGGGGCAACCAGAGTATCACTGGTGCCGTTACCTACAGAAGGCGGATCATACTTCGTTGACGGGTTAAAGTAGGCCTTATTGACATGAGAAGAGTAGTACCAGCGATTGGTAACATGCTCACCGGAGCGGTAATAATCCCCCCAATCACGGCACTCTCCGTTTGCCCTGAAACGTACACAGTCCCTTACTTCAGGTGCCTCATATGCATAATGCAGTGCATCCGGCATAAATTCAAAATTCATTGAGCCGGAGTCATCGATTAAAAACATGATGTTGGACGGCACGTCATTGCCGGTTTGCAGCGGCACCTGGGGTATCGTTAAATCTGCCGATGCCATACCTGACGCAACACCAAAACTGACAGCAGACAAGGCTACCAGCAACCTGGAAAACTTACGTTTAACATTTAACATGTTGTGACTCCAGAGCGCTTACAAACGCCAAATAGATTGCATGACAACCTGAGGCCGGTCATTCGCCGGTACAGCCCGTGCAGTAATACGAAACGTCGGTGACAAACAATCGGGTTCTATAGTAGTGAAATTGGCACAATCAGGTGATGCCGGAGAGGGCCAATCACCCATATATTCAATAATATATTGTGCAGGTGCTGCCATATCCTGGTTAATAACCGGTGCATCTGCCCAGACTGTAGCCGCATTGGCCCAGCGATCGACATTACCGGCTACCGGCAAACCATAAAAACCGGTAATAGTACCGGCAGAAGTAGCCGGGTTGGGCAGTAACCCGGTAAGCACCTGCTCTGCGGCACGCAGCGCAGCTTCAATTTGTTGCACAGCTAACTGCCGCTCGTACAGGTTCGCTGTCATACGCTCTTGTAACGTCGACCTTTGCATACTGGATATGGTTAAAAGCGTAATAGCGAGTAACAATAACAGGCTTACTATCAGCGCCACTCCCTTTTGACTATTCATCTTCATCTAACTACCTCAACCTGTTGCGCACTGACGCCAGGAATTCTATAGTGCGTTGTTGTTGGCCCAGCTGAATATTTGGAAACGCTGCCGGGTCTAACACTATACTCACATTCACGGCAACTACATTAAGCATGTTAACGCCGGCACCGAATGCCACCGGTGCAAAGGGGCGATCACCTTCCTGATAAGCAAAATTGAGTGATTGCACGCCGGCAAGTACTTCTTCAGCCACAACCTGACCACCTACTAACGACTCCCGAAACAACGCATCCATAGTATTGTTTCGTAAGCTCGGTGCCACAAACCAACGTACAGACTCAAAACGCATCACCATAGAATCTGCCTGAAACACCTTGGGTCTGACATCGCTGCAAACAAAAGGTGAGCCCAGCCCTAAATCGGCGGAGCAATTTAACACTCCGGCTGCGGCAGCCGCATGATTTAACGTTGCAGCCCCGATAGCAGAAACCTGAAATATTGCACTTAGCGTGTCGTCACATATTAATGCGATATCTCCGGCATTAACTCCCGGAGCACTGTTAAGATTAAATACCGGTGGTGCATGCGCCGAAACAGTGCTACTTACACCTGTACCATACATTAGCCTGATAGACTCATTACCATCAGCATCAGCAGCAAAGCCCTCAACACCACCGCGCCAATTTGCCCACACCGGGGTTGCACCTGCAACTTCAATAACACTGACTACTCGTGGTGCGTTGTTACAACCGATAAAACCGGCGCTGCGAATATCCTGAGACATCAACTGAAATGTCAACCTGACACTATTTTGCAGATTAGACAGGTCGGTCGTTGTTCTGGCCGTGTTTTGGTTAGAAATGAATACCCCTATCACGCCGCCCAACAGCACTAAGGCAAGTGCCATTGCGATCATAACTTCGGTTAATGAAAAGCCGGCATTGCGGAATCTTATATTCACGGCCGTATCTCCATTACCACTACGGAATTAGCATCCAAGCGTTGATCCGACCAATCTATAGTGACAGTGTAAACACCGTTGTTCCACTCAACCACAGCACAGGTTTCTCCATCTGTCGCTTGTTTAACATCATCAAACCAGTCTTCTGTGCCCTCAAGAGGATTTTCACAGGTCATATCAAACAATCCGTCACGCGCAGCATCGGCATTAACCCGCATAACCTCAAATAAGGTCTCAGTTAACACTACCGCCATAGCACGCTCATGCGCAGTGTTTGTACTTCTTAAACTAACCGATTGCAGGCCAGCCACGCCGAGAATACCGATGGCCAATACCAGTACGGAGATCATTACCTCAAGCAAGGTAACGCCCTGCTGATTTTTAAAGTGCTTTATTATTCTCATACATGCTCCTAAGGAACCTGACAACCATTCAGCTCACGCGAAGTTACGTCTATCTGACCACCGGAACTAATACCTATATCCCGCACGTTATCACCTTCAGCGTTAGCCATGCACACCCTGATAGCCGATGTTAACGGTGCATTATTGTTGTTGCGGATCAAACCTTGAGGTAAAAACCTGATTTCACCGGCTGCTAAATTGATGGCGGCACCTGCCAATATCGTAATCTGCTCAGACTCCAGAACTCCGGATGTCACGACGCTACCGGCAACAATACCGGTATTAGGTCTGGGTTGCGCCTGACCAACCAACCAACCTTGCCAACCATCAGCAGAGGGTGCCGAACATGTAGTAGCATCTGCACTATGACAAAACAGTACTGCCTGATTGCGTTTAACTGCTTCAGCTTTCGCCAGATTCAAGCCTGCAACCAGGTGATTTACTTGCCCTGTCAGACGGTTATTCTGTACCAGCCCGGTAAAAGCCGGCACTGCAATCATCAGTACAATCAACAGAACTATGGTTGACACCATTAGCTCCAGCACCGTAAAGCCCTGTATATTTTTAGTTCTCATAATTATTCCGTGACTTGCAGTAACATTAAACCGCTTAACTTGCTCACGACCCCGGTAACAACGTCGCTAAAAAATGTTCCTAAGGTAAGATAAACAAAGCGGGTAGCTTGATGCAAGTTTGATCCGACCAGCGGCAGAATCGCCTGATAAAAGGTAAAAGATTAACTATTGCAGCAAACAATGTTTAATCGCCGCAATAGCTCTGCGACTTACTTCTAACTTTATAGCGTTTACCGTCAGCTCAATCCAATGCTTGCCGTGAGAAGTATAATAACGACCAAGATAATCTTTATTGATCAGAGTACTGCGATGCACCCGCACCAGTTGCTCCGGGAATTGTTGCTCTAATTGCACCAGGCTTTGCTCGATTAACGCTTCGCCTTGCGCAAACACCATACGCACATACTTATCTTCGGCGATAAAATAGTAGATTTGTTTCAGACTAAGCTGCCGTTTAATGCCAGCCTGCAGATAACATATTGTGGCATCTGTGGCTTGGCGTTCTGCATGTGCCCTGGTAGACAAACCTGCCTTTTGTAACGCTTGATGTAACCTGTCAAGCGACACCGGTTTTAGCAGATAGTCCACCGGACTGGCCCGATAGGCGTCGAGAGCATGCTGCGGATGCGCGGTAATAAAGATCACCGCCGGAGGTATTGGCAGGCTTAAAATATCACTGCCGAGACTTATGCCATCTTGTCCGGGCATGCCAATATCTAACAACACTAAATCCGGCTGTAGTTCCTGAATAAGTTGTTGTGCCTGCGCTGCGTTTCCGGCTTCAGCAATACACTGATAAGCTGGCAGCTGCGCTAGCAAACGCTGCAATCTTGACCTTGCCAACGGCTCATCATCGACTATCAGGATCCGCATCAGGTGCCACTCCCATTCCTGGGAATAACCAGCTTAACCCGGAACTGACCATCAACAGCGCTGTGTGATAATTGCGCTTTACTACCGTAATACAGTTGCAGGCGCTGACGAATATTATCTAAAGCAATACCATTGCCGGGCCGGCTTCCCGACCGAAGTTGAAACGGATTAACAATAACAATACTGACCGATTGATTGCTCTGGATAACTTCTAATTGCAACATTGCTGTATCGACGCAGCTTTCAATACCATGACGCACTGCATTTTCCAACAAAGGCTGAATGGTTAATGCCGGTATCTGAAGTTGCACCAAATTTTCCGGCACCAACCACTGTACATGCATTCGCTTACCCAAGCGCCATTGTTCCAGAGATAAATACTGCTTTGCCAGCGTGAGTTCATCCGCCAACCATACCGAACCGCCGGCGTGCAGCGCAGCACGAAATAAGGCGGATAAATCCAACAGTGCCTGCTCGGCCGCATCAGGTTCAACATGAATTAATTCCGCTGCGGTGTTGAGGCTGTTAAATAGAAAATGGGGTTGTATGCGGGCTTGCAACGCATTAAGTTCAGCTTTGATCTGCGCTTCGAGCTGGATATTGCGCTCGCTGTGCATAATAAAAAATTGCATAGCAATAACCGCTACTATAAGCGCCACCATCAGGTTGCCTGCTAAAAAAGATGGCAATGACTGATTAAATACACCTTGCCCCGGGGCAAGGGCGGCATAAGCCAAATAGCTGACCAGTGTTGTCAGCAGCAACAGAATGCCGCTGCAGCACAGTAAGATGTAAAGCGGAGCCAAACGGTTCAAATAGCGGCGCAGCAAACAAAATACTACGGTGGTTAACAGCGCCACCCAATGCACAAATAAGCTTATCAACCCCAGCCGCAACCAGGGTTCGTTGTGTATACCGGGAGAAAACGCCAACACTACAGCAACAGCCTGCGCCAACACCGCGCAGCGCAACAAGAAGCGGGTATTACATAAGTAAGGCAGTTGTAAGGCGGGTAAAGCCCATTGCAAGTGCATCAGTGCATCCAAACCGTTTTATGAACCGGCATAGTACACTGAGTGCTACAGAAAAGTTAAGTGCGGCCTGCTATGTAGCGAGCCTGATAAGCTTTATCGCAGCTCTGCCGGGATAGCAAACACCACGTTTTCTTCGCGGCCCGGGTTTTCACTTACCGTTTTACCACCCCATTGCTGCAGCTGCTTAACTACCTGCTGCACCAGTACTTCCGGCGCTGAAGCACCGGCGGTTACGCCTACCGCTTTTATGCCGTCCAGCCAGGCTTGCTGAATATCGTTGGCGGTATCAATTAAATAAGCGGTACAGCCCATTTTGTCAGCCAGTTCGCGTAAGCGGTTAGAATTACTGCTGTTTTTGGCACCTACCACCAGTAATAAATCGGCTTTAGCGGCTAAATCGCGCACGGCATCTTGGCGGTTCTGCGTGGCATAGCAAATGTCATCTTTGCGCGGGCCTTCAATATCCGGGAAACGCGCACGCAAGGCATCAATAACATCAGCGGTGTCATCCACAGACAAAGTCGTTTGACTACTGAAACACAGCTGCGCCGGATTTTTCACCGCAAGCGTCGCCACGTCTTCGGCCGATTCGACCAAATAAATGCCACCTTCAGGGTTATCATACTGGCCCATGGTGCCTTCAACTTCCGGATGGCCGGCGTGACCAATCAGAATACACTCTATGCCTTTACGGCTGGCGCGGGTGACTTCCATATGCACCTTGGTAACCAACGGACAGGTAGCATCAAACACTTTTAAGCCACGCTGTTTGGCATTTTCCCGCACAGCTTGAGAGACACCGTGAGCGCTGAAAATAACAATATTGCCGTCCGGCACTTCATTCAGCTCATCGACAAACACTGCACCACGACGGCGCAAGCCGTCTACGACAAACTTATTGTGCACCACTTCATGGCGCACATAAATCGGTGGCTCGTAAAGCTCCAGTGCCCGCTCGACAATACTGATGGCACGGTCTACGCCGGCACAAAAGCCACGTGGATTAGCTAATAAAATGTCCATAACTCAGCTTACCTGTATTATTTCAACGCTGAAGGTCAGCGTCTGCCCTGCCAGCGGATGGTTAAAATCTATGGTAACTGACTCACCCACCACGTCACGCACCAAACCCGGCATTTCAGAGCCGTCCGGCATGGTAAAACCGATAATCATACCGGCTTTAGCGGGCGCGTCGGCAGAAAACTTGCTGCGGTCAACATAGTAAATATTATCCGGGTTCGGCATGCCGTAAGCATCTTCCGGTGCCAGCGTAAAGGTTTTCTTGTCCCCCGCACTCAGGCCGCTAAGCTGCTCTTCAAATGCCGGTGATATGCTGCCATCACCCATCTGCAGTTTTGCCGGTTTATTATGCACACGGGTGCTTTCGGCGGCACTACCGTCGGACAGCTTAATATCAAAGTGAAAAATTACTGTGCTACTGCCACCTATTACTGCGTCTGTCACTTTTTCACCCCGTTATTGCTAAAGCTATCCCAAATTAATAAAGCGGCGCCAATACAGATGGCGGAATCAGCAATATTAAACGCCGGGTAATGCCAGTTCTGATAGTACAGATGGAAGAAGTCTATTACGTAGCCATAGATACTGCGATCAATCAGATTACCGACAGCCCCGGCCAGCACTAAACTCAACGCCAGGTTCAGCTTAAGCTGCGTATTATTATTGCGCGCCAGCCATACTGCTAACACACAGCTGATGGCCACAGCAATAAAGGTAAAAAACCAACGCTGCCAGCCTCCGGCGTCACTTAAAAATGAGAACGCCGCACCATAGTTACGCACATAGGTAAAATTAAAAAACGGCAGCAGTTCAATAGAATCAAACAGCTGCATATTGGCAATAACCACCTGCTTGCTAACCTGATCGGCTACCAGCACCAGCAGCATTAACCACCACAGGCGCCAGCCGGTATCTTTAAATAATGCCATTATGCAAATGCCCGCTGTTCGCCTTCACCCTCTACGTTGCTAACACAACGCAGACACAATTCAGCATGGGCAGCATCAGCACCAACATCATGGCGGTGATGCCAGCAGCGGCCGCATTTTGCTGCTGTTGATGCCACTACCTGCACGCTTAAGCCGGCTAATTCGGTTTGCACCGCATCAGCCGGTGCGGCTTCGGTGCTTACCTGTGCCGTAGAGGTGATTAGCACAAAACGCAGCTCGTCACCCAGCTTGGCTAAATCGGCGGCCAGTGCCGCTGAGGCATATAAAGTAACTTCCGCCTGCAGCGAAGCGCCGATTTTTTCTTCGCGCCGTGCCGCTTCCAATACTTTGTTTACTTCGTCACGCACCTGCAGCAGTTGCTGCCAGAAAGCATCGTCAAACTTACCGCCGGTTACACCGCTAAAACCGGTATACCAGACATCGGTAAACACAAACTCTTGCTGCTGGCCCGGCAGTTCCTGCCAGATTTCCTGGGCGGTAAAGCTCATTACCGGCGCCATCCAGCGCACCATCGCCTGGGCAATATGATACAGCGCGGTTTGACAAGAACGCCGTGCCAGGCCATCACTGTGTGCGGTGTACTGGCGATCTTTAATTACATCCAGATAGAAGCTGCCCAGCTCTACGGTACAGAAGTTCATCAATTTCTGACTAACCTGGTGGAACTGATAATTGTCGTAAGCATCAACAATCTCTTGCTGCAGTTTAGCGGCGCGGTTCACTACCCACAGGTCAAGCTCAACCATTTGCTCAAACGGTACTAAATCGGTCGCCGGGTTAAAGCCGTTTAAGTTGGCCAGTAAAAAACGCGCAGTGTTACGAATACGGCGGTATTTATCGGCAGCGCGGTTTAGTATTTCATCCGACACTGTCATTTCTGAGGTGTAATCGGTAGTGGCTACCCATAAGCGCAGAATGTCAGCACCCAGTTTGTTCATCACGTCCTGCGGTGAGACCACATTGCCCAACGACTTTGACATCTTGCGGCCATCACCGTCGACGGTAAAGCCGTGTGTCAGCACCTGCTTATACGGTGCTTTATGTTTAATGCTAACGCCGGTCATCAATGACGACATAAACCAGCCACGGTGCTGATCCGAACCTTCCAGATATAAATCGGCCTGGTCAGCGCCGCCAAACTCCGGCCTTGCTTCCACCACGCAAGCATGGGTAACACCGGAGTCGAACCACACGTCCAGCGTATCTGTTACCTTAACGTATTGCTGTGCATCTTCGCCCAGCAGGCTTTCAGCGCTTAAATCAAACCAGGCCTGAATGCCGTCCTGCTCTACCAGCTTTGCTACCTGCTCCATTAACGCCTGAGTGTTCGGGTGCAATGCGCCGGTATCTTTATCAACAAACAGTGCGATAGGCACACCCCAGGTACGCTGGCGTGAAATACACCAGTCCGGCCGGCCTTCCACCATTTTCTCAATCCGCTGCTGGCCCCAATCAGGGATCCAACGCGTTTGCTCTATTTGCGCAAGTGAGGTAGCACGCAGGCCCTGTTGTTCCATGCTGATAAACCACTGCGGTGTGGCACGGAAAATTATCGGCGTTTTATGGCGCCAGCAATGCGGGTAGCTGTGCTTATAAGCTTTGTGCACCAACAGTGCGCCGGCTTCTTTGAGTGCCTCAACTACGCTGTCATTGGCCTTAAACACATGCTGGCCGGCAAACAGTGGCGTATCAGGCAGGTAAACGCCATTGGCGCCCACGGGGTTGGCCACTTCAAGGTTATATTGCTTGCCGACAACAAAGTCTTCCTGGCCATGGCCGGGCGCGGTATGCACACAACCGGTACCAGAGTCGGTAGTAACGTGCTCACCCATAATCAGTGGCACGCTAAAGTCGTACAACGGATGCTGTAATGGCACCAATTCCAGCGCAGCACCTTTGGCAAAACCCAGTGCGTGGTAATGTTCGATACCGGCGCGGGCCATCACCTCTTTTACCAGGTCAGTCGCCATAATTAAGCGCTCAGCACCCTGCGGGCCCTGCTCAACCTGCACCAGGCTGTAATCCAGTTTGGCATTTAATGCCACAGCACGGTTGGCCGGGATGGTCCAGGGCGTAGTGGTCCAAATAACCACCGACACCTTGCCGCTGCCGCGCTTACCGTCAGGA
The DNA here is from genome assembly GCF_013283795.1 of Rheinheimera lutimaris. GTDB lineage: Bacteria > Pseudomonadota > Gammaproteobacteria > Enterobacterales > Alteromonadaceae > Alishewanella > Alishewanella lutimaris. The sequence goes on from NZ_JABSOD010000001.1 coordinate 328,196, forward strand.
TGATCAAAACGGTCTACCACCGCTTCATCGGTTACGGCAAAACGTACATCAATCGCCGGCGATATCTTATCCTGATATTCCACTTCCGCTTCGGCCAGCGCCGAGCCACAGTCAGTACACCAGTGCACCGGCTTAAAGCCCTGCTGTAAATGGCCGTTAGCGATTATTCTGCTCAGTGAACGGATAATATTAGCTTCAAAGCCGTAGTCCATGGTGCGGTACGGGTTTTGCCAGTCTCCCAACACGCCCAAGCGGATAAAGTCGGTGCGCTGAGCATCAATTTGTGTAGCAGCATACTCACGGCATTTCTGGCGAAATTCGGCCGCGTTCAATTTAACCCCCGGCTTGCCGTATTTCTTTTCTACTACCAGCTCAATCGGCAGGCCATGACAGTCCCAACCCGGTACATAAGGCGCGTCAAAATCGTCCAGCGTTTTAGCTTTAACGATAATGTCTTTCAGGATTTTGTTTACAGCATGCCCAATGTGGATATTGCCGTTAGCGTAAGGAGGGCCGTCATGCAGAATAAAGGTTTTTTTGCCTTTTTTAGCCGCACGAATTTTGCCGTATAAATCGGCGTCGGTCCATTTCGCCAGCATTTGCGGCTCACGTTGCGCCAGATTGGCGCGCATCGCAAAAGCCGTTTCCGGCAAATTCAGGGTATGCTTGTAGTCGCTCATCCGTTATGTTCCGTCTTATCAGTAGTGGCATGCGCTTGGGTTAAAGCGGCACGCTGAAAAAATGCTTTTGCTGCTGTTACATCAGCAGCAATTTGGTGTTGTAGTGCAGCTAAACCATCGAAGCGTTGCTCGTTACGCAACTTATGCTGCAATAACACCTCTATTTGGCTGCCGTATAAATCGCCTTTAAAATCAAATAAATGTGCTTCAAGCTGTTGCCGCTGGCCTTGCACAGTAGGCCGGTTACCAATATTTGCTACGCCGTAATAGCTGCCAAATACCGTATTCGCTGTAATGGCGTAAACACCGGCTACCGGCAGCTTACGCCGGTATAAAAACACATTGGCGGTAGGAAAACCCAGGTCGCGGCCTAATTTTCGCCCATGCCGCACGCGGCCGGTTAGCGCAAAAGGCCGGCCCAGCATATCTGCCGCCAACGTCAGATTGTCGTCAGCCAGTGCCTGACGGATCAAGGTACTGCTGATCCGTTGCTGCCCCAACACTAAACTTGAGGTACTGCACAAGCTGAATTGATATTGCTCAGACGCTAATGCCAATAACTCAAAATTACCACTGCGGTTGCTGCCAAAGCGAAAATCATCACCGACAATTAAATGCTCCACGCCAAGCTGCTTTAGCAATAACTGCTGAATAAACTGCTGCGGCGCCTGCGCGGCAAAAGCGGGCGTAAAATTAACACAGAGCAAACGGTCAATACCCAGTTGCGCCAGCGCGTTGTATTTCTCGCGGAACCGCGTTAAGCGTGCCGGTGCTGCAGTGCCGGCGAACAACTCCAACGGCTGTGGTTCAAACAGCATCACGCAGGACGGCAGTTGCATTTGTTTCGCAATAGCCACCACTTTATGCAGCACCGCTTGATGCCCCAAATGCACGCCATCGAAGTTACCGATAGTAAGCACACAACCGCGATGCCGGGGCTGAATATTATGTAAGCCGCGAATTAACTCCATGCCTGCCGTTTCTGAGTACTGATTATAAACCGCGCATTATAACCACTTAATCAATTACTTTCAGCAACAGAATTGGCTTTAAAATGCCGCAAACGTACACCCAGCAACCATAACAGGGCAAAATACCCCACGACAGCCAGCACACACAATGTGCTTAAGCGCCATACCTGCGCACTAAAGCTAAGTTGTACCCAAGCTGCCAGAGTTGGCGTTTGCCAATACAGCAACGCGGCCATCACCAGGCTGGCGACTACCAGTTTCAGTAAAAACAGCATACTGCTTTTACTTAGTTGGTATACCCCGGCCAGTTTTAAACCACGGTACAGTAAAAAAGCATTTAAACTGGCTGACATTGCCGTAGCCAGTGCCAGGCCAACATAACTTAAAAACGGTGCCAGCATCAGGTTAAACGCCATATTCGCTACCATGGCAATAATACCGATGCGTACCGGCGTTTTAATGTCCTGCCGCGCATAAAACCCGGGCGCCAGTACTTTAATGAACATATAACTGAGTAAACCGGTGCTGTAGGCAATTAAGCTGTACGACACCATCAGTACATCGTTTTGGCTGAACTCGCCACGCATAAACAGCAAAGCGATAATCGGTTGTGATAACACCATTAAACCTGCCATAGCAGGAATGCCGAACAAGGCGACAAAACGCAATGACCAATCCAGCGTTTGGCTAAAACGTTCGGTATTGGCGCCGGCATGATGGCGGGATAGATTTGGCAGAATGACCGTCGCAATAGCAATACCAAATAACCCCAGCGGAAATTCAATTAACCGGTCTGAGTAATACAACCAACTTACCGCACCGGTAAGTAAGAAAGAGGCTATTACCGTATCAAGCAGTAAATTTATCTGGCTTACTGACACACCAAACAGCGCAGGCAGCATCAGTTTGCGAATTTTTGTTACGTTTTCATCGCGCCAGCCCCATTTAGGCCACACCAACAAACCAGCTTTCGCCAAAAACGGCAGTTGAAACACCAACTGCACCACACCGCCGATAAAAACGCCCCAAGCCAGAGCCAGCGCCGGCTCATCCAGAGCGGGAGCCATATAGACCGCGCAGGCAATGATAGCGATATTTAAAAAGACCGGCGTAAAGGCCGCTACAGCAAAACGGTTATAGGTGTTTAGCACCGCACCGGATAAGGCCACCAGGCTGATAAACCATAAATACGGAAAGGTAATTTTCAGCATCAGGCTGGCCAGCTCAAACTTATGCGCTTCAGGGCCATCATTTAGCCACTCAACAAACCAGCCCATACCGAACAACATGGCGACTAACGGCGAAGCAATAACGCCAAATAAAGTTACCAGCGTAACGACTACACCTAAACTACCGGTAACCTTAGCCAGTAATTCGCGCACGGCATCATCGCCATGTTTGGCTTTTACCTCAGCCAGTACCGGCACAAAGGCTTGCGAAAAAGCCCCTTCGGCAAATAAACGCCGCAAAAAATTCGGAATACGGTTAGCAAAAAAGAACACATCTGCCGCCGCACCGGCACCGATGAAATTTGCCACTACCACGTCGCGCACCAACCCAAGCACACGGGAAATCAATGTCATAAAGCTGACAATAAGGCCTGATTTTAATAACTTTGCCGACACTTACGCTTCCTTCTTTTAGTCAACGGCTATTTTGCCCCTTTACCGTAGCGGATTACCAGTAGGCCACAGGATTAAAATCTGTGACTTTACCGTTAAAGCATTTGACAACGGGCCATTAAATAGGCATATTATGCGGCCTTTGATGGGTCCGGTTTAGTTTTTTAGGAGTGTTACCTTGGCTAACATTAAGTCTGCTAAGAAGCGCGCAATTCAATCAGAAAAACGTCGTCAGCAAAATGCTTCACAACGTTCTATGATGCGTACTTTCATAAAGAAAACCTACGCGGCAGTATTAACTGCTGACGTAACTGCTTCAACTGAAGCATTCAAGAAAATGGTGCCTGTTCTTGATCGTATGGCCGCTAAAGGTCTGATCCACAAGAACAAAGCAGCACGTCATAAAGCTCGTTTAAATGCACATGTAAAAGCATTAAGCGCCGCTTAAGACACAGTTCCAACAAAAAAGCCGGCTTACGCCGGCTTTTTTGTTGCTGTTACTCTGCCTTTATCAGGCATCATCAGAGCAATACAATTTGTGCATTAGCGCAATTATCGCCTCAGCCTCTTTACTGTTCAGGCTGTAAAATACGGTTTGAGCTTCTTTGCGTGTTTTTACCAACTTATGCCGGCGTAACAACGCCAAATGCTGTGACAAAGCAGACTGGCTTAACTCCAGCTTTTGGTTCATCTCCCCGACCGACAATTCCCCTTCCAGCAAGTGGCAAAGGATCAGTAACCGCCGTTCATTCGATACAGCTTTTAGCAGCTTCACGGCTTTGGCGGAATTTTTCAACATATCCTGTAAATTCATTACACTTACACTCTGTCTGTCTGTCCGGATGGACTAATATTACCGATTTAAGGATAGAGCGACAATCTAATCATTCTTATTTAACAAAGAATCACGATTATTGAAAATAATATATCTCAGCGGGTAACTCAGTGCAGCAGAGGCCGCACCAGGCTGTTAATTCTGCTGGCGGTAAACGGCTTGACTACAAAGGCTTTGGCACCATTTTCTATGGCCTGCTTCAGGTTTTCTACGCTGGAAAATGCTGACACCATAAAAACAACGGTATGTTGATCCTGTTGTTTAAACAATTTTAATAGTTGCTGGCCATCAATATCCGGTAGCTGAATATCCAGAAAAACCAATTGTGGCTGATGTTGGCTGAACAACTGCGTGGCAGTGTTGCCATCTGCGGCTTCGATAACCGACGTAATGCCCAACTGCTGCAAAATTTGACTGATATAACTGCGTACAGCAGCCACATCATCTACGATAAGCGCACTAAGCGATTGAGGCATTCCTTGCATCCTTACTACTTGCTGTCATTCCATCGGACAAACTGCCGTTTTTATCCCCACCCTCTGTGGAGCGCAGCAAAAAGGTGTTAGAGTCGGCAGTACTTTAACAATAGCGGGACAAAATGAAAAGATGAAATTGTGGCTAACAACAATAACAGCAGCATTAAGCCTGAATGCAGCAGCAAATGAACTTACCCTGGATACCAACCTGGCTTATCAGCTTACTGAGTCTCTAACGGTAGAGGTGGGGCAACGTCTGGCCGGTAGCGAAGCCGACGCCAGAGCCGTGACCTGGGCAGAGCAGAAATTTAAACAACTGGGCTACGACAAAGTCTGGACCGAGCCTTTTACTATGCAGTACTGGCAACGTGGCAGCGCCAGCCTGGCCGTTAGTGCGCCTTTTCATCAGAATTTAGTGGTAACAGCGCTTGGCGGTTCGATAGGTACACCATTTGACGGCATTAATGCACAGGTAGTGATGTTTGAAAGCCTGGAAGACTTAAAACAAGCAACCCAGGCGCAAGTAAAAGATAAAATCGTATTTATTAATAAAAGCATGGGCAAAGACAAACTGGGCACCTTTTACGGCTCAGTGGTAGGCGCGCGTGCTCAGGGTGCTGTTGAAGCGGCAAAACTGGGCGCCAAAGCTATTATTATCCGCTCAGTCGGCACCAGCATTAACCGTTTTGCCCACACCGGCATTATGCGCTACAGCGAAGATGTTCCGCGCATTCCTGCTGCGGCCATTTCAGTACCGGATGCAATACAGCTGGATAAAATGCTAAGCCGTCAGCCGGAGCTGAGCCTGCATTTGCAAATGCAGAATAAATTACCGGGTGAAGTAGTAAGCCATAATGTGATAGCAGAGATCAGCGGCAGCCAGCGACCGGATGAAATAGTGCTGATAAGTGCGCATATCGACTCATGGGATGAGGGTACCGGCGCCTTAGATGACGGCGCAGGTGTCGGCATTGTCATGGCTACCGGTGCTTTACTGAAACAACAGGGCCGGCCTGAGCGCACAGTACGGGTGGTACTGTTTGGCAATGAAGAAGGCGGCTTAGTCGGTGCCCGCGCCTATGCGGCTAAACATGCCACGAATCTGGAAAACCATGTATTTGCCTCTGAATCAGACTTTGGCGCCGGCCGTATCTGGCGACTGGACACCGGCTTTGGTGAAAAGGCATTGGCTTTTGGCAACACCTTACAACAGAAGCTGGCTCCGCTGGGTGTAGAGCCGGGTGACAATACCGCCTCAGGTGGCCCGGATGTCTCAGTGTTAAAAGCACAGGGAGTGCCGGTAGTCAGCCTGCAACAAGATGGTACAGACTACTTTGATTATCATCACACGCCAAACGATACCATGGACAAAATAGACCCTGCCGCCATGAGACAAAATGTTGAGGCCTGGTTGATCACCACCCGCGAAGTGGCAAACAGCAAAGTAGATTTACGCCGCTGATTTTAATATTCAACAATTTATACGCGCGAGCGCAACGGCCTGGCATGCATAGGCCGTTGATGCTTGCGGTAACTACCGCGCAACAGCCACAACTGCATACCTATGACCAGCAGTATCATCGCTGACGGATAAATATAGATATTGTTACTCAGAGCAAACAATAACAACGCCAGCATAAAATAACTGAACGGCAGCAATTCATAACACCAAAACGGCAACGCACCACCATATTTATTACGCGCGCCTTTGATATCAGAACGGCGGTTATCCGAGCGTAATACCCAGATCACTGCACCGGCAAACACCAGTAAAAAACCACAAATAGCAATTAACCAAGCATTCGTCGCCAGCATTACTGCACTGCCGGTAACAACATAAACATAAGGCAAAACTTCATATATTTTATCCGGTACCATAGCAGGCTCCTGCTTCTTCAGCCTGCAATAAGTGTAGAACAAGTTTTTTGCCACGCCCGAAAATCAACCACAATCCATCAATTTAACTAATCTGAAAACAGCAAAATTCCTCAGTTGAGTAAAACAGTTACCGCCAGCATAATGCGCACAAATTTTAACCGCTGTAGTATGCAGGAAAGCGCCATGGAAAATATCGTGTTCGACGTAATCAGCTGGGTTGGGCTAACGATTTGTATTGGTGCCTTTTTTATTAAAGATGTGTTCTGGTTACGCCTGACAACCCTGATAGGCTGCAGCCTGCTGTTTGTTTACTACAGCCACATTGCCATTCCACAAGGCGTTATCTCAAACTTATTAGTATTATTAATTAATGCTTATTATTTAATTCGCTTTGCCAAAGCGCGTAAAGCGGAGCAAGCTGCCCGGCAAACCGCACCGGCAAGCCTGACTGCACAAGCAGAGTAATCCCCGCAATACTTTTGTCTGAACGGCCGGCGAGCTATAATTGCCGGCCGAAACACAGGAGTACCCGCAATGCAAAACGACGAAGCTGAACTGTTTCTGCAGGAGATGTCCGGCGTTAAGCCGCTGTCGCAGGATGCTGTATTACCGGAGCAAGGTGATTTTAATCCTACCCTGGCGCAGCAAGCCCGGCGCAAAGCGGCAGAGCAGGAAATGGAATATGATCCGAACTACCTCAGCATGGAATATGTTGATTTGGTTAAACCTGAAGAGCCTTTCACTTATAAAAAAGATGGCGTACAAGACGGTGTCTATCGTAACCTGCGTTTAGGTAAATATCAGCTGGATGCCACGCTTAACCTGCTGGGTAAAAGCCTTAGCGACGCCAGACGTGAACTGTTTTATTTTATTGAAGACTGCCATAAACGCGGCATTCGTACTCTGCTTATTAACCACGGTATGGGCCGTAACAGCAAACCGCACCCGGCGATACTGCGCAGTTATGTGTTTAAGTGGCTGCCGCAAATACCTGTTGTGCTGGCGTGTAATACAGCCCAGAAGCAACATGGCGGTTATTCAGCAACTTATGTCCTGCTGCAAAAAAATGCGGAACAAAAGCGCGAAAACCGTGAGCTGCACAGCAAACGTGGCGCGCAGAAATAACTAACCCCCGGCAAGCCGGGGGTTAGGGTTAGTCAATCCGTTTGACTCTGTTCGATTCCTGCTATCCACCACACAACAGGCAGACAGCTTCGGCTTTGGTCAAAAATGCCGATAACGCCATTAAACACACCACAACGGCGATTGCGGTAAAGCCAAAACCACGACTGGACGCTTTACGCATAACTAACCTCAGTAACGCTTTTTATTATTTTATTTAGCAAGTTGGCCTAAGTTTCCCCAAACCGACACTGAGTGTAGTTAAGTTGTAACAAAGTTACAATAACTGTGTATTTAACCAGCATTTTTGCGGTGATACGCCAGGGCAGAATAAACGAAATCTGCCGCTAATAACCGGCTGTCATTCAGCTGCGGTAAAGCTTCTGTCGTAGTTTCAGTGTGGGTAATGCTAAAACCGGCATGTTGGTAATTTTTCAACGCCGACGGATGATCGGCACTGCAGGTATGTAACCAAATTTTACCGGCTTGCCAGCTTGCAGCCTGCATTACGGCAGCCTGCGCCAGTTTTAAACCTAAGCCCTGACCGATAAATTGTGGCATTAAACCAAAAAATTTAATTTCCACGCTTTGATCAGCATGCTTCAGCAGCTCAATATAACCGGCCGGCGTTCCTTTTACCCAAAGTAACCAGCTGCGAACCTGCTGCTGTGTCAGATAATCCAGCCACTGCTGATAATCCCAACTTAAACGGCTGAACCAGCGCCATGGCCCGCCAACGGTTCTGAACATAAACTGACTAAGCTCCGGGCTGGCAATTTCGGCCTCGACTAACTGCACGCCCTGCGGCCAGTCAATATGGGTTGGCGGCAACGCATCAAACTGCAAAAACCAGGTAGTCACTTCAGTGTTAACAGTGTTTAACATGCTAATATCCCCGACTCAAATCAACCGGATTACATAGCGGCGCACCGCGTTGACTACGGCGGTAATTATCGGCAATTTGCTCAACAACCGTTTCTACATTGGTCACCGCCGATACATGCGGTGTAACTAATATCGCCGGATGCTGCCAAAACGGGTGCTCCGGCGGCAAGGGCTCCTGACGGAAAACATCAAGGCACGCCGCCTGCAGTTGGCCGCTGGCCAGAGCCGCCAGCAATGCCGTGTCATCAACTATAGCGCCACGGGCGACATTGATAAAAATAGCGCCGGCCTTAAGCTGCCCAAAGAACGCGCTGTCCAGCAACGACTCTGTTGCCGGGGTTAACGGCAATAAACAAATCACTATATCGGCCTGCGCTACCGCTGCCACTAAGCCTGCAGCACCGCTGTAGCATTGCATATTGTCAAACTGCTTCGCCGTTCTGGCCCAGCCGGTTACCTTATAACCCAGCCCGGCAAAATGCGCCGCCGCCGCAGCGCCTAATTCTCCCAACCCCAACACGCAAATATGCGCGATACGGCGCGGGCTTTTCGGCTGCCACAATGCCTGTTGCTGCCAGCTGCTGAATAAATCCAGCCGCAACCGGTAATGGCTTACCACACCATCTAAATAGCGCACCATGGTTTGCGTCAGGCCGGGATCTACAATACGCGCTATTGGCAGCGCCGGCAGTGTGGGGTCGCTGAGAATCGCATCGACACCGGCACCAAAGCACTGCACAGCCTTTAAGTTTGGCAACGCTGCCAGGCTACCGTGCGGTTGCTTCCACACTACAGCAAATTCGACCTCATCCGGCTTACGGATATCCGGCCAGATTTCTATCGGGGTGTCAGCTAATGCCAACGCCAGCCGCTGTTGTAAATCATCAAGTTTTCGATCAGGAATGATCAGGGCAATGCTCATAGGTCACCAAAGCTTCAAAAATTCGTCATATCGCTGACACAGCCGGCGTCAATGCTGGCAGCGCATAAAGATAACATGGTACCGACTGATGCTACACTGCCGCACTATCTTTTTATCTGACGTTCACCTTGGCTGCAAGGATTGCCGCGCCGATTATTTGCTGAGCTTTTTGCAACAAAGTCAGGCAGATACTATTTATCTGCTGGGCGATATTATTGATTTATGGGCTATGCGCAAACAAGTGCACTGGCACCTGAACCAAAACAAGGTAGTACGCTGCCTGCTGGATAAAGCCGAACAAGGCGTGGAAGTGGTGTACATTCCCGGCAACCACGACGAAGCCATGCGGCTGTACGCCGGTAAAAGCTTCGGTAATATCCGCATTGCGCTGCGCGGCTGCCACACTACGGCACAGGGTAAAAAACTGCTGTTATTGCACGGCGACGAATTTGACAAAGAGGTTAACTTTGGCCGCACCCACGCCTGGTTGGGTGACAACCTGTACGACTTGCTGCTGTTTTTAAACCGTTGGTACAACCGCCTGCGCCGTCTTACCGGCGGCAGTTATTTCAGCCTGGCAGCTTACATAAAAAGTAAGGTACCCGGCGCGCAAAAAGCTATTGCACGTTATCGTGCTGCCGCCATTGCCAAAGCAAAGCGCGGTGGCTTTGACGGCGTGGTATGCGGCCATATTCATCATCCGGAAATACGGCTGGAACAAGGCATTATTTACTGCAATGACGGCGATTGGATAGACAGTTGCACCGCACTGGTAGAGCAACTTGATGGCAGCCTGGCGCTGTATCACTGGACAGAGCAGGCAGAAAAAATTGCCGCTCTGCCCCTTAGCGCCAGCGGCAAAAAGGCAGCCTGAAATTTCAGCAAACTGCCATAAATCTGCCACTGAACTGTCATACAAGCACTTTAGCCTGAGCCCAGCCTACTGCAGTGCTACCGGAGCTTAATATGATCAGTGTCGACCAGGTACTTAGCCAAAATCTTCCGCAGTTAACCAACAAGCCCTGGCTGTACCGGCCGGTAAAAGGTGCACTGCGCCGCCTGTTGCATGAACAAGACTTTATCGACTTTGCCGAACGCTACCCGCACTTGCAGGGCCTTGAATTTGTTGAACAAGTGCTGGATTATTTCAATTTCCGCTACTCAGTGCGCGACAATGAAGTGGAACGCATTCCCGCCAGTGGCCGCGTAGTCATTATTGCCAACCACCCTATCGGCTCGCTGGATGGCCTGGCGCTGTTAAAGCTGGTCAGTGATATCCGCCCCGACGTAAAAGTGGTTGCTAATCAGCTGCTGATGGCACTGCAGCCACTGCACAACTTATTACTGCCGGTAAACAATATGAGCGGCGGCACCGAGCGCCGGGCACTGGATAATATTCAGCAGCATTTAGCCGCTGAAGGTGCTTTGATCCTGTTTCCGTCCGGCGAAGTATCGCGCCTGCGGCCGGAAGGTATTCGTGACGGCAAATGGCACAGCGGTTTCTTACGTTTTGCCGGCAATGCCAAAGCGCCGATATTGCCGATTTATATTGATGGTCGCAATTCAGCGCTGTTTTACGGCGCCTCTATGCTGTACAAACCCCTGGCCACCATGCTGCTGGTGCAGGAGATGTTTAACCAACAACGTAAAAAGCTGGAAATGCGCATAGGCGAGCAAATACCTTATGAAGCCTTTGCTAACTTAGCATTGGAAACACCAGCCAAAGTAAAACTGTTTAAAAAGCACCTGTACCGGCTGGCAAAAAATAAGCCACCACTGTTTATTACCCAAAGTGCCATTGCCCATCCTGAAGACCGTATTACGCTGAAAAAGGCGGTAGAAAGCTGCGAACTGTTGGGACAAACCAGCGATGGCAAACAAATTTACTTATATTGCCATCAGCAGAGCTCGCCGGTACTGCGCGAAATTGGCCGGCTACGTGAATTCGCCTTTCGTGCTGTGGGGGAAGGCAGTGGCCAGCGCCGCGATATCGACCGCTATGACAGCCACTACGAGCACCTGATCCTGTGGGACAAGGACGACCTGGAAATTGTCGGCGCTTACCGCTTTGCCAATACCCGTAATATCCTGGCACAACATGGCGAGGCGGGGCTTTACACGGCGTCATTGTTTCAGTTTGATGCCAAGATGCAACCATATCTCGATGCCGGGTTGGAGCTGGGGCGTAGCTTTGTGCAGCCAAAATATTGGGGCAAGCGCAGCCTGGAATACTTGTGGTACGGTATCGGCGCTTATTTACGCCGCAATCCGGATATCCGCTATCTGTTCGGCGGGGTAAGCTTATCTAACAGCTACCCGCAGGCAGCACGCGATCTGATGGTGTATTTTTACAGCCTGTACTTTGGCGACAGTGCCTGCGCCGCAGTATCAAAACAACCCTATCAGCTGCCACAGGCTATCTTGTCTGAATTGCAGCAGCACTTTAACGGCAACGACTACCTGAGTGATTTTACCCAACTAAAACACCTGCTGGCTAATATGGGCGTATGCGTACCAACGCTATACAAGCAGTACAGCGAATTGTGTGAGCCGGGCGGGGCAAAGTTTCTCGCCTTTGGCACCGATCCGGCTTTCGCCAATTGTGTTGATGGCCTGGTGCTGGTGGATATGACTATGTTAAAAGCCAACAAAAAAGCGCGCTATATAGACGCCGCCTGACGCTACCCTGCTACAACAAACCGGCAGCTTTGCTTGCCGGTTTTCACTGTGTAAAGGTTCCGTAAAGTTCAGTTTCAATTCAGCCTAATCCACCTATAAGCTATACACTGTATAAAAAGTCGTCTGTGTTGTAATGTCAGCGGCTTAAACTGAGGATAGCAAAATGAAAAACCTGATGCTGCAACTAAGCCGTGCCTTGGCCGTCTGCGTGCTGTTGGTTTGCCAGACGGCGCAGGCAGAAGATGATAGCTGGTCTGAAGCCGAGCTGGACCAAATGCTGGCGCCGATCGCGCTGTATCCGGATACTGTACTTACTCACGTACTGATTGCGGCCACCTATCCATTAGAGGTAGTACAGGCTGCACGCTGGGTAGAAGATAATCCCAAGCTGAGTGGTGAGGATGCCGTCCGTGCCGCAGAGAATGAAGGCTGGGACCCCAGTGTTAAAGCGCTGGTGGCCTTTCCGCAATTACTGCAGCGCCTGAGCACTGACCTGGATTGGACGCAACAGCTGGGCGAAGCCTTTTTAGCCGACGAAACGCAGGTATTGGCCAGTATTCAAACCCTGCGGCAAAAAGCCTATGCCAACGGTTCGTTAAACGACAATAAACATGTGGTGGTAGAACGTGAACGCGAAGTGATTGTTATCGAGCCGGCGCGGCGCGAGGTGGTGTATGTACCTGTATACAATACCCGCGTAGTGTACGGTGATTGGTGGTGGCCGTCACATCCGCCGGTGTACTGGCACACTGCCGGGGTATATTACCGTAACAGCCCTTTCCATTGGGGAGTAAGTGTCAATGTGCGGCCCTGGTTCTATTTTGGCATTTTTGACTGGCAGCGTCATCATGTTATTGTGCATCATCATTACTATCACAAGCCGCCACGCTACTACCCGAAACGCCATAAACATTACGCAGATGCGCGGCGCTGGCAGCACGATACAACGCATCGTCGTGGCGTACATTACCGGCATAACCGCTTAAACCGCGATTACAATGCCGGCTACGGTTACCGCCAGCCTACCCGCGAGACTCAGGGTAAGCAGGTGCGCCATACCCGGGTAGACAGTAATGTATCAGTGCGCGAGAGCAAACAACTGTATCAACGCAAAACTGCTGAACAAGTCAGGCTGCCAAACCGGGAGCGGCCACTCAGTGATAAAACTCCGCGCCAGCACAACGAAGCGCTGCGCCAGCAACGCAGTATTGCGCCTGAGCAACGGCTGCGCAGCACTGAAGTAAACCGTGACGAGCGCCGCCAGCAGTTGCAGCAGCAACTTAAGCAGCCGGCTGTGCAACATCAAGGTGATACGGTGGTGCAGCAACGGCAGCGGGTAACCAGTACCGAACAACTGCGCCAGCGCCACACCATAGGCGAAGCGCAGCCAAAGCAATACCAACAACCTGCCGTGCAACAGCGCCGTCAGCCAGAGCCGCAACGGGCTCAGGTACAACAACGCCAGACAACGCCGGTGCAACAACGTCAGCAGGCTCAGCCGGCACGTGAATATCGCCAACCAGCGGCACGGACTACCACGGTGCAACGCTCTGAGCGCCCCAGACAAATCGACTAAACAACACAACACTTTATTGATACAAAACAAACTACGGGGCCGGATTTAATTCCGCCCCGTTTTTTATTGATCCAGGCCAATATTTTTTACCGGCTAAAGCGGACAATTACCGCAGACCTTATCTGCGGAGTTTAATATGAAAACCACTTTGTCTTTAATTACTCTGGCTGCTTTACTGGCTGCAGCCCCGGCCAGTGCCGACTTTGCCATTAACGTTGGCGCCATTACTGTTGCCCCGGACGACAGCAGCTCTAACCTGAATGTGATAGAACAAGTCGCCGGGCTACCGGCAGGTTCCACCGCGGTTGGTGTAAACACTAACACCCAATTGGGCCTGACTTTTGACTACCGTATTAACCCCAACTGGGCGGTACAATTAATTGCTGCCACACCATTCAGCCATGATATAAAAGTAAAAGGCTCGGCTATTGATGGCTTAAAAGTAGGCAAAACCAAGCATTTGCCACCTACTTTACTGGCGCAGTATCATTTTATGCCGCAACATCAAACTTTCGACCCCTTTTTCGGCGTGGGTTTGAACTACACCGTGTTTTTTGACGAGAAAATTGACGGTCAGCTTGAAGGCGCGCTGGATGCATTAAATGTCACCGCTGCTGCTGACAAAGTAAGCCTGAAGCTGAAAAGCTCCTATGGCCTGGCGCTGCAGGCGGGGGTAAATATTAAGCTGACGGACAGCTTGGGTGTTCACGCTATGCTAAGCAAAATGGATATTGATACCCGCGGCCGTGTGCAGGTTAACGGCAACACCGTTCAAAGTGTAAATGTGAACATTGATCCCTATGTGGCAATGATTGGCCTGCGCTGGACCTTATAAGCCAACGTTTCGACAAGGCTAAGACTAAAGGCGACTGCATACCGGTCGCCTTTTTGTTTTACACTGCATATATAACACCATGAGCGCGGCAGCATATGAGCAAAAGCAGCGACAAACTGAACTGGCAGCAACTGTTAAAATCGGGCGACCGTATTTTTATCGGCTCACATGCCGCCACGCCGACATTGTTAATCGACGATCTGATTACCAATGCCAAACAACTGCATGATATCGAGATTGTGCAGGTGTACTCGCTGTCAGACAATAAATGGGCAGAGCCGGAACATCAGCAACTGTTTAAAGTAAATGCGCTCTTTATCGGTGGCGACCAGGTACGCCGTGCGGTGGCTGAAGGCCGCGCCGATTACACGCCGTGTTTTATGTCCGATATCCCGTCGTTATTCAGTGACGGCATTTTACCGCTGGACGCGGCGCTGATTATGGTCAGCCCTGCCGACGAGCACGGTTATCACTCGCTGGGTGTGTCGGTAGATATTGTCTCAGCCGCGGCCAAAGCGGCAAAAAAGGTTATTGCTCAGGTTAACCCGTCAATGCCCATCACCTACGGCCAGGCATTTATCCACAAAGACCAAATCAGTGCCTTTTTCTATGCCGACCAGCCGATAGCACAAATGCCACAACTAAAACCGGATCCGGTCACTGAGCGGGTTGGCCAGTATGTATCACTGCTGGTAGAAGACGGCGCCACTATCCAGATAGGTGTTGGCAAAATGTGTGATGCGGTGCTGCGCTATCTGGGCAACCATAAAGACCTGGGCATTCACAGTGAAATGATCACCGACTCGATGATGGAGCTGATGAAAAAAGGCGTGGTAACCAACCGTAAAAAAACCTTTCATCCCGGCAAAACTGTCGCCAGTTTCTGCGTGGGCAGCAAAGCGCTGTACGATTTTGTGCACTGTAATCCGCATATGGGCTTTTACCCCAGCGAATACGTAAACTCGCCGGCCAATATTGCCCGTAATGACAATATGGTATCGATAAACAGCGCTATTGAAGTCGATTTAACCGGCCAGATTGTGTCTGACTCTATCGGCCATCTGTTTTACAGCGGTATTGGCGGCCAGGTTGACTTCAGCCGCGGTGCCTCCATGAGCAACGGCGGTAAGCCGATTATTGCCCTGCCCAGCACCGCAAAAAACGGCAGTATATCGCGTATTGTTGCCCATTTAAGCCAGGGTGCCGGCGTGGTAACCTCGCGTGGCCATGTGCATTATGTGGTAACCGAATTTGGTGTGGCGTCGTTGCGCGGTAAAAGTATTCGCGAGCGTGCGCTGGAGCTTATACGCGTAGCACACCCGAAATTTCGCCAACAGTTGCTGGAGCAAATCCGCCAGCAATTTTGGGTACCGCATTATCAGCTGCATACCCCTACTGAAGTGCCGGAGCTGGGCAGCGTTGGCTTTAAAGAGCTGCATATCGACGGTGAAGAATTTGATTTACGCCCGCTAAACCCGTCCGACGAGCGCCGCTTGCAGGAATTTTTTTACTCCCACACCAAGGAAACCCTGCAACTGCGTTACAGCGCTGTACCCACCCAAATGAGCCGCGAGAAGTCCTGTACCCTGGTTGGCGTAGATCAATCACGCGATTTGGCATTATGCATCGTGAAACAAAAAGGCTCTGCGGTGCAAATTCAGGCCGTGGGGCGCTACTATTTACTTAATGACAATCAGGGCTGCGAAGTGGCCTTTGTAACGCGGGAAAAATATCAGGGTAAAGGTATGGCCAAGCGCCTGCTGCAAGAGTTAATTAACATAGCCGAATTACGCGGTCTCAGCAGTATGGTGGCTTATGTGCGCGCGGAGAATAAAGCCATGCTGGCGGTATTCCAAAAAGCCGGCTTTAGCCGCTTGCCTGGCGACGACCCCGCCGAAGTCTATCTGCAGCTACACCTGCCGCGTTCAGCACACAGCGGAGAGACCAGTTAATGGCTATTACGTTATTCAGTCACCCCAGCTGTTATTTACATTTGGCCGGCGATGAACACCCCGAGCAACCGGCCCGGTTAAGCGCCGTTAATGACCAGCTGATCCGCTCCGGGCTGGAATTTGTTGTGCAGCAACGTGACGCCGGCGCGGCCGCAGCAACCGATCTATACGCCGTGCACAGCAAACTGTATGTCGATGAGATTTATGCCAAAGCCCCTAAAGACGGCCATATCTGGCTGGACCCCGATACGCAGATGATGCCGCACAGTCTGAACGCAGCGTTGCATGCCGCCGGTGCAGCCATTAATGCAGTAGACCTGGTAATGAGTGATATTAACCAACAGGCGTTTTGCAATATACGCCCGCCCGGCCATCATGCCACCCGCGACCAGGCTATGGGCTTTTGCATTTTTAACAATATTGCCGTCGCTGCCGGCCATGCTTTAAAGCAATACGGCCTTGAGCGCATAGCCATTGTCGATTTTGATGTACATCACGGTAACGGCACCGAGGATATTTTTGCCGGTGACGAGCGGGTGCTGTTTTGCTCTTCGTTTCAATATCCGCTGTACCCTAATACCGGCGACGTACCCTCGGGCGATAATATTGAAAACCTGCCCTTACCTGCGTTATGCAAACCTGCTGTCTGGCGTGAGCAAATTACTCAGCATTGGCTACCGCACATTAACGCCTTTAAACCGCAGCTTATTTTGGTATCAGCCGGTTTTGACGGCCATCGCGAAGATGATATGGCGCAGTTTCTGCTGACAGAGAATGATTACCACTGGATAGCACAGCAGCTGAAGCAACTGGCCGATACGCATTGCCAGGGGCGCATCGTTGCCGTATTGGAAGGTGGCTACGCACTCAGTGCGCTGGGCCGCAGTGTGGTAGCCTTTTTAAAAGGGTTGATGTAACAAGACGTTAAGCTGCTATGCTATAACCTAAGTGTAATAACTTGCGGCCACTATGCAGCTTTTTACCCGTTACTTTCCGGCATTCAGCTATCTGGACCGCAGCAGTGAAGCTGAATTTTGCCGTTATTTGGTCCACCGCACGCATAACAGCACCAAACGTTTTGCCGTAGTTTGCATTGTATTAATGCTACTGTTTTCTGTTACCGACGTGCTACTGGGCGACAGTTGGCGTAGCCTCACCAACCTGGCCCGCTATACCGCTGTCGTGTGTATAGTGGCGTATATCGTCTTATCATTAAAACTGAATGCCGAACACTGGCTACAGGGCTGGTTGGCGCTTTGTGCCATAGTAATTACGCTGCTTAGCATTAGCTTTTATAGCTCTGGCCAATACAACGGCCGGCTGGGCGAAGGCGGCCCTATGGTAGTGGCCTTTGCTATAGCGGCGATACCGATTTTTAACTTGCAGCAAAAATTGTTGCTGTGGCTGCTGCTGTTAAGCAGTCTGTTGTTTATTAAACTTTGTACTGACACCAACACCGGTTGGGTAATATTCTACTTATGCATCAGCATATTGTTGTGCATGACCTGGCAGAGACAGTTTGACACCTTACTGCGCAGCCAATTTAAAGCAGTACGGCTGGAGCAACAAAAAGCCGAAACTGACCAGTTAACCGGTTTATTAAACCGTCGCAGCTTTGAGCAGCGCTTGCAGCAAAAGCTTACTCAGCTCACCGAAGGGCAACAATTATCATTGGGCTTGCTGGACATAGACCATTTTAAGGCCTACAACGACCACTATGGCCACCTCGACGGTGATTTAGTGTTAATACAATTGTCGCGTTTGCTGTCTGCCGATAAAACGCGCATGGTAGGGTAATACACCCATTTTTAATTGACGCTAAAAGTA
>NZ_JABSOD010000010.1 GCF_013283795.1 Rheinheimera lutimaris
ACCTAAAATGGTGTCCGGTTTTATTAGACCACTACAGTTCCACCCTGCTTATTGCCTGCTTTTCGTAATTGTAAGGTGTAATAGCTTGCGGGCACCTGAAAGTACCTGAGCGTAAACAAATCCGACAGTCGGCGCTGTGCCAAAAGCGGACATTCCAATCGTCACGCACAACTCCTATTAGTTCTCCAGTAAACGAGAGGAATCTCTATTTAATAGTTATAGTATGGGGGGGGCAGGCTCTTTGAATGAATCATAAGCTTATGAAAATTATGATTATATTGATAAGTGATAATTATTAAATTCGCAATTTAGGGGTGTTGGTTGAAAATAAGTAAATTATAACTATCCTTTATTGGTCCATGTTTCATGGATGACGACGAGAGATGTATTAAGTTCAGTTCCTATGCCATTTTTTTTATTCATTTTTATAGTGATGCGCCTGAAAAATGAGGTTTTGAACGAATAACCTATTAAACAATATTTTGTGGTGTGGATATGAAAGTTATTTGATATTTTGGTGCTGTGGGGGGCTGTAGATTTAGGTTTATTTAAGGATGTTGTAAGGTTTGGTTGGGCTTCGGTAGGGGTGGTGGTGCGGTATTTTTTTTCAATTAATTAGAAGGTTAGTGATAATTTAAAGTTTTTTATCAGCTTGATTTTAATCGTTTTGAATGTGGAGGTTGGAGAGTGTTGAGTGGCATGAATCGTTGTGGAAATAAATATTATTGATATAAAGGCTTTTTAGGTCATAAATTTATGGTTTTCTTAAAAGCCGGTAGTGAGAAATTGGCTTTCCGTACAGGCATGTAGGAGTTCTATAATGGATATTGTATCAAGAGATCCGCCTATAGCTGGCAAATCATTTCATTTTACCGTCGAAGGCGGTGTTGGAATAACTAAAATAAGAGTCTTTGTAGATTCGAGCCTAGAGCTTCAGCATGATTGTGATGACCCTCCTTGTCATGAAATGACAAAGATTCCGCCAAGGACATGTGGGGCAACTCTAAAGATTATCGCGACTGACTCAGATGGAAATAAAACTGAGTTTGAGCATCAAATTGTTGATTTAGATTTGGGTGCTGGTGGCATAATGGAGATGGGCAACTAAACATGTATAATTTCTTAACAGATTTAAATGCCCTGAATCCAGAAACACTAAAATTTCTGGCAACCGTAGTAAAGTCGATTGCAAGTTTAATCGGAATCGTTATTACAGCTTTTCTTGGAAAATTTTTGGCAGGTGTATGGCTCAGTGCAAGAGATCGACAGGATAAAGAAGTAGAGTGGAGAAATCATGCCATTGAACTCACAAAATTAGACCTTGACCGAAAAATCAAAATTAGACCTGAAGGATCTACAAAACCTTTAAGGCCGAGTATCTTAGATTTTCTTGCTAATTATCGAGATCTTCAGGAACTTGGAGAGAAATCACCTAAAGAGCTTTATCTCAAAATTGAGAGAAGTCGCATCATAAAGCCAACTGCAGCAAATTCGTCTCCAGAAGCTATAAGTCAAACCAGAAAGACGCCAGCGAAGCTGGCGCCTCTACTTGAGGCGTTAAAGTCCACTTTTCGCTTATAGTTGCCCTAAGCGTCGCCCAACCCGACAGCTAAGTGCCAGAAGCGGACATGCTTAACCGCCTGCCGGTGCTTGTTAAACGGAATGAGCCGTTTTTTCAGATTCTGCAAGTATCATCTAAACATATAAGTTCTAACTGATCTAAAACGCCTGTCGATCTTTGCCTTCACCATCCGACTAACTACCGTGAATCAATCACTGCTATCTTTACTGCTGCATCAGCTGGCTGACAGGGTATTGCCAATTTTAGGAGAACACGATGAAATTTAACCCGGTAGTACACTTTGAAATTTACGTAGAAAACATGGAACGCGCCAAAGCGTTTTATCAAGCGGTATTCGATGTAAAGCTTGAACATATGCCATCACCGACGCCGGAGGTTGAGATGGAAATGTGGTTCTTCCCGATGGATAAAGAAAACGGCATGAGTTATTACGGTGCCGGCGGTAGCTTGGTAAAAATGAGCGGTTTTACCCCGGGCGGTGGTGGCACCCTGGTGTATTTTGGCTGCGAGGATTGTGCGGTACAGGCTGAGCGCGCAGTAGCCAATGGCGGCAGCATACAGCAGGCGAAAATGTCGATTGGTGAACACGGCTTTTGCGCCGTGGTGCGTGACTCTGAAGGTAACTTAATTGGTCTGCATTCGATGACATAAGTTAGCCAACGCATTTACATACCCTCCGCCCCCTTTTACTTAGGGGGCAATTCCGCTACGTTTTACACTGCTGGCAGCAGCCTCGAACTCAGAACCTTATATAATGTTCATAAGCACCTCCAAACATCATGCCTATATTATCCGTACATAATGAAGATTTTTCTAACTAAAAACTCGGTTAGTTCGATTTGTGCTTAATTTTATGGATAGTGAACTTTGGCAGAAATACAACAAGTGCGCCTTGCAAAGTGTATTTATTGCAATTTAAATGTATGTACTTTATCACGTGCTGACTTCTCAAAGTTTGCTGAGGTAAAAGCTGTGTCAGTTTTAGTCTGTGATGTAGTAAAGAGTCGTTTCGCAAGAGAAACGTACGCTTTGTTCATTGCAGCTCGCGAGACAGAAGCTGTAACTTTTAGATTAAGAGGTCAAAAAGCATTCGTGATTTTGCCTTAGGGTAAGGACGTTGCTGCAAAAGGAGGTTCTAATGCTAGGTACTACCGGCCATAACCATGCCCCGCCGCCCAAAGGGCTGTGTCGCGTGGACAATGCGAACTCGGCTTATTCCCCTTTGGGGAATTGGTTTGCAACAATCAAGTACAACCTACCCCTCTTAAGTTACTGCACCAAAAGCCTCTTGCTGATTATTTGCCTGGCACTTCTGGCTTTTTCGTTGCCCGCCTCATCCCACTGGTTGGAAGATTTAGTTACGGCTACTACAAAATCAAAGTCAGTTGTTAGCAAAACCCAAAGTGCAATTGATGATTTTGTAAAGCTGCAACAGTTCGGCGAAAAGTATCTTGCTGGCCGCCGTTACCTTTATATCGATAATGCTCAACTTGTTATAGATACCGCAGGGCAAAAGCACAGTATTCCGTTCGATGCCATAAAGCAAAATAACTTTCGGGCGTTGATGCCACTGTTTAGCAGTAGTGCCGAAGTAGTTGTGCCTATAGACAACCTTAAATATGGTGTAATCGAAAGCCTTGCAAAAAATTTGCTGTTGCGCAATACGCCGGTTAAGGTTATCCGGCAGGATAGTAGCTTGGGGCAGCTTAAGCTATATGATGCTGTATCAAAAGTTGGGCTGACGGTAGAGATTTTTCCTGCTGTGTTGATTGATGTGCAAGCGATAAAAATCAATATGGACAGGGTGCTTTATCGTAATATTGGATCAGGGAAAAGTCGGGTCGTTTCTATTTTTGATAAGGATGAAGTTTTTATCCTGCCACAGATGGATGCAAGTCTTGGTATGTTGCACCAGTCAACTACCACACTCAGTCATGCCGGTATTATTGATCTGGTAGAAAGCCAAAAGCGCAAGGCTATTTTTTTGATTGGGCATGTAGAGGATGGTCATATAGTAACCCGCAATGCAGAACAGGGCATTACGCAATCCATTCCTATTGCCGAATTAATGGTTGCTGCCAAACGTGCTGAATCTGAACTAATATTGCTCGGCTGCGAGACAGCCGCGATAGCAAACGGCAGCGGTTACATTAGCCATGTTAATGCCTTGGATATTGCCGGCGCATTAAAAGAGGCTTTACAGCAGGAAAGTTTGGGTATGGCTTTGTCGTCCCTTGGGATAAAAACCGGAAACCTGTTTTATATTCCTCAGCAGATTAACTTTGCGTCTGATGGGCAGATTTTTATAGAAAAAGCCTACATCCAAGGCGAAAAACTGGTGAAGAAATCTGCTGCTACAGGAACAACACTTTCACCCAAGTTATACGCTCTGGATAGCAAGATATCCCAAGAGCTGGATAGTCGGGTTATTCCATTTTTGCCCAGTGCCGTATTTACTTCGATAGTGCTTAATCTGGTGTCCATAGCTATATTAATTGTGCCAACTCTGATGTTCCTGCAGGCCAATATTTTGGATGTGCTTTGCGATATTAAAACATTTAAAAAGCCGGTAAGACGATTGATTTGGCTAATGCGCAGTCTGTTTTTTTTAGTATTTTTTTCGCCCTTTGCATCTGGCTTGATTATGCTGTCGATACTGGCTTTTTTTGCTGCGCCAATGACCACCTTAATATTATCGCCAACCGCTTTAATTTTTTGCATTGCCCTGTTGCGGAAACTCTATAGCAAACCTATTTTCCCTGACGGTTTTTTGGGTACTTGGTTAAAGTGCCTGACGATTACCTTGGTAAATATACCTGTGTGGGTGGTAAGTACTTACATTCCCGGGGGGCAGGGCCCATTTTTTCTTAACGATTCGCCAACAATTTATGCTGCAAGCCTGGCAATAAGTGCTATTTACTATGCCGCTGTTTACTTTTTGTTGTTTCACAAAATAGAGAGAGTGCAAAAGAGCGAATATGCGCCGCTGTTATCACGTTTGCTGCTATTACCCCTGACAGTTTTAGACCGGTTGATGTTGGGTGTATTAAAGAAGATTAACTGTTTCACGGAGCCAAATCCCAAGGCCACAGAAAACCCCGGAGCAAAGCATGCAGAATATTGAAACACTGGTTAACTTTTTGGCAAGCGCCAACCCTGATGCACTCCAGCGTATGCGCCAAGCTTTTCCTGAGGCCTTAACCAGCCTAACTCCGGGCAAAATGCTTGGCGCAGAGGTTGCGCCAGAAGCAGAAAACACTATGTTGCAAGCGCTATTTAAAGAAACCTTATCAACCGCCAAACAAACCTTGGAGCCATTGCTGTTCCAGGTAATGCGACGCACTAAATCAATTCGGCGGGTTAGGTTGGCTGGCGGGGTGGTTTCATCCGCTTTATCGGCCGGCCTTATTGCGGCCTTGGCAAAAGGGTGGACACATGAGGCATTAATTATCGCCGCAATTACCTTCCTTTCATCCATGTTAACTTTAACCGCCCAGTATTACGAAGATTCCTTGGGCGGCAATAATTCCCTCAACAACACCCGCATTACACTCAACAGCTTGCAGCGCCAACTCGCTGAAGCTGAAGGCCATTACCAACTAAGCTGCGCTCTAAACGACTTTGTCGGCTTGGTTGATATGGTTAAAAGTCTCAGCAAATTGTTAGTGGAGTTGCAAGTGATTAGGAATAATTATGTTTAGGTTTGTGAGTTCAGGCCATGTAATTAGTCGAAACCGCGATACAAAATTGCTGAATTGGCCCTAATATCATAGACATTCCACAGCAGGCGAAAATGTCTATTGGTGAGCATGGTTTTTGCGCCGTGGTGCGTGACTCTGAGGGCAATTTAATTGGCCTGCATTCGATGGCGTGATCTACACGCTATCTGCGCAAGTGCATACCAGGCGCCCCCTTTTGCTTAGGGGGCGTCACTGCTGCAAGGTTTTACACTGCTGACAGCTGCCTCTGCTATCCCGCCAGCGCGCTGTTAAGCGTTCGATACGCATTAACTATGAATTTATGTCATGGGTTAATGAAATAATATCATTTTTATTCATGCAGTCTTGGGCGTATAACTTACACATGGCTTAACGTCTGGACGTCTGGGTGTTTTGGCGGCAGATTGGCAAAAAGGATAGCACAGCATGAAAAACAACGATTTTAGTTTTAGCATTAAGCGCATTCGGTTTGATGAGCATTATCAGCCGGCGGACAGTACCCGTATCACCACCAACTTCGCTAACCTGGCACGCGGCGAGTGCCGCCAGCAGAATTTGCGTAATGCTTTAACGATGATAAACAACCGTTTTAATGCGTTGGCGCAATGGGACAACCCCAAAGGCGATCGTTACTCTGTTGAGCTGGATATAGTGTCGGTGGCTGTGGATATTGCCGGCAATGGCGCCGGCTTCCCGTCGATTGAAGTATTAAAAACCCATATTGTTGATCATAAAACCAACGAGCGCATTGAAGGCATTGTTGGCAATAATTTTTCCTCCTATGTGCGGGATTATGATTTCAGCGTATTACTGCGCGAGCATAATAAGCAGCAGGCGCAATTTAGCATCCCGGATAATTTTGGCGAGCTGCATGGCAAGCTGTTCAAATATTTTGTTAACTCAGATGCTTATAAGCAACACTTTAAAAAGCCGCCGGTTATTTGCCTGAGTGTGTCGGATAACAAGGTTTATCAGCGCACGGAAAACCAGCATCCGGTATTGGGGGTGGAGTACCTGGCAAACGAGTCGTCGTTAACCGAGCAGTACTTTAACAAGATGGGCTTACAGGTGCGTTATTTTATGCCGGCAAACAGCGTGGCGCCGTTGGCCTTCCATTTTATCGGTGACTTACTGAATGATTACAGCAACCTTGAGCTGATCAGCACCATCAGCACCATGGAAACCTTTCAAAAAATTTACCGGCCGGAGATTTATAACGCCAATGCGGTTGCCGGCATAAGCTATAAACCGGATTTAAAAAATCAGGATCATTCCATTACGCAAATTGTGTATGACCGCGAAGAGCGCAGCACGTTAGCCATAGCCCAGGGCCGGTTTGCTGAAGAGCACTTTATTAAACCGCACCGGGCTATTTTGGAACAATGGTCGGCTAACTACGCTTAATAACCCGGATAAAATACTATTTATGAACAAGCATTTACTACAAAAAGTACTATTGCCGACATCAACCGCCGGCAGTTTACCTAAACCGTCCTGGCTGGCAGAGCCGGAAACACTATGGTCACCGTGGAAATTACAGGGTGAAGAGCTGATTAGCGGCAAACAGGATGCGCTGCGGTTGTCATTGCAACAGCAACAACTGGCCGGCATTGATATTGTCAGTGACGGCGAGCAAAGCCGGCAGCACTTTGTCACCACCTTTATTGAGCACTTAAGCGGGGTCGATTTTAACCAGCGCAAAACGGTCAGAATTCGTAACCGTTATGATGCCAGTGTACCAACAGTGATTGGCCCGGTGTCGCGGCCAAAGCCGGTGTTTGTTGAAGATGCCAAATTTTTACGCGGACAAACTACGCAACCAATAAAGTGGGCCTTGCCTGGCCCGATGACAATGATAGACACTCTGTATGATGACCACTATAAAAGCCGTGAAAAACTGGCCTGGGAATTTGCCAAAATACTGAACCAGGAAGCAAAAGAGTTGGAAGCCGCAGGGGTGGATATTATTCAGTTTGATGAGCCGGCCTTTAACGTGTTTTTTGACGAGGTTAACGACTGGGGCATTAAGTGTTTAGAGCGCGCCATCGAAGGACTTAAATGCGAAACGGTAGTACATATTTGCTATGGCTATGGCATTAAAGCTAATACCGATTGGAAAAAGACCCTGGGGTCCGAGTGGCGGCAATACGAAGCCGTATTCCCTAAACTGCAACAATCCAATATCGATATTATCTCCCTGGAGTGTCATAACTCGCGGGTACCGATGGAGCTGCTTGCGCTGCTGCGCGGTAAAAAAGTGATGGTAGGCGCCATTGATGTGGCAAGCAATAGCATCGAAACTGCAGAGGAAGTGGCGGCTACGCTGAGAAAAGCGCTGCAGTATGTCGATGCAGACAAGCTTTACCCCTGTACTAACTGCGGTATGGCGCCGTTATCGCGCCAGGTTGCCAGCGGCAAGCTGAATGCCCTGGTGGCAGGGGCAGAGATTGTGCGAAATGAACTGGCCGCCGGATAACTGCTGCAAACCCGGGCGTTGGCTGGCTAAAATGAACACGCAGCCGGCTTAAAGCCGGCTAAGCTGATCTAATGTTTGCAGTGCTTGTGTGTAGTCTCCGGCGTCAAACCAAAATTCGGGCAGCTGGCCGTAGGTTTTTAAATACACATCGTTGATATGAAATTGCCAATGTACCCAGTTAGCCTGTTGGGTGGTTTTTACGCAAATTGTTGAACACTCCCACTGCCCACAGGCACACGCCATCAAGGTAATGAAACCAGCATGATGACAACTGTTTTGCCAATCCTTTAGCAGCAGTTCTTGTACTAATGCACTATTGATAAAAACGTCACCTAAGGTTCTGCTGTTGTTTCTTTTTGCAGCCTCTTGCAGCAATTCTTCAATGGAAACGTCATTGATATAAACAGCCAATACAGTTTCCGCTTTAGCTTTTTTATGTCGTGAAGGCCGTGACTCCCAACAGAGTTTCAACTGGTCCATGCTGCTCGCCTTAACAATTGTTTTGCTTAGAATATCGTTGATGCTGTGACACCAAGATACAAAATGCCAGCTATTTCGGTTTGTGGATATTTTTCGTAGTATATTTGCTTAGCAAACTTAAATTAACAGTGTTGCGGGAGGCTGCTATAAAAAAGAAAGCGCGCCGGATAAGAACGCTAACAATAAATAAACATTACGTTCAGTTTGCTTATTTCCACCAAATTTATTGCGAAAATGCGCCGCTTATAGCGGCGGCTGCTTTGCATAGTTTGTGTAAACGTAGCGCTCGGGGCACAGAGCTGGCGGCGTATATAGCAACGCAAACTGAGAGAAATGAACACAGCCTGCTGCCTGATTGGTCAGAGTATATGCAGCAGGTAATGAAGCACTTTAGTCGATTTCAGGATGAATCCGGTCTGGAATGAGTGATTTTTAATAAAGTTTACAATAAGGGAACAAACTATGTCGGCAATGAAAGCTGTCGTGATTCGAATTGTACTTGGTGTCGTTGCATTGTGGGTGGTTGTAGAATTACTTAGTTGGAGTGAGTCGGGAAAAAAGACCAGTGTTGGTTTTTATTTGCCGTATGAATTGTTTTACTACACTGAAGGTAACGAAACTGAAGCAACGGCAACTAAATTTGAAGTACACGCCCGGCCTACATCTGCGCTTCGGGCTGAAGGTTTGCGTGACTGTATTGTGCAGCTTAGTAAGCAACACTACCGGGCGCTTTCTCAACAGGCGCCACATAGCGATAATGCAGACGTAAGATACTTACTGGTAGCGGTGTATTGGGATAAGTTAACCAGGCAGCCTGTCTGCGACACTGGTTATGACAATGTGACGTTAGTTGAGCAAAAAGCCGCGTCGTCTTTCGAGCAGGCCAACAAAGTGCTGATGTCGAAACTTGTTGCGACCAGGCTTTAATAAGCTCAGGCCAGGCTATTGATAACAAAGCACGGGGTTGGCTACGGCAGGCGGCAAACCTGCCGGTTGCGGTTTACTTTGTATAGCGGACCTATAAAAACAGCTTCGGCTCTTTGTCGGTTGCCGCCGTTAGCTGGTATTGCTGTGCGGCATTAATGCTTTGCTGTTCGCGCTCTTTAGCTTCGCGGTTGCGGTTGGCCTCCGCTATTAAGCCTTCCAGCGCTTTACCGAGTTTTTCCAATTTAGCTTCCAATACGGCTATTTTGCCGTCGCGCTCCGGGCTTTGCGGTTGCCGCTTCAGAGCGTCAATTTCTGCTTCTGCTTCGGCTATCTTTTCTTTTATCTCATCATATTTTTGTTTATCCAGCCCAATGCGGTTAGCCAGCATTTGCTCCATTAATTGGCTTAAAAATGCCTGTTGTTGTTTGCTGGTTTCATCCTGTTGTTGCTGTTGCTTTGGCGCTTGCTGCGCAGCCGGTGTTGCCGCAGGTGTGGCAATGGCGGCAATATCTTGCCGCTGTGTGCCGCTATCGGCAACGTCGGTTTCGGGTTTTAACAGCTGATACTGCAGCTGGTAGTTATTAATACTAAGGCCTGACACTGTCATAGGATGCGCTCCGCTGTGAGTAGAATTTTGCCTGTACCTGACTTGTACCCGAGCAAAGCAGAAACTGTGCCAACCCCGTAGCCGGTTACCCCGGCCTGCTGCTGTCGTAAATCATTAATCTTGCTGTAAAAAAAGCATCACATAGCTGCTGTAGTGTGGCCGCGTTCCTGATAGCAGGACGCAGTGCCACGTTACTGAGCGAAGGTTGAGGGCGGTGGCGCAGGAGCATTAATACTAAATCCGATAATAACCGTGCGCGCTACGCCGGGTTGCTGTAACAGCGGCCGGGTGGGCGATAGCTATTAGCAGTGGGTAAACACATGCAGTCCTCTATTAAACACAACGACATCAGCAAATTACACCAAACAACAATAAGCCGTGCCGTACAGCAAATACTGCTGGGCAGCGCACTGGCCGTTGCCGCAGCACCGCTGCTGGCGCAAACAGCAGATAACACTACAGAACAAGCGGTGGAGGTGATTTCGGTAACCGGCAGTTACAGCCGCAGCCTGGAGCAGGCAGTCGATTTGAAAAAGTCCAATATCGGCTTTTCTGATTCTGTTGTTGCTACCGATGTAGCCGATTTTCCTGAGCAAAATCTGGCCGAAGCGCTGCAGCGTATGCCGGGCGTTACCATAGAGCGCAACAAGGGCCTGGGCAGTAAGATTAATGTGCGCAGTTTGCCAAGTGAATTTACTCATGTGTCTATCAACAACCTGGCGACAGCCTCGGGCAGTGGTGGCCGCGATGTTGAATTTGATATTTTTGCCTCAGAAATTATTCAAAGCGTAACGGTGCAAAAGTCACCAACGGCAGCGGATGAAGAAGGCGGTATTGCCGGCTCGGTAATGATCTCTACCGCGCGGCCGTTTGATTACAACGAGCGCAAATTGATAGTGTCAGCCGAAGGGGCGCATAACTCGATTTCTGAAGAAATTGACCCTAAGTTCTCCTTTTTAGCCAGCGACACCTTTGGAGATTGGGGCGCTTTGGTATCGTTCTCTAAAGCCGGCCGCACTAACAGAACCGACTCGAACTCCGGCATTAACTTCCGGCCGATGGGGCGTTTTTTGGAAGCGACAGGGCCACGCTCTGATCAAGCTGCTGCCGTGCTGGAACGTGATGCCGGTGTAGTGGTGAGCGACCGCAGCGATAAAGACGCAACCAACCGGATTATTTTTCAGGATAAAGTTGGCGACCGTTTGTACCTGAACGACCAGGATAAGTGGGGCGCGACTGCATCGCTGCAGTATAAACCCGGCAATGATTTCAGCCTGACCTTTGATGCAATGAAAGGCGGCTATGATGTCACCGAAGATGAATACGATGCCGCAGCGTATACGGCGTCCAGCCGCAGTACGCTGGAAACGATTCACGATTATGACGACACGACGTTGGCGCAGTACGGCATTATTGTGCTGACGGATGTGTCTTACACTGCTACCCAGCACGAGTTTTTAAGCAAACAGCGGATTAACAACACCGATTACTCGCAGTACAGCCTGGCGCTGGATTGGCAAACCCATGGTTGGGATATCAACGGCCTGGTCGGTTTTTCCGGTGCAGAAAAATCTCAGGATTACGCCAATCTGAAACATGTAGCCTATGCGCCGTCACGTTCGCGCTGGACTGCTAACGGCGGCGAAACAGTGGTTAGCGCTAACCCGGCCAGTATTGATATGTACAACTCGCCGGACAGCTACCTGTTTGAAGCATATGAGACTGAGCTGGAGCAGGTTAGCGACGATAAATATGCCGCCCAACTCGACTTTAAAAAAGCCCTGCAGCTGGACTTTATGCCGGCACTGAGCAGTGTGCAGTTTGGTGTGCGTTATACCGATAAATCGAAAAAACGCCAGTTTGGCGCTGCTAAAATTCAGGGACCGGCTGCCGGTGATGCCTCCTGGGTTAATAACCGCACCCTGGCCGACAGTGAGCTGCAATGGGTAACCGATATAGTCCCCGGCGGTGCCTATAAAGCCAAAGATCTGAACTGGATGCAGGTATCAAACGATTACGCCCGCAGCACCTTCCGTTATGCCGGTTTTAGCACGCCGTTTAACGAAGGCGATTACTACCGTGTAGACGAAGAAGCGCTAAGCCTGTATGCCATGGCAAACCTGGATTTTGACCTGGCCGGCAAACCGGTAACCCTGAATGCCGGAGTACGGGCCGTAGATACTTCTGTGCTGTCATTTGGTTATCACCAGGTGCAGAACGAAGATGGCTCTAATGGCTACACCGATACGCCGATCTCAAAAGAAGGCAGCTACACCGATGTGCTGCCGAGCCTGAATATGACGGTAGAGATTTTGGATGATGTGCTGTTTCGCGCTGCAGCGTCTGAAACCTTGATGCGCCCGGCTCTGACCAATATTGCCTATAAGCGCTCAGTCAGTTGGAATGAGTTCCGCTTTACCGACGGCAACCCGGATTTGCAGCCTACCTATGCAAAACAATGGGAAGCCGGAGTGGAATGGTATCTGCAAAACGGCGGTATTCTGGCAGCATCTTACTTCTGGAAAGATATCGAAGGCGTGGTACGGCAAGAGCTGACCGGTGTGGTTGAAAATGTAGAAAAACGCAACGCCAACGGTACCTTGGACGGTTACTATGATTTCGATGTTTATCAGCCGGTTAATGCCGATGGTTCTTATAAAGTCACCGGATTAGAGTTGATAGCGCAACTGCCGCTTAACATGCTGCATCCGCTGTTAGACGGCTTTGGTGTTAATGCCAACTACACCATGCTGGATAACTCTTTAACCGGTTCATCCGGCTTGGATATCCCTACACCACCGGAAGGTTTGGCTGACAGCACGTACAACTTTACACTGTATTATGAGAATGACCGTTTCGATGCGCGTATTTCTTATAACTACAAAGATAAGTATGTTGAAGTAATTGAACGTAACTTATATCCGGTATATCGCGATGCCTATGGCCAAACCGATATCGCCATTGGTTATAACCTGACCGACAATATTAAACTGAGCTTAAAAGGTATTAATATTACCGACGAAGCCACTACCGGTTATACCTTAACACCGCAATTCCCGGTAATGAACGAGTTCTCCGGACGCCGCATCAGCTTAGGCATCCGCGCAGACTTCTAAAACCACGCTGGCCGGTACTGCAGTTTACGCTGCAGTGCCGGCTGTTTTATTGGCGCAAAAGGTTCGTTTATGTCACTTAATCCACGCTTTAGCACTATGCTGGCGCTGTTACTGAGCTTCAGCAGCCTGGCCGCTGCTCCTGTTTCAGAGCACAACGCAGCGCAGCCGCTGCAAATTGCTTTTATGCCGGATATTCATTTTCATGATATTTACGCCAATTTTAACGATAACGCTTTTGCCGGTTTACCTAACAGCCTAAGCGGTAAAAATGCCACTATTCGCACTATGGCGGCACAGCTTCAATCGACGCGATTATTTAACGAAAACTACTTTGCCTTGCTGGCCGCACTGGACGACGCTGCCGCGCGTGGCGTTAAGCTGATAGCGCTGCCCGGCGATTTCAGTGACGACGGCCAACCGCTGCATGTGCGCGGCCTGGCGAAGATTTTGCAGCATTACAGCGACAGTTACGGCATGCAGTTTTTTGCCGCCCCAGGTAACCACGACCCGGTAAGGCCCTTTAGCCGCCCGGCCGGTAAAAGCGATTATTCAGGTGCAGGCGGTTACCCACAGCCGATTTACAGCCAGGGCACTGCAGCGTGCGCTGCTAAAGTACCGGCAGTACAAAGCCATACTCCACTGCGGACTATTTGCAGCGAAGAAGTAAAAGAGCTGGGCTATAAAGAGATTATGGCGCAGTTGGCGCCGTTTGGTTTTCAACCGCAGCCGGACTATCTGTATTGGGAAACACCCTACAGCAACTACAGCGAACTTAATTACAACGTCAAATTAGCCGGCGAACAAGCCACTTACCAACAGCGCCAATACGAAATATGCCGCCAGGGTACCGGCGGGCGCTATAAACAGCCCGGTTACAGCCAGTGCAGCATGGTGCCCGACAGCAGTTACTTAGTGGAGCCGGTGGCTGGTGTCTGGTTGCTGGCGATAGATGCTAATGTGTATATACCCCGGGCAACCGGCGATGGCTACGCCGGGGCCGGTAATGCCGGTTATAACAAAATGTTCAGCCATAAAACTCAGGTAACAGACTGGATAGCGCAGGTGGTGCAACGCGCTGAAAAAGCCGGTAAAACCTTAATTGCCTTTAGCCACTATCCGATGACAGAGTTTTACAACGGCCAATCGGATGCGATAGCCGCGCAATTTGGCGCCGACAGTTTTCAGTTGGCGCGCCGTCCGGCCGATAGCGTGAGTAACTTGCTGGCCGCTACCGGCTTAAAGCTGCATATTGGCGGCCATATGCATATTAATGACACCGGCATCAGCAAAAGCCCGGATGGCAAAGTGTTGGTGAATGTGCAGGCACCGTCGCTGGCTGCCTATGTACCGGCCTACAAGCTGGTAACCCTGCAATCCGGAGCTCAGGTTACAGTGCAAACCGT
The DNA here is from genome assembly GCF_013283795.1 of Rheinheimera lutimaris. Classification (GTDB taxonomy): domain Bacteria; phylum Pseudomonadota; class Gammaproteobacteria; order Enterobacterales; family Alteromonadaceae; genus Alishewanella; species Alishewanella lutimaris. The sequence continues at coordinate 14,311 of NZ_JABSOD010000010.1, forward strand.
GGTATTAAACGATATTCCGCGCTATAACGAGCTGTTTGAGCATTATCAGCAGGAACATAACACTCTTAAAGAGCAAGCCGCGCCGCTGTGGAATAAGGCGATTTTAACGGCAAAAAACTACCGTGAATTTACCAACTGGCACCTGAGTGAACTAACGCGGCAGCGCTTTTTACCGCAAGACTGGCCGGCGCCACTGCGCGAAGCTCTGCTGGCCTTAGATGGCCGGCAAATGTTGCTGTTATCACAACTGCAAAATTTACCGCCGTTAGCCCAACTGCCGGTTGAGCTGGCCACCATGCAACAAAGCCCGGATTGGCAGCAGGCGTTACAGGCCGCCGATACCCAGGCACGCGATGCCGGCTTTAGCCTGCAGCAGTTTGCCGGCTGGAGTGGCTTTGATTTAGCGCTGGATTTTTACCGGCTGCGTAATGCCGGCAGCCTGGCGCTACAGGATATCAGCCCGCAGCGGTTGGCACAGTATCAGCTGCTTACCCGTTTGCTGGCAGCGAAAGCTGCAACCGACAGCAGCGGCTTCGCACAGCAGTTTGGCAGCCTGTTTCAACTGTTACAGGCTTTTAGTCACGGCGAACACGATATGCACTTTATGCTGGATTTAACCAACGGCAGCCTTAGCGGGCTTAGTCAATAATTAAACTACGTATATTAAATCTGCTTAAACACTCCGGTGGGATACCCGCCGGTTTTAGCCTTTTTGTTTTTCCTGCTGATCAAAAGTGAAGGTGGCACCGTATTGGTTGCTCACCGCTTACCAATACCATGTTGTTTCTATTTCAACCCAAATTCGATGGTTTGTATCAGAACACGCTGCTTAAATCGGGAAAATCATGTTTAACAAACAGTTAAAAGTTCAGTTGTTGTCTGCAAAAACGGATTTGGCATATAAAACCGCAGTAATCGCTGCCGTACGCAATAGTGTTGCTCTGGTCGAATTTAGCGCCGACGGCGTTATTCAGGATGCTAATCCATTGTTTCTTAATGTTGTGGGTTATCCGCTTGAGCAGATCAAAGGGCAGCATCATTCGATGTTTTGTGAAAGCGCTTATGCCAACAGTGGTGAATACCGGGCATTTTGGCAGTCTTTAAGCCGTGGCGAGGCTAAACAGGGTACCTTTTTGCGTAAAACCAACGGCGCAAAGAAAATATGGCTGGAGGCCACCTATTTCCCGGTGCGGGACGATAGTGGCAAAGTGTGCTCAGTGATGAAAATCGCTTACGATGTGACCCGGCAAACACTGGCTGCTGACGAGCAAAAAGCGATTTATGCCTCGATAGATCAAGCAATGGCGGTGATTGAATTTACACCAGACGGCACTATTGTCAACGCCAATAAAAATTTTCTGCAGTCTATGGGCTATACACTGGAGAAAATTCAACATAAACATCACCGGATTTTTTGTGATGACAGCTTCTACCGGAATAACCCTGACTTCTGGAGTAAACTGGCGCAGGGCAAAGTCAGTTCCGGTAAGTTTAAACGGGTTGATGCCCGCGGCAATGAAGTATGGCTGGAGGCAACCTACAACCCGATATTGGACGCGCATGGCAAAGTACACAAGGTTATTAAGTTTGCTACGTTGATCACCAACCGGGTTGTACAGGCTGAGAAAACCCGCGAAGCTGCACGCATAGCCCATGAAACCGCGACAGAAACTTTTAATGTGGCAGAGCAGGGCAAATTGCATATTGCCTCGTCTACTGCGCTGGCGGCAGAAATTTCCGCCACCGTGCTGCAAACCGATAGCGTGATCCAAAGTCTGAACGAACAAGCGAATGAAATTGCCAATATGGTGAGCATCATCCGCAGCGTAGCAGAGCAAACTAATCTGCTGGCATTAAATGCTGCGATTGAAGCCGCCAGAGCCGGCGAAGCAGGCCGCGGTTTTGCCGTGGTAGCTGATGAGGTCAGGCAACTGGCATCCAGAACCAGCCAGGCAACCAGCGATATCTCCAGTGTTGTCAGCAGAAACCTTGAAGTGACGCAAAATGTGCTGCAGGCCATTAATTCCATCGACGGTTTAAGTAAACAAAACAGCGATAAAATTAACCAGTTGTCGGCGATCATCGACGATATTGAACACGGTGCACAGCGGGTAGTTGAATCGGTATCTGCAATTCAATAAGTAGCCATGACCGGCAATGTTTTACCTATCGTTGCTGAATGCTCAGCCAGCTCAAGCAGTTGCATTACGCTGCAGGATTGCTGCGGTGGTACCGGGTTTGCGCCTTTGCCATTTATAGCCGAAACGATGGCGGCATAATAATGCTGATAACAGCCCATTGCCGGGCTATAGGGCGTTACTTGCTCGTGTTGGTACAGTAAGCCGGGTTGCGGCTCAATGCCCCAGCCGGTATCGGCAGGTGTTAAGCCTTGTTTTAACTGCTCTTCCTGAATATCTAAACCAAACTTTTGCCAGCTGCCATGTTGTGCCTGCAGCGTAAAGCGCGCCGATGGCGCGGCAGCCAACATAGACGCGCCCAGGGTGACGCCAAAGTGGCCGTAATCCAGCAGCACCGAAAACCAGTCTGTTGCTGTGGCATCCGGACGCAGTATTTTTAAGCTGGCGGTAATGCTGTGTGGCAGGCCAAATAACACCAGGCTTTGGTCCAGCAGGTGCGGGCCTAAATCAAACCATAAACCGGCGCCCGGCCCGGCTTGTTCGCGCCAACGCGGCCGCACCTGTGGCCGGAAGCGGTCAAAGCGTGATTCTAAATGCGCCACCTGGCCCAATCGCCCACTACGTAACAACTGCTGCAGGGCAAGAAAATCGGCATCAAAGCGGCGGTTATGAAATACCGATAGCAGTAATTTTTGCTCTGTTGCCAGCGCCGTTAACGCTTTAGCTTCGTTAAAGGTCAGCGCAAAGGGTTTATCGATCACTACATGCTTACCGGCGCGCAATGCCAACTCTGCCAGCGGGGCATGGCTGTCGTTCGGGCTGGCGATCACGACTAAATCAATATCTGCCAGTTGCACCGCAGCGCTGTAGTCAGCCAGCACAGTAACATCGGCGCCCAGCTGTTGTTTAACCTTCGCGGTTTGCGATGAAGCAACATGGCTCAGCTTAATACCCTTGGTTGCCAGCAATAACGGTGTGTGAAAAGTTTGGCCGGCATAACCATAACCGACTAACAGGGTGCGTAGCTCTGACGCTATTGGCATATTAAATCCGCTTTTTAGACCGCAGCTGCTACTTTGCGAAAATAACCGTCGCAGTGCAACTGTAATTGCAGCTACAACTTTACCAAAATATACGTTTTATATATAATTCGTATATTGCAATGTTGCAGCAGCGGAGTATCAGCTTGGGTATCGTTAAAATTGCCGATGAACTACATGAAGAAATTCGTAAAGCCAGTGGCGCTATGTCGCGCTCTATTAATGCCCAGGCCGAATTCTGGCTGAAAATGGGCATGTTGGCCGAGTTACACCCCACACACACTTATCAGCAGTTGGTACAGATGCTGCTGCAGCAGGCAGAATTTAAACTGGCCGGAGGCAGCGATGAGCGGCGTTCAGCTTAAAACCAGCGCGGAGCTTGCGCTGCAGCGTGAAGCCGGGCGTTTATTAGCGCAGGTGTTTGCTATGCTGGACGATAAAATAGTTGCCGGTATGTCGACCTTACAAATTAACGATTTGGCCGAGCGCTATATAATCGATGAGCTGCAGGCACGGCCGGCCAGCAAAGGTCAGTACGGTTTTGCTTATGTGTTAAATACCTCGGTTAATGATGTGGTGTGCCACGGCGTGCCATCCGCTACGCAACTGCTGAAACAGGGCGATATTGTAAATGTTGATATTACTCTGGAAAAACATGGCTTTATCGCAGACTCCAGCAAAATGTATAGCATAGGTGAGCTTAGCTTTGCAGCGCGGCAGTTAGTTGATGATTGCTACCGTGCGCTGTGGTTGGGCATTCAGGCCGTAAAACCCGGTGCCCGGCTGGGTGATATCGGCTTTGCTATTGAGCAGTTTGCCCGCAGCAAAGGCTACAGTGTGGTACGGGAGTACTGCGGCCACGGCATTGGCCGCGAAATGCATGAAGAGCCACAGGTACTGCATTACGGCGCTGCCGGCAGCGGTATGCTGCTTAAACCCGGTATGGTGTTTACCATAGAGCCGATGCTGAACCAGGGCAGTGCCAAAGTGAAAACCAAAAAAGACGGCTGGACAGTGGTCACCCGCGATAAAAAATTGTCGGCACAGTGGGAGCACACCATTGCGGTAACCGACAGCGGCGTTGAGGTGCTGACTCTGCGCACGGAAGAGCAAGCGCAGCTTTTGGCATAACAGATCTGGTTACAGCAAGAAACATAAGCGCCGTAGCGAAATTGCGTATTTATTCAAACGGGTACTAATGTTAGCCTGTAAGTACTTTTCCTGTTCTGGCAGACTTTTATGCGTTTATCAGCTTTTATACTGTGTTTATTGGTTACCCCGGCCGTGGCTGCTAACCCGCCCTGGCCGGCACAGCCGGTGTCAGCAGTTGACACTGCAATGCAGCAAGTGGTGTCGACAGATGCCAGTCTGGAGCAACTGGCAGATGGCTTTCGCTGGGCCGAAGGGCCGGTAGCTGAGCCTGGTAGCGGCGATATACTGTTTTCTGATGTGCCGGAAAATAAAGTCTATCGCTGGAATGAACAACAAGGCTTAACGGTGTATCTTCAGCCGTCCGGTTATACCGGGCTGTACCCACAGAATAATCTGCAGGAAGGCGCCAACGGCCTGATGTTTAATGCCGATAATAAGCTGGTACTGGCACAGCACGGTGATCGGCGTCTGGCAGTGTTGCAGGACGCCTCCGGCAAATTACCGCGTTATCAGACATTGGCCAGCCATTATCAGGGCAAGCTGTTAAACAGCCCGAATGATGTGGTGCAGCATAACAGCGGTGCTTATTATTTTACTGATCCACCATACGGTTTAAAGGGCGGTGACGATTCCGCGCAAAAACAGCAAAGCGTAAATGGCGTATACCGGATTGCCTCAGATGGCATGGTCACGCTATTGGCTGACAACTTAACCCGGCCCAATGGTCTGGCGTTTTCACCGGACGAGCAATGGCTATATGTCGCCAACTCAGACCCTGCCGCGGCTCAATGGTGGCGTTATGCCGTTAACAATGATGGTAGTTTGGCTAAAGGTGAGTTGTTTTTTGATGCCACAGCGGCGACCAAAACCGCCAGCGGTTTACCCGATGGCTTAAAAGTACTGCCATCCGGCATATTGCTTGCCACCGGGCCGGGTGGCGTTTGGGTAATATCGCCACAGGGAGAGCATCTGGGCACTATTCAGACCGGTGTGGCAGCGGCAAATGTGGCATTAAGCGCTGACAATAGCTGGCTGTATATTACTGCCAGTAGTTATCTGCTGCGGATAAAGCTGCAGCCCGGCAAATGATAATCTTGCTTTACGGCACGGTATTTAACTGCGGTTGCAGCGGCTTCAGTCCGGTGCCTGATACACACAATTGCGGCCATTGGATTTTGCCTGATACAGGGCTTCATCGGCACGCTGGATCAGGCTGTGCAAATCGTCAGTGCTGAGACATTGGGCCACCCCTAAGCTGGCGGTGCAGCTTGGTATTGAAGGGTTTTCGGTGGTTTGCTGTTCCAACGCCAGGCGAACGCGCTCAGCAAGAGCGTAAGCGCTGTTTATATCGGTGTCGGGTAAAATAACCAGAAACTCCTCGCCACCGATACGGCCGATAAAATCGGTTATTCTCAGTTGTTGTTTAAAGTTTTCGGCGGCGCTTTTTAAGGCGCGATCGCCGGCCTGATGGCCAAAATTATCGTTTACCGCTTTAAAGTGGTCTAAATCCAGCATCATAATACTCAGTGCAGAACCCTGGCGCTCTGCGCGGGCAATTTCCAGCCCGAGCAGTCGCATAATTTCGCGCCGGTTAAAAAGCTCTGTCAGCTCATCCGTGGTGGCCATTTTCTCCAGTTGCGCTGTGCGTTTTTGTACCTCAGCTTCCAGCCGCTGGTTTGATGCTGCCAGTTCATGCTCTGCCCGCATAAGCTCGACGATTTTAGCCTCCATAGCATGTTTACCGGGCAAACTTATCGCCTGCGGCAGCAAGTACCACAGTAGTATCGCTGTCAGCATAGAGATAATGCCGGTCATCGACTTAATAATGCCGTGAATATAATAATAGCCATGCCAGACATTGATAATGCCGAGAATATGCGTGGCGCCGCAGAAGAAAATAAAACCGGCAAACAGCAGAAATATCCAGTCAAAACGCAGGTCATCCCTGGCTCTGACCAGCTTTATCAGGGCCAGCGGGATCAACATATAGGCGATAAATGTCAGTGTATCGCCACCCACATGCAGTAGCAGTAAATCGGTACGCCATAGTAAACAATGCCCATGCGGCATAAAGTCGCCGTTCAGTAACTCATTGATAAACGCCATTTCTTCTAATCCTGTTTACGGTTGCAGCTGAACATTAGCTTAGTCAACATGGGGCAAAGATGTTGTAAGAACTGAAACAAAGATACCGCAGGTACAGCCGTAAGCGCTACTGGGCTGATACAACGCGATCAGCCCCGTTCATGCTGCAGCCTTAGTGGTTAAGTGGTGAAAAGCGGCGTAAGCGCGGTTTCAGCCACTGCACGGCATCATCTACAACGAGGTACACCACCGGAATTACCAGCAGGCTGAGAAAGGTTGAGGTGATAAGGCCACCAATTACCACTATCGCCATCGGCGCGCGAAAGCTCGGGTCGCCACCCATACCTAAGGCGATAGGCAGCATGCCGGCGCCCATGGCAAGCGTGGTCATGACGATAGGCCTTGCCCGTTTGCGACAGGCATCGATAGTGGCCTCCCAACGGTTTAGCCGGTGCTCACGCCTGGCAATAATGATGTAATCAATCAGCAGAATAGAGTTTTTGGTGGCGATGCCCATTAGCATAATTAAGCCAATCATCGCCGGCAACGACAGCGCAGAGTTGGTTAAAAACAGTGCCAAAAAGGCGCCCGGTACGGAGAGAATCAGCGCGGCAAGAATGGTGAGCGGCTGAACAAAGTCTTTTAGCAGCAGTACCAACACCATATAAATACAAAACACCCCGGTTAACATTGCGATAGCGAAGCCGCTGGCCAGCTCGCCCATCATTTCAGCATCGCCCAGGGTAGTTTGCGACACGCCGGGCGGCAGAGACTGCAGCCCGGGCAGTGCCATCACGGCCTGTTCAACCAAACCCAGTGGCAGGTTATTCAGCTCTACGTCGAAGTTGATATTGCGCATCCGGTCAAAGCGGGCGATTTCTGCCGGGCCGCTGCTTATTTCCAAGCTGGCGACATTTTCCAGCGCGACCGGGCCGCGCGCACCCGGCACCGGCAGGCGTTTAAAGGTGTCAAAATCTTCGCGGGCGATATCGCTCAATCGCACCACTACCGGCACCTGGCGTTCACTCAGATTCAGTTTTGCCAGGTCCTGATCATAGTCGCCGGCAGTGGCAACCCGCAGCGTATCAGCAATGGCAGACGAGGTAACGCCAAGGTCGGCGGCACGGGAAAAATCCGGCTTGATCAATAGCTCCGGCCGCACCAGGCTGGCGCTGGAGGTAACGGCACCTATGCCCGGAATTGCCCGTAACTCGCGCTCAACCTGCAGCGCATGTTGTTGCAATATACGGCTGTCTTCGCCGGCCAGCACCAAACGGTAGTTTTCGCTGTCACCCATACCCACTTTAATTCTGGCGCCGGGCAGGGTGCTTAAGGTGTCGCGTAATTGCTGTTCAATTTGTTGTTTGGCAAAACCGGCGCGCTGATTGCGGTGGCTTAGAGTTAGCGTAAGTACCGCCGAGCGCACACTGGCTGCCGCGCTGCCGCCGTCATCTGATGCACCGGAGTTGCCACTACCGATAGCGGTATAAACTTGCTTTACATGCTGATGTTGTTGCACCAGGTGGCGTGCCTGTTCGGCCAGTGCCACTGTGTCCTGCAGCTTAGTACCCGGCTGCAGTGTAAGCGTAACCTGGGTTTGTTGATCGTCGTTTGCCGGCATAAAGGCGCCTGGCAGAGTCATTGCCAGCATAATGCCGCCAACAAAGAATATGGTGGCAGCACTCAGCGTTATACTTTTGTGCTGTAAACACCAGGTCACCAGATTAAGGTAGTAGCGGATCCAGCCGGGTTCGGCTTTAAGCTTATGCTTCTGCACAGGTGCGCGCAGCAGGTAGGCGGCCATCATTGGCGTAAGCAGCCGGGCTACCAGCAAGGAGAACAGCACCGCTATGGCTGCTGTCCAGCCAAACTGCACAAAGAACTTGCCGATTACGCCGCTCATAAAAGCGGTGGGCAGGAATACCGCTATCAAGGTAAAGGTGGTGGCAACTACTGCCAGGCCAATTTCATCGGCGGCCTCCATGGCCGCCTGAAACGGCGTTTTACCCATCAGCAGGTGGCGCTCGATGTTTTCTATTTCAACGATAGCATCATCTACCAGCACACCAATCACCAGCGAAAGCGACAGCAGCGTAACGGTATTAAGCGAAAAGCCCATCAGATGGATCACTAAAAAGGTGGGAATGATCGACAGTGGCAGTGCCACCGCGGAGATAAAAGTAGCCCGCCAGTCGCGCAGAAACAGAAACACCACTAACACTGCCAGCAAGGCGCCTTCATACAATAGCTGCATGGAACCGGCATAATTTTCTGCTACCGGATCAATCAGGTTAAATACTTCGGTTATGCTGATATCCGGCTGCTGTACTTGCAGCTGTTGCAGAGCTGCCCTTACCCCCGCAGCCACTTCAAGCTCGCCATAACCGATAGCGCGGGTTATCTCAAAACCCACCACCGGCTCGCCGTTCAGAAAAGCGGCAGAACGTTGCTCTGCCACAGTGTCTGAAACGCTGGCTATCTGATCCAACCGGATATGCCGGCCATCGGTTAAGGTGATGTCCATAGCGGCAAATTCTTCTGCCGATTGTACGGTAGCAAGGGTTCTTACTGATTGTTCCATGCCGCCAAAGTGGGCGCGGCCACCGGCGGCTTCCTGCTGCACCAGCCGTAGCTGGCGGGAGATATCGGCGGCAGTAGTATTAAATGCCAGCAGGGCGGCAAAATCCAATTCAACGTGTATTTCACGGTTAACGCCACCCACTCTGCTAATAGCACCCACACCTTTAACGGCCAGCAATGTTTTGCTGATATCGTTATCGACACACCACGACAAGGCTTCATTATCCATTTGGGCTGAGCTGAGGCTGTAAGTCAGAATAGGTGAGCCGGACAATTCTTCTTTTTTTATTACCGGATCGCGCAAGTCTGCCGGCAGATCAGCCCGGATGCGCGACACGGCATCACGCACATCATCAACGGCTTGTTGTATCGGGCGCTCCAGACGAAACTCAACCGAAATGCTGGCTTCGCCATCGGTCAGATTGCTGTAAATGTGTTTAACGCCTTGCACTGTGGCAAGTGAACTTTCTATTTTGCGTACCACATCGGTTTCAAGCTGCGAGGGCGAAGCACCCGGCAATTCGACTGCTACGGTAACTGTGGGTAAATCCAGATCAGGCAGATCCTGCACTTTCATGGCGCGAAAACTAATAATTCCGGCAAAAGTCAGCAGAATAAACAGCAAGATAGCCGGTGTAGGGTTGCGTATGGCCCAGGTAGAGATATTCAAATTCATTTTATAATCCTGCTTACATCACGTCGTCTGACTGAACAGCCAAAGCTGCTGGCGTCCCGGCTGGTTTGGCTGTTGTTGCCGAAGGCTGAGCACCTTGTTGGGGCGGCACAATCTGCACTAAATCACCATCGCCAAGAAAAGCGCCGCCCGTTAGCACCACCTGGTCAGCTGCTGTTATACCGCCGCTGATTTCTACCAAATCCGCAGTGCGCCGTCCGGTGCTGACTTTGATTTGTCTGACTTTGCCATCCTCGCCAACCTGCATCACATAGCTAAAGCCATCGCGCAGCAGTACGGCAGTTTGCGGTAGAGTCAGTACTTTTGTTGTGCCAAGTTCAAACCGGCCACGGGCAAAACTACCGGCACGGAGACTGTTGTCCAAAGGCAAGTCGACATAAACCAAGGCATTGCGGCTTTGGGTGTCCACCACCGGCGCGACCATTCGCAACGAACCGATAATGGTTTCACCACCGACCGGCGTAACGTAAACAACCTGGCCCGGTTGCAGCTTGGGCAGATCTTGGGCTGACACCTCAGCCCGCCATTCCAACCGGCCGCCCCTGATCAGCCGGAACAGCTGCTGGCCTGGCGGCAGCACGGCGCCAACGGTCGCGTCTCTGGCGGAAATAATGCCGTTGTCCGGTGCCAGCACCCGGGTTTGCTCAAGGCGTAAGTGTTGGCTGTGCAGGCTGGCTTGGGCTGAGTTAAGCCGGGCCCGTGCGGTTTTTTCCGCCGTACTGTATTGCTGAATTTGTCGTGCCGACAGGGCACCGCTGGCTTGCAGCTCTGCAGCGCGTTTTACGTCGTCTGTTGCTTCGGTCAGTAAGGCCTCAGCTTCAGCTACTGCAGCCTGGCTTTGCGCCAGCTCAGAGCGCACCGTGTCAGCGTCAAAGCTGGCCAGCAGCTGGCCAGCTTTGACGATGTCACCGACATTCACCAGCACCTGGTCAAGCCTTAAACCATTGGTTTCATTGCCAATGCTGGCTTCCTGCCAGGCGCTGATATTGCCACTGGCCGACAGCGTCAGAGGTAGCACGACTCTTTGCGGCCTGGTGAGGCTAACGCTAAGCGTAGGCCTGGCTGCTGCAACTGCAGTGTTATCTGCTGCTGCGTCAGTGCTGTCTGCGGCGATGATTATGGCGGTGGTAACGGCCACCACAAATACTGTGGCAAGTAATACAACCTGGTGAGACCTCTTCATTTTCTGCTTCCTTAATTCTACCTTGCATCAGTGCTACTGTCGGTTAAATTGCCTTTCCGCAAACTTACTGAGGCAAAAACAGCAAAAAAATGTGTTGGTAAGTTTTAGGTAAGTCAGGCGATGGATGATGGCAGTTCTTTTACATCAATATCATTTGAAAGGAACTGCTCTATGCGCTCGTATATCTCAACCCTGCCTTTTATTGAAGCGACAGCAACACGCTCGCTGGCAGCATTTATGCTGCTTGCTGGATTACCTCTCACTGTTGCGGCGCAGCAGCCGGATGATGATACGTCGTCATGGGGTTTGGGCGTGGCGGTAATCAGTAGCCAGAAAGCCTATGCCGGTATTGATCGTGACAATAGGCTGTTGCCGATACTGAGTTATGAAAACCGTTACATCCGATTGAGAGGGCCTGAGCTGGCGGTTAAATTGCCGGGTTATCAGTTCAGTGAGTCGAATAACGTGAATTTCAGTATTATCGGCAAATACGATTTTACCGATTACAAACAAAGTGATGCGCCAATCCTTAATGGTATGGCAGACAGAGATGGTGGTTTCCGCGCCGGCTTTAAAGCAGAATGGCAAAACAGTATTGCCGATATCAGCGCTGAATATGTTACTGAAGTGTCCGGCGACAGTGAGGGCAGCGAAGTTAATCTTACGATAGAGAAAACCTGGCATTTTGCTCAGCACTATATGTTTACACCCCGTATAGCCTTAAGCTGGCAGGACAAAAAACATATAGATTACTACTATGGTGTACGTAGCAATGAAGTGACCGCAGAGCGGGCGTTTTATCAGGGGGAAGCAGGAATGAACATTGAGACAGGTGCACGTGTCGGCTATATGTTTAAGCAACGACATATTATTTTTCTGGATGTCAGCCTGACCCGCTTAGCGGCAGAAATAAAAGACAGCCCTTTGGTTGACCGCTCCACTGAGAATCGTGTCTTTCTCGGTTATAGCTACCGCTTCTGATGAACCGTATCCTGTTACTTGAAGATCACGAGCGCTTAGCCCGGCTGATATGTGAGGGGCTGGCACCCGCCGGTATTGTTGCTGACGTGTTCAGCCGTATTGATCACGCTTGGGAAGCACTGCAACAGGTGCCTTATCAGGCGCTGGTAATTGACCGCGGCGTACCGGATGGCGATGGCCTGTCGCTGTTGCGCCGGTTACGCGATAGTGACAATACGGTTCCCTGTTTGGTACTGACGGCGCGCACCGCACTGAATGATCGGGTTGAAGGCCTGGATGCCGGTGCCGATGACTATTTGGCCAAACCTTTTGCCATGGAAGAAATGGTGGCGCGGGTGCGGGCGTTGCTGCGCCGCCCTGCAGAGGTGCGTGCGCTGGATCCGCAGTGCGGCGATTTAACCCTGCGCCCGGCAGACAGCCTGATGTGTTGCGGCGGTAAAAGCGAGATCCTGGCGCCGGCAGAGCTGCAAATTATGCTGTTACTGGTGCGCAGATGCAATGAATCGGTGCGCCACAGTGCGCTTGAAGCTGCTGGCTGGGGTTTTAGTGAGGCAGTAACCCCCAACGCGCTGGATGTGGCATTGCACCGCATCCGGCGAAAATTACAGGCCATTGGCTCGCAGCTGCGGATAGTTAATATAAGAGGGATAGGCTATGCGCTTAAAGCTAGCGGACCAGCTAAATAGTATTAGTGTCAAAGTGCTGCTGGCTTTTATTGTCGGCATGGTGCTGAGTGTCAGCCTTATTGCATTGGTTTTGCTGGTTGCCTTGGGATTTCAAAAAAACATATTGTCAGAAAACGATATCAACGATTTTTCCGGCGAATTAGCCGAATCGCTGCAATTTAATGCTGCAGGCGTGCCGGTTCGTATTGCAGATGAAGAATATCTCTGGCTATTCGAAAGTTTGTACAGCGAGATAGCGTTTCGGGTGGTGGACCAATCCGGAAAAGTTGCACTTTCATCCACTGCCGGCCCCGAATTCTGGTCTGCGGTGGATCTTAAGCAGCCAATAAAAGCGGGCCCGTTCGAGTTTATCCAAAATGGCATTATGATGGACGCTGCCAATGGAATGAGGGTGCATGATGAGCGGGTATGGTTTATTCAGGTCGCCGTCAGCAGGCGGTTTATGTTTTTCGCACACCATACTTTTGCCTTACGTTTTATTGAAGACGGGCTGATTTTATTATCTTTAGTGCTGTTTGTTATCTTTGGCGCCTGTGCGCATTTTACCCTCCGACATACCCTTAAGCCACTGCGGCAGCTATCTGAGTCGGCGGCGTTAATATCGCCGCGCTCTTTGCAAGCCAGATTAAAAGATGACGATATTCCTGCTGAAATAGTGCCTTTGGTAAAGAGTTTCAACACTGTGCTTGACCGCGTAGAACATGGTTACCGTGTACAGCAGGAATTTCTGGCCACTGCTGCACACGAGTTAAAAACCCCGTTGGCGTTAATCAGCGCCCAACTGGAGCTGATGCCATCAACAGAGCAGCGCAACTGGCTGCTGCATGATGTGCGTTATATGTCGCGCCAGGTGCAGCAGTTATTGCTGCTGGCAGAGGCCAGTGAGCAGCAGAACTACCGGTTTATAACGCTCGACGTCACTGAGATTGCGGCAGAGGTTGTCGCCTATTTACAGCGTATGGCAGATAACCAACAAGTGACATTGCGGCTGGAGCGGCATATAGCCAGCCTGATACTGCCGGCCGATAAAGGCGCTTTATTTACCCTGCTGAAAAACCTGCTGGAAAATGCCATTCAGCATGCGCCGGCAGATAGCACTGTGGCGGTAGATGTGTTCGCCGACAATATCAGCGTGCGCGACCAGGGCACCGGGGTAAGTGAAGCGCAGTTACCACAGTTGTTTAACCGCTTCTGGCGCGCAGAAGCACGCCGCGATAGCGGCGCCGGGTTGGGGCTGACCATTTGCCGCGAAATTGCGCTGGCGCATGGCTGGGTGTTATCAGCCCACAGAATGCAGCCCGGGCTGCAGTTTCGGCTGCAGCTGGTTGCTGATAAATAGCTGAGTATCCAAACTCTGCAGTTCTCTAAACTTTATGCATATTGCAGTCGGCAGCTAGTAGTTATGGAGTAATTTCAACACATCGGATTAACCCTGCAATTTCAGGATAAATCCATTGGCTATTTGCTGTACGAGGCCATATAGTCTTAACTTCGTAGTTGGCTGGGTTAGCAGTTTTACTGTGTTACAATTTACCTATTCAGCAAAGTAGCGCTGCAGGTGAGGATGACCTGATGATGGTAGGATATGTTTAATTCGTTAGATACACAGCACATTGCAGCAGCCTCCAGACTGTTTGCTTCTTCAGTTCTACAGGAGCTTGCGGTTAAAGGCCGTTCCGGGCTGTTTTCTCGTTTAGCAAAAGAATCGTCTTTAGCTGATTTTTTGGATAAATCAGCTTCTGTTCGGGATGTTTATGAGTCTGCTTTCAAAATTCTAAAGAAAGAAAAGTTCAGAAATGAATATTCTTATAAAGCTGCGATAACCCAGAAGGTTTTGCTAGGCGTACATAATTTAAATTCGGCGGCAATGCTCACCGAGTTTCGGGTAGGAAAATGCAAAGCAGATGTTGCTATTCTGAACGGCACATCGACTGTATACGAAATAAAATCGGAACGTGATTCGCTGATTCGGTTGATGTCTCAGGTCGACGAATACCGCAAGTTCTTCGCCAGGGTAAATGTAGTTGTCGGACAAAATCACCTTGATGCCGTACAGAACTTGCTGCCAGAGGATGTTGGCATAATGGTATTGAATCAGCGCTTTAAGATATCGACAATCAGAGAAGCTGAAGAGAATGTTGAAAGGGTAGAACCCTTGGTTGTTTTTGAATCAATCAGGATTAATGAATCTGTAAAAATTCTTCAGTTACTTGGTATTGACGTTCCTGATGTACCAAACACTCAGATGTATGGTGCTTTAAAGAGTATGTTTTCAGTTTTGAGTTCCACAGACGTTCATAGCAGCATGATTACGGTTTTGAAGAGTACGCGAAGTTTGAAACCATTGTCAGATTTGATAGCAAAAACGCCCAGTGCGTTACATACTGCTATTTTGACAACGCCAATTCGCCGGATGGATCACGCAAGGCTGGTTAATGCGATTGATACGCCGATAACTGAAGCACTTAAATGGACTTAACATATCAATGTATTATCCCTATTTCCGCGGCAAGCAATATGACTTAATTACAATAAGAGAAAATGCGGACTTGTTAGCTCAATCTGGTTTTACTCCGATTGTTGAGCCGGTGAAAGAAGCTTTAAGTGGCTTAAAACGTACGCTCGAATCGGTAAAAGAGGCCAATGGTGAGATTGTATTAATTGTTAATCCTCCAAATGGTGATCACTCAGATGATAGTTCCGCTATTCATACTCTGCTTACCAACGACTTCTCAGATTACGATAAGTTACTAGCTGGGATTTATCTGTCAGAGGAGACAACTCTGGCAGAAATCGCAGAAATCTGTAACTCGCATAGAAACAGGCGTATCGCGTTTATCCACGCTGGGTTTTCGGAGGCCAAAGGTTTGCTGGGTCTAATTGCTGAACAAGCATATGATTCTGAACACATCTTCTTAGAACAATTCTGTGGCAAGCTTTATCGGAAGCACTTCTCAGAATTTAAACGAGTTTTACTAAGGGATGGTTTTAAAAAGCGTCAGGCTAACAGGCTACATCCTGATGTTGAGTTTTTTTCCGATATACATATCACTTACACTGACGAAGGAATGCAAGGGTTTGGTGATTTTCTGATTGTTGGTGAGGAATTTTCGGAATCAGGTGGTCCAGCGTATTCTGTTGCTATTCACATAACATTTATTGACCCATCAAGGGACAATGAAATGCATGTCCACCATTTCAAATCTGTGCGCTATGACACTCCAACAGATCCAGCGGGAAAATTCCAAGAGGCCCTTGATAAGTTATTTTATGAACTTGAAAAGAGTCCTCGTTTACTATTTCAGAGCGCAGCAATTAGTGAGTTTATGCAACTTAGAGGTCGAGGACACTTCCCCGGGCTTGGGTACGTTAAAAAGCTTTCGATGCAGCACCACATTGAGTTGATAGCCGACTTTATAAAAAATAACTAAGGATAGTTATGCTTTGTTGTCCGGAATGTTTTGATGATAGGACTATACGCATTGAGTGGGAGCACTCAGGGAATACTGGATGCTGTTATTTCTGCGGAGCAACAGATCAAAACTTAATTCATCCCGAAGCACTAAAATCAAAGTTTGAAATATTAAGTGACGCTTACTTTCCTGATGATTCTGGAAAGCTGCTAGTTGAGTGGTTTAAGTCAGATTGGGGGCTTTTTTCTAATCCTAGAATGGATATTGCAAACGCTTCTCGATTGTTGGCTGAAATATTAGACGATGGAGATATAGTCAGGAGGCGGTTTGCCCCGATAAAAAGTTTGACTAGCTTTTCTTCAGTTCAAGGTTGGTATCAGCTTAAAGAAGAATTAAAACACACTAATCGTTTTTTTCTGTCTAGCCAGTTTGATTTCAATACCATAAAAAAGCTAATTTCATTGTTAGAAATTGAAGTAGATAATTTATCGCGGGATTGGTTTCGGTCAAGGATTCAAATAGATACAGCTCCATTTCCTCCTGAGCAGATGCTCGCTCCGCCAGCAAAACTGGCTTCTCATGGCCGTGCAAATCCTGCCGGTATACCGTACTTATATATCGCTTCTGATGAAGAAACTGCAGCCTCAGAGTTAAGACCTCATACTGGCGATTTGATGACTATAGCTAAATTATCCATACCTAGTCAGCTTAAGTTAGTCGACCTTCGAGATCCAAGAAAGACTATTTCTCCGTTTGAGTTAGAAGACATTTCAGAGCTGCGTAATGCTGTGGAAGTGTTAGTTAAACTAGGTGAAGAATTAACAAGGCCAGTTCTGCGACACTCGGCTGCTTATGATTACGTACCAAGTCAATTTTTGTGTGAGTTCATAAAAAATTGTGGTTTTGATGGAGTGTGCTATCGCAGTTCAGTCGGTAACGGTTTTAACGTTGCGCTATTTAAACCAGATTGTGCAGCTGTTACACAATTATCTTCTTTTGTGACCCATCGTGTCGTAGTCGAGATGACAGCAGTACATTAAAAATGAGAGAAACTTTCTATTGTACAAATTCCGTGCAGCTACTCCCAGCGCGCATCGCCTTCGCTGATATTAAAGGCAATATGTTTGCCGGTAACGGTGAGTTGTACTGCGCGCTTGGGTGAGCCGTCAGGGTTCAGTTCTACCAGGCCGATGCCGGATTGATTCAGCAAGCGCTCGCCGGCTTTGGCGTTGTCGGGTTTGTGCGGCACTATTTTCATGCGCCGGCGCTTGGTAAACCAGTTTAAGGGTGAACGTGGTGAGTACAGCCAACGGTTTAGCCGGTCCAGTACATCCAGCAACCGGGTGGGGAACTGATTTTTCAGGCCACTGCTGGTAATTTGCCAGATATCCGGCCCGCCTTGCCGGCCACGCAGATTTACTTCATAGACAAATGAATAATGTACATCGCCGGACAAGATAACAAAGTGCTTTGGTGTTTTCGGGTGGCGGAATAAGTTCATCAGCGCATAGGCCGTGCCGCGGTGCGCCATCCAGTTTTCTGCATCGACTAACAGTGGTTTACCCACAAAGGTAAACAGCTTTTGGATACCTTCAATTAATTTTACGCCGAACACCGGTGCCGGTGATACCAGCACCACTGCATCATGCCCGATAAGATCTTGCTGCAGTTCGGTAATAGCTTCCCAATCGAGCAGGCCTGAAGGTTTGCCAATATTCACCTCAGAGCGCCAGCGCCGGGTGCGGGTGTCCAGTACCAGCAGCGGTGGCTCGGTTGGCCATTGATAATGCCAATGGTTAAAACGCAATAAAGCTGTGATCAGTTGCTGATGCTGGGTTGAACCACTATTGGCCAGCGCCAGCTGTGCCTGGTGCAGTAAATCCGGACTAAAGCGTTGTGGCGTATTGCCCCAGCCCTGACACAACAGATAGCTGATTAAGGCATTGCCGATGATGCGACGGGAGAAATCATGCTCATAGGCGGTTTGCTCCCATTCTGCTGTTAAATTCCAGTCATCGGTTACGTCATGATCGTCAAAGATCATGGCGCCCGGCAAGTGCGCCAATACCCGCCTTACTTTGCCAAGACCAGCGGCAAACTGTTGAATAGTTTGCTCATGCCGTTGGTATGTTTGCCGCTGCTCTTCAGTGAGCCCGGCCATTAGCTCGTCGCTCAGCGCAGTAGCGTCCGTAAGCCAGGGCGCGGGAGACCAGACCAGCAAATACATACCCAGCATCTCGGCCAGGCTGATTAAATGATTACGGGCATTGTCGGCGGTAAATACCGGTTTTTTAACGCCTTTAAATACCTGGGTTAGCATTGCCTGGCTGGCGTCAGATTTGGGCAGTAGCGTATCGCGGTGGTAATAGTACGGGTTGCTGCTGTGCAATTCGGCAGACTGACTCACTATAGAGCAGGGTAAGTCTTCATCGCTGAAATCCAGCTGGTTAATAAGCCGGTGAATAGCGCGCAGCATGGGGGCGGCGACATCATCGGCGTAAATTTGATCGCCACTGTGTAATAACAGCGCCGGCCAGTGCTCTGGCGCGTGTTGTTGCAGGTATAAATCGGCTGCCAACAGGCCATCATCGGCGGGGAAGTGCGGCTTGCGGCAGGAGCCATGTAATAACCGCGTTAGTTTGGTCTGAATAACAAAGCCCGGGGTGTTGCGCCCGGCATAGACTATATCCGGCGCCCATTGTTGCCAGCCCAGCCAGTCAGGCTGCGGGCCGGCAGATTTATCCGCCAGCTGTAAGTCATAACCAATCCAGCAGCCGGTGGGCAGGGCCTGTTGCAGCGGAATATGGATCAGCTGCAAAAACAGTTTGCCGGCACAGCGCACGCTTTGGGTGTACTGCTGCATTTGCAGCGCAGTAAACTGCCGGGTTTCGCCCTGATCCGGCAGCAGGCTTAGCTGCAACTGTACCGGTTTACTGGTGGCCAGCCACAGCGTAAAGCTGTCTGGCGTGACGGCGCGCAGCAGCGGGCCGGCCAATACTAATGGCAGTAAGTTTGCTTGCGCTGTATCCGTTTGTAATGCCGGCATCAGCGCAGGGTAACAAACTCTTCGGCGCTGGTTGGGTGCAGCGCAACAGTGGCATCAAAATCAGCCTTGGTGGCGCCCATTTTTATCGCGACAGCAAAGCCCTGCAGCACTTCGTCCATGCCCTCACCGATACCGTGCAAACCAACGACTTTTTCATCTTTGCCTGCGCACACCAGCTTAAAGCGGCTAAGTGCCCTGTGGCTGGTTATGGCGTTATACATAGCAGCAAAGTTTGAACGGTATATCTTAACGTTGTCATCGCCAAATTGCTGCCGGGCTTCGGCTTCAGTTAAGCCGATAGTACCAATGGGCGGGTGGCTGAATACCACAGTGGGAATAAGCGAGTAGTCCATATGCGCGTCGCTCAGTGCCGGGTTAAACAAGCGCTCGGCTAACAGGCGGGCGGCTTTCACCGCGACCGGCGTCAGCTGGGCTTCGCCGGTAATATCGCCTACCGCATAAATGCCGTTGACGTTGGTATTCTGGTATTTGTCGGTGCGTATATAGCCGTCTTTATCGGTGGCCACGCCTGCGGCCGGCAGGTTAAGTTTATCAGTAGCCGGCTCGCGGCCGATGGCCCAGATCAGGCAGTCGACACCAGTAAACACTGTACCGTTATCGCAGTGTACGCTTAAGCTGCCGTCACTGACTTTTTCTACCTTAATAACATTACTTTGGCTGTGTAAATTCAGTTTATCCTGTGCCATGCGCTCAAGCAGCATGTCGGTAATGTCGCTGTCAAAGTTGCGCAACGGCCGGTCTTTACGTACCAGCAGGTGCGTATCTGTGCCCAGAGCATGCAGCACACCGGCAATTTCCACAGCAATGTAGCCGGCGCCGATTACCAGCGCTTTTTTCGGCTGTGCTGTTAAGGCAAAAAAGCCGTCGGAGTCGATGCCGTGCTCGCTGCCCGGAATATCCGGCCTGGTAGGGCGGCCGCCGACGGCGACAGTAATATGGTCGGCGGTGATACGCTCGCCGTTTACTTCAACGGTATGGGCATCGACAAAGCGGGCAAAGCCTTCGATGTAGGTGACGCCGTTATTGTCAAAACCCTTGTGATAACTGTTATGAATGCGTTGGATGTAAGCTTCGCGGTTTTGCACTAAAGTGGCCCAGCTAAAGCTGTTTTGCGTAACGTTAAAGCCATAATCTGTGCTGTATTTTAATGCCTCGGCAATATGGGCGCCGTACCACATCACTTTTTTTGGCACGCAGCCAACATTGACACAGGTGCCGCCTACAGCGTTGGCTTCAATTACCGCAGCTGTGGCACCACGCTGAGCGGCGCGGTTAGCGCCGGCGATACCGCCGCTGCCGGCGCCGATAGCAAGATAGTTAAAATGACGAGACATCAAAGAATTCCGCGAATCAGAGTGTACTGCGGTTATAAGGGTGCCGGCTGCATTTTACAACCCCCTGCAGCCGGGCATTGCCGGTCGCAAGGGTAAGCCGACAGTTACAGCTTTTTCAGATCAATGGCGTTGGCCAGTTGCAACATGGTACTTTGCGCCGCTTTGTCACCGTTTAAGGTGATCATGGCGCCGCCTGGTGTCATAAACTGTAATTCCAGGCTGTCACCGTCGAGCTTCTGCACCGCCTGAATGCCCTGAATTTTGGTAAGCTTGCCGCCGGACATCGCAATCATCGACGGGTTACTTAACATCATTGAAAAAGCCTGCAGCATCGGCGAGTCCATCATCAGTTGCATTTCAATACGGTGCGCGTCGTTGTAATAGTTGCGTGATGCGCTGATCCCGCCACCAAACATGGCTGCGGCGGCAACCTCGCTGTCAGCATCTTCTGCTTGCCAGCCGGCCGGCGGCGGCGGAAACGCTTGCTTAACCTGCTCACCTTTTTGCTGGCGCATTAATGTGCCGGCATAATCTAACTGTGCTATGGCCTGTGATAACTCACCGGCTTTATAGTGTTTTGTGGCGGCGTTTATGGCGTCGTTTATTTCGCTATCGCTGGCGGCAAGGTTCAGGCTGGCCAGCAGCAGGGTGGCGATGGTAGTTTTTTGTAACATGCTCATATAAGTTCATTCCTTTGATTAATAAAACCGGCAAAGAGTATAGCCAGGCTTTATTTCAGCTGCCAATACTGCCGACACTGCTAATACAGACAGTTGCGCCGGTTTTGGCATTGACAACAGCACGCTTAGCCCCAACATTAAACCTATTCTTATTCTGACCAAAGGTATGTTATGTCAGCCAGCAGCAATGTTTTATTATCTTTTCCGGCGTTACCGCCGTTTTCGCACATTACACCAGAGCAGGTAAAACCTGCAGTAGAACATGCCATCGCTCAGGCCCGTGCAGCGGTAGAGCGGGCGGTAGCGGCCGCTGATGTAAGCTGGGACAGCCTGATAGCGCAGCCGGAGCAAGATGGTGACCGCTTGGGTAAGTTGTGGTCACCGGTGTCGCATATGAACTCGGTGGTTAATACCCCGGAACTGCGTGAGGCGTACGAGAGTTGCCTGCCGTTATTGTCGGATTTCAGCACCTGGCTGGGCCAGCATGAAGGCTTGTATCAAAAGTACCAACAACTGGCACAAAGCTCACAGTACGCCGGCTTAAGCGCGGCGCAGCAAAAAGTGATTCAAAACGCATTGCGTGATTTTAAGCTGTCGGGCATTGGCTTGTCGGCAGAGAAAAAGCAGCGCTATGGCGAAATTCAAAGCCGGCTATCGGATTTAGGCTCGCAGTTCTCCAATAACACCCTGGACGCTACTCAGGCCTGGTTTAAGCATATTACCAATGAAGCCGACTTAGCCGGCTTGCCGGATGACGCCAAACTGGCCGCGGCTGAAGAAGCCACAAGTCGTGAACTGAGTGGTTGGGTGTTCACACTGGAATTCCCCAGCTATATCGCAGTGATGACTTACGCCGATAACCGTGAACTGCGTGAAGAGTTGTACAGCGCGTATTGCACGCGGGCGTCGGATCAGGGCCCGACAGCCGGTAAGTTTGATAACAGCGCCATTATTGAAGAAACTCTGGCGCTGAAACACGAGCTGGCGCAATTGTTGGACTTTAACAACGCCGCCGAAGAGTCACTGGCTACCAAGATGGCACAAAGCCCGGCGCAGGTGCTGGATTTTCTGCACGATTTAGCCCGCCGCGCCAAGCCGCAGGCCGAGCAGGACTTAGCCGAGCTCAGCGCTTTTGCCAAAAGCGAATACGCTGTGAACGAGCTTGCAGCCTGGGATGTAACCTATTACGCCGAAAAGCTGAAACAAGCCAAATATGCCATTTCTGACGAGCAGCTACGGCCGTATTTCCCTGAGCATAAAGTGGTTGTCGGTTTGTTCAGCGTACTGCACAAACTGTTTGGCGTGACGGTTAAGCAACGTGACGGTGTAGACGTATGGCACAGTGACGTTAAGTTTTACGATATATTTGGTGCACAGGGCGAGCTACGCGGTAGCTTTTACCTGGATTTATATGCGCGGGCGAAAAAGCGCGGCGGTGCCTGGATGGATGACTGTCAGGGCCGGCGTATTTTAGCCGATGGCAGTGTGCAAACGCCGGTCGCCTATTTAACCTGTAACTTTAATAAACCGGTGGGCGGCAAGCCGGCGTTGTTTACCCATGATGAAGTGGTTACCTTATTCCATGAGTTTGGTCATGGTATCCACCATATGCTGACCAAGGTGGATGCGGCGGCAGTGGCCGGCATTAACGGCGTAGCCTGGGATGCGGTAGAGCTGCCCAGTCAGTTTTTGGAAAACTGGTGCTGGCAGGCAGAGGCACTGGCGATTATCTCCGGCCACTATGAAACCGGCGAGCCCTTGCCGCAGGATTTGCTGGATAAAATGCTGGCGGCGAAAAACTTCCAGTCGGCGATGTTTTTAGTACGCCAGCTCGAGTTTGCCCTGTTTGATTTCCGCCTGCATGCCGAGTACGACCCGGCGCTGGGTGGCCGCGTACAGCAAATGCTGGATGAGGTGCGCAGCGAAGTGTCAGTAATTATTCCGCCGCGGTTTAACCGGTTTCAGCATGGTTTTGGCCATATTTTTGCCGGCGGTTATGCCGCCGGTTATTACAGCTACCTGTGGGCTGAAGTATTATCGGCCGATGCCTTTGGCCGCTTTGAAGAAGAAGGTATTTTTAATGCCGACACCGGGCGCGATTTTTTACGCTGGATTTTAGAGCGTGGCGGCAGTGCCGAGCCAATGGAGCTTTTTAAAGGCTTTCGTGGCCGTGAGCCATCAAATGAAGCCTTATTGCGGCATATGGGCATTGCCGGCTGAGTACGGCAATAAACAGCGGCAAAGGTTAATTTAAGCTTAACAATTCATTGCCAATTCAGGCAGGCTCTGCCAGGCTGAACTGCAAAAGCGGAGGCTGCATATGTACAGTAAGAGTTTGATAGTTATCATGGTAACGCTGGGGTTGGCAGGATGTCAGCAAGGTCAGGCAGGTAGTGCTGACACGGCTGAACGTATGCCACCTAAGCCTTTAATTGAACCGATAGATCCGGCATCAAACCCGGCAGCTGCGGTAAAAGCGAGGAAACAGCAAATGGCACAGCAGGTAGATTTAAAAGCAATGCACGCTGATGTTATGGCGCTGATTGGCGAGGCGCGGGCAGATAATGTGGCGCAGTGTCGCGTGGTTGGTTTTGGCAGTAAACCCTGCGGTGGGCCGGCACGTTATATTGCCGTGTCGGTTAAAGACGGCAATGAAGGCGAAATTATGGCTAAAATCGGCCAATATAATGCGGCGGCCAAAGCCGAAAACGAACGTTTGGGTTTAATGTCAGACTGTGCCGTGGTGCCCAAACCGACAGTGACGTTAAAAGACGGCGTCTGTACCTTGCAAGACAGCGGCGACAGCGCAGCGTTTTAAGCAGTTAATGCACGCCGGGCTCTGGTATTGATGTTGAGGCAGCAGTTACACTGTTGCCTTATTTTTTTGCTGAAGGATAAGGTTAATTGTGAGTACTGCTGAGCCGTTTGCACGTATTTATCAGCGTGCCTGTAAGCGCAAAGGTGGCGCCGCGGCGCTGGAAGCCTTGTTAGGGCAAAGTGCCGGCAGCGACGAGATTGCTGCTATAGCGGATAACTTGCTGCTGGGCGAGTTAACGAAAAAAGTATTTCAGTCCGGTTTTGTCTGGCGCGTGGTACGGCAAAAATGGCCCGGCTTTTGTGAGGTATTTTTTGATTTCAGTATCGAAAAAATCCTGCTGATGAGCGACGAGATGCTCGAAGCCAAAGCCCGCGACGAGCGCATTATCCGCAACGCCGCTAAAGTGTTTACTATCCGTCATAATGCCATGATGATTGACGATATTGCCGCTAAACACGGCAGCTTTGCCCGTTTTATAGCTGATTGGCCAACAAGCGATATTATTGGCTTATGGGCTTATCTGAAGCAATATGGTGCCCGCTTGGGTGGTAACACCGGGCCTTATGCTTTAAGAGCGATAGGCAAAGATACCTTTATTCTCAGCACCGATGTCGAGGCTTACCTTAGAGCCACCAAAGTATTTGACGGCGGTATCAACAGTAAACGCAGCCTGGCGCAAATTCAGCAGCAATTTAATCTGTGGCAGCAGCAGTCGGGCCGCAGCCTGGCGCACATCAGCCAGATTATTGCCCTAAGCTCAGGTGAGAACTTTGTCGGAATGCAGCAGTAATGTCGCTGAATTTATTAAGCAGCCCGAGGCTTAGCGCTGATTATGCCGCCAGCCTCTGTCAGCAATTTGGTTTAAACCTGGTTACTGCAGCCGGCGGTTGGCATCTGGCCTGGCAAGATGATGCTCTGGTGCTGCGTCATAGCGATTTACCCAAACAGGGCGATATCTGTGTTGATTTTGCCGGCGGCGCGGCCAGTCACCGGCGTCAATACGGTGGCGGTAAAAGCGAAGCCATTGCCAAAGCCTGTGGCCTGCATAAAAAGCGTGATCTAACCATCCTTGACGCTACCGCCGGCCTGGGCCGCGATGCCTTTGTGCTGGCAAGTTTAGGCGCCACTGTTACCATGGTAGAGCGTAACCCTGCGGTTGCTGCGTTGCTGTATGATGGTTTGCGCCGCGGTAAACAGAGCGCTGAACTTAGCTGGTTGGCTGAACGTATGAAGTTAGTACACAGCGTCGCGTTAGACGCTTTGCAGCAACAGCCTGCGGTAGATGTGGTGTATTTAGACCCGATGTTTCCACCGCGCGATAAAAGCGCGTTGGTTAAAAAAGAAATGCGCGCCTTTCATGATGTGGTAGGCAGCGACGATGATGCCGACGCGTTATTGGCCCCTGCGCTTAAGCTGGCGCAAAAACGGGTAGTGGTAAAAAGACCCGGTTATGCCGGATTTTTAGCCGGCGTAGCGCCGACAATGGCGGTAACGGGCAAGAATAACCGATTTGATGTGTATATTAATGCAGCAATTTAATGCTATTTTGATAAGAATTTATTTAACAGGGGAAGCACCATGATCAAAACCGGCGACAAGTTACCTGAGGTGAGTTTTTCACAACTAACCAAAGAAGGCGTAATGAACCCAACCACGAGTCAGGTTTTTGCTAATAAAAAAGTCGTACTGTTTGCCGTGCCGGGCGCGTTTACACCGACCTGTTCAGCAGCGCATTTACCGGGCTACATTACGCTGGCTGACCAAATAAAAGCCAAGGGCGTCGATAGCATTGTGTGTACTGCAGTGAATGATGCTTTTGTGATGAGTGCCTGGGCAAAAAGCCAGAATGCCGAAGAGATCGTGTTTTTAGCTGACGGCGGCGCGGCCTTTCATAAAGCTATCGGCCTGACCATGGAAACCGGTGATTTTGGCGGTGTGCGCTCACAGCGCTACGCGATGATTGTCGACAATGGCGTAGTCACTTTACTAAATGTTGAAGCACCAAAAACCTTTGAGGTCAGCAAAGCCGAAGTGATTTTAGCGGCGTTGTAATGCATTTGCAGTATGCCGCTATCGTTAGCGGCATACTGCATTTTCAGACTCAGCGGCAGCTGACTATTTTCCAGCCATCTGCACGATATTTATCTACGATAGCGCTGCGGGTGCCCCGGTGATCCTGAGTTTGGTATGTGGCTACTTTTAACCGGCCAACGGCCTTGCCAAAATCCGGCCGGCAGCACCATAAAGATTGATCAGCTTCCGGGTGTGGTGGTACCAGAGTTTTAATACCGCCATGTTTGAGTGCCATATAAGATAAATGAATATCTTCGCCGTTGTCCCAGTACTCCGGCTCTTCAATCCACATATACCGCACATAGCTTTTACGCATAAACCAGGCGTGGCCAACTAAATCAACCTCAGTGACGTCGCTGTTTTGTGCGCCATTCCAGCCGGCTTTATTTTTGCTGGAATAACCACCTTCAGCAGGCAGTAAGACGCCGGAGCCACCGAGAATGCCATCGTGGCCGGCTTCGATAGTATTTAAGCAGTTTTCAAACCAGCGTGGTTGCGGCAGGATATCATCATCAAAAAAGGCAACAAATTCAGTACGTACCAGACTTGCCAGCGCAAAACGGCCCCAAAACAGGAAGTTAGTATTTGACACAACTACCCGGTCGGCCAGAGCAGAAACATCCAGTAACTGATCTTCGCTGCGGTTTGACCATACCCAGATCTCATCCGGTGGTACAGTTTGATTGCGCAGCGCAGTAATTTGCTCTGCCAGATATTCGGCGCGCCTATAAGCGGTAAGAATAACGGTAATGCCGCCTTTTTTAGCCTTTGGCATAGGCGCAGCATCGCGGTTAAATACAATGGTATCAGCCGGCGCTGCCAGTTTACGTTTTACCGCACCGCTGAGTTTTACCCGCCAAAAGCCCAGCACCCGGGTTGACCACCACCAGCGTATACTTTGCGCAATTGTTTTTTTACGTGCCATAAGGGTCTCTGTTTCGTTGTTACTTGTTAATCAGTGCCGACTTAATGCGACGAATAGTTTTGCGTACCACAGATATTTTACTGTTTTCTTTGTAGCGGCCTTTTTCAGCGTGGCGAATAAGCAGCAGGTTCGGCAGTGCTATCGGCGTGCCCTGAGTGCCTAACAACCAGCGCACAGCGCGGTCTTCGTAGGTTTTGGTCCAGTGATATTTTGGTTTCTGATATACCGCTAAATCATCACAATAGCCGCACTGGCGCGCCACATCACCGTGAATAATTTGAATAGCGCCGGTGGCACGGTCAAATTTGCGCGGTTTAAACTTGGTTTTATCTACTTCCAGCAACGTGGTTTTATCTTTACCGGCTGATATCATCGGATCAGCTTCGGTCAGCAGCGGCGTTACCAACAGGGTATCGGGGAATAGTAAAATGTCCTGGCGGCCTTTAAGCAGTTGCTCCAGCGTATCCAAACAGCCCTCATGAAACACCATGTCGCAATCGGCAAACCAGATCCAATCTGCCTTAGTGTGCTTTGACGCATGGTTGCGGCCGATGGCACGACGCATCAGCAACGGGGTTGGCAACTCCTGGAAATTCCACTCAACATTGGGTACTTCAATGGTTTGAAAATGCTTTAACAGCTTCGCGGTTTCGACGTCTTCGGCTGAATAAAACACGGTAAGCCGGACTTGCATATGGGTTGGCGGATACTTTACCAGCGAGCTTAGCTGATACACAAAAAAGCGCGCATAGTTCCAGCAGTGACTGACAATTTCCAGTTTTATATCGTCGTTAAATACCCGCAGGCTGGCTTTGTCGGGCTGGTTTTTAATAAAAGCGGTTGCCGGAAAGTAGCCTGAGGCTGCAATACGCAGCAAAAATTCTTTTACGCCATCCAGCATTGCGGGTTGCTGGTGTTGTGGTAACGCCATAAATAAGCTCCTGGGATCCCGGGGTAATTCCGCCCGACTACGGCAGTGATCTGCCAACAAATATGGCGAGCAGATTAGCATTTAAAGCTGTTTTGAAACAGAATCTTTTGGTAACACTGCGCTAATTTTGGCATTATGGCGGCCATTACACCGCGCCAAATAAGGTGCCAGGGTGCTCTAACCTGAGCGTTAATCGCAGGAAACGCTAATGCCGCAGCTGTTTTTCCGTTGTTGTTACAACATTTTTATTTACCTGATTATGCTACCTGCGTTGGGCTATTTTTTGCTGCGTTCCCGCAAGGACCCTGCATACCGCCAACGTATGGCAGAGCGTTTTGCCTTACAGCAGGTACCGGCGGCGGCTATGGGGGGCATAGTGGTGCATGCAGTATCAATGGGCGAGGTTGTCGCCGCAACACCACTGATTAAAGCCTTGCAACAGCAATATCCGCAATTAACGCTGACGGTAACCTGCACTACACCAACCGGCTCTGCGCGCATTGTCAGTACTTTTGCTGACAGCGTGTACCACTGCTATTTACCGCTGGATACACCCGGCGCCGTGCGGCGTTTTTTGCATAAACTGCAACCGCAGGCAGTTGTTGTGCTGGAAACTGAGCTATGGCCGAATTTACTGCAGCAATGCCGCCGGGCACTTATCCCCACCATAGTGGTAAACGCACGGTTATCGGCGCGCTCTGCCCGCGGCTATCATCGTTTTTATGCCTTCAGCCGCCTGGCACTGGACAATATCAGCCTGCTGCTGGCCCAAGACAGCGCAACGGCACGGCGTTTTAAGGCGCTTGGCTGCAAGGCGCAACTTAGCGTGGCCGGCAATTTAAAATACGATATGACCGTGCCGGCGCATACTGACAGCCTGGTGGCGCAGTTCCGGCCGCAGCTGACCGGACGTAAGGTGTGGGTAGCCGGCAGTACGCATGCCGGTGAAGATGAGCAACTTATCAGTGCGTATCAGCAGTTAAGCGTCGAATTTCCTGATTTATTGTTGATACTGGTGCCGCGTCATCCCGAGCGTTTCGCAGCAGTAGCGCAGTTGTTAAGTGATGCCGGGCTTAACACCGTGCGTCGCAGCGAGCAGCGCGAAGTAACAGCAGATTGCCGTGTGTTATTGGGTGACAGCATGGGTGAGTTGCTGGCCTGGTATCAACTGGCGGATGTGGTGTTTATCGGCGGCAGTTTAATTGCACGCGGCGGTCATAACCCGCTGGAGGCAATGTGTTTTGCCAAACCGCTGCAAACCGGGCCGCATGTGTTTAATTTTGCGCAGGCTTATCAGTGGCTGCAGCAGGCAGATGCGGTAAATTGGGTTACCGATGCCGCCTCGTTGGTAAGCAACACCGCTATGTTGTTGCGTTTGCCGCAACAGGCGGCAGAGCAGGGCGTGGCAGCGCTGGCACTGTATCAGCGTCATGGCGGTGCCTGTGCGCGTATCAGTAACGTAATCAGCGATTATCTGACTTCAGACAGCGGCAATTTTCGTGTGCGCCGGGCAGCCAATGTTGTGCAGTGGTACGATGCACAGGTATTTCATCAGCCGGAACAGTTAAGTTTTACTGCTGCACATTGGCAGCAGCAACAAGCGGTTATCGGCCAGTCACGTGGTCGCAATATTGCCTGGTTTATCCGTCACAACGCTACTGAGTTGGTTATGCGGCATTACTACCGTGGTGGGCTTATCGGCAAGTTGGTAAATGACAATTTCAGCTACCAAAGTGTGCTGGCCAGCCGCGCCATGCAGGAATTTAACCTGCTGCGCTATATGCAGCGCTGCGGTCTGCCGGTGCCCCGGCCATTGGCTGCGCAATATGTACGCCATGGATTGTTTTACCGTGCCGATATTATGATCGCTCTGATTAAAGACAGCCGTGATTTGGCCACTATGTTGGCTGCCGGTACTGCACTTAACGCCGCACAGTGGCATCAGGTCGGTGTGGTTATCGCCCGGTTTCATCAGCAGGGTGTGTATCACTCAGACTTAAATTGCCACAATATTTTGCTCGACAGCAGCGGGCAGGTTTGGCTGATTGATTTTGATAAGTGCGCCATACGTCAACATGGCGACTGGATGCAGCAAAATTTGGCGCGCTTGCAGCGTTCCTTGCAAAAGGAGCAGGGGTTGCACGCGAACTTTAGCTGGCAGCAGCATGACTGGCAGGCCTTGCTGCAAGGCTATAATCAGCAGATTAACGGTTAAAATAGGCACTTTATCGCGGTTTTTGGCCTTTTATTCACCCTGAGTTCACTTTTTATCTCTGTTCTGCGCTTGGTGTAAGTCACTTTCTTTGATATAACAACTGTCAGTGAAAGGGGGCATCTATGCGGCTAAACAAAATAATAATAAGCTTAATGGCAGTCAGCTGTATGCTGTCGGCAGAACCGCAACAAAAAATTGCAGCAGCAAAAGCGGCATATCAGCAGGGCGATCATGCCAAAGCGGCCGAGTTATGGCAAAACCTGGCGCTGGAAGGCAATGCCACTGCGCAGTTTGAGCTGGCAAAATTATACTCTCTTGGCCATGGCGTAGAACAAGATGCGTTGCAAGCCGCCTATTGGTTGGAACAAGCAGCATCTGCCAGCACAGATTTTGCCGAGTCAGCCAAAGCGCAGCGTGATATCGCCAATGGTGTAACGCAGTTAAAAGCGCAGCAACAAGCTGCTGAAACCGCGGCTGCGGTGCCAGTTAAACCTGCGGCCGCTAGGGTTACGCCGGCAGTAGCCGTTGTTACGCCAACCACAGTGCCAAATACCCCACCACCCTCCGTTGCTACCGTTACTGTAGCTGCTGCAGCAAAAACAGCGCCAGCGCAAAAAAAATCGGGTCCGGAGCTGCCGGTTAAAGCCCTTGCTGATGCTCGTTTCGATACTGGCCTACGTGCTTTTGAGCGGCAAAATTATGCTGAGGCATTTAGCCATTGGTATCCGCTGGCAGAGACCGGCCTGGTCGATGCACAGTTTAATCTGGCGGCGATGTATGCTAACGGTTACGGCATCAACAGTGATCAATTAGCTGCAGCGCGCTGGTTTAGCGCGGCTGCAGAGCAAGGCATGGCGCAAGCGCAGTATCAACTGGCGGTAGCGCACGCTAATGGTAAAGGTGTGGCACAGGATGATGCGTTAGCGGTGTACTGGTACCAGAAAGCGGCAGAGCAGCAATACAGCCTGGCGCAATACAACCTGGGCTTTATGTATGCCAATGGCAGGGGTGTAACTCAGGATGATACCAGTGCCTTGCTTTGGTACGAGCGTTCGGCAGAGCAGGGGGACGTAGATGCACAGTTTATTGTCGCCGGCCGCTATCAGGATGGCCGTGGTGCTAAAGTTGATGTTAATAAAGCCATAGGCTGGTATCAACGTGCGTTGGCACAAAACCACAGCCGTGCTGCATTTCAATTGGCGCAGTTTTATTTACAGGGCTTAGGTGTTGCAAAAAATGAAAGCCGGGCCTTTGATTTATTCAGCCGCGCTGCTTCGCAAGGGGTGGCAGAAGCTCAGCGTGAAGTCGGTATCAGCTATTCTCTTGGCCGCGGTGTACGTAATAATGACAGTAAAGCGGTAGAACTATTGCAGCAAGCTTGTGACCAGCAGGATATGACGGCGTGCTACTACCTTGGCGTACATGTTACAGAAGGCCGCGGCATTAAGGCCGATGCAGCCCGTGGTATGCAGTTATTTTTGCAAGCTGCCAAAGCCGGCAATGCAGAGACACAATTCCGGTTGGGGCAAATGCTAAGCCAGGGCCAGGGAGTGGCAGTGGATGAAGTTGCCGCTTATAACTGGTTTTTGCAGGCGGCAAAGCAGGGGCACGCCCAGGCGCAATACCTGACCGGCTTGCGGCTGGCCAATGGCACCGGGGTCACACAAAATGATGCTGAAGCAGTAAAATGGTACCGGTTGGCGGCAGCGCAAGGTGTGTTGTATGCACAGTATAATTTGGGCTTTATGT
This sequence comes from Rheinheimera lutimaris, assembly GCF_013283795.1. Lineage (GTDB taxonomy): Bacteria > Pseudomonadota > Gammaproteobacteria > Enterobacterales > Alteromonadaceae > Alishewanella > Alishewanella lutimaris. The sequence goes on from NZ_JABSOD010000010.1 coordinate 46,055, forward strand.
ACGGTGCTGGTCGCGGCGTGCCGCAAGACGATGCACAGGCGCTGATTTGGTATATCAAAGTGGCAGAGCAGGGCGATGCTGATGCGCAGTTTAACCTTGGCTTGCGGTTTGAAACCGGTCGCGGTGCGCGTCAGGATGATAACCAGGCGGTAGTGTGGTATCAAAAAGCTGCAGCGCAGAACCATCAGCGGGCTATTGCGCATCTGGGGTATATGTACGAAAAAGGTTATGGCGTAAGTTTGAATGAGCGTAAAGCCTTTGAATTGTATCAGCAGTCGCTGGATGCCAAAGTGCCGCGCGCGTTAACGGCGCTGGGGTTGTTTTATAAAAACGGCCGCCAGGTAAAAGCTGACGATAAAAAAGCAGTAGAGTTATTTGCTCAGGCGGCAGAGCAGGGCTATGCCAATGCGCAGTATAACCTGGGGTGGATGTACGAATATGGCCGCGGCGTCAGCAAAGATCTGGTCAAGGCACGTGACCTGTATCAACTGGCAGCCGCGCAAAGTGAGCCTTTAGCGCAGGCTCAGCTAAGCCGGCTATTGAATCCGTAATATTAAATTAAGAGTGTTGACTATAAGTGACACCGCTATATCTGGAGTCTCTTTATTGTCAAAGCCGGGTTGCAGCCGGGAATCGCACGTTGTATCGCTTTATAGCTGTTGGCATAGATTGCATCCGCCGCCCGAGTCGCCGACAATAGCGGCCTTTGCGTCAATCAGGTAAGCAAGCGTTATGCAGCAGTGGGATGTGATAGTTATAGGTGCCGGCGCGGCGGGCTTAATGTGCGCGATAGAAGCCGGTAAGCGTGGCCGCAGTGTGCTGGTGTTGGATAACGGCAAGCGCGTTGGTCGCAAAATTCTGATGTCGGGCGGTGGCCGCTGTAATTTCACCAATATGTATGCTGCGCCGGAGAATTTTCTGTCGCAAAACAAACATTTCTGTAAATCGGCATTAAGCCGTTACACGCAGTGGGATTTTATCGCCCTGGTGCAAAAGCATGCTATTGCCTATCACGAGAAAACCCTCGGTCAGCTGTTTTGTGATGATTCTGCCAAAGATATTGTCGATATGCTGCTTAGCGAGGCCAAAGCCGCCAATGTGCAAATTGCCCTGCAGCAAAATATCAGCGATGTCAGCTTTGCTGACGGCCAATATACGGTAATTACGCCGGAGCTAAGCCGCCGCTGTCACAGTGTGGTGGTGGCCAGCGGCGGTTTAAGCCTGCCGAATTTAGGCGCTACCGCTTTTGGTTTTCAGCTGGCCGAACAATTTGGTTTAAAGGTGCTGCCACTGCGTGCGGCGCTGGTGCCGCTCACCTGGCAGCCAAGCGATAAAGCCGTGTTTGAAGAAATCAGCGGTGTATCTCTGCCGGTTACGGCAGAAGCCAACGGCACGATGTTCCCTGAAGATATGCTGTTTACCCATCGCGGCTTAAGCGGGCCGGCGATACTGCAAATTTCCAGCTATTGGCAGCCGGGCGATGAGGTGCTGGTGAATATGGCACCGCAAACTGACTTGGTAGAATTTCTGACGGCACAACAGCAAGCACACCCGGAGCAGGAAGTGAAAACTGCGCTGGGCAAATTGCTGCCAAAACGGCTGGTAGAAAAATTGCTGGAGCTTAACGTATTTGCTAACCAGCCGCTTAAAGCGTTGAACCCGAAAAGCATTAAGCAGATTGCCGACAGCCTGCATGGCTATATCTTTAAACCCAATGGCACTGAGGGGTACCGCACGGCAGAAGTGACCATTGGCGGGGTAGACACTGACTATTTATCCTCAAAAACCATGGAAGCCAAACAGCAACCCGGCTTGTACTTTATCGGCGAAGTGGTAGACGTAACCGGTTGGCTCGGTGGCTATAATTTCCAGTGGGCCTGGGCCAGCGGCTGGGTGGCGGGGCAGTATTGTTAAGGTATGTATCAGCATGAAAAAACTCTCCAAAGTACAACTTAAACAACAAGCTGCGGTATTGGATGCGGTCACCAAGCTGGAGCAGCAGGCATTGCTGGATTTGCCCGGCGTAGTGCAGTGCTGGTTTAGCCTGGAATATGAAGCCTTCCCGGTGTCGCTGCTGGTGCGGCTGCAGTTTACTGAGCAGGCGCAACTGGATGCTGCACAGCCACAGTTGCTGGCGTGGCAAAAGCGCTTAAGCGGCTTACTGCTGAAAAAGGGTATAGTGCTGAAAGATATGCGCAAGCACCTGGTGTTTACCTTAAACAGCCCTGATGAATAGCCAGCCCTGACGAATAAGCGTAAAACAGGATAAAAAAACTATGAAATACACTCTTGGCGCTTATGCCGCTTCACCGAATCACAGCGGTTGGGATGCTGCGCTTGAAACGGCGTTTTATAACGAATTAAAAGCGCTGCCTAATGTAAAAGGTCTGGAGCATCCGTTTTTAGGCCGCTTACATCAGCACGATGACGATTGGTTTTTGGCAAATGTCGCCCCGGACTGGGATTATGTGTTTACCTGTATTCCCGGCATTATGAATGCACTGGGGCAAAACCCGTTGTTTGGTATTGCCTCGGATGACGAAGCCGGACGCCTGGCTGCGCTGGATTTTATGCAGCAAGCCTGTGCCGCCATTGGCAAGCTCAATGCCCATTTGGGCCGGGCGGCAGTCACCGCGATTCAAATTCAAACCGCACCGGCACGGCATAAAGCGTCATCTTCTAGGGCGGCGCTTATGGCCTCACTAAACACTATGCTGCAGTGGGACTGGCAAGGGGCGAAAATAGTGATTGAACACTGTGACGCCCTGGTTGACAGTCATGCTCCTTCCAAAGGTTTTTTAACCCTGGGCGATGAGCTTGAGGTAATAACGCAGTTAAATACACAGCTAAACACCAAGCAGCACTTAGGCATGGTAATTAACTGGGGCCGCTCGGTATTTGAAACCCGCCGTGTTGAGGGGGCGTTGGAACATATTCAGGCGGCGCAGGCCGCCGGGGTGTTAAGCGGAGTGATGTTCTCCGGCGTATCGGATCAGGACAGTGAATACGGTGCCTGGCGCGACAGCCATCAGCCACCAAAGCAAAGTGCGCTGGTGCAGCATGGTGAACCCGGCAGTTGGATGACAGAGCAGGCGATGCATAACTGCCTGGCCGCCTGCAATGACCCGCAAGCATTACCGGTGTTGGGGGCGAAAATCGGTATCCGGCCACACAGCGCCGCTATCGCGCAGCGTATCAGTATTGTCCGTGATACGCTGGCGATACTGGATCGCTATTTTAGCCATTAACTCTGTTGCTTAGCCCACTTGAATTTTGGTGTCGGCATAGCGGATTTTGCGCTGCTTGGGTGTGGCAAGAAGATAAGCCAGCGTTAACGGGCCCAGCCGGCCGGCGATCATCAGAAAGATGATGACCAACTGGCCGCTGCTGCTGAGGTTGGCTGTTAAACCCCGCGATAATCCCACGGTACTGAGCGCTGATACGGCTTCAAAAGCAATGTCGAGAAAAGGTGCTTTTTCCAACGCGGTTAAGATAAAGATACTGATAAAAATCAGTGACATCGATACCAGCGCCAACGCCAGTGCTTTTAATACCTGCGCGGCCGGCACGCTGCGTTGTAATAAGCTTACCTCGTCCCTGCGGCGTAAAAACGCATAGGTGGCCATAATAAGTACCACAAAGGTGCCAATTTTAATGCCGCTGGCGGTGCTGAGAGAGCCGCCGCCGATGAACATTAGCAGCAGTGTCAGCACATTGCTGGCGTCGGTCATCTGGCTGTAATCCAGAGTATTAAAACCGGCAGTGCGCGGCGTAACTGCCTGAAACCATGCGGCTAAGGCCTGGTCTTTCACCGGCAGGTTAGCCAGCGTAGCTGGGTTGTTTGCTTCCAGCAGCCAGATCAGGCAAAAAGCCAGCAGGTTTATAATAACTGTGGCCAGCAGCACTATGCGGGTGTTGGTGCTGAGTAAGCGCCAACGTCGCTGCTTGTTAATATCAATCATCACGGTAAAGCCGATGCCTCCGACAATAAACAAGCCTGTGATGATCAGGTTTACGGCTATATCGCTGGCATACGGCATCAGGCTGGCACTGCTAAGCGCAAAACCAGCGTTATTAAAGGCAGAGATAGTATAAAAAAAGCTATGATACAGCGCGGTGCTAAAGCCCAACTCATCCCACCAGACCCGGGTAAGTAGTGTTATACCGACCAATTCAATTAACAGTGAGTACAGCAATACAGCTTTGGCAGTTTGTGCCACTTGCGCCAGGCTGGTTTGGTTCATCGCCTCCTGCGCAATTTTTTGTTGAGTGAGGCCAATTTTGGCACCCAAGCTAATGGCAGCTACTACGGCAAAGGTCATAAACCCCAAGCCGCCGGCCTGGATTAACAGTGCAATAACCACTTGGCCAAACAGAGTGAATTGGGTTCCGGTATCTACCACCACCAGGCCGGTAACGGTAACTGCAGATGTGGCGGTAAATAGTGCCTGCAGCATACTGATGGGAGTGGTGGTAGCCAAAGGCAGTAATAACAGCGCTGTACCGGCAATAATAAGCGCCAGAAAGCCAAGTGTAAGTAATGCTGGCGGGCTTAAGTTGACAGTAGCGCGTGCCAGAGGAGCCGTCCGGACATACGGCATGTGCTGTGGTAACCAGTTTTTCATGCTGTCAGCTTCGGTGCCAGTGACTTCAGAATATCCAGCGAGCCGGCCAGCACCAATCTATCTTGGTGTTCCAGCACAAAGTCGCTTGCCAGCGGCGAGAACAGCTTATCACGGCGTTTTACCAGCACGGCTTTAACAAAGGCGTTAGCGTCAGCCAGTAAGGCGGCTACGGTGATGCCTTGCAGGCGTTGAGTAATATCTATTTCAACCAGGTATTGGTTATTGCCCAGCGCCAGGTATTGGTTCACCATCGGATAATTCAGCGCTTGAGCTACTTTAACGCCCATTTCTTCTTCCGGATGAATAATGCGGCTTACCCCTAAGCGCGATAAAATCATATGGTGTGCTTTAGAGGTCGCTTTTACCCAAATTTGCTCAATGCCCATATTTTTTAAATGCAGCACGCATAAAATACTGGCTTCAAGGTCCTCGCCAATAGCCACCAGTACCGCGTCGCAGCGCTGAATATCCAACTCCTGCAGGGCCTGTTCATCGGTTACATCGGCTATTACTGCATGGCTTAGCTGATCTGCCAGCCTATTGATAAATTTTGTATTGTTATCTACCCCGATCACTTGATGCCCAAGTCGCATCAATTCTATTGAGGCGGCTGCACCAAACCGACCCAAACCAAACACTGCAAACTGCGCCATTGCTATAAATCCATGCTGCAAAAGCCGATATTAAAGACCTAACCGGCTGCTAAGTCAGCCGGTAGCCGTTAATCTTTATAAAATCTTTATATTGCACTACTGAATCTTTAGAAAAGCTTTATAACCCCGCCGGCCCAATGGCGTTACGCTTGCGCTATTCATTTCTGCTGCGGTATATCGTGATGTCCGGCTATTCTTTTGTGCTTGGCGATACCGAGGTTCAAAACAAGCATTTTTTTTATCGCGTCACAGGGTATCTGCTTATTTTTCTCAGTGTGGCGCAGTTTGTCACCATGGCAATAAGCTTTGTGCTGCACGACCGTGCGTTCTGGAACTTTCTGTTGGCGGGCACGGTAACCCTGAGTGTTGGCGGTGTGCTGGTGGTGCGCTCGGGCGGTGCGGTAAAGTTGAAGAAGCGGTATCTGTTTTTACTCACCACTTTGTGTTGGTTATCGGTGTGTGTGTTCTCTGCTTTACCGCTCTATCTTAGTGTACCCGGGCTTAGTGTAACTGACGCCTGGTTTGAAACGGTGTCGGCCATTACTACCACCGGCTCTACAGTGTTAAGTGGCCTGGATACGATGCCAAAGGCTGTGTTGTTGTGGCGGGCGATACTGCAGTGGATTGGCGGCATTGGTATTATTGTTATGGCGATAGCGATACTGCCGGCACTTAAAATAGGCGGTATGAAGCTGTTTAAAACCGAAAGCTCGGATATTTCAGAGAAAATACTGCCGCGCAGCAGCAGTTTATCCGGCTCCATTTTAATGGTGTATCTGGCGATCAGTGTGGCGGCGGCTGTCAGCTATTATGCCGGTGGTATGTCACTGTTTGATGCTGTTACCCATGCCATGACATCGGCCGCCACCGGTGGTTTTGCTAATTACGATGCGTCCTTTGGTCATTTTAACGATAAACCCTGGTTACTTTGGTTCAGCAGCGTTTGGATGGCGTTGGCAGCGCTGCCTTTTGTACTGTTTGTTGGTATGGTACGCGGCGATAAGTGGGCGTTGCTGCGCGACCCGCAGGTAAAAGCCTTTATCGCTATAGTACTGGTAGCTGCCGTGCTGCTGTCCGGTTACCAAATGGTACATGATGAGCGCGATTGGTTTTCGGCGCTAACCCATAGTTTGTTTAATGTGGTGTCGGTGATCACCACCTGTGGCTATGCCTCGGAGGATTACACCTTGTGGGGTAGCATGGCAGTGGTGCTGTTTTTCTATCTGACATTCAGCGGCGGTTGCTCAGGCTCGACATCCGGTGGCTTGAAAATTTTCCGCACGCAATTATCCGGTTATATGCTGCTGAAACAGCTGAACCTGCTAATTCACCCTAATGCGGTACGGACACAGCAATACGGCGGTAAAAAAGTCGATGACAGCCTGCTAAGTGCGGTATTGGCGTTTGCCTTTGTGTATTTTGCTACCATAGCGGCATTAGCGCTGGTGTTATCCATGTATAATCTGGATTTTGTTACTGCGTTAACCGGCGCTGCTACTGCGGTAGGTAATGTTGGTCCCGGGCTGGGCGAAGTAATTGGTCCGGCCGGCAACTTTGCGTCCTTACCTGATGGTGCTAAATGGTGGCTGACGTTTGGCATGCTGTTGGGCCGGCTGGAAATTTTAACCATGTTGTTACTGTTTACGCCAATGTACTGGCGTTACTAAGGCTGCTAAACGATGAAACTGAGCCACGCCGGGCATTTTTCTATCTGGCTGCTGTTGTTATTGGCATTGGTCGTCCCGGTAATGCTGGCGCTACTACTATTGCCGGCCAGGGCACTGCTTAATACTACCGATGTGGCCATGCTGCAGTTATTGTGGGTAACCTGGGTGGCGCAACAGGCAGGCCAGCGCTGGGCAGTTATTACTACTGTTAGCAGCGTGCTGCTGCTGAACTGGTTTTTTGTTGAGCCCTATAACACGCTGTACATTAACCATATCGATTATCTTATTACCTTTATTGTTATGTTGTTATTGGGCAGCTTCATCGGCCGTTTGTCCGGTCGGCTTCGTGTTGAATTGGCGCGGGCAAAAAAGCATATGCGCCAGCGCCAACTGCTGGCCGGTAAGAATCGTCAGGCCAGGTTTCAGGCCGAGCTGGAGCACAGCCGCGCTATGCTGCTGCGCTCCATTTCGCATGATCTGCGCACACCGTTGGCGACCATTATGGGTGCATCCAGCATGCTGGCCGACAGCGAACTGACGCTGAGTAACGAAGAGATACGCGAGCAGGCCGGCAATATTTATCGTCAAAGCGGCTTGTTGAGCGAGCATTTTGACAAGGTGATGGAGTTAAGCCGGGTGCAGCAGCCACAGCGTACCTTAGCCCGGGCCGACCTCGATGTCGCTGATGTGGTATCGGCCGCCATCAGCCGCCGCGTGCAGTTACTCAGCCATCAGCCTTTACAAATCCAGCTTAGCAATAATACTCATTGCCTGGCCGACAGTACCCTGCTGGAAATTGCGCTTGCCAATATGCTGGAAAACGCCGTACGTCATGGTGCTGCGCCGGTATCGGTAAGTTTTAATCAGGACAATGGCTACTATCATTTACGCGTCAGCAATGCTATCGCCAGCCATAGCAGGGCGCAGCGCGACAGCGGCACCGGGCTGGGTACCGCTATTTGCAAAGCCGTTATGCAGTTGCACGGAGGGCAGTTCAGTTTGCAGAGCAACAATAACCAGACCATGCTGGCGCAGCTGCGCTGGCCGGCAACAACCGATACCGCGGAGTAAAACAGTGGCTGAAACCATACTGGTATTAGAGGATGACCCGGCGATGCAAAGCTTTCTCAGTACCTTACTGAAAAGCCATCAGCATAAAGTGCTGAGTTTTACTGCCGGTTTGCCGGCTTTGCAATGTTTGGTGACTGAGCCGGCGGAGCTTATTTTGCTTGATTTGGGCTTGAGCGATATGGATGGTCAGGAGTGGCTGCAACAGTTGCGTGGCTGGTGCGACACACCGGTGATCGTGATATCTGCCCGGCACAGCGAGCAGGATAAGGTTCAGGCGCTGGATAACGGCGCCAATGATTATGTAACCAAGCCGTTTAGTGCTGCTGAGCTAATGGCGCGTATCAGGGCGAATTTGCGCAAGACAGCCGACGTGCGGCAGGTATTTGCTTTTGGTGAGGTACAGCTGGACCCTGTAAGCCGCACGGTACAGCGCAGCGGGCAAGCGGTACATCTGACTAAAACTGAATATGACATCCTGTTACTGCTGATGCAGCATGCAGACAAGGTATTGACACACAACCAGATCCTTACCCGGGTATGGGGCAAAGCTTACATTGACCGGCCGGAATATGTACGGGTGCATATGGCACAGTTACGGCAAAAGTTAGAAGCAAATCCGGCAGCGCCGGCGTTTTTAAAAACAGAATCCGGTGTCGGCTATCGGTTAACCCTGGCCGCCACCGGAGTGTAACTACTTAGTTTGACGGTGTGCGGTATTTCTCAAACCACGCCAGCATATACTCGACTTTTTCAATCATCCGGCCCGGGCGATTTGATATACCGTGTGGTGAACCCGGAATGCGTACCAGCGCAGTATCAATCCGGCGCAGTTTAAGTGCCTGATAAAACTGCTCTGATTCAGAAATCGGTGTACGTCTGTCCTGCTCACCGGTAATTAAAATGGTCGGGGTTCGCACGTTGCCAACCAAACTCAGCGGTGAGCGTTGCCAGTAATGCTCGACGTTTTCCCATGGTACCCCCGGGAACTGATGAAACGTTTGATATGTGTAAGAGTCGCCGGTCAGCACCTTGCTTAACCAGTTAATAATCGGTTTTACCACCGCAGCGGCTTTGTAGCGGTTGGTCAGGCCGATAGCGTAAGCGGTAGCAATGCCGCCGGCCGAACCACCGCCGATAAACAGGTTGTTTTCGTCGACAAAACCCAATTTCAGCATCGCGTTTACACCACTGTCGTGGTCGGCGTAATCTTCCGGTGAACTGTATTTATTGTGCAGCAACATGGCAAAACGCTCACCGTAAGAAGAACTGCCGCGATGGTTATCATAAAACACCACATAACCTTCTTTGGCATAGCGCTGCATTTCGGCACTCCACTGCGGGCCGTAAGCTAAATGCGGGCCGCCGTGAATTTCCAGCAAAAGCGGGTATTTTTTTGTTGGATCAAAATCCGGCGGTGTCATGTACCAGCCCTGGATTTCTTCGCCATCAAATGACGATTTGTACGTAATCTCATGTACCTGCGCCAGCTTTTTGTGGCCAAGCAAATCCTCGTTCAATGCAGTAAGTACTGTGCTTTTACCTTTTTGCAGCACAGCGACGTCGCTTGGGCGTTGGCTGCTGCCGTGGGTATAGGCAATGATGCCATTGTCAGATACGCTGTACTGACCGCTTAAATAAGGCTGCGGTTGCGACACACCGCCCAGGCTGGCAGTAAGGTCGGTAATTTTGCCTTTGTTGCTAAGGGTTGCCAGTTTGCGTTGGCCACGGTCGTCATACTGCACCACAAAGCTTGAGTTGCTCAGCCAGTTCGGGTTTTGAATGCTGCGGTCAAAATCGGCCGCAATATCGCTGATAGTATTGTTGCTAAGCGAAAGCACTTTTAATTTGCTGTTACTGTAGGGTACCAGCGCATTGCTTTGCCATAAAAATGCCAGTTGCTTACCGTCGGGTGAAAACACCGGTGCCGACTCATCGCCTGGCATAGTCGTTAACGCGCTTAAGGCGCCGCTGGTTAAGTCCAGCCGGTACAGGTTGCTGTCGCGTGGCTGATACTCCCATTCCGCGTCCAAATTAGCAGAAAATACCAGTGCTTTGCTGTCCGGGGTAAAGCTTAAATCACTACCATAATGGAAATCGCCGGCGGTTAGCTGGCGCTCAGTACCGCCGCTGGCCGGTAAAACAAAGATTTGACGGAACTGTGGCTTTAAAAAGCCCTGGCCATCGGCTTGATAGCGCACGCGATCCAGCACCACCGCTGGTTCAGACCATTTAGCCCCGGCCGGTTTTTTAACCTTTTTTACCCGTTGCTTTACATCCGCTTCGCTGGCATCGACATTCATGGTAAAGGCCAGTTGTTTACCATCCGGCGCCCATGTCAGGTTAGACGGGCTTTGCCGCAATGTGGATAACTGTGCAGTTTTGTTTTCGGCCAGATAATGCAGGTGAATTTGCCGTGAGCCACTCATATCTGAGATAAACGCCAGCTGTTGGCTATCGGCCGACCAGCGTGGTTGGCTGTAGTTAAACTTGTCGGCAAACAACGGTAACTCACGGCCGGTTTTTACATCCAGTAACCACAGGCGGGTGCGGGTGCTGTCGGTCATAATGTCGTTGCTGGCCCGCACATAAACAATTTTGCTGCCATCGGGCGATATTTGTACGTCACTGGCGTATTCCAGCGCAAAAATATCTTCAGCTTCAAAATAAGCGCTGCCGGCGTTCGGCATCGGTGCCGCTGCCCGGCTGATTGGTTCTTCAGCGCACAGCGGTGTGCTGCTAAGCAGTGTTGCCAATATGGCAACAGTAAAAGTTCGCATAGAGTCCACCCGGATAAAAGATTAATACATTTTGCGCCTCAACCTAACCCGAACCGGGCGCTACAGCAAACCCAATAGCGGTAGGGAGCCGGTTTTCAGCGGCATAACGATAACGCAGTAAGCTGAACAAAAACAATGAACAGGCTAAAAAGTGTACAGTTTTGTTAATTGCTGCCTATACTTTGCTATTGAAACCCGCGGCCAATTTTGGTGCGCAGCTTACAACAGCAGGTTTCTTTTTGGAGGACCGGGCAATGTTAAGACGTTATTTTATCAGTGATGACCTGGACGATTTGGCCGTAATTGAACAGGAGCTGGAAGCACAGGGTATAGCGACGCCGCAAATACATGTGTTAAGCGAAAATGATGCTGAAGTCGGGTTACATCATTTACATGAAGTAGCCCCCGTGCTGAAAAGCGATGTTGTGCATGCCACTGAAGTAGGGGCTGTTATTGGTGCCGTTGGGGCAGTGTTGGTGTTGGCGTTGGCGTGGTTTATGGGCTGGACCGATACTTCAGCCGGCTGGATCCCGTTTATCTTCCTTGCCATAGTGGTGCTGGGCTTTTGTACCTGGGAGGGCGGTTTTATTGGTATTCAGCAGCCTAATGTTAACTTTAAGCGTTTTCAGGAACTGCTGCATCAGGGTAAGCATGTGTTGTTTATCGACATTGAGCCTGAGCAGGAAGTTGTGATGAAAAAAGTGCTGGGTAAACATCCGCGGTTGCAAAGTGCCGGTGACGGGGATGCAACACCGGGTTGGGTGGTACGCAGCCAGCAATTTTTCCGCCGCTTTGTTAAAGCCATGCCTTAGCCGGCATGGCCGCTTAACCAGCTTATCGTAAGCAGTACCCGTTCATTTTTCAGGTTAAGGATCACCGGGTATGGCCATTATTATTGTCCTTGTGCTGTTAGTGCTGGGCTCTGTTGTATTTCATTTTATCAGCCCTTGGTGGTTTACGCCGATAGCCTCAAATTGGCAGTCGATAGATACCACTATCAATATTACCTTCTGGGTTACCGGTTTTGTTTTTGTCGCGGTGAACTTGTTTTTAGCCTATGCCGTGTTTCGCTACCGCTTTAATACAAACCGCAAAGCGGATTATCAGCCGGAAAATAAAAAGCTGGAAAGCTGGCTAACAGTGTTTACCACGGTTGGTATTGTCGCCATGTTGGCGCCGGGGCTTTATGTCTGGGGTCAGTTTGTTGAGGTACCGGCCGATGCCACCGAAGTAGAAGCGGTCGGCCAGCAATGGCATTGGAGTTTTCGTTTGCCGGGTGAAGATAACATATTGGGCGAAGTTGACCCGCGCCTAATCAGCGACAGCAACCCGTTCGGCATTAATCCGGCCGACCCTGCCGGGCAAGACGATATCCTGGTGCAAAGTAACGAGTTGGTATTACCGCTTAATAAGCCGGTCAAAGTGCTGCTGCGCTCTAAAGACGTGCTGCATAATTTCGCTGTGCCGCAGTTTCGCGTAAAAATGGATTTAGTGCCGGGCATGGTGACGTACCTGTGGTTTACGCCTACGCGGCAAGGCCGCTTCGATATTATGTGTGAAGAGCTGTGCGGCGTGGCGCATTTTGCCATGCGCGGCAAAGTGCGGGTAATCGCAGAGCCGGAATACCAAAAGTGGCTGGCAGCACAGCCCACCTTTTTGCAAAGCCAAAACCGTTATGCCGGTGATGCACAGCTGGGCCGGACAATGTATCAGGTGTGTGCCGCTTGTCATGGCGCAGCAGGCGAGGGCAATACACAGTTAAATGCTCCGGCGCTGGCCGGCCAGAGTCGCTGGTATTTAAAACGCCAGTTGCAGCATTATCAGCAGGGCGTCCGCGGCAGTAGTGAAGGTGATCTATACGGCGCGCAAATGGTGGCGATGGCCAATATGCTGCAGGATGAGCAAACTCAGGCCAATGTGCTGAGCTTTATTGACAGCCTGCCAGCGCCGAAAATAAAACGCGCAGACGGTGATTTGCAACGCGGCCGCGCCTTATACCGCAATTGCAGCTATTGCCATGGTAGCCGCGCACAGGGCATGTATGCCATGAACGCCCCGGCATTAACCGCGCTTGATGCAAGCTATTTACGCCGGCAACTGGACTACTTTAAACAGGGGGTGCGCGGTAGCCATAACAGCGACTTTTATGGTGCCCAAATGCAACTGATGGCGCAGTCGCTGCACTCAGAGCAGGATTATGCCGCTGTTATCGCCTATATCGCTTCACTGTCTGACAGCGCCGGCAGTGAAAACGCAACGCTAAGGAGTGCGCCATGAGCCATATTGCGGTTACGGATCAGCCGGACGAATCGAAACATCCGCACAGCTTTATCACTAAATATGTCTGGAGCCAGGACCACAAAGTGATAGCCATCCAGTATGGCATCACCGCCATTTTTGTTGGTCTTATTGCGTTGGCATTGTCGGCGTTAATGCGTTTACAGCTGGGTTTTCCGGATACGTTTTCGTTTATCGACCCGGCAGCCTATCTGCAGTTCGTTACTATGCACGGCATGATAATGGTGATTTACCTGTTAACCGCATTGTTGCTCGGTGGCTTTGGTAACTACCTGATCCCACTGATGATTGGCGCCAGAGATATGGTTTTCCCGTACCTGAATATGCTCAGTTACTGGACTTACCTGCTGTCGGTTGTCGTGCTTCTGGCCAGTTTTTTTGTGGTTGGCGGCCCCACCGGTGCCGGCTGGACGCTGTATCCGCCGCAAGCTATTTTACCGGGCACTCCGGGCGCAGATGCCGGCATAGTGTTAATGCTGCTGTCGCTGGCGATTTTTATCGTCGCCTTCACCATGGGCGGGCTGAATTATGTCACCACCATTTTGCAGGCCCGCACCAGAGGCATGACGTTAATGCGCATGCCGCTGACTATTTGGGGCATTTTTATCGCTACCATTTTAGGTTTGCTGGCGTTTCCGGCACTGTTGGTCAGCGCCATTATGATGCTGCTGGATAAAGTGGCCGGTACCAGCTTTTTTATGCCGGCGTTGTTATCACTGGGCGAGCAACTGGATTACAGCGGCGGCAGTCCGATTTTATTTCAGCATCTGTTTTGGTTTTTTGGTCACCCTGAAGTGTACATCGTGGCTTTACCGGCCTTTGGTATGGTGTCAGATGTGCTGGCCACCCATGCGCGCAAAAATATCTTTGGTTATCGCATGATGGTATGGGCCATAGTGGCGATTGGTGGCTTGAGTTTTGTGGTGTGGGCGCATCATATGTACGTTAGCGGTATGAACCCGTATTTCGGCTTTTTCTTCGCCACCACTACCCTGATTATCGCCGTACCTACCGCGCTTAAAGTGTACAACTGGGTGCTGACTTTATGGCGCGGCAATATTCATCTCACTACACCGATGTTATTTGCCATCGGCTTTATTTTTACTTTTGTGCATGGTGGTTTAACCGGCTTGTTCCTTGGCAATGTGGTGGTGGATTTGCCGTTGTCAGATACCTATTTTGTCGTGGCGCACTTTCATATGGTAATGGGGGTGTCGCCAATCATGGTGTTGTTCGCCGCTATTTATCATTGGTTTCCTAAAGTGACCGGGCGCTTTTTACACGAAGGCTGGGGTAAATTTCATTTTTGGGCCACGTTTCTCGGCACCTATGCCGTGTATTTGCCAATGCATTATCTGGGGTTTCTGGGGGTTCCGCGGCGTTACTTTGCCATCAGCGGCAGCGACTTTATCCCCGAGTCGGCGCAGTCGCTTAATGCCGGCATTACTGTGTCGGCCATTATAGTGGGTGTAGTACAACTGGTATTTATTGCCAACCTGATATGGAGTTTACGCAACGGTAAGCCGGCCGGCAGTAATCCATGGCAAGCGACTACGCTGGAATGGCAAACCGAGCATACGCGGCCAGGGCACGGTAACTGGGGCAAAACGGTACCGGTAGTGTATCGCTGGGCTTATGATTACAGTGTGCCGGGTGTAAAAGCCGATTTTATTCCGCAAAACGTGCCGAATGAGCAGTTGGAGTTTACTGACGAGCAGTTATACCGGGAGTCTCAACAATGAGTGTAATCAGCCGATTGCGGGAAAAACCCTGGCTGGCTCACGCTGCCGGCATGGATCCGGCGTTACAGGCAACGCCTGAACGCTGGCCACAGCGCACCGCTTTGTTGTTTATGCTGGCTATCAGTACCGTGCTGTTTTTTCTGTTTACCATTACTTTTTTAGGCCGCACTCAGCTGCCGGATTTTCAGGCGCTGGCGGGTGAGCCGTGGCAACCGCTAACCAATCCTGCGCTGCTGTGGCTCAATACCTTATGGCTGTTGCTCAGCAGTGCGGCTATGCAGTTGGCACTATGGCAGTCAAGGCGGTTGCGGCAAAAAGTCAGCCCCTGGTTGGCGCTGGCCACCTTGCTGCTGTTGCTGTTTTTAGCCGGACAATGGCAGCTGTGGCAGCAGTTATTGGCACAAGGCTATGCGCTGCGGACTAATCCGGCTAACAGTTACTTTTACTTGTTTACCGCCGTGCATGGTTTGCATTTACTTGCCGGGGTGCTGGCGCTGGCTAAAGTATGGTGGCAGCGCCGTACGCCTGTGCAATTTAGCCGCAGTTTGCAGCTATGCACCACCTATTGGCATTTTTTGTTTGTGGTGTGGTTGTTGCTGTTTGCGCTGTTAACCAGCTCAGCCGATACCTACAACACCCTTGCTGCTTTGTGCGGCTTTTGAGGTGAAACATGACACCTGACAGCAACAACATTAGCAACGCCGGGAGCGGTTGGCCATCGGTGATTAGCGATTGGAGCGCAGATAAAGAAGCCTTCCGTATGCCGTGGGGCAAGCTGATGATGTGGATTTTTCTGCTGGGTGATACTTTTATCTTCAGTATATTTCTGGTTGGCTATATGAATGTGCGGATGTCGACCACCGTTGCATGGCCCAATACCAGCGAGGTGTTTGCCTTAACGGTAGCCGGCCAGCATATTCCGTTGTTATTAATCGCCATTATGACTTTTGTCTTGATCACCAGCAGCGGCACTATGGCTATGGCCGTGAACTATGCCTATCGTGGGGCACGCAAAGCCACATTCTGGTTAATGGTTGTAACCGCGATACTGGGGGCCTTGTTTGTAGCGATGCAGGCTTTTGAGTGGAGCAAACTGATTTCCGATGGTGTGCGGCCCTGGGGTAATCCGATGGGGGCAGCTCAGTTTGGCGCGGCGTTTTTTATGATCACCGGTTTTCATGGCCTGCATGTCAGTGCCGGCGTAATTTACCTGTTGGTGATTGCCAACCGGGTACGTAAAGGATACTACGAAAAGAAAGGCTATGACATCGTCGAAATTGCCGGCTTGTATTGGCACTTTGTTGACCTGGTGTGGGTGTTTATTTTCGCCTTCTTCTACTTATGGTGAGGTGCGTTATGGCACAGAGTGTAAATCAGCAGCACCCAATCAGCCTGTATTTAAAAATCTGGGGCTGGTTGTTTGTGCTTAGCAGTATGTCGTATATGGTGGATTATCTGCAATTACAGGGCGGCTTGCGTTGGGGCCTGATTTTGCTGTTTATGCTGCTCAAAGCCGGCTTAATTGTCAGCATTTTTATGCATGTGGCGTGGGAGCGCCCGGCGGTAAAGTTGCTGTTGTTCTTACCGCCGTTGGCAATTTTGATACTGATAGCGTTAATGGCTATTGAGGCTAATTACACTTTTTTATCCCGGCTGGTGTTTTTCAGCCAACCGGGATAGCTCAGGCGGTCAAGCTGTCAAAAATGTGTAAAAAAGTGGGGGCTTGTTGAATATGTAGCTGCATTTTTAAACGCCGTGCAATATCCTGGGCACTGATCACACCACGAATTTGGTGTGACTCACGATCTACCACTACACAATGTTGCTCACCGCTGGATTGCAGCGTGTTTACTACGTCGGCAATACTGCAGTGTTTCAGCTGTTGATAAGCCAGTGCTTTAATACGCTCACGCGGGCGCATTAAATCTGCCACTTTAATATCATCACGACTGTCACCAAAGGCAACCCGACGCATAATGGCTTGATCAGAAAGCTGCTCCAGGTGAAGCAGGCCCACCATTTCACCGTCATTATCTACGACCAGTTTTAGTTTGGCTTGTTCCTGCTGCATCATTTCCAGCGCATCGCGCGCTGAGCTGGTGCTGCTGATCATATTCGGCTGGCTGTGTTTAAAGTCGGTTACGACATGTAGTGCAGGTGAACTTAAGGTGGTGCCGTCAAAGTCGTCCGGTTGCACTAAATGATCAATGGCTTCTACAGGGTATAATGCTAATGTTTTCATGGTCTTTCCTCGGGTGCCGGTACGCAGAGGCCATACCGGTTTTGATAATAAATAATGAGTGTGAGCAGCAGTGCTACTCTGCAAAACTTAAAGTGAGGAAGTTACCGGTGGAGCACGCGCCTGCAATGACAGCAGGAAATAGCGTGAAGAAAGTGTCTTCCCGCCGTTGTAACTGTTTAGGTACAGTGGCAGGCTGTATTTAAATGCAATAGTGGGCAGGGCGGGGTGTTGTTCTTCGCCGGCATCTTGTTCGGTATTAAACGTCGTTTG
Organism: Rheinheimera lutimaris; assembly: GCF_013283795.1. Classification (GTDB taxonomy): domain Bacteria; phylum Pseudomonadota; class Gammaproteobacteria; order Enterobacterales; family Alteromonadaceae; genus Alishewanella; species Alishewanella lutimaris. Next base: position 63,400 of record NZ_JABSOD010000010.1, read on the forward strand.
GTGCAATACCGGAGTGATAGCCTGTAGCTGGGTTTCTGCCATTGGAGATAAGCGTTTATCGTGCACCGCGAAAGCTTGCGGCATACACAATAAGCTTAAATACAACAATATGGCAAAACTACTTAGCCAGCGCATAAACCCTCGTTACCTTAAAACATGGCAGCGTATAACACACTGCGTCAAATGATAATGAGCGCTTGTACCGCCCCCCGCAAGGGGGCTGCTGTAAAAACAGCCGTTAAATGCGATTAACAGCAGGTTTTGGCCGACATTTTGCGGTTATATACCCGCCAGCAGCGATTTTAGCAGCAGTGCTACCAGCGTTAGGCTGCATAAACCGGCCAGATACAATAGTACAAACCAGACAATTTTTGGCAGCGGGCGCTTCATCAGTAGCCCTCCTCAAAGTCTTCTACCTTACCGCGGAAGATATGATAACCCCACAGTGTGTAGGCAAGGATTAGCGGTACGAAAATCAGCACACCCGGTAACATAAAGCTTAAGCTGGCATCTGGTGCGGCTGCGGTGTAAAAACTCAGTTGCCGTGGCAACAGGTAAGGGAACAAACCAACCACCAGCCCGGCAAAAGCCAGTAAAAACAAGCTGGCAGCCAACCAGAAAGGCCTGCTTTCATGGCGGCGGTTGATATCGTTGTCGGCGGCAAACTGGCGCTGTACGCGGCCTAAATCGCGAAACAATAAGCGGGCGGCCAACAGCGCCAAAAGCGGCAGCAGCATTAATAGCAAAGTGTGTGTGCCGCCAAACCAGCGCTGGCGTATCTCCGGTTGCAGCCACAATGTCCACAGGCTAACCAGCAGCATCGACAGCATAACAAACAACAGCAGGCGCTGGCCGTAACGGGCAGCTTTTTGCTGAATGTCGCCACGGCTTTTCATTGTCAGATAAGTGCAGGCCAGCAGCGCATAACCGGCCATAACGGCAAGCCCGGTAAACAGGCTGAACGGTGTTACCCACTGTAAACTGGACAGCGTGATACTGTTGCTGTCGACCCCCTGTACCAACACGCCCAGCATTAAACCCTGGCAAAAGGCGGCCAGGCTGGAACCGATAGCAAAAGCGCGGTTCCACCACTGGCGTGAGGTGTTAGATTTAAAGCGGTATTCAAAGGCGACACCACGGAAAATTAAGCCGATTAACATCAGCATAATCGGCAGGTATAACAATGATGCAATAGCGGCATAGGCCGGCGGAAAGGCGCCAAACAGGATAACGCCGCCAAATACCAGCCAGGTTTCGTTGCCGTCCCAGACATGAGAAATAGAGCGCATCAGGTGGTCGTGCTCGGCATCGGTGTTAAACCACGGATACAAAATGCCGATGCCTAAATCAAAGCCATCCAGCAGCACATACATCAGAATAGCAAAGCCCAATAGCAGGAAGTAAAACAGCGGTAAACCCAATTGTAATTCCATCAGTTTTGCTCCTGTCCCGGTTTAATCTGTTTGGCTAATGCCACTGCATAGCCTGCAGCTTTTACGCCGATAAGTTGTTGCTGCAGTTGCTCAGTGGAAGGCGGGCCTTTACGGATTAATTTGCGCATAAAATACAGATAGACGCCAAATAATAAACTGTACGTCAGCACAAACAGCGTAAGAGAAAACAGCACCCGCTCGGCCGGCAGCGGCGATACTACATCCATAGTGCGTACCAAGCCCTGCACCAGCCAGGGCTGGCGGCCCGTTTCCACCACATACCAGCCGGCCAGTACCGCCAGTACACCAGTGGGTGCCAGATAGCTGCAGGTGGTCAAAAACCAGCGACTTTGATACAGCTTGCCACGCCAACGCAGATAAGCGCCGGTTAAGGCGACCAGAATCATCAGTACGCCGATGCCCACCATCACGCGAAATGAGAAAAACACCATGGCGACATTCGGCCGTTCATCCGCCGGTACGGCTTTTAACCCCATCAGTTCGCCATCCGGGTCGTGAGTTAAAATCAGGCTGGCCAGTTTGGGAATAGCAATTTCAAAATGGTTTTTTTCTGCCGCCTGGTCCGGAATAGCAAACAGCAGCAGCGGTGCGCCGGCTTCACGTTCCGGCCAAATGCCTTCCATAGCGGCTAGCTTAACCGGCTGATGTTCCTTAACATTCAGGCCGTGCAGGTCACCCACGTAGGCTTGTAGCGGAGTTAAAATCAGTGCCAGCCACAAGGTCATCGACAAGCCTTTGCGGGCCATGGTTTTGTGTTCGGTATGCAGCAATTGCCATGCACTGGTTGCCAGCACTACAAAGGTGGCAGTGATAAAGGCCGCTAACAGCATATGGCTGAAACGGTAGGGCATGGACGGGTTAAATATTACTTCCCACCAGCTGCTGACATGGAATACGCCGTCAACAATAATATGTCCGGCCGGGGTATGCATCCAGGAGTTAGCGGCGATGATCCAAAATGCTGAGATCCAGGTGCCGACAGCTACTACCACTGTCGCGAAGAAATGCAGTTTGGGCCCCACCCGTTGCCAGCCAAACAGCATAATACCGAGAAAGCCGGCTTCAAGAAAAAACGCTGTTAATACTTCATAGGCCATTAGCGGCCCCAGTACCGCGCCGGTAATGCGGGAGAATTCTGAGAAGTTGGTGCCGAACTCATACGACAACACTATGCCGGATACCACCCCCATACCAAAGGTAATGGCAAATGGCTTGATCCAGAACTTGGCGAGTTGCAGATACACCGGTTTACCGGTTTTTAACCACAGGCCTTCCCAAATGGCAATTAAGGTCGCCAGACCAATGGTGATAGACGGGAAAATAATATGAAAGCTAACGGTAAAAGCAAACTGTAAGCGTGATAACAGTGCGGTATCCAACTCCATATCAGCGTCTCCGTTGTTGTAAATAACACCAGGCGGCAGGTGCCAGCGCGGTGGCAATCATCAGGCCCAGGGCCAGTACTTCAGTTATTAACACGCTGCTATTCATAAAGCTCTCTCACTGCTGTTCAAACTAACGCCTGTTAAGCTATAGCAAAATACTGACCAGGTTTACAGGTTAAAGTTATCTGTATGATATTCATCGTTTTATATTTTTAACTTGAGCTTGTTGTAAACAAGGTTTACGATTGTGGTCTGACTTGTGCGTAAACAGAGTTTACAGTGGAATTATCATTACTGTTTGAGATCAGCATGTTACTTACCAGCGCCTGCGCCGTGTTGCTGGCCGGCTGGTTATTGTGGCAGGGGCAGCGCCAGCGCGCTATGCCGGCATTGGCCGGTTTTGCCGCCATGATGGCGCTGTGGTGTGCCGGGCATATTGCCATAGTGCAGCAATGGCCGGTGTTGGGCATAGCGTTAGTGTTGGCTAATCCTTTGATGCCCATGTTTTTTTTACATTTTGCGGTGCAGTTTGTCGCCGATGGTAGCAAGCCACTGCCGGCGTGGTTGCAACGGGGCAAGCTGCTGCCGGTATTGTACGGCGTAACCGGCAGTATCATTCTGCTGAGTTGGCTTGGCGGCGGTGGTAAGGTGATTAGCAGCAGCGGTTTCAGTGCATTTTTTGTGTTTCAGGGCATTGGCTGGCTGAATTTGCTCTACACCGTGCTGCTGGGTATCGCCGCGCATCTCATATTGTGGCAGGGCTGGCGCATACACAGCGGCAATAAACGCCGCTCTATAGTGGCGATGTTTCTGGCCGGCGGCTGGGGCTTGTTGCTGGCGACCAGTTTTGTCTTTCCGTCGCTGGGACTGAACTGGTACCCGTATCCGATGCTGTTGCTGCCCAGTTATTTACTGCTGCTGGTGTACGGTGTGGTGCGGTATCAGGTGCTGGCTATTAATGCTTTTGCCAATAAAGCGCTGTTGTGGCTGGGTATGCTGCTGTTAGTGTTGGCGTTGATGGCGCTGGTCAGTGCCTTGCTGGGCCAGTTGGGCATGCAGGCACTGTCTGCAGTGCCGGCCAGTCAGCTTTGGTTGTATTCTGCGTTGTTGTTGTTGCTGTCTGCTGCTTGTTATCAGCCCTTGTCACAATTAGCGCGGCGGTTGATTTACCCAGGCGGACAGCTGGATGAGAGCTTGCTGGCACATTGGCGTGCAGAATTACAGCAAGCACAAAGCTGGCAAGAGTTAGCGCTGCGGGCCGGTAATTTGCTGTCCGCCAGATTGCGCCGCGAGGTGAGTGTGCAACTGCCGGCAGCCGGCGACACCGCCACCGGTTTACATATTTTGTGCCGGCGTGATAGCAGTGGCTGGCAGTATCAGTTAACCGGGTGGGACGACGTGACACCAGGCTACCGCTTACAGGGAGAGGTGTTTGCCGCTTTACTACTCAGCAGTTGCCGCATTTTAGAGCAATCGTTAAAGTTGGCTGACGCCGAGCGCAAGCGACTGGATCAGCAACACCTGGTTGAGTTGGGTGCCTTGTCGGCCGCTATGGCACACGAGCTGCGTAACCCGCTGAATATTATTGCGATGGCCGCCGCCACTACGCCGGCAGAAACACGCGGCCATATCCAACAACAACTGAAACGGGCCGATCGCCTGATTGCTGATTTGCTCAGCTATTCCGGACAATTACAGTTGCAGTGCAGCCGGTTGCCGTTAAAGCCCTTGTTGCAAACTATTCTGAGCCAGCAGGACTGGCAAGGTGTGCAATGCCAGCTTAAGGTGCCGGATGGCCTGACACTATACGCCGACAGTTACCGCGTACAACAGGTACTGATAAACCTGACCGACAATGCGCTGGCATTTTGCCGCAACCAGGCACAAGCGCAGATCTGTATTGAAACACAGCACGACAACGGCGACATTTTGCTGTACGTGCATAACAACGGCCCCGCCATTATGCCGCAGCAGCATAACAGCTTGTTTCAACCTTTTGTCAGTAAGCGTGCCGGTGGCAGTGGCCTGGGCCTGGCCATAGTGCGGCGTATTATGCAGGCGCATGGTGGCGACGTTTGCCACCGCACAGATCTGGGTTGGCCGGTAAGTTTTGAACTGAAATTTAAGCAACAACCCTCAGCGCTGAGTACTCAAATACAGGACAACATAAATGACTAACGGCAGAATTTTACTGGTGGACGACGAGCCGGCATTTCGTCAGTTGGCGCAAAGCTGGCTCAGCCAGAGTGGTTATCAGGTAGAAACTGCAGCCGACCTTGCTGCGGCGCGCCTGCAGCTTAGCCGCTTTGACGCTGATTTAATTTTGTTAGATTTATCTTTGCCACCGTTATTCGACCCACAGCATACACTGCAGGCATTAGCCGAATTCAGCCGCCGGCCGGTGATTATTCTTACCGGCCATGCTGAGCGCCAGTTGGCGCTGGATGCTATCGCACTGGGCGCCTGGGATTTTATTGCCAAACCGGTCGACCCGGATTTACTGGCGGTGGTGATAAAGCGCGCGCTGAATAAGCATCAGTTAGATACCGAATTACAACAACTGAAGCAGCAACAACAAACCGATACCGGCTTGCAGCGTTTAATCGGTGTGTCGCCGGCTATGACGGCCATGCGCAGCCTGATCCAACGTATTGCCCCCACCGATGTACGGGTGCTGGTTACCGGGCCGTCGGGTACCGGTAAAGAAGTGGTATCGCGGGCACTGCATGACCTGAGCCGGCGCGCCGGCGCGCCTTTTGTTTCGGTGCACTGTGGTGCTATACCTGCTGAGCTGCTGGAGAGCGAGCTGTTCGGTTATGTTAAAGGCGCCTTTACCGGCGCCGACAAAGACCGGCCGGGTTTATTAAAACTGGCCGACAACGGCACCTTGTTTCTCGATGAAATTGGTGAAATGCCGCTGCCCATGCAGGTAAAGCTGTTACGGGTGCTGCAAGAGGGCACGTATTTTCCGGTAGGGGGGCGTGAGCAGCATAAAATTGATGTACGGCTTATTTCTGCTACCAATGCCAACTTGCCGCAGCTGGTGCAAAAAGGCCTGTTTCGCGAAGACTTATACTACCGCATCAAAGGCATCACCCTGGACACTGTGGCGCTGGCAGAACGGCGCCAGGACATACCGCTGCTACTGCAGTTCTTTCTGGAGCAGCTGCAGCGCCAACATGGCCAATTGCTTAAACTGGACAGCACAGCGCTAAGCTGGTTTTTACAACGTGACTGGCCCGGCAATATCCGCGAGCTGAAAAACACGCTTGAGAGCGTGGCAGCAGTGGCGCAGGGCGGCGTGATCAGCATGGCAGATATCAGCCTATTGCACCCGGAAGCGGTGGCTGCGGCTACTGCGGTACCAGAGGCGGTGACAGAGTCGTTGTTATTAGACCCTGCAGTACAACAACTGGAGATTCGCTTGATAACACGGGCGATGCAGCAAACCGGCGGTAATAAAACCCGCGCCGCATCGCTGTTGGGGTTGTCCAGACAAGGCTTGTTAAAAAAGTTGCAACGATACCAGCTCACTTATGCACAAATGCCCTAACCACAGCGCTATCTGCTGTCACAAGGCAGTGATGAAGCGCTATACTCAATTTAGCCGTAGTAACCATAATACAGGGAACAGTAGTGGCAGATTTATTTGACCGCGGCGAGTACAGAGTGCATACCAAACTGGCATTGGCGATAGCGGCAATAATGTTGTTTGCTGCCTTACTGTTGCACCGGCAGTTGGCTTTGCCGTTGCCGGAAATTAAACCTTTTCTACCCATGTATGCCAGCTGCATTATTTTACTTGAGGGCCTTACCGGCTACCTGTTGCTGTCGCAGTTTATCAGCAGCCGGCAATGGCATCTGGGCATTTTGGCATCGGCTTATTTATTGCTTATTCCGCTGGTTGCCATCCAGCTGCTGGTGTTCCCGGGCGTGTTTTCCGCCAGTGGTTTATTAAATGCCGGCCAGCAAAGTGCAGTCTGGATCTGGGTGTTTTGGCATGGTGGTTTTCCGGCGCTGATTTTGTTGGCTTTATTGGTTGAGCGCGGAGCAAAACAGCGCACTGTGCCTGTTGCCGATGTCCGGTTATGGACGCTTAACTTTGCTTTGCTGCCGTTGTTGCTGGGTATAGCGTTGGCGCTACTGGCGACCTGGTTCAGCCATAACCTGCCGGTGTTGATCAGCAGCCACAGTTATCAGCAGTTAGTGCACAGCCCTTTCGCGATACTGGTGTGGCTGGTTAATATTGCAGCGTTGTTGTGGATGTTGCAACGCAGCCGCAAGGGTGGTGTGATGCATATTTGGCTCAGTCTGGCGCTGTTTGCCAGCTTACTGGATGTTACTTTGACGTTACTGGCCGGTGCGCGTTACAGTGTCGGTTGGTATGCCGCCAGAGTCAGCAGCACAGTATCAGCGACGGTATTGCTCGGTGTATTGTTATGGGAAATTAATAAGCTGTATATTAATACCCAAAGAGCGAATGAACTGCTGTACGAGCAATCGATGCAAGATGGCCTGACCGGCGTATTTAACCGGCGCTTTCTTGATCAACGCTTAGGTAAAGAGCTGCAGTTGGCCGCGCAGCGGCAAGTGCCGGTCGCCGTATTGTTGTTGGATGTCGACCATTTTAAGCGTTTTAATGACCACTATGGCCATGCCGCGGGCGATGCCTGTCTGCGTATGGTGGCGGCAACGATACAGGGCAGTTTAAAGCGGCCGGCAGATTTTGTTGCCAGGTATGGTGGTGAAGAGTTTGCTGTTGTTCTGCCGGACACCGATAGCAGTGGTGCGCTTAAAGTAGCGCAGCGTTTATGTCGCAGAATCAGTGCCATACGCTTGCAACATGCGGCTGATACTGTCAGTGTTACCGTAAGTATCGGGCAGGCATTATGGCAGCCCGGCAGCGGTGAACGTGCGGCAGATGTGATGGCGCGTTCCGATAAAGCACTGTATTGTGCCAAAGATACCGGGCGAAACCGGGTCGTTGTGCTGTAGCCGTTTTCAGCACAAGAATATAAATAATTAAGGGCAAGACAATGAAAGCAGTAGGCTATCAAACCTCATTACCGGCTACAGATCCGCAGGCATTATTGGACATAGAGCTGCCTGAGCCGGTGGCGACAGGGCGCGATATTCTGGTGCGGGTGCAGGCCGTTTCGGTGAACCCGGTGGATACCAAAGTGCGTCAACGGTCGCAACCTGAACCGGGCCAATACAAGGTGCTGGGCTGGGATGCTGCCGGCGAAGTGGTGGCAGTTGGTGAAGACGTTACTGCGTTTAAAGCCGGTGACAAAGTATTCTATGCCGGTTCGTTAACCCGACCCGGCAGCAACAGTGAGCTGCAATTAGTCGATGAGCGCATCGTAGCACTGATGCCGGACAACCTCAGCTTTGCTGAAGCGGCTGCATTGCCGTTAACCGCGATTACCGCCTGGGAGTTGCTATTCGACCGGTTGGAAATACAACAAGCCAGTTTAAAGCATCCGCGACCGGTATTATTGGTTACCGGTGCTGCCGGCGGTGTCGGCTCGGTTCTGCTACAGTTAGCCCGTAAGCTGACCACGGTAACCGTAATCGCCACGGCGTCCAGGCCTGAAACACGGCAATGGGTAACTGAGCTGGGTGCACACTATGTGCTGGATCACAGCCAGCCATTATTACCGCAGCTAAAAGCACTGGATCTAAGCTGTGTCAGCCACGTTGCCAGCCTTACCCATACTGAGCAGCATTATGCTGAAATGGTAGAAATGCTGGCGCCACAGGGCAAGTTGGCGCTGATTGATGATCCGGCCGGTGGTATTGATATTATGCCACTGAAGCAAAAGAGTATTTCGCTGCACTGGGAGTTTATGTTTACCCGCGCTATGTTTGGCACACCGGATATGAATGCGCAGCACCAGTTGCTAACCGATTTAGCACGGCTGATTCAGCAGGGGCAAATTAAAACTACCTTAAAACACACGGCCGGCAGCATTAACGCTGCTAACCTGCGCGCTGCGCATCAGTTGCTGGAAAGCGGCAAGGCGATTGGTAAGGTGGTATTGGAAGGTTGGCAGTAAAGGCGTAACAGAGTTTCGGGGGCGATTTAACGGCCCCCTGTTATATTACATTTGATATTGCGGTATTGCGGCGGTTACTTTCTGCAAGTATTTGCGTGTTTCTTCGTAAGGTAATTCGTTAACCAGGCGCTGATAAACTTGTTCCGGCGTAAGCTCATTAATGATATTTACCGCTTCAGCTATTCGTTTTTCACCTTTTGGGTGGAATACAGAGGCGACATTCCCTGCACCGGTGTTGTAAGCGGCGATAGCACAGTACAATCTGCTGGTTGGGTGTTTAATTTCTGCCAGGTAGGTGCTGTCAAGAATGCTGAGATAAGCGCTGCCAAACTTAATATTATCGTCAGTTTTAAAGAGTTGCTCTGCACTGGGTGCTTGTTTACGCTTAAATATCCTGGTATTGACGTCTTTACCTGCGCTTTCAGGCACAATTTGCATTAAGCCAAAAGCCGGTACCGGTGATTGCGCCAGTGGATTAAAGCTGGATTCAACCTGCATAATCGCCAGTAGTACCGCCCGGTCCAAATTATACAATTTGGCTTGCTGCTGCGCTATTGGCTGATACTGCTGTGCCCGGCGTTGATAAATGTTTTTGCCATCCAGGCGGATGGTAACGCGTTTTACCCGTTTACTGCTGGCGTCATTGCTGACAGTGTTATCAGAGTTTTGCTCAGCAACGGCGGTTCTGGTAGCGGTAACACTGACATTTTCAACCTTAGTGTCATGCACAGGCAGAAGCTGGCCGGTTTGTAGTTCCGGCATCAGCGCCTGCGCCAGGGTTCGGGTGTCCTGAATGCTCACCCCTTGCAGTAGCGGATCGTCAGAACTAATTTGCCCAATGCTGCGGTTGACCAACTGCAGCGCTTGTTGCTGCAGTTGGTCGGTACTGCTGCTATTTTCATCCGCAAGCACTTCTATCCGAATTTCCTGTAAACCGAAATCAATGACCGTCTTTTGGCTGAGATCATCAGAATAGGTCACATAAGTGTCCTGATCTGATAACTCACTGCCGCTACCCCATTGCTGCTCTACTTTCTGTTTAAAAGCCTGATAGCGCTGCAGGTAAGCTGCACTGAATGATTCGTAGCGCTGCAGGTGCTGCGCTTTCCACGTCTCGTAGTCTGCTTGTTGGGCGTTACTCATGCCGCAGCCAAGTAGCAAAATCCAGAACGGCCATTGTTTTGATTTCACTTTATTTTCTCCGCTACATCATCCAGTGCAGTATCTGCCTCCTGCAGCAGGAATTTTCGGTATAGCTCGGGGTTCTCCTGATCAACAGTCTGGCTCAGCAACTTGTCCAGGTTTTCTTTGTAGGCTGCATCATTAATACCTACCAGCACATATAAACCGCCGGTTGGGCTGATCTGAGTGCGATAGGTACGGCTAAATACCAGTTCCATGGCGGTAACGCTTTTTTGTATCCGCTGTATGGTATCGGTCGACAAAGCTTGTTGATTTGTCAGTTGCTCATCTGTCACTCTGGATAAGCGTGCTTTAACATCTGAACTGAAGGACGCCGCAAGGCGGTTTCTGGCCTCTGCTTCGGCCACATCTTTCATCATACCCGGGCCGGAAGCCAGTTTGGCAGAATATCCCACTGCTTGCATAACCACGCCTTCAGCCGGTTGGTCACAAATCCAACTGGGCGCATTTGTAGTTGGTGCATCCGGATAGGTACAACTGTCGTAACTGATCTTCTTATCGGTGGAGGCACAAGCGCTTAGTAACAGCGCCGAACACGCTACTGCAATATAATTTTTCATACCGGGGTCCTTAGAATAATGTCATGCTTTTATGGCAGCTACCCAGCAAGGAGTAGTAACCCTCCGGACAGCGGTCATGCTCTATTTTTACTACATCGCCCAACATCAGCTTATTAATTTCGTCTGCTTTTTTAACAAGGACATAAGAGCCATTGCCATCAATAGTATTGGTGACCTCGCCGCTGGTTAGCAACACTTCTTCAACTGTTTGTTCCTTTGTAAGCGGATTAGTGCGCATTTCACGGCGATAGAAATTCACCTTCATACCCTCTTTGGCGCCTTTAATGCTGCTTAGCGTGGTGCGGAACAAGGCCTTGTTTTGATCGCCCGGCACCTGACGTCTTTCAATCACGTAGTAAGGCGGCACCAACTCGTTTAGTAATTTAAATTGATTTTCCACAATGGCAGTATTAGTGGCACCGGCAATCAAACCTTCAGCACTGGCCGTTGAGATAGGGCAATTGCTGTTGTTGGTTTCAGTGCTGCTGGTAGCTGAGCCCTCGAAGTCATAGGTGCCAATCGGGATCATGTCCGGTAAACGATAAGCCCGCACGTGCATTTTAGTCTTGCCTTTGAAGTCACACTCGGCCGGCGACGTATGGCGCTCACCATCTTTATCTGTCCAACTGCGGCGTTCACTAAAAGAGCTGCTCAGATCGGCGTTAACGACTTTAACCATAACGGCGATGTCAGCAGCTTGTAAGCCTGATGTGCGGTATTTACCGGTTTTTTCTGCAACCAGCAATTCACTGCGCATTTTTGCGGCTATATCGCGTTCAATTACGGTATTACCGGCTTTGAGTAATGCTTGCTCCAGGCTGGCATAGCCGTTAGCTGCGGCAATGGCGTGTAGTTGTTCACTCATCTCAAATGGCAACAGCACCACTTTTTGCTCTTGCTTCAGTTCATCTGCAGTAGGTGCCATCGGCGCCATAGGAATGTTAACAACAGCTGCCGAGCTTACCTGCGGTGCGCCACCATTAAGTCCACAGCCAGCCAGTAACGACGCTGCAAGTGCAGCAACAGCGAATTTTTGTTTTGTAGTCATCAATGATGTCCTTATTTACGGTAAAAAGTTATAACGGCAACTGCAGCAGTTGCCACAAACCACGTTGTTGGATCTGATTAATAATGCTGCTAAGGCTACCGGCATCAGCAGATTTATAGCTGGAAACAGAGGTAACCTGAGCGCTGAGTTCCTGGCTGGCAAGTAGCATATTTTGTTGTTGCAGCTTGATAAGCACGGTCGTATCGCTGACAAATTCGCCAAACATAGTGTCGTGTTCTGCGCTGTGCTCATAGCTCAGTGTTAACTGACAATTTATCCGGCACAGCGACAGACCCGGCAGGTTTAGTTGTTGCTGAAGGGCCTGAGTCAGTTTCGGCTGAGAGCCTTGAACAGCAATACTCAGTGGCTGTGTAGTCAGTAACTGCATCAGTTGATGATGCAAATCAGCCTCGGGCCGCGTACCGTCCAGTGCAAACAGCTGCAGGCTGAGGTTTCGCGTTGTTGCGGCTGCATTCAGTGCCTGGCTTACCTCAAGCCATTGGCTAAAATCAGCAATTTTATTGCGCACCACCAACGGTTGTAATTTGTTACGCTGCTGGCTTAGTTGCATGCGCCACATGTCAGCCAGCTTGAGGCGGTCCAGCTCAATTAATGCAAAAACGCTATTGCCTTGTTGCCTGCTTTTTAACAGCTGAAAGTGGCTGAGTTCAGTGTTATTTGTTGCGCTGTTGATCTGGCGCCGTACCGTATCATTATAAGCAACACCGGTGTCTTGCGTTATTCTTTGCAATGATGCTGATACCTGTGTACTCAGTTTACCGGAGATATCGGCCAGGGCCTGTTGCTGCGCCAACGCTAATGTCTGCCCCTGACCTAAACCGTAGAGTGCACTGTCAGTATCTGCCGGTGGCTGTTGCCACCAGTCTGTAGCATTAGCGCAGGCAATCTGCACCAGCATCAGTGTGCCAAGCAATCCGGGTTTTAGTGCATGCATAGCAGTTAGTCTCCTTGCTGAAAGTACGCTTTATATTCATAGCGTGTAAGCAGCATATCTGCTGCTTGCTCCAGGGTAATTTCGCCCAGAGCATAAACGTTGGGAATCAATTTAGTGCGCAGGGCTGTGCTCTGTTGCAGTAAGGTGTCATCGTCATACTCTTGTAGCAGCAGCTCATTCAGTTGTTGTAATGCGGTTTGGTGTTGCTCAGTAGCCGCACCGTACTCAACAAAGCCCAGCTGACGCTCGAAGAATAAGCCTTCCCGCCCAAGCGTCTGCGGTTCAAGATAGTAGCGTAAATTGGTGGTATCTGTACTGAAACTGCCGGCAAAAGGCTGATAGTCAGCCAGCGGCTGCTGGCCAAGCAGAGTGTCTGAAAAAGCGACAAGCGGCATAAAACCGGGTTGTAAGCTGACAATTTGATAGCCGATCACCCGCTGCTCGCGAACCGCCAATGCTAACAAGAATTTAGGGTCGTGATAGTAACGATATTCTAAGTCAGTCGCAGGCTGTTTTACTTTGATCAGACGTGCGTCGCCAAAAACGGTTTCAAGGTAAGTTAAGTTAGCACCAACTCTTACCTGTCTGAGTTTTTCCAACTCCACTTCATCAGTAAAGTGCGTTATAAAACCTTCGTAACCGCTAACCAACATATCTTTTGTGTCAGCCCACTGGCCGAGAGAAATCATAATTGCGGCTATGGTGAAAATAAGTGACTGAGATTTTTTTAACAGAGAATATCTAGTTAGATCAATCACATGTTATCCTTATGGCATCGTATGTGAAACTTTACAATGCCGACATTATTAACATGTTTGAATTGGGTTGGGAACTGAAAATAATAAAAAACCAGGCAAAATACACTGTTGTTTTGCCTGGTTTTTTTATTCTTCATTTCTTATCTAATTGAAATTTATATATTAAATTTTAATTTTCAATAAGTATGAACTTAAGCTGAATGCTTTTATTTTGTTCGCTGATCAGGCAATTTGCTGATCGTCATTCAGGCCGGAATACCAGGCTTTAAACAGCACTTTTTCCAGTGCCTGTTGTAGGGCAGCATTAATGGGTAAGTGTTGCTTGCCCAATTCATAATCCAGCTCGTTTACCTGCTCTTTGGCCATAATCATCATTGGCGGTGGGTCAGATTCCAGCGCAATTAACGTATCCTGATAGGCCAATGCCTGGTCGGTTTTAATTACCTTGCACACCGATAACGAGGTTTTACCTAGTTTATCCCGATAGCCTGCAGCGCCGAACAGGCGGCAAATAGCCGGGCGCTGCTGATAGACGCTGCACTGGCCTTGTTTGCCGTCAAACGACAGCTTTTGATAAAAAAAACAGCCCTGGGGCTCTGTTAACTCTTCGAGTTGTGTCAGTGTTTGTTCTGCTTTACCTTGATCAAACAAGTGTAATGCCAGCGGCAACATTTCCAGCACCGTCGCTTCTATCGTCGGTTGCAAACAGCACTCACCACAACCACTGCGGCAGTTTAAGCCCCGCTGTTGTTGGTAAGCTGAAAACGTTGTCGCTATTTCGCCATACACAGCCTCAACACGACGCGATAATTCACGCAGCCGTTGCATTAAAGACTCCGAACGAAATAAGTATAAATTTGGGTTTGCCTGTTAAGGAGCGACGATATGTCGCAGCGGCATTGTACTGAGTTGGTTATTCTGTCAGCAATAGGGGCGTGAAAATATATTTTACTTCAGGTAAGCAGGCTATGTAGTGGCATAGGGCGGGCGATAGCGTAACCCTGTGCATAATCAACACCCATAATTTCCAGCGCAGCCAGAGTTTCGTTGCTTTCCACGCAGGTGGCAATGGTTAGCATATCCATAGCTTTAGCGACTTCGTAAATAGACTTAACGATAGCTTTGTCGTAGTGGTCATCGAGTAAATCACGGACAAAGTGGCCGTCAATTTTTACAAAATCGGCCGGAAAATGTTTCAGGTAGCTGTAAGAGGAAAAACCACTGCCAAAATCATCCAGTGCTATACGGCAACCCAGCGCACGAAAATGTTCTATAAAAGCCAGGGTGTTTTGCAGGTTAACAATAGCGGCGCTTTCGGTGATCTCAAAGCAAATTTGCTGATAAGGAATGTTAAAGCCGCTGAACAGTTGTTGTACATCTGCTTTAAAGGTTGGATCCAGCAACGAGCTGCCGGAAACATTAATACTACACAAGGCCAATCGCTGCATGTGGTCCGGATGCTGCTGCAACCAGCGGAAGTAACAGCGGATCACCCAGCGGTCAATTTGTGGCATCAGACCGTAGCGCTCGGCTGAACTTAAAAAACTGGCCGGTACTATCAAATGATTCTCATCGCCTTGCAAACGCAGCAGCAGCTCATAGTGTAAGCCCCCGCTGTTGTTATTCAGGGCGCGCACCGGCTGTTGGTACAGTACAAACTTGTCGTCTTTCATTGCCTGACGTAACTGTGCTACCCATTGCACTTCGGCGTGATGCTGCTGCGTACTCTGATCGTCAGTGTCGAACAGCTGAATACGGTTGCGGCCTTTGTCTTTAGCAATCGAGCACGCTGCATCGGCTTTTTTCAGTACGTTGTCGGCCTGGTCGTCAGAACTGATTTCGGCAATACCGATACTGACGCTGGCATGATAAACACTGTCTTGCCAGATAAAGCGAAACTCACGCATGGCATCCAGGATCCGATAGCCCAGCGCAAAGGCTTCGTTAGCATTTTTGCCCGGCAGCAAAATGCCAAATTCGTCGCTGTCCAACCGGGCCAGTGGCCCACTATGTCCGGTAAGGCGTTTTAGCAACTCGCTGATTTGTTTAAGCAAGACGTCGCCGGCACTGTGGCTGCAACTGCTATTAATCACTTTAAACTGATCAATGTCGATATAGAGTACAGCACCCTTATTACCACCGTGGCCGTCGCATAACGTCTGCAATTGCTGGTCAAAATAAAAGCGGTTGTACAAGGCGGTTAAACTGTCGTGATTGGCCAGGTAAGCCAGTTGTTCATGTGCCAGCTTTTGTCCGGTAATATCGATGACTGAGCCATGTACAAAGGCGTCACTGCCATTCACTGAGCGCGCCAGCCGCACCGACATCAGCGCCCAAAACGGACTGTTGTCAGCACGCAGACCACGAATTTCGAAGCTCTTTTCACTACCCAATTCAAGTTGGCGCAACATATATTGCCGCTCGGCCGGGTCAGCATAAAAACGCGCCATGCCGGTGCCGCTGATAGCTTGTTCCAGTGCATCACGATCCGGATAGCCGAGGATCTCCAACAAGGCGCGGTTGGCGTTAAGTAATCGGCCATCGGGCGTAGTGGTAAACATGCCCTCAACCGCATTATGAAAAATATCGTAATATTGCTGCATAGAAGCAGCATGTGGCAGTGCCGGTTCATTGGGCAAACGACTGCCTTGCAGGTTAAAGCTGGTTAAAGCTAAACACAACAACACTAACGAAAACAAAATATACAGCCAGTTGATATCGGCCTGTAAATAGCCTGCCTGGTTTAATGTCAGCAATAATGCACTACAAAGCGTCAGTACGCAGGCCCATACAAAGGTACGGGCACGGGCATGACCGGCCAGACTGAAACTTAATGCGATCAGGAAATTGCTCAACAACACCCAGCACAAGGCAAAGAACAACAGATATAGTCTGGTTTGGCCGCCGGCAAACAGCGGGCTGAATAGTAACAATAAGGCAGAAAAACTACTGATATAGCTGCACCAACGCCACCAATGGCTGGCATAGCTTTGCAGGGCATGGCTGGTAAACAGGTTTAAGCACAGCAGGGCCGCGCCCACGGCAATGTATAAAATCGCCTGATTAACTTCCGGATATTCCGGCCACAATGTGGCAAAAGCCATACCGTTTAAAATAGCTACTGCCAGGGCAAAGCTGAGAAAAAATCCGCTGTAATAGGCATAGTGTTTGGCTTTGCTGTGTAAAAACAGCACCAGGTTGTACAACGCCAGCAGTAACAAAAAGCCCTGTAGTAAGCCATCCAGCATGGCGTTTTGTTGCATAGTGGCAACAAAGTGATCATGCCGCCACAACCTGACGTCGCCCGGCACTACTGCTGCATCCTGTACCTTGATATAAATGTCGGTTTCTTCGCCAGGTAGCAGCGCCAGGTTTACGGCGAAACTGCGGTATGGCAGGGCGCGTTCGCTGAACGGGTAGCTGTTGCCCGAGCGGCTAAGCAGGTTATAGTCTTTGCTGCTACGCTGCAGTTGGTATATTTCTATTTTATCTGCCAGCGGAAAATCATACTCCAACACGGTATGCAGCGGCCTGCTGCCGTTGTTATACAATCTTGCAAACAGCCACACCGCCTGGTCCTCTTCAAACATTAAACTTTGTGCCGGCGTTACCAGGGTAAAGCTGTGATGGTGCACCGGATCTGCCAGTAAGTCGTCCAGTGTCATAGTTGCCGGCGTAACCAGAGCATACAGCTGGCGGAGCCTTTGCTGCTCAGCTATCGGGCTTTGCAACGGGTTTACTTCAGCGTGGAAGGCATGCACAACAGCGGAGAATAAGCCAAGCAGCAGTATCATAATATGCATGACGCTTCTCACGGTTACGACACTCCCCGGGCTGGTGGTTATTGCTGGACGGTATTATTGCTAGTTAGTATTGTTAATGTTTTAGCGGCAGAACATTAACATATAGCAGCTTGTGGTGTCAGCAGAAAATCAAACTTTGCCCTGGCTTTGGCGTATGAACAAATGAATAGCCATTTATATGGCTTGAGCATTCAGCTACTTAGGTTATAACTTAACAGTACAAAAACGATAACAGAAATGACAACGGAGAACCTATGAAACACTGGATAGCGGGCGCCGCCCTGATGTTGACAGCTGCTGCCACTCAGGCGGCAGATCTGCAAGCGGGCAAAGCAAAATCGGCAGTATGTGCTGCTTGCCATGGCGCCAACGGTATTTCGATAATTCCGGATTACCCTAATCTGGCAGGGCAAAAGGTTAAGTACCTGCAAAGCAGTATTAAAGCTTATCGCGATGGAGAGCGGAAAAACCCGATTATGTCACCGATGGCATCAGGTTTGTCCGATGCCGATATTGCTAATATTGCCGCTTATTTTGCCAGCTTACCGGCCGGCGGCTGAGCCTCTTCACTCAGATAGTCACTGATGGCGTCGATAAAGTCGGCGCCGTAGCGACTAAGCTTGGTTTGCCCGACACCGGATATTGCCAACAGGCTGCGGTTGTCGGTAGGCAGTTGTTGGCACATTTCTATCAGGCTGGCATCGCTGAATACCACAAAGGGTGCCACGTCATCACGCGCGGCAATATGCTTACGCAGCGCTTTTAATTTGGCAAATAAAGCGCGGTCGTATTGTTGTTTGCTTAGGCGCTGCGGTTCACGTTTTACACTTTGCAATCTGGGCACTGCCAGCGACAAAGCGGTTTCGCCGCGCAGTACCGGCCGCGCTGCCGGTTGCAGTTTTAACACCGAATGCGCGGTAATATCCTGCTGCAGCAAACCAAAGTGAATTAATTGACGCAATATGCTCAGCCAATAGTCATGGCTGAACTCTTTACCCAAGCCCCAGGTTGACAGCTTATCGTGCTGCAATTCGACAATTTTTTGGTTTTGGCCGCCGCGCAATACATCAATAACATGGTGCATACCGAAGCTTTGGCCAACACGGTAGACACAGGACAACGCCTTTTGTGCCAACTCGGTACCGTCAAACTGCTGTGGCGGTTGCAAACAAATGTCGCAGTTACCGCAGCGTTGTTGCCGCGCTTCGCCAAAATAGTTAAGCAATACCTGACGCCGGCAGATTTGCGCTTCGGCAAAGGCCGCCATGGCTAAAAAGCGCTGCCAGGCCACTTCAGCGCGCTGCGGGTTTTCTTCGGCTTCCAGCCAGCGTTTCATGCGGGCGATATCGGCCGGGTCAAATAACAAAATGGCTTCTGCCGCTACGCCGTCGCGACCGGCACGTCCGGTTTCCTGATAATAGGCTTCAATGGTGCGCGGCAGCTCAAAATGCACCACATAGCGGATATTCGATTTATTAACGCCCATACCAAAGGCCACCGTGGCGACTATCAGTTGATAATCGTCGCGTTTAAAGGCGTCCTGTACGGCGTTGCGCTGTTCGCTGCTCAGCCCGGCATGATACGCTGCGGCATTAAAACCGCGCTGTTTCAGTTGTTCGGTAAGTTCATCTACTTTACGCCGCGAGCTGCAATACACTATGCCGCTGGCACCGTCCTGTTGTTGCAAGTAAGCGGTGAGTTGTTCTACCGGGCGAAATTTTTCCTGTACGGTGTAGCGGATGTTGGGCCTGTCAAAGCTGCCAAGGTGAATATACGGTTGCTGCAGGGTAAGTTGTTGCAGGATGTCCTGTCGCGTTGCTGCATCTGCAGTAGCGGTAAGCGCCATTACCGGCACCCCGGCAAAGCGCTGTTTCAGCAGTGCCAATGCCATATAGTCGGGGCGGAAATCGTGGCCCCATTGTGAAATACAATGGGCTTCGTCAATGGCAAATAAACTGACTCCGACATCTTGCAGCCGGTCAAGAAAGTTAGGTTGTAACAAGCGTTCGGGCGCGACATACAGTAGTTTTAACTCGCCGCGGCGCAGCCTGGCAAATACCTGCAGCACTTCTTCGCGGCTTAAACTGCTGTTGATAAACTCGGCAGCAATACCATTGGCTTTAAGTGCGTCTACCTGATCTTTCATCAGCGACATCAGCGGCGATACCACTATGGTAACCTGCGGTAACAACAAGGCGGGTAACTGGTAGCACAGTGATTTACCGCCACCGGTGGGCATTAATACGAAGCTGTCCCGGCCCTGCAACGCAGCCAGGATAACATCTGACTGGCCGTCACGGAATTCACTGTAACCAAAGGCTTGTTTGAGCAGGGGCAGCAGATCGTCTATCACTTAATACCATTGGGTCACGAAAACAAGCCGACATTCTAATAGTAAACGCGGCACGCAGAAACAATAAATTCCGGCTATTTAGTTGGCTGACCGGTTTTTGCCGTTAAGTGTCCTGCGCTTAAGCTTGCAACAGGCGTATAATAGTGGCTCATTTACGGGAGCCTGCCTGCATGTCGTTAAGCCGCGAACAAAAACTGGGTGGTATTTTTGCTGCCAGTGCTTACAGTTTATGGGGCGTGGCCCCGCTGTATTTTAAACAAATTGATTTTATTCCCGCCGCTGAAATCCTTATTCATCGAATTGTCTGGTCGTTTCTATTGCTGTTTATCGTGCTGCTGGCGCTAAGGCAGGGCGCTAAAGCGCTGGCAATACTGCGCCAGCCGAAAATGCTTTGCTGGTTATTGCTGTCAGCACTATTGCTGGGCGGTAACTGGGGGCTGTTTATCTGGGCGGTAAACAATAACCATATGCTGGATGCCAGTTTAGGTTACTACATTAATCCGCTGCTTAACGTGCTGCTGGGCATGTTGTTTCTGGGGGAGCGGCTGCGCAAACTGCAATGGGGCGCAGTGGCGCTGGCTACCAGCGGCGTGTTGGTGCAGTTGATCAGCTTTGGATCTTTACCCTGGATAGCGCTGACCTTGGCCGGCTCATTTGCCATTTACGGTTTAATGCGCAAAAAGCTGGCGGTTGATGCGATTACCGGGTTGTTTTATGAGTCGCTGTTACTGTTGCCATTGGCGCTGTGGTACTGGTGGCAATATGCTGACAGCAGTGCGGCAAACCTGCTGCACAACAGCTGGCAGCTAAACAGCTACTTGATCGCGGCGGCGTTGGTTACCACTATACCTTTATTGTGTTTTATTGCCGGAGCACGGCGCTTGCAGCTATCGACCATGGGATTTTTCCAGTATATCGGTCCAAGCTTAATGTTTGTGTTTGGTGTCTGGTTGTATCATGAACCTTTTGCTGCAGAGCGCTTTGTTACCTTTGGTTTAATTTGGTTAGCGCTGTTATTGTACACCGCAGATGCATGGCAGTTTAACCGGCGGCGCCATCTGCAGGCGCGGTTAAAATAATCAACACCCGATACTGGCGTAACAACGGAGCACCTGAATGGAAAATACCATTGATTTAATTGCTGTTATTTGGTTTTTTGGCTTATGGGTAGGCTATACGCTGTTTGCCAAACGCCGCGCCAAAGTGGTCAGTTGCTTGTCGTTCGAATTACGGCGTAAACGCAATGACTGGATGCAAAAAATGCTGTTGCGTGATAACAAAATGGCCGATGTCGGGCTTATCTCTACCCTGGAGCGTAATGTTACCTTCTTTGCCTCCAGTACCTTGTTAATATTGGCCGGCTTACTTACGGTAATGACGGCTGCAGATAAGCTGAGCATGATGCTGACCAACCTGGTGCCCTGGGCCAGCTACAGCGAAAGTTCGGTGCAACTGAAGCTGTTACTGCTGAGTTTTATCTATGTGTTTGCTTTTTTCCAGTTTACCTGGTCGCTGCGCCAATACGGCTTTTGCGGCGTGCTGATTGGCGCAGCACCGGACGGTCGTGGTATGACGTCAGAAGAACAACAACTGTATGCCAACCGCGCCGCTAAGGTAATAGACCAGGCCGGTCACTCCTTTAACTATGGCCTGCGCGCTATTTACTTTTCATTGTCGGCACTGACCTGGTTTATCGACCCGGTGCTGTTTATGGTGGCTTCGGTGGTGGTGATGCTGGTAATGAAGCAACGCGAGTTTCACTCTAAGGTGCTAAAAGCGCTGCAGGAATGCTGAATACTCCTGACGCGTAAAAAAGGGCAGCCATGGCTGCCCTGTTACTTGAAGTACGGCTTAGTTTTGCCGGGGTTCGAAAGCCCGCACCACGCGCGCTACACCGTCAACATGGCGGGCGATATCTACCGCTTTGGCGGCTTCCTGGTCGGTAACCAGGCCCATTAGAAACACTTCGGCATTTTCGGTTACCACTTTTATATTCAGCCCGCTGACTTCTTCATCAGCCAGCAGCTGGGTTTTAACCTTGGTAGAAATCCAGCTGTCGCGGGTGCGGGTGGTCATGCCGGTGTTATTACCCAGCCTTATCTGGTTTTGCACGTCGCGCACGCCATCAATTTTTGCCACTAAAGCACCAGCCTGCTGGCGTATTTGTTCAGTGCGGGTTTGCCCTGTCAGTAACATTACGCCGTTATAGCTGGTCACGTTAATATTGCTGCCTTCTGCGGTAGCCGGGTGGTCGGCCAGCGCGCGTACGGCTTTTAATACCACGTTCTTATCATCAATTTGCGCGCCCAGGGTGCGACGGTCGTTGGCCGAGGTAACTGCGGTAGCGCCGCCGGCTACCACCGCTGCCGCGCAGCCTTGCAGTAACGCCAGTAGGGTGCAGGCGCAAAGTAGTTTTACCGTGTTCATATATCTCCTTGTTGCGGGAACAACGTCATATCGATTAATTCGCACAGGCTGTGCAGTAAGAAGGTGTAGCATTCAAATATACGGGCACGGCGATGGGCCGGCACTTTTAATTCGACATCTTGTTGATTAAGTAAGCCTGACAGCTCACCGCTGCTGTCTACTGTCAGAGCAATAATTTTCATATCGTTAGTTAATGCTGCTTCGACCGCTTTAATTAACGCCGGTTCACTGCCGCTAAGCGAGATCACCAACAATACATCGTTATTTTGTCCCAGCGCTTTAATTTGCCTGGCCAGATAATCCTGCTGATGGCTGTGCTGCAGGCTGTTATTGTGCGGCTGCAGCGCCAGCGCCGGTAAACAGGGGCGCTCGGTTTCAAACTGGTCCAGCAGCAACTGAGCGAAATGACCGGCCAGGGCTGCTGTGGCACCTTCGCCACAGCAAATGACTTTTCCGCCGCTAACCAGATTGTTTACGATAACAAAGGCCGCGTTTTCCAGCGGGCCGGCCAGGCTTTCGCCGGTGGCTATCATGGTTTGAATATTTTCGCTGAACAGCTGACGGATATGCTCTTGCATCAGGGTTTCCTGTGTTTGTTACTACTGCGTAATTGCATTTTTCAGCCATTGGTAACGGTAAGGTGGCTGGCCTTCAATGGCGACAACATCCAGCCGGCAGGCCTGGTCGCTAAGCCGGTGTTGCTGTAAATACCAGCGACTGCTTCGCAACAGCTTTTGCTGTTTGGCGGCCGTGACGGCAGCTATTGCGCCACCAAAGGCGCTGCTGGCGCGGTATTTTACTTCCACAAATACCAGGCTGGCACCGTCGCGCATCACCAAATCGATTTCTCCGGCTTTACATTGGTAGTTGTATTGCAACAGCTGCAGACCCTGCTGCTGCAAATACTCTGCGGCGAGTTGTTCATACAACTGACCAAGCTTGTTCATACCCCGGCTTATGGCTCTTGTATCGGCAGCAGGCGATTATTGCGATAGCTGGCCCAGCTCAGCCGGCGTACTATGCTGCCGTTGCTTTCCAGACGTAACTGGCCAGTGAGCCCCGGGAACACCGTAGCTGGCAGTTGCTGCTGCTGGCGCAAGCTACCGACTAAATTGTAGGCGTCATAGCCCATGGCAAACAGCCGTTGCAGGGTTTCGTCCTGCTCCGGAAACAGTTGCTGGTAGGTGCTGCGCAGGGCCACACTGTTTTGCTCACCCAGCATCCACGGCATTTCGGTAAAGGTTAAGCCGTTTAGGTCGCGTAAGTCGGTACTGTCCAGCCCGGTACTGTGGCTGCGGGAGCTGGCATAAACCGGCAGGCGTGGTGCGGTTTGGCTAACGGAGACATCAATAAAGGGTTTAAATAACCGCGTTTGTACCGGGTCGGCGATCAGATAAATAGCATCAATATCCAGCCGGCTGTGCGGATCGGCTTCCAGCTTGGGCGTTATCAGGCTGCTGATTTGCTTTACCCGCTCGCGGCTGCGGTCGGTTTCCAGCACACGGCTGATTAAGCTTTCCAGTTCTTCTTTGCTGTTAAAACGATGCTGTTCCGGCGCGCTGTTGCCAAGCTCCTGCCAATGGGCGGCAAAGCGTTGCTGCATCCGGACACTGATATTATTGGCTGAACTTATCACTACGGGGCGGCGATAGTTTTTCTGCTGAAACAACGCAGCCATTTGCGCGGCTTCATCTTCCATACTCAGGGCAAAGTAAAATTGCTCTGGTTTTACGCTGTAATTGCTATCGCGAGTGTTTAAAAATAATGTAGGCCAACGCCACTCTGTCAGGCGGTTGACCGCATCGACCTGATCTTTTAGCAGTGGTCCGATAACAAAACTTGCCTGGGCCTGTTCAATTTGGCGTTGTAGTTCATCACCCGGCAACTGGCTGTCAATAAATACCAGGCCGGTGGTGGAGCTGTTGCCTGCGGCCGCTAAAATACCGTATTGCACTGCCTGAGCATGCTGGCGAAACTGCCCCTGTAGCGGCAGCAATACGGCGATGCGCTGTGGCTGATACGGTGTAAGGCTCAGTAACTGTTGCACCGCCTGCGGCAATTGCTCTGCCCGTGGTAGCATAGGATAACGGCGCTGCCAATCGGTAAAGGCCTGTTGCAGTGCCTGTGGTTGGCCTATATAGCGCCGGCTTAACGTCGCCAGGTTAAGCCAGCCATTGGTGGTTTGGCCGGCCCCAACACGTAAGGTTTCCAGTTGGCCGTCACTTAATGCCGATAAATTTTGCCATAACATATCACTGTGCTGCGGGTAACGCTGCACAGCATCGGCTTGCTGAGCCAGTTGCAGCAGGCTGCGGCTGGCCGCCAGATAACGCTGTTGTTGGGTCAGGTACTGGCTGCTCAGCCAGAGAAACTCAGTTATGTCGGTCGGGTCTATATCAGACAGAGCGGTATTATCCAGCAGTTGCAGCAGGCTGTTTTGCTGCTCAGTAGCCAGATACGCCTGCAGCAGCACTAACTTATTTTGCCGTTGGATCAGCGGATAAGGGCTTTGCTTCAGGTTTTCGCTTATCGCGAGCGCCAGCAGGTAGTCTTGTTCGACAATGGCCTGGCGTGCCGCTTTCAGTAAATGATAATGTTGCGGCTCGGCCTGATAATTAGCCGCCAGGCGGAACAACTGGCGGGCCGGTATGGCCTGTGCCGGTTGTTCGGTGCGGTCTGCACCGGCAGGCTGGCCGCTAAGGGGCGGTTTTACCGGGCCTTGGGCACAGCCGGCAAGCACCGTACACAGGCCGATAAATAACAGAGGCTTTAATTTGCTGGAAGTCACAATGCGCAGTACCATAGCGAAACAATGGTCTTATCTTACTGAGACTGCCGGTTAAGCTCAAACAAATAGCGTACATTAATCATCAAATGGCAAAAGAAAACGGTTTTTTATATGTAGTGGCCACCCCGATTGGTAATTTGGACGATATCAGCCAGCGTGCGATCAGTACCTTGCAGCAGGTCGATTGGATAGCGGCAGAAGACACCCGCCACACCGGGCGCTTGTTGTCGCATCTGGGCATTAATGCCAAAACGCTGGCGTTGCATGACCATAACGAGAAACAGCGCGCCGCCGGCATTATTCAAAAGTGTCTGGCCGGTGAGCATGTGGCGCTGGTATCCGATGCCGGTACGCCGCTGATAAGTGACCCTGGCTACAGCTTAGTGCGCCAGTGCCGCGACGCCGGTGTGCGGGTAATTCCTGTCCCCGGCCCTTGTGCGTTAATTACCGCCTTGTGTGCTGCCGGCTTACCCACTGATAAATTCCATTTTATCGGCTTTTTGCTGCCAAAAAGCCAGCAGCGGCAAAACCAACTGGCAGACATTCCGGCCGGTGTCGGCACTATTATTTGTTACGACACCGCACGGCGCATCAAAGATACGCTACAGGATGTCACTGCAGTGTTTGGCCCTGAGCGCGAATTAGTGCTGGCTAAAGAGCTGACCAAAACCTTTGAGCATCTGGAATACGGCACTGCGGCACAGATCATCGCCTGGTTAGAGGCTGATCCGCAGCGCTGCCAGGGTGAAATGGTGTTGATGATAGCGCCCACCCCCAAGGCCGAAAGTGAGCTGAGTGACGCTGAACTCAACACCCTTAAATTGCTGCTAACCGAGCTGCCACTGAAAAAGGCCGCCGCCTTAACCGCACAAATTCATGGCGGCAAAAAAAACGCCCTGTATAAAGTGGCACTGCAATTATCTGGTGAAACAGAATAAAACCGGTATAATTGCGCCCGTGAGTTGGCCAAGACAATCGCTGCCTGCGCAAGCAGGGGGAGGAAAGTCCGGGCTCCACAGGGCAGGGTGCCAGGTAACGCCTGGGGGGCGTGAGCCTACGACCAGTGCAACAGAGAGCAAACCGCCGATGGCCCACGCAAGTGGGATCAGGTAAGGGTGAAAGGGTGCGGTAAGAGCGCACCGCGCGGCTGGCAACAGTTCGTGGCACGGTAAACTCCACCCGGAGCAAGATCAAATAGGCCCCCTTTGGCGCGGCCCGCGTTGGGGGCGGGTAGATTGCTTGAGGCTTAAGGCGACTTAAGTCCTAGAGGAATGATTGTCACTCTGGCAACAGAGCACAGAACCCGGCTTAACGGCCGGCTCACACCAAACACCACAAGAAACCGCAGCTGTAACAGGCTGCGGTTTTTGTTTTATTACCGTCATATTTGCTGTTTCCGCTGTCGGAAAAGTTATCAACACTTAGCACTTGATTTGTAAAGCTTGTTGCAAAATTGACTAAAAAACAACTTGTGAGTTTGTAATTATTTGTATATCTTGCAGTCGTTCAGCTTGCGTTAATGCAAAAGCGTTTTCGTCTCAAGCTAAGACAATTAAAAGGCAAACTGTACCGAAAGGTCAGGACGCAAAGCCGCTGGTCTAATAACGTTCGTTACGAATGTTAATGATGGCAGTGGTTGCATTAGCTTAGTCACATCTGTTTGATGTCAATCATAGCGGTACTGTTACCGTTGTCTGATTATGTCTATCTATGCCGTCTGTCTTTATTCGTCGCGTGGCGCAGCTGCTGCGACTTCTTCATTTTATTTGCCATTGATGCCAAAGCGCATCGGGTGATGTTTTTATACGGAGAGTAATAAAGATGTTGAAAAAGAACTTAGCCCTGAGCGTAGTTTATGCGTTAACCCTGGCTGGCTTAACAGCTTGTGGTGGTGGCTCTGACAGTGGTACAGAAGCGCCGGTCGCAGTGTCACCCCCGACACCAACGCCAACACCGGAAGACGTATTGCCTGAGTTTGCCTCGGCAACTTATGTACGTGAGAATATGGGGCAGCTTACGGAAGTGGTATTGCTTGGCGAAGACTTGTACTACGTTAGCTTTTCTGAAGAAGGCAATCTGCTGGGGCATTTTACCCAAATTAATGAACATATTGTGGATGGTAAAATTGTCGAAGCAGCCGGCTTTTACAAAATGTTTGTTGATACAGCGTTAAAAGCCGGACAATTCAGTGCTGAGCTTACGGTAAGCAATAACATCGTAGACAGTATGACAAGCCTGACGCTGGAAAGTACAAGTGGCCCGGGTAGTGAAATGGTAATAAGCGGTGGGATCTTGAGAACAGTGATCAATATCGTTGATATCAGTGCTATGAACGATGACTGGGTAGCGGCGGACTTCAGCGAATTTAATATTGATGCCGGTTTAAACCTGACTGCGGTTGATAAAGATAACTGTAAAATCAGCGGCCCCCTGACTTTGCAGGATAACAACGTTTTTGCTGCGTCATTAAGCTATTCTGAGTGTGATGCGGCTGGCCAGTACGAGGGCGTGTTATGGTCTTACAGCTTTGATGGTGTAACTTATCTGAAGTGGTTTGCTTTAGACAATGAAAACAATACTGTTACCGGTCTGCTTGATGATTTTACCTCACAACAAGACTCACTGGCACTTACCGGTGAATTGCAACCAGTGTTTTATGCCGGCTCGTTAGGCAGCACTTTAATTAGCAAAGGTAACAAAGTTTACTATAACGGTGGTGATGTCGGTGGCCAATATGTGTTTACATATCCGGCGCCCGCCACAGTATCAGTGTTGGAAGCTGAGGGCGAAGGTTTAACCTGGCCGACAAATACTGCAGTGGGCGCGTCGCTGACCATGCCGGTACCAAAAAGTAAAAACCATAGGCTTAGCGGTGAAATACTGTTATCTAATGATAATGAAGAGTCGTTCTCTGGGTTGCAAGCGGTGGCGCAGTCGTCTTTGCTTGCAACTGTAACCGGTAGCTGGGACGAAATGATTATTGCTGAAGATGGTACAGTAAGCGGCAATATAGCAGGTTGTGTTATCAGCAGTGGTGCGGTAACAAATTATGTGGCATCCATTGCTGATATGCAGCTTACTTTAACCGGTTGTGGTAGCGCCGGTGATTTTACTGGTGTAGCAGTTGGTGCTATAGCAAGCAACGGCGAGGCAATTTTCCTGAATTTGTTCAGGGAGTCAGGTGGTTCAGTAGTGAACAATATAAATGGTTCATTACTGCGTGACTAAAGGCTGTTTAGTTTAAAAAGCCGTGGTAGTTAACTACCACGGCTTTTTTTATGCAGGAAGATCGCAGCTGTTGCAAGCTGGAAAATCATCCGGAACTGTAGTGCTAGAAATCGAAACCGACAGATAACTGCAGGCGCCGCGGGTTGTAGTATTTACGAGGTTCGCCAAAAGTAGAACTCGACAGAATAGGGTCTATCGCATATCCGGTTTGACGATCAAACACGTTGAATAAGTCAGCGCGGAACTTCAGTACGTATTTATCTGCAAAAGTAAAGTTCTGGTTGTAGCTTAAATCTAACTGCCAATGGCTTGAACTTCGGCGGCTACCAGCGCTTTCTGCGTACTTACTTGTACTGCTTGAGGTTCCATAATAGCTGCCGTCCCAGATTTCCCATGGTTGGCCCGATTGAAACACAAAATAAGCCCCCAAATTTGCTTCCCAATCAGTTGTATAGTAACCAAATGCTTTAAACAGGTGCGGCTTATCGCCGGATAATGTGCCGTATCTGTTATCCCATGGCATCAAGCCCGGACCATCACCATAGTTAGATGACCCTATAAAGGTGTTGGTATCACCTGCATTGGTAGTGGTGGTATTGTCTTGATCAAAGTTGCCGTAATAATGGCTCCAGACATAAGACGCATTGAAATAAGTGCGGTCACCAAAATATTCAGCTTCCAAACTTACTTCCCAGTATTTCGTTTGGCCTTGATCTACTTCCGCAACAACATAGGTACCGGCTGATGGACTGCCAATACCGTCATAGCGTTCAGCTAAGTCAGGGATATAAAGGCCTTTTTCAGCAATATACGCTGGCACTTCACCATTGCCGTAAGTACCACGTAATCTGGCATTGTTTGGCATATCTTCCCAAAAATGTGAACCATAGCGATAGCGCGTGTGGCCGCGTAGCTGCAACCGTTCTGTAATAGCTCTGGTAGTACCAAGGGTAATTTCATCAATACGGTGTGGCTTCATATTATCGGCAAATAATTTACCTGAAGAACCGTTGGCTGCACCAGATTCCAGATAATTACCATTTTCATCAAAATAGACTCTTAATATTTGCTGGGTATTACGATCCCAGGATGCTGCGCGTGCCAGTGAACTGGCTTCAGGATTATAGCTGGCATAATTGGCGAATACGGAGTTCTGGCCGTCGTACTTCCAGTCGATACCTAAGCGCGGCTGAATCATATCCTTCCAGTCAACCGTGTGCATTTTATACTTTTCACCCATGGCAATTTCCCAGCCGGAACCATTGGCGGAGTTAGCGCGTAAACCCTGACCATATAACGTATCTTTACTGATCAACACACCAATGTTGTAGGTAAAGTCACCGTGCTCGATAGTATCGTTTATTTCTAAGTTCCATGATTCTGAGAAGGAGTGAATGGCTGAAACGGCACGGCCCGACTCATCAATGAAACTCATTTGTTGCGTGGTAGCAATATAATAAACAGAGGTAGGGTCAAGATCTGCAACCGCGCTTTCTAACGTCAGGTTTCTACCTCCGTGATAACTGATAGAGCCCCAACCGTTTGAGAGGCGGCTTAGTTCCTCTTCAGCTTCAGAGTATTTCAGGCCTATATGAATTGAGTGGACCAGTACATCCCCAATAATTTCATGATCCAGTGCTAACTCAAAGCTGTCGCGGAAGAAATTTTGGTTATTGTATTGAGAATAGGCGCCAACACCTCCGCCGCCTGTCAAAATGCCGTTTTCAGTGTAGCCATAGCGGTTAATCAACGCCTGAGCACCGGCATTATAGACTGCGGCATCAGGCTCGCCGGCAGTCAGCAGATCTGGTACGTTGAAATATCCCATTTGTTCCAGGTTGGAGATATCAAGAGATGCACCGACTTCAGGAATGACGGTGAGTTCGACATCCGGCTTGCCACTGGTTTTATAGTCAAATTTATTAATATTAAAACTTAATGTGGTGTAGTCCCCTAAAATATAAGAACCGTCAAAGGTGAAGATTTTCTGTGTAGCTTGCTCACCGGTTGAAACTGAATCAGCTTCGAATTCGCCGATATTGCTGCCGGTCTCAACGCGGTCAGAATCGCGGTAACTCAGGTTGAGCAATAAATCATCAGTTGGTGCCCAGGTTAACTTACCAAAATATTCATCTCGATCGCTTTTATATGCTTTGGTTGGTCCATAAGCGGTAGTTTTATTAGATCCTTTCTCTTCAGGCCCATAATAGGAGCCATAGAAAAACAATTGGTCCTGAATTAATGGCCCGCTAACGGCAGCAGTGATCCAGGTTTTGTCGGTATCTTGCTCTACGCCTTCATCAGGAGATGCTGCAAAGTTTTTATTTTCAACTTTGTACTCGACACTCCCCTTAAATTCATTGGTACCGGATTTTGATTTGGTATTGATAGCAAAGCCGCCTGAACGGTTGAAGCCAACTGCTTTAGCCCCCCCCCGTTCCATTGAAACCATCTCTATATCGTGGGTTGATGGTTCTGAGGCAAGATTACCGAATAATGGCATTGAGACATCCACACCATCGAAGCCATACTTATTGTGCGCCCCTGAGCCGCCTGCTGATGGGCCTAAAGTGCCGTTTTCAGTGTATTGCACGCCCGGAATAATTTTCAACATATCGCGGAATGACTGACCGATAGGCAAAGCTTCAACAACATCTGAACCTAAAGAGTTGCTCAAAGAGGAATTGCCTTGCTGGGCGAAAAAAGGGGAGCCAACGATTTGTATCACTTCGACGCCGGAAGTTGACGCTTCAAAGGCAACATTTACGGTAGATGTTTGGTCAAGCAGTACATCTACTTCCATAGTTTTTACACTGCCATTCGCCGCCGTAATGGTTAGGGTGTAACGCCCCGGTACCAGCATGGGTAAATTGAAGCTACCATCTTCACGGGTTTGCACTGTGCGTGCTTTCGGCATCACCGGGCTGGATGCTACAACGGTAATTCCTGATGCAGCACTTGTTTGTTCAGTAATAACCTTACCTCTGATACCGCCTGCTTGCTGAGCCAGAGCCGGAGCGCAAGCCAGCATGCCGGCAAGTACAAAAGCAGATACTGTTCTCTGGGGGCTAAAAGCGCGCTGCGTTGCGCAGGCTAAGCGGCTTTTTGCCAAGGTATGCTGTTGTGATTTCATCACTATCTCTCCTGGAGTTGCGTTATTCTGTTTTTTTGGCTATCCGTTACCCGGGTCTGATTGCCCGTTTTTTCTGAAAATGCAAAACGTTTAATTTCTGCACAAAATTAACATAGCAATATTTAATTCCTTTTGAAAATAATTTATGCTTAATTTTGAAAATAATTGGAATATTTCATTCCAAGGCGCTATGTTGGCTTACAGAGCGTTGGCGTTAACGTCTTAAAAGCAAGAGCTTAGGAAGGGACAGGCATGAAGAAAATACTGTGGTTGCTGTGCTGTTGCTGGCATGTAGTTTTAGCGACTGAAACCACAATACAGTTTAGGTCTGATGTGCCCCTGTTGTCGCCGGAACAGATGAACCCCCGGTTTTGGCAGACCAAATTAGCCGCGCCGCAGCAACTGTTGTTAACGCCGGCACAAATAGCGCAGCGTAATAGCGAAACCTTCGCCTTACAAAGCGAGATGCAGTCTCTGCAAAGTCTGCCGGCGCATTACAGCAAAGCTGAGCTTGGCGCTATTATACAAAGCGTAAGTAAGGTGCCAACGGCGGCGCGGTTTTATCTTGATGGCAGCCAATTAACCGCGCAGCACTGGCAGCATTATCAGAGCTTAACGGCATTAGACCACATGCAGGCGGTTAACCCGTTACGCTTTGGGTTGGTGGTAAAACGCAGTGCGTTACGCGCCTTTCCAACCCGTGACAGAATAGTGAACGAGCAGGGCAACCCCGACCTGGACCGCTTTGCTGAAACGGCGCTGTTCCCGGCCGATGCAGTGGCCTTGTTGCATAGCAGCCGCGATAACCAGTGGTTGTTGGTACGCAGTTTTAACTATACCGGCTGGCTGCAAGCCGCTGATGTGGCAATAGGCAGCAAACAGCAGGTACTGGCGTACACGCAGCAACAGCCGTTTATTGTGATAACCGGCGCCAAGGTGCACACCGCGTTTAACCCGCAGTTGGCGGCAGTGTCTGAACTGCAACTGGATATGGGCGTGCGCTTGCCGCTGCTAAGTGCTGCTGAGGCCGGGTTTAACGTGCACGGCCAAAACCCGGTAGCCAGTCATATAGTACAGTTACCGCTGCGGTTGGCTGACGGCAGTCTGAGTTTTACTCCGGCGTTATTGCCGCTCAGTGCCGATGTACAGCAGGGCTATTTGCCGTTTACGCCGTATAATATTCTGGCGCAGGCGTTTAAGTTTTTAGGTGAGCGCTATGGCTGGGGGCATGACTATAACGGCCGTGACTGTACCGGGTTTATCTCCGAGATTTTCCGCAGTTTCGGCTTGCTGATGCCACGCAATTCCGGCCAGCAGGGCAATGGTGGCTATGGCCGTAATATCCGCTTCAGTGCCGACAGCAGTGTGGCCGATAAACAGGCCGCGCTGGCGAAATTGCAGGTGGGCGACTTGCTGTATTTTCCCGGCCATGTCGCATTATACCTTGGCACAGTAAACGGCCAGCCTTTTATGATCCATGATGTTAATACACTGCTGTATCCGCGCAGCGATGGCACTATTTACCGCGGTACCCTCAATGGGGTAGCGGTAACGCCGCTGCTGCCGTTATATGCAACAGAACAACAATCCTATTTTGATGCCATGTACGCCATCAAATCATTGCGATAACAGAGGTAACGATGAAAATAACAGATATCCGGCTGGGAATGTTACGGGTGCCTCTGAAAACGGCGTTTAAGACGGCGCTGCGTACGGTTAACAGCACCGAAGATGTGGTGATTATTGTGGAGACTGACAGCGGTAACACCGGTTACGGCGCTGCACCGGCCACCGCGGTGATCACCGGTGATATTCACGGTTCTATTATTGAGGCTATCCGTACGGTAATAAAACCCAGGCTGCTGGGGCAGGATATTGCCGATTTAAACCATATTATCCGCCTGATCCAGGGCAGTATTATGAAAAACTACAGCGCTAAAGCTGCGGTAGAAATGGCGGTATATGATTTATTTGCGCAGTTGTACAAGGCGCCGTTATACAAAATACTCGGTGGCGGTGTGCCGAAAATCACCACCGATCTGACGATCAGCGTTGACTACATCGACAAGATGGTTGCCGACTCGCTCAGCGCGATAGACCGTGGCTTTGAAACCTTAAAGGTAAAAGTAGGTAAAGATATTGGTGTTGATATCGAGCGGGTAAAAGCGATTTATGCTGCGGTAGAAGGTAAAGCATTGATCCGGCTGGATGCAAACCAGGGCTGGACCGCTAAAGAAGCTGTCTATGCACTGCATAAGTTAGAAGATGCCGGTGTGCGGCTGGAGCTGGTAGAACAACCGGTAAAAGCCTACGACCTGGAAGGTTTAAAATACATTACCGAGCGGGTGCATACGCCGGTGATGGCGGACGAAAGCAGCTTTGGCCCACGCGAGGTTATCGAGCTGATAAAAATGCGCGCGGCCGACATTATTAATATTAAGCTGATGAAAACCGGCGGTATTGCCAATGCGATTAAAATTGCCGATATCTGCTCGTTTTACGATATGCAATGCATGATTGGTTGCATGCTGGAAGGTAGCATTAGTGTGGCGGCTGCCGTGCATGTGGCGGTGGCCAAGTCTGATGTTATTACCAAGATTGACCTGGATGGCCCGTCGTTGTGTGCCTTTGATCCGGTAACCAGCAGTGTAAGCTTTAATGATGCCGACATTACGATTGCTGATGCGCCCGGCCTGGGTATTACGGCAATTGAAGGCCTGGAAATGCTGGCCTGAGATTCCGCGCGTTAGCCTTCAACGTGCTGAGGGCTATTTCTCCGCTCAGGGCTGTTCCAGTAAATTCAGTAGCTTAGCGCTTTCTTCTAACTGATGATCGTTATTTTGCCGCTGGCACAACAGCAAATACAAAATATGACACAGGTGCTGCTGCGCCAATTGCACCAAAATAGCGTTAATTCTGACATTTTCATCGCCGCTCAGTGCAAACAGCGCTATGTCGGCGGCCAGGCTAAGGGCGTTGGTTTTATAACCGGTTAAGCTGATAATGCGGATCTGCCGCTGTTTGGCATATTTTGCTAACTTCAGTAAGTCGGTATTATGGCCGGATTCTGACACCAGCAGCAGTATGCTGTTATGGCTTAAGGTGCTGGCCAGCTGCAGCGCAATAGCCGGGTCGCTGTGCAGCAGGGCCAGCTTACCCAGCTGTAGTAAACGGAATTGCATATCGTGCGCCACTATGCCGGACTTACCGAAGCCGGCTATCAATACTTTGTCAGCCTGTGCCAACAAGTCGGCACTGTCTTGTAACGCTTTTTCACTGTTAACTTCCAGAATGCCACGCAGGTGGCTTTGCAGGCTGAATTGCAGCTGCTCTACCAGATTAACCAGGCCGTTTTGTGTCGGGTTGGGTTCGTTGTTGTCTCGGTTTAAAGTGGTCGCGGTGATCACCGCTTCATTTACCGCCAGTTTTAAATCCGGGTAACCTTTATAGCCGAGCTTCTGACAAAATTTCACGACGCTGGATTGGCTGGTACCCACCGCATCGGCCAGTTGCTGCGAGGAATAGTCCCGTAGCAAATGGGCGTTATCCAGGATAAAATCCGCCAGCTTACGCTCGATAATCGACATCTGCTCCAGCATGCCGCGTATTTTCAGTAAACACACCATAAAGCCAGATCCTTGTATTGCTTAAAGCGGGTGTAAGAATTTGTTATTAGTATACCAGTGCAGTATTGAATAATTTATTCTGCGTTGGCAAGTAAGCGCAGAAAAAAGCAGCAGAATATCCGGCACTGTACATAAAAACAGGGCAATTCTGCAGCAGTTTTGATCTGCCTCCACTTTTTCCCACCAAAATCATCATCTTTGCTGCAGCGCTTATTTTTACTGAGATCGTAATCGATCGATCATGCCGTTTTTACCTTGACAATGGCTAAACCTGCACCCTAAACTGTATCGTTGTGGGGATTTGTGGGTAAAAGTGGATCATTTGGCTTTACCTGCGAACTAAAGCTTAAAAATCAGTTGCACAGGAAGCGTATGTTTCGTGGCTCATTTACGTTGACATTAGACGAGAAAGGACGGTTAGCGCTACCTGCGCGCTACCGCGAATTTCTGCTGTCTGATTGTCAGGGCCATTTGATTTGCACCATCGATTTGCATGATCCCTGTTTATTGCTTTATCCGCTGGCTGAGTGGGAAGAAATAGAAGAAAAACTCAAGCGCTTGTCCAGCTTAAACCCGCAGGAACGCCGCTTACAGCGCGTACTGTTGGGTAACGCCACCGATTGCGACATGGATAAAAGCGGCCGTATTTTACTGCCGGCTCCGCTGCGGCAACATGCCGGGTTGAGCAAGAATATCCGTCTGGTTGGTCAGTTAAATAAATTTGAAATCTGGGATGAAGCCGCCTGGCATGAGCGTTTAGCTGCAGATATTGCGCTGGAACAGGCTCAGGCCGGTGATGTGGAATTGTCAGAACGATTACAGGACTTTGCACTGTAAATGAATGCACCGGCACATATCTCCGTTTTGTTGCAAGAAGCACTGGACGGTTTGGCAATACAGCCCGACGGTTGTTACCTTGACGGTACCTTTGGCCGTGGCGGGCACAGCCGTGCTATTTTATCCCTGCTTGGCCCGAAGGGCCGTTTATATGCTATAGATCGCGACCCCACCGCGATAGCTGCTGCTGCGCCTTTACAGGCAGATCCCCGCTTTCATATCACCCACAGCCCCTTCGCCGCCCTGGCGTCTATTGCTGAACAGTTGCATATCAACGGTGCGCTGGACGGTATTTTGCTTGATCTTGGTGTGTCGTCGCCACAATTAGACGATGCTGACCGCGGCTTTAGCTTTATGCGTGACGGCCCGCTGGATATGCGTATGGACCCAAGCTCGGGTATCAGTGCTGCCGACTGGCTGGCACAGGCTGATGTCGAAGATATCAGCTTTGTACTACGCGAATACGGCGAAGAAAAGTTTGCCTGGCGCATTGCTCAGGCCATAGTGGCTGCACGGGTTGAAACCAACATTACCCGTACCGCCCAGTTGGCCGCGTTAATCAGCGCCAGTGTGCCGAAAAGTAATAAAGAGAAAAAACACCCTGCAACACGCAGCTTTCAGGCTATCCGTATTTACATTAACAGCGAGCTGGAGCAGGTAAATCAGGCTTTACATGCCGCTATGCAGGTATTAAAACCCGGTGGCCGTTTGGTGGTGATCAGCTTCCACTCACTGGAAGATCGGCTGGTTAAGCAGTTTATGCGCCGTTATTCCAAAGGTGAGCCAATACCACGCGGTATACCGCTGACTGCTGCGCAGATGAACCAGCGCACAGAATTAAAACTGGTTGGCAAAGCCATTATGCCGTCAGAGCAGGAACTGCAAGAAAACCCCCGTGCCCGCAGTGCTGTGCTGCGCATTGCTCAGAGGCAGCAGCATGAATAATATCAGCCTGCATCGCTTAATCGTCAGTGACTGGCGCCGGCAGAAATGGCTGGCGCTGCTGCTGTTGGCGTGTATGGCGTCGGCACTGACAGTGGTGCATTTTGCCCACCTGAACCGGCAACTGACAATAGCGCAGGATGGCTTGTACCAACAGCGTGACCAATTAGATATTGAATGGCGCAACTTGCTGTTGGAGCAGCGGGCATTGTCAGAGCACAGCCGGGTAGAAGATATTGCCCGTTCGCGCCTGCAAATGGTGCGTCCTGCCGGTGAGCAGGATATTGCGGTGACTGTCCGGTGAGCCGCCAGCGTAAAGCACCTCAAGCAAAAGCCAGAACAGTGCCGTCGGTACTGAGCTGGCGTTTTGCTTTTGTATTACTGACGCTGTCCGCGGTGTTTGGCGCACTGATGGTGCGGGCTGCCTGGTTGCAGGTGGTCGAGCCGGATATGTTAGTCAGCCAGGGCGATATGCGCAGCCTGCGTGTTGAAGCCGATAGCGTGCTGCGTGGCATGATTTTAGATCGTAACGGCGAAGAACTGGCAGTTAGTGTGCCGGTAGAGGCTATTTGGGCTGATCCTAAAATAGTGATAGAGCGCCATGCCGCAGCCGATGAGCGTCGCTGGCATGCCCTGGCGGATATTTTGCAAATGACGCCGGCGCAGTTGTTGCAAAAAGTGGGTGACAACCCGCAGCGGCGCTTTATTTATCTGCAGCGTCAGGTTAATCCGGCAGTAGTGGACTACGTCAAAAAACTAAATGTACCCGGCATTTACTTCCGCCAGGAGTCGCGTCGCTATTATCCGGCAGCTGAAGTTACCGCGCAGCTGATTGGTTTTACCAATGTTGACGATAGCGGTGTAGAGGGCATTGAAAAGCGTTACAACGACCTGCTGACCGGCTCTGCCGGGCGCAAGGTATTTCGCAAAGATGCTAAAGGCCGCGAAATTGAAGTGATAGAGCGCTCAGAAGCGCAGCAACCGGGTAATTTACAGCTTAGCATTGATCAGCGTATTCAATCAGTGACGTACCGTGAATTGAAAAAAGCCGTGTTGTCGCACGGTGCGACCTCCGGTTCGGCCATCGTGGTGGATGTACACACCGGCGAAGTGCTGGCTATGGTAAACAGCCCGTCGTTTAATCCTAATAACCGTGGCAATGCGCCGGCGTATTTGTTCCGCAACCGCGCCATTACCGACACCTTTGAACCGGGTTCAACCATGAAGCCGCTGGCGGTGCTCAGTGCGTTGGAATTTGGCAGTGCCAACCTCAACACGCAGGTTGATACGGCGCCGGGTTATATCCGCATTGGCGGCAGTTGGGTGCGCGATGCCAATAATTATAAAACACTCGGCCTTACCGGCATTATTCAAAAATCGAGCAATGTCGGCGTAAGCAAACTGGTATTAGATATGCCGGTAGAACACGTCATTAGCCTGTACGGCAATATGGGGCTTGGCATTGATACCGGGCTTGGTTTAAACGGCGAAAGCAGCGGTATGTTAAGCCACCGCCGGCGCTGGTCTGAGCATGAGAGAGCCGCGATGTCGTTTGGTTACGGTTTGTCGGTTACCGCTGCGCAATTGGCTAAAGTGTATGCGACCATCGCTAATGGTGGTATCAGCCGGCCACTGACTATTTTAAAAACCGAGCAACCGTACGTCGGTGAGCAAGTGCTGGCAAAACAGCATGCGCTGGCAATGTTGGAAATGATGGAAGCCAACATTATGCCGGGCGGCACCGCCACCCGCGCTCAGGTAGAAGGTTATCGTGTTGGCGGCAAAACCGGCACTTCGCGCAAGGCCATAGCCGGTGGTTATGGTGAAGATTATGTGGCCTCCTTTGCCGGCGTAGGCCCGGTGTCAAATCCGCGTTTAGTGTGTGTGGTGGTGATTAATGAACCGGCCGGCGATTTTTACCACGGCGGCGAAATAGCCGCCCCGGTGTTTGCCAATATTATGGGCGCCGCGATGCAGTTACTTAACTTATCGCCGGATGCCGCAACTCAGCCCAGACTCTCAGCCGTAACGGGAGGCACCAATGCCGGTTAACTCAGTAACCTGGTTAGCAAACTACAGCACCGCAGTTCCGCAGTGTGAGTTACACAGTATTCAGCTGGACAGCCGCAAGGTTGGCCCGGGCGATGTGTTTGTTGCCATTGCCGGCGTGGCGCAGCATGGTAAAGATTATATCGACCGTGCTTTTGCCGGCGGCGCGGCACTGGTATTAACCGACAGCGGTGCTTACACCGATAACCGAATAGTAGTGCTGCCTGAATTAGTGCAGATACTGCCGGCGTTAGTGGCGGATTTTTATCAGCATCCGGCTCGGGTGCTGCAGTTGGTTGGTGTTACCGGTACTAACGGCAAATCCAGTATTACGTTTTTTATCAATCAGTTACTTGAGCAGTTGACGGTTAAAGGTGCTGTAATCGGTACTTTGGGTTATGGCTACTATCAACAGT
Organism: Rheinheimera lutimaris; assembly: GCF_013283795.1. GTDB lineage: Bacteria > Pseudomonadota > Gammaproteobacteria > Enterobacterales > Alteromonadaceae > Alishewanella > Alishewanella lutimaris. The sequence goes on from NZ_JABSOD010000010.1 coordinate 102,424, forward strand.
TGACTGCCTTACCCAATACTACGCCGCATTTTGTCGACATTCAGCGCATTTTAGCCGCTTGTGTTAGGCAGCAGGTGCAGCTGGTAGCGATGGAGGTGTCATCGCATGCTTTGGTGCAGCAGCGTGTTGCCGGTATCCAGTTTGACGTGGCGGTGTTTACTAACCTGACGCGCGATCACCTGGATTATCACGGCAGCATGGCGGAATACGCTGCAGCCAAGGCGTTATTGTTCCGCGCCGGAGTAAGCCGCGCTGCGGTTATTAATGTGTCTGATGACTACGGCCGGAAGTTGGCAGCGCAATGTGAAGTGCCGGTGTGGGCTTATGGTAAAGCAGAGCATTGCCATGGTTTTGCCAGATACCTGGCCTATTCCGATGTGGTTGCCACCACTAACGGTTATCAGTTGCAGCTGAGCTCGCATGCCGGCGATTACAGTCTGCATTTGCCCTTGTTGGGTGAGTTTAATATTCAGAATGTGCTGGCAGCTATGCTGGCGCTGATGGTGCAGGGCTATGACCTGACCAGTCTGGTTAATGCCTGCAACCGTTTACAGGCTGTGCCAGGCCGGATGGAGCAGTTTGTGTTTGCGCAGCAATTTACCGCGGTGATTGACTATGCACACACCCCGGACGCACTGCAACAGGCACTGCAATCATTACGCTTGCACTGCACTTCACGGCTGTGGTGTGTGTTTGGTTGCGGCGGCGACCGCGACCGTGGTAAGCGGCCGTTAATGGGGCAACTGGCAGAATTGTTTGCCGATCACGTGATCATTACCGCCGACAATCCGCGCAGTGAAGATGTGATGGCAATTTGCGAAGAAATTGCCGCCGGTATGAGCCCGGATGCCAGCTATCAGATTGAGCCTGATCGCCAGGCTGCCATCAAGTTGGCACTGGTTAGCGCCCAGCCGGGTGACGTGGTGCTGGTTGCCGGTAAAGGCCATGAAACTATTCAGATTATTGGCAGCGAGCAGCGGCAATACGATGAGCGCGCCTATCTTCGTCAACTGGTTACGGAGATGTCTCTATGATTACATTAAGCTGTGTTGAAATTACCGCCATGGTTAACGGCACTATGACCGGGCCCGATGTTGCCATTACCTCGGTCAGCACCGATAGCCGCGTTATCAGCGCCGGTGAGCTGTTTATTGCATTAAAAGGGCCTAACTTTGACGGTTCGGTGTTTGTTGCCGAGGTAAAAGCCAAAGGCGCAGCGGCGGTAGTGGTAGAGCACCCGGTAGATACCGATATTACGCAAATTATTGTGCCGGACAGCCGGCTGGCTCTGGGGCAACTGGCAGCCGCGTTAAAAGCGCGCTTAGCGCCAAAAACCATCGCGGTTACCGGCAGTGCCGGTAAAACCACCGTAAAAGAAATGATTGCGGCCATTTTAAGCCGTCGCGGTAAGGTGTTATCGACGCAGGGCAATTTTAACAATGACATTGGCGTGCCACTGACGATGCTGCGCCTGACCGAACAACATGATTTTGCGGTGTTAGAGCTCGGTGCCAATCATCAGGGCGAAATTGCTTATACCACTTCATTGGCCAAGCCGGATGTGGCGCTTATTACTAATGTGGCCGCGTCGCATTTGGAAGGGTTTGGCGATTTGTATGGCGTGGCCCGTGCCAAGGGCGAAATTTTTAACGGCTTACCGGCACAAGGCCTGGCGATATTGCCGGCCGACAGTGATTACCGTGATTACTGGCTGCGCCGGTTGGACGATAAACACATAATGCAGTTTTCTGCTACCGCACCGGCTGACTATTATGCTGATGGCATAGTATTGGATAACCAGGGCTGTGCCGGCTTTGAGTTGCATTGTCCCGCTGGCAAAAAGTTTGTTCAACTGACTATTCCGGGTAAACACAACGTTGCTAATGCGCTGACTGCTGCAGCGGCCTGTATTGCCGTCGGTGCCGATTTGGCCGATGTACAACTGGGGTTGGCACAAATGCAGGCGGTAAAAGGCCGGACTAATGTAAAAATGGTCACGGCGCAGCTGCGGCTGATTGACGACACTTACAATGCCAATGTCGAGTCGGTTAAGGCGGCAATTGATTTGTTAGCGTCGTATTCCGGTTACCGCGTGTTAATTCTCGGCGACATGGCGGAACTGGGTGCAGATGCGCGGTTATACCATGAAGAGATCGGTTTATACGCAAAAAAATCGGCTATTAATCTGTTGTTCACCCTTGGCGTGTTATCACAGAGCGCCAGTGACTTGTTCAATGGACAAGGCGCTCATTTCAGTTCGCGTCAGGCATTATTACAGCGTCTGATGCCGATAATATCGGAACAACAGGAAGTCACCCTGCTAGTGAAAGGTTCGCGCAGCGCGAAGATGGAGTTAGTTGTGCAGGACTTGCTCGAAAGATGTCAGCAGGAGAGTAGCCCATGCTAGTTTGGTTAGCCGAGTATTTAACCCAATACTTCAGTTTCTTTAATGTATTCAGTTATCTTACCTTCCGTTCGATCCTGGGTATTTTAACCTCATTGTTATTAAGCCTGTATCTGGGCCCAAAATTAATTGCCGCTTTACAACGCATGCAAATTGGCCAGGTGGTACGTGGCGATGGCCCGGAAAGCCATTTCTCTAAAAAAGGCACGCCGACTATGGGCGGTTTGCTGATTTTAGGCTCGGTGCTGCTGAGTACCTTGCTGTGGGCTAACCTGGAAAACAAATACGTTTGGGTCGTATTGTTTGTGCTGGTCAGCTTTGGCTGGATTGGTTTTGTCGATGATTACCGCAAGGTGATCCGCAAAGATCCCAAAGGCTTAATTGCGCGCTGGAAATACTTCTGGCAGTCGTTGTTTGCTATCGCTACCGCGGCATTTCTGTATTTTACGGCGGAGCGTCCGGCAGAAACCGCGCTGTTAGTGCCGTTCTTTAAAGATGTGGTGCCGCAGCTGGGCTTGTTATTTTTAGCGCTGAGTTACTTTGTTATTGTCGGTACCAGCAATGCGGTAAACCTGACGGATGGCCTGGACGGTCTGGCCATAGTGCCCACCATTATGGTGGCGGCGGCATTTGCCATTATTGCTTATGCCAGCGGCAACGTTAATTTCTCCGGTTATCTGAATATTCCTTATTTGCCGCATGCCAGCGAGTTGGTGGTGGTATGTGCTGCGCTTATCGGCGCCGGCCTGGGCTTTTTATGGTTTAACACTTACCCTGCGCAGGTGTTTATGGGCGACGTGGGTTCACTGGCGCTGGGCGCGGTGTTGGGTGTTATTGCCATTTTGGTGCGCCAGGAAATCGTGCTGTTTATTATGGGCGGTGTGTTTGTGATGGAAACGCTGTCAGTTATTTTGCAGGTGGGGTCATACAAACTGCGGGGGCAGCGCATTTTCCGCATGGCGCCAATTCATCATCATTACGAGCTGAAAGGCTGGCCGGAACCGCGCGTAATTGTAAGGTTTTGGATCTTATCCATCATGTTTGTGTTGGTGGGCTTAGCCACCCTTAAGTTGAGATAACTAATGCAAAGTTTAGCGAAAAAACGCATAGCTGTAGTAGGGCTGGGCCTGTCGGGTCTGGCCACAGTGCGTTTTTTACTGAGCAAAGGCATTAAACCTGTGCTGATGGACAGCCGCAGTAAACCGGCCGGCATAGAGCAGATTGCAGCAGAAAAAGTCGACGGTATCTATTTAGGTGAACTGGACGCTAACCGGCTGGCAAAAATGGACATTATCGTACTGAGCCCGGGCTTATCGCCTAACCATCCTGCCATCCGTTTCGCTGTGGCTCAGGGCGCAGCGCTGCTGGGTGATGTTGAATTGTTCGCCCGCTTTAATACACGGCCGGTGGTGGCCATTACCGGGTCTAACGGTAAATCTACCGTAACCATGTTGGTAGAGGCCATGCTGAAGTGCAGTGGTATTAAAGCACTGGCTGCCGGCAATATCGGCCTGCCGGTGCTGGATGCGTTAGCACAAACCGATACGGCAGTTTATGTGTTAGAGCTGTCCAGTTTTCAGTTGGATACCACCAGCAGCCTGCACAGCGTTGCTGCCTGTATTTTGAATATCAGCGCTGATCATTTAGACCGTTATGCCGATATGGCAGCCTATGCGGCGTCTAAGCAACGGGTGTATCAACACACCCAACTGGCGGTATTTAACCTGGACGACGCAGCTACCACGCCGGAGCAGGCAGAGCATACGCTGGGCATTAAGTTAGCCGACTCGGGCTATGGTATTACGCAGTATAACGGCCAGCGCTGGTTAAATGTTGCCGCAGAGCCGTTGTTGCCGGTGAGTGAAATGACGTTGTTTGGCGCTCACAATGAATTTAATGCCTTGGTGGCCTGTGCATTGGCACTGGCAGCCGGTGCCAGTCGTGAGGGGTTAATCCGTGCACTGCGCCAATTTGTGTCGTTACCGCATCGCTGTAGCTTAGTGGCAGAAAAAAATGCAGTGCGCTGGGTTAACGACTCTAAAGCCACCAATATCGGCGCTACCCTGGCGGCGATTGCCGGTTTACGGCCGGGCGTCAGCGGTAAACTGATCCTGATTGCCGGCGGCGATGCTAAGGGCGCCGATGTGCGTGAGCTTAATGCGGTGCTGCAGCGTGACGTACAGCAATTGATCACCCTGGGACAGGACGGCCCGGCTATAGCGGCGTTAACTGATAACAGTATTCAGGTAAAAACTCTGCAAGATGCGGTAAAAGTGGCCGCTAAGTTGGCGCAGCCGGGCGATATGGTATTGCTCTCTCCGGCTTGTGCCAGCCTCGATATGTTTAACAGTTATGCCGAGCGCGGCGAGCTGTTCGCGGCAGCAGTAAGGGCGGAGGTGCTATGAAGCAGTTAGCCCTGAGCTTTTGGCAAAACCCGTTACAGGGCTTAAGCGGTTGGTGGCGAGCAGATGACGGCGCCGCCTACGACAAGTTATTTCTTACCCTGTTGCTACTTATTTTGGCGATTGGCGTGGTCATGGTCACCAGTGCTTCGGTGCCGGTGGCGGCCAGGTTATTTGGCAATGAGCTGCATTTTACCATCCGCCACCTGGTGTACCTGGCGTTAGGGTTTTCTGCGGCGTTAGTGGTCATTAATATTCCGGTTCAATGGTGGCACAACAGCAATATGTTGCTGCTGTTTGCTGCGCTGGCGCTGTTGGTAGCAGTGTTATTGTTCGGCCGCAATGTAAACGGCAGTACGCGTTGGTTATCTATCGGCCCTATCGGACTGCAAGCGGCAGAGCCGGCCAAATTGTTCTTCTTTGTCTATCTGGCCAGTTACCTGGTGCGGCGCCACGAAGAGGTGCGGGAAAACTTAAAAGGCTTCCTGAAACCGCTACTGGTGTTATTTGCTTTTGCTGTATTGCTGCTGATGCAACCGGACCTGGGTACCGTCATTGTGATGTTTGCCACCGCTGTGGCGCTGCTGTTTTTAGCCGGTGCCAAATTATGGCAATTTTTTGCGCTGATTTTTACCGGCCTGATGGCAATAGGCGTGTTAATTGTCTACAGCGAATACCGTTGGAAACGGGTAACGGCGTTTCTCGACCCCTGGGCAGATCCGTTTGGCAGTGGTTATCAGTTAACGCAATCACTAATGGCGTTTGGCCGCGGTGGTTGGTTTGGCCAGGGCTTGGGTAACAGTATTCAAAAGCTGGAGTACCTGCCGGAAGCTCACACTGACTTTATCCTGGCGGTTATTGCCGAAGAAACCGGCTTTGCCGGGGTGGCGCTGTTGCTGGCGTTAATATTTCTGCTGGTGTACCGCGCATTATGGATTGGCCACCGCGCGCTGACAAAAAGCATGAGTTTTCATGGCTTTTTGGCATATGCCCTGGCTATCTGGATTGGCTTTCAATCGGCTGTAAACATTGGCGTAGCCACCGGCGCCTTGCCGACTAAGGGCTTAACTCTGCCATTTGTCAGCTCCGGTGGCAGTAGTTTAATTATTATGCTGGCGGCAGCGGCCCTGTTGCTGCGAATCGACTTTGAAGTGCGACTCAGCGGTAAACAAGCCATTAGCGGAGGCCGGCATGACTAAACCGCGCATTCTGATTATGGCCGGCGGCACCGGCGGGCATATTTTTCCGGCACGGGCAGTGGCAACTGCACTGAGCGATGCCGGTTGGCAAATACATTGGTTAGGTACAGCGACACGGATGGAAGCAACGCTGGTGCCGCAGTTTGGTTGGCCGTTTCATGCTATTGATGTGGCCGGACTGCGTGGCAAAGGCATGTTTTCGTTGTTAAAAGCGCCGTGGATGTTGCTTAAGTCGGTATGGCAGGCGCGCCGGGTAATCAATACGGTACAACCTGACCTGGTGCTGGGTTTTGGCGGTTATGCCAGTGGCCCTGGCGGTGTAGCGGCCTGGCTTAAGCGGCGGCCGTTGTTTATTCATGAACAAAATGCCGTTGCCGGCAGCACCAACCGTTTGCTGGCAAAGCTGGCAGAAAAGGTATTGGTAGCATTTCCGGCGGCATTTGCCGGCCACGACAAACAGGTGGTAGTGGGTAACCCTGTGCGGGCGGAAATTATCGATGCCGCGGCCGGGCATAACTTTGCCGGTAGCTTAAAAGTATTGGTGGTAGGCGGCAGCCTGGGGGCTAAAGCGCTAAATGACACCTTGCCCGGCATCTTTGCCAAAGCGGCGCAGTTTGGTGCGCTGGAAATACGCCATCAAACCGGTAAAGCGGCAGAGTTGCCGACAATGCAGGCTTATCAGGCATTGGCGTGTGACAATTTACAGGCAGATGTCAGTGCCTTTATTGATGATATGGCAGCGGCATACGCTGCGGCGGACGTGGTTATTTGCCGTGCCGGGGCATCAACGGTCAGTGAACTGGCCTGCGCCGGAGTTGCAGCACTATTTGTGCCCTTACCCGGCGCCATTGACGATCACCAAACCGTTAATGCACTTTGGTTAACACAACAGGGCGCTGCTTTGCAGCTGGCGCAAGCCGGGTTAAATGAACATAAGCTGTTGCCGCTGTTACAGCAGTGGCTGCAGAGTAAAACCACATTACAGCATATGGCCGCCAAAGCGCGGGCCTGTGCGTTAGACCAGGCGACAGCGCAGGTAGTGACGCTGTGTCAGCAGGCAGTAGGTCAGACAGTAACAGGACAGCAGTTATGATTAGTACACCGCAACAGAAAAAACTGGCCATGCGCCGCGTAGAGCGTATTCACTTTGTCGGTATCGGCGGTGCAGGCATGGGTGGTATTGCCGAAGTGTTGGTAAACGAAGGTTATAATGTGTCGGGCTCTGATATTGCGCCCAACGCTGTAACCGAGCGTTTAATTGGCCTGGGTGCGAAAGTACATTTTGGCCACAATGCAGCTTATATTGCCGGTGCCAGTGTAGTAGTGGTATCCAGTGCCATTAATACCGCTAACCCGGAAGTGGCCGCCGCCCGTGAGCTACGCATCCCGGTAGTACGTCGCGCTGAAATGCTTGGCGAGCTGATGCGTTTTCGCCACGGTATCGCCGTAGCCGGCACGCACGGCAAAACCACCACCACCAGTTTACTGGCTTCTGTTTTTGCTGAGGCCGGTGCCGATCCGACATTTGTTATCGGTGGTTTACTTAATTCTGCCGGTTCTAATGCGCGGCTTGGCGCAGGGCGTTATCTGATTGCCGAAGCAGACGAAAGTGACGCCTCTTTCCTGCACCTGCAGCCGCTGGCCAGTGTGATCACTAACATTGAAGCCGATCATATGGATACCTACGAGGGTGACTTTGAGAAGCTTAAAGCAACCTATCTGGAGTTTTGTCATAACCTGCCGTTTTACGGTGTGGCCGTGGTGTGTATTGACGACCCGGTGCTGCGCGCGCTGATCCCACAAATTGGCCGTACAGTGCTGACTTATGGCTTTAGCGACGATGCCGATTTTGTCATTAGTGAATTTCAGCAAAGCGGCACCCAAAGCCGGTTTGTTATTACCGATAACAGCAGCAATGACAATCGCGGTAATCAGCGTGAAGTGGTGCTGAATTTGCCGGGGAAACATAATGCGCTCAATGCTACGGCAGCCTTTGCTCTGGCGCTGGATGAAGGTATCAGTGAGCAGGCGATACTTGCAGCGCTGCGTAAATTCGAAGGTATCGGCCGCCGTTTTCAGCAATATGGCGAATTTGAAACCGGTAACGGCAAAGTATTGTTGCTGGACGACTATGGCCATCACCCGACCGAAGTGGCAGTAACCATTGCCGCGGTGCGGGCAGCCTGGCCACAGCGGCGTTTGGTAATGGCGTATCAGCCGCACCGCTACAGCCGCACCCGTGATCTGTATGACGACTTTACCCGCGTGCTGTCCGGGGTAGATAAATTACTGCTGCTGGAGGTTTATCCTGCCGGTGAAGCCGCCATTGCCGGCGCCGACAGCCGCAGCTTATGCCGCTCTATCCGCACCCGCGGCGCACTGGACCCGATATACGTAGCAGAGCCGGCAGAGCTGGCCCCTGCGCTGGCCAATGTGCTGCAGGATGGTGACGTACTGCTGACACAGGGAGCTGGCAATATCGGTAGCTTGGTAAAACAGCTGGCCGCCATGCAACTTAATATTGCCAAACTAAAAGCCGGCGCAGGAGAAAAAGTATGAGCAACCAGCTAACTGCCTTGGGTAAAGTTGCAGTGATGTTTGGCGGCGTATCGGCTGAGCGTGAGGTGTCACTGCGCTCCGGTAATGCGGTGTTAACAGCCCTGCTGGACGCCGGTGTGGATGCGGTGGCCTTTGATCCGCAAACACAGTCGTTAGCCTCGCTGGCGGATCTCGGCGCGCAACGGGTATTTATTGTATTGCATGGTCGCGGCGGTGAAGACGGCACTATGCAGGGCGCACTGCAACAGTTGGGGCTGCCATATACCGGCAGTGGCGTGCTGGGCTCGGCACTGGCAATGGACAAAATTCGCTGTAAGTGGTTGTTTCAGGCTCAGAAATTGCCCACCGCACCCTTTGCCGTGGTGCACAGCAACGACACCGATTTTGCCGGTTTGCTGGCAACGTTAGGCGGCAAGGTAATGGTTAAGCCGGCCAATGAAGGCTCCAGTATTGGTATGAGCGCAGCAAGCACGGCAGCAGAGTTAGAGCAGGCCATTCGCGCGGCGCTTAAATACGACAGCGAAATTTTGGTAGAACGCTGGATTAACGGCCGTGAATTTACCGTAGCCATTTTAAATGGTCAGGTATTGCCGGTAGTGGAGATGCGCACGCCGCGTGCCTTTTATGACTACGAAGCCAAATATCAGGCTAACAGCACCGAGTATTTGTGCCCGGCGCCACTTAGCGCAGAGCAAACCGCGGCCATGCAAGACACGGCACTAAAAGCTTTTAATGCTGTAGGGGCAAGTGGTTGGGGCCGGGTAGACATTATGCTCGACCAAAGCGGACAGCACTTTTTACTGGAAGTGAACACTGTGCCCGGCATGACAGAAAAGTCGCTGGTGCCTATGGCGGCAAAAGCGGCCGGTTTAAGTTTCAGCCAGTTAGTGCTGGCTATTTTAACCCAGACACAAGGCGGTAATTAAGCATGCAACTACGCTGGCCTGCACTGCAATTTAAACAACGCCCGGCATTTTACGCCGGTGTGGTGTTTTTTATTGTGGCTGTGCTGGCGTTGCTGTGGGGTGGTGTAAAAATAGCAGATTGGGTGCAGGGGCAGCAAAGTGCGCCGGTGCGCCAGGTGCGGTTGTACGGTGATTTTAACCATATAAATGCCGCACAGTTGCAGCAAACATTGCAACAACAATACGTGGGTAACTTTTTTAGCGTGAATGTGGATCAGGTGCAGCAGTTCCTGTTGCAGCAACCCTGGGTGTATCAGGTGGCCGTGCGCAAACAATGGCCTGACGCCCTGGTTGTGGTTGTAACAGAACAACAGCCGGTAGCCGTGTGGAATCAGCAGCAATTACTCAACCAACAGGGGGATGTTTTTGATGCCCCCTTACAGCAGCTGAAAACGGAACTACCACAGCTAACCGGCCCGCAAGGCAGCCAGCAGGATGCCCTGACTATGTTCCGCCATATGCAGGGCTTATTGGCCCTGCATAAATTTAATGCCGTAGCGCTGGGCTTAACCGAGCGTTTTTCCTGGCAGCTAAACCTGAGCAATGGCGTAGCGTTGCAGCTGGGACGTGACGATACGTTAAAGCGGTTGCAGCGCTTTATAGAGCTGTATCCGGTGATTAGTAAACATAAAACCGACGCCGTAGCCGAAGTCGATTTACGCTACGACACCGGCATAGCAGTGCGCTACAGCGCTGAACAAAAGAGAAAAGCATGACTAAGTCGTTAGAACGGGACCTGATTGTCGGCCTGGATATAGGCACCGCACGCATTAAAGCGGTAGTTGGCGAGATCACTACAGATGACCGGCTGAGCATTGTCGGTGTGGGTACGCATGTGTCGCGTGGCATGGACAAAGGCGGTGTTAACGATCTGAACCTGGTGGTACAGGCGGTGCAACGTGCTATAGACGAAGCCGAGTTGATGGCCGACTGTCGTGTGTCGTCGGTGTATTTAGGCATCACCGGCAAGCATATCCGCTGTCAGAATGAAAGCGGCATGGTACCGATTAACGATACAGAAGTGACAGCGGAAGACGTGGCTAATGTGGTACACGCCGCCAAATCAGTACCTATTTCTGCCGAGCGGCGCATGTTGCACGTATTGCCGCAGGAGTTTTCGGTAGATATGCAGGAAGGCATAAAAAGTCCGGTAGGCATGTCGGGCGTGCGGATGGAAGCCAAAGCACACATTATTACCTGCGCTAACGATATGGCAAAGAATATTGAAAAGTGCGTTGAGCGTTGCGGTTTACACGTGGACCAGCTGATATTCAGCGCGCTGGCGTCCAGCTTTGCCGTGTTAACGGATGACGAAAAAGAGCTGGGTGTCTGTGTGGTAGATATGGGTGGCGGCACTATTGATCTGGCTATTTACACCAATGGTGCGCTGCGCCACACCGCGGTTATTCCGGTGGCCGGTAATCAGGTCACCAGTGATATCGCCAAGATTTTCCGCACACCGATAAGCCATGCCGAAGAAATTAAAGTGCAATATGCCTGTGCGCTGCGCAGCATGGTCGGTAAAGAAGAAAGTATTGAAGTGCCAAGTGTCGGCGGCCGTCCGGCACGTTCAATGTCGCGGCATACCCTGGCCGAAGTGGTTGAGCCGCGTTATCAGGAATTGTTTGAACTGGTGCTGGAAGAAATCCGCAGCAGTGGCCTGGAAGAGCAAATTGCAGCCGGAGTGGTGCTTACCGGTGGCACCGCCAAGATGGAAGGCGCGGTAGAGTTTGCCGAAGATATTTTCCAAATGCCGGTACGCGTAGGTGCGCCTATGCATGTCACGGGCTTAAAAGAATATGTGCAAGACCCGGCGTATGCCAGTGTAGTGGGCTTGTTGTTATACGGTAAAGATGCGCGCACGCAGCAAAAGAAAAATGCTGACGTGCGGGATTCAGTGAGCAGTTTCGTCAAACGGATCAGCAGCTGGTTTAAAGGCGAATTTTAAGTTAGTAAGCGTAGAAACGGAGAGAGAGCTATGTTTGAGTTAATGGAAAACCACAGCGAAGAAGCTGTTATTAAAGTAATAGGTGTTGGCGGTGGCGGCGGTAATGCTGTCGAGTATATGGTTGCCAGCAATATCGAAGGTGTAGAGTTTGTTGCGGCTAATACCGACGCCCAGGCACTGCGCAATTCTTCGGCTAACATTACGCTGCAGTTAGGCGCACATGTTACCAAGGGTTTAGGCGCCGGGGCTAACCCGGAAATCGGCCGACGCTCTGCGGAAGAAGATCGTGAGACGATCAAGAAAACCCTGCAGGGTGCGGATATGATTTTTATCGCCGCCGGCATGGGTGGTGGTACCGGTACCGGGGCAGCGCCAATCGTTGCCGAAGTGGCGCGTGAACTGGGTATCTTAACGGTAGCAGTGGTTACTAAGCCGTTCCCGTTTGAAGGCAAAAAGCGCACCGCTTATGCTGACGAAGGTATTCTGGAGCTGAGCAAACACGTTGACTCGCTGATCACTATCCCGAACGACAAGTTGTTAAAAGTTCTGGGCAAAGGCACCAGCCTGCTGGACGCGTTTAAAGCCGCCAACAACGTGCTGTTAGGTGCAGTGCAGGGTATTGCTGAACTGATTACCCGGCCTGGTTTGATCAACGTCGACTTTGCCGACGTACGTACTGTAATGTCAGAAATGGGCACCGCCATGATGGGCAGCGGTCGCGCCAGTGGTCCGGACCGGGCAGAAGAAGCGGCAGAGCAGGCGATATCCAGCCCGTTGCTGGAAGATATTGATTTATCCGGTGCTAAGGGTATTCTGGTTAACATTACTGCCGGTTTGGATATCAGCATTGAAGAATTTGAAATTGTCGGTAATGCGGTAAAAGCGTTCGCTTCAGAAAATGCCACTGTGGTAGTGGGGGCAGTAATCGACCCTAATATGCAAGACGAACTGCGTGTTACTGTAGTGGCAACCGGTATCGGTGCTGACCGTCGTCCGGACATCAGCCTGGTGCATGGTAGCCGTCCGGTAGAAGCGCAAAAACCGTTTTACGGTACTCAGGGTGGCGCTGCATTACAGCCGCAACATGAGACGCAAACAGTGAAGCAAGAGCAAGCCGCGGTAAGCAGCAAGCCACAGCCTGAAAGCAAAGCGAATATTGATATTTTCGATATTCCGGCGTTTTTACGCAAACAAGCCGACTAACGCTATACATAGTTGGCTAGTGGCAGCGCTTTTACCCGGCTTAAAGCCGTCAGCAGGATTAAGCTGCTGTTCAGTGTAATTTGGCATAATTGCCACGTTATGCTATGCTTCGCCGCCATTTTGACATTGCTTATTAATTGAGCAGGGAAACATGATGATTAAACAACGTACCATCGGCAAAACAGTCAGCTCCATTGGAGTGGGATTGCACAAAGGCGAAAAGGTTACGCTTACTCTCCGACCTGCGCCGGACAACACGGGCATTGTGTTCCGTCGTGTTGATCTTGATCCTGTGGTCGACTTCAAAGTAACACCTGAGTTAGTGGGTGATACCGTGATGTGTACGTGTTTAATTAATGACGATGGCGTGCGCTTGTCTACTACTGAACACCTGATGGCGGCCATTGCCGGTCTGGGTATCGACAATTTAATGATTGAAGTCGATTCTGCTGAAATTCCAATCATGGACGGCAGTGCCAATCCGTTTGTATATTTATTGCTTGAAGCCGGTGTAGCTGAGCAACGCCAGGCGAAAAAGTTTATCCGCATTAAGAATACCGTGCGGGTAGAAGATGGCGATAAATGGGCCGAGTTTAAGCCGCATCATGGTTTTAAAATCGATTTTGCCATTGAGTTTGACCATCCGGTAATTGCAGAAACCATGCAGCATATGCAACTGGATTTCTCGGCAGCCGGTTTTATTAAAGATATCAGCCGTGCGCGCACCTTCGGTTTTCTGCATGAAGTAGAGTACCTGCGGGCGAACAATCTGGCGCTGGGCGGCAGTTTTGATAATGCGGTGGTGCTGGATGAATACCGTGTGCTGAACCAGGACGGTTTACGCTACGAAGACGAATTTATTAAACACAAAATTCTGGACGCTATCGGCGATTTATATATGGCCGGTTACAGTATTTTGGGCGAGTTTAAAGCCTTTAAAACCGGGCATGCCTTAAATAACCAACTGTTATGTGCAGTGTTGGCTAACCAGGAAAACTGGGAATTTGTCACCTTTGAAGACAAGGCCCGTATGCCGATATCTTATCTGGCACCACAACTGGCATAAACCATACATTAGCTAACAAAACCCGGCCTGTGCCGGGTTTTGTTTTTTTCACATCAGCCTTTTTTACGCCCGGCATTTTCTGCCAACCTCAGCAACGCCTGTTTTAATGCACCATCGCTACCCTGTGCCACTGCGCGCAGTGTTGCTGCGGCAGTGTCAGACAGTTGATGGCTATTTTTTACTGCCACAGGCACATTCAGCTTGTTAATCTGGCCGTTCGGCGAAGCTTCGATCTCAATACCGGCTAAATCAGGCAAGATTTTTCGGCGAAAATTGTCTAGAATGGCGTCGCGCTGCATTTTCAGCTGGGTTAACCAGGGCGCCGAGGCACATAAAATAACTGCCCGGCCATCGCGTATACAGCTAACCTGACAAAAGCTGAGTTGCTCCAGCTGCAATACCTCTGCCAGCACCTTATTTAATTGCTGCACCAGGCCAACCTGTTGCTGCTGTGAGGCCAGGCTGCTGTGCGACAGCACTTTGCTGATATCCAGAGGTTTATGGGTATATCGGGCCATCGCCTTATGCACCTGCAGCATTGATGTATAGGCGCAGTGTAGCAGTTTCTGTTACTGCAGAGAATGTTACACCTTGAAAGCGTTAGCATAGGGCACCATATCTGACGTAATATGCTGAGGTTTTAATACTTTTTACCGGCCGGCTCAGCGCTGCCGGGGGCTGCACTGCAGTTTTAACTTAACATGGTATTTGGATAATGTTTGGAAAACTTTTTGCCAAATTATTTGGTAGCCGCAACGACCGCTTCTTAAAAAAATTAGAAAAACAAGTACAGCAGATCAATGCGTTAGAGGCAGAGTTCGCCGCCTTATCCGATGAGCAGCTGCAACAGAAAACCGCCGAATTTAAGCAGTTGCTTGCCAATGGCAGCAGCCTGGATGACATTTTACCGCAGGCTTTTGCTACGGTACGTGAAGCCAGTAAGCGGGTATTTGATATGCGCCACTTCGATGTGCAATTGATAGGCGGCATGGTGTTGCATCAGGGAAAAATTTCCGAGATGCGCACCGGTGAAGGTAAAACCTTAACAGCCACCTTGCCGGCGTACTTAAACGCGCTTAGCGGTAACGGTGTGCATGTTATTACCGTCAACGACTACCTGGCACGACGCGACGCGCAAACCAACGAGCCGTTGTTTGCTTTCTTAGGCATGACCGTCGGCGTTAATGTGCCCGGCATGGCACATCCGGAAAAGCAAAAGGCCTATGCTGCCGATATTACTTACGGCACTAACAACGAGTTTGGCTTTGACTATCTGCGTGACAATATGGCGTTCTCACCGCAGGACCGCGTACAACGCGATCAGGCTTTTGCCATTATCGATGAAGTTGACTCAATTCTGATAGATGAAGCCCGTACGCCGCTTATTATCTCCGGCCCGGCCGAAGACAGCTCAGAGCTGTACAAGCAAATTAATCTGTTGGTACCGCATTTGGTAAAACAGGAAAAAGAAGACGAAGAGGGCGCGCACGGCGATGGCCACTTTACTGTGGATGAAAAAGCCCGTCAGGTATATTTAACCGAGCAGGGCCAGATCAAAGTTGAAGATATGCTGCGCGAGCACGGCATGATAGGCGAGCACGACACCTTGTTTTCTGCTGCTAATATTACGCTGCTGCACCATGTTTACGCGGCCTTACGCGCACACCAGCTGTTTAAACGCGACGTGGATTATGTGGTAAAAGACGGTGAAATTATCATTGTTGATGAACACACCGGCCGCACCATGGAAGGCCGGCGCTGGTCTGAAGGCTTGCACCAGGCGGTAGAAGCCAAAGAAGGTGTGCGTATTCAGAATGAAAACCAGACGCTGGCGTCTATCACCTTCCAGAATTACTTCCGTCTGTACGACAAATTGTCAGGTATGACAGGTACGGCCGATACTGAAGCCTTTGAATTCCAGCAAATTTACGGCCTGGAAACTATCGTGGTGCCGACTAACCGGCCTATGGTACGGGCAGATATGGCCGACCTGGTATATTTAAATGCCGAAGATAAGTATCAGGCCATTATCGACGATATCGTTAAAACCCGTGATGCCGGCCGGCCGGTGTTGGTGGGTACTGCTTCTATTGAAAGCTCGGAGTATCTATCCGGCCTGTTAAACAAAGCCAAAATTAAGCACCAGGTGTTAAATGCCAAGTTTCACGCCAATGAGGCGCAAATTATCGCTCAGGCAGGTCAAAGCAGCACGGTAACCATCGCCACTAATATGGCCGGTCGTGGTACTGATATTGTGCTGGGCGGCAGCTTGCAGGCCGAACTGGCTGCGCTGGGCGCTGAGGCAACAGCAGAGCAAATTGCTAAAGCAAAAGCCGATTGGCAAGTACGGCACGATGCTGTTATTGCCGCCGGCGGTTTGCATATTATCGGTACCGAGCGGCACGAGTCGCGCCGTATCGATAACCAGCTACGCGGTCGTTCCGGCCGTCAGGGCGACCCTGGTTCAAGCCGTTTCTATTTGTCACTGGACGATGCGTTGATGCGTATCTTCGCTTCAGATCGTATGGCCGCCATGATGCGTCGCCTTGGTATGGAAAAAGGTGAAGCGATAGAACACCCCTGGGTTAGTCGCGCTATTGAGAATGCCCAGCGTAAAGTAGAAGCACGTAACTTCGATATTCGTAAGCAATTGCTTGAGTTTGATGATGTTGCGAATGACCAGCGTAAAGTGGTGTACGAGCAGCGCAACGACCTGCTGGATGCGACCGATATCAGTGAGACCATCGCGGCTATCCGTACTGACGTTATCGACGATGTGATCAGCCAGTACATCCCGCCGCAGTCATTGGATGAAATGTGGGATGTGCCCGGGTTAGAACAGCGCTTAAAAGCCGACTTTAATCTTGAACTGGCTATTTCGCAGTGGCTGGCCGACGACAAAAAACTGTTTGAAGAGAAATTGCGCGAGCGTATTCAGCAAGAAGTAGAACATGCTTACGCTAATAAGGAACAAATGGTTGGCCCGCAGGTGCTGCGTCAGTTTGAAAAAGCCATTATGTTACAAAGTCTGGACACGCACTGGAAAGAGCACCTGGCAGCGATGGATCACCTGCGTCAGGGTATTAACCTGCGCGGTTATGCCCAGAAAAACCCGAAGCAGGAATATAAACGCGAAGCCTTTGAGTTGTTCTCCACCATGCTGGAGGCTCTCAAAGCAGATGTGGTCGGTATATTAAGCCGGGTACAGGTGCGCGCAGCAGAAGATGTTGAAGCGGTAGAGCAGCAGCGCCGTAAGGCTGATGCGGTACCGCACGATTATCAGCATGCTGAAGCGGAGCACGTGGGGGGCGATGTGCCGGCCGATGCACCGCGTGGTCCGGTATTTCGCGAGCAGGATAAAATAGGCCGTAATGATGCCTGCCCTTGTGGCTCCGGCAAAAAGTACAAGCAGTGCCACGGTAAACTGGTTTAAGCACTGCTACAGCTAAAGACAAAGTCAGCTCAGGCTGGCTTTGTCGTTTTTGGAGGTAAAATGCAGCACAAGGTTATTCATGTTGCCGTCGGCGTTATAATGCAACAGCAGCGCATTTTACTGGCGCTGCGAAGCAGTAAGCAGCATCAGGGCGGTAAATGGGAGTTTCCCGGTGGTAAAGTAGAGGCCGGCGAAACGGTGGCGCAGGCGCTTAGCCGTGAGCTGCAGGAAGAGGTGGCCATTAATGTGACACAAAGCAGCGCTTTTATGCAGCTGGAATACGCTTATCCGGAAAAAACTGTGTTACTCGACATCTGGCTGGTAACCGCCTTTGACGGCGAGCCGCATGGCCGTGAAGGCCAGCCTCTGCGCTGGGTAGATATTGCAGAGCTTGGCAACATCGAGTTCCCTGATGCCAACCAGCCGATAGTTGAGCGTATTCAGCAGCAGTTTGCTACATCGTAGTAGTACTGCTGTCAGGTAGGTTAATGCTTAAAAAAGTCATTGTCCTGTGCGATAAACTCCTGCTCCAGTTCGGCTAAATATTCTTCTGACAGGGCGGCGTCTATCGGTGTTTTGTCCGGTATGCGGTGGTTTTCGGCGGCCCAGTCGCCTAAGTCGATCAGTTTGCAGCGCTCTGAGCAAAATGGCCTGAAGGGGGATGCAGCCGACCAGACTACTGCTTTATCGCAAGTGGGGCATTTGACGTTCATATTTAATCTCCGCATTGATCAGCTGCTTTTGTCAGCCATCTTTATCAGCTGACAAAGTGCCGAACGGGCACTGGCTGGTGTTTTGCCGCGTAGTTTAACCAGCGCGGCGTAAATTACCAGCACTAACAGCAGGCCAGTTTAAAGCCGACGTCTTCTGCGCTGTTGCTACGGCCGCTGTCATCGCTGAGCTGCATAAAGCGAATGGCATAGCGGTATTTGTTGCCACTTACGGTGGGGTAAACGCCGGCTTCCAATGGGTAGCGAATGCGCAATAACTCATGTTGCTCTGTGTTACTTTGATAAAAGCCGTTCTGCGCGACTAACTCAGTAAACTGGCCTTTTTCGCGACTGAACCCCAGCACAAAACTTAATGCTTGCTGTAACAGGTTAAGCTCTGCACACCAGCTGGTCGCCATCAGTTGGCGCTCCTGCAGCGGCAGGTTAAACCAATAATGCAGCTGCGGCACATCAAAAAAGCAGGTGCCGCCCGGGATAGAAAAGCGTTGCCGTAGTGGTGCCAGAAACTTGTCTTCTTTTAAGTTGCCGACAAATTTGCCGCTGCGCAGCAAATCGCTTTGCAGTTTTACTGCCTGCTGTAATACCGGTTTTAGTTTGTCGTCGGATACCGAGGGGTGTTTGGCCCAGGCCACCAGGGCCGTTTCGCAGCGTTCGGTATCTTTAATCAGATCGGGCCGCACGTCGTTGCGGTCTAATACTTCGATTAAATCAAACAGGCCGTTAAAGAACGCCTGTTGTTGCCATTGGTTAGCTAAAGTGTTCAGTTGCAGCAGTTGCTCCAGCAAGTGCTCCAGTCGCAGGTAAGTACGTAGTTTTTCGTTGAGCGGATGTTCGTAAGTAAGTTCTGTCATTGCGTTGCGGTATCACACCCTGTTGCAACAGCTTACCGGCTTAGTGCGCGCTGGCCAGCTGCAAATAACGTTGATGCAGGGCGCCAATTTGCGGCGTTAAATCAGCAATGCTGCTGTCGTTGGTAATAATGTCATCGGCCAGTTTCAGCCGTTCGTCGCGGCTTATTTGGGCCGCCATAATAGCTTTTATCTGTGCTTCACCGGCATTGTCGCGCGCTGCCGCGCGGCTTAATTGCAGGCTTTCGGGTAAGTCTATCACCAATACCCGCTGCACATATTGCTGCAGCTTGTTCTCCAGCAGTAACGGTGCCACCAGCAATGCATAGGGTGATGTTAGTGCCGCCAGCTGTTGCAGTAACTGTTGCCGTATGGCCGGATGCAGTAACTGCTCCAGCCAGCGTTTATCTGCGCTGTTACTGAATATGCGTTGGCGCAACGCCGCACGGTTAAGCTCACCATTGACTTGCAAAATGTTGTCACCAAAATAACGCTGAATGGCATTCAGGCACACAGAGCCCGGCATAACCACTTCACGGGCAACGATGTCAGCGTCAACATACTGTACGCCCAATTCAGCAAACATGGCGGTTACGGTGCTTTTACCGCAGCCTATGCCGCCGGTAAGGCCAACAATATAATCCGACACTACTTACAAACCGAGGTAACGCAAGTAGCTGTTGGTCAATTGCTCACCCCATAGTAAGGCTATCCACCCGGCTGCTGCGATATAAGGCCCGAACGGGATCGGTGTCGCCTTGCTTTTACCCTGTACTGTTATAAGTATTACGCCAACTACAGCACCCACTGCAGAAGATAACAGAATAATTAACGGCAACTGCTGCCAGCCGAGTAAAGCGCCAAACACTGCCAGCAATTTAAAATCGCCGTAGCCCATGCCCTCTTTGCCGGTAAGCAGCTTAAACAGCCAGTATACGCTCCATAAGCTCAGATAACC
Organism: Rheinheimera lutimaris; assembly: GCF_013283795.1. Classification (GTDB taxonomy): domain Bacteria; phylum Pseudomonadota; class Gammaproteobacteria; order Enterobacterales; family Alteromonadaceae; genus Alishewanella; species Alishewanella lutimaris. Next base: position 122,140 of record NZ_JABSOD010000010.1, read on the forward strand.
GGCAGCGGCACCGACGATAGCCTGCGCCGGATTAACAAAGGCTGAATCACTCAGGCTGAATAACAACGCTAACCACAACAAGGGCAGGGTAAGCTGGTCCGGCAGCAGCATCTTATCCAAATCAATAAAGGTCAGTGCTATTAAGCCCCAAGTTACAAAAATCAGCACGGCAGCCGGCCAGCCAAAGCCGAGTTTTGCCGCTACTACGGCAGACAGTACGGCGGTTAAAGCTTCAACCAGTGGGTAGCGTGGGCTAATCGGCGCGCTGCAGCTGCGGCACTTGCCTTTTAACAGCAGCCAGCTTAGCAACGGCACATTATCACGCGCCAAAACCGGCGCATTACAGGCCGGACATGCCGAGCGTGGCACCGCCAGGTTAAATTTAGCCGGTGTGGCCGCCAGGCTGTCAGGCTGAAAATAGGCCTGATATTCCTGCTGCCACTCGTTCTCCATCATCTTAGGTAAGCGATAAATTAATACATTTAAAAAGCTGCCGATAACTAAACTCAGTAAGCCGGCACTAATCACAAACAGTGCCGGGTACTGGCTGAAAATAAACGAAAGTTCCTGCACCGAATTATCCTACTACTGAGCCTAAAGCAAAAATTGGCAGATACATTGCAATTATTAAACCACCGATAATAACGCCTAATACAGCCATAATAATTGGCTCCAACAAGGCGGTAAGACCGTCTACAGCATCGTCTACTTCTTGCTCATAAATACTGGCAACTTTAGATAACATGCTATCCAGCGAGCCAGACTCTTCGCCGATAGCTACCATCTGCACTACCATTTCGGGGAAGCGATCTGTTTGCTTCATCGCCAGATACATTTGGTTACCCGAGGACACTTCTTCCCGAACTTCCAAAATAGCGTTACGGTAAATTTCGTTGCCCGAAGCGCCGGCTGCAGATTCTAATGCTTCAATCAACGGCACGCCTGCAGCAAAAGTAGTAGACAAAGTGCGGGCGTAGCGCGCTACTGCAGCTTTGTTCATGATCATGCCCATGACCGGCAGTTTTAGCAGCAAGGCGTCTGCCTTGGTACGAAAAGCGAGGCTGCCGGCATACATGCGTTTGAACAGGAAAATGGCAGCAATTATCACACCCAACACCAACCACCAATAGGCCTGCATTAAGTCTGAAATGTGCATAACAAACTGGGTAAAAGCCGGTAACTCTGCGCCGAACCCTTTAAAAATATCAGCAAACTGAGGTACAACAAAAATCAGCAGGATCGACGTCACAATAGCTGCTACTACCATAACCGCCACAGGATAAAACATGGCTTTTTTAATTTTTGATTTTAGTGCTTCTGCTTTTTCGCGGTAAGTAGCCAAGCGGTCAAATACCTGGTCCAGCGAACCGGACGATTCACCGGATTTAACCAAGTCGCAGTACAGCTCGTCAAAATACTTCGGGTACTCGCGCAGTACATCTGACAGGGGTAAACCGGCCTGAATTTTCACCGAAATTTTCTGCATTAATGTGCGCAGGCTTTTGTTTTCTGAGCCATTGGCAATTAAGTCTATCGATTGTACCAGCGGTACGCCTGCCGTCAGCATAGTGGCAATTTGCCGCGTAACCACGGCTAAATCGCCGGGGGTTATTTTCTTGCCATCGCCAAACAATGATTTGGGCTTGCGTTTAACCCCGGACGGCGTAATACCTTGTTGGCGTAATAAAGCCTTTATTTCGGCGATACTGGTGCCTTTTAATTCGCCGTCTACTTTTTTACCACGGCGATTTACGCCCTTGTATAAATATACTTCCAGCTCTTTTATTTTAAATTGTTGTGCCTGAGCCATAATGGTTTCCTGTTACAGCGCCGTGGCGCTAATGGTCAAATTCTGTTGTCACTTGTCACTTGTCACTAGCCTTTAGTAACCCGGTTTACTTCGGCCAAACTGGTTAAACCGGCCGCGGCTTTAATTAAGCCGGACTGACGCAGGTTATTTACCCCTTCCTTTTGCGCCTGGGTAGCAATATCCAGTGAGTTGCCGCCCTGCATAATAATTTCCGCCATAATACCGCTTACCGGCATCACTTCGTAAATACCTACACGGCCTTTGTAACCGTTGGTGCAGTGGTCACAACCCACCGGCTTAAATACTTTGATGTTCGGCAATTGCTCAGCAGTAAAGCCTTGTTTTAACAGTTCTACTTCCGGCAGATGTTCCTGATGCTTGCAATGACTGCATAAACGTCGTGCCAGCCGCTGGGCAATAATTAATGATACTGAACTTGCCACGTTATACGACGGCACGCCCATATTTAATAGCCGTGTTAAGGTTTCCGGCGCAGAGTTAGTGTGCAGGGTAGACATAACCAAGTGGCCGGTTTGTGCGGCTTTTATGGCAATTTCAGCGGTTTCAAGGTCACGTATTTCGCCAACCATCACTACGTCAGGATCCTGGCGTAAGAACGATTTTAACGCCGAGGCAAAGGTTAAACCGGCGCGCGGGTTAACCTGTACCTGGTTAATGCCAGCCAGGTTTATTTCTACCGGGTCTTCGGCAGTAGAGATATTGGTTTCAGTGGTGTTTAAAATCGCCAAACCGGTATACAGCGATACTGTTTTACCCGAGCCGGTAGGGCCGGTTACTAAAATCATGCCTTGTGGCTGCGCTAACGCTTCCAAATACAGCTGTTTCTGATGTTCTTCATAACCCAGCACATCAATGCCCAGCATGGCGCTGTCTGAGTCGAGAATACGCATTACAATTTTTTCGCCCCACAAGGTAGGCAGGGTGCTAACACGAAAATCGATAGATTTTTTTGCTGATAATTTCAGCTTAATGCGACCATCCTGCGGTACACGCTTTTCGGCGATATCCAGCCGCGACATTACCTTTAACCGCGCGGATAACCGCGTAGAGAGTGCCACCGGTGGGCTGGCGACCTCGTGCAAAATACCATCGATACGAAAGCGGATGCGGTAGGTTTTCTCATACGGCTCAAAGTGTAAATCTGACGCGCCCTTACGGATAGCGTCCAGCAGCATTTTATTAATAAAGGCAATAATCGGCTGATCTTCTTTATCAACCTGGACGCCGGCACCACCTTCTTCGTCGTCGTCCTGGGTTATGCCCATTGAGCCTAAATCCCAGTCGCTGTTGTCGAAATCGCCGCCCATACTGTTATCAAACAGCTTATCAATCAGCTTATGTAGCTTATCATATTCTACTACTACCACTTCGGCGTTTAAGCCGGTGTTAAATTCAAAGTCTTCGATGGTTTGAATATTGGTAGGGTCTACTACGGCCAGGTACATATTACGGCCGCGCTTTCCCAGCGGCAGCATATCGGTTTTACGGATCAGCTTTTCGTTGCGCAAATCTTCCGGAATGCTTTCAACGTCGTAGTGCTCCAAGTCCATGCTAATAGCATGGCTGATTGCCGCAGCAGCCAGTGCCAGGTTGGGTGCAGTAATCAGCTTTTCAGCAATTAATAATTCCGGTAGGTTTTTGTACTGACTGCCTTTATCGGCAATAGCCTTAGCAGCAAGATCGCCATTTAGCAGGCCCTGCTGCACTAAACGTTTAAAAAGCGTTGAGGTTGTACTAACTGCCATTTAGCAAAAACACCCTGATTTAGCTGAAAATCTTAAATAGTAAGCCTGATTATGCCACTAAACCCTGTTTATTCAAGTTTATTACCGTTTGTTAAACTGCATCCTGAGCCGGTAGTGCACTTGGTCGAAAAGTTTATGCCAAAACGATTTTCGCCCTGCAAAAATCCACGATATTACTTTGATAGTTTTGTATTCGTATGGTTTGTTACCGCAGCCACGTTACCATGTAAAACGGAGTGAAATTCAGTTTTATTATCGCGAATACTGAATTTTATCCATGGCACTTTGTTATCGACAAAATGGGCTGCTTTTTCTTCCAGGTTAGTAATAATTGGGTCATGATCGCCAACGATAATGACCTCAACACCACTGAAATTGCCTGCCTCAATAGATTGCGCAAGACTGAAAAAGAACTGCGCTTGCAATTTAAGGTTACGACAAACTTGTGAATTGCTTGGGATTGCATATTTATTGCAGTCAAACACATCTATTACTAAATCACGTAAATCGTAGATAGCATGGCTGTTCAGTGTTAGCCAGTAGAAAAATTGCTTGCCAGGCTGTGCGAGTGCGGCTTCTGCAACTTTAATTGCTTCGAAATCACAAGCGCCTGGATAGGAGTAACAACGCCGTTCCCAAACCTTGTTTTCAAAGAAGGTTATTTCGTCAAAACCTGCCCGTGGATACCAATATATTCTGTCATATAATACACCCGAGGCTCCATGTAGTGCGCTTGTTTGGTAACCGAGCGATCTAAGATAATTTGGCAGACAAGTGTCAAACCTTTCTGTTACATCCCTAAGATTAAAATGATTAGGGCTAAGATTGCATATTTCTCTCAACTCCCCCGCAACAGTCGCGCCATGAAACTGCAGTTCGCCTTCGGCTTGCCAAAGTATTTTGTTACCCAGACGAGCTAACGGCGCTAACAACTGCTTTTGAACATCGGTGTTAACCGGAACGCCCCAAGATTCGCTTACAACCAAAAGCATCTTTGGTGCCGGTTGCCGCTCTCTCTCTTGCCACAAAGCCGTTGCGCTGGCAGGCTTTTCCCCTGAAAAAGCAGGGCCGTCCATGTTAAAGGTTTGCAGGAATCCGCGTGAGCGGTGTTCAATAGTATGAAGTGTCGGACTACCAACAATATGATTTTCAGCCAATCGCCACAGCTTATCTGTGTTGGTACTATCGCTGTAAACGTAGACTCCGTAAGCCATCAGGCCGATATTTAACATTACCAGAGCGTGCTTTGCATTTGTGAGTTTCGGAATGTGCCAAAATAGAACTGTTAAACAGAAAAAAAGAGCGAAAATGCCTAAAATGGAAAACTGATATTCTGACGGCGCTTGCAGTACAAATTTGGACAAGTAAATCAGATTATCTAAACGGATAAATTGAAAAATTTGGGCAAGTAAGGCTAATACATCTGTAGCGAAAAAAACAACAAAAAGTGTCATGCCCAACCAGCGTAGCTTGGTAAACATCAATACCGCTGCCAGCAAATAGTCTAAGTTTACATACGGGCGGCCAAGGTCCAACCAAGCGGCTAAAACAACCAGGGCAATGTTGGGCAATACTGCTATCAGGATAAACGACAGCATAAAAGATTTTATTTCGCTATGCATAAAGGTACTTGGTTTAAAACAGTAAAAATAAAAACACCCCGAAATGCGGGGTGTTTAACAAAAAACTACATAAAGAAGCTATTAGCTACCTGTGCCACATCCACTTGGTGCATAATCGTCTGCACCACTGTATACACATGTCCAAACGCCTGCAGTGCTTCTTGTTAGTGTAAGTGTATCACCACCAACGCCGGCACCTTTAGTTGTACCAACGATAGTGCCTGCACCATCTTCAGTTGCAGCTGCAGAAATACCAGAACAAGCACTGTTCTGTGCTAAACCAATAGTGCCAGGTGCAACAGTGGCATGTTTACCTTCCAGTACCATAATCTCAAACTGAGTACGGCCCGGAGAGATTTCGCCTAAACAGGCAGACACGTTAGAACGTGCAGTGTAGTTTTGGTACTGTGGAATAGCGATAGCAGCAAGGATACCGATAATCGCGATTACAATTAACAGTTCGATCAGGGTAAAACCCTGTTGAGTACGTTTCATATTAGTCATTTTAACTTCTCCTGATTTTTATTTAGCCATAAAGGCTGGGTGCTATTTTGAGCATTTTTACAATTGGCGCAAGCGAAATGTTACCAATTTCATCGCATTTAGCTAAATTATTGCTTATAAAGCTAATTTGCATATTGGCGGTGCGATTTTACGTCATGCTGTATAGTACAAAAGTACTAGTTTTATTGCTCTAATTTTTTAAGCAATAAATCTGAATGCTGTTTATCGTTACGCAATAGCCAACCGCCGCATTAACTTTAGCAGTAATTTGTCGGTTTTTTCGGCGGTTTTAGCCAGCTGGCGCGGTACAGGCGTGATAAATGGTTGTGGATATCAGAGAAAGAAGCTGCTGGCGGTAGTATGAGCTACCGCAGAGTTTTAAAGCAGGTTGCGCTGTGTAAGTGCTGAGGTAAGCGCTTCGGCAAAACCGGTTAGCAGGGGGATAAAGTTTTGCGCGTTGTTAATAGCCTCAGCCAGTATGGCCGGGTCTTCAATATATTCATGCACCATTTTGTTACGTAATTGCCGCGCCAATAACCAGTTTTCTGCTGATTCCAACCAGCCGAATTTTTCTGCCTTATTAAGGTTATCCAGCACCGGACCGGTTTTTTCGCCAAGCGCAGCCAGCGTGGCCGGTAATAATTTATCACCGATATTGTCTTGCAAGCGGCCGAAGCGGCTGGCAAAGGCATCAAGCTGTTCAGATAAAGCAATATTATTTTCAAGGTTTTGCAAGGCGGTTGCATCAAGAGGTTGTTTAAACAGCCGGCTTGCAGTTTGTTGCAGGTAGAGGTTTTCCTTGCCGATAACTCTTACTAAAAATTGCAACCGTAATGTGGTGTCATTTGTCATAACACTATACCTTGAGCCGCAACAGCATGAATAGGCGTACTGGCAATATTAGGTGCGCTGACAATTACGTCTATTTTTTGCAGCCCCAGTACCTGCATTAAGCGTGCTTCCAGCCGGGCACTTGCCAATACAGGTTGCATTACCGGATGCGGCAGTTCTACTAACAAATCGATATCGCCGCCGCGTTTGTTGTCGTCCATTCTGGAACCAAACAATTTAACCCTGGCATTCGGGCCGAAAATATCTTTGGCTTCGACAGTGATCATATCTGCTTGTTGTTTACTGAGGCGCATAAAACGGTTACCTGTTACGTTATGCCGTTAATTAAAAGAAGTGTAGCAAAGCCGCGTTATGAAACACAGGCATAAAATAGCGGACTAACTGCCAAGCAGTGCCATGCGGGCTAAAAACTGTTGGCCCCAGGGGGATAGCAACCAGATAACCAATAAGGCATTGCCGACAATAACAAAGCCAAATTCACGGCGGAATGGCAGCTTGCTGCGTTTGTGGGCCAATTGACGCTGTGCCAGATAGGCTCCAGGCCAGCCGCCTATCAGTGCAAACAGCTGCAGGCTTTGTTCTGCCAGGCGGTTGCCGTGGCGGGCAATGGCGGCTTCTTTGTCGGCTTTATACAGCCAATAGGTAAAGATGCTGGCTTCCAGATATAACAGTGGCAATACATACAGCAGTTGGCCGAACAATAACGCCGCTACTACGGCAATAAGAAAGGCAATACGAAACCACAGGGCCAGCTGGTTGGCGTAGTAAATACTGTGGTCGGTATTTTTATTGCTGTTATTTTTGTGTTCGGCAGGGGAGGCGCTGTTTTTTGCTGTGGCAAAGCGCCACGGTGCGGCGATATCGCGGCCACGCTTATCTTTGCTCAGGCTGAAATACAACAGATCGCCGGTTTGCGGCCGGCCGGCATCGCCGGCGTGATCGCGGATATGGAAAAACAGTTTTTGCTGCGTTTGTTGGCACACCACAAAGCCGAAGCCTTTGTCGTCGCGCCAAAATACTACATTACCGCTTAATTGCATCGGGTTATCCTGCTGCTTGTCTCGTTCCGTGAGACAGGCCCACTGTAGCAGAAGTTTAACCGCCGGACGTCAGATGAGTTGTTTTTTAACCGGCTGTGTTACTGCTGAATGGTCAGCCGCATGGATAAATCTATCGCCTGCACATGCTTGGTTAAGGCACCGCTGGAAATATAATCTACCCCGGTAGCTGCCAGTTCTGTTAAGCGCTCGCTGGTAATATTGCCCGATACTTCAAGCTTGGCTTTGCCGCTGTTTAGCGCCACCGCCTGGTTAATATCAGCCAGGCTAAAGTTGTCCAGCATAATAATATCGGCGCCGGCGTTAAGTGCTTGTTGCAGTTCGGCGAGGTTTTCTGTTTCTACTTCTACCGGTTTGCCGGGAAAATTCTGCCGCGCTGTGGCTACCGCATTGGCAATGGAGCCGGCAGCGGCGATATGGTTTTCTTTAATTAAAAAGGCATCAAACAAACCGATACGGTGATTTTTACCGCCGCCGGTAGTTACCGCGTACTTTTGCGCAAAGCGTAAGCCCGGCAGGGTTTTGCGGGTATCTAATAATTTGGTATTGCTACCGTGCAAATACTGTACATAGTGCGCTGTGGTGGTGGCGGTGGCACTTAACAGCTGCAGAAAATTCAGCGCAGTGCGCTCGCCGGTAAGTAAAATACGCGCCGGGCCGGTTAAGCTGCAAAGCACACTGTTAGCCGCGACTTTATCGCCGTCTTTTACCTGCCATTTAATGCTTACTTCATTGCCAAGCTGACGAAATACTTCATCGGCAAAGGCGGTGCCGCATACTACGCAGGGCTCGCGGGTAATTATAGTGGCGCTGGCCTGCTGGGCCGGCGGTATTAATGACGCCGTAATGTCGCCCTGGCTTAAAGGTAAAAAGCCCAGGTCTTCTGCCAGAGCATTAGACACAGCGCGGATAATTTCCTGTTGGTGCAAGGTAGTAAGATTAGTATGCATAGTCTTTGATATAGCCTTTGGTAAAACAGCTGTATGTAAGCGTCAGTTGTGTTGGATCAGCGTAAGCTGGTTGCCCTGTTGGTGAAATTCTAACTGTTTAAGCGCGCTCATGCCCAATAATATCTCGGTGCCGGCTAAATTAGGCACGATACTGGTGGGCAGGTTGGTCAGAACTATGTCACCTAACTGCAACCGGTCAATGCGGCTGCGGTATGCCGTAGTAATACCGTTTGCCGTGCTGACTTGCATCGGGGCTCCCTGTGGCAGGCCAAGTTTTTGCGCTGTCTGGCTGTCAATAGCGACGGTAGTGGCGCCGGTGTCCAGCATAAAGTCTACCGGTTGGTTATTTACCAGCGCTGTGCCGACATAGTGGCCGCTTTTGTTGCGGATAAGCACGGTGCGGGTTTCACCCTGGCTGCCTTGAATACTTTGCAGCTGCTGATTTGGGTTAAGCTGTTTGCTGATGGTGTCCTGAAAAAACATAAACAGCAGCACCATTAAAATAAGCCAGGCAATAATGGCAAAGGTCTTACCATATTTGTTTGATGGTTCAGGCGCTTGCATTAACGGCCTCCGGCAGTGACAATAGCGCATAGCTTACTGACACCGCCGTATAAAGGCAAAACTTCTGATGAGCGCCGAATCTCCTGCTATGTTACAGCGGCCCAGCCCGCACTGCGATGCCCGCCCCGACGGCGAGAGTATCAGCCTGTTGGTGATCCACAATATCAGCCTGCCGGCGGCAGAGTTTGCTGCGCTACCTGAACAAAGTTATGTCGATGCCTTGTTTATGGGCACGCTGGATTGCAATGCACACCCCACTTTTACCGGTTTGGCCGGGGTTAGGGTTTCGGCACACTGTGTTATCTGGCGTGATGGCCGTATTTTTAACTATGTGCCCTTTAGCAAGCGCGCCTGGCACGCCGGGGTTAGCCGGTTTGCCGGCCGTGAGCGCTGCAATGATTTTTCCATTGGCATTGAGTTAGAAGGCACCGACAATTTGCCTTATACTGAGCAGCAATATCACAGCCTTATTAAGCTGACTTATTTTTTAATGCAACAACATCCGGCTATTACGCCACAGCGTATAGTGGGCCATTGTGATATTGCGCCGGGGCGTAAAACCGACCCCGGCATCGCGTTTGATTGGATGCGCTACCGCAATGCGTTAAAAAATGTGCGATAAAGAGTGCTGTAAAGAGCGCGATCAAGGAGTTTGGGTATGACATTAATCAGTATGCTGCTGGCGTTAATTATCGAGCGGCTGGCAGTGCGCAGCGATGCCTGGCAAGCTAACCGCTATTGCCGCGCTTATGTGCGCTTTACCGCCGGCTCTGCGCTGCGTAAGTTGGCAGCAGACAAATTAGGGCAATATCTGTGGCTGGCCTTGCCGGGTGCCGTGGTGATGTTGCTGCTGTATTTGCTGGACAACCATTTAATCAGCCTGCTGGTTAACACCCTGGTGTTGCTGCTGGCTATCGGCTGCTGGCATTACCGTCAGCTGTATAAGCAGTATTTAAATGCGATGGACCGCGGTGACGAAGAAGCCGCCTTTATTACCATGCAGCAAATGCGCAGTGATATGGGCAGCCAACGCGAGCAAAGCAGCTATGGTCAGTTGCTGGTTTGGTTAAACTTCCGTTACTACGCGGCAGTGGTATTTTGGTTTTTACTGTTGGGCGCTTTTGGTGTCATTACTTATGTATTGGTACGCCATTTACAGGAAGCGGTAGCCGAAGAGCATGCGGCCGATTACGCTGTCTGTCTGGGTGAAGATAACAAGGCAGTACACTGCACCGCGCATTGGGCGTTGTGGTTTCCTGCGAGGCTGTTTGGTTTGGGTTTTGCACTGGTGGGGCATTTCTCCCGCGCCTCTACGGCTTTATTGGGTTACTTCCTTGATTTTACTGCCGACAACGAGCAGGTAATAGTTGACGTGGCGACCGCAGCAGAGCCACTGCCGGCTGAGAGTTTAAATACGCTGGAAGACAGCAGCTATATGGTGCAGCTGGCCAAACGTAATATGTTGTTCTTTTTAGCTTTTACTGCCATTTTAACGTTAAGTGGTTGGCTGGGATAGGCAAACCTCCGAATCTCACCCCAGCCATCGAATCTCCCCCAACCCCCTCTTTGCTAAAGAGGGGGATAACCGTAGCAGGCGCTAACTCCGATAGCGCAGCCACAAACTGATTTCGCGCAGCGAAGGCGGATAAGCAATTTGTCCGGAACAAATTGCATCGGCGTAGCCGGTCCGCCAGCTTGAGGGCAGGACTGCCGAAAGCCCGTTGTGGCGAGCACAGCGGCAGTTAGCGCCGGTGGCCGGGCTGGTATCGTCATCGCCCTACCACTCTGGTCAGACCAATTCTTTCTCTACCTGTCATACCTTAGCAATGTTGAGTTATTACTCTAACTATTTTCCGCTTTTGCCTTTGCATAGATTCTCTGCTTTATTTACTTGTTATGCAGAAACTGCTACCTTATCGCCACTAAAAATAAATTGGTAAGACCAATTTACAGTGAGCTGAAGCTAAGCTCTGCAACAGGCAAATATGGCGGCGCATGGCAGATTTTAAAATTAAACCGGCGAAACTCTCAGATCGCATAGTCGAGCAACTGGAAAACATGTTGCTGGAGGGCAGTTTTGCGCCGGGACAAAAGCTGCCGCCGGAGCGTGATCTGGCGGAAATGTTTGCTGTGTCACGGCCATCATTACGTGAGGCCATTCAAAAGCTGGAAGCCAAGGGGTTGGTAAGCCGGCGTCAGGGCGGCGGCACTTACGTTTGCGATAATCTGGCTGTTGGCCTTACCGATCCGTTGTTTGAGCTGATTGCACGCCACCCTGAGTCACAATTTGATTTACTGGAATTTCGCCACGCCTTAGAAGGCATTTGTGCTTATTACGCGGCACTGCGTGGCACCACAGCAGATTTTACACAGATCACCGCGCATTATGACGCTATATGTCAGGCCCAGCAGCTTGGCGATATAGACGCTGAAGCCAAAGCGGTGGGCAGTTTTTATTTAGCGGTGGCCGAAGCGTCGCACAATGTAGTGTTACTGCATTTGGTGCGCGGGTTAACGCCACTGGTGGAGCAGAATATCCGGTTAAACCTGGAAACGCTGCAGCAGAAGGAAGGCATTGTCGGCCAGCTGAACTCGCATCGGCAACGGCTGATGCAAGCGGTCATTAATGGTGAGCCGGAGAAAGCCCGCCAGGCCAGTAATGGTCATCTGGCCTTTATTGAAGAAGCATTGCTGGATGTAGGTAAAGAGCGTTCGCGTATTGAGCGCTCGTTACGCCGCACCCAGCAAGGCTAGTATCTTACTTTTAACGCACATGAGCATTTATAGCACAGGCGTGCATAACCAAAGGAAACCTCGATATGTCTGAAGTCAGTAAAGTTGACATCGACGCTCTGGAAACCAAAGAGTGGCTTGAAGCGCTGGAATCGGTAGTTCGCACTGAAGGGGTAGAGCGGGCGCAGTTCCTGCTGGAGCAAGTGCTGGAGCAAGCCCGGTTAGAAGGTGTTGCTATGCCTACCGGCGTCACCACCAACTACATTAATACCATTCCTACGCAGCAAGAACCGGCATACCCGGGCGATGTTAACCTGGAGCGACGTATCCGTTCGGTGATCCGTTGGAATGCCATTATGATAGTGCTGCGCGGCTCGAAAAAAGAGCTGGATTTAGGCGGTCATATGGCGTCTTACCAGTCTTCTGCGGCGTTTTATGAAACCTGCTTTAACCACTTTTTCCGCGCACCGAATGAAAAAGACGGCGGCGATTTGGTTTACTACCAGGGCCATATTTCACCGGGTATTTACGCTCGTGCCTTTGTTGAAGGCCGCTTAACTGCTGAGCAACTGGACAGCTTCCGTCAGGAAGTAGACGGTAAAGGCTTATCCAGCTACCCGCACCCGAAATTAATGCCGGAGTTTTGGCAGTTCCCTACGGTATCTATGGGCTTAGGGCCTATTGCCTCTATTTACCAGGCGCGGTTTTTAAAGTATTTACATGGCCGTGGTTTAAAAGACACCAGCGCACAGCGCGTGTATGCCTTTTTAGGCGATGGCGAGATGGACGAGCCGGAATCACGCGGTGCTATCAGCTTTGCTGCCCGTGAGAAGCTGGGTAACCTGTGTTATTTAATTAACTGTAACCTGCAGCGGCTTGATGGCCCGGTAATGGGTAACGGTAAAATTATCCAGGAGCTGGAAGGTTTATTCCGCGGCGCCGGCTGGAACGTAATCAAGGTCGTGTGGGGCCGTGGTTGGGACAAACTGCTGGCCAAAGACACCACCGGTAAACTGCTGCAACTGATGAACGAAACAGTCGACGGCGATTACCAAACTTACAAAGCTAACGACGGTGCTTATGTACGTAAGCATTTCTTCGGCCGTTACCCGGAAACCGCAGCTTTAGTTGCTGACATGACCGACGAAGAAATTTTCGATTTAAAACGCGGCGGCCATGAACCATCGAAACTGTATGCTGCCTTTAAAGCAGCGCAGGAATGCACCGACAAACCTACCGTTATCCTGGCGAAAACCGTAAAAGGTTACGGCATGGGCGAAGCGGCAGAGGGCAAAAATATTGCCCACCAGGTGAAGAAAATGGATATGACGCACGTGCTGCAACTGCGCAAGCGTTTAGGCCTGGAAGATTATATCAGCGAAGATGCGGTAGCCGACTTACCTTACATTAAGCTGCCGGAAGGTTCACCGGAACTGAAATACCTGCACGACCGCCGTGCCGCGTTAAACGGTTACACCCCGGTGCGCTTACCTAACTTTACCGAGAAACTTGAACTGCCGGAGCTAAGTGCTTTTGATGGTCTGCTGGAAGAGCAAAAGCGTGATATCTCTACCACCATGGCCTATGTGCGGGCGCTGAACATTCTGTTAAAAGATCAGCATATCGGTAAGCAAATAGTGCCGATTATTGCCGACGAAGCCCGTACCTTTGGTATGGAAGGCTTGTTCCGTCAAATTGGTATTTATAACCCGGGCGGCCAAACCTATACCCCGGAAGACCGTTCAGTAGTCAGTTACTACAAAGAAGATATCGGCGGCCAGGTACTGCAGGAAGGCATTAACGAACTGGGCGCGATGTCGTCCTGGGTGGCGGCGGCTACCTCCTACAGCACCAACGATTTGCCGATGATCCCGTTCTACATTTACTACTCTATGTTCGGCTTCCAACGTGTTGGCGATATGGCATGGATGGCCGGTGATCAGCAAGCGCGCGGCTTCCTGTTAGGCGCTACTGCAGGGCGTACCACGCTGAACGGCGAAGGCTTACAGCACGAAGACGGCCACAGCCATATTCTGGCCGGCACTGTGCCTAACTGTATTTCGTACGACCCAACCTACGCTTTCGAGCTGGCGGTTATTCTGCATGACGGTATTCACCGCATGTACGGCGAAGCGCAGGAAAACATCTATTACTACATTACGGTAATGAACGAGAACTACCATCATCCGGCGATGCCAAAAGGCGCTGAAGAAGGTATTCGTCGCGGTATTTATAAGCTGGAAAGCTTAAACGGCGATCGCGGTAAGGTTCAGCTGATGGGCTCGGGCACTATCTTAAATGAAGTGCGCAAAGCAGCAGAAATACTCAGCAAAGATTACGGTGTCGCGTCTGACGTGTACTCGGTAACCTCGTTTAACGAGTTAGCCCGCGATGGCCAGGATTGCGAGCGCTTTAATATGCTTAACCCGGATGCGAAAGCCAAAACGCCATACATTGCTACGGTAATGAACAGTGCGCCGGCGATAGCGGCCACCGATTATATGAAAAACTATGCCGACCAGGTGCGGGCCTTTATTCCGGCCACATCCTACAAGGTGCTGGGCACCGACGGTTACGGCCGCTCGGACAGCCGCGAAAACCTGCGCCGTCACTTTGAAGTGAACGCCGGTTACATCGTAGTGGCAGCACTTAGCGAGCTGGTAAAACAAGGCGAACTGAAAAAAGCGGTAGTGGCAGATGCAATTAAGAAGTTTGGCATCGACGCTGGCAAAACCAACCCACTGTACGCATAAGAGGATTGCACATGACTATTGAAATTCATGTTCCGGATATTGGTGCTGATGAAGTTGAAGTCACCGAAGTTCTGGTAAAGGTTGGCGACAAAGTAGCCGCTGATCAGTCACTGCTTAGCGTAGAAGGCGATAAGGCCTCTATGGAAGTACCGGCTGCAGAAGCGGGTGTGGTAAAAAGCATTAACGTAAAAGTAGGCGACAAGGTAAAAACCGGCAGCCTGATTATGACCTTTGAAGGTGAAGGTGCAGCCCCGGCGAAGCAAGAAGCTAAAGCAGAGCCAAAAGCTGAAACTAAAACCGAAGCTAAAGCGGAAAGCAAAACCACCAGCGTACAAGAAGTAAAAGTACCGGATATTGGCGGCGATGCGGTTGAAGTTACCGAAATTATGGTCAAAGTAGGCGACACGGTAAGCGAAGAGCAGTCGTTGCTGAGCGTAGAAGGCGACAAAGCCAGCATGGAAGTGCCGGCACCGTTCGCTGGTAAAGTAAAAGAGATAAAAATCAGCGTCGGTGATAAGGTATCTACCGGCAGCCTGATTATGCTGTTTGAAACCACAGGTTCGGCCGGTGCTGCACCGGCAGAAGCTGAAGCGCCAAAAGCTGAAAGCAAAGCCGAAACGAAAGCCGAAACGAAAACTGAAGCTGCGCCAGCCAAAACTGAGGCTGCACCTGCTGCCTCTAACGATGGCTTTGTGGAAAACAGTGCCTATGCGCATGCGTCACCGGTTATCCGCCGCTTAGCGCGCGAGTTTGGCATTAACCTGGCTAAAGTTAACGGCACAGGCCGCAAAGGCCGCGTAGTTAAAGAAGACGTGCAAAACTACGTTAAGCAGCTGGTAAAACAAGCTGAAAGCGGTGCGGCGTCTTCAGGTTCTGGCTCAGGCAACAGCATGGGCTTTGACTTAATCGCCTGGCCAAAAGTCGACTTTGCCAAGTTCGGTGAAGTAGAAGCCAAGCCGCTGTCACGTATTCAGAAGTTATCCGGCAATAATTTACACCGTAACTGGGTGCGTATTCCGCATGTTACCCAGTTTGATGAAGCCGATATCACCGGGCTGGAAGACTTCCGCAAAGAGCAAAATGCTCTGGCCGAGAAGAAAAAGCTGGGTGTTAAGTACACGCCGCTGGTGTTTATTATGAAAGCGGTCGCTAAAGCACTGGAAGAGTTCCCGACTTTCTGCAGCTCGTTGTCAGAAGATGGCCAAAGCCTGATCCTGAAAAAATACGTGCACTTAGGTATCGCGGTAGACACGCCAAATGGCTTAGTGGTACCGGTAGTAAAAGACGTAAACAAAAAAGGCATTATCGAGCTGTCGCGCGAGCTACAGGAAATCTCGGTAAAAGCGCGTGAGGGCAAGTTAACCTCTGCCGATATGCAGGGCGGCTGCTTTACCATATCAAGCCTGGGTGGCATTGGCGGCACGGCGTTTACGCCTATTGTAAATGCGCCTGAAGTCGCCATATTAGGGGTGTCGAAATCAGACATTAAACCGAAATGGAACGGTAAAGAGTTTGAGCCTAAGTTAATGTTACCGCTAAGTATGTCTTACGATCACCGCGTTATCGACGGCGCCCTGGCGGCCCGCTTTACCGCAACGCTGGCCAGCTATCTGGCGGATATTCGTCAGATCATTATGTAACTGTGTAACCAGGAGCGAATTTTGTGTCCCGTGCTGAAAAGTTACGGGACATCGCTCAGGCAGGATGTTAAAATTCTGCCACTTTTTTCGCCTGACAGCCGTGCCCTACATGCTGTTGTCAGTACACTGAACTGATAAAGAAAGGTAATACGATGAGCAACGATATCAAAACTCAGGTAGTAGTCGTGGGCGCAGGCCCTGGTGGTTATTCTGCCGCATTTCGTGCCGCAGACTTAGGTTTGGAAGTTACCCTGGTTGAAGCGCGCAGCACCCTGGGTGGCGTGTGTTTAAACGTAGGTTGTATTCCGTCTAAAGCCTTATTACACGTTGCTAAGGTAATTGACGATGCCCGCGATATGGCGTCCCACGGTGTTACCTTTGGTGAGCCGAAAATTGATTTAGATAAAATCCGTAGCTGGAAAGACAAAGTAGTCGGCCAGCTGACTAACGGCCTGGCCGGTATGTCAAAAATGCGCAAAGTGAAGGTCGTTACCGGCTACGGTAAATTTACCGGCGCTAACACCTTACAGGTTGGCGACACTAAAATTACTTTTGAACACGCTATTATCGCCGCAGGTTCAGAGCCGGTATCACTGCCGTTTATTCCAAAAGATGACGACCGTATTATCGACTCAACCGGCGCACTGGAATTAAAAGACATTCCTGGCGAAATGCTGGTATTGGGTGGCGGTATTATCGGCCTGGAAATGGGCACTGTATACCGTGCGCTGGGTTCTAAAGTATCGGTAGTAGAATTTGCTGATCAGTTAGTACCAGCGGCCGACGCCGACCTGGTTAAAGCCTACACCAAGTACAACAAAGACAACTACAACATCATGTTGTCTACCAAGGTTGTTGGCGTAGAAGCGAAAAAAGACGGCTTGTATGTCACTTTCGAAGGCAAAAACGCACCGGAAAAAGCCGTACGTTATGACAAAATCCTGGTAGCGGTTGGCCGTAAGCCAAACGGCAACCTGTTAGACGCGGCCAAAGCCGGTGTTAACGTCGACGAGCGCGGTTTTATCAATGTAGATAAGCAACTGCGTACTAACGTTGGCCATATCTATGCAATCGGTGACGTTATCGGCCAGCCGATGTTAGCGCACAAAGCGGTACACGAAGGCCACGTAGCGGCTGAAGTGATCTCTGGCATGAAGCACTACTTCGACCCGCGCTGCATTCCGTCAGTAGCTTACACCGACCCGGAAATGGCCTGGACCGGCATTACCGAGAAAGAAGCCAAAGAGCAGGGCTTAAAAGTAGAAACCGCTACCTTCCCATGGGCAGCATCAGGCCGTGCTATCGCTTCAGCGCGTACTGAAGGCTTCACCAAGCTGATTTTCGACAAAGAAACGCACCGTATTCTGGGTGGCGCTATTGTTGGTATTAACGCCGGTGAAATGCTGGGTGAAATCTGCTTAGCAGTAGAAATGGGTGCCGACGCAGAAGATATCGCGTTAACCATCCACGCTCACCCAACGCTGAACGAGTCTATCGGTTTAGCCGCCGAGATGTACGAAGGCTCAATCACCGACCTGCCAAACCCGAAAGCGAAGAAAAAGTAATTTTTCTGCGTTGAGTGTTTAAGACAAAGGCCGCAAATGCGGCCTTTGTTATCTGAATATTCCCATACCATTGAATTGTTGAGCTAGGTAATTGGCATAATGGTCTGTCATACCACATATGAAATCGAGTCCTCTCATTATTCCATGGTACGTAGCAATATTTTTATCTTTATTTTCTGCTTTTATATAAGCTCGTACTTCTGGTGAAAAGGTATCCCTGCCTACAAGGTCAAGTATTCTTTTTGACTTACTACTTATATTTTTATCGTCTCCTGTATTATCAATATACTCTACAATTGCTTCGATAATGTTTTCTAGTAGCGTTGCCAGAGTATTGTAAGCGCCGATTTCGAGTTCAATTTTCCTTGGATGTTTAAACAACTTTGATTTTGCTAAGTCTTTTGCTGCATTAACAGCCTCTTTAACTTCAGGAGAGCACAAGCTAATCAAATCCTTTTTCGACTTGAAAATATCACCATTCAAAAAATCATGTTGATTATCAATAAATGCTTTTGCACCTGCATCAACAAATTTTTGAATTATCAGACCTCTCAATATTGACATCTTTCTGCCGTTACTTAAAGTAGCGAAGCTTTTCTCAAATTCTTCTATGTCCGTTTTGTCCAAAGCTGGCTCTATTATTTTGTAAACCTCGCTCCAAGAGAGAATTCCCATTGATATCCCGTCTTCTAAATCTATGATTGCATAGCAAAAATCATCAGCGGCTTCCATCAAGTACACAAGAGGGTGACGAGCATAAATATTTGAGTCGAGTTTTAATAATCCTGTCTTCAGCGCTACATCGTGATAGATCGAAATTTCTGAATTGAATATTCCAAATTTTCCCTCTGTAGTGGTCTAATAAAACCGGACACCATTTTAGGT
>NZ_JABSOD010000011.1 GCF_013283795.1 Rheinheimera lutimaris
CGATCTGAAAAATTCTTATCTGATCGGCATTACGCTTTTGCGGCCTTTTTTTAACGACGCAGTTATTGCGCAAAAAAATCGCCGCTTTGAATTTGTCTCAGCCCTGCCGTATCTCGGTTATACACATACACCCAGGCAGTAATACTGTCGCCATTCTCCAGCATGATGTTTTGTTGTTCACGCCGGTATTCCTGCGGCTGCGCAAAGCCCGGGCCGCACTCTTCGTAGTTATCCAGCGCGGGCAACAAAAGATTCGGCTGTGTCAGCTGATACAGCTCCCCTACCACCTGATCGGCTGCATTTTTGGATGCTACTGCACCGGGATAATAATCTACCTGATAAAGCCTGGCCTGATAGCGCGCCATGGCAATAAAACGGCTATGCTGTGCCAGTAGTTGCTGCATCGGGTGATTCGCGTTCTGCCGCAGGGTGCCGTAAACAAATAGTAAATCTGACATAGGTGAATAAGCTGAGGACTGCCTGAGGGTTACTGTGCCGTGCCGGCGCGATAAACACAAGCCGGCTCACTGCGTTGACTCCGGCACTACATAAAGCGCGCCGGTACCGACCATTGCAATTCCGCCTGCTGAGTGTCGCTGCAGTAGCTAACACAACTTAATGACGCTTTGCGCACATTAAGCAAGCCGGTTTCGCTACCCAGCAATAAGCTGATCAAAGCAGAAAAGTCCGGCTCGTGCCCTACCAGCAAACTGTGCTGCGGTAAGTCGGGCAGCAGTTGCTGCAACTGTGCTTTTGCCTCCCGGCTGGCGGTACCCAACGCCAACCAGGGGTATTCCTGCACCGCGCCAAGCGCGGCTTCTTTGGCCACTATAGCAGCGGTTTGCATCGCCCTTGGATAAGGGCTGCTGAATACAGCCGTGGGCGCAATAGCATGGCGCTGCATAAAAGCCGCCACACGACGCGCCTGCAACCGGCCTTTTTCTACCAGGCAGCGATCTATATCCAGCTGATTCGGCCGGATAACTTCTGCAGTAGCATGGCGTAAAAAATAGATGTATTTATTCATAGCGGCGCAGTTATAGCACGGCGATAAGGCAAATTTATGACATTAAGCTCGTTAGCTCAACAGATTAAAAACCTTGAAACATACTGCAGCACTGCCGGTTTTGCCGTCTACACTGCATTAAGTGACAACCTGCAGCGCTGTTGTTATCTGCTACAGCATCACGAATTTATCTTAGCCAAACACGGAGGGCTTAAATGCAGCCACTACGCCAAATAATTGTACAGCTTATATTATTCAGCAGCCTGTTTGCTGCTGTGCCACAGCAAGCTGCAGCAGAGGATATTCTGCTGCGCGATGTGCGCATTTTTGACGGTAAAAACAATAAACTGTCGGCGCCTTCTAACGTACTGCTAAGCGGCAACCTTATTGCGCAAATCAGCGCAGATCCCATTACCACAGCAGCCGGCACCCTTGTTATTGATGCCGGTGGCCGCACCTTAATGCCCGGGCTGATTGATGCGCATTTTCATATGATGATGACAGCAACACCGCTGCATGTGGCCTTAAACGGGCCTGAAGGTTACGTTAATCTGGTGGCGGCACGCGAAGCTAAAAACGCGCTGCTGCGCGGCTTTACCAGTGTGCGGGATCTGGCCGGGCCGGTGTTTAGTATCAAACGCGGTATAGACGATGGTTTAATTATCGGGCCGCGAATTTGGCCCTCCGGCGCGATGATCTCGCAAACCAGTGGCCACGGCGATTAGCGCCAGTTACATGAATTGCCACGGGCTGCATCAGATAAATTGCATTACTCCGAAATTGCCGGCGGCGCCGCCATTGCCGACGGTGCAGATGAAGTATTAAGACGGGCGCGTGAACAGCTGATGTTGGGCGCTTCGCAAATAAAACTGGCCGCCGGTGGTGGCGTGTCGTCTAATTTTGACCCGCTGGATGTTACCCAGTACACCGACGCCGAATTTAAAGCCGCAGTTGCTGCAGCAGAAAACTGGGGTACCTATGTAACCGTGCATGCCTATACGCCACGGGCGATACAAACCGCCATTAAAGCCGGGGTTAAGGTAATAGACCATGGCCAGATGATTGACGAGCCCACAGCAAAGCTGATGGCCAAAACCGGCACCTGGCTTAGCATTCAGCCATTTTTAGATGATGAGTTTGCCAATCCCCACCCTGAGGGCTCAGAAAACCGCGCCAAACAATTACTGATGACACAGGGCACAGAAAACGCCATTGCGCTGGCAAAAAAATATAAATTAAAAACAGCCTGGGGCACCGATTCGCTGTTTAATGCCAAACTAACCGCCAACCAGGGCGCGCAGTTAGTTAAAATGACGCGCTGGTACACGCCGTTTGAAGTGCTGACAATGGCCACTAATGTTAACGCCCGGCTGCTGGCATTATCCGGCCCGCGCAGCCCTTACAAAGGTAAACTGGGTGTGGTAGAGCAAGGTGCATTGGCCGATTTACTGCTGGTAGACGGCGATCCACTGGCCAATATTAATTTGCTGGCCACACCGGAACAAAGCCTGAAGTTAATTATCAAGGACGGCAAGATTTACAAAAACACCCTCTGACACCCCGCAGCCTGCGGCGAGGTAACATATGCCCGGCTAAGCCGGGCATTGTTAATTAACTACCGGCATTGCTACAGTCGCGGCCGTCAGCCTTGCTGCAATACCGGCCGTTAGCCTGATTTTGCCACGACAAAACAAATTTATGACTACAAATAATAATTGCCGCTTCCGGGGCTGCGGCCAGACTGCACCGGTTGAGATTTTTTTGCCTGCTTAATTAATACAGGGTATGTTGCAGCCAGTTTTAGTTGGAGAGCAAAGATGGCAATTGAGTGGATACTGGCTTTTTTAGCATTGGGTAGTTTTGCCGGGGTGATGGCTGGCCTGCTGGGCATTGGCGGCGGCGGCATTATGGTACCGCTGCTTACCGGTATTTTCCTGGCGCAGGGCATAAGCGCCGATGCCGTGGTACATCTGGCGCTTGGTACCTCTATGGCTACCATAGTAATGACGTCACTGTCGAGCATGCGTGCACATCATGCCCGTGCGGGCGTGTTATGGCCGATTGTGAAAGCAATGGCACCCGGTGTAATAGTGGGTACCTTTGCGGCCACTTTTCTGGCGGCACGTATCAGCTCGCTGTATCTGGCCGGCTTTTTTGCCCTGTTTATGGGTTATGTTGCCTTTACCATGCTACGGGGCAAAACCCCTACCGCCGGCGGCAAGCAGGCCGGCAAAGCTGAACTGGCTGCAGCGGGTGCCGGTATTGGCGCTATCTCGGCACTGGTGTCTATCGGCGGCGGCTCACTTACCGTGCCTTATCTTAGCTGGCGCAGTATCGACATTAAAAAAGCCATTGGCACCTCTGCTGCAGTCGGCTTACCTATTTCAGTTGCCGGTACCGCCGGTTATCTGCTAAATAGCCAAAGCAGCGCCGACCTGCCGTTTATTGTCGGCCTGGTATATCTGCCGGCAGTGGTGTTGATGTCGGTGGCCAGTTTTATTTGTGCACCGCTTGGTGCCAGGCTGGCGCATAAGCTGCCGGTTGCGACGTTAAAGCGGTTGTTTGGCATTTTACTGCTGTTACTGAGCTTAAAAATGCTGGCGTCATTACTGGCAAACTAAAACCAGCTGCCCGCCAACTCTGTTACAGATGTTTACCCGGCAGTTGACACGGCCCGATGCAATACGCAGGCACTCAGCTGCTGGTATTAATGCAATCGCGGCCGTCAGACTTGGCGCGGTACAGCGCGGTATCGGCCGCGCATAACAGCGCCATACTGGTGCGGTACTGGCCGTTAATTTCTGTCGCCACGCCCTGGCTTACCGAGACACTAAGTGAAGCAGGTAACCCGGCGTCGGTAAACTGTAACTGCCGCACCGCCTGCTGCACGTCGCGTGCTACCTGCAGCGCTTTAATTTCATTGTGGTTCGGCAGAATAAGCGCAAATTCTTCGCCGCCGTAGCGAGCGGCCATCTTGGCATCGACCGGCATTGCCTGCACTATCGCACCGGCTACTTTGCGCAAACAAGCATCACCCTGAATATGGCCGTACCGGTCGTTAAACTGTTTAAAAAAGTCGATATCGATAATCACCACGCTAAGCGGCCGGCGGGCATCGGTGCATTGCTGCCATTGTTGTTGCAGCTGCTCGTCAAAACCGCGCCGGTTCGCAAGCCCGGTTAACGCATCGGTAGAGGCCTGCAGGCGCAGTTGCTCACATTCAGCTTTATAGTACGTTAAATCACGCATTACCAGCACCAACCGCGGTTCCGGGTCCGGTAAAAACGATACCGACAGCTCAATATCCTTTATCGCGTTGTCGGCGCAGCGCAGCGCCATTTCCGTCGGCCCGGCCTGCAGCGATAAAATACGTTTGGCTACCATTTTTACTAAGCCGTCGTACTGCTGTTGGCAACGCTTAACTAAAAACTCCGGCCACTTACGGCCAATCAGCGGCTGGCCAACGCAGTTCAGCAATAAAGCCGCTTTGGCGTTAGCGCATTCAATTACACCATCCGGGCTGACAATCAGCACCGCTTCAGCCAGATACTGGATAAAACCACCGAGGTCGATGCCGGCTGATATATCGCCATCCTCTGCCCACAGGCTGTCGTCATTTAATGCCAACGGTTGCAGGTTGGTTTTGCGTTGTGATGTGCTCATCAGGTTATCTCGCTCAAGTGGCTTAACTGCTGCCAACTTTAGCTTTTACTAATTGCGACAACCTTCCGACAACCTTCTGATTTAATCACTTGATTTTAAAAGACTAAAAAGCCCCTTGCGGGGCTTTATTTATTAGCAGAATTACTTCAAACCATAAACCTCAAATTACTTTGGATCATTTTTAACTTGCGGGTCCGGGCTTAATACCATCAAAGTATTCGTGGTATTGGTCAGCACAAACTGGAATTTGGTGGTACCGGCGCTACGGTCCATATCCAGCATTTGCACTAATTGGCCATCGCTACTGACGGTAATAGCATCGATAATGCCGTCAAACGGTGTTACAAAACCGACGCCAATAAAACGCAGGCCTTTACCGGTATTGTCCACCAGTTGATAAGTAATAGTACCGGCTTCTGTTACGGTAACATCCCCGTTGGGTAACGGTTGGCCACCGGTAGTTTGGTAACTAAATACCGGTTCACCATTTTCCAGATTGATAATAACCTGAATTAAGCTGGCAGCTTGAGTTAAAGGCATAACGTATTTCCTTATGGTTGGGGGTTAAAAACGAATATTTACTATGCCGTTTTGCTGCAGCATAGTCATAAGTTCAGGGTAGCTTTCCAGCTCACCCAGACAATCCAGCGCCTTGGCATAAGTAATGCTGTAACGCGGGTCTTTATCTTTTCTTGTGATTACAGATAAACGGTCTTTGACTTTATTACAAACAATTATCGCTGCATCGAGCTTGGTGGCAGCCGTCAAAGCTTTAGCTTGCAGTAGTTGACTATCTGCTAAAGCGGCACTGTAATTATGGTTTTGTGTGTACTGTTCAGTAAGTCCAGTGAAAGCAGCGCTAGCTAAATCGACGTATTTCTTACTGAGCCCAAATTGACCGATATCCTGGAGTTGCTTTGCGGTCGAGAGCCAAAGCCTTGCCTTTATATCTTTAATATTGGTGTTTGAAAGCACCTTTTTTTGAGCATTTAATGTCTCAGTTAATAAAGTAAGGTTATGCTCAATCTGCGCGGCACTTGAACCAGGGTTGATATTAAACTTTTGGTAATCAAGAAAATGTTTATTTCTCAGCCACCTGCTGTTTTCAGGGTCTTGCTCAATTGCTTGAGATAAAGCACGGTCTGCTTGTGCAAACACAGTTTGGGCTTTTACTGTTTTTCCTTGATGAATCAGTAGCTCAGCAAGTTTTTGGTAGCTATTCGACAAAATATCGAGCAAATAAGGTTCCGGCTTTGTTTTAATATTTACCAACTCAGCCAGCAATTCCTGATGAATTTTAATTGCTAAATGCACATTCCCTTCAGCTAAAGCTGCACTGGCCAACCAAGAGCGGGTATCAGCAATGTCCGCGATTAGCTGCCCATTATCCGACTGTTGATTTGCCGCTAACAATTTAAGCCGCAACGACTCTTCAAAATTCTTTCTTGCAACATCAAACTGCTGCAGTTCCATCGCCAGCGAGCCTAATGAATTAGTCGCGTAGGATAGCTCCATAATGGCGTCTAAATCGTCCGGCGCCAGCTGATACATGCGCTCGCTGTAGTGATAATACAGTTCAAATTCAGGCTGCACCGCCTGCCAGTTGCTGGCGTCGTATTGTATTTGCCCGAGCCAAAAGGCGTTAGCGCCGAGGGTTTTTAATAATTCCAGATTATCCGGCTGTTCGGCTAATACCGATAACAGCTTGGTTCTGGCAGCTTGCAAGGCGGCGGTGGCTTCATCCATTTTGCCGCGTGAATAGGCCACTTCGCCCATGGCTTCTAAGGTTTGGCCGTGTTTTAACCGCGCTTCTGCACTTAAGTGGTCATTGGCGGAAGAGAAATCACTAAAGTACTCCAGCGCTTTATTGCTGATACCGTCGAGTAAATCCATCCGGCCGATGCTGCGCAATTTGTCGGCAAATTCACCGACCATAAAACCGAGCAGGTTTTCTGCTGCCAGCCGTTTTTGCTGTGCTTGCTGTTCTGCGTTAAAACTTCTGAAACTCATGCTGACAGCGGTAAAGGTAAGCAGACACAACAAGGCAATGGTACCGCGCCGCGTCCAGCGCTTAAGCCCGGCTTTATTGGCAGAAACCTGAATAAAACGCCGCTCGTCGGCTTCCAGCGAAAACAAGCTGTTCGCCAGCAGGGTTTGCGCCTCCTGCAGCGGTTTGCCGTCGGCCAGTAAATAGGCGCTGTTTTGTTGCTCGGCCAGCCAGCGCTGGGTTAAATGCTGCAACCGGCTTTTTACGCTTAAGCTGTCATGGTGTTCGCTAATCCAGGCGGTGGCGCGCGGCCAGCGCCGAAGTAATGCTTCGTGCGCGATACTAAAGCACGGCTCGCCATTTTGCAGGTGCGACACAAACAAGCGTTGCTCTACCATGGTTTGCACCAGAGTGCGCTCAGCGTCAGTTTGCAGCTGTTGCACGCGGCCGCTGCGGCTGGTAATGCTTTTTTCGTCCTCGCGCAGGGTTACCAGCATTGATAACACCCGCGGCAGGCTGTCTTGCTCGACTTTGCTTAAGCCTTTAATAGCCTGCTCAGCATTTTTACCTATAGCGCCCTCTATACCGCCCAGCGCTTTATACACCGGCAACAGCAGCTTGTTATCGGCGCTGCGCTGTAAATACAACTGCTGCAGCGTGTATTGCAACATCGGCAAGGCATCGGGGTTACTGGCCGCTTCAGTGCAGAGCATTTCATCCAGTCCCATGGCGGTAGCGGGGTCGGTATCAAAACTCAGCCCGGCAGCCAGCGCCGGCAGGCGGATCATTTGCAGCAAATCGGCGCGGCCCGGCGCGGCCAAATCAAAGTGCGCGCCTTTGGCTTTACCGGCGATCAGGCTGGGGTAATCGACCAGCAGTGGATAAAACTCGTTGCGGCATGCGCTTAACACCAATACCGCGCCGCTGGTGGCCAGTTGCTCCAACAGCGCAACAAAGTCTGTGCGTTGCTGTGCACTGAACAACGGCGACGACAACAGCACCTCTAAGCGATCGACAAACAAGGCAAAACGCTGCTTGGTCTGCGCGTTTTTCGGCAATTGCTGCAGGCAACGCTGCATCACCTGTTGTGGATCTGTTGCCAACAGTGCCGCCAGGCTTTGCGCGCTGTCGCCGGCAAATACCGGCTGTTCATTAAGTTCCCAATCCAGCATGCTGCCGGCTAAATCGGTGAGCAATTGTCCGGCGGCCACATCGGCCAAGTCCAGACTGCTGAATGACAACACCTCAACACCGTTATAGCCGCCCTGCTGCATCAGGTTAGGCATAACACCGGCATTTATTAATGAAGATTTACCGCTGCCGCTGGGGCCAAGCAACAAACAACAATCGCGGCCATATTTAATTTGTTGCGCGATGCGGCTAAGTAAGGTGTTTATTTGGATACCGCGGCCAAAAAATACGCTGGCATAGCGCGCATCGTAAGCCTGTAAGCCCGGAAACGGCGAGCCCTGCTGCCAGCTTTGCGCCTGCACACTTTGCTGTTGTCCCAGCGGAAAGCGCACTTCAGCCAGGGTGCGGTAACCGCGCTTACGGATGGTTTCAATATAAACCGGATTAGTAGCGTTATCGCCCAGCGCCTTGCGCAGCTGGGTGATGGTTTTATGCAGCGGGTTATCACCGGTGTCGGTATCCGGCCAGCATTCACGCACAATATCATCGCTGCTAAGCACCTCGCCGGCGTGACGGCACAGCAACAGCAGTACATCCATGGCTTTGGGCTCGAGCTGAATAAGCTGCTTGCCGCGGCGCAGGCTGTTGGCGGCAGGGTCTACCTGCCAGTCAGCAAAGAAGAAAGTGTCGCTCATAGCTACTTGTAATTGTTGGTTTGTTGCACAACATAACATGCTGTCGGGCATTAGTTTAGCCCCTTTTACTTTTAACAACTGCAACAATACGGCTTGAATATCGCGGCAACTTTGCCAGGCTTGAGCCAGAGCAGATTTAAGGAAACCAATTATGGCGCAATGGCTTAGCGGTACAGTAACCGACAACCTGCATTGGCATGCCAATTTGTTCAGCATTAAACTGCAAACACCCGCCTTTGAATTTACCGCCGGGCAATTTGTCCGGCTGGGGCTGAATACGCCGGACGGCCGTGTGCAGCGTGCCTATTCGCTGGTGAACAGCCCGGGAAGTAGCGAGCAGGAATTTTTAGTCAGTACTGTGGCCGGCGGCAAACTGTCACCGCTGCTGCAACAGCTGAAAATGGGCGATACGCTGGAAATAAGCCAGCCGGCTTCCGGCTTTTTTGTACTGGATGAAGTACCCGACGGCGACAACCTGTGGCTGATCTCCAGCGGCACCGGTATCGGGCCCTATTTATCTATGCTGGGCACGCATAACCTGTGGCAGCGTTTTAAACATATCGTATTGGTGCACAGTGTGCGCACTATCGCCGATTTGGCCTACCGCGAGCTTATTCAGCAGTATCAGCATCAATACCCGGGCCAACTGCACTACCAACCCATAGTAACCCGTGAGCCGATGACCGGCGTACCGCAGCAACGCCTGCCGCAGCTGATACAAAGCGGCGAGCTGCAAGCAATATGTAAGCAACCACTTACCAACCGCTCGCAGGTCATGCTATGCGGCAACCCCGAAATGATTAAAGATACCAAAGCGATGCTGGAAAGTATGGGCTTAAAGAAAAACCTGCGCCGCGAGCCCGGCAATATTACCGTAGAGCAGTATTGGTAGTATTGAACTGTGCAGGCTAAAAAATGCCGGCCAAGGAGCGCAGCAGCCCCTGGTGCAGTGGTTGCTCGGCATCTTGCCAGCTAAGGTTAGCCTTATTAGCGAAGCTGACCACTTTTACCTGATACTTACGCATATCAGTATCACGTTGCCATAACTGCTCAAAAGCACCACTGTCGCCCTGGCGTAGCTGATGCTCGCTGTATTCCTGCACTTTTTGCGCGGAGTCCGGTGCGATGCGCTCGGCAATCTGAATATCGGTCAGCATGGTGTAGTATTTGTCCTGCACCAACTGGTTACCGATGTACTCGGCGCCGGCAAAGGCAGCCAACACCACTAAAGCGCGGGCAATGTCTTTGCCGTCGATATTGGTGCCGACAGAGGTATCCACAAATACCGCGGCATTGCGGTTATAGCGGTCATTACGCTGCTGCGGTGTTTCCGCTGGTGGCGGTGGTGCCATACCCGGATCCAGCAACTGCTGTACTTCGTCTGCGGTCATGCCGTACTCGTCGGCCAGCACTTTATCCGGCCGTTCTTTTAATACCGTACGCACATTCACCTGTAACCAGTACTGCGCGTTAATAGGCGAATCTACCAGCTGATAACCACGAGTCAGCATAAAGTTGCGCACATCGTCGCCCAGCGGTAATTGGTACTCTGCTGCAGTTTGGCGAATATCGAGAAAAATGGTGCGCTGCTCCGGCTCCACCGGATCCAGATACACTGTTTGGCTCATGCGCGTTTGTACATCCAGGTTGCGCTTTGCCACCGAGGTATGTACTGCAGTACAAGCCGACAGCAGCCATACCGCCAGCAGCAGGAAAGCTATACGCATTTAGAATAAACCGGCCAGCGCCCGCACCATGCCTTGGGTCAGCTCCGGCTCGGCTTCCGGCCACTTTAAGTTAGCCTGATTGGCAAAGCTGACTACGCGGGTTTGATATTTGCGCATATCACTCTGGCGCTGATAACTGGAAGTAGTGCTGCCACTGTCGCCCTGGATCAGCTGATGCTCTGAGCTTTCGCGCACGGTGCCATCAAAGCGTTCCATAATCTGAATATCGGTAATCACGCTGTAGTACACATCTTCTACCATCGCATCAACCACGGTTCCCACTACAGCACCACCAACTACGGCACCAATTGCGCCACCACCACCCGAGCTGCCGCCGGTAGCACGGTGAATGGCATAACCTGATACCGCACCACCTGCAATGCCCGGGCCTGCCGCCAGCGCACCGTTGGTAGCACGCGCATTACTGCGGCCAACCTGTAATACATTGGCCTGCAGCCAATAGTTTGCCCGTGACGGACTATCAATAACCTGGTAGCCGCGCGCCTGCAGGCTTTGAATAACCTGAGGTTTTAAATCAAATTCCGGTTTATCGGAGGTATTGCGGATATCAACAAACACCGTGCGCTGCTCCGGCTCTACCGGGTCAAGAAAAATAGAGCTGCTCATTTTGGTTTGTACGTCTAAATTACGTTTGGCTACGGCAGTGTGCACCGCGCCGCAACCGCCTAATACTAAGCTGACAACGGCCACTGAGCTGATTAACAGGGTTTTCATCTTGGGTATCCTCTGTGCTGATCTCACGACACTTAAGCGCTCATTCAATGTAGGCGCGCCGGGCTGAATCATATCTGAATAATTAACCTGAGTTTATACTAAAACTTACACCAGCTGAATACGGCATTGTAAGCAAACATAAACAGCTGAAATTACCTGGCGGCAGTGGTTTTACCTTTACTTTTGCGTGCCAGCCGTTACAATGTGCGCCGCTCTTTTGACCGAAATTTACACAGCTCTTTTCAAAATAAGGTAATTGCTATGCATCCGATGTTAAACATCGCGGTTCGCGCTGCCCGCAGCGCCGGTAACGTGATCGCTCGTGCCTGTGGCCAGTTAGATATGGTACAGAAAGTACAAAAAGGCACTAACGACTTTGTCACCAATGTCGACAGAGAAGCCGAACAAGCTATTGTTCAGGTGTTACAAAAATCGTTCCCGACCCACGGTATCGTCGGCGAAGAGCATGGTGATTACGGTAATAACGACAGTGAGTTTCAATGGATCATTGACCCACTGGACGGTACCACCAACTTTATTAAAGGCATTCCGCACTTTGCGGTGTCTATCGCGTTAAAACATCAGGGTAAGTTAGACCAGGCAGTGATCTTTGATCCACTGCGCGGCGAGCTGTTTACCGCATCCCGTGGCCGTGGTGCCCAGTTAAACGGTACCCGTATTCGTGTCACCAACCTGCCTGATATGCAGGGCACTATTTTAGCTACCGGTTTCCCGTTTAAAAACAAAACTCACTTACCGGCACACAGCGCGATGTTAGCGTCTTTACTGACCGACGCCGCGGACATCCGCCGCACCGGTTCTGCCGCGCTGGATTTAGCCTATGTGGCTGCCGGCCGCTTTGATGGTTTCTTTGAAATTGGTTTAAAGCCGTGGGATATCGCCGCAGGCGAGCTAATCGTGCGCGAGGCCGGTGGCCTGGTGTGTGATTTTGTTGGTGGTAATAACCAACTGCGCAGTGGCAACATTGTTGCCGCCAGCCCGAAAGTGCTGGCCGGCATGCTTAAAGGTATTCGTCCGCACCTGACCGAAACCCTGTCACGCTAAGTCCGGTGTAACACCGCGACAGCACAGGTTAGAACCCCGATGCGCAGCCACAGAGTGTCTGAACAAGCCAGGGATGGCTTGTGAGTTGCTGTGGCGAGCACAGCGGGTGTTGTAACCTGACGGTGGCCCCCGCCGGCTGCGCATCGGGGTTCCGGGCTATAAGCAAAGCTATAACTGCGTGATGTTATAGCCTTGCTCCCGCAGCAATTGCAGTACATTACTCTCACCCGCCAGATGCAAAGCCCCGACTAATACCAGCTCTACTTCCGGCGTGGCCAGCATTTGCTGTATTTGTGGCAGCCAGTTTTTATTGCGCTGCACCAGTAACGCCTCGTAAAACTGCTTACCTTCCGGCGTATCGGTAAAGGCCATCGCCAACTCTGCCATAGCGCCGGTATCACCACTGCGCCAGGCGGCAATAATTTTATTTAACTCTGTTTCTAACTCCGACAACTGCGCCAAATTTTGCTGCACGAAGGCATCTTCATTGTTGGCGGATATGTTCAGCAGCATACCCAGCTGCTGTTCTACCGTTTCCAGAAACAGCAATGGCTTATTATCAGCCAGCGCTTGTTTGAGGAAATACATATCGACGCCCTCACCGGCCATGCCGGCCTTTTGCAACGCAACCTGCATTAAGGTTAACAACACAAAATCCGGCTTAAAGCCGTTCAACGGCGCCAAATCGACGCCCTGGGTATTGGCATATTGCTGTAACTGCTTATAGGTTGCTGCCGATAATACGCCATTGAGCTTACGGCCATCTTTGTACATCGCCTGCTGCATCAGCAGTTGCATGCCCTGCGGCGTTTCCAACTCGCGCACATCGGTTTCAAAAACCAGCGTATCGGCTTGCCGGTAAGCCGTGGCAAATTCCGCCGGCAATGGAAACTGCTGTGGCGGTAACAAATGCACTGTACCGGCGATATATAATGTTTGCTCAGCTTTGCTAACCTGCCATACCGAGGTTTGTGCCTGCACACCTAAGGTAAACCATAGCGCCGCGGCGTAAAGCCCTGTTTTTAACCACATTGATAACATCCTCATTTACCGGCCGGTACTTCTACCGGTAGCTTACGTTCACACCACTCCCGATAACCACCGGCTAAACTAAACACATTTTGATAGCCCATCTGCTGCAGCGTTTGCGCCGATAACGCTGAGCGGTAACCGCCGCCGCAGTACAACACCAGCTTTTGCTTTTTATCAGCTACCGTTTGCTCAATATCACGTTCGATAATACCTTTGCCCAAATGCATCGCCTCAGGCAAATGGCCGGCGGCCCATTCATGGTCCTCGCGGATGTCCAGCAACACATAAGGCTGGTTGTGCTGCAGCAACTCAGTGATGCCAATTTCGTTAATCTGCGCTTTGGCTTGTTCTACCAGGGCAATAAAACCCGGTGCGTGTTGTTTGCTCATACTGTTGCTCCCTAATATGGCGGCGCAAAAAACAAAAATGCCGGTCAGTGACCGGCATTTTTAGCATCTTTAGCTACTGATTTACAGCAAGGCGTCGGTATTTTCACCTTCTTTTTCTACCGGCGGTGGCGGCAGCATATCTTCGCGGCTGATGCCGAGAATTTCTGCTATCGCACTGGCGACATAGATAGAAGAGTAAGTACCAATGGCAATACCAAACAATAACGCCGTAGCAAAACCATGAATTAACGCCCCGCCCATATAAAACAACACCACCAACACTAACACTGTAGTTAACGAGGTGATTACGGTGCGGTTCAGGGTTGAGGTAATGGCGTCGTTAATAGTGTCATCCACGCTGGTATCACGCAGTTTGCGAAAACTTTCACGAATACGGTCGAATACCACTATGGTGTCGTTAATCGAATAACCTATCAGCGCTAATATCGCCGCCAGCACAGTTAAATCAAACTCTAACTGCAACACCGAAAACAAGCCCATGGTTAGCGTCACGTCGTGGAACAAGGCCATTACAGCGCCCACCGATAAACGCCATTCAAAGCGCATGGTAACGTAAAGCAAAATACCGATCAGCGCCACCAGCATCGCCAGGCCGCCATCTTCTTTTAACTCTTCACCTACGCTTGGACCAACAAACTCGATACGGCGCATGGTAACCGGCTCAGTTTCTGCCGCGTTAAGTGCCTTTATAACACTGTCGCCCAATGCTGACTGGTCAACATCGGTGCGCAGCGGAATGCGGATTAACACATCACGGCTGGTGCCAAACAACTGCACTACGGCATCGCCATAACCGGCGTCTGTCAGGGTTTGCCTTACGGCCGGTAAATTCGCAGGCTGGGCAAAGCCCACTTCGATTACGGTACCACCGGTAAAATCCAGGCCCCAGTTGATGCCTTTAGTCGCAAAGGAAAACAACGAGCCTAAGATCAACAAAGTAGACAGCACTATAGCCGGCCATTTTAACCGCATAAAATTCAGCGGCTGGCTAAAGGAAAATATTCTCATTGCATGCCCCTTATATTGGCAGCGACTGCACGCGGCGGCCACCCCAGAACAAATTAACCAATAAACGGGTACCGACAACGGCGGTGAATATTGACGTTAAAATACCAATGGCCAGGGTTACTGCAAAGCCTTTTACCGGCCCGGTACCGATACCGAACAGAATTAACGCCACTAATAAGGTAGTAATATTAGAGTCGGCAATAGTAGCAAAGGCACGGTCGTAGCCATGGTGGATCGCTTGCTGCACAGAACGCCCGTCGGCTAATTCCTCGCGGATGCGCTCAAATATCAGCACGTTAGCATCAACCGCCATACCAACAGTTAATACGATACCGGCCATACCGGGTAAGGTAAGGGTTGCGCCCGGGATCATCGACATGACGCCAACAATTAACACCAGGTTGGCTACCAGCGCCAGGTTAGCCACCAAGCCAAAGGCTTTGTAGTAAATCACCATAAAGACCAGCACACAAATCATACCCCAGAAGATAGCCGTGGTACCAAGCTCGATGTTCTCTTTACCCAGGCTTGGGCCTATGGTGCGCTCTTCAATAATCTGAATAGGTGCAATTAAGGCACCGGCACGCAGCAAGGTGGCCAGGTTTTGCGCTTCACCCGGTGAGTCGATACCGGTAATGCGGAAATCACGGCCTAAACGTGCCTGGATGGTGGCGTCATTTATCACTTCCTGCTGTTTAATCAGCACAGGGTTACCATCCGGACCAAGCTCGGTGCCGGGTTTATATTCAATAAACACCGACGCCATACGCCGGCCAATGGCATCGCGCGTAGCCGCAGATAACATATTGCCGCCTTTGGCATCCAGCTTAATACTAACCTGCGGCCGGCTGTATTCATCAAACGCTGAATTAGCGCCGGTAATGTGTTCTCCGGTTAGCATAATGCGTTTTTCCAGCAATACCGGACGGCCATCGCGGGTGTAATACAGCTCTGCATTTAACGGTACACGGCCTTCTAAGGCTGCGGCTAAATCGCCCTCTTCATCTACCAGACGAAACTCCAGTGATGCGGTAGCACCAAGGATTTCTTTCGCGGTAGCGGTGTCTTGTACACCAGGCAGTTGCACTACAATGCGGTCTGCGCCCTGACGTTGCACTAATGGTTCAGCAACACCAATTTCATTGACCCGGTTACGGATAATAGTGATGTTTTGCTCCAGTGCGTATTCACGAATTTCTTTTAAGCGAATTTCACTGATGCTGACCAGCAACGTTAAGTCATCGCTGCCGGGGCTGAATACCAGCTCACGGTCACGCTTTTTTAACGCGGCCTCGGTTGCAACCACATCTTCTGCCGAGCGCAGCAATACCTGCACCTGGCCGCTGGCCGTGTCTGCCTGAATACTGCGGTAACGGATTTTATCCTCACGCAAGTCTGCCCGAAAGGTTTGCACCATATCGTTCAGGTTTTTATCCAGCGCCGCTTTCATATCGACGGCCATCAAAAAGTGCACACCACCACGTAAGTCCAGGCCGAGCTTCATCGGTGAAGCACCGATTGCCGCCAGCCAATCCGGCGTTGCCGGTGCCAGATTAAGCGCCGTAATGTAGTTAGCACCCAATTGCTGGCTGGCAATTTCGCGCGCCTGCAGCTGATCTTCAGTGCTGTTAAAGCGTGCCAGCAACTGGCCGTTCTCTAACACCACCGATTTTGCCGCTATACCGGCTGCACTGAAGCTTTGCTCCAGCTGCTCACGGGTTTGCTCCGCTACAGTACCGCCACGGGTGGCGCTGATATTCAGCGCCGGGTCTTCCGGGTATAAATTTGGCAAGGCATACACCAGAGCCAGCAATAACATGCCGAGCACCAAAAAGTAGCGCCAAACGGGGTTTTGATTTAACACCTGTTTATCCTTTCTTCTGCCTTACAGAGATTTCAGCGTGCCTTTTGGCAGTACAGCGCTGATCGCCGCTTTTTGCACTGTCACTTCAGTGCTGTCATTCAGGGCAATAACCACGAAATCTTTATCTTCAGCAATTTTGCTGATGCGGCCAACCAGGCCACCCTGAGTTAATACTTCATCGCCTTTACCCAGTGCAGACATCAGATTACGGTGATCTTTAACGCGCTTGGCTTGCGGACGGTAGATCAGGAAGTAGAAGATCAAACCAAACGCCACCAACATAATAATAAGATCCCAACCGCCGCCTTGGGCTGGCTGGCTGGCTACGTCGGCATAGGCGTTGCTGATTAATAAACTCATTTGTGTCCCCTTAATTGTGATTAATGTTGTTCTGTATTGGTATCAACCGCGTGCAATGCCGGAACCGGCAGGCCACGTTTTGCATAAAATTGTTCGACAAACTGCTCCAGGTTACCAGCGGCAATAGCCGCGCGCAATCCTTGCATCAATTTCTGATAGTGATGCAAATTGTGCATGGTATTTAATCTGGCACCCTGAATTTCATTACAACGGTCCAAATGGTGTAGATATGCACGGGAATAATTTTTACAAGTGTAACAGTCGCATTCTGCGTCTAACGGGCCAATATCATCTTTGTATTTGGCGTTGCGGATTTTTACCACACCTGTGCTGACAAACAAATGACCATTACGCGCATTACGGGTCGGCATAACACAATCGAACATATCAATGCCACGACGCACGGCCTCAACGATATCTTCCGGCTTGCCCACGCCCATTAAATAACGCGGCTTATGCGCCGGCATTTGGCCGGTAGTGTGGTTTAAAATGCGGATCATATCGGCTTTAGGCTCACCGACCGACAAACCACCAATGGCATAACCATCAAAGCCAATATCTTCCAAACCATTCAGCGACACATCGCGCAGGTTCGGGTACATACCGCCCTGAATAATACCAAACAATGCCGCCGGGTTATCGCCATGCGCTTCTTTGCTGCGTTTAGCCCAGCGCAATGACATTTCCATAGACTTTTTCGCTTCCTGCTCGGTGGCAGGGTACGGCGTGCATTCGTCGAAAATCATTACGATATCCGAGCCTAAATCGCGCTGCACTTCCATTGAGCGTTCCGGCGTTAACATAATGCGCTCGCCGTTTAATGGTGAGCGAAATTTAACACCTTCTTCAGTAATTTTACGCAACTCGCCCAGGCTGAATACCTGGAAACCGCCGGAGTCGGTCAAAATAGGCTTGTGCCAGTGCATAAAGTCGTGCAGGTCACCGTGCTTTTTGATGATCTCAGTGCCCGGGCGCAGCATTAAGTGAAAAGTGTTACCAAGGCAAATTTGTGCCCCGGTAGCGTCCAGCTCTTCCGGTGTCATGCCTTTTACCGTGCCGTAGGTGCCAACCGGCATAAAAGCCGGCGTTTCTACCACGCCACGCTCAAAAATCAGCCGGCCGCGGCGGGCCTTGCCATCTGTAGTATCTAATTCAAATTTCATTACTATCCTCATACGCCGGAGAAACAGTCCGGCTTTTTTGCGCCGCCGATTATAGCAGCTTAAGTGACAGAAGCTAAGCTGAACAAAGCGGATGGTGCCTCAGCTGACTATCAAGGCTATGGCAGGGTGTTGTTGTGCAACTGCAGGTGCCGGGAAATTCTTATTTCGCCGCCTTCAACAGCACATCCCTGTGCTGTCTCAGCCTCCGCGGCATCCCTGCCGCTGCTGCATAAGAACACCCGGCCCCCGCTCTGCTGGCGGCGAGCTAAACCTATTCAGGCCTCCGGACTCAGCCAGCTTTTGCAACGTTAACGAATAAACATCGCATCGCCGTAGGAGTAAAACCGGTATTGTTCTGCAACCGCCGTTTTGTAGGCATTTATTACATTTTCGCGGCTGCTGAAGGCTGATACCAGCATAATCAACGTAGATTCCGGCAAGTGAAAATTAGTGATCAGTGCATCAATCACCTTAAACTCATAACCAGGATAGATAAAAATCTGCGTATCGCCGTTATAAGCCACCAGCTTGCCGCCGCCCTGTTGTGCAGCCGATTCCAGTGAACGTACCGACGTAGTGCCCACCGCTACCACGCGGTTACCGCGCGCTTTGCATGCTGCAATTGCATCTACCACATTTTGCGGCACTTCAATGTATTCGGCGTGCATTTTATGCTCCAGCACGTTATCCACCCGCACCGGTTGAAACGTGCCGGCACCAACGTGCAGCGTAATATAAGCAAACTCCACACCTTTATTTTTCAGCTTATCTAACAGCGGCTGGTCAAAGTGCAAACCTGCGGTGGGCGCGGCTACCGCACCCGGCTTTTCGTTATACACCGTTTGATAACGCGCTTTATCTTCTTCGTTATCCGGACGGTCAATATAAGGCGGCAGCGGCATATGGCCCAGGCGTTCCAGCATCGCCAACACCGGCTCGTCGCTAAGTACTTCGAGCTCAAACAGTTCGTCGTGGCGCTGATTCATCCGCACTTGTGCACTGTTTTCCAGCACTAATACCGTACCTGGCTTTGGTGATTTGCTGGCACGAACATGCGCCAGAAAACGCTTATTATCCAGCATGCGCTCTACCAGCACCTCCACTTTGCCACCGGAGGCTTTTTGGCCGAACAAGCGCGCCGGTATTACCTTGGTATTGTTAAATACCAGCAAATCCCCGGGCTGTAAAAACCCGGCTAAATCTTTAAAAATATGATGTTGTAACTCGCCGCTGTGTTTATCCATCGCCAGCAAACGGCTGGATGAACGCTCGGCTTTGGGAAAACGGGCAATAAGCTGCCCGGGCAGTTCGAATGAAAAGTCTTTAACTTGCATTGGAGATTCCTTGGCTTTACCGACCAGAGGGCACGGCTGTAAAAAAACAGCCGGCATTTTAGCAGAACAAGGGCTTTAACGGCACTTTTGTTGTAACACTTCAGTGATCAAATCAGCCATTAGCCGGTAGCTGCGCGCTTTGGTGGACGTGGGGCGCCAGGCCACACCAATATCGCGGTAGGCAGCAGCATTACCGGGGGCTTGCGCTATCAGGCCGGTGCCATCCAGTACACCACTGTTAATCGCCATTTGCGGCATAAAAGTAACGCCCAGCTTATTGTTTACCATCTGGGTTAGCGTATGCAGACTGGTGGCAAAAAACGGGTTTACTTTACGGCTGTCTTCCAGCTCGCAGGCCTTTACCGCATGGTTGGTTAAACAATGCTCGCGCTCCAGTAAAAAGATGCTTTCGTCCGGCCATTGGCTGATATCTTTATTAAAGCCCCTGTCCAACCAATCCTGGTGCAGCACCAGTTTAAACGCATCCTGCGCCAGTACTTCGGTATGAAAAGCACCGGTTTCATAGGGCAACGCCAGTAACACCATATCCAGCCGGCCTTCAGCCAGGCCATGCAATGAATTCTCTGAGGTATCTTCACGCAACAACAGCTGTAAATCGGGGTACCGCTCGCGGCACAGTGTCATAACTTCACTGAGCACAAAGGGTGCAATAGTCGGTATACAGCCCAAGCGGAACGGCCCGGTCATCGGTTTGCCCTGGCACTTGGCAAACTCGGTCAGCTCTTCGCATTGTTCAATAATGTGCCGCGCCTGGCGTACGACATCTTCCCCCAGCGCCGTAAAAATAAAGGTTTTGTGATCCCGCTCTAACAGCTGCGCCTGCATGGTTTCTTCTAAATTGGCAATAGCAGCACTTAGCGTAGACTGACCGATATAGCAGGCATCAGCAGCACGACCAAAGTGCTGATGCTCGTGCAGCGCCAGCACATACTGCAACTGTTTAATACTGGGCAAACGTTTCATTACTAATTCCGATTAAAAAAAGACTTAACAGCCAATATAAGTGGTTAAACTCTACGCCTGAATCTATAGCGATGCAAGTGGCAGCCACTGCGCAGCAAGCTGGCCCTAAAATTACAACTGATAATAAATAGTAAATATAATTTCAATAAGTTAGCCGCCAGAGCACATATTTATGTAAATTGAAGTTTGAATAAAAATTTCTTTTGTTATAGCGTAATAACTGAATTGTTTTAGGCCTGCTACTCTGCGTCCCTCTTTCAGCACTTGCAGGCTGTTGCTGTAGACATTTCATTTAATTAAATGACCTCCCGCTTGCGAGTTATGCGGTCCGCGCTGTATCGGGTATGCATCTGAAAACTATAACAATCACCTGGAGGGTGAACATGTCCGGAACACATAACACATTATTATTGGCTGGTGTCAGCATCTTAGCGGCTGCCGTCAGCAGCGCTATAGCCGCCCCGGCAGACGCTGTGCGCTTAGCCGCTGAGCAAGCCGCCAGCGAGCGCTATATTGTTAAATATAAAGACAGTAATCTTAGCAAAGATCCGCTGTTAAGCCGCAGTAAGGTGGCAAAAGACGTTTCGTTATCAGCATTGGCCGGTAACAGCGAACGTTTAAGCCGTCAGGGCGCACGTATTCACCATGTATTGGCCAAGCGTAACGCTATTGCAGCAGAGCTTAGCCCTGACACGGTTAAAGCCTTAAAGGCCGATCCGACGGTAGAATATGTTGAGCGTGATTTACCGCGTTTTCCCATGTCGCAACAAGTACCTTACGGCTATACCATGGTGCAGGCAGACCTGGTCAGCGACCAGTTTGCCTCGAACCAAACAGTTTGTGTTATCGATTCAGGCCTGGGTTTACCGCATGAAGATTTTAACGATGCCAATATCAGCGGCACTAATGACATTGGCACCGGTAACTGGTTTGACGCCGGCGGCCCGCATGGCACCCACGTAGCCGGTACTATTGCGGCATTGAACAACGACGTTGGCGTTGTGGGTGTGTTGCCCAACGGTAATGTAAAACTGCATATTGTTAAAGTGTTTAATGACGATGGTTGGGGCTACTCCTCTACTTTGGCGCAAGCGGTTGATACCTGTGTGCAAAATGGCTCTACGGTAATTAATATGAGTCTGGGTGGTGCCGGTTCTAACATCACCGAAAGTAATGCCATGCAAGCCGCCTATGACGCCGGCGTACTGCTGATCGCTGCTGCCGGTAACGACGGTAACACGGCATTATCTTACCCGGCATCTTATGATTCTGTAGTATCGGTTGCCGCCGTAGATGACACTCAAACCCACGCTGATTTCTCGCAGCGTAATACTCAGGTAGAGCTGGCAGGCCCGGGTGTAGCGGTACGCTCAACCTACCCAACCGGCACTGCACTGGACGCCACCTTAACGGTCAATGCCACTGCTTATAGCGTAAACCCGATGACGGGCTCCGGTACGGCAGATTTCACCGCAGAGTTGGCCGGTTGTGGTTTAGGTTTGGAAACCTGTACAGACGTTGCCGACAAGATTTGTTTAATTGAACGCGGTGAAGTGGCTTTTGGCCTGAAAGTTGAATCTTGTCAGGCCGGCGGCGGTATTGGCGCCATTATCTATAACAATGAACCGGGTAACTTTAGCGGCACTTTAGGTGACGCCCCTACTACCACCATTGCTGCAGTCAGCTTATCGCAGGAAGATGGCCAGCTGTTACTGGCACAATTGGGCAGCGATGCCAGCCTGTTTGCCGGTGCAGCCAATTATGGCCTGATGGATGGTACCTCTATGGCCTCTCCGCATGTTGCCGGCGTAGCGGCGCTGGTATGGAGCCACTACCCGGATTGCAGCAATGCACAAATTCGCAGTGCCTTAGCGGCCACCGCAACAGACCTGGGTGCACCGGGCCGCGATACCTCTTACGGCCACGGTTTAGTGCAAACCAAAGCTGCAGTAGATTATCTGGCCGAATTTGGCTGTGAAGGTGATGATATTGAGCCGCCACCGCCGCCAACAACAACAGAACTAAGCAACGGTGAAACCATGTCCGGCATCGCCGGTAGCGGTGGTGAAGAACTGCTGTACAGCTTAGCTGTGCCGGCCGGCGCCAGCGACCTGTCGTTTGTAATGAATGGCGGTAGCGGTGATGCGGATATGTATGTCAAGTTTGGCGCTGAGCCAAGCGCATCAGACTGGGATTGCCGGCCTTATGAGTTTGGTAATGATGAAAGCTGTGCTATCGACCCGGTGCAGGCAGGCACTTACTATGTCAAGTTAATCGGTTATACCGACTTTGCTGAAGTGAACCTGACCGGCAGTTTTACCGCACCGGACTTACCGGATGCCGGTGGTGAAACCATTACCGATATCACTATAGCCCGCCGTGCCTGGCAACATTACACGCTGGAGGTACCGGAAGGTATGGCGCAGTTAACCGTTGAGATCAGCGGTGGCCGCGGTGACGCTGACTTATACATCAAGCATGGCAGCCAGCCTACCAGCGCCAACTATGATTGCCGGCCGAATAAAAACGGTAACAGCGAAACCTGCGTTATTAACAACCCTCAAGCTGGTGTTTGGCATCTGTCACTATATGCCTTCCGCGCTGTAAGCGGCTTAACCCTGGTAAGCGAATACCAGCCGTAAGCCGTATTTAAGCACTAACAGCAAACTATAAAAAAGCCCTCGTTAACCGAGGGCTTTTTTTGCTTTTAACCTTGTAGCGTTATCAGACGCTGAAAATGGCTTTAAGAATATAGAAGAATATAATTGCCAACCCGGCACCTACCGGCAAGGTAATGATCCACGAGATAAAGATGTTGCGCACGACACCTAAATTCAGTGCAGCTATACCGCGGGCCAGACCAACACCTAATACCGCACCTACCAGGGTTTGTGTGGTAGAGATAGGCAAACCGGCGCCGGAGGCAATAACCACAGTGGAAGCAGCAGACAATTCAGCAGCAAAGCCACGGCTTGGCGTTAAATGCGTAATAGCCGTACCAACAGTCTGAATAACCCGCGCGCCCAAAGTGGCCAGGCCGATTACAATACCAATGCCACCTAAGGGTAATATCCACCAGGCTAACTGAGCTTTACTGGCAATCTCTCCACCACTGCTCACCACACTCACCACCGCGGCCAAAGGCCCAATGGCGTTGGCCACATCGTTTGAACCGTGGGCAAAGGCCATACAACAAGCAGTAGTGATCATTAACACACCGAAGATACGCTCAACATTATTAAACTGCATTTTCTTATCGGCCGCAGGGTCAAACTTCAACTTACTGATCACCACTTTACCAATGGCGCCGATAACCACCGCAATGGCGATAGAAATATAATAACCGTCTGCAGTGGTCAGGTGTAAACCAATGTGTTTTAAGCCTTTTTGTACAGTAACCAAAGTCATCATAAAGGCTGCAAAGGCCATATAAAACGGCACATACTTTTTCGCATTGGCCAGTGGTGCATCGGTATCAAAAATTAATTTCTGCGCACTCATAAAGAACATATAAGCCAGCACGCCAGCCAACATCGGCGTCACCACCCAGCTACCGACAATACCGCCGACTTTGTCCCAGTGCACGGCGTCCATACCTACGCCCACTGCAGCAAAACCGATAATGGCACCAACAATAGAATGCGTAGTAGATACCGGCCAGCCAAAGTAAGACGCCACGATTAGCCAGGTTGCTGCCGCCAACAATGC
Source organism: Rheinheimera lutimaris (assembly GCF_013283795.1). Classification (GTDB taxonomy): domain Bacteria; phylum Pseudomonadota; class Gammaproteobacteria; order Enterobacterales; family Alteromonadaceae; genus Alishewanella; species Alishewanella lutimaris. The sequence goes on from NZ_JABSOD010000011.1 coordinate 23,873, forward strand.
CGCTATCATGCCGTACACCATCAGCTCCGGCGCATCGACAAAGAAAGACGCATCGGTAATACCGCCGCGAATGGTAGAGGTAACCGAGCCGCCGGCTAAGTAAGCACCGGCAAATTCAAATATAGCGGCAATAAAAATGGCTTGTTTAATCGTCAGCGCTTTAGAACCAACTGAGGTACCCATAGCATTGGCAACATCATTTGCACCGACACCATAGGCCATCATAAAACCGAATACGGCGGCGATAATAACCAGAATTAAACCGTATGATTGTAGAATATCCATCAGGGAAACCTTTTAAAATTAACGGGCGAGCATAATTTCGAGACGTGAACCAACCTTAAGCGCTACATCGGCCAGGTCACCAACCCACTCCAGTGTGCGGTATAAAAACATCACATCTATCGGGTTAAGTTCTTGTTCTGCCAAACGTAAGGCTTTACGCAATTTAATCTGCATTTCATCGGTGTCACCTTCGATGGTATCCAGTTGTTCTACCATCTTGATCACCAGGTCAACTTCACGACCACGGAAACCGGTTTCCAGCAGTTCGTCCAGTTCATTAATCACTTCACTGGCTAACGCAGTAGCGTCAATACAGCGTTGCACATAAGTTTTAAAATCTGCCTGCAGGTTCTGCGGGATCAACAACTCGCGCCCCAACACACGGCCGGTAATATCTTTAGTTTTATTAGCGATTTTGTCTTGCTGCGAAACCAGCTCCAGAATATCGGTGCGGTCGACCGGCAAAAACAGGCCACGCGGCAGGTTGATACGGATTTCACGTTTTAATTTGTCGGCTTCTTTTTCCAACGCGACGATATTTTTACGGACATCTGCCGCAAGTTGCCAATTTTGTTGATACACCGCATCGAAAAACGGTAGCAACAACTCGCTGGCCTGATGCACCTTGCGAATATGTTCTTCTATCGGTTTAATCGGTGATTTGGCAAACACGGATAAAAAAGTACTAGCTGGCATAGCCTGACCCCGTAAGTTGGTTTGACGACAGTCGGCGCGCATTGTAACGGCATTCAAAGCGCATGAAAAACGAAAAATGAATGCTAAATGAAAACGCCCTGAACAAAAGCCTGGTCAGGGCGTGCGTAAGCTATAAAAAAATACCGCCAAATCAGCTACGTGCTTCCTGCTCCAGCTGCTCGGCACTGCTATGACGTACTACCTTGCCTTTAACAAAGAAAATAATGTATTCGGCCAAATTCTTACAACGATCGCCGATTCGCTCCAGCGAACGGGCCGACCACAGCACGTTCATTACCTTAGGAATAGAGCGCGGATCTTCAATCATGTAAGTCATTAATTGCCGCGTAATGGCTTCATACTCGCGGTCAACTTTCTTATCTTCTTTATGCACTAACAGCGCGGTTTCCACATCCATACGGGCGAACGCATCTAACACATCATGCAGCATCTGGCCGACATGGCGGCCTAAATTGTCGAGATTTACCAATAAATCCTGCTGCTCACTGTTAAACGACTCCAGCGCCACCCGGGCAATACGCCGGGTTTCATCGCCTATGCGCTCTAAATCGGCGATGGTTTTCATGATAGCCATTATTAAGCGTAAATCACTGGCCGCCGGTTGGCGTTTAACAATAATGCTGGTGCACTCTTTATCAATTTGCAGCTCCCAGTCATTTACTTTTAAATCGGTATCGATAACCAACTGAGCCAGTTCAGCATCGGCATTGGCTATCGCCATCAGTGCATTATTTAACTGTTGCTCAATCAAGCCGCCCATCGCCATCACATGATTGCGCACTTCGTTAATTTCTTCGTTAAAAGAACTGGAAATATGTTTACTTAAATTGAGCTTATCCACTGCCGGCTCCGTTTCGTTGGCTGTCTGCTGATACGAGCTACCGGCACAGGCCGGTTCTGATGCGCTAAGTATAGGCAGAAAGCCGGGCGTCATACCAGCGCAGTGGCCACTAACAAGGGCTAAATTTTTGTTGCTGTGCTTACACTGGGCAAAATTCAGCCGGCAATGACTATTGGCTAAGCCATTAAATTTACAATTAATGTTAACGGTACATTTTAAAACTTTTCGGCAACAGCTACACTCTGCTAGTGTTAATAACCTTTTAGCCGGCTGTGGCATTAATGTCCGCTGTTACTTTTACTTCAGGTATGACAGGAATAAATTGAATGAAGCAGTTAGTACTTACATTAATAGGTAAAGATAAAGCTGGTTTAGTCGAAAAACTGGCCACTGTAGTCAGCGAGCACAACGGCAACTGGATGGCCAGTAACCTCAGCCATTTGGCCGGTTACTTTGCCGGCATTTTGCAAGTAGAAGTAGCCGAACAGGATTTGCCGGCGCTGACCGCAGCACTTGAGCAAATTACCGATTTAGACATTAAAATTCAGCACGGCATCGCCGCCAGCTTAAATGCGCAGCAACACCTGAAATTTGTTATTACCGGCAATGACCGGCCTGGCATAGTGCGTGAACTTTCCTCGGTGATTAAACACAAAGGTACCAATATAGTGCATTTTGAAAGCAACAAACAAAGCGCACCGAACTGGGGAGTGCCGCTATTTAACGCTATTGCTACTGTGGAATTACCAGCCAGTGTCAGCCGTGATGAAGTGGTTAAAGCTCTGGAAGCTATTGCCACTGATATTGTAGTGGATGTAGAAACCGAACATTAACCCAAAATACGCTGCCGGTAGCAGCATTTTGTTGCGCCGGCCGCGGCTTTCACCATTTTGTCATAAAAATGCCATAGAGTAAGCCCAGTCGTAGTCAGGAGCTGGACCATGCAACATACAGATACTACTCTGGAATTCCCCACCTACCCGCGTGAACTCAGCTGGTTAGCCTTTAACGGCCGCGTGTTGCAGGAAGCGGCAGATGAGCGCAACCCGCCGATAGAGCGCTTACGCTTTCTCGGTATCTATTCCAATAATATGGATGAGTTTTTCCGCGTCCGGGTAGCTGATGTTAAGCGGCGCATTTTACTGAAAAAATATCAATCAGATGAACAGGAAGATGCCGAAGAGCTGCTGCAGGAAATTCAGCAGCAGGTACTGCAACTGGGCGCTCGCTTTAATGCCATTTATCTGGATATTCAGCTGGAGCTGCGTAAACACAATATCGAGCTTATCGACAACTTTAAGCTGGGCGAGCTGCAATCCGGCTGGGTTAAAAGCTACTTTCGCGATGAGGTGATAAAACACATATCACCGATGATTTTATCCGGCGAAGAAGTCAGCCTGCCCAAAGCACTGGAAGACAATACCACCTACCTGATGGTGGAAATGACCGGCAGCGGCAAGCCGCAATACGCCATAGTGCAGGTACCGACCAACGAGCTGTCGCGCTTTATCGAATTGCCGCTGCATTTGAATACCCGCAAGAAAAACGGCCACTACCGCAGGCAAATATTACTGCTGGACGATGTGATAGTGCACTGCGCTGCCGACTTATTCGCCGGTTTCTTCGAGTTTGATCATATTCAGGCTTATTCATTAAAACTAACGCGCGACGCCGAATACAATATCAGTGACACCCTGGACCAAAGCCTGATTGATAAAATGTCGAAGGGTATTCGCCAACGCTTAAAATCCGAGCCGGTGCGGCTGGTATACGATGCGGCAATGCCGGAGCAAATGCTCAAAGTGCTGAGTAAACAACTGGGTACCAGCTCGGTAGACTCGCTGATCCCGGGCAGCCGCTACCGCAACTTTAAAGACTTTATCGGCTTTCCTAATATCGGCCATCAAAGCCTGGAGTTTCCGGCCATGCCGCCGCTGAAAAGCCCTGACTTTGAGCAACACACTACCAGCTTTGATGCCATTCGTGCCGGTGATATTTTGTTGTATTACCCGTACCACAATTTTGGTTACTTTACCGAATGGGTACGCCAGGCATCGTTCGACCCCAAAGTTACCCACATTAAAATGACCATGTACCGCGTGGCGAAACATTCGCGCGTGATCCACTCCTTGTTGGATGCGGTGCGCAACGGCAAAAAAGTTACCGTGGTAGTAGAGCTGAAAGCGCGTTTTGATGAAGAGAACAACATCAACTGGGCACGTAAAATGACCGAAGCCGGCATTCAGGTGGTGTTTGGCTTAACCACGCTGAAAATTCACTCCAAGTTGTGCCTGATCAGCCGGCTGGAAAAAGGCAAACCGGTGCACTATGGCCATATAGGTACCGGTAACTTTAACGAAAAAACCGCGCGTATTTATACCGATATGAGCCTGTTTACCTGCCATCAGGAAATTACCGCTGAAATTGATCAGGTGTTTGAGTTTATTGAATACAGCTACCGGCCGTATCAGTTTAACCATTTGATCGTTTCCCCTACCTGGAGCCGGCCGCGTTTACTGGCACTGATCCAGCGCGAAACCGATTTTGCTATCAGCGGCCGCAAAGCTGAAATTTTCCTTAAGGTGAATAACCTGGTTGATCAGGAAATTGTTAACCAGCTGTACCGTGCCAGCCAGGCCGGAGTGAAAATTCGTATTATAGTGCGCGGTATGTGCTCACTGGTGCCCGGGCTTGCCGGCAAAAGCCAGAATATTAAAGTGATTTCGGTGCTGGACCGTTTTTTAGAGCACGCGCGGGTTTACGTGTTCCATAACGGCGGCGAGACCGATTTATACCTGTCTTCAGCCGACTGGATGACACGTAATATCGACCAACGGGTGGAGGTAGGCGTACCTATTTACGATATACGTTTAAAGCAGCAAATATTAGATACGCTGGATATTCAGTGGCGGGACAATGTAAAGGCACGTATTATTGATGCCAGACAAAGCAACGCCTATGTAAAACGCGGCAATAAACGCAGCATCCGTTCACAGCAACAGATCTACGATTATTTCGCCCGTCAGCAGGGGCTGCACAACGACGCCGAGACTTAATGAACGATATTTCACCTGCACCAGAGCGCCCGGACAACCAAGCCTATATGGCTGCGGTTGACCTGGGCTCAAACTCCTTCCATATGGTTATCGCCCGGGTAGTAGACGGTGACATTCAGCTGCTGCACCGCGAAAAACAAAAAGTGCAGCTGGCCGAAGGTTTAAACGAGCAACTGGTGTTAAGTGAAGAAGCCATAGAGCGTGGTTTAACGGTATTGGCGCAGTTTGCCGATACCCTAACGCCGTTTGCACCGCACTCGGTGCGGGTTATTGCCACTTACACCCTGCGCCGCGCGCGCAATTCCGCCACCTTTTTACGCCGCGCTAAAGCCGTATTCCCGTTTCCGATAGAAGTGATCTCCGGCCAGGAAGAAGCGCGCTTTATTTACCAGGGGGTGGCACATTTTGAGCACTTCAGTGGTCGGCGGCTGGTGCTGGATATTGGCGGTGGCAGCACCGAATTTGCCATTGGCGAGGGCTTACAGCCACTGCGGCTAAGCAGCCGTAATATGGGTTGTGTCAGCTATGCGCTGCAGCACTTCCCGCAAGGCCGCATCAGCGAAAAGCGCTTTAACCGTGCCATTTTGCAGGCTGAACAAGAGCTGGAACCTATTGTCAGCAGCTTTAAAGCCGCCGGTTGGCAACAAGCCGTTGGCACCTCTGGCACAGTAAAAACCATCCGCGATATTATTACCGGCATGGGCCTGAGCCATAATGCACTGGAATTGGAACATCTGCTGGCGTTAAAACAGCATTTAATCGAGCAGGAAAACAGCTATCAGCTGGACTTGCCCGGTTTAACCGATGATCGCAAGTTATTGATTTGCTCCGGTCTGGCTATTTTAATTGCCGCCTTTCAGCTACTGCAAATAGACCAACTTATCTATATTGATGCCGCGCTGCGTGAAGGCGTACTGTACGAAATGAGCGACCGGCTGCAGCATCTGGATATCCGCGAGCACAGCGTAGCCAGTATGCAACGGCGCTATGATGTTGATATGGCGCAAGCGGCAAGGGTAAGTGATACCGCGTTGATGTTATTTAGCCAGGTGCGCAGCAAATGGCACTTAACTGATGAAGACGCCATGTTGCTGGGTTGGGCTGCCACGCTATACGAGGTTGGCCTGCACATTAACTCGTCCGGGGTGCAAAAGCACTCGGCGTATATTCTGCAAAGTGCTAACTTGCCGGGCTTTAACCAGGAGCAGCAGCAGCTTATTGCTACCCTGGTACGCTTTCACCGGCGTAAAATCCGGCTGGAAGAAATGCCGGCCTTTAGCCTGTACCAACTGTCGCAGGTAGTACATCTGTTAGTATTGCTGCGTTTAGCCGTGCTGTTAAACCAAAAACGCCGCGATGATTTTTTGCCACAGTTTAGTGTTATTGCCGATATGCAGGCGCTGCAACTGGATTTATCAACCGACTGGTTAAGCAAACAAAGCCTGCTGGCGGCCGATTTACTGCAGGAACAAAAGGCGCTGAAAAAAATCGCCTTTGTGCTCGACTGTCCGGGTTTAACAGACGTTGTACCGGCCTGACGGCTTATCGTCTGGCAATACAGGCCTTATACCGGTATACTGCGCGCCCTTTTTAGCTGACGATATTTCAACCAATGCTAATCACATCAATTAAACAAAACTGGCTGTCTAACGTTCGGGGTGATGTGTTATCAGCCATTGTCGTAGCACTTGCGCTTATTCCTGAGGCCATTGCCTTTTCGATTATTGCCGGTGTAGACCCTAAAGTCGGCCTGTACGCCTCTTTCGCCATATGTGTCATTATCTCCTTTGCCGGTGCCAGACCGGGCATGATATCCGCCGCCACCGGCGCTATGGCGCTGTTGATGATCACTCTGGTGAAACAGCATGGTCTGGAATATCTGCTCGCTGCCACCTTACTCACCGGCGTAATTCAAATTGTGTTTGGCCTGTTTAAACTGGGCGATTTAATGCGCTTTGTCTCGCGCTCTGTGGTGACCGGCTTTGTCAATGCCTTAGCCATCCTGATTTTTATGGCGCAACTGCCGGAATTAAGCGGCACCTATGGCAGCGTTACTGTGTACGGTATGACAGCATTGGGCCTGGCGATTATTTATCTGTTTCCGTATGTGACGAAAAAAATCCCTTCGCCGCTGGTGTGTATCGTGGCGCTGACGGCCATCGCCGTGTATTTCAAGCTGGATATCCGCACTGTAGCCGATATGGGCGAGTTGCCGGACAGTCTGCCGATTTTCCTCTGGCCGGACGTGCCGCTAAACTTTGCAACACTGCAAATTATCTTCCCTTATGCATTAGCACTGGCAGTAGTGGGTATTTTAGAATCCTTGATGACCGCGACTATCGTCGATGATTTAACCGATACCAGCAGCAATAAAAACCGCGAATGCGTTGGCCAGGGTGTGGCGAACATTGGTTCAGGTTTAATTGGCGGTATGGCCGGCTGCGCCATGATTGGCCAGTCAGTTATCAACGTTAAATCCGGTGGCCGTACGCGGCTATCCGCCTTATTGGCCGGTTCATTGTTGCTGGTGATGGTGGTATTTCTCGACAACTGGGTGGGTATGATCCCAATGGCCGCACTGGTGGCGGTAATGATTATGGTATCTATCGGCACCTTTAGCTGGTCATCGGTAAAAGATCTCAGCAAAAATCCGAAAAGCTCCTCTGTGGTAATGATTGCCACTGTTATCGTGGTGGTATTTACCCATAACCTCGCCTACGGCGTACTAGTCGGCGTGCTGTTAAGCGCACTGTTTTTTGCCAATAAAGTTGGCCAAATTTTATATATCGGCTCCAGCTTGTCAAAAGATGGCCACCAGCGCACTTATAACGTGGTTGGCCAGGTGTTTTTCAGCTCCGGCGAACAGTTTGTTGCTGCTTTTGACTTTAAAGACGCAGTAGAAAAAGTCACCATTGATGTCAGCAAAGCGCATTTTTGGGATATTACCGCCATCAGCTCGCTGGATAAGGTGATGATTAAATTCCGCCGCGAAGGTACCGAAGTAGAACTACTTGGCCTGAACGAAGCCAGCGCGACCCTGGTGGATAAATTTGCTATTCACAACCGGCCCGATGTCGAAAAGTTAATGGGACATTAAGGTTACCAAGCCCGGCACTCGCCGGGCTTTTTGTTTAGCCATCAGCAAAAGTACCATTTGTACAAAGCTGCCACACTTAATGTTGTGGCAGTGCCGCCTTATCAATATGGCTAATCAATACAAACGTCAGCGGATTAACCCGTTAAATCACTTTTAAAAACAGAATTTTAGGGTTACCTTCTAACCACTTCCCGAATAAATACGCACCACTACAGGATCTGCTGATGCTCACTAAACTCTTGAATGTAAGTTTGTTACTACTGGCAAGCAGCGCTTGCTTTATTGCCCGCGCGGATATTAGCCAGGCGTTGCAACATGAAGCCCGCACCGACGCCAATAAACTGCGCGATACTGCACGCAAGCCTGAGCAAACGCTAACATTTTTCGAGGTAACACCACAAAGTACCGTGGTGGAAATATGGCCGGGGTCAGGCTGGTACACCGAAGTATTGGCACCGCTGTTGGCGGAACAAGGCAAGCTGTATGCCGCGCATTTCTCTGATAAGTTCAGCTTATTGCCCGCTGACTATATGCAAAAAGGCCGCGCAGACTATAGCGCCAAACTGGCAGCACACCCTGTGTATAAAAATGTCACTGTAACTGAGTTTGCCCCACTGGCCGGTATCGATATTGCACCGCCAGCCAGTGCTGATGTGGTGCTGTCTATCCGCAATCAATTTTATATCTTTGACGGCGAAACCTCATTAAAACATGCTTTAGCCAACTTTTATCGGGCGCTTAAACCCGGTGGCGTGCTGGGCGTAGTGGCACCGCGCTTACCGGATCACTTGCTGGATACAAACTGGAAAGAGTCAGGTTATGTGCCGGAGCAGTTATGGTTAGATCTGGCCAAACAAGCCGGTTTTAGCTTTGAAGCGCGCAGCGATATGCTGCTTAACCCGCAAGATAGCGCCGACCACCCGGCGGGGATCTGGTCTTTACCTCCCACCCTGGCCGGCGGTGAAAAAGATAAAGCCAGGTATATTGCCATTGGCGAAGTAAACCAGATGGTATTGAAGTTCAGAAAACCAGCCAACTAACCACAGCTAACCGACGGTGAACCTAATCGTACTTCAATGCGAGCGGCTTTGCCGGCCCAGCGCATGTGCAATGCGGTTGCGCATTGAGTGCCAGTGATTTTTCGGCAACGTCGGAGCCTGGGCCAAAATGGCTTCAAAGTTAATACTGCCGCCGTCTCGCGGTGGCAGATGAGCAAAATACAGCTGACTGGGTTCAAGGCGGTTAACCCGCTGCAATGATTGCTTATATTGATTCGGGTGACACACCGGATAAGGCGGTACCAGCCGCTTTTTAACCGACACGATTAAATCGGCAATATACAGCTGCTTAGTAGGTACATGCCACAACGACAAATCATGGTCAGTATGGCCCGGCGTATAAAGCACCTGCCAGTCAGGGAAATCGGGCAAGTATTGCTCATCTTGCAGTAACAGATCGGGTTTTAATATCGGCGTGTACCAGATATGCCGCTTTGGTTTACCCAAACGGTTGGCTACCCACCAGGTTAAGCTAACATCGATTATATGCGCTGTGCGGCCAAGCAAGCCCGAATACCAGCGTGGCGCTTTGGGGTGGCAGGCAATGCGGGCACCGGTTAAGCGCCTGAGTTTATGCGCCCCGCCGGCGTGGTCCGGGTGCATATGCGTCACCATAATCAGTTTAAGCGCCGTTAACGGCATACCTAATTGCTGCTGAATATACTCACATACTGTGGCAATATCTGCCCGGCTACAGCCATCCAGCAGCAATAAGCCGGCCGTATCCTGCACCAGATAAATGTTCTGTATATAGCCCTTGAGAATATGTAATTGCATTAGGGTGTGTTTGGCCTCAGCGTTTGCAACTGGTCCGACATTACCTAAGCTCAGGCCACTTTACCAGCAGCAATTTACGCATAAACTGCCGATTTAACATCAGCTCTTGGCTTTTACCGGCGCAGCGCTTAAGGTAGTAACACTATAGAAAAATGATGGAGTTCCTATGCGCTGGTCACTATTAAGCCTGACTTTATTGCCACTGTTATGCACGCCCGACGCACTGGCCGAGTCACGGCCAGAGCTCAGTAAGCAAATTGAGCAGGTTATGCCCAAAGTGATTAGCTGGCGCCGTGATATTCACCAGCACCCCGAATTGTCGAACCGCGAAGTGCGCACCGCAGCTAAGGTAGCAGCGCATTTGAAAAAACTCGGGCTGGAAGTGCGCACCGGCATCGCCCATACCGGCGTGGTCGGTATTTTAACAGGCGGCAAACCCGGCCCGGTGGTAGCACTGCGCGCCGATATGGATGCGCTGCCGGTCACCGAGCAAACCGGTTTAGCCTTTGCGTCAAAAGTAGTTAGTGAGTTTAACGGCCAGCAAACCGGTGTAATGCACGCCTGCGGCCACGATGCGCATGTTGCTATGTTGATGGGTGCAGCCGAAGTGCTGGCCAAACAACGCGCCGATATTACCGGTACTATTATGTTTGTATTTCAGCCCGCAGAAGAAGGCCCACCGGCCGGCGAAGAAGGCGGCGCAAAAATGATGCTGGCCGAAGGCTTATTTGCCAACCCTACCCCATCAGCTATTTTTGGCCTGCATGTTTGGCCCGGCGAACCCGGTCAGCTGCAGGTGAAAACCGAAGGTATTATGGCTGCGGCCGACAGCTTTCAAATAACCGTTAAAGGTAAGCAGGTGCATGGCTCCAGCCCGTGGCGCGGTATCGACCCGATAAACGTTACCGGTCAGCTGATTAACGCTATAAACCTGATACCGGCACGGCAGATTGATGTCACCAAAGCGCCGGCGGTGGTATCGTTTGGTCAGGTGCATGGTGGTATTCGCTGGAACATTATTCCGGATGACGTAAAACTGGAAGGCACCATTCGCACCTTTGACAGCGAAATGCGCGAAGATTTAATTGCCCGCATGGCACACACCAGCGAGCATATTGCCAAAGCCAGCGGCGCCGAAGCCGATTTTCATGTGCATAACTTTGCCGCCGTTACCTGGAATGACCCGGCGCTGACCGACTGGGCGATGCCAAGCCTTAAGTGGGCCGCAGGCGATAAAGGCGTAGCACCGATAAAACCGATTACCGGCGCCGAAGACTTCTCGTTTTACCAGCAGCAAATTCCCGGGGTGTTTTTCTTTCTCGGCATTTCACCTGCAGGCAAACCGTTAAGCGAAGTACCGCCTAACCACTCACCGATGTTTGATGTTAATGAAGACGCTTTAGTTAACGGCGTACGGGCATTAACCGGCCTGGCATTGGATTATCTGGCGCAGGCACCCGCGCCGGCACAAAAGGACTAAGCAGATGAATACACCGTGCCGCTGCCACTGGGTCGACTTAACCAAACCCGACTATGTCGCCTACCATGACACCGAATGGGGCGTGCCGGTGTATGACGATAACAAGCTGTTTGAGTTTTTAACCTTAGAAGCAGCTCAGGCCGGCCTGAGTTGGTACACGGTACTGAAAAAACGCGACAGCTATCGCGAAGCCTTTGCTAACTTTGACCCGGTGAAAGTGGCGGCTTTTGACGAGGCTAAAGCGGCAGAATTACTGCAAAACCCCGGCATTATCCGTAACCGCTTAAAAGTGGCGGCCGCGATTAACAACGCGGCACGTTTTCTGGAGGTGCAAGCCGAGTTTGGCAGCTTCAGTGACTATCAATGGCAGTTTGTCGGCGGTAAACCGCAGCAAAACAGCATAGCCGGGCCTGAAGATTACCGCGCTACCAGCCCCGAGTCTGACGCCTTTAGCAAAGACTTAAAAAAGCGCGGCTTTAAATTTGTCGGCTCAACCATTATTTACGCCCATATGCAGGCTTGCGGTATGGTGAATGATCATCATGTGGATTGCTTCCGGCACCAGGTCGTCGCAGCACTATAGTAAGTACGTCGACATGCTGTAAATGGCTACCGTTATAAATAAACACTAATGCTGAAACTGCTTACTGTTATTTGCCAACCAGATAATTACCGGGGTCAATATAAAACATCTTTTTATAACCCTGGCTGCTACCGTCTATCGCCAGGGGCGCGGGAATTAGCCTGACGATAGAATAATGTAAATGTGGCGGCTTTCCTTTGGCATTGCCGCTGTCGCCTACTGACCCAATAACCTCACCCGACCTTACCGCCGTAAAACCGGTGACATTTATGTTGTTAAGGTGAGAGAAATAATGCAGCCGCCATTTCGGCCCCAGCACCAATACTACCTTACCGCCCTTGGCAATTTCGCCCTGATATAACACTATGCCGGTTGTAGTGCTGGTTACGGCAGTACCCTTGTGAGCGAAAATATCGATACCTTTGTGCACACCAGAGCTGCCCCAGGGTTCATACCAGAAAGAATCGGGGTGCCAGTCGCGCTGAACAGCGCCGGCTACAGGCATACTGATCCGCTCAGGCATTGCAAAGCCGGCTATCAGTAACAGCGCCGGTAATAGCAGTAAATAGCGTTTTATTTTCATAACACAGATATAAAGCAGCGTAAGTTAACCGGCAATTAACGTGGCCGCTGACAAAGCTACTTTACTGCAGATTGATCCCACGCAGTTACTGTCTGCCTTGCTTATTGGCTGGCGACGGAACCATTAATATGTTGCTGTAACAAAGTTTCCGTCAGGCCGGACTCTTTCGCTTGCTGCAAAAAGATATTTAGCTTAGGCAGCAACGACTGCCACTGCAATGATAACGCCAGTGTCATACCGGTTTCGTCCACCACGTAATCCGAGCGGTATAGCTCGGCATCAGCAAACTGGTGCAGTTTTAACCACTGGGCGACGTGCTCGTTTAGGTAGGCAAAATCACAGCGGCCGTTAACCAGCATATTCATTTGGTCAAACTCACTATCTGTATCCAGCCGCAGCAACCTGCCACTGTCTAACGCCTCCGTCAGGCCGGTGTAAACATAATGCCGGCGCAAACAAATAGTGCTGTTTTTCAAGGCATCGAGTGCCTGTAACTTTTGCGGTTGCATAGTGTAGATAAAATCACGGTGGGTTATTACTGCGCTGCTGTACAGCGCTTTTTCCGGATGCTTGCTCCATTTCTCGGCCAGCACCATCATACCTATTTCGCCGTCATACAACTTAAGCTCGGCACGCTGGCGGTTGTCTTCAATGTAATTGACATGAATATGGTTGGCCGAGAAAAACTGATTGAGCAATTCGGGAATAACACCGCGTACTGTGTTGGTCGTGTCAGACTTGTACATGTAAGGCGGCACTTGCGGATAGTAAATACCCACATTAATAGTTGGCGCCGGCTCTGCGCAGCCTATAGCGCTGCCGGCCAAAGCCAACAGCAATACCAGCGTTTTCAGTACGTTGTTCATGTTTTCAGGCCTTGCCAATTCCATGGCTTATTTATGTAATCGCTTACTTAGCTACAGACTATAACTATAGGGCCAAATTGTGACAATGGTTTTATTGGCGGCAGACTGCGGCTAAACCGGTTTACTGTTACGCTTCTTTTTTATATCCGCATTGTTGCCATGCACCAATTCAGGTGGCAGGGTAAAGGAGAAACTGCTGCCTTTGCCAGGCTCACTGAAGATCATCAGCCGGCTGTTATGCCGCGACAGCACATGTTTAACAATAGCCAGACCCAGCCCGGTGCCACCGGTATTACGGGCGCGGGCTTCGTCTACACGGTAAAAGCGCTCGGTTAAGCGTTTTACATGCTGTGGCGCTATGCCCGGACCGTTATCATTGACAGAAAATACTGCTTTTAAGTGTTGCCGCTGCCAACTGACATAAATATCACCGCCATTTTGCGTGTACTTAATGGCGTTGATCACCAGGTTTGAAAAAGCACTGCGCAGCTCTTCGGTTACTCCGGTGACAGTCAACTGCGGGTCGATATCGAACACCAGCTTATGCTGCTTATCGCGGTTAACGGTTTGCGCCTCCTGCTCCAGTTGCGCCAGCATAGCCGGTACGTCCACCTCATCGTCAAACTGCACCCGCGCTGAGGCTTCAATACGCGATAATGTCAGCAGTTGCTGCACCAGCGCATCCATCCGTTTGGTTTGGTCCAGCATTACATTGTGGGCTTTTTTCCACATGGCTTTATCCGGCAAGTGTTCGTCGTCCATCACTTCCAGGTAACCCTGCAGTACAGTAAGCGGAGTGCGCAGCTCGTGCGAGACGTTGGCGACAAAGTCTTTGCGAATTTGCTCTAACTGCTTTAACTGGGTAATGTCGCGTACAATCAGCAAATACTGCTCTACGCCATACGCCATAATATTAAACTCCAGCGTAAGCTGATCGTTTACCGGCGAGGGCAGCTCTATCGGCAGCTCAAATTTAGCTGTTTTAAGATACTGCAGGAAATCAGGATGACGGATCAGGTTATCCAGCCGCTGCCCTTCATCGCCCGGCCAGTGCAGCCCCACCAAAATTTGCGCCAGCTTGTTGCTCCAGATAATGCTCCAGTCGCGGTGCATTACCACTACCGCTTCAGGCAGGGCTTCTGCGCCGTCACGGAAACGCCGCACTACGTTGCGCAGTTCGCGCCTTTTACGCCGGTCACGCCGCTGTAAATAGTAAATACCTTCGAATAAGTGGCCCCATATACCTTCACTGATTGGCGGCGATAACTTACGGTCACGCCACAGCCATTTGTCCATTAAAAACAAATGATGGTAATGCCATAGCAACAGCGCAATAGTGAATATCAGCAGTGCCAGCAGCAAGCTGTTCGAGATCAGGCCAACCAGAGCAATAAAACAGTAAAAAAGGAAGAGTCTGGTATACACCTTCCTTTTTGATAACAGCTGACGCATAGCGGCGCTTGATAACCTTACTTGGCAGAGAAACGGTAGCCGGAGCCCCGCACAGTTTGTACTAATCTATCATGGCCGGCGATAGAAATCGCCTTGCGTAAACGGCGGATATGCACATCAACAGTACGGTCTTCCACATACACATTAGTGCCCCATACGTGGTCGAGTAACTGCTCGCGGCTGTACACCCGCTCCGGGTGGGTCATAAAGAAATGCAGTAAACGAAATTCAGTTGGCCCCATGTCCAGCGCCTGCTCCTCTGCCATAACACGGTGCGACACCGGGTCCAGTTTTAAGCCCTGCACTTCGATAACTTCATCCAGGCTGGTCGGCGCTACGCGACGGATCACCGCTTTAATGCGTGCCATCAGCTCTTTCGGTGAAAACGGCTTGGTAACATAGTCGTCGGCGCCAACTTCCAGCCCGCGTACTTTGTCTTCTTCCTCGCCACGGGCGGTGATCATAATGATCGGAATATTGCGGGTCAGCTCATGTTGCTTCATTTTTTTAGCGATCTGAATGCCGCTGCCGCCGGGCAACATCCAATCCAGCAGCACTAAATCCGGGTAGGGCTCTACCAGGGCATTAATAGCTGAATCATAATCTTCAGCTGTCGTCGCCTGATAACCATTTTGTTCCAGTACAAAACACAACATATCACGGATCGGGGCTTCATCTTCCACCACCAGGATCTTTCTTGCCATTGTTATCACCACATTAAATAGCGGCCCCAGGCCGTATTGGTTAACTGTTTACTTTTATTAACATTAACAGTATCACTGCAAATTATGACATTTTTATGAAAATATCATTTAGCAGGGCGATAAAACATGGAAATGCGCCCTAAATTTCTGCTGCGCGAAGGAAAGTCGCGTTAAAATAAAACCCCGGCTTTTAAGGCCGGGGTTTGTAGTTACTAAGGCTGGAGCCAACCCTGAGTATATTTAAAAATCATACTTAAAACTTAGCTGGAAGGTAGTACCCACAGTACGACTTCGTACCGTTACACCATCCTGGCTAACTTGCTGGTCTTCACCCAACAAGTTGCGCACCCGCAACTTAATCGTGCTGTTAAAGTCCAGATAGTACGAATACACCATATCTAATGAATGGAAGGGTTGCTCATAAGCATCTTCACGTCCATTAATACCGGATGCTATGATCCGCTCACCAAACACATTATATATCAGTGACGCACTATGATCGCCATTTGCCGAGTCATAACCCAGCTGGAAGTTGGTTACGTACTTAGAGTGGCCGTTCATGCGTTTGCTGGTGTTGGTTAAACTACCCGCGTCAGAAGCGGCGATTTCCACTTCAGAATCACTTAAGGTAATGTTACCGGATGTAAAGAAGCCATCTATAGCCCAACTCAGGTCATACAACCATTCAGCTTCAAGACCATACAATTCGGCTTGCGTACCATTGGTAAAACCAGCGGTATAGCTGGAATCGCCAACCCGCAGTATGGTTTCAATGGGGTTAGTAATATCTTTGTAGAACAAAGATAACGCCAGGTTGTTACCCATTTCGCCATAAAGCTCATACCGCAAGTCGTAGTTCTTCAGGCTACTGGACACCAATTGAGTATTACCCGTAGTACGGATATCAGTCAGAGGGTCAAAGTAACCTACCGGCACCACTTCACGTAAATCCGGCCTTACGACTGTTTCGCCGTAGCCAAACCGTACCTGATAGTCATCACCGCCGATATAGGTAAAGCTTAACGCCGGGAACAAGTCATCAGTATCGATGGTTCTGGCCTTAATATTGTCAGGATTGAAGAAAACATCCTGATCTTCAGGCGTAAAAATCAGGCTTGAGGTTTCAAGTGCAACTTGCTTAAAGGCTTCATAGCGTAAACCGCCGCTTACCCGCCAGGTGTTATCAAAAATAACATCAAAGGCGCCGTAGGCCGCATCGGTTTTCTGGGCTGCTAAGTAGTCGTCAGCTTCAGGTGCATCCGGTTCGTTAAACACCGCCAGCAGGCTTTGCTCAGCAATAAAGCTATCGTTCAGGTAGGATGGCAACTGTAATAAATCGGCTTCATTAGCTGTTACACTAATGGCTGAACCGCTGTTATTTACAAAGAAGCTCGACGTGGTGTAGTAGCGGGCCCTGTCGATAAAGTCCCAGCCACCTTTGAGTTCAATTTCAAAGCGTCCTGCTGTAATGGGCAGAGTAATATTTCCGCCCCAGTTTTTCATATGATCGTCCATGTCGACGTAATCATACTCAACCTGTCCATTACCACCATTGACACTGGTATTCAGGTAATTGCTATCAGCATCATACCGGTTACTGAAGTTAAAAGTAGCTTGCAGCGGGATATCCGTCGTGGCTTCTGACTGAGTATAGTGCCAGTCTACGCCCACACCCATGTAGTCCAGAAAAGTATGCTGACCGCGGAACTGATCTACCTCCAGTTTGCGCTCTTCATAGGTAAAGCTCTGCGAATAGTCTGCGACACCATCAGCAGCAATGGTGATGTTTTGTGACGGGTTTTGTGAAATTGAAATTTCAGACTCGTCTTCATTATCTTCAATATAAATTTTGGTATAGCTGACATTGTGCGTGTCCAGCCGGTAGCCCACTGTGAACAACCCGTTAAGGCGCTCATTCTCCGTGGTTACCTGCGAATCCACCATACTGTCAAAGCAGCTGACGGCGACATCGTCTGCAGTTTCCAGCGACTGTGAGCAATTTTCAGTTAAATTGGCACTGACCACAGCATTGCGACGGTCGGTATAATTCCATTTATTATCATAAGCTACTGACGCTAAAAAGCCGACAGTACCGCCCAGCCATTTTTCGTCAACACTGTTACCTATATAAGCTTGTACAGAGTAATTTGGGTTCGGCGATTCCTCTTTGAGCGACATATTGCGCGGCAGAGATTTTAACAAACCGTCATTAATGGCTGTGGCTTTCCCGGCAGCAGTACCTGATTCGTTAGTAACCAGACCGTCGCGTTCAATGATATTGCGTAATGAAAAATCACCACGGTAATGTACTATGGCATCGCGCAATGCTGAAGGTGTACCGCTGTGGTTACCCTCATAAGTAAAACCATCAGAATTATTCGAGTCGGCTTCCACCCCCAGCTGAATTCCGGCAGTAAATTCAGTTGGCAGTGACTTGGTGCGGATATCTACATTACCGCCACCGAATGCTGCCGGCATATTCGGAGAAAATGCCTTTTGCACCGACAGGCTCTCAATTACGCTGGATGGAAAAATATCCAGCGGAATAACATTACGGGTTAAATCCGGACTTGGGATGCTGGCACCATTTAGCCTGGCACTGGAGTAGCGCTCACCCAGACCACGTACATAAATAAATTTACCATCTACCAGAGTAAGCCCGGTTACCCGCCGCAGTGCGGCTGCAGCATCTGAGTCTCCGGTACGGGAAATTTGCTCAGCACCAAGAATATCGGCAACAAACGCCTGGTTTTTACGTTCTTCAATGACCGCAGTGGCAGTACCTTGCAAACGTGTACCTGTGGCAACAACCTCTTCAATGGTGGTATCTTCCTGTGACTGGGCCAACACAGCGCCGGACAACAGACAAGCCCCCACGGCCATTGAAATTCTATTCATTCTGAATCGAATCATCATTTTTTTCCCACACTTTAATGGAAAAATAGGCGCCACCAAGCGCCTATTTATCTCTGGTCAAATTGGTTATTCGTCGTTTGCGTTATCAAACGCGGCTTTGGCCCACTTGTACCAATCTGAAGAAGTGTCGCTGGGTGACACCGCACCGATAAAGTCTGTTGCTTCAAAGAAGCTGTCAACAGTTGTCATATCCGTTGGTGTAATGGTCACATCAGCAGAGGTTGAAAAACCATTGTTTGCCAGTACGGTGTCAGAACCGTTTACCACTTCACTCACGCCATCATTAGTAAACCATCCGGTAACAGTGGTACTGCCACTGGCAGTTGCAACAGCCTCTTTACCAACCTCGGCCAGCAAGGCACAGGCAGCAACAGACGTTTTAACTGCTGTACGGTCTGTTACGATTTCGTCGGCAGCGTCACCAGAATAGTTAACGCACCAAGACTGCGTACCTGAAGTCTGCTTCAACACCATGTTGTAGAACGTCGCGTTGATAAAATCGTCTAACTTCATAGCAATGGAAGGGTCACCGTCGCGGGCCGACAATTCATCAGTAGTGATCACTGTAACGTTAGCAATGTGCGGGGCAGACGCCGGTGCCTCTGCAGTTGAAGAGCCTTTACGACCATCGGCTTCGAAACCACCGTTACCCATGTTCAGCGTTTCGCCTGCTGCGTTTACAACAGTGCCGTGTTTAATTAACAGATACTGAACCTTACCCTGCCAACCCGCGTCGATATCCAGGCTATCGTCCTGGGTATCAGTAACTACGACGTGTTTCAGGTTAACTGCACCACCAAATAATTCGACACCATCGTCGTACCCGGCATAAATACTTATGTAGTCGATTTCAGTACCAGAACCTACTGAGTTTAAAAACAGCGAGTTCAGGTCGTTACCAACGTCAGCACCAGCCGGTAGACCGCCAGCATAGTCAATTTTAACGAACCGCAGCGTACCGCTGTCGTCTTCATTGTTGTTACCACCGTAGAAAGAAGATGCCCCTTCACTCTCGGCATTACAGCTGCCGGCAGCACGTTCAGCATCCGAACATTGATCAGTAATACCAAAACCATTGATAATGACACCGCCCCAATCTTGCGGAGAAGGACCGGCACCTACAGAGTCAAGTGCCTCTATAGTGTTGGCAGAAGTAAAGGTAATAGGCTTGGCCAGAGTACCAACTGCTTCGATATTCGCGCCGCGGTTAATCTGTACCCGCGATGCAGGATTATCAAAAACGACAGTAGCGCCGGCTTCAACAGTCAGCGTAGGGCCGTCTGCTTCGATAGTGCAACCTTGTGTGGTATTACAGTCCTGGCCAACCGACAGTGTACTACTGAAGTAATGCACAATGTCTGCCTCTAACGTCACATCGGTGGTCAGCGGCTTAGCTGCGCTGACGAAGTTAGCAGTGTAAGAACAAATGTTGTTACTGCTGTCAAATGTACCCTGGACAGTATCGCTGCCTGATTCATAAGAGCCGCAAGGATTCTCGTCACCGCCGTTGTCTCCGCCATTTGTTGGTGGATTAGTGACAGTACTGTTGTCGTTAACTGTTGGGGTGATATTGATATCTCCGCCACAACCGACTAATACCAAAGCCAGGGCAACTGCTGATACCTTAAATATGCTTTTGAGTTCCATTGAGGTCTCCGAAATTTTAATTGTGAGTTAGTTAGCCGCACAAAGACTAGCGAGACCGGGTGACACTTTTATTACAGCAAGATGTCGTCACAAAAACTTCATGGAACTATTCAATCCTCTTCAATGTGGTCGCCGCGACAGTGCTAAAGCCGTAATAAAACTGTCATTAAAAACCACTAAACTGTGACCCAATTTTTCAAAGATCAGTATTCCGTTGGTCTTTATTAATCAGGGCTTATCAGTATGAGGCGTTTAAAACTACTTCCGCTGGCCGTGCTTGCCTCCTCTTTGGCAGCAGCGATGCCATCCGCAGCACAAGAAGACAAGTATTTGGAACCTGCGGTGAAAGAGGCAGCCGAAATAAATAAATCAGCTGCCGCTTCGCAGGAAAAAATCAATACAATAACTGACCAACTCGATACTAAGTTGCAGCGGTTTAAAGCTACCAATAAAGAAATTGACGGCTTGGTGGTTTATAACGCTCAGTTACGCAAGCAACTTAACAACCAGCTGCAAGAAGTCGCTGATTTGAATAAAGCGATTGATGAAGTAAGCGTAATTGAACGCCAGATCACGCCGTTAATGCTGCGTATGATTGAAGGTTTAAAACAGTTTGTCTCGCTGGACGTCCCTTTTTTACCGGAAGAACGCAGTAAACGCTTAGCCGAACTGGAAAGTCTGATGGAGCGTGCAGATGTGGCCCCTTCCGAGAAGTTCCGCCGTGTAATGGAAGCCTACCAAATTGAAATGGACTATGGCCGTACCTTGGAAGCATACAGCGGCCTGCATAACGTTGACGGCCAGGAACGCGATGTAGACTTTTTACGCGTTGGCCGGACAGCGCTAATTTATCAAACCCGTGATGCCAGTCAGCAAGGCCTTTGGAACAAACAAAGCCGCCAGTGGGAAGTACTGCCTGCCAGCTATCGCACACAAGTGACAAAAGGCCTGCGTATGGCGAAGAAGCAGCTTGCACCTGATTTGCTATCGCTGCCAGTAGCCCTTACCGACTAAGAGAGTAGAAGTGATGAAATCAATTGTAAAAGTTCTTACCACAGCTTTGTTTGCCTCTTTAGTCGCAGCCGGTGCTATGGCACAAAATGCCAATGACAAAGCCCTTGATCTGGATCAGTTATTAAAACAACTGGAGCAAGGCAAGATAGCTCAGAATAAAGATAACCAGCGTCGTGAAAGTGAATTCATCGCCAAGGTGGCTGAGCAAGATCAGATGCTTAGAGATTCAATCAATAAGCGTAATGCCGAGCTTAGCACCAGTGAAAGCCTGGAACGTCAGTTTCAGGAGCATGAAATTAAGTTGGCCAATTTAAATGAAGCATTAACAACCCGTTTAGGCTCGCTGAAAGAGCTGTTCGGCGTGTTGCAACAAGTGTCTGGCGATACTAAGGGTAAATTCCAGAACTCGGTAGTTTCTGCGCAACTTCCCGGCCGCGTACAATTTTTGGATGAATTGGCGCAGTCTATGGGGTCAAACTCAAAACTGGCGTCTATTGAAGAAATTGAACGTGTCTGGTTTGAAATTCAGCGCGAGATGACAGAATCCGGCAAGGTGACCAGGTTTAACACCGATGTGGTCGAAGCCGGTGGTAATAAGGTCAATAAAGAAGTGGTTCGGGTAGGTTCTTTTGCCTTGGTAGCTGACGGTAAATATCTGGATATGAATCCGATAACCGGCACCGTGGCAGAACTGACACGTCAGCCTGCCGGCCGTTACGGCGAGAGCGCAGCGAATTTGCAGGCTGCTGCCAGCGGTGAATTAGTCGAATTCGGCCTTGATCCTACCGGGGGTTCTATTTTGGGCTTACTGGTGCAAGCGCCAAACTTTCAAGAACGTATTGAACAAGGCGGCTTGGTTGGTTACATCATTTTAGTGGTAGGGGCCGTGGGCTTGCTGCTGGCGCTGGAGCGTTTAGTTAGCCTGACGCTGATTAAAACTAAAGTAGACCGCCAACTGAAAAACCAGCAACCCAGCAAAGACAACCCACTGGGCCGTATTCTGCAAGTACGTGAAGAATTCCCGAATGTTGATACTGAAACACTGGAACTGAAATTAACCGAAGCCATTTTAGGTGAAGTGCCGAAGCTAAGCCGCAACCTGACCATGATAAAAATAGTCTCTGTCGTGGCACCGCTGATGGGATTGTTGGGCACGGTAACCGGCATGATAAACACCTTCCAGGCCATTACTCTGTTTGGTACCGGCGACCCGAAACTGATGGCAGGCGGTATTTCTACCGCCTTAATGACAACTGTGCTGGGCCTGGTAGTCGCTATTCCGATGACGTTGCTATACGCCATGCTGAATACCCGCAGTAAGAACATCGTATTTATTCTTCAGGAACAAGCTTCAGGCGTTATTGCTGAACGTGCTGAACGGAGCTAATTGCCATGTTCGAGATATTCGAGGCCGTACGTGATTTTACCGAGACAGGTGGCCAGGTTCTGCTGGTTATTGGTCTGCTGATTTTTATCATGTGGTTGCTTATTCTGGAACGTGCCCTGTATGTCTTTATCTGGCACAAGCAATTTAAGAACCAGACTATTTCGGCTTGGGAAGCCAGGCAAGACCGCTCATCCTGGTATGCCGGGCAAATTCGCCAGGCCATGATCTCGCGGGTAAGCCTTAAGCTCAATGGCTCAATTCCGGTCATTCAGGCTTTAGTCGCGCTATGTCCGCTGCTGGGCCTGATGGGTACCGTAACCGGTATGATAGAAGTGTTTGATGTAATGGCTATTTCCGGCTCCGGCAATGCCCGCTCTATGGCGTCCGGGGTGTCTAAAGCGACTATCCCAACCATGGCTGGCATGGTCGGTGCTCTGTCAGGGGTATTTGCGTCTACCTGGCTGGCCCGGATCAGCAAGACCGAAAAAATGCATATTGAAGATGCGATGACTATGGATCACTAAGTGAGCCGGGGTTAACAGATTTGGCGGCTTAATTCCGCCCCACAGAGTAAGAGATATTTATGAAACAGCATTTTCAGAACCTGGTAGACGAAGAAGAAATCACTATAGACCTGACACCAATGTTAGATGTGGTTTTTATCATGTTGATCTTTTTTATTGTCACTGCGTCTTTTGTTAAAGAGGCCGGTATAGACGTAAACCGCCCTGAAGCCGCTACCGCAGTGAAAAAAGACCGCGCCAATATTCTTATCGCTATCAGTGACAAAAATGAGATTTGGATTAACAAGCGCCGTATTGATGAACGTGCCGTACAGGCCAATATTGAACGCCTGTATGCCGAAAATCCGCAGGGCAGTGTCGTGATCCAGGCCGATAGAAAAGCCACCACAGACACCCTGATTAAGGTGATGGATGCATCCAGAGCGGCTGGCGTATTTGACGTATCTATTGCAACGCAGGAGTAAACCGGTGCAGCGAATTCTCAGCCAGACCGTTATATTTCAAGCAGGAGTTAAGCATGGCTAATGCAACGATTACCGCGCCTGGCGGCGTTTCGATGCTAGGTAGAATAGTCTTAGCCCTGGTGTTGTCAGGCTTAGTTACTCTGGGTTTGTTTTTCTTAATGCAGTCCCTGATTAAAAGTGGCGGCAGCGCCCTGACTGACCCTCCGGTAGGTTCTGTACTCGACTTTGTTCGGATTAAACAGGAAGAACAGGTAGAGAAAAAAGATCGTAAACCCAAGAAGCCGCCGAAACCGGAAGAGCCGCCACCACAAATGCAGCAACCGCAAATGGACTCTCCGGCACCTAACGCAGAGTCTGGCTTTGGTATGGATTTCTCCGCAGATATCGGCAGTGACGTCAAACTATCCGGTGGATTGGCATTAGAAGGCGGCGACGGTGAGTATCTGCCTATTGTTAAAGTTGCCCCTGTATACCCACGGCGTGCGTTACAGCGAGGCATTGAAGGCTACGTTATTGTTGAATTCACCGTAACCAAGGCAGGGACAGTACGTGACCCTGTCGTAGTGGAAGCTAACCCTGAAGGGATATTTGAACAGGCCGCGATGGATGCCGCCCTGAAGTTCAAATATAAGCCAAGAGTGGTAAACGGCGAAGCAGCTGAAGTCGCGGGCGTACAAAACCGCATAACCTTTCAAATTGACGGTTGAGGTGGAATCACATGTTTGTAAAAAAAACAATCAGTCAAGTGGTCGTGTTTACCCTGTTGGCAACAAGTAGCTATCTGCTACCCGTTATCAGCCCGCTGGGCCAGGTACAAGCACAACAGCAACAAGACGAACGCAAAACCCGCCGCACACCGGCTTTACGCGCTAAAGTGTATGAGCAGTTGGCCAGGGCACAAGCGCTGGCCGATAGCGGGAAAACAAGCGAAGCCCTGGCGGCCTTAGACAACGTTAAGGATAAAGCCAGCTCGATGAATAGCTATGAGTTGGCCATGTTGTACAACTTCTACGGCTTTACCTATTACAATACTGAACAATATGGCAACGCCATTACCGCCTTTGAAAAGGTGGTAGAACAGCAGCCTATTCCTGAATCGTTCGAGCTTTCGACGTTGTTTAGCTTAGCTCAGCTGCATATGATGCAGGGCAATTATGCTAAGACGCTGAGCGTTCTGGAGCGCTGGGAAGCATTGAATACTGGTGAGATCCCTGCCAATAATCACCTTATTAAAGCTCAGGCCATGTACCAGCAAAAGGATTATCAGCGTGCTGCCGGCTTTATCAATCAAGCAGTTGAGATGGTTGAAAAACAAGGCAAGGTGCCAGATGAAAACTGGTATGTGCTGCAACGCGCAGTGTATTTTGAGCTTAAACAACCTGAGAAAGTAAAAGACGTACTGGTTAAGATGGTTCGGCACTATAACGCCGGCCAATACTGGATACAACTGGCTGGCATGTACGGTGAATTGGGCGAAGAGAAAAAGCAACTGGCAATTCTTGAAGCAGCATACCAGCAGGGTTATATCACCTCTGCTTCCGACGTATTTAACCTGGCTCAGTTGTATTACTACCATCAGGTTCCGGTAAAAGGAGCGCGTGTGATGGAAGAGGCAATGCAGGCAGGCGTACTTGAGCGCAACCTGCGTAACCTGAAATTTACCGCAAGCTGCTGGTCGCTGGCAAAACATGACGACAAGGCTATTCCCCTGTTAATTTCAGCCGCAAGCTTGTCTGATGATGGTGAACTTGAAGCCCAACTTGGCCAAATGTACCTGAATATGGAAGCGTACGATAAAGCCATTGCAGCGGCCACAGCGGCCTTGCAAAAAGGTGGGCTTCGTAACCAGGGCATGTCACATTTGGTATTAGGGATGGCCTATTTCAATAAGCAGCGCTTTAATGACGCACTAGTCGAATTAGCCAAGGCCGAGAAGTTTGACAACACTAAGCGTATAGCTCTGCAATGGGAAAAATACGTGAAAGCAGAAAAAGTTAACTTTGAAATACTACAAACCGAACTGTCTTAACAACACTGATTAACGCTTTACAAAGTAACTTGTAATACAAAACGCCGGTGTTCAGCCGGCGTTTTATATTGCAGATTAAAGCCTTTGCTTAATTAAAACTTATGCTTGATACCAACCGCCAGATAATCGCGATCCGGTGTTGGCGTATCCAGGTTAAAACTGCTGTACCAGGCAAATAAAGTAGTATCTTTACCCGCTTTATAATCTAACCCTAAGCTGATTGCTTTATCATCTTCCAGCGTTTGGTACTGGGCTTTCAGCTCAGTTTTACCCAGCGGATAAGCACCACTTAACAACCAACCATCCTGTTCCAACCCGGTGATAATATCTTCCTGGCGCTGCAACATAGCACCCAGTTTAACGCCGGCCACTTTAGTTTGCCCGTTTACACGAACACTGTCATAACCGTTTACCTCTGAGTCAAACGCAACAGAGAGAAAAATATTGCTGTCCTTGAGGTTGTCATCGCCGTAAAACAGTGCGGCAGAAACCGCGTCTTCAGCATCTACCGAGTCTTCCAGAATATAGGTCAGCTGCGCGCCAAAGCCGTTATAGCTTGGCGTAAAATAACTGATGGAGTTATTCGCCCGTACTTCAGCTTCCCATAAACCACCCACATCGGCCTCAAAATCATTAAACTGATCAATCTTGCCTTGTGACATTTTAGTCGCTGTATCATGCCGGCCTAAACGCACCTCACCAAAGTTACCTGCCAGGCCAATATACTGATTACGCGCAGTAACATTGCTGCTACTGCTGTCAGACACATTTACGCCCCATTCTAATTGGTACACCAGGGTCAGACCGTCTTCCAACGCATAGTCACCTTTCAAACCAAAACGGGAGCTGTTACTTTTTAACTCCGAGAAACGCCCCTCTCCCTCATCGCCGGACTGCGCGGACACATTCAGCTGGCCGTAAAGCTTTACCGGCTCAGCCTGCACTGTTGCAACACCAGCCATCGCCATCACTAACATTACCGTTGTTTTTTTCATTTTTCGCACCTGAGTTATTACCGGCCCGTTACTACTGCTAACAGTCCGTGATTTATGACAACGCCATATTATGACCATTTCATGACAGTAAAATGACAATAAGGCAAATTTATGACTTTGAAATGATACTTTTATGACCTTAGCAGAAATATACAGCTTGCTTAGCAAAAGTATCTGTTAAATTAGCAGGATAGCCAGTAATTAGCCGATAAAATGCATAAAAAAAGGAGCCGCAGCTCCTTTTTTGCAAAAATGCAGTGATTAACGACGCTTTTTATCAACAACCTGCTGTAACTCTTCATCGCTAAGATGCGAAACATTGCGGCCTAAGCTGAGGAAAATAGCATGTTCGCAGATATTACGACTGTGATCGCCTACCCGCTCCAGCGCTTTAGCAACCTGAGAAATCTGCATACTGACGCTGATTTGCTTTGCATCGTCCATCATGCTGCTGAGACTGTGCTGTAAAATACGGGCATAATCATCATCAATGGCTTTATCTTCACGTAATACCGCCAATGCCGCTTGGGCGTCTATTTGCTCAAAAGCAGCAAGGGCACGCTGCAACATTTGCAGCACCTTTTGCCCCATTTCTGCCAGGGCGTCCAGTTGCGAAGTTGCCGGCCGGCTGTCCGCCTCTTCCTTTAACAAGGCTTTGGCAATGCGCTTGGCTAAATCGCCAATACGTTCAACATCATTAATACTTTTCAGCACGGCCAATACCAAGCGTAAATCACTGGCTGCCGGCTGGCGCCGCGCCAATATATCCAGGCAGTGCTCGTCAATATCAACTTCAAAGTTGTTCACGCGCCGGTCAAAGTCTTTTACCTGTTGCGCCAGTGCAACATCAGCCGAGGTAAAGGCTGTTAACGCATCGGTAAGCTGCTGCTGCGCCAACTGTGCCATTTGCATTAAGCGTTCTACGGCTTGCTGTAACTCTTCATCATAGGCCTGTGAATAATGGCCGCCGATTTTGTTATTTGGCATAATGCCGCTCTCCTGAATTAGTTCTCACCACAGCCCTTTAATCACTTAATCGCTGTTAGCCGTAACGCCCGGTAATATAGTCTTCGGTCCGCTTTTGCTGCGGGTTGGTAAATACATCATTGGTATTGCCGATTTCAATAAGATTACCCAGATGGAAAAAGGCCGTGCGATCAGACACCCTGGCGGCTTGTTGCATATTGTGCGTAACAATAACGATAGTGAAGTTTTGCTTCAGTTCGTCAATCAGCTCTTCAATAATAGAAGTGGCGATAGGATCCAGTGCTGAGCACGGTTCATCCATCAGGATCACTTCCGGGCTTACCGCTATGCTGCGGGCAATGCACAAACGTTGCTGCTGGCCACCGGATAAACCGGTGCCGGGTTGGTCCAGCCGATCTTTTACTTCATTCCATAAACCGGCGCGGCGCAAGCTGGATTCAACGATATCGTCCAGATCGGCTTTGCGCTCGGCCAGGCCATGCAATTTCGGCCCGTAAGCAATATTTTCGTAAATCGACTTCGGAAACGGGTTCGGCTTTTGGAACACCATACCTACCTGAGCCCGCAACTGCACCACATCTAATGCCGGCTCGTGAATATCACGGCCATCCAGCAAAATACTACCGGTTACCCGACAATGCTCTATGGTGTCGTTCATCCGGTTCATACAGCGTAAAAAGGTTGACTTACCGCAGCCAGACGGGCCGATAAAGGAGATCACCTCGTTCTGATACACATCCATGCTGATGCCATGCAGCGCCTGATTGTCGCCGTAGAACACCTTTACATCTGTAGCACTGATTTTTACCGGAGCTGAATTACTCATTTGTTTATCCGTTACTTTAAAATTAACTCTGTTAAGCGCAGCGTAACTAACCAGCTATGTTACCAGCGCTTTTCATATTTTTTCCGCAGCCAAATGGCCAGACCATTTAAGCTAATCATCATCAGCAACAACACAATAATGGCGGCTGAAGTGCGGGCCTCAAAGAAATTACGCAGCTCATTGCCCTGCCACAGGTAAATTTGTACCGGTAACGCACTGGCCTGTTCAAACGGTGAAGCCGGTATAGAAGCAACAAAAGACTTCATACCAATTAATAACAGCGGCGCCGTTTCACCCAATGCCTGGGCCACACCTAAAATAGCCCCTGTTAAAATACCCGGAATAGCCAGTGGTAACACATGATGGAAAATAGCCTGCATTTTCGATGCGCCCAGCCCAAGTGCCGCCTGGCGAATAGACGGCGGTATTGCTTTAAGTGTGGAGCGGGTAGCAATAATTACCGTGGGTAATGTCATCAGTGATAACACGAGACCGCCGACAATCGGTGCCGACATTGGCAGGTTAAACCAGCCGATTAACACCGAAGCCCCCAATAAACCAAACACTATTGAAGGCACCGCCGCCAGGTTGTTAATGTTTACCTCCACCAGGTCGGTGATTCTATTGCGCGGCGCAAACTCTTCCAAATAAATAGCAGCGGCTACGCCCATCGGCACGGCCAGTAAAATAACCACCAGCATCATATAGAACGAGCCCATAAAAGCACCGGCCAAACCAGCAGATGCCAAAGAGCTGCGCGAGTCCGGGTTCATAAACAGTGCCAGACTGAAACGGTTTTGGATAACGCCATCAGCAGCAAGCTTATCTACCCATTCACGCATTTTCGGGCTAAGCTGCTGCTGTGCATCCGGCAGACTGCGGTCAATATTGCCTTTTAACCAAACATCGATATTGGCATCTGTTAACAGATGCAGCGTGCGGGTTTGGCCAATAATTGACGGATCTGCCACTACCATATCACGCAGCGCAAAGCGCTCGCCGGAGGTCACCACCCGCGCCAGGTCGCGCCGGTGCTTGCCGGCATCCGGCAGCACTTTTTGCAAGCTGTCGGTGATCAGCCGGTTAAAGTTAACAAAGCCAATTTCGGTTTGCCATTCAATATGCCGCTGGCGAAAATCGTTATCGGACTCGTCGACACGCTGCTGTGGCATCGGCGGAATTTTAATGATCGCCGGATCAAAATAAATCTCCAGCGTAATAGCCGATTGCCAAAATGCCGGTAGCCCTTTGGAAAAAATATTGATAAACAACACCGCTACTAAACCAAGACTGATTAGCACCGCGGTTAAGCCCAACCGGCGAAACAAATTTTCTGTCCGATGGCGTTTAGCAAGCGACGCAATGACTTTTTGCTGCACCTGGCTCGGAGCCGCTACAGCTTTAATCGGGTTCTCTGCAATAATGGTCATAACTTACTCGTATTGTTCACGGTATTTACGCACGATCACCAGTGCCATCACATTGAGCAGCAAGGTAATAACGAACAGCGTTAAGCCCAGCGCAAAGGCAACCAGCGATTGCGGGCTGGAAAAATCATTGTCACCGGTTAGCTGATTGACGATGGTTACCGTTACAGTGGACACGGCTTCGAACGGGTTAGCAGTTAACGCGGGACTGTTACCAGCTGCCAACACCACTATCATGGTTTCGCCAATGGCACGGCTTGCTGCCAGCAACACAGCACCAACAATACCCGGCAATGCTGCCGGCAGCACCACTTTTAAGATAGTTTCAGACTTGGTTGCACCTAACCCCAGCGAGCCGTCCCGCATAGATTTTGGCACCTGAGTGATAATGTCATCTGATAACGACGAGATAAACGGGATAATCATAATGCCCATGACCACGCCGGCTGTTAATGCCGAAGTGGCATTGATATCCAACCCGATAGCCGCACCTAAATCGCGCAAAAACGGGCCTACCGTTACCAACGCAAAGAAACCGTACACTATGGTAGGAATACCGGCCAACACTTCAATCACAGGCTTGGCGGTATTGCGCAGCTTCATAGGCGCATACTCCGCCAGATAAATTGCCACCATCAGCCCCAGCGGAATAGCCACCAGCATAGCGATACCGGCGATCATTGCGGTACCGGCTAACAACGGCACCAAACCGAAGCTTCCCTGCTCTCCCACGCCAACAGTAGAAAAGCGCGGATTCCAGGTAGTACCAAAGAAAAACTCTGTCGGCGGAATATAACTGAAGAACTTCATCGTTTCGCCGACCATCGACAGCACTATGCCGATGGTAGTCAAAATAGCCACGGTAGAACATAGCACCAGCAGGGCTTTAACAACACGCTCAACCTGATGCCGGGCTTTTAACCGTGGCGTAATGCGCAGCAGGCTGTACAACATACCTGCTGCGGCTATTACTGCCATTAATGCTGTAAGTACTAACGCACTGTTGGTTTTAAGCTGCCGCAAATGCTCAGCAGCGGCCAACTCCCAGGCCTCTGCATCTGCCACCACGCCGAAGTTACCGGCTAAATTACCGATACGCTGCGACATGACACGGACCTCATCAGCCGTCAAGGTCGCGACATCCACCGGCAATTGTGCCAGCATCATAGAATTAATGACCGCCGGTGCCAGCCACAACCACAACAGCAGAATAAAAAATGCCGGCAACACAGCCCACAATCCCACCATCATGCCATAGTGATGTGGCCTGGAATGCATGCGCAAATCGGGGTTAACTGTTGCTACTTTGCGGCTGCGGGTCATTCCGAGTTGGTAGCCCAATGCCAGCAAGATCAGCAGCACGACAATTAACGAAAGGTTACTCATGGTCGCTCCGTAAACAGCTTACACGTAATGCTTAACTAAGGTGCGCAGTGTAAGCGGCTTTTATTTCAGTTTTATGACATCCGAAAAGCAAAAAAGAGAACCCGTTACAGGTTCTCTTAAATGCAGCAGAGAGATTATAGCGACTTTTTCTGCCGGATGTTTTGCATAATTTCTGCGCGTTCATCGTCAGACAGCGGAATTAAACCAGCGCTTTCCAGCACGCTGCCAAAGCCTGACATACCTTCGCTGACATGGAACTGAGCATATTCCTGTAACCCGGGAATGACACCGATATGCGCGCCTTTAACATAGATATACAGCGGACGTGATACCGGATACTCGCCGGAGATAATAGTATCCAGGTTAGGCTCTACACCAGATACGGTAGCTACTTTGATACGGTCACGGTTAGCTTCAAAGAAACTTAAACCAAATACACCTACCGCGTCTTTTTGCGCTTGCAAACGTGCCAGGGTTTCAGTGTAATCGCCGGCAATTTCTACTACCCGGCCGTCGGTACGCATAGCGGTACAAAATTTATGCGCAGCATCTTTGTCCATGGCTTTTACTTCGGCCAATGTCTGGCATCCGGGCACCACCACTTTCTCTTCATACACTTCGCGGGTACCGTGATTAGAGCCCGGAATCGCCAGCAAAATTTCCTGGTCCGGTAAGGTTTTATCTATTTGATTCCAACGGGTATAAGGGTTAGCAACCATTTTACCGTTCTGTGCCACTTGTGCTGCCTGCGCCAGGAACACATGCTTCGGCTCTAACTTGAATACTGCAGCATCAACACGTGACGCGAAAACAATGCCGTCATAGCCGATTTTTACTTCAATAATCTCTTTTACACCATTGGCTTTACAGGCTTCTACTTCATTCGGGCGCATTTTGCGCGATGAATTGGCCACATCAATAGTATTAGCACCTACGCCCTGACAAAATTGGCGTAAACCGCCTGACGAGCCACCTGAGCCCACTACCGGAGTGCGGAACTGAGCAAAGTTATTGCCAAACTCTTCTGCAACTACTGCAGAAAACGGCAGCACGGTAGAAGACCCGGCGATTTGGATAGTGTCACGGCTTTGTGCCTGCGCTGTTGCTGATGCGGTTAAAGCGACGGTTGCCGCCAGTAACAAGCTGGAGAATTTATTCAGTTTCATATCATGTTCCCGGTTGTCCGAAGTGTGTATGGTATTAGTTTGCTGCATTTTTATTGCAGTAATATGACAGAGGAAACTATTTTCAGATTTTCTTATAAAACTATCGGTTAGCCAAGCCTAATGCTGCACGCAACAGCGGTTGCGCCCCTGATGCTTGGCCTGATACAACGCCTGGTCGGCACGCAACAATAACTTGTCTAAATCATCACGGTCCGGCAGATACATCGCAATACCCAAACTACAGGTAATGCTAAGCACCGTACTGTCGCGTAAAGCGAAAGGATGCGCAGCCACTGTCATGCGGATACGCTCGGCAGATAAAATAGCGGTTTTTAAATCAATCTCCGGCAGTAAGATAAAGAACTCTTCACCGCCATAGCGCCCGGCTAAATCGGTGTCACGGATGCTTTGCCGGCATACCTCAGCAAATTCAGTCAGTACTTTGTCACCGGCAGCATGGCCATACTGATCGTTGATTTGTTTAAAATGGTCGATGTCCAACATCAGTACGGCTAAATCTTTTTGATACCGGTTGGCACGGCGGATCTCTACCATAGCCTGCTGCATAATGGCGCGACGGTTTGCGAGGCCGGTAAGCAAGTCAGTACTGGCTAACTGCAACAACTCCTGGTTACGTAATACCAATTGTTGTTCCGTATCAGCATGGCGGACAATTTCAGCACGCAAAGCAGCAGCCATACGGCGAAATCTTAATACCACAAAAGCCAATAGTGCCATAACGACACAAAACAAAAATATCAGTGATACGACTATTACGTTGCCCACAACTGAATCCCTGTGTTTCAGCTATTATCCGCTAACCTATTCAGTATAGGTCAGCTTGTTCCAGCGTAAAGCTTTCACTTTTCCTGAAAAAAAGCCCGGCATAAATACCGGGCTATTCAGTGCACTCCAGCTGTTAGTTGGCAGTAATCTCCAGCAAACTGCTGGCTTGTTCGTTACCATCGGCATCTTTAAACGACATCACACCCAGGTAAGGAAACGGACTGGCAGTAAGACCGGTAGTAATCACCGTCACGTTGTTTGCGCGGCCTGTTATGGCCCGCATACTTGCAGCGACACGACTGTTACCTTCATTGGCGTTCACCACCCAAACCGGCATAGTGTAGTTGGCTTGCTCCGCACCAAACAGCGAATAGCCATGTACAAACACCAGATAGAAGTCACCGGCTGCACCATTGGCTGCCGGCGCAGGGTCGCGTAAGCTTACCTCCTCATAACCACCCTCATTAGCAGAAGAACCTACCGCAGAGCAAGACAGAGCAATACAACGATAAACAAACATATCCAGATCGGCACCCGGCACATCAGCCAGTTCTTCATACAGGCTGAAACGCACCATGCGGGTGCCTTCCGGTACCAGGAACGTATGGAAGCCCAAACCCGGCTCATTAAACACAAAAGTACTGTCGGCATCTTGTGCTACCACGCCGGAAGAACCAAAGGGTGCAGTCAAGCCCAACATAGTGGTGCTGGTTAAACCGCTGTAGTTCATGGTTACCGGGAAGCTGACGCGTCCGCCTCTCGCAGCTACCGAACCATTTACTTCAGCCGGCGCGACGATCTGTTTTGGCGGCACTACTTTAACGGCAATAGGACTACGCACAGTATGCACACCGTCAGACCAGGTTATAGCACCAAACACCCACTGATCCATCACCGCTCCCTGGGTTGGGGTAAAGATCAGGCTATAAGGCACAGTAGCATTTGCAGGTACCGACAAGGTATTGCCACCGCCATTGGTAACCACTGACACATTCACACCGGCAGGTGCTTCAATGCTGGCGGTATATACAGAAGCAGAACCACTTACGTCCATCACCCGACGTTGCAGTGTTTCCTCTCCCGACAGCTCAGCAATTGCCATAGACGGCAGGTTTAACTGGCTGGCATCGATATTATAATTGGCGGCGACAAAAGCATCACAGGAAAAACCGCTGGCTGTTTGCACAAAGCCTGTTTCACCGATACCACACAGGAAGGCAAAATACTCTAAGTTAGAAATAGGGTAAGTTAAACCAGGATTAACCGCACTGTTAGGCACAGCATGGCCGGCACCAAAATCAAACGGATCTGCAGCAGTTAATCCATTCTCTTTGGTCAGGTTTTGTCTGGCGGTAGTCATAATGGCGGATTTAATCATTGCCGCAGACCAGCCTGGGTTCACTTCTTTTACCAACGCAGCAATACCGGCAATATGCGGGCTCGACATAGACGTACCCTGCAGGTAGGTAAAGCTGGTACCCGGCGCACCAAACAACGTTTGCGCAGACGCAGCGGCGAGGATTTTCACCCCGGGTGCCGTAATATCCGGTTTAATAATATCTAAGGTATTCAGGTTAGGACCGCGGGAAGAAAACCCGGCCATCAGGTTACCGACTTCAACCACATCGTCAACAAACACCGATGGGCTCATTTTTACCGCAACCATGCCACCGCCACTTACTTCAGCATTAAGCGCACTGCCGGCGGCCAAAGTGGTCATTACCGCAGGAAAGTTAAAACTACCGGTACCGCCCATAGCAATAGGCGCTGCGGCGGAGTTATTATACATAATAACCCCGGCAACACCGGCGGCTTGCGCATTGGCCAGTTTAATATCAAACCCGCAATTACCACGCTGCATCAGGGCAAACTTACCAGCCAGTTCTGCCGCGTTATCCAGTGCAGTACAAGCTTCAAGCGGAGAGGCTACCACCACGTCTGCGGTAACATCGCCGGTTTCGCTCAGCGGTATAGTGGTAACTGCCTCTATCGCCTGATAGACGCCCTGTAGTGGCCCGGCTAATACTTCAATACCGTTAGACACACTGGTTCCGCTATAGGTTGAAGCTGCGACTGTTGTTACCCAGGGAGCCGGCGTGCCTATGGTACTGGCTGTTGGTCCGTTATTGCCGGCAGACACCGCGACAAAAACACCGGCCTGCGCCGCCCGCAATTTCGCTGCCGCTTGTGGCGTAGTGATATTGGTTAAGCTACCGCTGATAGAATAGTTAATAACATCAACGCCATCGGCTACAGCCTGATCAATTGCCGCCATGGTATCACCACCAAAACAGCCGCGCTCCGGCTGACCCTGCGGGTTGGTGTAGCTACTGTTCCAGCAGGCTTTATACATAGCAATACGTGCCCGTGGTGCTATACCGGACACAGTTGCCACTTCAGTGCCGTTCAACACTGCGGTAACACCTTCATTACCGCCGGCAGTAGAGGCAACGTGAGTACCATGGTTATCAGCATCCCGTGGTGAAACAAACTCACCGGGCTGCAGCTGATACACGCTTTCGAAAGACTCTTTATAGTAACGGGCACCAATCAATTTATTATTACAACTGAAAGCGGCGTCTTCACCGCTGTCACAGGTACCGGCCCAACCGGGCAAAGGCCCGTAAGAACCGTCATCAGCAAAACTGGGGTGTTCCGGCCAAATACCGCTGTCTACCACACCGATTACCACGCCCTCTCCTTTGATACCCTGCACATGCAGGCCATCAGGTCCGGTGGTCAGCCCGAGAAAAGCCGGTGTATTTGATGTAGTCAGTTGCTGCGCTTCGTCACGCCATACGCCGGCCACATTAGGATGATTACGTAATGCTTCGGCCTGGGCTGCAGTCATTTTCGCGGAAAAGCCATTAAAGGTATGTGTGTAAGAATACATTACCTTGCCGCTGCCGCTTTGTGCTGCCAACTGTTGATGAAAGTGTTTTAAGCCATTGGTATAGCTCTGCATGCGGGCGGAGGCAGCATTGTACCGGTTAAGGCCGACAGCAACAGATTGTGCCGCTGGCAACAACTCACCAAACTCTTCGGCTTTTTCTACACCGCTTTTACCCTTAACCTGCACGATATAAGGTACTGCTGCAGTATCTTCACCGGCTTGCTGCAGCGCGGTGCGGTCAATTTCTACCTGGTAATTATTGGCCATCGCACCGGTGTGAAACCCGGTGATAGCGAGCGTAACGGCACAGGCCGTTGCAGACATAAAATTGTTACGTGGCATTTTGTATCTCCGTTTATTGTTTTGTCTCGCCGCAATATTCTTGTTGCTGCGGCAAACATAGCGCCAACAACTGTATAAAATTCAGACAGCCAGTTATTCAGCAAAAGCACGGTTATCGCCCCATATCACAGCATTAGCTTAATGCTGTGCTGAAGGTTGGCGTACAGGCGAGCCGGCAGGTTGCAAAAAAAACTGACAATGCCAGCTAAACCATATTTTGACGGCGCTGACGTAACAATAAGCCTCCTGCTGAGGCAAACAGTAGCCATAGAGTGGCCGGAGCGGATACAACTGAAGCCTGGCCCGGGCTAAAGACGTCTGACACAGTTAACTCACCGCTGGCAAAATCAAACATGGTAAACTGCGGCGGAAGGCTCTGGTTATTCAGATCGAAGAAGCCCTGAAACGCCATGGTCATGCCAACATCGGTAACATCAAAGCTGAGGTACTCGAGGCCGGCATACAGGTCTTCCGGGTTAAAGCCGACACTGACAAAGAAAAAGCTGGTGTCTATTTCAAGACCGAACAGGGTGAAACTTTCCCAAGCCAGCAAGTCGCCGGTACCCGGGAACCATTCATCAACGTTGTCAGTATCAAAACTGATAGCACCAATACTAATGATGTCGCCACCGGCATCTTCAGCAAAAAATTCTTGCGTCAGTATCGGGCCGGCCTGCACCGGCTGCGATAAAGTGACAACACTGAGGAACATTAAAGACAAAGCGATAAGGATGGACTTCAACATGGATTACCTCTTAATTTTGTTATTAATTATGTGATCTGCAATTGCTTGCACATCAGGCAATGCATAAAGCAATCCAATTGTTAAAACCAATATAAATCAAAATCTTATAAAATATTTTTGAATCTGAAGATTAGCTTTTACAGTTGGCTGTATAAAAAGCAGACAATAAAAAAGGCGAACCTGAGTTCGCCTTTCCTGAATTTGCCTTGTTATTACAGCTCAGTGATTATGACCAGTTCAATACCACTTTACCGGACTGGCCTGAACACATAATGTCGAAACCTTCCTGAAACCGCTCCATCGGCAACTCGTGCGTTACCATGGGTGTTAAATCCAGCCCGGACTGAATTAAACTGGCCATTTTGTACCAGGTTTCAAACATTTCGCGGCCGTAAATGCCTTTGATCACCAGGCCTTTAAAGATCACTTTGTTCCAATCTACCGCCATATCCGACGGTGGAATACCCAGCATGGCAATTTTACCGCCGTGGTTCATGGTATCCAGCATGCTGCGAAACGCTGCCGGCACACCGGACATTTCCAGGCCCACGTCAAAGCCCTCTGTCATGCCCAACTCTTTCATCACGTCTTTTAAATTTTGTTTGCTGACATCCACCGCGCGGGTGGCACCCATTTTCAGCGCCAGTTCCAGCCGGTAAGGGTTCACGTCGGTTATTACCACATGACGGGCACCAACATGTCGTGCCACGGCTGCAGCCATAATGCCGATAGGGCCGGCACCGGTAATCAGTACATCCTCACCGACTAAATCAAACGATAGCGCGGTATGCACCGCATTACCGAACGGGTCGAAAATAGCCGCGATATTATCCGGAATATTATCCGCCAGTTTAAAAGCGTTATAGGCAGGAATAACCAGATATTCAGCAAAAGAGCCGGCGCGGTTTACGCCAACGCCTGTGGTGTTGCGGCATAAATGTACACGGCCGGCGCGGCAGTTACGACAATGACCACAGGTGATATGGCCTTCGCCCGATACCCGATCGCCAACACTAAAGCCGCGCACTTCCGAACCCATACCCTCGATAACACCGACATATTCGTGGCCTACCACCATGCCATGCGGAATGGTGTTTTGCGCCCACTCATCCCATTTGTAAATATGCACGTCGGTGCCGCAGATGGCGGTTTTTTTGATGCGAATTAACACATCATTCGGGCCCACTTCTGGCTTTTCTACTTCAGTTTGCCAAATACCCGGTTCTGCTTTTAACTTTGCTAATGCTTTCATTTTCACGCCCCGCCCTTATGCGATCACGCCCATGTCTTTACCAATACGGATAAAAGCAGCAATCGCTTTATCCAGTTGCTCTGTTGTATGTGCTGCTGAAATTTGAGTGCGGATGCGTGCCTGGCCTTTTGGCACTACCGGGAACGAGAAGCCCACCACGTAGATACCTTCGACCAGCATACGTTTGGCCATTTCTGCGGCCACTTTGGCGTCGCCTAACATGACCGGAATAATGGCATGATCTTTACCGGCAAGGGTAAAGCCTGCCGCCGACATTTTTTCACGAAAGTAATTGGCGTTATCCCACAGCTTAGCCCGCAGTGCATCGCCTTGCGCCAGCATGTCCAACACTTTAATCGAAGCTGTAACAATAGACGGCGCCAACGAGTTAGAGAACAAATACGGCCGTGAGCGCTGGCGCAGCCATTCGATCACTTCTTTTTTGCCCGAGGTATAACCGCCGGATGCACCGCCCAAAGCTTTGCCCAAGGTGCCGGTAATAATATCAACGCGGTTCATCACATCGCAATATTCGTGCGTGCCACGGCCGTTTTTGCCGACAAAGCCCACGGCGTGGCTGTCGTCAACCATCACCATAGCGCCGTATTTATCTGCCAGATCGCAAACTGATTTCAGATCGGCTATTACGCCATCCATCGAGAACACGCCATCGGTTGCAATCAGCTTAAAGCGTGCGCCATCAGCATCAGCTTGTTTTAGCTGCGCCTCAAGCTCAGCCATATCGTTGTTGGCGTAGCGGTAACGTTTGGCCTTACACAAGCGCACACCATCAATGATAGAGGCATGGTTTAACGCATCAGAAATTACAGCATCTTCGGCACCCAAAATGGTTTCAAACAAGCCACCGTTGGCATCAAAACAAGACGAGTACAAAATGGTGTCTTCAGTGCCTAAAAACGCACTGATATTCTGCTCTAACGTTTTATGAATATCCTGGGTGCCGCAAATAAAGCGTACCGACGCCACGCCAAAGCCATGGCTGGCTAAACCCTGCTGCGCCGCTGCGATTAGGTCGGGGTGGTTGGCCAGGCCTAAGTAGTTGTTGGCACAAAAATTCAGTACCTGATGGCCATTGACCGTAACATCAGCACTTTGTTGCGACGTAATAATACGTTCTGCTTTGTATAAACCTTCTGCTTTGACATCGTCTAGTTGTTGTTGTAGATGTTGCAGAAAAGCGCCATTGCGCATAAAGCCTCCTGTTGCGGGGGTGAGGGGTTCAGAAAAACGGCGCCATTGTAAAGCTTATAGCCTGAAGCTGCAGCGCTTTTACATTAACTAAAGCGCTGTTCAGACCTGCTGTTGTAAAGTTTAGCCTACAAAGGCCGGTATTAAAGCGCCAACGCCTCATAATGCTGCTGCAGCCGGGTAATACGCGGCTTAGCTTGTTCAGTGGCATAGGGCTTAAACAACAGCAGCACTTTTAACACGCCCTGATAGACACTGGCCTGGTCAATTTCTTTGTGCGGTGCCTGGGTTTTCAGGTAGCTGATCCAAAAGGTAACCAACAACTTAATGCTGTGGGCCAGATCAGTAATGTCTTCATCGTCTATACGGATCACGTCCGATTGCTTCAGCGCTTTAAGCACGGCAATAACGCGGCTTAATACACCGTGTTGTACCTGCAAATAATCTTGTTGCAATGCAGGGTCACGCGCCAGAATATCCGGTAAATTGGCGTAAAAGAAATGAAAGCGCCACATCAGCTCAAACACCGCATCCAGATAGCACGCCAGCGCGTCCAACGCTTCCGCTTTATCCGACGGCGGCTTTATGCGGGTTTCCAGCAATTTGGCATATTCTTTAAAAATCTGCCGTACAATGTCTTCTTTATTGCGAAAGTGGTAGTACAGATTACCCGGGCTTATCCCCAGATGAGCAGCAATATGGTTAGTAGTAACCTGACGCTCGCCCACCTGATTAAACAATTCAATACTGGCTTGCAGAATTTTATCTTTGGTTCTTAACTTTTTTTCCATCTGCTAAACAGGCTTATTCTTCGCGAAATTAATTTGCTATAGTAACGCCAAATTGATTAAAAACTCCAGTAGCAGGCCGGACATGGTTCTGTTCTCGCCAAGGAAAGCCCGCAATATCATGAAAATAAAGGCAATTTACCCAGGAACCTTTGACCCGTTAACCAATGGCCACGCTGACCTGGTGCAGCGCGCCGCACGGATGTTTGACACTGTAATAGTGGGTGTTGCCGCTAACCCCAGCAAACAACCACTGTTTAGCCTGACAGAGCGGGTTACTCTGGCACAGCAGGCCTTCGCCGGCATCAGCAATGTCAGCGTCATAGGCTTTTCCGGTTTACTGGCGAAATTTGCCGAAGATCAATCGGCGCAGGTTTTGATCCGTGGCGTGCGCGCCGTAGCCGATTTTGAATACGAATTTCAACTGGCCAGTATGAACCGGCAATTGAATCCGGCACTGGACAGTATTTTTATGACGCCGTCAGAAAAAAACACCTTTATCTCATCCACCTTAGTGAAAGAAGTGTGCCGCCATGGTGGCAATGTTTCCAGCTTTGTGCCGGCACACGTTGAACTAGCCTTAAAAACCAAATTAAACCTATGACCTTTAAACCTTCACTGTTAAGTGCATTGTTGTTTGCACTGCCCGCCGCTGCGGCGCCCTGGGTAGACACCACAGATAACTACCTGCGCCAGTCACTGCAAACCCTGGCTCACGCCGGTGTGTTAACAGGGCCGGTAAACAGCTGGCCGTTAATGTGGAAAAATGTCGCCGTTGATTTAGCCTCAGCAGAAGAGCAACCAACAGAAGAATTACGCTTTGCGCTGGCGCATGTGCGGGCTGCGCTTAATACCAATCAGGCTGGCTATACCGCCGGCATTAAACTAAAAGCCAGCACCAACCCGTCGCTGTATCAAAGCTTTGGCGAAAGCTATTTTGATAAAGCCGGCGCCACCGTCTTTAAAGAATATCTGGGCGATAACTGGGCGGCGAAAACGCAGCTTAATTACCGCAAACTTGAGGATGGCAGTAACGAGCAGGAATTAACTTATGACGGCAGCTACCTGGCGTTTATCGCCGGCAACTGGGTTTTGGCGTTAGATCAGCAACCACTGTGGTGG
Organism: Rheinheimera lutimaris; assembly: GCF_013283795.1. GTDB lineage: Bacteria > Pseudomonadota > Gammaproteobacteria > Enterobacterales > Alteromonadaceae > Alishewanella > Alishewanella lutimaris. Next base: position 65,277 of record NZ_JABSOD010000011.1, read on the forward strand.
GGCCCGGGCCAACAAACCGCCCTGCTTGTCAGTAACAATGCACGGCCAATACCGTCTTTACGTTTAAGCCGTCATAGCTGGCAGGCCAGCGATAACCTGCTGTTTAGCTGGCTGGGCCCGTGGAGCTTTACCGCTTTTATTGGTCAGGGCGAACACAGCAGTACGCCGCGACAAATTAAACACTTTGGTGCCCGCTTCAGCGCCAGACCACTACCGCAATTGGAGCTGGGCTTATCCCGTGTCAGCCAATGGGGCGGCGACGGCCTGGATAGCGGCTTGGGTGCCTTTGGCGATATGCTGCTGTTAAACGACGATGATAACAGCAATGCCGATAACCTGGCGGCGTTGGATCTAATCTGGCATACCACGTTGTTTAACCGGCCCTACAGCTTTTACACTGAACTGGCCGACGACAATAGCGGCAGTAAACTCAGCAAGCCGCTGCAACTGTATGGCGTGCGCACCTTTTTTGGTAATGCCGCTGCTGTGCACACATTGAATCTGGAATGGTCAGACAGCTATATTCGCTGTGAAGAACAACTTGCAGCCGGCAATTGTGCCTATGAAGGCGAAAGTTATCCGCAAGGTTACCGCCGCTACGGCCGCATTATCGGCAGCGGCTACGGCGCAGATGCCCGTGTGTTGTCTGCCGGTTACCGCTACCAAACCTTTGACGGTTACAGCTGGGCACTGAGTGTACTGCGTGGTGAATTTCTGGCTGCAGCGTCTGACATAAAGAACTGGCAGTTGCGGCTGGAATACCGCCAACCGCTGCTGAAAGGTTTACTGAGCGTGGAAGGCCGCGTGTTTGATAAATCGCCGCAACCGGAACTGCGCATTAAACGCGGCAGCCTGGCCGTAACCTGGGAATACCGCTTTTAAGCTACCACGCTATCGAGCAGGCTCTAGCGCCAGCTGGTTAGTTTATGGCCTTTAAGCGCATAGAACAGAATAAACAGGTAGCACGGCAACATAACAATATAGGCGCCCTGCTGGCCCAGTGAACTGCCGCTGGCCAGCCCCCAAAATAACGGCCCAAAAGCCCCACCGGCGATACCCATAATCAGTAGCGCCGAACCGACACTGGTTAAAGCCCCCAGCCCCGACAGCGCTAATGGCCATACGGCAGGCCAAACAATGGCATTAGCCAGCCCCAGCACGGCAATAAATAACAAGGTGTCCGGCAAAGCCGTACCACCAAAAGGTACCAATACCGCGTTAGCAATGGCATAAGATGAGCTGTCGCCCAGCACTATTGCCAGTGTCAGCAACACACCCAGTACCGCAGAAACAGCCAATGCCGCTTGTTGCGACAGCAGTCGCGGGATCAACAAAATACCCAATACATAACCCAAAACCATGCAGCCCATAGTGTAGGATGTCATCACGGTGTAACGCTCTACGCCCAGCGATAAGGCAAACAAACCTATGGTATCGCCGGCGATAACTTCAACCGCGACATAAACAAACAGCGCCAGCACACCCAACACCAGGCCGGGCTTAGCCAGCACGGCTTTGATTTGTCCGGCTTTATTCTCGTCACCGCTTTCCCTGGCCAGTTCCGGCAGTGGTGAAAACTTCACTGCCAGCGCCAATAAGCCCAAAAATGCTGCCAGGCCTAAATAAGGCAGAACCAAACGCGCCGCCATCTCATCAACTTGTGCCGGCGTTAATGCCACATCGGCAGTAGCAATAAAGCTGCCGGCCATCAGTGCGGTAAATACTATCGGCGCTACCACGCCGGCGGTTTTGTTTAAAATGCCCATAATACTGATGCGCACTGCCGCCGTCTCTTCCGGACCAATTTTTACCACATAAGGATTTACTGCGGTTTGCAACAGTGTTTGGCCGGCACCGATAACCAGCTGCGCCAACAAAAACAAAGCAAAGGTTTGTGTCTGGGCTGCAGGAATATACAACAAGCCGGCCAGCATCATGGTGGCCATACCCAGCGCCATACCGTTTTTATAGCCGACTTTACGGATCAGCCAGGCCGATGGCAGCGCAGTAAAGGTTACTGCAATATAAAAGGAGAACACCACCAATGACGCCTGCAGCGGAGTCAACTGCAGCATCTGTTTCAGATAAGGCATTAAAGAGCCGTTCAGCCAGGTAGCAAAACCCAGCACAAAAAACAGTATCGCTACTATTATCATCGGCAGCAGGCTGCTGCGCCGCTGCGACTGTTCAGCTGTCATTTCCATATTCCTTCCCCGTTGTAATTATCATTATATTAAGCGTTATAAAGTGGCCGGCCGTTAATCCAACTTGCCTGTACCTGCCAGTGGTTATTCAGTAACACCAGATCTGCCTGCGCACCTGCCACTATGCGCCCGGCGCTGTGGCGGGCTAAAAATTGTGCCGGATACAACGACGCCATCCTAAGCGCTTCTTCCGGCACAACACCCAGGGAATCGATGGCATAGCGCACTGCAGCTGCCATATCCAGTACCGAGCCGGCCAAACGACCTTCGGCATCGGTTAATTTATCGCCGTCACGCAACACTTTGCCGTCAAATAAATCAAATTCCGTCGCGTCTGTGCCCACCGGCGACATGGCATCGGTAACAATCATCAGTTTACCTTTCGGCTTGGCCGCCAGTGCCACTCTCGCGGCCAGCGGGTGCATATGATGACCGTCAAATATCACACCGCACCAGCTGTGCGGATCGGCCAGCGCCACGCCGACCATGCCGGGCTCGCGCGAAGTAAGCGGCGACATGGCGTTATACAGGTGAGTAAAACCGGTAGCGCCGGCGTTAAGCGCAGCCTGCACTGTGGCGGCATCGGCGTTGGAATGGCCAAGGCAAACAATTACATTCAGTGCCACTAACTGGCGGATTTGCACCGGGCTGATAGTTTCCGGCGCCACGGTTACCAGCTTAATACCAAGATCAGACCGGCCATAAATTGCCAGCTCTGCCGCGCTCAGTTGGCGGATATGCTGCTGCGGGTGCACGCCTTTTTTCGGCACTGACAAATGCGGCCCTTCAAAGTGCACACCAATAATACCCGGTTCACCTTCTGCCACTGCGCCGGCAATAACATCGGCGGCTTGCTGCATTACCGTAACACTGTCGGTGATCACCGTAGGCAGCATAGCGGTGGTGCCAAACCTGGCATGGGCCTGCAGCATAGTGCGCAGAGTCTGGCGCGTGGGCGCGGTGTTAAATAAGGCACCGCCGCCGCCATTTACCTGCACATCAATAAATCCGGGCACCAGCATGCCGGGTTGCACCGGCCCGGCCGCGGGCGTTATCGACTGCACAACGCCGTCTTTAATAGCAAGGCTGACATTTTCGAACCAATTTTCGCCGTCAAATAGCCGGCTGACACTTAACTGCTGCATTCGCTGTTTACCGTTAGTTGTGTTATAGCGTTTTAGTCACTTTGTTCAGGCCAGGAGGCGCATCCGGGTCAATGCCACGGCTGCGGGCCACCACTTCAACATCCAGATAAAACCGTTGCAATACCAACAACGGCAACACCCGTGGATGTGCAACGATGTCGTTGTGATGCAACTGCACGATGGCAGCGCCACGACTGCGTACATCTTCAACCTGGCCGCGATGCGCATTGATACTTTCATCGCTGATGCTGACATCAACAATAGCAAACTGATTTTTTACCAGGGTTACCGGACCGTGCAAAAACTCCGCACTGGAAAACGCCTCGGCATGAATACCGCACACTTCTTTTAGCTTCAGTGCAATTTCACGCGAAATGGCGTAACCCAAGCCGCGGCCCAACACGACCAGATGTGCTACCCGCTCCAGTGCTTGCGCTGTAAGCTGCTGCGGCAACGCTATAGCAGCGGTTAAGCTTTGCGGTAATTGTTGCACCGCCTGCTGCAATGCCTGATTACCGGACCACACCGATACCAGTTGCAAGATGGCACTTAAGGTCGCCAGATAACTTTTTGTCGCCGCCACGGCTTTTTCTGCCCCAACGTGCAACGGTAACGTATAGTGCGCCAGCTCCGCTAAAGGCGAGGTGGTATCGTTTACCAACGCCACTACCATGGCGCCACTGCGTTTGGCCATTTCTACCTGAGCCAGGATATCCGGACTGCGGCCGGACTGCGAAATCACCAGCACCAGCGCATCGGCCAGTTGCAGTGACTTGTTATACACACTGGCAATAGAAGGTGCCGCTGCCGCAACCGGCAAACCCACCTCAATTTCAATTAAATACTTGGCAAATACCCCGGCGTGATCAGACGAGCCGCGCCCTACCATATAAACAAATTTCGGTGCGCGCTGGCGGATCTGCGCCACCACCTGCTCAACCATTGCCGCGTTAGCAGCCAGTTGTTCGGCAATACGTTGCGGGGCTTCTGTGGCTTCAAGCGCCATAATACTGTTGCTCATTACTTCTTACCTATAACGACATAGCGATAGATTGCGTTTGATTGCGCGAACGGGCGTACCAAACAGCTCCGAGCTCCGGCGTTTGCAGTGCCGGAGTAACCTGTTGTTGAATTTGTGCGGGTAAATACGGTAACAATTTGTGCGCCAGGCCGCCAATAAAAGATAACCGCGGCGGTTGAATACTCAGTAAGCGGTTGGCAATGTCGGCAATAAAACCGGCGCCCTGCTGCACCAGTTGCAGTGCGGTTTCATCGCCGGCCTCAGCCGCAACAAATACCAAAGGCGCAAATTTAGCATAGGTCGTCGGCGTAGCATGCATAAAATGCGCGACCAGCTCCATAGCGTTGGCAGCTGCAAGCTCTTGCAACAGTAAATCAGCCAGCATGGTTTGTGGCGCTAACTTATCTAAACTTAACAACACCTTGTGCAACAACTGCATACCAAACCAGGCGCCGCTGCCGTTATCCCCGTAAGGGAAACCATGGCCACCTAACTCTATCAGTTGGCCATTCACATCAGCCAAACCACAAGAGCCGGTCCCGACAATAATAACAGCGCCATCGCCGCCCTGATGCGCCCCCATACAAGCGATATGTAAATCACTGGTCAGGTGCAATGTTTTAAACGGGTGCTGCCAATCAGAAAACAGCTGAAAATACTGTGGCACATTAACCCCGGCCAGGCCAGCACCGGCCACCAACCGCGACATATCGTTAAATGCCAGCCCCGCGCAGGTTAATGCTTGCTGTGTTGCGCTTAAAATAGAGTCGGTCGCGACTTTCATACCACGCAGTGGATTAGCAGGGCCGGACAAGCCTTCGCCTAAAATTTGCTGATCTGACGATACAATAACTGCGCGGCATTTGCTGCCACCGCCGTCTATCCCCAAATACAAAGGCGTATCGGCCTTCAGCATTGCATTCATCCCTATAACCTCGTCACAAGTAATGCAGCCGGCTACTCTGGCCAACTGCGAAGTGGTCAATGCTGCGCTGTAGATTAAATCAACAACCAGCTAAATTGACAGCGTTGTCATTTTTTAAAATCAGCATATAATAATTCTGACAAATAACAAGTGTCTTGTTTAAAAAACAAACGGACATTTTGCTACTTTGCGACAGACACATAAATAAATAAGATTTTAATCAGTAGTTTAGCAAAGATATCTGAGCTGTTAAGCTGAAGAATAAAACCACAAGGCAGCAGGTTACTGTGCCGGCACGGCGCTACAACCACAGCACCGGCCAAAATAAAGGGGAACTATATTATGCCATTACTACGGGTACTGTGTTGTCTGATGTTGGCACTCTGTTGTCAACCGGCCATGGCTAAAACGTCATTTACCCAACAACAATTGGCCGGTTTTGCCAACGACAGCAGCCTGATATTCAGTGTCTTGTCTAATCAACTGACAGAGCCGTCACGTTTTAATGCTGCCATTACCCTGCACAACGGCTCTGCTTACACCCTGCCGGGCGGTAAGTCAGACTGGCAAATTTACTTTCACTCTATCCGCCGTATCGACACTACACAGCAGCAAGGCTTGGTGCTGCAGCATGTACAGGGCGATCTGCACCGCCTGAGCCCCGAACACGATTTTGCCGGCTTAGCACCCGGCCAGCAGTTGCAATTAACTTACAGCTCCGCGCCCTGGGTGGTTAGCTACAGTGACTTTATGCCACGCGCCTTTATCACCGCCACCGGGCTGACACCGGCGGTATTTGCCAATACCGATACCGAACAGCTAAACCGCTTTGTTGCCCCTATCAACACCGCACAACAGCAATTGCGCAACAGTGGTACCGCCGATCTGGTGCCGATAACAAACGCTGCAAGCCGGTTTGTCAATAATGCTGAACTTAACGCCCACAGCAACGATACTGAGATCGCACAGCGGATTATTCCTACGCCACTGCAGGCGAAATTCAGTAAGCGCCGGCTAACACTCAGCAGCAACTGGCAGATTAGTTATAGCGGGCGTTTAACCAGCGAAGCGGCATATTTGCAGCAGCAACTACAACTGTCAGGCCTGTCTCTGCAGAGCGCTGTCAGCAGCAACGTCAGCGCCCCGCAAATCCGCTTAAGTGTCGATGCCACTATGCCGCTAACGGCAGAAGGCTATCAGTTGGACATAGCCGACAAACAGATCAAGCTGATTGGTAAAGACAATGCCGGCGCTTTTTACGCTGTGCAATCGTTGCTGGCACTGGCGCAGCAAACAGACCTCGGCATTCAGCTGCCGCAGGGTAAGATAACAGATCAGCCGCGCGCCTCCTGGCGTGGTATGCATTATGATATGGCGCGCAATTTTCACGGCAAAGATGTCACCTTACGCCTGATAGACAATATGGCGCGCTATAAGCTGAATAAGCTGCACCTGCATTTAACCGAAGATGAAGGCTGGCGGCTGGAAATTCCGGGCTTACCCGAGCTGACAGCTATCGGCGCCAACCGCTGCTTTGATTTAACCGAACAACAATGTTTGCTTACCCAACTGGGTACCGGGCCACACAGCAGCGGCTCAGGCAACGGCTACTACAGTACTGCTGATTTTATTGAGATATTACAATACGCTGCTGCGCGGCATATTGAAGTTATTCCTGAAATTGACCTGCCTGGCCACGCCCGTGCCGCCATAGTCGCGATGAAAGCACGCTACAACCGGTTGCAGGCCCTGGGGCAGCCACAAGCCGCGGCGCAATATTTACTTTCTGATCCGGCAGACACATCGCGCTACCTTAGCGTGCAAAATTATAACGACAGCTCGGCCAATGTCTGCCTGGAGTCTACTTATGCCTTTGTCGAAAAAGTGGTGTATGAGTTACAACAAATGTACCGCAGTGCCGGAGTAAAGCTGCAAATTTTTCATATGGGTGGCGATGAGGTAGCGCAGGGCTCCTGGTTGGGTTCACCGGCCTGCCAGCAATTGTTTGCCGCCCCGGACAACGGCATCGCCGGTGTTGCCGATTTAAAACCCTGGTTTGTCAGCCGCGTAGCAGAGATTACCCACCGCCGCGGTCTGGATCTGGCAGGCTGGGAAGACGGCCTGATGTACGACCAACAACACACCTTTAACCGCACACAGTTTGCCAATAACAAGGTGATTGCCCATGCCTGGGACAATATCTGGGAATGGGGTGTCGCCGACCGTGCTTACCGGCTGGCCAATAATGGTTATCAGGTAGTGCTGTCGCCGGGCACGCACCTGTACTTTGATCATCCGCACGAAGCCCACCCACTCGAGCGCGGCTATTACTGGGCAACCCGTTTCAGCAGCATCGATAAAGTATTCGGTTTTATGCCGGATAACCTGTATGCCAATGCTGACACGACCCGAAATGGCGCTGCAATCAATGACCTTGAAGCCCTGGTAGGCCGCGAAATGCCGTCTCTGCAACAACCACAAAATATTCTCGGCATTCAGGGCCAGCTGTGGAGCGAAACCATCCGCACCGCAGAGCAGCTGGAACAGATGCTCTACCCCAGAATGCTGGCGCTGGCCGAACGTGCCTGGCACAAAGCCGCGTGGGAGCAAAACAACAATCCGCAACAAGCTCTGCGACAGCGACAACAAGATTGGTATAGCTTTGCCAGCAGACTCAATAAGACAGAGTTTGCCAGGCTGACAGCCAACGGCAGCAGTTTTTATCTGCCACCACCCGGCTCCATACACACCGCCGCCGGCATTAGCGTGAACAATGCCATACCTGGTTTATATACCGAATTCAGTACAGATAACGGCGTTAGCTGGCAGCCGTATAAAGCCCCGCTGGCGACAGAGGAAAAAGTAGTATGGTTACGCAGCCGGTATCAGGCTGTACAAAGCAGAATAGTGGAAGTAACAAACAGCGGGCACTAACAAGATAGCAGGTAACAGCCGGTGCTGTTACCTGCTGCAACACTTAACTGGCGTCAGCGATCTTTTTCACTAACTTTTGTGTATGTTGCAATGACATCAGATGCGCATAAATGGCTGTCAGGAAGCCATTTTTACGCAGCTCAACAAATACCTCATCGCTAAGCTCGTTCAGCTTCTTCTCATCCAACAGATGAATACCGTTAATACGGCGCTCTTCACCGTTTACATTTAACGTTAATACCTGCTCTTTTATCAGTTCAAGCTCTTGCAGCTTAGCAACAAAATTACGCGTAATTTGTCCCAACTCAAGATACTCAGCCATCTGTTGCTTACGATGGGTTAAAAACTCGCTCTCAGCACCGTCGGCATTAAACAACGCATTGCCTTCTGTCTGGCCAACACGCTCTGAAGATTCATCCAGCGCTACCAATAAACGCTCGCTTTCAGCTTTATCCTGCACCAATACCAGTGGGTAGTTACGCACTGCACGCGGTACATATAACGCCTGCCATTTGTCATCCTGCATAAACAGGTTTTGTTTGGCTGACAGCCCCAACATTACCACCGGCTGATAAGTGTTGTTTTCGCCGTTTTTAACGAACACGATAGGAAACTCAGCACCTGCTACCACAAATTCATGTACCACAACCGGCAACATGTGCTCGCTGCTGATATGAGAAAAGGCGTTGTTGTTATTAATTTTTGTATCTGCGTGCTGTTCCTTGTTTAACGGCACAATCTTTGGCGTTGAAGTCATAAAACTGCTCTTTATTTTAGTCATTAATGTGAGAAGTGCTGACGGTATTAATGTTGGATCCCCTGAATGCCATCAGCAGTGCGGCCTTATCATGCGCTAAGTCGGCGGCAGGATCAACAGCAGCACTAAGGCAAACCAGAGCATATTCGCTAATAGATTATCTGCCTTCAGTTTTTTATAGAAAATCCACTTTAACGCCGCCATTATTCAACCTTGCTATTTTACGCTATTCGCACTGCGCATCGCTTCATCACTGGTAAAACCGTACAAAAACCGATATAACAAAGCATCGAGTTAAACCGGCGCAGACCGTATAAATGCAGCAAAAACTGAAGCAACATTTGTGGGTGTGGTTACTCTGGCTGGCCGGCTTTTATGCCGTCTGGCTGTATCTGGTTATTGGCTTGGGCTACTGGCCGCAAGCTAAAGCACACTGGCCAATTGCCGTGGCAATGGCAATTGGCAGCTATGCCGCCGGCTCTACGCCAATGGGCGGTGGTACCGTAGGCTTTCCGGTGCTGGTATTACTGTTTGAGTTGCCCGCCACTCTGGGGCGTGATTTCAGCTTTGCCGTGCAGGCCATCGGCATGACCAGCGCCAGCATTTTTATTCTGGCACGGCGCCAGCCCATTGCGTGGGCCATGCTTAAAGGTGCCATGCTGGGCAGCTTAATCGGCACGCCGCTGGGCATCTGGTTAATAGCCCCTTATATTCCGGGTTTATGGATCAAGCTGGTGTTTGCCATAGTGTGGGCCAGTTTCGGCATTCTGCATCTGTATCGTGTAAATGAAATTGCCGGCCACAACGGTATGACCGAATTTAACGAGAAGTGGGATTTTAAAGTCGGCTGCTGGATTGGTTTGCTGGCAGGCGCTGCAGTGGCATCGGTTACCGGCGTGGGTATTGATATGGTGCTGTATACCGCCCTGGTGTTGCTGTGCCGTACAGACTTAAAAATCGCCATTCCTACCTCAGTGATCATAATGGCGTTCACCTCTGTGCTTGGCGTGATCGTAAAAAACCTTACCACCGGTATGCAACCGGGCGTATTTGAAAACTGGCTGGCCGCCGCGCCGGTAGTAGCACTTGGCGCGCCGCTCGGCGTATTTATTGTAGCGTTAATTGGCCGCAAACCCACGCTGTTAGTCGTGGCGTTTTTATGTGTACTACAGTTTTTCTGGACCATGCACTCCGAGCGCGCCAGTCTGGGCCTCAGCGGTATGCTGTTATCCACCCTGGCAGTAGGCATTTGTTTATTGGGTTTTGAGCAACTGCGACGCTGGGGCGCAAAACTGGTGGGCGAGCGCGCAGATATTGACGCTTCACATATTGCCACTAACAGCAAAACCTCAAACCATACTACTCCGTCAGTCGGTAGCCTTAAGTAAAAACCTGCTTACTGTGGGAATACAGTCGGAATATATAGCAAAAAAGGAAAGCCAATGGCTTTCCTTTCTTAATTGAGTAATTTAATCCTATGTTTTAAAAACGGATATTTACCCCAGCGGTAAAGCGGCGACCGTTTTCATAAAGTGATGCAGGGCGCGCTTTATCAATATGATACTGATACAAGTCTTCATCCATCAGGTTCACCGCCTCTACCACAAAAGACACGGTTTCACTGAAATTATACGTTACGCTGGCATCCAGTTGACCAAAGTCATCTGTATACACTTCATTACCAAACTCACCTACGCCATTGAAAAACTCAGTACGGTAGTTATAGCTTAAACGTGCACTGAAGCTATCATTCTCAAAGTAACCGGTCAGGTTAGCCATATGACGCGAATTACCGGCAATCAAGCCAGAGCCGGGGTTATTTACCGCGTCACGTTCTTGCTCGCTCTCAGCGTCAGTGTAGGTATAGTTAGTGATCAAACCAAAATCACCAAAAGCTTGCTGATAAGACACCTCCAAACCTTGGACCCGACCGCCTAAACCATTTTTCGGTTCAGTAATGGTAACTTCAACCTGTTCATTATTAATCTCGTCAAACGCCATTTCCCGGGTAACAGAGTTAAGTACAGAACCCTGAATATCTTTATGGAAGAATGTAAAAGCAATTAAAGAGCTGGCATTAAAATACCACTCGTAACCAATATCAAATTGGTTGGCGCGCACGGGCTCCAAAAATGGATTACCACGACTACCTGTGCGGGTAGGAATGTTCACCGACTGCTGGTTAGCAATGTTGACATAATCTGGCCTGGACATCACTCTGGCAGCAGAGAATCGCACCAGGCTGTCTTCGGATACATCGAATACCAGGTTAATGTTCGGCAGTACATCGGTATAACTGTGCTTCAGGGAATTGTAAGCCACCCCCCAATCACCATCACGGCCGGGCTCTACAGCATCTGCCAGTAAATCATAACCTCCCACCATATCAATAGAAGCTGCAACCCAATCTCCGGTCCAGCTGTAACCTGCAGATGATACATCGGTTTTTACCACCCGCACGCCGATATCACCGCGTACTGATTCGCCGGAAAAATCAGCTTTAACATAAGCGGCGGAAATTTTTTCATTTACTTCCCAGGTATTGGGTAGAAACAAAAACTCTGTAGTCGGGCTGTTATACGCTGCCGCGGGGAATACAGTAGATGCTGAGTTTGCGCTGCTCATTAACGGATAATAAGCATAGTTGCTGCCGTCATGAACATCTGAAAACTTCAAGCCTGCCAAAGAGCCCAACCAGTTACCGTCGCCGGCTCTCACTTCACCATAAGGACCATTTGCCGGATCAATATGCTGAGAGTCTGCCAGCCAATGGAAACGCGTACCTGTCTGGCGCTGTCCTTTATCATGATCCTGAAACAGTACACCGGTTTTTAAGCGGTTAAAAATGCCTTTATCCAACTCAAACGCAAAATCCAGTCCGGCATAAGTCTCCTCGTCATTCATTAAGCGTGCCCCCTCTTGAATATAAGAGAGATCACGGTTCTGAATATCAGAGAAAGTTTCTAAATTACCCGCAGTAACATAGTTACTTAAATTCAACCCTGAATCATAGCTTGAGTTAACGTAAGCACCGTTAAACTGATGATAGCGATCACGTGAAGTACCGCCTTCAGCTTCAGTGGTACCCAACTTGCCGGTAACAGTGACACCATTGTTCAGTGTATGATTAATTTCCAAATCGTAAGATTTAGCATCGCTGTAGGATACACGGTCAATCACAGCAAACTCTGAGCTGGTATTATTTGCCTGACCGGCAACAATTCCACTGCCGGAAAGCACCGCAGAACTTTCTACAAAGCCGCTGTTAAAAAAAGTATAAAGGTTGTGGTTAATATTATCGGCATCTAGCTTAGTATCAAGCACGTTCAGCACTACATCGGTTTGATCCGAAGGCTGCCACTGTGCAGTAACTAACGCCGTTGTGCGTTTACGCTGTTGCTGGAAAAAAGCATCACCAATAATGCGCGGCGCCCAATATTCTTCACCATCCACTTCTTGCCGGCCAAACCCCAGTACTTCTTTGCCTTTACGTGCTAACGAACGCTCTTGCTGGGTCAGTGATACCAAAACACCGAATGTATCAGCATCATTTTTCCATGAATAAAGTCCGGACAATTGTGGATCCCACTCCTCAGACACATCACTGTACTGCCCTTGCACCTGCAATGACACCGTGTTTGCATCCAGATCGAGTGGTTTGCGGGTTTTCAAATAAACCGTACCACCTAAAGAGCCTTCCTGAATATCTGCCTGCGGCGTTTTATAGACTTCTAAATCGGATACCACGTTTGACGGCAACAAGGTAAAGTTAAACGCCCGTGACGGGTTATCCAGCACAAACCAATCGGCCGATGCAACTGAAGCGCCATTAAGCAGTGTGCGGTTTTGTGCAGGGTCAGTGCCGCGCACCGCAATTTTTTCGCCCTCGCCAAAACCACGGGTAACCGATACCCCGGTAATACGCGACAAAGATTCAGCCACGTTTTTATCCGGGAACTTACCGATATCTTCAGCGGTTACCACATCCACCACTGCACCGGAAAAACGCTTGGCATTTAAATTAGCCTCTTGTGATGCGCGGATACCACGCACCTGAATCACTTCCACTTGCTCTTCTTTTGCTGCTTCGTCAGCAGCAAAGGCTGGCATCGTTAATGCGGCACTTCCCACTAACAAACTCAGTTTCACTGCTAAGGCACATTTATTTATTTTATTGTGCTGCATATGCTTCTCCCGTTCCTGTTCTGTAATATTGTTGTCTTATTTCCCGGACACCTTAATGACAACGCTGTCATTGAAATTTAACATACACAAAAAAAATTACCTTTGCAAACCAAATACGACGAAATTTTAGACGAATATTGTAAAACGCTACTGTGTATGTACTGCAGACCGTAACCATTGCAACAGCTACACTGCAGGTTGTTTATGACAGTCAAAACTGAAAAATATTATTATATATCAACAACAAAATTCATAAGCTTATAGCCAGCTTTATACAGGTTGTATAAATAGCTGCTTATTTCTGCAATTAGTATTTGCCGTTTGGTCAAAAAAAGGGTATCCATTAGTTCGATTTGATCTAATTAATGACCAGCGCTGTCATTTCCATGCTAAAGATCTAATAATGAAAGCGCTATTATCGTCATGAAAACCATTTTCGGGAGTCCGGGAAACGCCATGAAAGTTACCATTAATGATGTAGCCCGCCACGCCGGCGTTTCCATTAAAACGGTGTCCAGGGTTATGAATAACGAACCGTCGGTGCGTAAAGATACCTGTGACAAAGTTATGGCGGCCATTAACGAGCTGCAATATCAGCCGAATGCGGCGGCGCGTAATTTGGCCAGTAGTCGTTCATTCAGTATCGGTTATATATACGACAACCCGAATGCTTATTATGTCATTGATATGCAGCGTGGTTTACTGGATGCCTGCCGTAAGCATGGGTATGAATTACTGATCCACCCCACCAACGCCAAATCGCCCGACATAGTGCAGGAAGTAATAGACTTAGTGCAACAATCAAGGCTGGCGGGGCTGGTATTAACACCGCCATTTTCAGAAATGCCGCATATTGCCGCAGCATTAGAAAGTATTGGGGTACATTTTGTGCGGATCATTTCCGGTTCAACTCCATCGCCGAAACTGAGCAACTGCGTGTTGGTAGACGACTTTACCGCAGCGTTTAAAATAACCACTCACTTGCTGGAATTGGGCCACACCGACATCGCTTTTTTATGCGGTGATGAAGAGCACAGCTCCAGTGGTGAGCGTTTAGCCGGTTATCAGGCCGCCCTTGCCAAGCGCAATATTGCGCCGAACCCGAAATTTATTGTACCCGGCAGCTATTCGTTTGAGTCCGGTGTACAAGGCGCCAAGCAGCTGATGGCATTGGCTAAAAAGCCCAGCGCTATTTTCGCCTGTAACGATGAAATTGCCGCCGGCGCCCTGTTCAGCGCCCGCTTAATGAATATTGCTATTCCGCAGCAGCTGGCTATTGCCGGCTTTGAAAATAGTCCGTTTTCGCGCCAAACCTGGCCGCCACTTACCACGGCGCATCAGCCTAACGTTACCATTGCGCAACAAGCGGCAGAGTTGCTGTTTCGCCATACCAAGCCCAATGCCAGTAAGACGTTATCAGACAAACAGCCGGTATTTATCCCTGAGCTGGTAGTGCGTGAGTCTACCGCTGTCAGCGAGTCATAAAAAACCGCACTGGTGTGCGGTTTTTTTTATGTTCTGAACGCCTTTAACCACCAAACTGATAGTAAGTTGGTGAACCCGGTCCCACCGGCAAGCCCAACACAAACACCCAAACGTAAAACAGCAGGGTCCAGCCAACAAAGAACACCAGGGTATATGGCAACATGGTGGCAATAAGGGTACCAATGCCTAAGTCTTTCTTATAACGCGCGGCTACCGCCAGGATTAAACCAAAGTAACTCATCATCGGCGTTATCAGGTTAGTGACAGAATCACCTATCCGGTAAGCCGCCTGTATTACCTCGGGCGAATAGCCGACAATCATCAGCATAGGCACAAAAATAGGTGCAAAAATGGCCCACTGTGCCGAAGCTGAACCCAGAGACAAATTAACCAAAGCACACATGCCGATAAAGAAGAAGAATAAACCCGGCCCGGTTAAACCAATGTCCTGCAATAAGGTAGCGCCGTTTACCGCCAAAATTGAGCCTAAATTAGACCAACCGAAAAAGGCAACAAACTGGGCGGCAAAGAACACTAATACAATGTACAAGCCCATAGAGCTGATGCTTTTTGCCATGGCATTAATAACATCACGGTCGGTTTTCATCGTGCCGACAACACGGCCGTAGATATAACCCGGAATAGCAAAGGTGATAAAAATAAACACCACTATGCCTTTTAAAAACGGCGAGCCCGCCACTAAGCCCGTTTCCGGATGGCGTAGCGGCCCCCACTGTGGCACCACGCTGAGCGCCAACAGAATACCCAGCGCCAGAAAGGCCAGCCCTGCGGCTTTTAAACCGCGTTTTTCTTCTGTGCTCAGTTTTTCCAGCTCAGGCTTGCCTAAATCAATTGCCGCCTCACTGACATCGTATTTGCCCAATTTAGGCTCTACTATTTTCTCGGTAACAAAAGCTCCTAAACCGGCAATAAAAAACGTACTGATAATCATAAAGAACCAGTTTGCTTCCGGCCCAACGGTATAATTTGGATCAATCAGGTTCGCAGCAGATTGGGTAAAACCGGCCAGCAAGGGGTCAACGGTACCGATAAACAAGTTCGCACTGTAACCTCCGGACACACCGGCAAAAGCAGCTGCTAAGCCAGCCAGCGGGTGGCGGCCGAGTGAGTGAAAAATAACCGCTGCCATCGGAATTAATACCACATAACCCAGCTCTGACGCCGTGTTAGAAATAATACCGGCAAATACAATGGTCACGGTAACCATGCGCTTTGAGGCGCCCATAACCAGGCCACGCATAGCGGCTGAAATCAGTCCGGAATGCTCGGCGATGCTTACACCAAGCAGCGCCACCAGCACCACGCCCAGTGGCGGAAAGCTGGTGAAGTTAGTGACCAGGTTTGACACTATGCGCTGCAAGCCATCAACACTGACTAAATTGACTACACGGATCACACCATCTGCGGCCCGCCCTGCAGTGCCTTCCGGTCTGGGGTCTATCGCACTGACGTCAAAGTAAGCGGCAATACCGCTGCCCAGCACCACTGCTACGGCAAACATGGCAAACAGCGTTACCGGATGCGGCAGTAAATTACCAAGAAACTCGACCGTATCAAGAAAACGGGTAAACCAGCCGCGTTTACCGTCACCGGCAACATTGGCATTGTCAGGAACTGACATACTAAATCCTCTGTGTAGACCTTGTTATAAGCAACAACCTTAGCCATACGCAGGATAATTAGTATTTATACTCAATATTGACTGAATATCTTACTAAACCCCTGAAAGCGTATTCTTTTTATAGAAAAAATGGCTGCCGCGTACGAATTATTTTTATTGTTAAGGCGAAAATGTACCACAAGCACTGGGAGTAGAAAACTATAAGCCGGTTTTTTCAATACTTGGCCATAGTGCAGCAACCAAATACAGCAATAATCGGAAAACCGCAGCTATAGCACTAAAGTAGCGTTGCTCTGTACAGTGGCTGCTTCTAGCATGATAAGCAATACAGTGAATAACAGGATTAGGATTATGCAGGTTGTTATTACCGGAGGTACCGGTGGCATCGGTTTTGCTATTGCCGGCCATTTTGCTGCACTTGGTCATAAGGTGGTTATTGCCGATTTACACCAGGGCGCCATTGACGACAAAGTAGCGCAGTTACAGCAACAGGGCTTTGACGCCGCCGGTATTGTGCTGGATGTTACTGACGCAGCATCGGTGGCCAACTGCGCCGCGCTGTATCCGGCCGATGTACTGGTAAATAACGCCGGTATCCAGCATGTGGCCAGGTTGGAAGATTTCCCGCCAGAGAAGTGGCAGCAGCTTATCAATGTTATGCTAACCGGCCCGGCTATGCTAAGCCGCGCTATGCTGCCTGGCATGCGTGCACGCAATTTCGGCCGTATTGTCAATATCGGCTCTATTCATGCGCTGGTGGCATCGCCGTTTAAATCGGCTTATGTCGCGGCAAAACATGGCTTGTTAGGCTTTAGTAAAGTGGTGGCGCTGGAAAACGCTGATATCAATTTTACCATTAATACGGTGTGCCCCGCGTACGTTAAAACGCCGTTGGTGGAGCAGCAAATTGCCGCACAGGCAAAAGAGCACAACCTGACAGAACAACAGGTTATTGAACAAATTATGCTGGCACCGATGCCGCAAAAGGCCTTTATCGGTGTTGACGAGATTGCCGCTACTACCGGTTTTCTCTGCAGTGATGCTGCGCGGCATATTACCGCACAAACCCTGGTGCTGGATGGCGGCTGGACGGCCCGCTAGCGACATGCCCGAAACTCAGGCACAATCAGCTTACGCAGACTTAAGATGACAGCGCCTGAGCTTATGATGTTAAACGGCAGCAGTATTGGGCTTGGCACCATTGCTGCGCTTTCGCTTATTTATTTGTTAGTGCTGTTTAGCGTAGGCCATTTTGGCAAACGTATTAACAGCAAACATCCGCTGGCGCCCTGGGTGTTCAGCTTTGCTTTGTCTATTTATTGCACCTCATGGGCCTTTTACGGTGTTACCGCCCAGGCGGCGGTAAACGGCTGGTGGATGCCACCTACCTATATCGGCTCTTTTCTGCTGTTTTGGTTTGGCTTTAAACTGATCGCCCGCATCGCTATCGCCTGTCGCCGCTACCGCATTACCTCTATCGCCGACTTTATTGCTACCCGGTTTGGCCATTCGCGCGCACTGGCGGTTATTACCACCCTTATCCTGTTGATGTCGGTGATCCCCTATATCGCCTTGCAACTGCATGCCGTGTCTACCAGTATTAATACCCTGGTCAGCAGCGCCCCCGACAAGTATTGGTATACCGACACCGGGCTCTACGTAACGTTGTGGATGGCGGTGTTTGCGCTGTTGTTTGTCAGTAAAAGCGCCAAAGCACACCAACCCAACCCCGGGCTGATGACAGCCATCGCTTTTGAATCACTGGTAAAATTGCTGGCATTGCTGGCTATCAGTGCCTTTGTATTCTGGGGGATGTATGACGGCATCGGCCAGATTTTTACCCAGGCTGCCACGCACCCGGCGGTACAACAACTGCAACAAGCCGCGCTGCCGGCGCACACCTACTGGCTGCATGTGTTGCTGGGTTTTGCCGCTACCTTGTGTTTGCCACGGCAGTTTCACGTTACCTTTGTGGAAAACCAGC
Organism: Rheinheimera lutimaris; assembly: GCF_013283795.1. Classification (GTDB taxonomy): domain Bacteria; phylum Pseudomonadota; class Gammaproteobacteria; order Enterobacterales; family Alteromonadaceae; genus Alishewanella; species Alishewanella lutimaris. The sequence continues at coordinate 83,559 of NZ_JABSOD010000011.1, forward strand.
ATCTGGGGCATTTACGCAGCGCACGCTGGATCTTCCCGCTGTATTTATTGTTGATGGGCATGTCTACCCTGCCGCTTGCGCTTGCCGGCGTGATGCTGCTGGGCGCTGATGCCAATATTGATTTGGTGGTGCTGCAAATCCCGCTGGCAGCGCAGCGCACCGATATTGCATTGCTGGCCTATTTGGGCGGATTTTCCGCTGCTACCAGCATGGTAGTGGTCGCCACCGTAGTGCTGGGTATTATGATCACCAACGAATTATTAGCGCCGCTGGTATACCGCACACCGGCGCGTAATGCCGACACGCCACAACCGGTTAAAGTCTCTACGCTGCGCCGCATTTCCATGTTAACGGTGATGGCGCTCGGCTATATTTATTACCGCTGGATTGGCACCGAAACCGGTCTGGCACAGTTAGGCCTGATGGCGTTTGCTCTGGTGGCACAGTTAGCTCCGGCGTTAATTCTTGGTTTGCTCAGCCGTAATATTAACCGTCAGGGTGCTATTGCCGGCTTATGTGGTGGTGCCTTTGCCTGGGCCTATATTATTTTGCTACCGGAGCTAAGCCGTGCCGGCATAATGAGTAACAGCTGGCTTACCCAGGGTCCTTTTGGTTGGCAACTGCTGGCGCCACAGCAATTGTTCGGGCTAAATGCCGATGTGATCAGTATTGGCGTGTTGATTAGCCTGAGTCTGAATTGCCTGTTGGTGGTGCTGGTCAGCCGCTTCAGTGCCACCCGTGTTGGCGAATGGCTGGAGAGCGGCCGCTTTTTGCGGTTGCAGGTTAACAGCCGTCACAGCCAGCCACTGAATTTGTCGGTGCAGGACTGTTACCTGCTGGTTAAGCGTTTTGCCGGTGAAAAAGAAGCCCGCCGCCTGTTACAACGCAATTTAAAAGAGCCGCATGAACTGCAGCAACTGGCACCGGCCAATCTGTTGCAGGCCGCTGAACGCAGCCTGGCGGCAGTGGTAGGTGGTGCCTCAATGCGGCTGATTATGGACGCCAGTGGTAAACATGCCGCACTGCCGCTGGAATCTGTCGCCCGCTTTGTCGATGAAGCCAGCCAGGTGTTCCAGTTTAATCAGGCGTTGCTGCGCTCTACTATTGATAATATCAGCCAGGGCATCAGCGTTGTAGACGCCGATCTGCGGTTAATTGCGTGGAACCAGCGTTATATTGATATGTTCAGCTATCCGCCCGGCCTGGTCGAAGTGGGTAAACCGGTGGCGGACGTGATCCGCTTTAACCTGCAGCGCGGCCTGATAGACAGCGAAGACATTGAAGCCGAAATTCAAAAACGGCTCAGTTATTTAAAGCAAGGCAGTGCTTATAAATTCCAGCGCCGCCAGCAAGACGGCAGCGTGCTGGAAATGCAGGGTAATCCGCTGCCCGGTGGCGGTTTTGTTACTACTTACAGTGACATCAGCGCTTTTATCGACACGCAGCAACAGCTGGAGCAACGGGTGACCGAGCGCACTCAGGCACTGCAGCAATTAAACGGCCGCCTGCAACTGGCGCAGCAGGAGATAGAAGCCAGCACCCGCGCCAAAACCCGGTTTTTTGCTGCGGCCAGCCACGATTTAATGCAGCCGTTTAATGCCGCCGCCTTATTCGCCGGGTTATTGCGCGACCAACAAAGCGAGCCGGCGTTAAAACAGCTAAGCCAAAATGTGATCAACTCACTTAACTCTGCTGAAGAATTGCTGGCGGCAATATTGGAGCTGACTAAGCTGGACTCCGGCGTAATAAGTGCGCAACCGCAAGCCGTCAGCTTAAGGCTGGTATTGGACGACATTGCCGGGGATGCCGCCGCACTGGCCACGGAAAAAGGCCTTGTTTTTCACTATCTGCCGGTGAAGCTGGCGGTAATGACTGACCGTAAACTGCTCAAACGCGTAATCCAAAACCTGCTGGCAAATGCCATTCGCTATACCCATAGCGGCAAAGTGGTACTGGCAGTAAAACGGCGCGGCAGCGATGTACAAATTTGCGTAATGGATACCGGTGTCGGTATTGCCAGGCAAGATCAACAACGTATTTTTGAAGAATTCCAGCAAGGTGAGCAGCAAGACCAAAAGGGCCTTGGTCTGGGTTTGGCGATAGCGCGGCGCATCAGCGGTATTTTGCAACACCATCTGGCGGTGCATTCCGTTGCCGGCAAAGGCAGCTGTTTTAGTGTTACCTTGCCATTGGCACAGCAACCTGCAGCCGCATTACTGCAGCCTGCGCCGGGCATCATTAACGCCAGCTTTGCCGCGAAAAAAGTACTGTTACTGGATAATGAACCGCAACTGCGTGCAGCCGTGGCTGAATTGCTGCGTAGTTGGCAAGTTGACGTCACGGCTGTCGGCCAGCCGGCTGAAGTCTTGCAAGCCATACAAGCGGGCCTGCAACCCGATTTGCTGCTGTTTGATTATCATCTGGATAACGGTGCAACCGGTATAGAAGTCGCCAACCAATTGGCGGCGCATTTCGCGGTAAATGTGCCGGTGGTTATCCATTCGGCAGATCATAGTGAGGACATCCGCGAAAGCGCACTAAATGCCGGTTACTATTTCTTGCTTAAACCGTTAAAGCCGGTCGCGCTGAAACAAATATTTCAGCGCCTGCTACGTTAATGGCTCTGCGGCAGTTTCAATTTTTCAAATAAAATACCGGCTAAGGTGCGGTTGTTGACGTTCAGTTTGCGCAAGATGGCTGAGACATGTTGCTTCACGGTGGTTTCCTGCACATTCATCTCATAGGCAATTTGTTTATTTAACAGGCCATCAGCAATCATTTTTAACACGCGGAACTGCTGCGGTGTCAGCTGTTCCAACCGGCCGGCAAAGTCATCGTCAATTAAGGCTTTAGCATTGCGTACATCGGTTTCCAATGCCGGCGGCAGCCAGCTATCGCCGTTTAATACCGCCGCTATCGCTTCTGACAACAGTTCCAGCGGCGCCGATTTCGGAATATAAGCTGAAGCACCTAATGTCAGGGCTTGTTTAATAATCACCGGATCTTCTTCGGCAGACACCATAATAACCGGCACATCAGGGTATTCGGTGCGCAGCGCACTGAGGCCGGTAAAGCCATCGCTGCCGGGCATCCTTAAATCAAGGAAGATAAAGTTGGTATCAGGGTGTTGTCGCAGCAAAGGCCACAGTTGTTGCATACTTTGTGCTTGTAATAGTAGGGCATCGCTGCCAAGAATGTTGGCACAAGCCTGGGATAACGCTACGCGAAACAGCGGGTGGTCGTCAGCAATTAGAGCAATCATAAATCCGGTTCTGAGCCTTTTAGCCCATAATGAACCGGGGCTTTCGCCCCGGCAAGTGTTTTGTTAATCAGAAACGATAACCGACACTCAGGCTAACCGTGCGTGGCGCGCCATAGTAGCCTATCAAGGTATTGTCGCCGCCTAAACCCGGAATAAACTGGCCGGGGTTAGCCGGATCCGGTGCGATAAAGGCATAGTTACCTACCAGATATTCTTCATCGGTCAGGTTTTTACAATGTAACGCTACGCTCCAGTGGCCATCATTACTAAACCAGGTTACACCCAGATTAAGCAAGCCATAGCTGTCCTGTGTCAATAAGTTGTCCAATTCGACCAGCGAATAGCTGCTGCGATAACTGTAATTACCGTTCACTATTACATCGCCGAACGAGGTTAGCGTGTTGTAGCTGAAGCCAACAGTGCCGGTCGTTTCCGGCGTATTAGTTACCGAGAAACGATCTGAAATATCAACCGCCCCGGCGACAGGATCAAAGGTTACCGCCTCTTCAAACTTGGCATCAATTAACCCCAGGTTGGCATAGATTTCCAGTTCGCGGCTGGCTTTCCATGTTACTTCCAACTCTAAACCGGTAGCCTCAGAGCGACCTACGTTACCCAGGCGCTGGTTCAGTGCAGAGGCATCGTTTTCATCCGGGATCACCGCGATATACTGCCGGTCTTTGTGGTCCAGCATAAACAGCGTGGCATTCACCCGCACGCGGTCATTCCAGTCGCTTTTCATACCAATTTCAAATGAATCAACAGTTTCCGGGTCTGCGGCCGGTTCTGCAACTGTTGCCCGCGGGTTAAAGGTACCGGATTTAAAACCCTGGCCATAGCTGGCAAACAGCATTAAATCGTTGCTGTGTTGGTATTCAACACCCACTTTCGGCGTCAGTTTGCTCCAGCTTTCACTGTCATCCAGCACTACCGGGGTGGTTAACCCATCCGGCCGCACATAGCCCGGCACCCAGCCGGATTCAGGATATACCGTAGCGAAAATTAAGCCGTTACGCACCACCGCATCTTTCTCATCTTTGGTGTAGCGCAAGCCTGCGGTAACCGACCATTTATCGTCAATATCATAGCTACCCTGGGCATACAGCGCAGTGCTGTCGCCGTTGCTGCAGCCGCTTACTTCGCGGGTTAAACCGGGCGTACCAAAAGCAGTTTTACCCAACTCTTCCAGGATGGCATCAAACACACCACAAGAGTCTGCGGTGTAGTAGTAGGCACCCGATACCATCTTAAAGCCGTCAGTTTGGTAATTTAACTGAAACTCCTGGGTAAACTGCTCGTCATCATAGATAGCCGGCACGTCAAAAATACGGATCGAGGTGTTATCAAAATCGATATTGGTCGGTGAGTAACTCTCACGCTGCGAGGTAATAGATTTAAATGTCCAGTTGTCGTTAATATCCCAGTTAGCTGTAAGGCTTAAGCCTTCCGTTTCGACTTTGTTTGTCGTCGGTAAACTGGTGTAAGAATCAAACACACTGTCCGGCACCGGCGCATCCGTTAACAAGCTGGGCAATAAACGATAGCCGCCTTTGGCGTTAGATTTATCATCTGTTTTATCGTAATTTACGCGGAAAAACAGATCGTCTGAAGGCCGGTATTCCAGCGTCAGACGAAAGGCCTGCATATCTTTGTTGTAGTTTTCACCGTCCTGACCATCCAATGCCGACGTTAAAAATTTACCGTAGCCGTCACGCTGTAAGTTGGCATAACCAAAACCGAGATAAAGTTTGTTATCAATTAACGGGATTTGGCCGGTGGCTTTAATATCACCCTGTTTATAGGATCCGGCCGTCAGGTTTACCGCAAACTCCGTATCACCACTCATTTCTTTGGTAACGTATTTAACCGCGCCGCCTATAGTGTTTTTACCGTACAGCGTGCCTTGCGGACCGCGCAATACTTCAATACGCTCAACATTCAGGATGTCCAGCACCGCGCCTTGTGGCCGCGCTACGTATACATCATCAATATAAATACCCACGCCGGGCTCATAACCCCACAATGGATCTTCCTGGCCCACGCCGCGAATAAACGCCGTTAAGGTTGAGTTAGTGCCGCGGCTTTGCTGCAAGGTAGTATTGGGCGAGAATTGCTGAATTTCCACCACGGTTGAAATACCACGCTCAGCAAGATCGGCGGCACCAATTGAGGTTACCGCTACCGGTACTTCCTGCAGGTTTTCAATGGTACGGCGCGCGGTTACTTCAATCCGCTCCAGTTTTACGTCAGCTTCGGCGTCTTTGGCTTGTTCCTGTGCTAATGCAGCACCGGCAAAGCAGCTGCTGATGGCTAAAGCTATAAGGCTGGGTTTAAGTAAGGTACGGCTAAACTTGTGCTGTGTATCACTATTATAGTTATAGGCCATCTTGGCTCTCCTGCTGTTTGATTTCACATCATCTTGTCTTTATTGGTATGGCCTTACTGTAGGCGCAAACGCAGAATTTTTAACCTGTACCTTAGTACTATGGTGATGCCCGCTGTCCTGTATCAGACTAAATGAAAATGAGAATAAGGATAACAAGATGTTGAGTCTTCTCGGGTTGCTGGCCGGGCTTGGCCTGTTAATAGTGCTGACTATGCGTGGTTTTAACCTGTTTATTACCGCACCGCTGTGTGCACTGCTGGTAGCAATAACCAACGATATTCCGTTTTGGCAGCTGGCAGATAAAGCTGATTTTGTGCATGGCTATATGTCCGGTTTCTCCGGTTTTGTTGCCGCCTGGTTTTTAATGTTTTTGCTCGGCTCTATTTTCGGCAAACTGATGGAACATACCGGTGCTGCCGATGCAGTGGCGCTGGCCATTGTAAAGCGCTTAGGCCATACCCGTGCCGTGCTGGCTATTGTGCTGGCCTGTGCTGTTCTTACCTATGGCGGTGTCAGTTTATTCGTAGTGGCATTTTCCGCTTATCCAATGGCCGTCAGCTTATTTAAAGGCGCCAACCTGCCGCGGCGCTTTATTCCGGCTACGCTGGCACTGGGCTCAGTCACTTTTACCATGACCTCGGCAGGCTCACCGGAAATACAAAACTGGATCCCTATTCCGTATTTAGGCACTACGCCTTACGCCGGCTGGCAGGTCAGTATCATAGTGGCATTGTTTATGGCCGTGGGCGGCTATTTTGCCCTTATGTGGATGATTAAATCGGCCACGAAAAAAGGCGAGCAGTTTGCTGCCCGCAGCAGCGATCCGGTATTAACGGATAAACCGCTACCACACTGGCTGACCGGCCTGCTGCCGTTGTTAGTGGTATTGATTACCTCGTTTTTGTTGCATGACAGCCTGCAACAAGCGGCGCTGATTCTTGCGCTGGCCGGTGGTGTTATCAGCCTGTATTTACTCAACTTCCGCTTTTTACATAACCCGGCAGCTGCCACTAACGAAGGCGTGCTGGGCGCACTGTTAGCCATTGGTAATACCGCCGCTGTAGTGGGCTTTGGTGCGGTAGCTAAACTAACTCCGGCCTTTAACAGTGTGGTCGATTATATGACCCATCTGCCCGGGCCTGAGCTGGTAGGCGCTGCCGTAGCAGTCAGCGCCATTGCAGGTTTAACCGGTTCGGCTTCAGGTGGCCAGGTTATTGCCCTGCCGGAAATTGCACCGCATTATCTCGACCGCGGTGTCGACCCGGAACAATTGCACCGCGTAGTAGCGATTTCCTCCGGTGCGTTAGACTCTTTGCCGCACAACGGCTATGTGGTTACCACTATTCGTGCTATTTGTGGTGAAACGCACCAAAATGCTTACTGGCCGGTAGCAGTAGTCAGCGTGTTAATGCCTGTGCTCGGCACTATATTGGCAATAGCGCTGTTTCAGTGGTTTTAACCGGAGACAACACCATGTTTAGTAAAATAATTTTATTTTTATGCGTTATCGCATCCGGCACCGTCCAGGCTATGTTGGTGCAAAAACAGCGTTTTACGCTGGACAGTTTTACTACCGAAAACGGCCAGACTATTGCTCCGCTAAACGTTGGCTGGGAAGCCTACGGCAAATTGAATGCCGATAAATCCAACGTCATTTTAATTACGCATTATTTTTCCGGCAGCAGCCATGCCGCCGGTAAATACCATGCGGATGATGCCGCGCCCGGCTACTGGGATGCCATCATTGGCCAGGGTAAGGCGATAGACACAGATAAGTTTTATGTGATCAGCAGCGATACCCCGGTCAATGCCAATGCGTTTGACAGCAACGTTATTACCACCGGTCCGGCGACAATAAACCCGGCCACCGGCAAACGCTATGGCTTAAGCTTTCCGGTGGTTACCATTGGTGATTTTGTCGAAGTACAAAAAGCCCTGCTCGACAGCCTGGGTATTGCTAAATTGCACGCTGTAATTGGTCCGTCAATGGGCTCGTTTCAGGCAATAGAATGGGCTGTGCGCTACCCGGAGCAGGTGCAGCGCTTAATCCCGGTGATCGGCAGCGCCTATATGGATACCTACAGCGCCATTAAATTACAGCGCTGGGCCTACCCTATTTTGCAAGACCCGGCCTGGCATAACGGTAACTACTATGATAGCGGCCAGCCGCTGCAGGGTCTGAGTACCGCACTGGCCTATATTACCCAGGATGCGCTGCACCCGGACAGTTTTAACCCGCGCTACAGCGCAATAAGCGCGGATGCCGGCATACATCAGGATATCACTGCCCTGCCACAGGCCTGGCAGCAATTGCTGGCACAAGCGCGGCTGCGCGCCGAAAAACAAGATGCCAACCATATTCTGTATTTGGTGCGCGCCTCGCAGCTCTGGCGCGCAGGAATGGGCGACAACTGGCAACACGCGCTTAGCCGGGTTAAGGCCAAAACGCTGTTTTTACCTGCAACCGGCGATTTGCTGCTGCCACCGCAACTGAGTAAGCATAGTGCGGAAGCGATGACAGCCGCCGGCAATAAGCCACACTATGCTGAAATTCCCGGTAGCTTCGGTCATCTGGATGGTGTGGTGGGGATCAGTGCTGTAGCACAGCAGATCCACGCCTTTTTAAACTGATTGTCCACTACCTTTCTTCGCAACTTTTGTCGCTACACTTTCCTGGCGGGTGCTGCAGGTATTGGGCACCCTTTTTCCACGCCGGATAATTTATTCGCCAACCGCCACATTTTCCGCTAAAACTATCCGGCTGAGCATTGCAAAACGGCTGCAGTCAGGCAAGATAGCTGCGTTTTCAATAACGTGATTTATAAAAGGAAGTCACCATGGCGTATGATTATGGTAGTGAGTCGTTAGGGATCCGTAACCCGTTTAAAGCCGAAGGTTTGCTGCGGGCGCTACGTGGCCTGGTGGTAAGCCTGCTGGGCATTTACCCGCTGCTGCAGGTGGTTGGCCTGGTACAGCAGGATAAAACGCTCGCCTGGATTTACGCCGCGGTGGGCTTTGTATTGTTGGCTGGCGGTTTACGGGCACTGGGCAGCGGTATTTTCCAAATGCTGCGCTTTTTTGTCGGCCGCAGTGTGCCTACCTCATTGGCGGCAAACTACAGCAAGTCTGAACGTGAAACAGCCAAGCTGGAACAACCACACTATAAAAGCATTGATTTGGAAGAAATGCTGATGGGCCGCAAAAATAAAACCTTTGTTGAGCCGGTCGGTTTTATTTCCCGCTTAGTGCATACCTTAGTTCCCAAGCTGATTTTTCTACCCTACCCGCTACGTAATTTAGCGCAACGTTTTGCCGGCGCCTTAATTGCCACCGTGGTCGCGCTGGTGGCTTATGCGCTAACGGCCTTTGTTTGCTTAACCGGGCTGGCCGGTGACACCGGTGATATTTTGCTGCCGTTTTTCTCTTTTGTGCTGGTGGTGTATTTAATTTTAAGCTGGCGCAGCGCCAGCACGGTATTTCGTCAGGCCGAAAAAAGCATTGAAACTCAGGGCAATCTGCAGCTGGCAAAAATTATGGCCTTTGCCATTCTGGCGCCGGTGCTGCTGGGTTTAGCCATTAACTACTTACTGCAACAACCCGACGTACAACGCTTTGTCAGCGAGCTGCAAACTGCAGAATTACACAGTTTCGCGGTAACACCGCAGTTACTGCTGGTGCTGCTGTTTACCGCGCTCAGTGGCGCTTTTATTTTTATGCTGCTCAAGCAGCGCACGGCCAAGGTGCAGGCACAAACCAAGGTATCGGAGTACCGCGCTAACTGGCAGGAAAACATTCACCCGCGTGAGCTGTTTGTTAATATCGACAATATTGTCATGGCCAACCGCCGCTACAAGGAAATCCCTAACCGCGTATACCGTGAGCTAAGCCCGAACCTGAACGAGCAATCGGAAAGCAAAGGCGATTTCAGCGGCGAAGTGATGATTGAAACCCAACCGGCTTATGCGCCGCTGGAACACACGGCGCTGTTTAAACAGTTACGCTTGTGGGCCACCGTCAGCGGCCAGATTTTGCTGCTTATCGGCCCGTTTATTCTGTTTTACCTGCTGTTTGAAGCACAAACTGTGCTGACGCTGGTACGCGAATACACGGCTCTGGCACGCCCGGCCGATGCTGCTACACAGGATTTTGTCGTTAACCTGTTTAATGAAAGCCAATTTATATTAAGCCTGATTTTCAGCTGGCTGATTTGCCACAGCTTTGGCCGCCTGTTGGAAAACTACAGCCATACTTTTTGGGCCGAGCTGAATTTTAATTCCTTACTGGTGTACTTAAAATGCGAAGGTACTTACACCCAAAGCAAATTAACCACCGGCAAAGGCATTTACGATTCCACTTCATCAGAAAACTATGTGATGCGCTCGTCATTAACGCCGTGGATCATCAGTTCACGCATTATGAGCAGTACTTTTGCCGACAGCGGCGCAAAAAATGTTGAGCATCCGCGGCATATTCTGGAAATGCAGGAAAACCCGCAGGAAATGCAGGCCATTTTAGACGATATTCAAAGCTTTCTGTCTGAACGCGAAACCATTGCCAACATTAAAAACTCACAGGATTTGTCCAATACCGAGCAAATTTACCAGATTAACCAGCAGTCACGCGCTATGCCGGTTAATGCTGAGCAAGCAACACTGGCCAGCCCGCAACAAGATGCCGAAGCCAGCACCAGCCTGCCGCCTGAACCCGCTAAAGACTAAAGCGCGGTATTATAGTTGCCCGGGCGCCGCCAGCGCGGCCCGGGCATTGCACTTACTGTGGCACAGTATTGTGTCAGGCCGCGCTGATTATTGTGGCCGATTTAGCCAAACACGGTTAGCAGACAGCAGCGCTTTGGCGTACACTTTAACTCCTTTCGTTACTGTTTTAATGAGCACTTTCTATGCAAGCCCCTGCTACCCCTGATAACGAAATAGAACGCTTACAGTCACTTATCGCATCCGGCCTGTTAAATGAACAGCCCGACGCCGGTTTTGACCGCTTTACCCGGCTGGCGCAGGCGTTATTTGGCTGCAAAATATCACTGTTGTCACTGGTCGATGAAAAGCGGCAATGGTTTAAATCACGCCAGGGCTTAGCAGCCACAGAAACGCCGCGCGATGTATCGTTTTGCGCCCATGCGGTATTTAACGATAAGTTATTGTACATTCCGGATGCCACCGCCGATCAGCGTTTTGCTGATAACCCGTTGGTTACCGGCGAGCCGGCTATCCGGCTGTATGCCGGCGTGCCGTTGCATTCTGTCGATGGCCTGCCGCTGGGTACCTTATGCATTATTGATGACATTCCCCGCGAACTAAACACATTGCAACTGACACTGTTGCAGGATTTAGCTGCGCTGGCCGAAGCAGAAATTGCCCGCAACACTTTAGCCAGCCAGGCAACACAGCTGGAGCGTGATAAGGCGCTGTTGGAACAACACCGGCAACGTTTAGCCGCCTTTATCGACAGTTCGCGGCTGGCCACCTGGGAGTGGAACGTACAAACCGGCGATGCCATTTTTAATGAACGCTGGGCAGAAATGCTCGGCTATGATTTATACGACTTACTGCCGTTGAGTGTCGACACCTGGCTGAAACTGGTACACCCCACCGATAAGGCGCATTCTGAGCGCTTACTGCAACGCCACTTCGCCGGCGAGCTGCCGTTTTATGAATTAGAGTGCCGTATGCAACACAAAAACGGCCATTGGGTATGGGTGCTGACCCAAGGCAAAGTGATTAGCCGCACCGACCAGGGCCAGCCCAGACTAATGACAGGTACGCACCAGGACATCAGCGAACGTAAAGCCAACGAAGCGGCCATTACCGAAGCCTACAGTTTGCTGCAGCGGGTATGCCGCAATGCCGGGTTGGATATCAGTAGCAGCGACAAACGCTGACACCGTTCTCCGGCCGGGCAACCTGTTACTCCGCGGTTGCAACGGCAGCCGCGGACGTTATAACGTCAGTTTGCGGCATCAGCGCCAACCACCAAAAGCTGTTCTGTGCCACACTGCTATATAGTTGTGACATTGACACCACCTGACCAAACTGTGGTGTTAACAGCACTGCGTCAGCTTGTCTTGCAGCAACATTTACCCGCTCCAGCGGTTCGTACCAGGCATGAAAGGCTAAATCAAAGGTGCCGTTATGCACCGGCACCATCACCCGGCCTTTTACATCCAAATGAGCCTGCACGCTTTGCTCAGGTGTCATATGGATATGTGCCCAGTCATTGTCGTAAGCTCCGGTTTCAATAAAGCTGATATCAAACGGGCCGTATTTATTGCCTATTTGCTTAAAGCCATCGAAGTAACCGGAATCACCACTGAAATATACTGCACCGGCTGTGGTTTTAATTACCCAGGAGCCCCATAAAGTAGTGTTGCCATCGCCGATGCCGCGACCGGAAAAATGCTGCGTTGGCGTAAAGGCGATAAGCGTCTTGTCAGTTATCTGCTCTTGCCACCAGTCAAAACGCTGGATTTTCTCTGCTGCCACACCCCATTGCTGTAAGTCGGTTTCTACGCCCAGCGGCACCAGAAACTGCGTGGTTTTCGCCGCCAATTGTTTAATGCTGGCTTTATCTAAATGGTCATAATGGTTATGTGAGATCAGCACCTTAGCAATAGCCGGCAACTCAGCAATACTGATTGGCGTTTGATGAAAGCGTTTTGGACCTAAAAAAGAAAATGGCGAAGCACGCTGCGAAAACACCGGGTCCAGCAGCCAGTATTCGCCGTATACCTTTAACAACACGGATGAATGCCCCAGTTTAACAAAGTGCACGTCATTGTCCGGCAAGGCATCAAGCTGCTGCCGGCTCAGCGGCTGTAGCGGTATGGTTTTGGCCGGCACTTTATCTACCGCCGGTTCAGTAAAATAGCGCTTGGCAATTGCCAGTGTTTTCAGCAAACCCGGTTGTTCAAAGGCCTGTTCATTGTGAAACTTACCCTGCTGATACCGACTGGCATCCGTTAAGGTTGTTGCATCTACACTCGCCACAATTTTTGCATTCAGCATCACTATTCCCGCCCCTGTCAACGCCAGGCTGCCCGCCAGCCAGCGTAGTGGTTTCATTAATTTGCCCATAAGCTCACCAAACGTAAACTACACCGTTCAGTTTACATATAAAAACGAATAAGTAAACTGGTTAGTGCAGTTTTTTCTACACCGGGCTACAATGGCCGCACCAGAGCAAGGCTTAAAATGATGAAACTAACTGACAAAAAACGCATGCAAATACTTGATGCGGCAGAAGAGCTTTTCCACAGCAGCGGTGTGGAACATACCAGTATGGATCAGCTGGCACTGCAGGCTAAAGTATCAAAGCGCACGGTATACAACCATTTCGCCACTAAGGACGCACTGTTTCAGGCGATTTTGCAGCGTATGTTCGACAAGCTGGCGCAGAGCGGTGAAGTGCGTTTTAACGCGACAGAGCCTATTGAGCAGCAACTGCGTAAAATAGCCGAAGATGAGGTCGCCTTACTTAGCTCCGCAGCTTTTTTACGCGTGGCCAAAATTGCCATTATGCAGGTAATGCAGCGCCCGGAACTGGCACAGCTGATGAGCGACAGCAGCCTGGGTTGCAAGCGCTACATAGACAGCTTTTTAACCGACGCCTGCTCTGCCGGCGTGCTGCAGATTACCAATATCCCCTTTGCCGGTAAGCAGTTTATTTATCAGCTGAAGTCCTTTGTGTTTTACCCCAGTTTATTTGGCCTGGAGCAACACACTCCGGCGCAACAGGCGCATATTATCAATGAAGCGATAGCGTTGTTTCTGGCGCGGTATCAGGTTAAATAACAGCAGTTAAAACCGCTGCCGGTATGCCAATACCAATGCCACCAGCAGTGCTGCCATGGTCAGAATACCAAACCAGGTTACTAAGTCTTCCGCCAACTGCTGGCGCTGCAGCACCAGCAATAAAGACAGCAGTAATAGTGCAAAGCCGCTCAGCCGCCAGATACGCTCTGCACGGGCGCTTAAATGGCGTAAGCCAAACAGCCGGCGGTAGCGAGGCATCGCCAGGCTCAGCAGCGTAAAGCCAGCCAAACATAGTAACCACAGCAACATCATCTTGTTTGCTCCGCTTTGGTGCGTAAATCTGCCGGCGGCGCGGTGTAAACCAGGCTCAAATATAAGCCGGCACTTAACAACAGCAAGATTACGCTGGTTCTGGCTAACCGCCTGGTGCTTATTACCCACAGAATAATCAGACTGTACCAGACAAAACTCAACAGCATCAGCCAGACAAAAGCGCCGGCTTTATCTGCTCCAAACAGCACCAGCAAAACCGGCAAGGTTGCTGTGGCCAAAATACTCAGGCAAAAGCCGCCGCCAATGGCCAGTAGCAGGCGATAGCTAAGTTGTATACGGGGGTGTGATATTAACGACATACCAGCTCCTGTGCGGTGTCGCGGTGTTGCTTAGCGGCCGCCTTACGACGTACAGTAAAACGCCAGAGCAGAAAAAAGCCACCGGCGCTTAATAACAACATCAAATCGACGGCCAGCAAGGTAGTATCAGCAGGAAAACGGTAACTAAGTATATTGCGCGGCACTGTTAACACACTCAGCAGCGGTAACAATAAATACGCCAGTGCTGTTAGCATGGCGCCCTCGCGCCAGCTGTTGCTGATACCGCGCAGCAGCGGATACAACAGCATAAACGCCCAGCCGGCAAAAAAGCAGTGGATCTCCATCTCTGCACGGTTTTCCAGCGTAAGCGGCAATAAGCGGTTGGCATAAAAATAGGCCGCGACAGCCAGTGGCAAGCCTAAAATAACGCCGGCATTTAACCAGCGCACCAGTTGCTGCCCAAACGGGATCTTGTTATCAGCATGCAGCTTTTTCAGCCGTTTCTCTGACCACAGCACCAGCCCGGTGGCGATCATCAGCGCGCCCATAACGCCGGAGATAAAGTACAACCAGCGCAGCTGCAACCCGGCAAAACGGCCGGCATGCAAATTTACCATAGTGCGCCGGGTGTGCTCAGCCACCAGTTGCGGCTGCAGCTGGTTCAGCAATTCGCCGGTTACGGCGGAGTACACTAATGTGCGGCCGGGTACAATAAGTGACTGCGTACTGCCTTCAGTAAACTGCACTGTGGCGGCAACATCGCCCGGGTTATTTACTGCCACAAAAGAGATTGCTGCGCCATTAAGTGTTGCCGCAGCTTGCTGATACAACTGCTGCAGCGGCAACATAGCGGCAGCCTCTCCGCTGGCCACCACCGCAGCCGGCTGGCGGGTTAAGCTTTCAAACAGGCTGTTACGATCGCCAAAGCCAAGCGAAATCGCCCACGACAAGTACATAAACATCAGCGTAACCAGCCCGGTGTAGGTGATCATTAAATGAAACGGCAGCGCCAGTACAGCAGTAATGGTATGCCCGTCTAACCAGCTGCGCGGCCCCTTGCCCGGCTGAAAGCTGAAGAAATCTTTGAATATCTTTTTGTGGATAATTACGCCGCTGATAATAGCTATCAGCATAAACATGCTGCAAATGCCGACCAGCCAACGGGCCCACAGCACCGGCATATAGTGTAAGTCAAAGTGGAAGCGGTAAAAAAAGCTGCCGCCACGGCTCTCTCTTAACTCAACTTCCTCACCATTGCCATCAAGCGTAGCACGCTTAAAACCGCGACCGCCGGCGTTGGCATCACGCCAAAACACCGTGGTGGTAGCTGAGCGCTGATCAGGCAATGACACAGACCAACGCGCAGAATCCGGTGCTTTTTTGCTCAGAAACGCCTGTGCCTGCGTCAGGCTTTGTTCAGCCTGCGCTTTATGCTGCAATTCAGGCTGCATCCAGTCTGTAACTTCGTGTTGAAAAAACGCCAGCGTGCCGGTAAAAAACACCGCAAACAACACCCAGCCAACAACCAGCCCCGACCAGGTGTGGAGCCAGGTCATGCTGTCGCGGAATCTTGCTTTCATTCGCCTTACCTATCATGCACGGCCATGTTACGTCACTATTGTGGTAACTACTGTGCGATTTCGTCCCTATAACCAAGGCAGGCATTATTAGCACAAAACACAAATAATAACAATTATCATTTGTATAGCGTAAACAAATGGCAGTAAACACCGAGCCTTAGCAAACGGTTATTGTGTATACTGCTGACACGGTCATCGTGCCGGCGGCCGGCTACAGCAAACAAGGATCAATAATATGACTATAACGACACCCACTTTAGTGGCTTCGCTGCTGACGCTTAGCAGCCTGTTGTCAACCGGCGTTGCCGCAGACATACCCGCATTAAAGGGCAACGAAGTACTGTGGTTGCTAAACCACAGTAACCGGTTAATTAAAGTAAATCCTGCAGCACCACAAAACGTCATTGAGCAAAAAGCCCTGACGGGCCTGGCTGACGGTGAAACGCTGCTGGGTATAGATTATCGTGTCGCCTATGGTGTGTTATTTGCGTTGTCGGATAAAGGCCAGCTTTACAGCGTTAACACCGCCAGCGGCGCACTAACCGCAGTGGGTACAGCTTTACCTGCCGGCACCTTACAGCCGGGCCAGTTTGGTTTCGATTTTAACCCGGCGGCCGACCGTATCCGGGTGGTGAATGACAAAGGCCAGAATCTGCGTCTGCACCCCGTCACCGGTGCTTTAGCCTCAACTGATCCAACATTACAATATGCTGAGGGCGACCCGCACTATGGTAAAACACCGGCTGTTACAGCAGCGGCTTATACCTACAACCAGCAAGACAGCAAACTCACCACGAATTATGCTATCGACAAAGCCAGCGGTAATCTGCTGACACAAGGTACTGTTGAAGGCGTTACGCCGGCGGTATCACCCAATACCGGCCAATTATTTACTGTGGGTAGCTTAGGCCTTACGGCGCTGCAACAAGTATCGTTTGATATTTCAGATCTGAACAATATCGGCTTTATCGCTGTAAGCAGCGCTGACATGCCGGCAAGCACCCTGTACCGGATAGATTTAACCAGCGGCAAAACCACAAAACTGGGTGTCCTGGCCGATGGCAGCGCGCTGGCGGGTATTGCCATTGAACCTTAACCGGTATTACAGCCTGGTAGCAGCAGGCTTGTTTTTGCTGCAACCGCCGGCGTCAGCCGCATCATTGCAGGTGCAGGTACAAAACAACAGCGCTCAGCCAGTGGCCGGCGCTGTGGTGTTTTTGCAATCGGCAGCAGCCTCAGCGGCGGTAAAAGCTGAAGCCACAGCCAATATTATTCAACGCAATACTACCTTTGTGCCGGAAGTACTGGTTATTCCGCGCGGTACCGCGGTGACCTTTCCGAATGAAGATACCGTGCGCCACCATGTGTACTCGTTTTCACCGATAAAACAGTTTGAAATAAAACTTTATGTTGGCACGCCAACCGAGCCGGTGGTGTTTGAGCAAGCCGGCGTGGCGGCACTGGGCTGTAACATTCACGACCATATGATTGCCTGGGTCGTGGTGTTGGACACGCCCTACTATAGCCGCAGTGACAGCGAGGGTTTGGCAGTATTGCACAATGTTCCGCCGGGTGATTACACCTTGCGGGTGTGGCATAAAAGCCTGCTGTCAGAAGCCGATGTACCGGCACGGCCAATCAGCATTTCAACCGGCCCTTCGCTGCAACAGGTTCAGCTGAAATAACATTGCAACCGCGCGCATTAAGCGCCGCGGCTGCTTTGTCTGCTATACCGGCAGGCTGTGACTATCTGACGATTTCCATTTCATCCAACAGGTTTTGTGCTCCATCCACATATTGCATCAACCACAATACGTAGCGGATATCCACGTGAATGGCGCGGGTAATTTCCGGGTTAAAATACCAATCTTTGGTGATCGACTCATAGGTAGAGTCGAAGTTTAATCCCACCAGCTCACCCTTGCCGTTCATTACCGCCGAACCGGAGTTACCGCCGGTGGTGTCTGCGCTGGATAAGAAGTTTACCGGCACCGAGTTAAAGGCTGTTACTTCTGGCTGTGGACAGCTGAACAACTTGCAATGCCAGGGCAACTGCGCTTTAGCGGCTAAATCCTGATAAAAATAACCGCTGGTTTGGCCGTTATTATAAGCGTCTACCAGTTTCTGCGGTGCATTAAACGGATACTCATCGCGGCGCTTGGCAATTAAGCCCTTCACCGAGGTAAACGGCGTTTTGTACACACCATCCACCGCCGGGTAACCGTCAACACTGCCATAGGTAATACGCAAGGTGCTGTTAGCATCCGGGTATACCGGCTTACCTAACGTATTGTTGTAGGCAATAACCGCCTGCATATACGCGGGGCGCACTTGCGACAACTGGCCGCTGATGGTTTTTTCTTCCAGCTCAAGCGCGTTGTTTTTTGCGTATATAGCCACGGCGATGCGAATAAAAGGGTCGTCACTTTGCACAAACTCAGCCGGTGTTTTACCCAACCAGGCTTTACGGCCGGCAGTGTTGGTTAACCCGCTTTGCGGATATAAAGCCGCCAGTTTTGCACTGATATCAGCCTGGCTCATACCGGCGCTAAGCCCCAGGGCGCTATCTAACTCTGCTACCCGCACCGCATCCGGTTGGGCCAGATATTCTGCCAATTGCTCCGACCAAATAGCCAAATCCATTACAGGATCAAAGCTTTTTTCCATCCGGGCTAAGCGGCTTTCAATCATGCTTAAATCGCGCTGCTGATAGCCCATCTCACGCTCAGCGTCCGGCTTTTGGCTTTCTTTCGCCAACCGGTATAAGGTCATCGCCGCTTTGAGCACATCGCTACGCTTAGCATTGTCAAAATAATAGGTTTGCCGGGTAAAAGCCTGCTCAGCGTCAATCACTTGCGCCAACTCAGCAATGCTTTGCTGATAAGGCTTACGGCTGCTGTCGCTGCCGATCCAAGCCAGCAGCGCCTGCTCTTGCTGCTGTTTTATGGCGTGAATATCCGTCACCTTAAAGCCATCTAGTAAGCCCTGCAGCTTTTTCATCCGGTTGTTCAGGCTTTTTACCGTTGAGGCATATTTTACTTTCAGATCCGCATCTGCTGCGCTTAAGCGGTCAATAGTATTTATAATTTGCTGATAGGTTTTTACCTGTGCCGGATACTGCCAGTTGGCGGCAAAGGCAATTTCACCGGCTAAGCGGTAACGGCTGGTACGACCGGGATAACCTGCCAGTAAAATGCCATCGCCCGCCCGTACGCCAGCGGCGTTCACTTTTAAAAACGTTTTACTTTGGTATGGCACGTTATCCGGCGAATACGCGGCCGGTTTACCGTCTTTGCCGACATAGCCGCGCAAAAAACTGTAATCGCCGGTATGGCGCGGATATTCAAAGTTATCAATATCGCCACCGAAGTTGCCCACGGCTTCTGACGGCGCATACACCAGCCGCACATCCTGCAGCATCAGCTGTTTAATCTGAAAATACTCTAAACCATGATGAAAGCTCACCACCGAGCAACGGTAGTTGGCATCACTCTCGCAGCTTTTAATCAGCGCTTTACGGTTAGTTTCAATAGCTTCGTAACGCGCCGCACCGGTTAGCTCCGGCGCTAAACCAGCCGATACCTGTGCGGTTACATCGGTAACAGACTCGGTAATATATAAGCGCTCCTGCGCACCGGCTGGTAACTCTTCAGCTTTGGTTTTCGCCAAAAAACCTTTTTCAATCAGGTTATTGTCTTTGGTCGAGTTATTTTGAATGGCGTTATAAGCGCAGTGATGATTCGTGACCACCAGGCCATCAGGCGAGACAAAAGACGCCGAGCAATACCCCAGACTGACAATAGCGTTCATCGGGTACTGACTTAAATCGGCCAGCTGCTTACCCGGAATATCAATGCCCTTCGCGGTAAGTTCAGTTTGTAACTGCGCCAGCTGGTGCGGCTGCCACTGGCCTTCGTCAGCAGTTGCAGCAAAGCTCACGCTTAGTGCTGCTGCAATTAACAGGTAAGGTGTTTTCATTATGTTCTCATGCTTGCAGGTTGTTATGATAAGACAGGTTGAATTATCCACGTTCGCTGCACTGGTGCAACCTTGATCGGTTCAGTGCGTTGTATTTACGTTAAGTTGCGCCCGGCAGGCACAGACAGCGTGGCCAAATTACGTTAACCTGACAAACACCCTCAGCCTGGTATCAAGGTAACGTAATGAAATTAAGCACAATATTAACCGGCATACTGTTATTATCCGCTTGCCTGGCCGGCAAAGCCGTGGCACAAAACAGCCATACACTTAACCTGGCCGAAGCCAATAAACTGGTAAGCTTGCCGCTGCACTGTGTCGAGACACCCTACCCGTATAAAACCGGAGTAGTGCTGGCCAGCGCCGCCGATTTACAACCACCATCGGTAGTACACCCGATCTTTTACGGCTGCTTCGACTGGCACAGTGCGGCACACGGCTACTGGTCACTGGTTACCTTGCTGCGCCAATTCCCTGAACTTGAACAAGCCGCCGCTGTAAAAGCTATTCTGCAGCGCAATTTAACGGCAGATAAAGTGGCACAGGAAGTGGCGTTTTTCAGCAAAGACATTAATGCCTCGTTCGAACGCACTTACGGCTGGGCCTGGCTGTTAAAATTGTCTGATGAACTGCATAGCTGGCAAGATCCGATGGCAGCGCAACTGGCCGCTAACTTGCAGCCGCTGGCCGATCTGATTGTTGAGCGCTATACCGGCTTTTTACCCCGGTTGTTATATCCGGTGCGGGTGGGTGAGCACACCAATACCGCCTTTGGTTTAAATTTCGCCTACGATTATGCCGTAAACCGCAAACACACGGCGCTACAGCAGTTAATTACCCAACGGGCAAAAGACTATTTTCTGCAAGACAAAAACTGCCCGATTAACTGGGAACCCAGCGGTTACGATTTTATCTCACCCTGCCTGGAAGAAATCGGCCTGATGCAGCGCATTTTGCCGGCTGAGCAATTCTTACCCTGGCTTAACGGTTTTATGCCACAACTGGCCAACCCGCAGTACAGCCTGGCGGTGGGTAAAGTCAGCGACCGCACCGACGGCAAGCTGGTGCACTTAGATGGCTTAAACTTCAGCCGCGCATGGAACCTGTATGCCCTGGCCGGACAGTACCCGCAGTATGCGCATTTACGTAAGGTGGCCGACCAGCATCTGGCGCATTCTTACCCCAACCTGATTGGCGACAGCTACGAAGGCGGCCACTGGCTGGGCAGTTTTGCCATTCATGCGCTAAACAGTGCTGCAGCAGGCGGCAAAAAATAATTATCCGGCGGCCTTGAAACACCGCCTGACAGCACTTACATACCGCTAAGTACAAAAACAAAGTGGAAGTAACGATGTCACAAATTACGCATTTACTAAACTGGCGCTATGCCGCTAAAAAACTGCAAGCCAACAACGCGGTGCCGGATGACAAACTGGAGCCTATTTTAGAAGCCATTCGCTTAAGTGCCAGCTCAAGTGGCTTGCAACCGTATCAGGTATTGGTGGTGACTGACCCGGAACTGAAAGCACAAATTCGTCCGGTGGCCTGGAATCAGTCACAAGTGACAGATTGCTCGCATTTGCTGGTATTCGCAGCCTGGGATAATTACACCGCCGAGCGCATTAACAGCATGTTCGATTTAGTTAACGAGCAGCGCGGTTTTAAAAACGAAGGCTGGGAAGCATACCGCCAGCAACTGTTAAACCACTATCCACAGCGCCCGGCAGAGCAAAACTTTGAACATGCCGCCCGTCAGGCGTATATCGGTTTGGGCTCCGCTTTACTGGCGGCAGCAGAGCAGCAAGTAGATGCAACACCGATGGAAGGCTTCGAACCGGAAAAAGTCGACGCCATTTTGGGCCTGGCAGAACTGGGGCTGAAATCTGTATTGCTGTTACCACTGGGCTATCGTGAAGTGGAAGGCGACTGGCTGGTTAACCTGAAAAAGGTCCGCCGCAGCAAAGCTGATTTCGTCATCCAGCGTTAAACAGGTTTTACCCCAGCAGCATCCAAAGCGCCACGCCAAACATCAGGCTGGCGCCGATGCGGTTTAAATACTGTACGCGGTTGGCTTTGCCGAAAAACAGCGCCAGCGCTTTGCCGCCGCTGGCGTATAGCAGCATAGAGCCAAATTCCAGTAAGATAATAATCACCACCAGCACCAGCAACTGCGGCCAAAACGCCAGTTGGCTATCCATAAACGGCGGCAACAGCGCCATATGAAACGCCCAGCCTTTGGGGTTAGACACCGCGGTAATAAAACCCTGACTAAACAAAGTACGCCGCGCCATTAACGCCGGCAGTTCACCCGGTTGCGGCAAGGCCAGTTTGCCTTTAGCGCGCCACATTTGCAGGCCGATATACGCCAGATAGCAGGCGCCGGCTATTTTAAACCACTGAAACACCGCCGGAAACTGCAGCATTATCGCCGCCACGCCGCATACCGCCAGTATTGCTACCAGCGCCACACCCAGCATTTCGCCCCACATCATCCACAAAGTACGGCGCACACCCTGGCTCATGCCCAATGTCATCGCCAGTGTCATGCACATACCCGGTGTCACCGAGACAAATAAAAACGTCGGAATAAACGCGCCCAGCAAGGCCAGATTAACCATAACCACCTCTGCAGCAAAGTAGCGCTATTCTGGCTGGTTGTATTAGCGCCAGCAAGAGGCTTGGGCAGGGTTTTTCAGCCACTTGGCGCAGTGCGGTTCATTAAAACCAGTTTTCCACAACCAAGCCTGCAATGCGGGAAAACTCGTTGGTATTGCGCGTAACCAGTATTGCTCCTGCCGCTATCGCACTTGCGCCAATAAGATTATCCAATGGCCCTATCATACGGCCTTGCTGCTCCAGATCAGCACGAATATCTGCCGCTATACGGGCCGCTTTGGCTTCAAATGGTATAATCTGAATCACCTTTAGTAGTTCACTTAACTGGTCACGGCGTTTAGCCGGAGACTGCGATTTGGCAATACCGGTTTCCAGTTCATACAACACTACTGCCGGCAGCATGATATCGCCGGGAGCTTGCATCATTAGCTTTTGTCCAACGTTGCCCATCCCCTTAAAAAAATAGATCAGCGTATTGGTATCCAACGCATACTTCATAGCGGCTCTCGCGGAGTATCTTTACCTTGTTCAGCGCGTATTTCCTCTTGCTCAGGAAATACTTGCCAGCTACCGGCCATTTCTCTTACAGCTAAAGGCCAGTCAGTATGACAATGTTGCCGAATAAGATCGGCAATCCACTGGCTTTGCGATACCTTCGCTTCAGCCGCAGATTGTTTTACCTGCTGGATTAGCTCGTCATCCAGATAAATAGTAATTTGCGCCATAAGCACCCCCACTCAACATATAAGTGCAAGTATAATTGCAGTTATGCCCGATGCAAAATATTGCCACAAACAAATTTCTCCCCACCTGTCGAAACGATCCCTGCTGTTTCGACTAAGCTGTGATACAGCCATTTACTGCGGTGCTTTGCTTCCGCCTTTCTCACAGGAGATTTGTTATGTCAGGCAATACCGTAACACTGCACCGCGTTATAAAAGCCACGCCAGAGCGGTTATACCGCGCCTTTTTAGATGCTGACGCCTTAGCCAAGTGGTGCCCGCCACATGGTTTTACCGGCAAGGTACACAGTATGGATGCGCGGGTCGGTGGTGGCTACAAGATGAGCTTTACCAATTTTAATACCGGCCAAAGCCACAGCTTTGGCGGCACTTATTTAGAACTGAAACCAAACGAACTGATCCGCTACAACGACCAGTTTGACGACCCTAACCTGCCGGGCCAAATGCTGGTAACTATCCGGTTAAAGCCGGTATTGTGCGGCACTGAGCTGACTATTGAGCAAAGCGGTATACCCGATGCGATACCGTTGGAGTTTTGCTATGCCGGCTGGCAGGAATCGCTGCAGTTGCTGGCCCTGCTGACTGAGCCGGAAATACCGGATCAGGCTTAAATCAGCTGAACACCGCCACCAAAGCTGCGGTAAATGCCAACCAAAGGCTCAATTCACATTTTTGTGTAGGAGTCTAAAATTGACCAAGTGAAGCAAAAAAGACTACACTTGTAGCTTATTTGGCTTCACCTGAGTTTATTATGTCTGCACTAGCTTCACTGTTGTTTAAGGAATACCGCCGTCAGGTGCTTGGCTTACTGCTGTTGCAGCCGGACCAAGCGTTTCACATGCGTGAAATTGCCCGCTTAACACATACCCAACCCGGTACTTTGCATAAAGAGCTGGCGAAACTGGCCGACGCCGGTATTTTAAAAAAGACCTTGCAAGGTAACCAAACCTATTATCAGGCGGACGCCAATTGCATTCTGTTTGACGAGCTCAGCAGCATTATGCGCAAAACCAGCGGCCTGGCTGATGTACTGCGCCACGCACTACAACCGCTAACTGACAAGCTGCAGTTTGCAGCCGTTTATGGCTCTGTTGCCAGCGGTAAAGCAACATCGGCCAGCGATATTGATGTTTTGTTAGTCGGCAATGCCGGCTATGCTGAAGTGGTGGCCGCACTGTACCCGGCTCAGCAAGAGCTGGGGCGCGAGATAAACCCAAAGTTGTATTCCGTAAATGAGTGGCAGGACGCACTAAATGCACAATCTGGTTTTATCAAGCATATACTCGCCAGCCCGATGCTGCCGATACTAGGAGACACGGATGACATTAGACAACCTGATAGGGAAGTCGTTGGAGCGCATTGAACCCGATAGCACTGCCATACAGCGACTATTGGAAGCTGCGCAACGCAATCTCAAAGATGCTGAGCTGACAGGTTTAAGCAACGAAACCCGCTTTGACGCAGCCTACAAAGCCATTATGCAACTGGCTAATTCGTCTTTACAGGCGTCGGGCTTTCGGACGCTAACCAGCAAACCCGGACATCATCAAACGTTAATTCAATCACTGGTTAAAACTGTGGGCATTGAAACTGACAGAATGATTGTTCTTGATGCACTTAGAAAACAGCGCAATATTACCGATTACTCAGGCGATTTAGTCGAAGATGCGGCTGTAACTGAATGCCTATTGCAAGCCAGGTACTTACTGGAAACAGTAACAGTTTGGCTGCATTCGAAAAACTGAAACTCTGCGGGCAGATAACAAGTTTAGGGATTGTCTTTTAACCGTGACAAAGCATTAAGAGTCAGCTGTATTTTGACTGCCACTCAGCCGTAACGTCATTTTTTTTGAAGTTGCGCATCCATTGGTTATGTTCTAGATTGGGTATTCGGTACAACCTGATAAAAATTAAGAACTTCAATTACTTTTGAAAGTAGTTCTTTGTTGGCCAAAATAACGAGAAAGGGATGTCTGATGAAGTTGAGCCACGTACTGTCCACATTAAACCAGATAGAAAAATCTAAGTTCATTACGTGTCTGGACAAATTATGCTCATCAGCAGCTCCCGGTGATGAAGTGATTTCACAAGCGCTGAGTAAAGTTAATCGCCAGATTAAAGACGCATCTGGTAGTGAAATTACGCACCTTTTCAATGCTGTTGCAATTCAGTATCAGGATTCAATTCGGGAGAAACTGGCACTAAGCGATGCGTCTATGGCACTGCTGATAAACATTCTTACCCGTGATGGTAACGGTATTGCCCGTATATCGTGGGTTGAACAACTTTATAACCGTGAGTGGGAAGCATTAGACGCCCTGGCACAGCAGATCCAACAAGATCTCGATAGCAACCTTACGGAAGACTATGGTCATGCACATCGGCTAAAAATTTTCCGTGATTGTCTAAACGTGGCCTATACAAACGATGAGAGAATTAATCGCCAGGCAAACATTACCGACGACGAACGCAGCATTCTAAATACGCTGGCTCATCATCTGAAAATTTCTCATGATGAAGTGGTAGCGATAGAACATTTATCCGAACCAATCAAAGCCGGAAAGCAAACAGTAGAAAACTGTCTGCAAGAGCTGCGCGATATGGGTGTGATATTCGTTAATCGCAAAACATCCGAAGTGCTAATTCCAGATGAAGTGGTCACGGTATTAAATCAAATCCAAGGTAAAGAACTGGCCAATAAGCATCTGCTAAGGATCTTACGGGTGCTGTCTGACGCAGAATTATCGAATATTTTAAAAAGCTATGGTAAGCGCATTCGCGGTGTTAGCCGGGGCGAAAAAATCAGTACCATTCTGCATTCCGGTATCGCCGTGCGTGATATGTTGTCACGCGATTTATTCGATGAAGCTGACAACCAAAACAAACGTAAAGAGCGCTTAAAACAACTTATCGCTGATTTGGATATCGACGCTGACAAAATAGGCTTCACGCTTGATGAACGCATTGATGTCATTTTGCAAAGCCTGAATACGGCCGCCGACCGCGAGTTTGATGCCATTAGCGCCACCGGCTATAAAGAAATGTTTGATGCTCTGGTGCAGAACTTTCAAGGTACAGATGCAACTGGTGCTCCGGAAACATTAGTACAGCGCATCCGGTACGAGTATGAGCTTGAAGAGACGGAAGAAATCAACGTTGAGCGCCTACGGGCGTTAAGTATTACGCCGCATGACGTTTTATACCTGCTAAATAATGATGAAGTAAAAGAGCTACGCGATAACCTTAAATTACCCAGAAAAGGCAACCCAAGAACAAACATTCTGGAAGCATTCGCCAATGCCAATGACAAACTAATTGAAAACTACGCGGCGCTGGCTAAGCGCGATTTGTCAGCGCTCAAAGCTGTTGGTATCGAAATTAACGAAGCAGATATTGGCGTGAAGTTTGAAGAAGCGACAAAAACCATTCTTGAACAGCTGGAACTGGACGTTGACGAAGAACTGCGTAAGACGATAAATACCGCTAAAGATAAAGCCGACATTATTATTTCTATCAGTGACGACGATATCATTATTGGCGAAGCGAAAACCTGCAAAGAAGGTGATTTTGCCAAATACTCAGCAACATCCCGCCAGATCAAAGCTTACGTAAACCGCTGTGAAAATCAGGGCAAACGGGTAGCACAAGTGCTGATCATCGCACCCAGTTTCTCGCAGGACTTTATCGAGTCCGCAGAGATGGATACCGAGGTAAATATTTCGCTGTTAACAGCGGAAGGATTAAAGCAGATTTACGACGCCTACAAAGCCAAACGTCGCCCCAATTTTTCAGCAAGGTTACTAACGAAAGGCGGACTGCTTAAGGCTGAATTAATTGCGAAAAGTATCTAGAAATTAATATTAGAGATCACCATGGAAAGCACAGAAAATTTAAGTAATAACAATGCCTCTTCTAATTTTTTAGATATTCCTGATTTGGTCAAAAGACTTGAAGCAGGCCTAATTGATTCAGACCAACTCTCCATAAACCAATGCATATCAATATATAAGGCATTTTGTTCATCTATAGAACAAATAAAGAATTCATTTAAAAACAAAAAACATGACTTTAATTTAATAACCACAATGGACTCAATATATCAATTGAAGTCAGCTGCTATAAAGTACAAAAACATTCTAAATCAATCAGAAATAGATCTGAGCGACCAGAATACAAAAAACATCATTGGAGACCCCGAAGAAATATATGGATCTTTGACCGCATTGACAGAAGAAATAACAAATAGTCTTGATCTCAGTGACATTGAGCGATCTCTGGCCTCATTTAGCAACAGCAATAACCCAGGAATTCATATATTAGAGCGCAAGATAATTGGCGCGATGTCAGAGCAAAACTTCAAATTAAGAGAAAAAATTGAGGAGGAGTCAAGAAGGGTTTTCGAGCTTAACAAAACAGTCTCCGAGTTGAATGAAAAAATTGAAGCTGAATTGGAAAAGGTCAGTTCTTACAGTGAAGAAAAACTCATTGAAATAGAATCAAACGTCGAATACTTAAACAAATTGTCGATTTCTGTCGCAGTAGATCAGGTAACTCAGAAACATTCACTACGAGCAAATGAAGAGAAAGAACACGCGACATTTTTGAGAGCCGTTGCTTTAGGGTGCCTTGGTGTATCAGCCGGTATAGTATTATTATCTCTTATCGGAGTACTCGACACTTTTGATTGGAAAGATGTAACTTTAAAATACGGCGCAATATTTTTCTTTACCATTCCATTTGCATATCTCGCTAAAGAATCAAACAAGCACCGAGAAGCACAAAGAAAATATGAAGATTTTGATTTAAGTTATAGCGCCGTATCTGGCTTTATACAATCTATGAATAAAGAAGAAAGATTAAAACTGCAAACCGACCTAGCGCGTCAAATGCTGGTGAGAAACGAACAACCAGAAAAGCCAATTAATTTAAAAAGTCACAATGAAAACAACAACTCAGACACCTTAGATTTAACCAGCAAAATACTTGATTTAATAAATAGATTTGATCAAAAAAAATCTTGAAGACTATTTAATACTCTGTTGAGTAAAAAGCCGGGCATGCCCTAATGCCGATCAGATAAGAATTTTTCAGATCGGTTG
>NZ_JABSOD010000012.1 GCF_013283795.1 Rheinheimera lutimaris
TACTTTTGACGTCAGTTATTTTTAGGGGGTATTACCAATTAGCTGAGCACTGTTTAAATGAAAAATTTAAGGGTATTTTGCCTGGCGAGTGATTGCTTAGTCGTCTATCTAATTAATTTACAAAGCTTTCTATCGTAACGCTGCAAGCTGCCCTTCCAATCTACCAAATTCTCTTTGTAGCTCAGTGTAAGCATGTTCTTCTACCTCTAATTGATCCACACGTTTCTGCATGGAGTCCAAGAGGCCAGTGAGTCGAGAGTGGTCAGCAACCAATTTTTCATTTTTTGCAGTCAACAACTCGATTTGCGTTTCCCGCATTCTTAAAGGAATGAATCAACTGGGCGCTGCTGTCGGACAAATATTCAGCAGAGCGCAGCGTTAGCGTCATCTGTTAGCCGCAACTATCACTAGTGTTTACACCATTAATTCTGTTGACTTAGCCTTAGCAAATTATCACAAATCACTGCTGCGGCGATGCCGACATTGAGTGATTCCGCTTCACCAAAGGCCGGGATGGTGATTTTGCGGCTGATAACCTGCTCTAAATCGCTGCTGATACCATTGGCTTCGTTACCCAGCACGATAAAGCCACCGGGTCGGCTAAGTTGCAGCTGATGCACCGACTCACCACCCAGATAAGCACCGTACACCGGCAACGTGCTGTGTGCCAGCAGTGGCTGCAACGGTTGGTAATGCAGCTGCACCCGTAAAAACGAGCCTTTGGCGGCGGCGATTACCTTGGGGTTGTAGCAATCGGCGGTGTCTAACGAGCAGACAATATGCTTAATGCCGTACCAGTCGGCAATGCGGATAATAGTACCGAGATTACCCGGGTCGTTAATTTGATCCAGCACCAGCACAAAGCCGTGGCTATGTGGCACAAAATCGCTGTGCGCCGGCATTTTTACCACCGCCAGCGCGGCGTCGTTACTGGCAAAAGTACCTACTTTTACCAGCTCATCGGGGCTGCATTGTTGTACCAGAGCTGCTGCTTTAACCTGCTGTGGATATTGCTGCAGGAACTTTTCTGTGGCGAACACAGCATCAACCTGCCAGGTAGAGGCCAGTAGTTCTAATACCGCTTTTTCGCCTTCAACAAAAAACAGCTGTTCGGCTTTACGGTATTTTTTCTGCTGCAACGAGCGGATCAACTTGCTCCACTTTTGGCTGATCATTTAGTAAATACCTGCTTACCGTTAACCCAGGTTTGCTCTACCTCTGTCTGCCACAGCTGCTGCGGCGGGATAGTATAAATATCGCGGTCTATCAGAATAAAATCGGCCCAGCTGCCCGGTGCTAGCGTGCCCATGCTATTTTCCTGAAAGGCACCGTAAGCGGCATCAACAGTAAAGGAGCGCAGCGCTTCGGTTAAGCTGAGTTTTTGCTCCGGCAGCCAACCGCCTTCGGGTTGGTTATCCTGGCTTTGCCGGGTAACCGAGGCATGCAGGCCGTGAAACACGTTGGCAAGCTCTACCGGAAAATCTGAACCGCCGACAATAATGCTGCCCTGATCGACAAAGCTGCGCCAGGCATAGGCACCACGCAGGCGGGCTACACCTAAGCGATCGCCGGCCATGTTTTTATCTGAAGTAGCATGCACTGCCTGCATGGCGGGTAACACATGCAGTTTGGCAAAACGCGGAATGTCTTTTGGCGAGACAATTTGCGCATGTTCAATCCGGTGCCGGCTGGCGGCGCGTTTATCTTCCGGCACCAGCTGTTCAAAGCGGTCCAGTGCTAAACGGTTAGCTAAATCGCCGATGGCATGCACATTGGTTTGAAAGCCGGCATCGATGGTCATTTGCATAATTTGCGTCAGTTTATCCGGCTGGGTAACCAACAGGCCTTTTTGCGAAGGCTGGTCGCTGTAGGGCTCTATTAAAGCGGCGCCGCGGCTGCCCAGGGCGCCGTCACCGTAGATTTTAACCGAACGGATATCGAGAAAATCTGTCGGGTCGTCAACAATGCCCTTTGCCAGCCACTCTGGTAGCTGCGGGTCGCGCGCCGATAGCATGGGGTAGATACGCAGTGGCAGTTTTTGCTCTGCCGCCAGTTGCTGAAACAGCTTAACGGTGTCGGTGTCTACGCCGGCGTCATGTACGCTGGTAATACCCAGCGCCAGTAAGTGGGAAAACGCTACATTTAACGCACGGCGCTGGGCGTTTTCATCGGCAGGCGGAATATGTTGCTCTACTAAGGCCATGGCGTTGTCTATTAACACCCCGGTCGGGTTGCCTTTGCTGTCGCGGATAATCTCGCCGCCCGGTGGGTCTATGCTGTCTTTGGTAATACCGGCCAGCGCCAGCGCTTTGCTGTTGGCCCAGCCGGCGTGCGCGTCGACCCGCTCCAGATAAACCGGTTTGTCGTTCACCGCTTCATCCAGTAGTGCGGTAGTAGGAAACTGCTTGGTCGGCCACAATACCTGGTTCCAGCCGCGACCGATAATCCAGGGCGCGTCTTTATTGGCCTTGGCAAACTGTGCTACCCGGTTTACTGCATCTTGCTCGCTGTCACTGCCGCGCAGCTCTGCTACCGCTAAATATTGCCCCAAGCCTAGCACATGGCCGTGGCCGTCGATTAAACCCGGCAATACGGTTTTACCCTTGCCGCTAAGCTGTTTCGCCTGCGGGTACTGCTGTACTAAGCTTGTATCGCCGCGTGCCAGTACTTTGCCGCTGGCGTCGTCAAATACCAGCACACTGAATTGCTGCAGCTGGCGCTCGGTGTCAAAGCCGTAGCCTTTGATATCTGACAGTACAACGGGGGCGGCGCTAACACTGTTGGTAAAAAGGCTGCAGGTAAATAACGCACAAGCTAAACTGGCAAAGCGCAACATAAGGTATTGTCCCCGTTTGGTTTTGCTGCCAACTATAGCAATAAAACAGCGCCGGCGGAATCCGGCGCTGTGGGTCAATCGGTGAGTTGCTGTGTTGCCTGCTCTATACGCTCGCGCGTATCGGGGTGGGAGCTGAGGTATTTTAACAAGCTGGCGGAAGCGTCATCGCTATCGCCGTGTTCGCTTAACAGTGCTGTCATGGCATCGGCAAAAGCAGAGGGTGACTTACCCAAAGCTTTCAGTTGCTGCAAGGCAAATTGATCGGCTTCGCGTTCCATATCACGCGAAAAGGCACTTTGCAGCAACGCAGAGCCCGAACCCAGCACCAGATCGGCAATGCCTTCAGGGTCGCCAAACAGAATGCCAAACACCAAAGCGGCGCCCAATGACTGTGCCACTAAACGCACGCTATGCTGGCCTTCAACATGGCCGATCTCATGCAACAATACCGCCAGTAATGCGTCCGGTTTGTCGTGCAGTAGTTTCACCAGGTCATCGGTTACTACGACAGTGCCGTCGGGCAGGGCAAAGGCATTAGCTCCGAAGAAATCTGATTTATACAGGTACAACTTATAGTTGCTCTGTTGCAAAGGTAGCTGCTGCAATGCCATTTGCCAGTGGTACTGCACAGCCGCCTGTTCTGGGGCCGCTAACTCTGTAGGCTGCAGCACGGTTTTTTGCAAGCTATAGAAGGTTTGTTGGCCCATTTGCTGCTTTACGCTGTCAGGTACCAGCGGCACGGCGGCAACGGCCAGCATGGGCATCGCATACACAATAATCCACCACAGCAACAGCGGTGATAACACAATGGCAGCCAGAATAGACAACTTTTGGCTTTCCAGCCAGGCGGCCATTTTGGCTTTGCTGCTAAGTTGTGGCCAACGAAAGCCGGCGTCATCCGGCACAAATACTGCGCCGTCACGTAGCTGCAGTTCAACCGCTAAACCAGGCAGTACTGTACCAAAGCGGTAATCATCCGCGGCAGCATTGCAAAGACTACGCTTGTCTGTTGCACTGATGATATTAAGCCGCCCGGTCGGGCTGATCTCGGCCACAGCAGCATATAAGGTGCTGCTGGCGGCTTGATGGAATTGCCCGGTAACCCGGTGGCTGCCCGGCATCAGGCTAACGACACATCTATATCAAATAAACCGACAGCTTCTTCGCCAAAGGCGTTGCCGTCTTGCTGTGCCTGGTCGGCCAAAGTGTCGGCTTGCGGGTATACAGCAACAGTGGTAACAGAGGCCAGATAGGCGGCTTTGCGAATTTTCGCCCATGGGTATGCCAGACCTAAAGTAACCACAATGGCCAGTAAATTGGTGAAGGTTAACCATAAAAACGGCATTACCCGTGCTTCAGATTTTAGTTTGGCAATTTCCGGCAGCTCAGTGTTATCAAACAAATGGTTGCGGATCATGGTTTGATAAATGGCACCGCTCATGGCGAATACCAAAAAATACAGCACAAAAAATAACACGGTAGAAAGGCCAAACACACCGTTTATACCGCTGTCGGTGCCAAATGCGGTGGCGCCAACGGCTAAAGCAGAAATAACGCTGAAGGCAATAACGACACAAACAACTGCAGCGATAGTCACCAGAGCGGCAATGTAGTAGTTGCCGGTTTCAGTGTTTACCTGAAATTTTTTACCACCATAACTGATGTTACCGTACACAAACTGGTCAATACGTTTCAGTACCCATGGCATAGCTAAATACAGGGTAAAT
This sequence comes from Rheinheimera lutimaris, assembly GCF_013283795.1. Taxonomy (GTDB): domain Bacteria; phylum Pseudomonadota; class Gammaproteobacteria; order Enterobacterales; family Alteromonadaceae; genus Alishewanella; species Alishewanella lutimaris. The sequence continues at coordinate 4,564 of NZ_JABSOD010000012.1, forward strand.
ACCGCCAGCACCGGCAGCAATACAAAATGTTTAAATGCGTTGCCATAGTCACCGTTAAATGCAAAGCGCACATTACGATAGCTGGTCATACGCATATTGAATTTTAAACTTTGTACAATCAGCCAGGGCGAGGCTATTAACAGCGCTAATGCCAGCAGTAAGGCCAATGCAGGAGAAACGGCAGATAATACAAAAAACAAAGCAAATACGATTACCGCAACAATACGGCCTTTTAAAATTTGCATTGGAGTAGCCAGATAACGAAAAGGTTGGTTCTCTATCCGGGTATGGCCATAAAAGTATTGGTTGGTGCGCACCTTAGCCCAGGCACTGTAAATACCCAGCGTCACGATACTAAGTAATAAATTAACCATCCAAATACCAAAAAACTCACCGGCTTTACCGCTGAATGCCACTTTGCCAAGACGGGCAGGGGCTTGTTGCGGCAATGATGTGTCGGTGTTGAAAGCATTTTCCATATATAGTACAGCCTTATTGTTATGTATGTGTAAAATAAAGGCGGCATTATAATCAGTTAACTTGATTTTTTTAAAACTATTTTTAGTTTGTTTTTAACAAAAGTGTGGCGCAAATTGAATAATCTATTGCGCCACACCGCATAACCTGACCTAAGCATATGAGCATGTCCGGCGTGCAGGTTGCGACGTCGGTGCATGTTACCCGGTCGATATCGCCCGTAAAAACCGGGCTTAACCAACATTACCGCCCTGACACAATCTGGCCGGGTCCAGCAGTTGCTCCAGTTCGCTGCGGCTATAGCTGGTGTGCTCCAGCGCAACATCCAGTACCGGCCTTTGTTGCTTATAGGCCTGCTTGGCGATCTCCGCGGCTTTGGCATAGCCAATCAGCGGGTTTAGTGCGGTTACCAAAATAGGGTTTAACGCCAGCGCTTTGCTGATATTGTCTTCCAGTACCGTAAAATCACGGATGGCCTGATCGGCCAGGGCAGTGCAACCATTGGCAAGTAATTCAATACTTTGCAGCAGGTTATAGGCAATCACCGGCAGCATGACATTCAATTCAAAGTTACCGGACTGGCCGGCCAGCGTAATGGTAGCGTCGTTACCCACTACCTGAGCGCACAGCATGGCAACGGCTTCAGGGATCACCGGATTTACTTTGCCCGGCATAATAGATGAGCCGGGTTGTAACGCCGGCAAGGCAATCTCACCCAGCCCGGCCAGCGGACCGGAATTCATCCAGCGTAAATCGTTGCTGATTTTCAGCAGGCTTACCGCCAGGGTTTTCAGGGCGCCGGAAGCGGCAACTGCGCTGTCTTGTGAGCTGATAGCACTGAAAAAGTTATCGGCCGGATGAAATGCCAGCCCGGTGTTGTCGCTGAGTTGCCGGCAAAACAGGGCGGCAAAGCGCGGGTCGGCGTTAATACCACTGCCAACCGCTGTGCCACCTTGCGCCAGTGCCTGCAGTTGTTGCAGTTGTTGTTGCAAGCCATGTTCTGTCTGTGCCAATTGTGCTTGCCAGCCGCCCAGCACCTGGCTGAAGCTTACCGGCATAGCATCCATTAAGTGGGTGCGGCCGGTTTTAACAATATGGCCAATTTGCTGGCTTTTACTCACCAGCACCATTTGCAGATGCTGCAGCGCCGGCAACAGTTGTTGCTGAATTGCCAGCGCTGCGCTGACATGAATGGCGCTGGGGACAGTATCGTTGCTGCTTTGCCCCAGATTAACATGATCATTCGGGTTTACTGTCTTGCCAAGCTGACGGCCGGCGAGCGTGGCCAGTACTTCATTCACATTCATATTGCTGCTGGTAGCTGAGCCGGTTTGAAACACATCTAACGGATATTGCTGCATGTCGGTTTCAGCCAATTGTGCATCAGCGGCGTGGCTTATCGCTGTAGCAATGTTGGCCTCAAGTAAGCCCAGTTGCTGGTTGGCAGAGGCTGCGGCTTTTTTAATTTGCAGTAAGGCCTGAATAAAACCCCGTGGTAGTTTGAGGCTGCTAAGGCGGAAATTTTGCACTGCACGCTGTGTTTGCGCCTGGTACAGTGCCGAAACCGGTACCTGTAACTCCCCCATGCTGTCATGTTCAGTGCGGGTTTTCATAACAACTCCTTAGTGTTGTGGTGTAATCTTGCTATTAGTTGTACTTGCTTTAGGGCAATGTTGCCAGTTTAGCGATGCGATAAAGTGGTTGTTCAGCAAGGTGAAACTGTACAGCTAACAGCGTGCTGTGAGGCAGGATAAATGGACTTTTGCGGCGAATCCCAGTATAAATAACGCCACAATAACTAATAAGCTGATTATTTCTACCCGCCCATGTTGCAAAGGCTATACGTCTTCTATGCTTAGTTAACTGCCTTTGGATATCAACAACTTAATCTTTAAGATAAGTCGGGCACACTAAGCTTGTGACAAGAATTATTTTAATAAGGATACGCGACAGCTATGACACTTTTGTGGATTTTACTTCTGCCGCTGCTGGGGGCTTTGGTGCCGGTGCTTACTGCTAAGTGGAACCGCAGTGCCTGTGCCCTTGCCACTGCTATACCACCGGCGTTAGCGCTGATGCTGTTGCTGTATCATGCTGAAACCATACTGGCCGGCGAAAGCCTGCGGTTTTTCCTGCAGTGGATACCGTTGTTGGGGTTAGATATTGTGATCCGCCTCGATGGTTTGGCGTTTTTATTCAGTTTGCTGATCTTAGGTATTGGCCTGTTAATTATTCTGTATGCGCGCTATTACCTGTCTGAGCGTGATTCTATGCCGCGCTTTTATGCCTACCTTATGCTGTTTATGACGGCAATGCTGGGCATAGTGCTGTCCGGCAATTTGCTGCAATTGTGGCTGTTTTGGGAGCTGACCAGTATCAGCTCGTTTTTGCTGATCAGTTTCTGGTGGCATAAAGCAGAGGCTCGCCGCGGCGCGCGTATGGCATTAACGGTAACCGGTGCCGGTGGTCTGGCATTGCTGGCGGCGTTTTTGTTGCTTGGTGAGATTGTCGGCAGCTATGACCTGGAGATAGTGCTGGCCAGTACTGATATTATTCAGCAGCACGCCTGGTACCCGCTGCTGTTGGTGCTGTTTTTGTTGGGCTGTTTTACCAAATCGGCGCAATTCCCGTTCCATTTCTGGCTGCCTAATGCCATGGCAGCGCCAACGCCGGTAAGTGCTTACTTACACTCGGCTACTATGGTAAAGGCGGGTATCTTTTTGCTGGCGCGGTTTTATCCGGCGCTATCCGGCACCGAGCTGTGGTTTATTCTGGTTAGTTTAACCGGGTTGGCAACCCTGTTAGTCGGTGCCTATCTGGCGCTGTTTAAGCATGACTTAAAAGGCTTGTTGGCGTATTCCACTATCAGTCACCTGGGTTTAATTACCTTGTTATTTGGTTTAGGCAGCGACTTGGCGGCTGTGGCCGGGGTGTTTCATATTATTAATCACGCCACCTTTAAAGCGTCGTTATTTATGGCCGCCGGTATTATTGATCACGAGTCGGGCTCGCGCGATATGCGCAAACTTAATGGTTTATGGCAATTTATGCCGATAACCGCCACCCTGGCGATGGTTGCGGCAGCTGCGATGGCCGGCGTGCCGTTACTGAACGGCTTTTTATCAAAAGAAATGTTTTTTGCCGAAACCCTGCATCAGCATTTACTCGGTTCGTTGTCCTGGGTAATACCAGTGCTGGCGACTGTGGCTGCGGTGTTTTCGGTGGCTTATTCGATGCGGTTTATTCACGACGTGTTTTTTAACGGTCAGCCCAAAGGCCTTACAAAAACACCGCATGAGCCGCCGCGTTATATGCGGGTGCCGGTAGAAGTATTGGTAGCCTTGTGTATTTTGGTCGGTATTTTCCCGGGTTATATCGTTGGCGACTTGTTGCATGCGGCATCAGCTGCGGTATTGGGTGGCGAGGTACCAGAGTACAGTCTCGCTATCTGGCATGGTATTAACTTGCCGCTGCTGATGAGTGTGCTGGCGCTTGCCGGCGGTACGCTGATTTATGTCAATCGTAAACATTTGTTCGACTTTCAGAATTCATTACCGGATTTTGATGCGCTGAACAGTTTTGAAAGCGGGATAAAAAAGTTTGCCGCCCGGTGTGAGCAGCTGTATGACTGGCTGGATAATGGCTCATTGCAACGCTATATGACCTTGTTGTTATGTGCATTTATTGTATTAGCCGGCATGCCGTTGCTAAGCCTGGATACGCTGTGGGGCGGGCGCGATGAACTGGCGGTGGATGCCGTAAATGCTGCCGGCGCAGCTATGTTACTGATTGCAGCCTTTGCTACGGTGATTTGGCATCGCAAACGGGTTATCGCCTTGCTGATGATTTCAGTAGTAGGCTTAATGGTGTCTATTGCCTTTACGCGGTTTTCGGCGCCGGATTTAGCGTTGACACAACTGTCGGTAGAAGTGGTTACCATTATTCTTTTAATGCTGGCGCTATTCTTTTTACCGCATAAAACGCCGAAGCAATCGGAAGCATCGCGGGTAGTGCGTGATATCAGTATTGCCAGCATGGTGGGAGTGATTGTCGGTAGCTTAAGTTATGCCCTGATGACGCGACCGTTCAGTACCATTTCAGACTTTTTTATTGCCAATGCTAAAACCGGCGGTGGTGGCACCAATGTGGTTAACGTCATCCTGGTCGACTTCCGTGGCTTTGATACGCTGGGCGAAATTACGGTATTGGGTATAGCCTCATTGGGTATCTTTAAGTTATTGACCCGTATCCCGTTGTTTAAACCCAGCAGTGATGGTGACGGCCGGCCCTGGGCTGTTGAGCGCCATTCATTATTATTGTCTACCGTGTCACAAAGCCTGTTGCCTCTGGCGATTATGGTGTCGGTGTATATTTTCTTCCGCGGCCACAACTTACCGGGCGGCGGCTTTATTGCCGGCCTGGTTACTGCGGTGGCGATTATTCTGCAGTATATCGCTCAGGGTGTTGACTGGGTGAAAGCACGGATGAACGTAGAATACCAGCGTGTGGTTGCAGTAGGCTTGTTGATAGCGTTATTTACCGGTATCGCCAGTTGGTTGTTTAACCGGCCGTTTTTAACCTCCTGGTTTGATTATTTTGATATTCCGCTGCTGGGTAAAATTGAATTGGCCAGTGCAATTGCCTTTGATCTTGGTGTGTATGTCACCGTAGTAGGCTCTACGCTGCTTATTCTGGCCAGTTTAGGCAAGATGACCACCAGCCATCGTCCTGTGCATAAGGAGTCGATTTAATGGAAACTCTGTTTGCCTGTTGTATCGGATTTTTAACGGCCTGCGGCGTGTTTCTGATGTTGCGCGGCCGCACTTTCCCCGTGGTATTAGGCCTGACTATGTTGTCCTACGCGGTTAACCTGTTTATTTTTTCTTCCGGTCGTTTGACATTGCGTGGTGCTGCGGTGCTGGGTACCACTGAGCAATACGCCGACCCGTTGCCCCAGGCGCTGGTACTCACTGCGATAGTGATAGGTTTTGCCATGACTGCTTTTCTGGTGATCCTTGCTATACGTGCGCGGGCAGATTTAGGTAATGATCATGTTGACGGTAAATTACCGGACGCAACCAATATGAAGAAGGAAAGCCGTTGATGTGGCATTTGATTACAGCGCCGGTGCTACTGCCGATGCTGACCGCCTTAGTTATTATGTTACCACCGGTGCACTATTCGCCAATGCGCCGGCGTTGGCTGAGTATGATATCAGCTGCTATTCAGCTGATACTTGCACTAATGTTATTACTGCAGGTGCAACAGCAGGGAATGTTGCACTATGCGGTAGGCAATTGGCAGGCGCCGTTTGGTATTATTCTGGTGGCGGATAAGCTGTCGGTAGTGATGGTGTGTTTAACCTCATTTCTGGCATTGGGCGCTATCAGCTACGGCAGCGCTGGTGAAGATGAAAAAGGTTCTTTCTTCCATCCGCTGTTCCAGTTTCAGATTATGGGTATTAACGGTGCTTTTTTAACCGGCGATTTATTTAACTTGTTTGTGTTTTTTGAAGTACTGCTGATCGCCTCTTATGCACTGCTTATCCATGCCGGTGGCAAAAATAAAACCAAAGCCGCGGTACATTACGTGGTACTTAACCTTAGCGGCTCAGCCATCTTTTTATTCGCGCTGGCTGTACTGTATGGCACTCTGGGTACCTTGAATATTGCGGATATGACAGTGAAAGTCGCAGCTTTGCCGGCAGAAGATATGATGTTGGTAAAGGCCGGCGGCCTGATGCTGATGATAGTGTTTGCGCTTAAAGCGGCGGTATTACCGTTGCAATTCTGGCTGCCGGCGACCTATTCATCGGCATCTGCGCCGGTGGCGGCATTGTTTGCGGTGATGACAAAAATTGGGGTTTATGCCTTGCTCCGGGTATACAGTTCGGTGTTTGGCGAAGGGGCAGGGCCGTTGGCCGGGCTTGCAGCAGACTGGCTGTTACCGGCAGGACTCGCCACCATAGCTTTAGGTGCGGTTGGTGTTATGGCGAGCCGGGACTTTCGTAAACTCGTTGCGAATCTGGTGCTGGTCTCTGTAGGCACCCTTGTCAGCTTAGTGGCGTTGCAAACAGAGTTGTCGGCCGCTGCGGCGCTGTACTACACCGTACACTCCACACTGGTTACTGCGGCGCTGTTCCTGCTGGCCGATTTAATTGCTAACCAGCGCGGTAAAGCTGCCGACCGCTTAGTATCGGGGCGGCGGGTGATCCAGCCGGTGTTGTTAGGCGGTTTGTTTATCTTGGCCGCGTTAACGGTGGCGGGCTTGCCGCCATTTTCCGGCTTTATCGGTAAGCTGATGTTATTACAGGCAGCAACTGAACCCACAAGCCGTTTGTTATTGTGGAGTTTTATTTTAATCAGCAGCCTGTTGGTTATTATTGGTTTGTCGCGTGCCGGCAGCACCTTGTTTTGGCGTATCAGCGGCAGTGATGCCAGCGGAGAAAAAGCAGCGCCGCTGCAGGTATTTGGTGTGTGTTGGTTGTTATTGGCAAGCCCGCTACTGGTGGCATTTGCCGGCCCGCTGACCGGGTTGTCGCAACAGGCCGCAGCGCAGTTATATGACACCGCCGGCACGGTAGACATTATTCTGCGTCAGCCAGCGTCTCAAGGAGACACACCATGAGGTTTAAGCCTAAATACCGTTGGTTGCCTACGCCCTACCGCAGTATGCTGTTATTGCTGGTGTGGTTGTTACTAAACCAAAGCGTAGAAGCGGTACACTTATTTTTCGGCAGCGTGCTGGCACTGGTCATTCCGCTACTGACATTACGTTTTCGTGATCCGCAGCCACTGATTGAGCGGCCGGTGTTGGCACTGCGTTACATACTACGGGTTTTTGGCGATATTATTACCGCGAATGCTCAGGTAGCAGTGTTGATCCTCGGGCCGAAGCGGCGGTTAAATCCGGCTTTTGTGCGGGTGCCGCTGGATTTGCAACACGAATTACCGATCACCATTTTAGCCAGTACGGTATCGATGACGCCGGGTACGGTCAGCGCAGAAATTTATCCCAGCGCCGAATTGCTGGTGCCCGGAGAACCACTGCCGCAGCGCTGGTTACTGATACATGTGTTAAATCTGAGCGATGAAGCTGAACTGGTTGCTTCAATTAAACAACGCTATGAAGCTCCGTTGAAGGAGATTTTCCAATGTTAGATAACGTTATTATGCTGGTGTTTGCCATGATCAGCATTGCTTTGCTGTTAAACCTGTGGCGTTTGTTGCGGGGCCCCAGTTTGCCGGATCGTATACTGGCGCTGGATACCATGTACATTAACAGCATAGCGTTGATTATTCTGTACGGCTTATTGATGGGCTCACCGTTGTATTTTGAAGCGGCGTTGCTGATTGCGATGCTGGGATTTGTCAGCACGGTGGCGGTGTGTAAGTTTCTGTTGCGCGGCGATATTATTGAGTAGGAGCACCTGATGCAACATTGGATGGAATGGGCGGTAGCATTTTTTCTGTTATTGGGAGGCAGCTTTGTGCTGATTGGTTCTATTGGCCTGAGCAGAATGCCGGATTTTTTTATGCGGCTGCACGGGCCGACTAAAGCCACTACGCTGGGCATGGGCGGCATCTTATTAGGCTCTATTTTCTTTTTCAGTATTTCCGGTGATGTCAGTGTGCATGAATTACTGATCACCATCTTTTTACTGATAACTGCCCCTATCAGTGCGCATATGTTGATTAAGACGGCATTACATCATAAGTTGAAAGCGATAGATAAAACCGCTGGCCTGGACAATATTCATCCGGCCCAGCAGAAACAACATGACCGGCAACCAAAGCCTTAGCGATTAGCTTTCGTCAAAGCCGTTTTTAATCAAATCGACTACCGCGCTGAGCGCCTGTTCAGCGTCTTCGCCTTCGGCACATACCTGCAAGGTTTTGCCTTTGCTGCTGGCCAGCATCAACAAAGCTAACACGCTACAAGCGTCTGCCGTTTTATCTTCCTGAGTTAGCTCAATATGGGCACTAAACTGCTGACATAGCTGAGCCAGCTTGGTCGCTGCTCTGGCATGCAAACCCAAGGGGTTAACAATGGTGACGGTTTCACTGAATTTGGCCATCTTCACGCCTTATTGTGGTGGCGTACCAGCTCGCGGTGGCGCAGCTGCACGTCATCACGTGAACTACGGTAGCTCTCTGCCAGACTTTCAACCATATAAACTGAACGGTGCTGGCCGCCGGTGCAGCCAATGGCAATAGTCAGATAACTGCGGTTATTACGCTCTAAATGGGGTAGCCAGGTGCTGATAAAGCTGTTTATTTGCCAAATGTACTTTGCCACCACCGGTTGTGCCGCCAGATAATCTTTTACCGGTTGATCCAGCCCGGTTAGCGGTTTTAGATCCGGCTCCCAGTGGGGATTGGGCAAAAAGCGGGCATCAAAAACAAAGTCGGCATCTTTGGGTATGCCGTACTTAAAACCAAAAGATTCAAATAAAATAACTAACCGGCCGGTTTTCTGCCCCAAAATGCGTTCGCGCAGTTGCTCGGCTAACTGATGTACGTTTAAGTCGGTAGTATCGATATACAGATCGGCGCGGCTGGAAATGGGGTCTAACAGCTGTTGCTCGCGTGATATGGCTTCGTCCAGTGACATAGCCTGATGTGACAACGGATGCAGCCGGCGCGTTTCGCTAAAGCGTTTAATCAGGCTGGCGTGGTCGGCATCCAGATACAGGATGGTTAAATCCAGTTTTCGCGGCAGGTAAGATAATATTTCGGCTAATTCATCCGGGTCTTGCGGCAGGTTACGCACATCAATACTGACCGCTACTCGTTCGTATTGGCCCATTACAGTGGTAGCGAGGGTCGACAGCAGGTTTACCGGAATATTGTCTACACAATAGTAGCCGAGGTCTTCCATTACACGCAGCGCAACAGATTTGCCTGAGCCGGAGCGACCGCTGACTACCAGTAATTTCATTTAGCCGTTTCCATCGCGCTGTATTCAAGCAGCAGTTGATATAATTGCTGGTTAGTTTCGGCGTGGCGGATTTTCTTTGTCAGCTCTTTTTGACTGAGTAATCGCGCGATACCGGCCAGGGTGCTCAGGTGTGCCTGGCATTGATCTTCCGGAATTAAAATAGCACAGAAAATGTCCACCGGCTGATTATCAATGGCGTCAAACGGGATAGCTTCTTTACTTACCACAAACACCAGCATTGGCTGGGTTACACATTTTAGTTTGCCGTGCGGAATGGCAATACCACCCCCTATGCCGGTTGAGCCGAGCTTTTCACGTGTCATCAGCGCTTCAAGAATGCTGTATTCAGTCATATCAGGCAATTGCTGGTGTGCCAGCTCAGCGATATATTCCAGAATGCGCTTTTTGCTGTTAAAAAGAACTGCACTTTTAGTGCAGTTCTCGGCAAGCATAGAGGTTAAATTCATCATCATCTAATCAGTGTCGGGCTATTTTCTCTTTATGCTTAATGACCTGGCGATCTAGTTTGTCTATCAACTGGTCAATTGCAGCATACATATTTTCATTTTCAGATACGGCAAACACTTCGCCACCGTTCAGGTGCAGCTTGGCTTCGGCGATCTGCTTCAATTTTTCCACGTTTAGGATCACATGTACATTGTTTATATGATCAAAATGCCGTTCCAGTTTAGCGAACTTGTTGTCTACGTATTCTTTTAAGGCAGAAGTAATTTCAACATGACGACCGGTTAGATTGATTTGCATAGACATATTCCTTCTTTAGGCTTATTTACATCAAGGTCTTGCGTTGATTTGACGGCGGAATAAACAACGACTCCCGATACTTGGCAATAGTTCGCCTGGCAACGTTGATGCCTTGCTCCAGCAGAATGTCAGCCATTTTACTGTCGCTAAGCGGTTTAGCCGGGTTCTCCGCCGCCACTAATTTCTTAATAAAAGCGCGGATGGCTGTGGAGGAACACTCGCCTCCGCTCTCCGTACTGACATGACTGGAAAAGAAGAACTTAAGTTCAAAAATACCTCGTGGTGTATGCATATACTTTTGTGTGGTAACCCGGGAAATGGTGGATTCGTGCATACCAACCATCTCAGCAACGTCATTTAACACCATAGGTTTCATGGCTTCCTCACCATGTTCAAAAAATGCTTGTTGCTGCTGCACGATGCAGTTCGCCACTTTTAATAAGGTCTCGTTCCGGCTCTCCAGGCTTTTCAAAAACCATTTTGCTTCCTGTAAATGCGAGCGGATAAACTGGCTGTCAGAGCTGTTTTTTGCCGTGCGTGACATAGCGGCATACTGCTGATTTATCCTTACCTTGGGCATAGCGTCTGGGTTAAGCTCGACCTGCCAGCGTCCTTTCACTTTTTGTACACTGACGTCCGGAATAACATACTGTTGTTCTTCGCGGATTACGTCGGCACCCGGTCTTGGGTTAAGGCTGTGGATCAGCTGCATGACTTCTTTTAACTCATCCTCTTTGAGTCTAGTCACTCGCATCAAAGAACGAAAGTCGCGATTCGCTAAAAATTCGCAATGTTCGCTAATCATATGGCGTGCTTCAGCCAGATAGGGCGTGTCGGGGGCAAACTGGCGTAGTTGGACTAACAGGCATTCCTGTACAGAGCGGGCACCAACACCTACCGGATCAAATAACTGGATGCGCTTGATTACGGCTTCTACTTCGTCGGCTTCAATTTCATCTGCACCGAGTGATTCCAGAATGTCGTCACAGCTGATAGTAAGCAGGCCGTTCTCGTCGATGGCTTCAATGATAATTTCGGCGATGGCACGGTCAGTGTCAGAAAAAGGGGTAAGTTGCATTTGCCAGCGCAAATAATCCTGCAGGCTTTCACTGGTTTCTCCCTGATACACATGGTCTTCGTCACTGCCGCTATTGCCGGCACTGACCGGAGCGGCACTGACTAAATCATCCCAGTTATTATCCAGCGGTAAATCTTCCTGGATATTTTGCTCTGTCATCGACTCACTGCTATCGGGCTCTGACGGCTCATAGCTGTCGTCCGCATGGTGATCGAGGTCACTGGTGTTATCAGTTGCTTGCTCTGGTTCCTTGGGTTCAGCGTTAAAGCTATCGTACTCGTCTTCTGCTTCCAATAATGGATTGGCATCGAGAGCTTCCTGAATTTCCTGTTGCAACTCAATCGTCGACAGCTGTAGCAGGCGTATAGCCTGCTGTAGCTGTGGCGTCATGGTTAGTTGCTGTCCTAAGCGAAGTTGCAAAGAGGGCTTCATCTACTTCTACCATTCTCCTGAGTGACACACTGGCATTATTTTTTGCTAACTATAGCCTGAATTGTTCGCCCAGGTATACATCCCGTACTTTTTGATTAGACAGTACTTCCTGCGGCGGCCCGGACGCAATCAGCTCACCGTGACTGACAATATAGGCGATTTCGCACACATCCAGCGTTTCACGCACATTGTGGTCGGTAATTAATACGCCGATACCACGCTGACATAAATGCTGGATAATTTTTTTAATATCCAATACCGAAATAGGATCTACGCCGGCAAAGGGTTCATCTAACAGAATAAACGCCGGGTTAGCCGCCAGCGCTCTGGCAATTTCCACGCGACGGCGTTCACCACCGGACAAGCTCATACCCAAACTGTTTTTTATATGACCGATGTGGAATTCTTCCAGTAAATCGTCAGCCAGTTCTTCGCGTTTGGCCGCGGTTAAGTCTTTACGGGTTTGTAAAATAGCCAGCAAGTTGTCATATACACTGAGCTTACGAAAGATAGAGCTTTCTTGCGGCAGATAGCCAATGCCTTGTCTGGCACGGGCATGGATAGGGTCAAAGGTAATATCTTTGTCGTTCAGACTAATAGTGCCTTTATCAGACGGCACCAAACCAACAATCATATAAAAAGTGGTGGTTTTGCCGGCACCGTTCGGACCGAGCAAGCCGACAATTTGTCCGGCATTCACTTCCAGGCTGACGTCTTTTACAACCTGCCTGCCTTTGTAACTTTTAGCCAGATGGGAGGCAACTAACTTCATGGATTGTTTTTTTCCTCCGGCGTAAAGATAGTAGTGACGCGTTTAGATTCGTCGCTTTGCGCGCTAAGTTCCTGCTTCTCTACGTTATACCTTATTGTGGAAGCCTTTACTACGCTGCCGCTTTGCGCCAATTCGGCGTCACCGGTTAAGATTAGCATCCGGCTGGCGGGTTCATAACGTATTTCATTGGCTTTAGCTGTTACCGGCTGGCCGTCAGCCAATAGCTGCGAATAACTGACCGGATTGCCGGTAGCAACGTAGACCTCTTTGCCTTTGCCGGCACTGGCATTAATTTCCAGTTGGTCTGCCTTCATTTGCAATGAACCCTGAGTTACTACGACATTACTACGGTAGGTTAAGACGTTTTCTTTCAGCGACGACAAATTGTCAGCATCGATCTGAATTTGCTGGCTGTAGTCAGGCTGCTGCGCCAGAACGACACTGCTGCTGAGCAGCAATAGGACAGACATAATTTTATTGTTCATTGTGATATACCGTTTGCTGGTGTTGTAACAGTTGCAAGCTGCCATTTGTTAGATCAGCCTGTAAGCCAACGCCTTTGATATAAAAACCTTTGCCCTGAATAAATACAGCGGCATCGTTTTGTAACGTGTTGTCCGGAAATAACATTTCTAACGTTTCTGTTTCTATCCGTTCTATCAGTTCATCCGGCATCAGGCTTTCAATACTGACTTGTTGCTCCAGAATAACTCTGTCCTGATTAAACCAAATGGCCTGCCGGCTGCTGGCTTTCCAGCCGGGTTGATGTGCTTCGTTGTACAGGGTATATACCGGATTTTCAAATCGGGTAAAGCCGAGCAGCTCAAAATGTTCCAGCCGTTCAGCGCTGACGGTATCGGCCAGATAGCCCTGTTCATCGTACAGGCGACGGGTAACCTTTTGCGCAATGTAGTCCGGCAATAATTCCTGGTCGGTCTGCAAGGTGTCGCCGTCATCTGCCGGCTGAAACCACAAATAAGCGGCCGTTCCGGTTAACAAAATAACGATAAAGACAAAAAACTTTCTCATGTGCTGCTGCCGTCAAATAAACCGAAACGGTTTTGGCTAATCAACAGTAAGTCGCAAAGCTCGCGCACGGCGCCGAAGCCGCCTGGTAAGCTGGTAATGTAATCGGCCTGCTGCACCAGATAAGGATGGGCGTCTTTAACGGCTACCGCCAAACCACACTGCTGCATAACTGACCAATCTGCCAGGTCATCGCCGATATAGGCAATTTGCGCCGGCGTAAGTTGCAATTGCTGTTGTAAATCAGCAAAGGCGGCCAGTTTATTTTCCTGGCCCTGGTAAATGTAAGGCACTGTCAGCGATGTCATGCGTTGTTGTACAATGGCTGAATTCCGCCCGGTGATAACTGCCACTTCGATACCGGCCTGGCGCAAGGCTTTGATGCCGTAGCCGTCACGGGTATGAAAGGCTTTTAGTTCTTCACCGTTATTGCCAAGGTAAATCCGGCCATCGGAAAATACGCCGTCGACATCGCAAATCAGCAGTTTTATTGCTGCTGCCTTAGTGTTGATTGCGCTGCTGACCGGCTGATACAGGCTGTCAAATAGTGTCATGTTACAGTACTCCGGCCCGCAATAAGTCATGCATATTCATGGCGCCAACCGGTTTGCCGGTGTCGTTAAGAATAATCAAGCCGTTTATTTTCTTCTGTTGCATGATTTGCAGCGCTTCAGCTGCCAGCATCTGTGGCTGAGCGGTAACGCAGCGGCGGGTCATTACATCGGCGATAACATTGGTATGGATATCGTAGCGCTGATCGAGAATACGGCGCAAATCGCCATCGGTAAAGATACCGGCTAATATACCGGCATCGTCCACTACGGCCGTCATGCCAAGGCCCTTTTTTGATATTTCCAGCAGAGCATCTTTAATGGTGGCGCTTTGCACAACGACAGGGACTTCAGTGCCGCTGTGCATAATATCTTCCAGCCGCAGCAGCAGCTTACGGCCAAGGCTGCCGCCGGGGTGTGATAACGCAAAATCTTCGGCTGAAAAACCGCGGGCATCAAGCAGCGCCACTGCTAAAGCATCACCCATGGCCAGTGTTGCGGTGGTGCTGGCTGTTGGTGCCAAACCCAACGGGCAGGCTTCCTGTTCAACTTTTACGCATAAATGCGCGTCGGCCAGTTTCGCCAGCGTGGAGGCCGGGTTACCGGTCATTGCAATCAGCTTAATACCCAGCCGTTTAATCAGCGGAATAATAGTCAGTACCTCCGGTGTTTCGCCGGAGTTGGAAATAGCAATGACCACATCTTCTGCGGACAACATGCCTAAATCGCCATGGCTGGCTTCGCCCGGATGGACAAAGAAAGCCGGTGTACCGGTAGATGCCAGAGTGGCGGCAATTTTGTTGGCAATATGGCCGGATTTACCCATGCCGGACACGATGGTTTTGCCTTTGCTGTCAAAAATCAGCTGACAAGCCAGATTGAAGCCGTTATCCAGGTACTGTTGCAATTGCACTACGGCTTCAGCTTCAATCCGTAGTACTTCGGCGGCGCGGATACGAAAATCTGTTGTCATATTAGTCTCTGATTATGCGGGGGTCAGGGCATTGAACAGCAGGTACTGATAACCGATAAAGCCGGCCAACAGCACTATACCTTCAGCGCGGTTAATACGTCTGATTTTACCCAGCCGCAGTGACATCAGTAACATGGCTAAGGTAGCCGCTATCATGACATAACTGTCGCGACTGCCGGCCATAGGATCTAAACCGGCAGGGCCGATAACAGCGCCAAGGCCCAATACGGCCAGAATATTAAAAATATTTGAACCGATAATATTGCCCAGTGCCAAATCGTCTTCACCTTTGAGTATACCGATAATACTGGCTGCAAGCTCAGGCAGGCTGGTGCCGATGGCGATAATGGTTAAGCCTATTACCAAATCGCTCAGTCCGGCATAGGTAGCAATAGTGACTGCACCATGGATCAGCAGCTGTGAGCTGGCCAACAACAGCAGCAAACCAATGCCCAGCCACACTATGGCTCTTAGCGCTGAAATTTGCACCGGCATTTCAGCGTTAATTTCAGCGATCAGCGGATCATCCGCTGTGGCATGCTTACCCCAGTAAACCAGCAGTGCCAGAAAAGCGACAAAAGCACACAGCAACAAGATGCCTTCAAATCGCGTCAGCATATTGTCGGAAATAAAGTAATAGCCCAGCAGAGTACACAGCAACAACAGCGGGTACTCACGTTTTAACGTTAACGACGATACGGCAATCGGCTTTAATAATGCAGCGGCACCTATAACCAACAGAATATTGGTGATGTTTGAACCCAGTGCATTACCGACGGAGGTATCGAGTCGTCCCTGCCAGGCGGCGCTGGCAGACACCAGCATCTCCGGCGCGGATGAGCCCATGGCAACAATAGTCAGGCCGATGATCATCGGTGATATACCGGCAGTGCGCGCAATAGAAGAGGCGCCGAATACAAAGCGATCAGCACTCCAAATCAGTAACACCAACCCGACGACGACGAAAATAATGGCAAGTAGCAAAGGTGACAATATGTATTTCCCTGTTCTGTGTAAGTCTTATGTAAGGCATTACGTGGTATTTTCCTGCTTATCGGTGCGAATTGCAAAAAAAAGCTGCAATGATGCGGCAATATCGATTTTCCGCACAGTTTGTTACGATTTTTTGTGACGACTTTACTGATGGATCCGTTTACAATAATCCAACGTAAAACCGAGTATAATTGAAAACATACAAGGATGTATGTATATTGCATTTTATTCCTTCCGGGGCACGACAGCGCTGGCAGCGGCGGAGAGCATTAATGTGTCAGATATACTAATTGATATTCAGCAACTGACGTTTAGTCGTGGTGATCGTGTGATCTACCGTGATCTGAATATGCAGTTTGCCCGTGGTAAAGTAACCGCCATTATGGGCCCCAGCGGCATTGGTAAAACGACCTTGCTGCGCTTGATTGGTGGCCAGTTAAAGCCGGACAGTGGTCATATTATGTTCGGTAACGAAGATATTCCATTGTTGTCACGCAATGCATTGTATGCCGCGCGTCAGCGTATGAGTATGTTGTTCCAAAGCGGCGCTTTGTTCACCGACATGACAGTGTTCGATAATGTGGCTTTTCCTATTCGCGAGCATACGCGGTTACCGGAATCGCTTATCCGCCTTATTGTGCTGATGAAATTAGAAGCGGTAGGGCTGCGTGGTGCCCGCGATCTAATGCCGGCAGAGTTATCCGGTGGTATGGCAAGACGGGCGGCACTGGCGCGGGCCATTGCGCTGGATCCGGAGCTGATTTTGTATGATGAGCCTTTTGCCGGCCAGGATCCGATCTCGATGGGCGTCATAGTGCGGCTGATCCGTTCGTTAAATAATGCATTGAATTTAACCTCGGTGGTGGTGTCTCACGACGTCACAGAAGTAATGAGTATTGCCGATTACGTCTATGTGGTGGCTGAGCAAACCGTGATTGGCCATGGCACACCGGAGCAGCTGCGCGCTCATCCGTCGCCGTTGGTGCAACAGTTCTTAAAAGGTGAGGCGGATGGTGCTGTGCCGTTTCATTTTAAGGCGGCGCCTTACGAACAGGAATTAATGGAGTTGGTCGGGTGATTGCAGATAAGTTACAACAAATCGGCGCTGCCACGATTGGTAATGTCCGGGGTTATGGCCGTGCCGGTATTATGCTGTTTGGCGCCCTGCTGGGTAAACCGGATATACGCAAAGGTTTTCCGTTGCTGGTTAAACAGCTGTATGTAATAGGTGTGCTGTCGTTACTGATTATTCTGGTTTCCGGCTTGTTTATCGGCATGGTACTGGCGTTACAGGGCTACACCGTGTTGGTAAAGTTTGGTGCGGAGCAGATGTTGGGGCCACTGGTTGCGCTGAGCTTATTGCGTGAATTAGGCCCTGTGGTTACCGCCTTATTGTTTGCCGGTCGTGCCGGCAGCGCAATTACGGCTGAAATTGGTCTGATGAAGGCGACGGAACAGCTGTCCGGTATGGAAATGATGGCGGTTGATCCGCTAAGACGCATTATTGCACCGCGGTTCTGGGCCGGTGTTATCAGCATGCCGTTACTGGCGGTTATCTTTACTGCGGTAGGGATCTTAGGTGGCCATTTAGTTGGCGTTGATTGGTTAGGTGTTGATGGCGGCGGCTACTGGTCTGCGATGCAGGCAAATGTCGATCTGTACCAGGATGTTATGAACGGCGTAATTAAGAGTATGGTATTTGCGTTGATCGTGATTTGGATTGCCCTGCACAAGGGCTATGATGCTGTTCCTACTTCTGAGGGGATCAGCCAGGCTACAACACAAACGGTTGTTACTGCGTCGCTTGCCGTGTTGGCTTTTGACTTTATTTTAACTGCATTAATGTTTGGTGGATAACATGACCACACGGAAAATTGAAATACTGGTAGGTGGCTTTATTGTGTTGGCTATAGCGGCATTTCTGCTGCTGTCGTTGCAGGTAGCAAGCTCCGGTGTCGCCGGCACGGGGCAAAGTTATCGCCTGCATGCTAAGTTTGAAAATATCGGCGGTTTAAAAGTGCGCTCACCGGTGAAAGTGGGCGGCGTAGTTGTGGGGCGTGTTGCTGCCATTGAGCTTGATACCACTTATTACCGGCCGGTAGTAACACTGGAAATCAATAAAAGTTACAGCAACTTTCCTGAAACCAGTACTTTGGCAATTTTAACCTCTGGCTTACTGGGCGAGCAATACCTGGGGTTACAGCCCGGTTTTCTGGATGAAACCGTTGAAATCCTGGCTGATGGTGACTATATCGAAGACACAAAATCAGCCCTGGTACTGGAAGAGTTGATTGGCCAATTTTTATTTAACCGCGGGAATTAATATGAAACTTTATGCATTGATACTGGCAGCAAGCTTAACGATGTTAAGCACGGCGACCGAGGTTCTGGCAGAAGCGCAAACTTATACCGATCCATACAAGATGATGGAAGTCGTAGCAGATAACACCTTTAGCCGTATTGCCAAAGATCAGAGCAAAATTGAAGCTGATCCTGAAGTTCTGCGGCTTATAGTTAATGAAGAACTGGTGCCCTATATCGATAGCCGTTATGCGGCATTGCGTGTGATAGGTAACAGCGCTGATTTGCGTAATACCCCGCGTGAAGATTTACTGGCCTTCGTTGACGCTTTTCAAAACTACATGGTTGCCACTTATGCCGGCGTGTTTACCCAGTATCGCAATCAGCAAGTGATGATTGAGCCGGCCCGTGCCATTGATAATCAAAAAATCATCAGCATAAAAACCCGTGTTATAGACCCGGGCAAGCCGGATATCAATATCGAGTTTAAGTTACGCCGTGGCAAAGACTCAGATACCTGGCTGGTGTTTGACATGGTGGCTGAAGGCATTTCATTACTGGACAGCAAAAGAGCTGAGCTGAGTAACCTGATCCGTCAGCAAGGCCTGCAAAGTGTTACTACGCTGCTAACTGAAAAGGCAAAAGCACCGATCACCCGGCCGGAGGAAAAGTGACATTAAAGATTGAGCAGCAGGCAGACGCTTTACATTTTAGCGGTGTATTAAATCGTGATACGTTAATGCTGTATTCACCCTTTGCGCAGTTAAATACGCTGTCCGGTAAAGTTAAGTTTGATTTTAACTGCCTGGACAATATTGATACTGCAGGCTTAGCCTGGTTATTACAGCAATTGGCGCAAGCAAAACGGCTGGGTATTACGATTGCGTTATGTAATGTGCCGAAACAGCTGCTATCATTGGCCGACGTTACAGCGGTACGCGCTTTATTGCCAATAATTGATTAAGGTTTAGCTTTTGGACATCACGCAAATTGAGCAGTTGCTGCAACAACAGCTGCAACTGACCGAGGTAAAAGTCAGTGCTGAGGGGTCTCATTACGCCGTAACGGCAGTGGGCGCCTGTTTCGCTGATGTCAGCCGGGTGAAGCAACAACAAATGATTTATGCGCCTTTAATGGCCGCCATTGCTGACGGTTCTATTCATGCTGTCAGCATCAAGACCTTTACGCCGGAACAATGGCGTAGAGAAAAACTTCTTAACCCTCCGATGTAGTAATTTATGCAGCAATTTCTTGTTACAGGTGGTCAGGCTTTACACGGTGATGTGATTATATCAGGCGCAAAAAACGCCGCTTTGCCTATCCTTTTTGCCAGCTTATTATCAGAAAAACCCACCACTATTACTAATGTGCCAAAGCTTAAAGACATTGAGACGACGGTTAAGTTGTTGCAGTTGTTTGGTGCAGAAGTCAGTTTTTCTGACAACGTGGTACAGGTAGATGCCGGTAAAGTGCACAATCAGTTTGCGCCATATGAACTGGTAAAAACGATGCGGGCTTCTATTTTAGCGTTAGGACCATTGCTCAGCCGTTTTGGCAGCGCCGAGGTTTCTTTACCCGGCGGCTGTGCCATTGGTGCGAGGCCGGTTAACCTGCACATTGATGGCCTGCGTAAAATGGGTGCCGAAATAGTGGTTGAAAATGGCTATATCAAAGCCAGTGCCAGCCGCCTGAAGGGCGCGCATATTATTATGGATATGGTCAGTGTTACCGGTACCGAGAATCTGATGATGGCTGCAGTGTTGGCTGATGGCATTACGACCATTGATAATGCAGCCCGTGAACCGGAAGTGGTCGATTTAGCCGTTTATCTCAACACCATGGGGGCTAAAATTTCCGGTGCCGGCACCGACTCTATTGTGATTGAAGGCGTAAATGCCTTACACGGTGGCGAACACAGAGTACTGCCGGATCGTATTGAAACCGGTACTTTTTTAGTAGCTGCAGTGGTATCCGGTGGTGATGTAACTTGCCGCAGCGCTGATCCAACCGAGTTAGAAGTGGTATTGGAGAAGCTGCGTGAAGCCGGTGCTGATATTACCAGCGGTGATGATTGGATCCGTGCGAACATGACAGGGCGTACTTTACGTGCTGTGAATGTTAAAACAGTTCCGCATCCGGGCTTTCCGACCGATATGCAGGCGCAATTTACTGTGCTGAATGTAGTGGCAGATGGTGTGGGGATGGTTACCGAGACTATTTTCGAAAACCGCTTTATGCATGTGCCTGAGCTGCAGCGTATGGGCGCCAGGATCAGTTTGGAAGGCAATACTGCCGTTTGCCAGAACAGTGTTAAGCTAATGGCCGCACAGGTTATGGCAACGGATTTACGTGCCTCTGCCAGTTTGGTTATTGCCGGCCTGGTGGCATCCGGTACCACAGTGGTCGATCGGATTTATCACATAGACCGTGGTTACGAGCAGATTGAGCATAAGCTCAGGCAGCTTGGTGCCAATATTGAGCGGGTTAACGCGGCTTCTTAGCCGCGTTTTTTATCGCCGTAATTCGCGTGTCACAGCATTGATGGTGAGTTGTTGACCACTGCGGTTTATCGTTAATGTCAGGCTGGTGTTAGGGGCGGTTTCTGCAATCATATTCAGCGCTTGTTGCACGGTGTCAAAACGTCGCTCGTCTATTGCCAGAATAATGTCACCTGTTTGCAAGCCGGCTTCAGCAGCCGGGCCATTATCGTTGATTGCGGTAATGCTCAGACCATACAGCGGTTGGCCTGAAGATATCAGCTTGTCGCCGGCAGCATTGACAACCGCATCGCCGGAGACACCCAAATGACTGCGGGTAACCTTGCCGTGTTTAATCAGCTTCTGCATCACATTGAGTGCCAGTTGATAGGGTATAGCAAAGAAAATACCCTGAATATCCTGACTTTCTAACTGAAATGCTGCGGCGTTAATACCAACCAGAGTACCGTTACTGTTAACCAAAGCGCCGCCGGAGTTACCGCGGTTAATGGCGGCGTCCATACGCATAAAGTCGATATAGCCGCGTGAGCTTAAGCCGGTATTACCATTGGCACTGATAATGCCCTGAGTAATGGTTTGCCCCAGGTTCAGCGGGTTACCTATTGCCAATACTACATCGCCGACCTGGGGATCAAGTGCGGTATCTTGTGGTATAACCGGTAAATTCTCTGCCTGTACATACAGTACTGCCAGGTCAGTCAGCTCATCCTGACCAATTAATACAGCTTCTAACCAGCGACCGTCCTGTAAGGCAATTTCGATATGATCTGCGCCATATACCACATGGTAGTTAGTCAGAATGTAACCCTGCGCACTCATTACCACCCCGGAGCCAAGCTCCTGACGCTCTATGGTTCTGGGGCGTAAAGAGCGTGGATCAACCAGGGTGCTGCGGGTATATACATTGACCACCGCCGGAGCAGCGCGGCGCACCGCTTTGGCATAGCTGGCAACAGTCTCTTCTTTACCGGCGTCATTGCTGCCAAACAGCGGAGTGGGCAGATAGTTAAAGGAGGGGAAAAACAACATCAGCACAAAAGCCAATGCGAGCCCGTAGGCAATGCTTTTAAGCAAAAAAAACAAAAATTTAGCCACGGATTTGATGTTGTCTGTAAAATTCAGGTAAGGCTAGCATAGCATTAATATCGCTTAAGCAGTAGCCATTGGCTACTGCTTAAGCCTTTGCTATCAGCGAATTAACACATACAGGTTAGTGTTGCCACGTTGGATATTCAGTGCGGCTACGCCACTGCGATTTTCCAGTGCTTTGCGCAGTTCGGCCAGGTTTGTAACACGCTGGCGGTTAACACCCACGATAATGTCGTCCGGCAACAAGCCTATCTGAGCTGCAGCCGAGTTATTGCTAACGGCCTCTACTTTGACACCGCCATCGGTGTTTGTCAGTTCGGCACCATCCAACATCGGGTGCATTTGATTTGCTGCTACCTGACCACTCGCCAGTTCCTGCAGTTTCACGGTAACTGTGCGCTCTTTGCCGTCACGCAGTATGCCCAGCTTCGCTTCGCGGCCGGCGCCTAAGGTTCCGACCTTGGCGCGTAACTCAATAAAAGAGTTAATTTTATTACCGTTCATGCTGATGATGACATCACCGGATTTCAGTCCAGCCTCTTCTGCAGCGCTGTCGGGCAGTACTTCGTTAACAAAGGCACCACGGCTAACACTTAAGTTCATCGCCTCGGTTAAGTCGGCATTTACGTCGCCACCACGGATACCTAAGCTGCCGCGGCGGATTTCGCCATACTCGACTATTTGATCTACCAAATTTTTCATCATATTGGCCGGAATGGCAAAACCAATACCTATGTTGCCACCATTTGGCCCCAGTATGGCGGTGTTAATACCAATCAACTCGCCGCGCAAGTTCACCAGAGCACCACCGGAATTGCCGCTGTTAATCGCAGCGTCGGTTTGGATAAAATCTTCCAAACCTTCGATACCAAGGCCACCGCGGCCCAGTGCACTGATAATGCCGGAGGTGACGGTTTGCTCAAGGCCGAAAGGGTTGCCGATGGCAACGGCAAAATCGCCAACCCGGGTTTTGTCGGAATTAGCCAGTGGAATTTGTATCAGGTTTTCGGCTTCAATCTGCAGCAATGCGATATCACTTTCCGGATCCGCGCCAAGCTTCTTTGCTTTAAAAGTGCGGCCGTCTTTCAGCCGGACTTCAATGTCATTAGCATCCTGAATTACATGGTTATTGGTAACGATATAGCCTTTAGCAGCATCTATTACCACACCTGATCCCAAGCCTTTAAAAGGCCTTTCTTCGCGATACTCGTTCGGGCCGCGCTGGCCAAAAAAGTAGCGAAAGGCTTCCGGCAAACGCTGACGCACTTCCCGACTGCCTTCTACAGAAATATGCACCACAGACGGTGTGGCTTGCTCCAGCATCGGCGCCAGGGTTGGTATTTCCTGCTCAGATGAAAAAAACGGTATTCTGGCGTCGGCCGGTGTGGCTGTTGTCAACAACAGGCTGGCTGTAACGGCGGCGCCAAGCAATGACAATTTCTTATTCATAGCGTATTAGTCTCCTTCAATAACCTGCGACTAAGAACGTGTAACAATAGAAAAAGTTCAGCTTATAACATCAGGTATATGTAACAATTTATTCGCCGGCTTTACTGTACTTACGTTCTTTAATCAGTCCGCTCGCTTCGCCCGAATAATCACGCGGCTGCTGCTCTGCGTTTGAGTAGACGCGGCGTTTTTCATCAATTTGGTTAAGCGATTGACGGATGTAAGCTGCGGTATCACCGGACAAATAGTTGATATCCTGGCGCACGGATTCGGTTGGCCGCTCTACTAACTGCATTTTCGAGTCGGCAATATGCCTGGCAATGCGTGAATAGTTGTCCTGCAGTTGAGTCATTAACTGATTAGTAGTTTCCAGATGACTGGATACATCCCGGCGGTATTGGGCTAACTGTGCCTGGCTTTCCTCCAGTTCCAGTTGCAATTTATGCTGATTAAGTTGCTTCAATGTAATTAAGCGGGCGATAACAGCCCCGATAACCAAACCTGCGCCAAGCCAGGCTGCGGCGTACATATAATCCATAATAACTCCTGCGGGGGTAATATCTTCCAATAGTGTAACCTAACTTCTTATGCACAGTGGTAAGGCATGTTACTATTATCTCTCATATTTAGGGCTTATCAGCGCAGCTTTCAAGTAAGACTCAGATGACACCAATAGAAAAATACCGTCTTGACCTAACGCGTGACGATTTTCAGTATGATGCGGCGCAAGAGTTTGCCGTTGTACAACTGCAGCGTTTATTTGATGACTTTGTCAGCCAAAAGCCGGCAAAAATGTCATTTTGGCAACGACTGCGCGGTATAACCGCGGCAGAGAAGCCGTTGCAGGGCTTGTATTTCTGGGGGGGGGTAGGCCGCGGAAAAACCTATTTGGTTGATACCTTTTACGAGTGTCTGCCGGGCAGCCGTAAAATGCGTATTCACTTCCATCGCTTTATGCATCGGGTACATGAAGAACTGAAACTGCTCAAAGGCGTCAGTGATCCGCTGCAGAAAGTGGCTGATAAGTTTAAACAGGAAACAGACATTCTGTGTTTTGACGAGTTTTTTGTCTCAGATATTACGGATGCCATGATCCTCGGCACCTTGATGCAGGCTTTGTTCGCACGCGGCATTACACTGGTGGCTACCTCTAATATTGAGCCGGACGGGCTGTATCGTAATGGCTTGCAGCGGGCCCGCTTTTTACCGGCAATCGCCTTGATTAAGCAATATACGCAGACGGTTAACGTCGACAGCGGTATAGATTACCGCTTACGCACCCTTGAGCAAGCTGAAATATATCATTATCCGCTGGATACTCAGGCTGATACTAACTTATTGCAATATTTTACTGCTTTATCGGTAGAACCGCGCCAGCAGCAGGCTGAAATTGAGGTGGCTCACCGTAAATTACATGCACGGTATGAGGCTGACGGTATTGTCTGGTTTGACTTTGCTGAGCTGTGTGAAACCGCGCGTAGCCAATATGATTATATGGAACTGAGCCGTTGCTATCATACGGTGTTGTTGTCGGGGGTTAAAACCATGAGCCGGCAAAATGATGATGTGGCCCGCCGCTTTATTGCTTTGGTCGATGAATTTTATGAACGGCATGTAAAACTGATTATGTCGGCTGAAGTAGCGTTAGAACAGTTATATACCGACGGCATTTTAAACTTTGAGTTTAAGCGCTGTATCAGCCGGTTGCAGGAAATGCAGTCACATGACTATCTGGCAAAAGCACACTTACCTTAATTTTTTTGTCAATTCAGTGGAAATTTTCAGAGAAGGTGCTGATTTTTGTAATTGGTTAATATATAATCCGCGCCCGGCCTACGTTACAGCCTAATACTGCCGTTAGCCCGGTAGTTTTTG
Organism: Rheinheimera lutimaris; assembly: GCF_013283795.1. Lineage (GTDB taxonomy): Bacteria > Pseudomonadota > Gammaproteobacteria > Enterobacterales > Alteromonadaceae > Alishewanella > Alishewanella lutimaris. The sequence goes on from NZ_JABSOD010000012.1 coordinate 29,783, forward strand.
TACTCGAAGGGGTACGCTAACGACACCCGCTGCATCAGCCCTGCACGGTGTCAGGTGTAACTAAGTTATTTTGGATAGATAAATGAAAACTTTTACTGCTAAGCCAGAAAGCGTAACCCGCGACTGGTTCGTTGTTGATGCGTCAGGTAAAACACTGGGTCGTATCGCAACAGAAATTGCTGCCCGTTTACGTGGTAAGCACAAGCCAGAGTATACGCCACACGTAGATACCGGTGATTACATCATCGTGGTAAACGCGGAAAAAGTGGCAGTTACCGGCAACAAAGCACAGAACAAAATGTATTATTCTCACACTGGCTTCCCTGGTGGTATCAAGGAAATCAGCTTCGAGAAATTGATCGCGAAGAAACCTGAAATGGTTCTGGAACTTGCTATTAAAGGCATGTTACCAAAAGGTCCATTGGGCCGCGCTATGTTCCGTAAGTTGAAAGTTTACGCCGGCGCCGAGCATCAACATGCTGCTCAGCAACCGCAAGTATTAGATATTTAATCGGAGCATAACATGGCACAGAATCAATATTACGGAACTGGTCGTCGTAAAAGCTCAACGGCCCGCGTTTTCATCAAAGCCGGTTCAGGCAACATCGTTGTTAACCAACGCGCGTTGACTGAATACTTTGGCCGCGAAACAGCTTGTATGATTGTTAAGCAACCATTAGAGCTGGTTGATATGGTTGAGAAATTCGACCTGTACATCACTGTTAAAGGTGGTGGTATCAGCGGTCAGGCCGGTGCTATCCGTCACGGTATTACCCGTGCACTGATGGAGTTTGACGAGTCACTGCGTCCGGCACTGCGTAAAGCGGGCTTTGTTACCCGTGATGCGCGTCAGGTTGAACGTAAGAAAGTGGGTCTGCGTAAAGCACGTAAACGTCCACAGTACTCAAAACGTTAAGCGTTTTTCAGTACAAAACCCGGCACAGCGTTGCCGGGTTTTTTTTGCCTGCATTTTGTTGTCTGCGACCATTGCAAACCGGCAGCCAAAGTGTGCCGTATAACGCAAATCAGCAAGATAATGCGGATTCAGTTTGCCTTAATCCTTGTGTAAAGCAGGGCTTTTCATTATGATCGGCGATATTTTTTCGATTTATAATAATTGCTGAAATTCAGCCGCTTAAATTCTGTTTAAGCGTTAACGTGGAGATGAGTGGATGAGCAATGCGCCTGTAGATCATGGTCGCCGCCGCTTCCTTACCATTGCAACCTCAGTTGTAGGGGGCGTGGGTGCTGTCGGAGCTGCTGTGCCTTTTGTCGCATCCTGGATGCCAAGCGAAAAGGCAAAACAGGCTGGGGCAGCGGTCAGTGCGGACATCAGTAAGCTTGAACCCGGGCAGTTAATTCGGGTTGAATGGCGTGGTAAACCGGTATGGATTGTTAAACGACCGCAAGCCATGCTGGATGAGCTTGCTACACATGAAGATAAACTGCGTGATCCTGCCTCTGAAGTTGAACAACAACCTGCTTACGCACAAAATCGCCATCGCTCGAAAAAGCCGGAGATTTTTGTTGCAGTAGGTATTTGTACGCACTTGGGCTGTTCTCCTACTTATATTGCCAACGATTTCGCTGCTCAGGTTGAAGGTGTCACATCAGGATTCTTCTGCCCTTGTCATGGCTCTAAGTTCGATATGGCGGGCCGTGTGTTTCAAAGCGTACCGGCGCCGAAAAATCTGCAGATCCCTCCGTATATGTTTATCGACGACAATACCATTGTAATTGGTGAAGATGAGGGGACAGTCTGATGTTCAAAAATCTAATGAGCTGGATTGAATACCGCCTGCCGTTTATGGATAAGATGAATCTGCATGTTATGCAGTATCCGGCACCGAAAAACTTTAACTTCTGGTATTTCTTTGGTTCGCTGGCCATGTTGGTATTGGTTAACCAAATTCTGACCGGTATCTGGTTAACGATGAACTATGTACCTTCAGCAGAAGGAGCATTTGCTTCAGTCGAATATATTATGCGTGACGTAGACTACGGCTGGTTGTTGCGTTATATGCACTCTACCGGTGCTTCAGCGTTCTTTGTCGTGGTGTATTTACACATGCTGCGAGGCATGATGTACGGTTCTTATCAGAAACCACGGGAGCTGCTGTGGATTTTCGGTATGCTGATTTTCCTCGTGTTGATGGCCGAGGCCTTTATGGGTTACTTGTTACCCTGGGGCCAGATGTCGTTTTGGGGTGCGCAGGTTATCATCGGCATATTTGGTACCATCCCCTTTGTTGGCGAAGACTTAACCCTGTGGATCCGTGGTGATTACGTTATCTCCGGCGCCACACTGAACCGTTTCTTTGCTTTGCATGTTATTGCTCTGCCACTGGTGCTGGTTATTCTGGTATTCCTGCACATTATGGCGTTGCATGAAGTGGGTTCTAATAACCCTGATGGTATCGACATTAAGAAAGATAATGACGGTTCTGTCGCGCAGACGGAAGCAGATAAGAAGTTTACCTTTCATCAGTACTTTACCCGTGGTGGTAAAAAAGTGATTGTTGACGCTATACCCTTCCACCCGTACTACACGGTAAAAGATCTGGTTGGCGTAGCAGGTTTCCTGCTAATTTTTGCCTGGGTGATTTTCTTCTTCCCTGAAGGTGGCGGCTACTTCCTTGAACCACCAAACTTTGAACCGGCAAATGCGTTGAAAACTCCAGCGCACATCGCTCCTGTTTGGTATTTCACGCCATTTTATGCCATCTTGCGCGCCATTCCGCACCCGTTTATGGGCGCAGTTGCTATGTTCGCGGCGATTTTAGCGTTGGCATTGCTACCTTGGTTAGACAGAGGCAAAGTGCGGTCCATGCGTTATCGTAGTGGTTTGCATACCGCTAACTTAATCAACTTCTGTATCAGTTTTGTAGCGCTGGGCGTTTTAGGCGTGTTGCCAGCTGAAGGTGTGTACACCTTAATGGCGCAGATATTCTCATTTACATATTTTGGCTTCTTTATTTTGCTGTGGTTCTACAGTAAGAATGAAAAAACCAAGCCATTACCAGTAAGGTTAACCTGATGATGAAAAACTTATTTTCAGTAATTGCATTAGTGGCGTCTTCGTGGGCAATGGCGGCCGGACCGGCTGTACATCTGGACAAAGCACCTATTGACCTGATGGATAAAGCGTCGTTGCAACACGGTGCTAAGTTATTTCAGAATTACTGTTTGGGCTGCCATCAGATGCAGTATCAGCGTTATTCGCGCACATTCCGTGATTTAGATATTCCGGAAGATGTTGGTGTAGAAAATCTGATGTTTACCGGCAAAAAAGTAGGCGACCATATAAAAAATAATATGGCCACCAAAGATGCTGAGAAATGGTTTGGTGCTGCACCACCGGATTTAACCAACGTAGCTCGTGTGCGTGGCCCGGATTGGTTGTATACCTATCTGCGCAGCTTTTATGCTGACCCGGCACGGCCGTTTGGCGTAAATAACGATGTATTTCCGATGGTTGGTATGCCACATGTACTGCAGGAACTGCAGGGCATGCCATATAAGGCTTATGAGACGCGTCTTGTTGATGGCGAGTCTAAACAGGTATATGTTGGTATTAAAACCGACGGTACCGGTGAGCTCAGTGCAGAAGAATATGATCGTGCTGTGGCAGATCTGGTAAACTACCTGGAATATGTAGGCGAACCTACCAAACTGGAGTCCCGCGCATTAGGGATCAAAGTAATGGTATTTCTGCTGATTTTCTTTGTGCTGGCGTATCTGCTGAAGAAAGAATATTGGAAAGATGTACATTAACTAGTTATTTCAACTAGATATGTTTACAGGGGCCTTAGCGCCCCTTTGCCGTTTTTTATTTTACCGGAGGAAGACATGGCGATCACTGCCAATAAACGCCCTGTGATGACATTGTTCTCAGCAGCTGATGACATGTTCAGCCATCAGGTACGCATAGTACTGGCTGAAAAAGGCGTAACTGTCGATATTCTTCAGGTCGCACAAGATAATTTGCCGGAGGATCTGTACGAGGTAAACCCGTATGGTAGCCTGCCAACTTTGCTTGATCGTGAACTGGCGTTGTATCAAGCCAATATTATTATGGAATACCTCGATGAGCGTTTTCCGCATCCACCGCTGATGCCGGTATATCCGGTTGCGCGTGGTCAGGCACGTTTAATGATGTACCGCATCGAAAAAGATTGGTACCGTCAGGCGGCAAGTATTCTTAATGGTGACGAGCACGCAGCCACGGCACGGCAGGAATTAAGAGAAGGCTTGCTGTCTATCGCACCATTGTTCAACGAAACGCCGTTTTTTATGAGCGAAGAGTTTGGCCTGGTCGATTGTTATATGGCTGCATTGCTGTGGCGTTTGCCGCTGTTGGGCATTGAGCTGAATGGCCCTGGTAGCAAAGAGTTGAAAAATTATATGACGCGTATTTTTGAACGTGATGCATTTCAGGCTTCATTAAGTGATGTGGAACGTGAGATCCGCAGAGGAATGAAGTTTTAATGAAGATGACGCCAAACCGCCCTTATCTGTTAAGGGCGTTTTATGAATGGATTGTCGATAATAACGGCACGCCATATTTGGTGGTAGATGCGACAGCCGATGCTGTTAAAGTACCGACTCAGTTTGTACAGAACGGCCAAATTGTGTTGAATACAGCGCCCTCTGCGGTCGGTAATTTGCAGCTGGGCAATGACGCGGTAACCTTTAATGCCCGCTTCGGCGGAAAGCCGTTTGCGTTGTATATTCCGGTTACGGCTGTGTTGGCGATTTATGCGCGTGAAAACGGCGCCGGCACAGTATTTACGCTGGAAGAGGAAGAAGACGAAGCAGAGATATTCAGTAATAGCCTCGAAGATGAGCCTGCTCCGCCGGAACCGCCGAAGCCGAAAAGAGCTTCACACTTAAAAGTAGTTAAATAACAGCATCAACGGCTCAGCTCCGGCTTGGCAGTAGCAACTTGCCAAAATGTCTGAATAAGCGGCTCATGTAGCCGTTTGTTCAGCATGCATACGCCAAGGTCAAATGGCTCAAAGCGATAGTCTAACTCCAGCATCCGTACCCTGTCTTTTACCGGACTGTTTACCACAACAGCATCGGCTACCAGTGCTACGCCGGTGCCCAGCGCGACCATCGATACCATAGCCTCATGACCATCCACCTTTGCCGCAATTAACGGCGTTATGGCCATATCCGCCAGCCAGCGGTCAAAACGACCACGGGCAGGGCCATGTTCCGGCATAATCAGCGGTATTTTGTGCCACGGTACCGGCTCCTGTTGCAGTAAATCATTTACTTTACAGGGAATCGTTGGGGCTATCAGCATCACCGGCAGGCTGGCAATGCTTCTGAATGCCAAATTGGCCGGCAGGTGTGCCGGATGGGCAGCCAGGGCGATATCGGCTTCATCCAGCCGGACTTTTTCTATTGCTGAGGCCGCATCACCGGTAGTCAGTTTTATCTCGGCTTTCGGACAGACTAAGCGGAAACGATCCAGAATGGCCGGCAGATGGCTATAGCTGGCCGTGACGGTGCAGAATAAGCGGATCTCACCGGTTAATTCAGCGCTGGCTAGCTGTAAATCGACCTGCAGCTGATGCCATTCATCCAGCCAACTGCGGACAAAGCGGGCAAAACGTTGCCCGGCAGCGGTGAGGCGGACTGAGCGTTTATCGCGAAAAAACAACTCTGCACCCAGTTCCTCTTCGAGCCGCTGAATAACCCGCGTTAATGTCGGCGGGCTTACATACATTTGTTCGCTGGTTTTACTAAAGTTTAAACTGCTGGCCAGGTGCTGAAATAATTGTGCGCTGCGGATATCCATACAAAGAGCCTATGTTTCATTTTATGAAATACAGACTTCAAAATATATCACTTCACGCAATTAAAAGCAGTAGTTAGTATAAGCTCATTAAAGCAGACAACCAGTGCTGCTTATGCTCACCAACCAGGTTAGAGCGGTTACAACGAATTTAGAGAAGTATCATGACAAATTATTTTAATACGCTGAATTTACGTCAGCAGTTAGGCCAGTTGGGCCAGTGCCGCTTTATGGATAAAGCTGAATTTGCTAATGGTTGTGCGCTGTTAAAAGGCTGGAATATCGTTATTGTAGGTTGTGGTGCTCAGGGCTTAAACCAGGGGCTGAACATGCGCGACTCCGGCTTGAACATCAGCTACGCTTTGCGTGCTGAAGCTATAGCAGAAAAGCGCGCATCGTTTGAAAAGGCCAGCAGTAACGGTTTTAACGTAGGCACTTATGCTGAACTGATCCCAACGGCAGATCTGGTGTTAAACCTGACGCCGGATAAGCAGCACAGCAGTGTTGTAGATGCGATTATGCCGCTGATGAAGCAAGGTGCAACGTTAGCTTATTCACACGGTTTTAATATCGTAGAAGAAGGTAAGCAAATCCGGCCCGACATCACGGTTGTGATGGTGGCACCTAAGTGCCCGGGAACGGAAGTGCGGGAAGAATATAAAAGAGGATTTGGGGTACCGACATTAATTGCGGTACACCCGGAAAATGATCCCAAAGGACAAGGCTTAGACATTGCCAAAGCATACGCTGCGGCAACGGGGGGAGATCGGGCTGGTGTGCTGCAGTCGTCTTTCGTGGCGGAAGTAAAATCCGACCTGATGGGCGAGCAAACTATCCTGTGTGGCATGTTGCAAACCGGCGCTATTTTGGCGTTTGATAAAATGGTCGCCGACGGGGTTGAGGCGGGTTATGCCGCTAAGTTGATTCAGTATGGCTGGGAAACAGTAACCGAAGCGCTAAAGCATGGTGGTATTACTAACATGATGGACCGCTTAAGTAACCCGGCAAAAATCAAAGCGTTTGACTTAGCAGAGCAGCTAAAGCAAACATTGCGGCCATTATTTGAAAAGCATATGGACGACATTATCAGTGGCGAGTTTTCCCGTACGATGATGGCTGACTGGGCTAATGATGATAAAAACCTGCTTACCTGGCGTGAGCAGACCCGCAGCAGTGGTTTTGAGCAAGCGCCTGTGTCGGATGAAAAAATTAGCGAACAGGATTATTTTGACCGCGGTTTGTTGCTGGTCGCGATGGTTAAAGCCGGTGTAGAACTGGCGTTTGAAACCATGGTAGATGCCGGCATAGTGGCCGAATCTGCGTACTATGAGTCACTGCATGAAACGCCGTTAATTGCTAACACCATAGCGCGTAAACGTTTGTATGAGATGAACGTGGTGATTTCAGACACTGCAGAATACGGTAACTACTTGTTTGCACATGCCGCTGTACCGTTACTGAAAGATAGTATCAACGCATTGAACAGCGACTATATCGGTAAAGGCGTAACAGGCAGCAATGGTGTCGACAACCTGAAACTGATTGCCGTGAATGATGCGATCCGGCAGCACCCGGTTGAAACAGTCGGCAGAAAATTACGTGGTTACATGACAGCGATGAAACGGATAGTGGAGTCGAATCAGTAACTCAAAGAATGATGTGGTTATAGGTGACTCAGCACGCCAAAAGCGGCAGTGTTACCTGGCCAATAACGATGTTATACGTGGACCTTGGTTGTTTTGCCCTGCTATGCAGGGCTTTTTTTTCGCGCTAAGCTGAGGTTTTATAATTACGGAATATTGATGTTATGAAAACAATTGCGCTGGTTGCACACGACGGTAAAAAGCAGGCATTGCTGCAATGGGTTGCGGCGCATAGCGCATTTTTTGCTGACAAAGCGCTGGTGGCCACCGGCACCACCGGCAAGCTGGTTTCAGAGGTGTTAGAAAAAGAAGTGCTATGCCTTGCCAGTGGCCCTTTAGGAGGCGATCAACAAATTGGTGCAATGATTGCTGAGCAGAAAATTGATTGGTTGGTATTTTTTTGGGACCCGCTGTCATCACAACCGCATGACCCGGATGTAAAAGCATTAATACGTTTAGCGGTAGTATGGAATATTCCGGTGGCTTGTAATCAGGCGACAGCAGATTTTATCGTTCATTCCAGCTTATATCAGCAAGATTATCAGCGTGAAGTGCCGGATTTTTCGGTATACCAAAAGCGACTGGAGACAAAATAATTATCATGGTTTGATGGTTGTTTAACCGGTATGAAAGCTATCTGTTTAGTGTGAGATTATTTATTGCAGACAAAGAAGGTAGGCCGCAAACTGCGCGGCCACCTAAGGTCCTGTTTCGTCATCCTGTCGATACTATCCTTAGCATATCATCCCTGGCTCCGTCCCGGAGTGTTCCCAAAGCGTCCAGCCTGTCCTGTCGTCCTTAAACATTATCATCCTGATAATGTGCTCTCATCCTGAGAGTGTCCTGTTTCGTCCGTGCAATTCTCAGCGCAGTTGAAGAATCTGAAAAAAGGCCTGCTCATCCTGAGCGTGTTCTGTTATTCATCCTTGTGCTATCCTAGCGAAATACTGCGTCCTGCAGTTATACCTTGTCATCCTGACCAGCTGTCTATCCGTTGACGAGTTAAGTATGTACTCTACTGCGGGGCTTGAGCATGGCTTTTAAGAAAAAAGCGCATTGTAATATTATTGTAAAGCATGCCATTTTTGTTTTTTAATGATATTTATCAAATGCTTATGTTTGTTTTGTGTGGTGGGTTTTACGGTTAAATAGCGTTTAAGCTCACTCATTTGTGAGATATATCTCACAACAAAGCCTGCCGTTAAGTTGCGATATGCTACAACCAGGCTGCGAACCTGTGGTTAAAAAGGAATATTATGGCCAGAGAGCAACTGGGAATTTGTGCTGAAGCGAATTTACACGGCAGCTATTTATTGTTTAATGCCCTTGAAGGACATGAGCGGGTGTTGCGGCACAAACTGGCCCGGTTACCGCAATTATTCGACCGCCTTGCTGAACATTTTTCTGAAGCCATGTTAACCGGTGTGGTGGCAGTTGGCAGCACCTTTTGGGATTTACTGTATCCGGATGCCCGGCCGGCCGGACTAACAGCGTTTGCGGACCACAGTACAGATGATATTGATCTGGCTCCGGTACCTTTGGATATCTTGATCCAAATTCGGTCAGACCGGCAGGATGTAAATGTTATTGCCAGCCTGCAGGTGCAACAGTTGTTACAAGGGCATGTTGAACTGCAGGAGCACTTGCAAGGCTTTCGTTACCTTGATGGCAGAAATTTGAGCGGATTTATTGATGCGCCTTATTGCCCCAAAGGTCGGGCCAAGCGCCAGGCCGCATTGGTTGATGCAGCGCAGCAGCCGGTGTTTGCTGCCGGCAGTTATGTATATCTGCAGCGATTGTCGTTCGATGCTCCGGCCTGGCAACAATTAAGCTTGTCGGAGCAAGAAGAAATCATGGGTTATGACAAAGTTAGCGGTAAAAGGCTGGCTGACGGTTTGATTTTACCTGACAGCCACCTGGCGGTGATGCAGCCGGATATCGAAAGTCCAATGGCGGTGGTGCAGCAGAATATGCCGTTCTGCCTGCTTCCGCAGCAGGGGTTAATTGAGCTTAGTTATGCTGCTAATCCTGCGGCGTTGGCCTTGCAGTTGGCTAACCGGCTTGGTCAGGCTCAGAATAATGGCTACGATTTGCTGCTAAACTACTGTCGCATTGAGCTCAGTGCCGCGTTTTTTGCACCTTCCATCAGCTTTCTGGAGTTGTCAGCGCTAGTGTAATGCTGGTGTCTGACGTTAGACTTTCTCGAACAGCTCTGTCACTTTTCGCAGTGTAAAGTCGATGTTTCTTACACTCTTAGGTGCAATAAATATCGTGTCGTCTCCGGCTATAGTGCCCAGCACGCCTTCTGCTTTGCCGACAGAATCCAGCAAACGGGCAATCAGCTGTGCCGCACCCGGGCTGGTACGGATAATAATCATCACATCATTATGCTCAATGTCGAGCACCAGCTGACGCAGTGGACTTTTAGTGGTAGGTACGCCTAATTCAGGGGGTAAAGTATATACCATCTCCTGTTTGGCATTGCGGGTGCGTACAGCGCCATATTTGCTCAGCATGCGGGACACTTTTGATTGACTGATATTGTCAAAGCCTTCGTTTTTCAGCGCTTCAACAATTTCGCCCTGAGAACCAAAGCTCTCAGTTTTCAACAACGCTTTAAACGCCTGGATAAGTGCTTCTTGCTTTGCTTGCTTTGTCATACCACGCTCATACCTGTTATTTGTTGCTGCTATCTTAGCAAAGTTCGTTGTCCGGTACACTTTGTGAAGTAAACTACACTAAAATTCGCTAAAATGCTTAGACTTTAGGCTTAAGCTATTTGTATTTTTAACGCGGTTTCAGTATTGTTGGCGCGTTTTCATTCAACCGTTATCAAGGGAGATAATTATGAAAGTTGCCGTATTAGGTGCCGCCGGCGGTATTGGCCAGGCATTATCGTTATTGCTTAAGTTAGACTTACCTGCAGGCACAGATTTAGCGTTATATGATTTAGCGCCGGTAACACCGGGTGTTGCGGTTGATTTAAGCCATATCCCTACCGCTGTTAAAGTAACAGGTTACGGTAAAGAAGACTTGCATACTGCACTGGCCGGTGCCGATATTGTGATGATCCCCGCCGGTATGCCGCGTAAGCCGGGCATGGACCGTTCAGACTTATTTAACATCAACGCCGGTGTGGTAAAAACCCTGGCCGAAGCGATCGTTAAGCAATGTCCGAAAGCGTTGGTGGGTATTATTACCAACCCGGTAAATACTACCGTTGCTATTGCGGCTGATGTATTTAAAAAGGCCGGCACTTACGACGCACGCCGCTTATTTGGTGTTACCACCCTCGATGTTATTCGTGCAGAAACCTTCGTTGGTGAGTTAAAAGGTAAAAACCCGACTGAAATCACCGTGCCGGTTATCGGTGGTCACAGCGGTACTACTATTCTGCCGTTATTGTCGCAAGTTGCCGGTGTCAGTTTTTCTGATGAAGAAGTGGCATCTTTAACGCATCGTATTCAGAATGCCGGTACTGAAGTGGTTGAAGCCAAAGCCGGTGGCGGTTCAGCGACCTTATCAATGGGTCAGGCAGCTGCGCGTTTCTGTATTTCATTGATCAAAGGTCTGCAGGGTGAAGCGGTTACTGAATATGCCTATGTTGAAGGTGCAGGCGAGCATGCCCGTTTCTTTGCACAACCTTTGGTACTGGGTAAAAACGGTGTGGAAAAACTGCTTCCAATCGGTACTTTAAGCGCCTATGAGCAAAAAGCTATGACGGATATGTTAGCTACACTAAAAGCTGATATCACTTTAGGCGAAGAGTTTGTAAAGAATAACTAAGTTATTTTGCAAATTAAAAAAGGCGCTGCGGCGCCTTTTTTATTTGCTGAAAACACACCTTAATGTGTTCGCGACACCGCTATATCGGCCAATGCCAGCAACGCTTGCTTATAGTCTGACTCGGGCAGTATGGCCAGGGCCTGACGGGCTTTTTCGGCTTCAGCTTCAGCTAATTGCCGGGTATAACCAAAGGCGTTGGTTTCGTGCAGTGCAGCCATAATTGCATCTAATTGCGCCATGCCATTGCCTTCTTCTATGGCAGAGCGGATCAGCGCCTGCTGCTCAGTCGTGCCATGCTTAAGTGCATGAATTAATGGCAGCGTTGGCTTACCTTCAGCCAGATCATCGCCAATATTCTTGCCCAGCTCTGTGGCATCAGCCTGATAATCCAGCACATCGTCTATCAGTTGAAAAGCGGTGCCTAAATGCATGCCATACAGTTTCATACTGTTCACTACAGCTTCAGGTTGCTGCGCAATAATAGCGGCTAATTGGGTGGCTGCTTCAAATAACTTGGCTGTCTTACAATAGATAACCTGCAGGTAGCTTTGCTCGGTGGTATCCGCGTCATTAACGTTCATTAATTGCAACACCTCGCCCTCGGCGATGATGTTGGTGGCGTCTGCCAATATATGCATAATGCGCATATCGTTCAGCGATACCATCATCTGAAATGAACGGCTATACAGAAAGTCACCCACCAGTACACTGGCCTGGTTGCCAAATACCGCGTTAGCTGTTTGTTTGCCGCGCCGTAGTGTTGACTCATCCACAACATCATCATGCAGCAAAGTAGAGGTATGAATAAATTCAATAATCGCTGCAACAGTAACGTGCGCCGTGCCTTTGTAACCCAGCGCTTTGGCTGCCAGTACCGCCAGAAGAGGGCGTAAGCGCTTGCCGCCGCTGTTGACTATATAGATGCCTAATTGATTGATCAGAGCGACATCAGAGTTTAGCTGCGAGAAAATGTGCTGATTTACAGCTGCCATATCGTCAGACGATAGCTGCTGGATCTGTTCGAGCGTCATGAAAAACAACTGCTTAAACCATAGAATGGCGCTAATTCTACACTATCGGCAGGGCAGTCCCAAAGCAAAACCGGATCCTTTTATGGCTTCAATGATCTTTTTTATATTACTACTTGCGGGGGTAGGGGAAATTGCGTACAATTCGCGCCCTGTGAATTGAATTAACACGCCCCTTAAACAAGCGATGGCGTGCTTTGTACGGAGTTAACTATGTACGCGGTTTTCCAAAGTGGTGGCAAACAGCACCGTGTGACGGAAGGTCAAACTCTACGTCTAGAAAAACTAGATTTAGAAACCGGCGCAACAATCGAATTTACACCGTTGATGGTCGCTAACGGCGAAGACATCTCTATCGGTGCACCTTTAGTAGAAGGTGGTAAAGTAGTAGCGGAAGTGGTCACTCATGGCCGTGGCGATAAGTTAAAAATCGTCAAATTCCGTCGTCGTAAGCATTCACGCAAACAGATGGGCCACCGCCAGTGGTTCACTGAAGTGAAAATTACCAGCATCAGCGCGTAACAGGAGTATCGACACATGGCAAGTAAGAAAGGTGTAGGTAGCACTCGTAACGGTCGCGATTCAGAAGCTAAACGCTTAGGTGTTAAGCGCTTCGGTGGCGAATCAGTTTTAGCTGGTAGCATCATCGTGCGTCAGCGTGGTACTAAATTCCACCCTGGCACTAACGTTGGTATCGGTAAAGACCATACTTTATTCGCTTTAACTGAAGGTAAAGTGAAATTTGAAGTTAAAGGTGAGCACAATCGTAATTTTGTGAGCATCGTCAGCGAATAAGCTGTCAGACTTTAAACAAACCCCGCCTTGTGCGGGGTTTTTTATTAAAATGCCAGGCACAACGCCCTAAACAGCGTTTTGCACACAGCTTGTCATAAGCTGAGTTATACTTATAGGCCAGCCGCTTGCTGGTCGTTATCTAATATGGTTAATCAGGACGCACCCGATGAAGTTTGTAGATGAAGCGATAATACGGGTTGAAGCCGGCAACGGCGGCAACGGCATTATCAGTTTTTTACGTGAAAAGTTTATATCAAAGGGTGGCCCGAACGGCGGCGACGGTGGCGACGGTGGTGACGTTTATCTGGTTGCCGATGAAAACCTGAATACGTTGGTAGATTATCAGTTTGAGAAGTTTCATCGTGCAGAGCATGGTGAAAAAGGCGGTAGCGTAAACTGCACCGGCAAGCGTGGTAAGGATCTTGAGTTACGTGTGCCTGTCGGCACCCGTGCTGTGGATGTCGATACCGACGAAGCATTGGGCGATTTAACCCGTGCCGGCCAACGCTTACGTATTGCTAAGGGCGGCTGGCATGGCTTGGGCAATGCCCGCTTTGCTACCAGTACCAACCGCGCGCCCCGCAAAAAGACCAATGGTACCCCCGGGGAAATCCGTAACCTGCGTTTAGAATTATTGCTGTTGGCCGATGTGGGCTTGTTAGGCTTACCAAATGCCGGCAAATCGACCTTGATCCGTGCGGTATCTGCCGCCAGACCAAAAGTCGCTGATTACCCTTTTACAACCCTGGTGCCTAATCTGGGTGTGGTACGGGTTGAATCTCACCGTTCTTTTGTTATCGCGGATATTCCGGGACTGATTGAAGGTGCTGCTGACGGCGCCGGTTTGGGTATCCAATTTTTAAAGCATTTAGAGCGTTGTCGCCTATTGCTGCATGTTATCGATGTATTGCCGGCGGATGGCTCGGATCCGGCAGAAAACGCCGTTACCATAGTGCAGGAGCTGGCAAAATACAGCAAAAAGCTGGCCGGCAAACCGCGTTGGTTGGTATTTAATAAGCTCGATTTGGTGATGGACGACGAGCTTGACGAGGTTATTGCTAAAGTGACCGCTGCATTGGAGTGGGATGGTCCGGTATGTAAAATTGCAGCGGCCAGTCGCACCAATACTGAACGTTTAGCCGCTGACATTCTGAATTATATTGAATTGCTACCGGCCGAACAGCCGGCAGAACAAGCGACAGATCCGGTTAACTTCAAATGGGATGACAGCCCGGTTGACGCGCAGCAAGTGATTGACGAAGACGACGATGATGACGATTTCGACGACGACGATTATGATGTAGAAGTAATTTACCAGCGCTAAGGTCCGTTAATGATTATATCGATGGTGGCAGCCATGGCTGCCAACAGAGTAATAGGCAAAGATAACCGTATGCCTTGGCACTTGCCTGCCGATTTAAAGCACTTTAAGCAGGTCACTTTGGGTAAGCCGGTGGTGATGGGGCGTAGAACCTTTCAGTCTATTGGTCGCACATTGCCGGGCCGGCGCAATATTGTTATCAGTCGCAATACGCCGGCAGATGCTCAGGGCGCGGAGTGGGTGCAAAGTTTAGAGCAAGCGCTAAACTTGCTGCAGGACCAGCCGGAGGTAATGATTATTGGTGGTGCACAGATTTACAGCCAGTGTTTACCTTTAGCGCAGCGCTTGTATCTTACTGAGATAGCGCTGGAAACCACGGGTGACACCTGGTTTCCGGATTATCAAATAAGCGGCACCTGGCGTCAGGTTGAAGAGGCAATGCATCCGGCCGATTCAGTAAATCCTTATGCTTGTCGCTTTATCACTCTGGAGCGGGCTGTTTAGCCCGGGTTTGCACCTGTCAGAACATGTTGTTAAGATGATTCAGGTTATATTCAGTGAGGAGTAGTAAATGAGATTATTGCCAACTTTGTTTTGTGCGGCAACAGTAACGTTGTCATTATTGGCAGCGCCTGCTGCGGTAGCCGATGATCAGTTAGCTGCTTCTATGTGTGACTATGTTGCAGCAGACGATAAAAATCGACTGCGCAAGGTACTGAGTGATTACCGTCTGCGCTTACGTAATATTTATGATGGTGTCGTATGCAATGGCCAAAGCTTAATCCGTCATTCTTTTGCCAGCAATGCTGCAGATGTCGGCGAATTTATCGCCAAACAGTTACCCGGCTCTGCTATCGCCGACTCCGGTGATATTGCCTGGGCTGAAGCAAATGGCTTTGCAGCGTCACCGTTATTGGCGGTATTGAAAGAACGCGCAGGTAGTTAATTGCAGCAAATAAAAAAACCGCCCGAGGGCGGTTTTTTTGTGGCTGCTGCCGCACTTACACTTTAAATTGTTCGACAGATACACGCAGCTCTTCAGCCAAACGCGCTACTTCATGGCTTGATTCAGACGTTTGCTCTGCACCGGAGGCGGTTTCTTCGGCGATAGACACGATAGATTCCAATAACTTGCTGATCTCATGCGATACCTGATTTTGCTCTTTTGCCGCATCTGAGATTTGTTCACTCATATCGTGCGCCAGATGCACTGCATGGGTAATTGAATCCAGTGCTTTGGTAGCTACTTCGGTTTTTTCTACGCAGTCTTCTGCTTGCTTACGGCCTTTATTCATTGCTTCTACTGCTGCTTGGGCACCGCTTTGCAGTACCTGAATCATCGCCTGAATTTCCTGGGTAGAGGCCTGAGTTTTGCTGGCCAGTGAGCGCACTTCATCAGCAACTACGGCGAAACCGCGACCTTGTTCGCCGGCACGGGCCGCTTCAATTGCCGCGTTCAATGCCAGCAGATTAGTTTGTTCGGCGATACCGCGGATCACATCAAGAATACTACCGATAGAGGCACTGTCTTTATGCAATTTATTAATTACGGTAGAAGCTTGCTCTACATCTTGTGACAGCTGCACAATAATGGCTTTGTTTTCCAACGAAATGCCTTTAACGCGTTCGGCTTCGTTATCGGCATTTTTAATTTCGGCTACGGCGTCGTTTGAGCTTTGTAATACGCCTTGTGCCGTGCTGCTCATTTCTGTTGTCGCAGTTGCCGCTTGGGTAACTTGTGATTTTTGTTCGCGTATAGCCTGAGTTGTCTGTACCGTGATTGCAGAAGTTTGCTCTGATGCAGCCGCAAGTTGTGTCGAGCGAGAAATAATGCCCTGAATTAACTGCTGCAGATTGGCAATAACCTTGTTGCAGTTGCTTGCGAGTTCGCCGAACTCGTCTTTGGCGCTGTCATCAAGCTTTTGGGTCATATCACCGGATGCTACTACACCCAGAATTTGATTCACCTTAGCCAAAGGAATAGAGATACTGCGTACTGTTACTGTAGCAATAAGCACAGACAATAGTATTGAGCCCAGCACCACGACAAAAATCAGTGTAATAGCGTTGGACACCTGTGATACTGAATCTTGCTGAATTTTTTCTGCTGCTGCGCTGGCCTGATTCAATAAGCGTTGCAGGCTGGCCATGGCTCCGGCAGTTTGTTCTTCGGTTAAAGCCAACGATGCTGTTGCTTGTGCTGCGCTTTGCAGCCGTTGTAGTTTCAGACCGGGGATACTGCTGCTACCATCAAGCAATTTGTTAATAGCGGATATTTTTTCTTCTAAGTCAGTAACCAGACTAACTTTGCCGGCAGTTTCAGTGCGGATAGTAGCAAACTGCTCATTTAAATCCTTCAAACGAAAGGTAATTTCGTTGCTGATGGTGTTGGCGGTGGTATCAGAAGTTGTACGGTTTAAATCCACCACATTGCTGATCAGCGTATTAATGCCGGTTTCTATATTGGTGGCTGCCTGATAAGACCGTGGAAAGCGGCGTTGTACGTCACGTACGTCAGTAAAGTCGAGGATAAGCGAAGCCATATCATCGGCATTCATTTCCAGGTCGGATAATTTACTGTCGATAGTATCGCGCAGGCTGAGGCTGTTCTCTACCTGATTAAATAACCGGGCTGTAACCGGCGTAAAGTCAGTATAAGCCCGTGCTACAGTATCGGCAGCAGACTTTAATGTCGGCTCGTCTTGCACCGTTGCTGCCAGCTTATCAGATGCTTTCTGATAGCGTTGTTGCTGGTCAGAAAATTGTTGTTTCAGTGTGGCCACTTCTGCCAGAGTATCGGCATAGAACGCCTGTAAGCTTAGCTTGCTCATAGAGACAAATTCGCTTTGCATTAAAGCGCTGTTCTCCAGAGCTGGTATCGACACCTTATTTACTTCGGCTGTGGACGCACTGATATTGTTCAGGCTGACATAAGAAGCCATACCTATGATAAGCAGGAGCAGTGAAATAATACCGAACCCACCGACCACCCGCAATGCAACGGTTAACTTCATAATAACTCCCGATTTTTGCTTGATGTTCACCTTAACGCAAGATGAATAACTTCTCAAGTTTGGCCAAAGCATGCAATTATACAGCGAATGCTACATACCCGCTACACTATAACGTTGTTGTGTCTCCAGACAATACGCGGTAAGTGCATTGCCCCAGACACAACCGGTGTCTAAAGCATGAATGTCTGCCACCGGACTATAACCGTTTAACGCTGCCCAGTGGCCAAAGAAAAGTTCAGGGCGCGGTTTATTGCGCCAGAATTCATACCAGGGCACTAAGCTGGTTTGGTAGCGCGGATGGCCTTTTTCTTTTAGCTCTAAAGAACCGTCCGGGCGACAAAACCGCATGCGTGTGCAACTGTTTATAGCAAAGCGCCAGCGTTGCTCAGCACTGAGATCGGCCGAAAAAGCGTCAGGCTGATTACCGTACATGACACTAAGTAATGTTTTTGGATCGCTGCGCAGCAACTGCTGCACTTCGTCAGTTTGCTTGACTGCGTCATCAAGTGACCACTGCGGCGCCAGGCCGGCGTGTACCAGCAGGTAACGCTGATCAGGACTGATATACAACAACGGCAATTGGCAAAGCCAGTGCACCAGTTCATCCAATTGCGGGCTATCAAGCAGTGGTTGCAGTAAGTCTTTTGCCTTCGCGGTACCAAAACCGTAGTAACAGGCAATAAAGTGCAGGTCATGATTACCCAGCACACTTACAGCATTGTTACCGAGGCTTTTAACGAATTGCAGACATTCTAATGATTGCGGACCGCGGGCGATTAAATCACCACAGAACCAGAGTTTGTCTTGCGCCGGGTTATAGTTGATGCGTTGCAACAGGCGCTGCAACACATCAAAGCAGCCCTGTAAATCGCCGATGACATAAGTGGCCATCAGTTAAGAATATTAGGCATGGCCAAACGGAACAGCGGAATAGCTGCGTGAAAACGCTCTTGCTGCAGGGTTTCCATTTCATAATGGCCCTGCATGTTACCTACAGGCGTTTCCAGCACCGCGCCGCTGGTATAGCGATAGCTGCTACCCGGTGCAAGCTGAGGTTGCTCGCCAACTACACCATCGCCTTCGACTTCAGTTTGCTTGCCGTTGGCATCAGTGATAAGCCAATAACGGCGCAACAAGCGTACCGTATCGCTACTGTGGTTGCGGATAGTAATAGTGTAAGCAAACACATAACGTTCGGCAGCAGGATCTGATTGCGCGGCAATATAAAAGGTTTCTACTTCAACCGGCACATTGTAGTGTGAACTCATAGCGACGACTCTTTCTGCTCCAGCCATTGTGCAATACGGACGAAATCCTCTACGGCTAATTGCTCCGGACGTTGGCCGGGGTCCAGCCCCAGCTGCTGTAAGTCTTCTGCAGTAGCAATATTACTAAAACAATTGCGTAATGTTTTACGACGTTGATTAAAGGCTTCCAGACAAACGCGGTTCAGGGTTTCGGCAGATACCTGCGCTCTGGCTGAAACGGCTTTGGGTATTAACCTTACTACGGCTGACTCGACTTTAGGTGCCGGCTTAAACGCTCCCGGGCCTACTTGCACTACCGGCATAGCGTCACAGTAATATTGTGTCATAACGCTTAAGCGACCGAAGGCTTTGCTGCCGTGCACCGCTGTCATGCGCTGCACCACTTCCTTTTGTAGCATAAAGTGCATATTTTCAATTAAGTCGGCATATTGGAATAAGTGAAATAGCAGTGGAGTTGAAATGTTATAGGGCAAATTTCCAAAGACTTTCAGTTTCTTAGTACTGCTTGTCAGGCTGGTGAAGTCGAACTTCATTGCATCGGCCTGATGAATGGTTAGTTTGTCAGCCAGTTGCGGGTGTTGCTGTAAACGCTCTGCCAGGTCTCTGTCCAACTCGATTACGGTTAAATGGCCGGCCGCTTCTGCGACAGGCTCTGTCAGAGCACCCAAGCCCGGGCCAATCTCTACCAGCAGGTCGTCTGGTTTGGGTGAAATAGCTTTAACAATCCGGCCAATAACCTGAGGGTCATGCAGAAAGTTCTGGCCAAAGCGTTTGCGGGCGCGATGGCCCTGATGTACGTTATCAGTCATTAATAGTCGTCGTTTTAGTGGCCAAACTAATGGCCTGGTTAACGGCATGGAATAAGCTGCCGGCATCGGCTTTTCCTGTTCCGGCTAAATCCAGTGCGGTGCCGTGATCTACCGAAGTACGGATCAGCGGTAATCCCAAACTGATGTTGACCGAACGGCCAAACCCCATATGCTTAAGTACCGGTAATCCCTGATCATGATACATGGCCAACACGGCATCGGCGTCGTTCAGGTATTTTGGTTGAAACAAGGTATCTGCCGGCAGCGGACCCACCAGTGTCATACCCTGAGCACGTAATTCATTCAGCGCCGGAATAATAACATCCAACTCTTCGCGGCCAAGATGGCCATCTTCGCCGGCATGCGGATTTAAGCCGCAGACATAAATTTTCGGCTGTGCAATAGCAAATTTTTGCTGTAAATCCTGATGCAAAATACTGAGTACTTTTAGCAACCGTTCGCGGGTGATGGCTTTGGCGACATAGGCCAGAGGAATATGGGTAGTGGCCAGTGCTACCCGCAGACCTTCGGTTGCCAACATCATAACGACATAAGGGGTGTTGGACTGTAGTGCAAAAAATTCGGTGTGGCCGCTAAACGGAATACCGGCCTGGTTAATAATGCCCTTGTGCACCGGCCCCGTGACAATAGCCGCGAACTCTCCATTGATAGACTTTTCACCTGCGAAACGCAAGGTGTCTACGACATAATGTCCGTTGGCGGCATTTAATTGACCGTTAATAACCGGCTCTGCCAGCTCAAAATTTACCAGTGTCAGGCTGCCGGTCCGCTGGGGAGCTGCGGGTCGGCTGGGGTCATATGGCAACAGTTTTAGCGGTAAATTAAGCTGAGCTGCGCGCTCAGTTAACAGTGCCGCATTGGCGCATACAACCAACTCAACCGGCCACTCCTGCTGAGCCAGAGCAATAACCAGGTCCGGACCAATGCCGGCCGGTTCGCCGGGCGTAATGCCAAGGCGCAATGTCATTAATCCTCCGCCATCACTTCAATATAAGCTTCAGTGCGTAATTCGCGCAGGAAGTTAGTGGCTTCCTCGTTATAACGACGGTTGAATATCATCCGGTAAACCTGTTGGCGCTTTTTATCTGCTGTGGCATCCACGGTGCGTTTGTCCAACACCTGGGCAATATGCCAGCCGTGCTCTGTGCGAAATGGTTCGCTGATTTCATTTGGTTGTAACCGGTTTAGTGTATCTTTGAATGCCGGTACGAAGACGTCCGGTTCGCTCCAGCCTAAATCGCCGCCGTTGAGCTTTGACCCCGGATCCTCGGAATGCTGTTTAGCTAATTCAGCAAAGTCAGCCTCGCCGGCTCTGAGTTTGGTGACAAAATCTGCCAACATGCTGCGGGCACGTTCCTCACTGAGAATAATCGATGGCTTTATCAAAATATGGCGTGATTTTACTTCCTTAATATCAGCTACGTTTTCACCACGGATATCAAAGATAGTTAAAATATGAAAGCCGGCGCCGGAGCGCAACGGGCCAATCATATCGGTTTTTTTCCGGCCGCGAATGGCTTCTGAGAATAGAGTAGGCATTTCATTAATATTCATCCAGCCCAAGTCTCCACCTTCCAGCGCGTTAGAACCTGACGACGATGCAATAGCAATGCGCTTAAAGTCACTGCCATCGCGCAGCAATTCCATGACTTTGTCAGCACGCTCTTTAGCGGCATTGATATCATCTGTCGTTGCCTGGCTTGGGATAGCAATTAAAATATGACCCAGATTATACTGTTCGTTACTGGCACCTTGCTCTTCCATCAGCTTAATGACACTGTCAACTTCTTGCGGGCTGATATACACCCTGCGTTGCACATTTGCCCGCACCACTTCGCCGGTGATCATTTCTTCGCGCAGCCGCTCACGAAAACGTTCATAGTCACCTTCTTCAGCCACTACTTGTTGGCGGAATGCTTCCAGCGACAGATTTTCGCTCTGTGAAATGTTGCGGATTGTATCATCTAACTGCGCATCGCTGATTTGCATACCCATACGTTGGGCTAATTGCAGTTGTAAGCTGGTAAGGATAAGCCGCTCAATTGCCTGGGTACGCAGGGCCGCGTCTGATGGCAGCGTTTGTTGCTGGGCAGCCGCATTGCGTTTAACCCGGTTTACAACGTCGTCTACATCACTTTGCAGCACTACGCTGTTATCAACAACGGCAGCCACCCTGTCAATTTCACGTTCGGCCGCAACAGCCTGTAAACTGACGCAGCATAATAATGCGCTCGCGATAACTTGAGATAACTTCATAAATTCCTGCATTAATTAGTAAGTAAGTAAGGCCGCCGGTAGGTAAAGATACCATTAGACAGCATATCAGATACGCCAAAACCGGCACTATCGCCAAAGCCTTTAAGGACAAATTGCAGACCTATGCTGCTGTCCAACTGACTTGCGTTGGTAAAGTTACCTAACGGTAAGTCCAGATCGGTCTGCAACTGGCGTTTGGCGACCAAACGTACCGCCCAACAGCAAGACTGATACTGCACGCCGAAACTGGCATCTATCATACGATTATTTGTTACATCACGATAGTAAGCGCCGATCAACTGCCAATTGTCAGCTACCGGAACAGTGCCCAGCACGCCCAGCTGTCTGATCTGCAACCCTGAGACTGCGCGGCTGTATCTATGGTTCAATTGAAAGATGCTATTGTCACCGGCGCGATAATCCAGCGATGCATTACTTTTTATCACTTGTTCGCTGTCGATATCATATTGTAGTGCGCTGCTGAAGTACCATTTCTGATACCAGTGCCAAATCAGCTCCGCTGCTAACATCGACTCAGTAGAGCTTAAATCGTCCGGTTCATCCGGTTGGATAGTGGGCTCATCAAGAAAGAAAATTTGCCCCAAACTAAAGCGAAACAGTTCGTTATCGACATTATCGTAAAACCGGGTTGTCCAGCCGACGGTAAGCTGATTGGCTTCGTTAATGCGGTCTAACCCGGAATAACGGTTGATACGAAACAAACCGTAATAGTCATCTTGTAGCCTGGCGGTGTCATATAGGCCGATAGCCGTTTGATCGCGATACGGAATATACAGATACTGAACTTGCGGCTCGAAAGTTTGCAAGCCGCTTTCGCCAAACCAATTGTACTCGCGCTCGAGGTTTAATTTGGAATGCAGCCTGACTTTCGGAACTGAACGGCTTGCGGTTGATGTAAGTGCTCCGCTGTTATCGGTCAGATTTTGCTGGTAGTAAGTGTAAAGTAAACTGGCTTGCGCTGTCAGCTCCAACGCCGGAGTAATGTAGGGTAGCTCTAAGCCCGGTTCAATATGTACCCGGTCAGCGTAAGTCACATCAGCGCTGTCATTACGAAAGTGGGCGTATTGCGCCTGCCAGGAGAAATTAACTCCCGGTAGCAAGGCCAGCGGTTTAGCAGAGGTGATATTGATTTCCGGTAACGCGCTGTAAGCTTTATCGTAATTACCCAGAATCTCGAAGCCTTGTGCTCTGATAGTTGAGTGAACTTGTTCGCCGAAATAACTGACGCTGGCTTCGCGCAGTAACTGGGTATCACTTTGGTTGCTGTAGTCTGAACCCAACTCGCTGAGATAAGCATCATCGCTGATGTCGGTAAAATCAACGGAGGCACGAAGCTCAGAGGTAAAATCAGTTAAATGGCTGATGTGGCTCAGATAGCGACTGCCGAAGTCACCCGGTTTTTCATTATCTGAGTGCAGGTACTCAAACTGCACATTACCCTGATGTTGTTCAGTCAGGTAGCGAAAGTCAGATTTAAGCTGGCTGCCGCGCTTGCTCATATAGCGTGGTGTCAGTGTTAAATCGTAGTTCTCTGCCAGGTTAAAATAATAGGGTAGCTCGACATCCAGCCCCGATTTTTGCGAGCTGCCGAACTTCGGCAATAATAAACCGCTGCGGCGTTGTTCATTTACCGGAAAAGTCAGGTACGGTAAATAAAGCACCGGAATATTTTTTATTTTAAACACCGCATGGCGGGCTTCGCCCCAGCCTTCATCTGCCTCAATATTAATTTCACTGGCATGCAAGGCCCAGCTGTTGTCCGTTGTCGGGCAGGTGGTAAACAGGGCATTGCTCAGCACAATCTGTTGCTTTGACGCGGTTAGCTCATCGGCATAACCACGGCCGGCCTGTAAGCGGAATTGATAACTGGCTTCGTCCAACCGGGCACTGTCTTGTTGTAAATCTGCGTTGAAGCGGCTGGCGCTGACATGCAAGGCATTATTAAAGTAATCTATACCACCGTCAGCAGTCATGCTTTGCTGCGCGCTGCTGAAATTCGCTCTGGGTGCCAACAGCAAGGTGTCACGATAACCGATTTGTACGTTGCCGCTAAAAGCGGCTTGTTGGTTGTCGCTCAGGTTCACCTGATCTGAGGTGATGCGAACAGCAGCATCGTTGGCGTCAAGACTATCAATGCCGGCGGGTAACGGCTGCGGTAAGTAGCACATTGCTGCGGCGTGATCTTGTGCAAAAGCCAAAGGGCAGGTCGCCACAATCAGAAAAAAACTTACTCCAGCGAACCCATGCTTCATGCAGCCACTCTTGCCTTACTTCAGGTTGAATATCGTTATGTAAACAGTAGACTTGCTATGATAAATCAATTTTAGAAATCCTGCTAATCCGATATAGTGCAGCCAGTATGATAATAGACGGGTTTTGACTGAGTTGGTTCAGGCTCTGCCGGCAGCGTAAGGGTAAAATTGTGTGGGGTAAAATTCTCGGCGCGTTATTTGGTTTGGCATTGCTTAAAGTGCCTGGGTTAATTATCGGTGTGTTAGTCGGACACTGGTTCGATCGGGCCTTTAAGCAACAGTTTGAAGCAAACGGTGGTTTTAACGCACTATTCACCGACACCCTTGATGAGCAGGGATTGTTCCGCTATACCACTTTTGCCACTATGGGGCATATTGCTAAAGCCACCGGTGTGGTGACATCGGCGCATATCCAACAGGCTACACAGTACATGGCACAGCTTGGTCTTAGTGCAAGCCAGCAAAAGGAAGCCCAGGCTGCTTTTCGTGACGGTAAGGCGGTGAATTTTCCGCTGCGGCCGCAATTACAAAAATTTTATCAGACTTATCGACGGCGCAAAGACGTACTGCAATTATTCCTTGAGATTCAACTGAGTATTGCTTGTGTCAATGGCCAAATGACCAACGCACAATACAGCCTGTTACAACAGGTTGCCGGTTACTTAAACTTCAGTGCGCTGCAATTGGACAGATTAATGCAGGCGTACCAGGCACAACACCGCTTTTCCGGTCGAAGTCACAGTAGCAGCGCGGCGGATAATTTAGCAGACGCCTATAAGTCGCTGGGCGTCACCGAAGTGGTGACCGATGCTGAGTTGAAAAAGGCTTACCGTAAACTGATGGCGCAGCATCATCCGGATAAATTAATGGCTCAGGGCGTGCCGGCTGAAATGCTGGACCTGGCCAAAACGCGAACCCAGGATATTCAGGCCGCCTACGAGTTAATTAAACAGCGACGCAGTCGCAGTTAGTGTGTTACAGCCCAACTGAGGTTAACCAGCCGTAGATTTCGTGTACCACCCACTGCTGCACATCGTTGTTGTAACCGGAGCCACTGAGAGAGCGTTGGCGATACACCGGTTTCATATGTTTGTTCACCAGTTGGCGGCGCAAACGTAACTGGCTCAGCACCTGGCTGTTGTCTTGCTGGTGGCTGATGTCTAATGTCGGCACTTGCTGCGTGGCAAGTGCCTTGGCAATTTGCCGGTTAAGAGTGGTGTCGGCCAGGTAAGCACCCAGCATAATAAAAGCGGCCGGCTCGGTTAACTGTTTTGAGGCATAAAGTTGGTTTAGCACTGCTGCGCTGCTGCCCTGGGCGATGATAATTGTTACGCCGGGATTTTTTTGTGCTAATTCTTGTGCCGCATTCATCCGCTCAATTAACTGCTGTTGGTAGGCTGCTAAGGCATCATCTGCCGTAATATCCGTCGGCATAGGTGGTGGCATAAGGGCTAAAGTGTGCCAGCCGTAGTCATTCAACTGTTGGCGCAGAGTATCAATATGTTTCGGGCTGGCAGCGTGCTCACTGCCGTCCGGCAGCAAAATTGCGGTACCCTTGGTATAGCTGGTCATGGGCTCGCGGCGCAGTGCTAAAAAGCTTTGTTGTTGCAGTAGTGGCAATTCTACCAGTTCATCGGCATTAATTTGACGACTTAGATCGGCAACAAAGGCTTGTTCAGTTGACAATGACACTGCAAAGCTGAGAAATGGCAGCAGTAAACAACATAGCAGGCAAAGATAAAGCAGGTGCCGCATAGCAGACGCTCATTACACAATGATAACCTGCTATCGGCACGCAGGCGCAAAACTTTAATGAGTTTGAGCAGTCAGCGCACCAGGCAATACATATTTATCAAAGGTGTACAGCACCTGTGATTTGTAATCAAACTTGATATAGCCTTGTTGCTGTTCCAACATGGTTACGGTTGCAGCGACCGGCAGGATAAAGCAATACTTTGTTGCTTTAAACTCAACTAAAGCACGGGCCATTTCCTGCAGTTGTTCGTTGGCAGCCAAGCGGGCCACCTCTGCTTCGGCATTACACACGTGTGAATTGGCGCTTAGTGACACAGTAGGCGCAGGTTGTGCTGCTGTGGTAAAGGCTGTGGTAAAACCGGCGATACACAGCAAACTTAGCGGGCGGTAAAATTTAGGCATAGTAAACTCCTGAACCCAGCATGCCGGTGCGCGCTCCTTGTGGCGGCGTAGCGGGTAATATTAACAAACAAGCAGCACATCACGGTGGCATTAATAGTGCAGACCGGGCCGACATGCTAACACAGCTTTTTTATCCCGCGCAGAGTGATTTACCCACGGATTTAACGAAAATAAAAAAGCCGCTGATATACAGCGGCTTTTTTTTGCATAAACTTTAATCAGCGTAATACAGGTTCTTTAATTTTCGCCGTAACCTTAGCTTCTATACGCTGGTTAGCAGCATGAGCCTCAGGTGTATTGCCTTCAACGCGCGGCTTGGTGACACCGTAGCCGACAGCACTGATGCGTGACGGGTCAACATTAAAGTCGTTTTTCAGAATGTCGGCCACTGCTGTAGCGCGACGCTCAGATAAACGCATGTTATACGCCGGGTTGCCGATATTAGACGCATGGCCTTCAATCATTACTGTAGACTCAGTAAAGCGCTGCATAAAGGCGCCAAGGTTATCTACGTCATCCCGCTGTTCTGCACCCACTACGGCAGAATCAAACGGGAAGCGCACTTCGATATCAATGTCACCTACCGCAGCCATTTTCTCAACATAAACAGTACAGCCTGATGCGTCGACTTTATGCACCGCCGGGGTGCCGGCACAGTTATCGATATTATCCGGCACACCATCGCCGTCGGTATCTGCCACCGGAACCGGAGCTACCGGTTGTGCTCTTACAGGCGCCGGTGCCGGCGCCGGAGTTGGTGCTGCTTTTGCTGCTGCTGAGCCAAACAAATAGCTCATGCCCAGCTTGATACCGGCATCACCGTAGCTTTCATCGATGCCCTGGTAACGGTTAGCTTCGGCAAATAAAGCAAAGTTTTGATTAAAGAAATGCTTGTAGCCAACACCAAGATTGAATGCCGTAGTATTCTGTGCGGCATCCATGCGTTTTATACCGCCCACTAAATATAATGCCGGCATATTGCTTAAATGATACATTGCATCAATACCGTAGCGGTTGCCGTTTACATCTGTACCATCAAGTTTAGATTGCATTTCCATCCGCGCATATTCTGCGCGCAGCGCCCAGTTTTCGGTCAGGTAGTAGCCCAACTCAATACCATAGCCCCAGTCTTTTTCCATGTAGCTCCAGGCGGCAGACTCTGTTTTATCAGTATCCGGCATGTAATACTCACCAAACAGTGAGCCGAATACGCGCTCCTTTAAATCTGCCGCAGTTACGGTATCAGCTAACACATTGGCGCTTAATAAAGGTAATGCCGCAGCGACAGCTAAAAACGTTTTTTTAAGTTTCATCCATATCTCCTTAGACTCACCCGACAATTTCCCTGCCACATTAATATTTTATATGGCATGTTAAATTGTGACATTTAAAATGTAGTACATTTGATTGTGGTAACAACATTATTTAATAATGTTACACCGCTCAGATGAACCTTAGGTTAATAAAAAAGCGATTTTAATAATCAGAACGGACAGATTGAAATAAATTCCAGCCAGCGTTTATTGATAGGGTGCTGTAAACGAAGTTTTTCGGCGTGTAATTGTAAGCGGTCAGCTGCCAGCAGGGCAGGGGTATCAGCATAGAACTTGTCGCCGAGGATGGCATGCCCCAACCACTGCATGTGTACCCTGAGCTGGTGCGAGCGGCCGGTGACTGGTGTGAGCTTGACACGGCTGCTGCTGCTGTCACGGCTTAATACCTGATAATGCGTCAGGGAGGCTTTGCCGTGCTCGTAGCAGACTTTTTGTTTGGGCCGGTTCGGCCAGTCACAAATCAGGGGTAAATCGATACTGCCGCTGTCTGCGTCAATCTGGCCGCTTACTCTGGCAATATAGTGTTTTTCGGTTTCGCGTTGTTGAAATTGCCGGTTCAGTTCGCGCTGGCTATCAGCACTCAGTGCCATCACTACCACCCCGGAGGTTGCCATATCCAGCCGGTGCACCAGCCGTATGCCGGGCCATACCAGCCTGGCACGGTATTCCAGGCTGTCTTTATGTTCCGGCGCTTTGCCGGGCACAGTCAGCAAGCCGCTGGGCTTATTAAACACCACCAAGGCTTCATCCTGATACAAAATATCCAGATAAGGCGACAGCGGTGGTGCGTAATGCAGCAGCATAATCAGTCGTGGCTGACGACGATCAAGCGGATCGCATCTGCTTTTAACCGCGCTTTGCCAATATACTCTGTCAGCTGTTGCTGCTGTTGCACCAGCGCATCTATTTCATCCTGGCGTACCGACGGGTTGTATTGACGCAGTGCGGTTAAGCGTTGCTGCTGTTCACTCAGCGTTTGCATGGCACTTTGCTGCGCAGCCTGCACTATGCTGCCCAATTGGCTTTCGGCCATAGCAGTGGCAGTGGCAATTAACGGGTGAATAGTGGTTTGCAACGCCCCGGCCAGTTTACTGCCGGTTTGCCGGCCGACCGGTTTAAGTTGCTTATTTAACTGCTCAAAGCTGACTTTAGCTGACAGGTTGTTGCCACTTTTGTCCAGTAACAGCCGGATTGGCGTTGCCGGTAAATAGCGGTTTAATTGCAGTGCCGGTGGCGCGCTGGCCTCAACAATAAAGTTAAACTCCAGCAAATAACTGCCGACCGGCAAGGCTTTGTTAGTCAAAATGGCCACTGAGCTGCTGCCATGCGGCTCTGTGGTCAGGATATCCAGGGTACCGCGCACCATCGGATGGTCCCAGCTCAGTAGCTGAATATCTTCTTCGGCCAGCGCTGTGGCACGGTCAAAAGTTACGGTAACGGCATCATCCTGTAAGCCCGGATAACTGCTGCACTGCATATGCTCTGACGGCGACAGAATAATACTGGTGTCGCTGCGGTCTTCCTGATTAATACCCAGCATATCCCAGGCTTTAAACATCAGCATTGGTAATGCGGTGTCGTTATCCTGCGCTTCAAGCTTCGCGGCCAACTGTGCTGCTGCAGCGCCACCGGCTGAGTTAATTTCCAGTAATTGGTCGCGGCCCTGCTCCAACTGTTGTTTTAGCTGTTGGTTCAGCTCGCGGCTTTGGCTAATCAGTTGTTGCAGCGCGGTTTCATCGATGCTTTGCTGCGCCAGTAACGGTAACAGCTGCGGTGCAAAGTGTTCAAATACGTTGCGGCCGGTTTGGCAGGTGTGCTCTAACGCATCCAGGCCTTGCTGATACCATTGCAGCAGCACCTCCTGGGCATGGCTGGCAAAATAAGGCAGGTGTAGCTGAATGTCGGCTTGCTGACCGATACGGTCTAACCGGCCGATACGTTGCTCCAGTAAATCCGGGTTTAGCGGTAAATCAAACAGCACCAGATGATGAGCAAACTGGAAGTTACGCCCCTCACTGCCGATTTCGGAGCAGAGTAACAGTTGAGCACTGTATTCTTCCTGGGCAAAGTAGGCCGCTGCTTTATCGCGCTCCAGAATACTCATGCCTTCATGAAACACGGCGGCGCGAATACCCTCGCGCACCCGCACCGCTTCTTCCAGCGCAATGGCGGTTTCAGCACGGGCACAGATCAGTAAAAACTTCTGCTGTTTATGGCTTTTCAGCAGTTGCAGTAAATGCTCTACTCTGGGGTCAAATTGCCACCAATTACTTTGTGCATCCAATTGCTGAAAAACCTGCTCAGGAAACAAATTGGCGCTGATGCGTTGTTGTTCTGTCAGGGTTGGATTCAGGCTGAAATGCACTTTTAACGCATTCTGATATTGCTCCGGCAATGGCAGCGGCGTCAGATGAGCAAAACGCTTGGGAAAGCCTTTAACGCCGGCACGACTGTTACGGAATAAAATACGCCCGGTGCCGTGGCGGTCTAATAATTGCGCCAGTACTCGCTGACGCGCCTGTGTCAGGGCGGCGTCATCATGGTGTTCACTGCACAGCAGCGCTAATTCAGCGCTGATATCGCTCTCGCGTAATGCCTGTTGCAGTGCTTCAGCTTCAGCTTTGCTAAGGCTGCGTTGCTGTAGCAATGGCTTGGCAATAGCCGCAATATGCTGATAGCTCTGTTCTTCCTGTAAAAAGGCGTCGTAGCTGTGAAATCGTGCCGGGTCGAGCAGCTTTAGTCTGGCAAAGTGGCTCTCGTGGCCCAGTTGGTCCGGTGTGGCTGTCAGCAAAATTACGCCGGCCGTATTGGCAGCTAAGGCGCTGATGCATTGATATTCTTCACTTGGCGCCTGCTCGCTCCACTGCAAGTGATGCGCTTCATCAACCACCAGCAGATCCCATTGGCTTGCTACTGCCATTTGTTGCCAGCGCGGATGGTTCTTTAAAAACGCCATGCTGCACAATACCAGTTGCTCTGTATCAAACGGGTTGTCGCTGTCCAGCAATGACTGCTCACAGCGCTCCTGATCAAACACGGCAAAATGCAGATTAAAGCGGCGCAGCATTTCTACCAACCACTGATGCTGCAATGACTCCGGCAGAACAATTAACACCCGGCTGGCCAGGCCGCTGATAAGTTGTTGGTGAATAATAAAGCCTGCTTCAATGGTTTTACCCAGACCTACTTCATCGGCCAGCAATACGCGTGGTGCAAAGCGCTGTGCTACTTCGTTAGCAATGTGCAACTGATGCGGAATTAAATTTACCCGGGCGCCGGATAAGCCACGCAGCGGATTTTGCTGCTGTTGGTGCAAGTGTTGCCATGCCTGATACCGCAGGGTAAACCAGTCAAAGCGGTCGATCTGACCGGCAAACAACCGGTCCTGGGGTTGGTTAAAGCTGATAAAGTGATCAAGGAAGGTTTCGCGTAATTCAGCATAGCTGCCATCGTCCGTGCGAGTGCCGCAGTACACCAATATACCGTGTTGCTCTTTTATGGCGCTTACCAACAGCTTAAAACCGTCGGCGGCAGCAATTTCGTCGCCAACATTAAATTGTACCCGGGTTAACGGTGCTTCTGCCTGAGCATACAGCCGCGTTTCTCCGCTGGCCGGAAACAGTAAGGTTAAATGCCGGCCTTCCAGCGCGACTATAGTGCCTAAACCTAAATCGGATTCTGTATCACTGATCCAACGTTGTCCCGCAGCAAACTTCATCTTGTACCCTATCAGCTAAAATGGGGCGCTATGGTACCAGGTAACAGACGGTACTGCACCTTGAATTAGTCATAAATATAGCGTTTTTCTATGTCATAAGTTTGCCACACAGGCCAGGCACAGTGTTAATACCTGAGCTTGTTGTAAATTTTAGTTAATGGCTGAGCAAAGTGTGACAGTTGCACTATGCTTGTTTTATGACACCGGTAAGCGGCCGGTGTCAGGCGAAGAGGAGCCCCGTATGGCGCGAAGAAAAAGCAAAGAAAAGAAAATTTACGTTCTCGACACTAATATCCTGCTGCACGAACCTTTTGCCTTCCTTAACTTCCAAGAACATGACGTTGTTATCCCGATGACGGTACTGGAAGAACTTGACCATATTAAAGACCGCAACAAAGACGTCAGCCGTGACGCCCGCGTTGCCATTCGTGCGCTGGAAGATGTGTTAAGAGATGCCTCTCCTGATCAAATGTTACAGGGCGTGGCTATGCCCCGTCAGGGTGAGCAAAAGCAGGGCGGGCATTTGTTTATTGTCAATGACCATCATATCACTGATGAAATTCCGGGCTTGCCAGGCGGTGAAAACGATCATCTGATCATCAATACTGCCTTGTATCTGCAGCGGGAAAAAAGTCCGACCAAAGTAATCCTGGTCACCAAAGATATCAATATGCGGCTAAAGGCTAAAGGCGCCGGGTTAAAATTGGTAGAAGATTACCGTACCGATCAACTGATAGACGACGTACGGTTTTTATACAAAGGCTATTACAAATTCCCCGGCGATTTCTGGAGCCAGGTAGGGGAGTGCCGCAGTGAGAACGAAGGCCGGGAAACCTATCACTATGTTAACCGCAGCGTACTGCCGAATGCCTATATCAACGAATATCTGATTGATGAAGTGGAAGGCTTTGCCGGCAAGGTCGTCGCAATAACCGATAAAGAAATCCGCATTCTGGATTTTGGCTATGAGCGCTTAATGCACCGCCATGCCTGGGGTATTCATCCGAAAAATATCTATCAGGCCATGGCCATGCAAGCTTTACTTGATCCGCAAATGGATTTGGTGATCCTGACCGGGCCGGCCGGTTGTGGTAAAACCCTGATTGCACTGGCGGCAGCGCTGGAGCTGGTGATAGAAAAAGGCATGTACGACAAGGTTATTGTTACCCGTAATACGCCGGAAATCGCCGAGTCTATCGGTTTTCTGCCCGGCACCGAAGAGGAAAAAATGGCGCCCTGGTTGGCGGCCATTACCGACTCACTGGAAGTGCTGCATAAAACCGATGAGCATCCGCATGCCAGTGTTAACTACATTATGGAAAAGGCCAATATTCAGTTTAAGTCAGTTAACTTTATGCGCGGGCGCAGCATTCAAAATGCCATTGTTATTCTGGATGAATGTCAAAACTTAAGTGCGGCCCAGCTGAAAACCATCATTACAAGGTGCGGAGAAGGCACCAAACTGATTTGCTCCGGCAATCTATCACAAATTGACAGCAACTATTTAACAGCTGTAACATCTGGTCTGACTTACATCGTTGAGCGGTTTAAAAACTTTGAAGGCAGTACCACGATGAATTTAAATGGCGTTGTGCGCAGCCGGTTAGCCTCGTTTGCCGAGACCAATTTGTAACGCACAATAAGGCAATAAGCCTGTTTGACTAATATGATAAATCAGCCAGGCTTATTGCTGTTTTGATCCCACACCCGTCCGGATGGACATGCAAAGGAGTTGCATGCATAACCCAAGTTATACTGAATACCGCAGAACCGGTTTGCTCGGGCTGATATTGGTGCTGCTGCTGTCAACCTTTGCTGCAACCTTGCATTACCTGCGCAGTGTCGATGATAAAGTGCTGCAAACCCGCACCAGGCTGGTAGCCGTTAGTTCGCAATTGGACAGTCAGTTTGCGCCTGTGTTGGCATACAGCGCCGCTGTTATCAAGGTAGCGCAGCTAAAGTTAGCATTGCCGCCGCTGACAACAGAAGACAGCATACTGCTGCTGGATCTGGACGCTGAACAAACGCAGCAATTGCCGCTTACCTCTGATGACAGCTCGCTGCAGGCTGAGCTGCAGATGTTAATGCACTTGCAGCCGCATTTTGACATGGTCGTCGAAGCGCTGCCGTCTGTAGTTGGCGTCTATTATTTGTCCGAACGCGGTTTAGCTTACAACGGTCAGAATAAATGGTCTGACTACATGGCCGACCATCTGCTGCAGTGGCATAAGCACGCAGTTAACAGCAGAGAAAATGGCTATGAGCGCGGTATGGTATTTTACACAGAGTTTATGCCGCAACAAGCGGCGGTGTTATTACCGCTGTATACTGACGAGCGCAGGTTAGGCAGTTTTCTGTTTGCCTTATCGCTGGAGCCGATGTTAGCGCCGATGTATGAGCAACATAGCGATATCGATTTTATGTTGCTGGACCAGGCCGGCGAGTTGATCAGCCACTCTACGGCACAACCGCCGCAAAGTACTACCGAGCATATGCTGCAAATACAACGGCTGAACACTATGCCGTGGTCGCTGGCGTTACTGGAGCAAAAAACCAGCTTATTTGCGGCCGGTGTAAAAGATTTTCTCTGGCATTGGTGCAGCTATGCGGTATTGCTTGGCACCCTGTTGCTGGCGTTACAGTATCGCTTTCGCCGTCGCACCTTGTCGGCGGTGCACCGGCTGACCATACATTTGGAACGGCTGGCAAACGGCCAATCGCAGGGAGTACGGCACGTGCCGGACGGCTGGCAGGACATTTTTGACCGTATTTGCCAGCTGCACAAAGACAAACCCTCAGAGTAAGCGGTAAGAAAACTGATTATTGCGGCTGTACATCTGGTACTGCGGGCTAATGGTGCCCGGTGGCAGTTGCGCCGGGCCTGTCGGGTCTACCAGCAGGTATTGCCGGCCTTCAATCGTCACTGTCATATCCTCTGCTTGTGCCGGTAATTGCACGGCCAGCATGGCATGTTGCGGCAGGTAAATCATGGCCAGCCGGACATCCGGCAACAGCATGCGCAGCAGCGCCGCCAGTAATACCGCCTTGCTGTCGCAATCGCCGCGGTGTTGTTGCAGCATTTTCAGCGGTGGGCTGAAACTGTAACCGGCTGCTTTGCTGCGATCAGATAAATCCTGATAGGGTATTTGTTGCAGCCAGCTGCTGATATAAGCCAGCGAGTCACGGCTGGGCGTATTAGCCAGTTTGGCGTGCAGTGCCTGTGCCAGCGGCAGCAAGTCGGCTAAACTGTCGGCCATCAGACGCTGATGGTCGGGAATAATATAGTGTTCACCCAACAGCGTACTGTGCTGATAGTAGTAATCGCGCTGCAAATAAAAGGCCGTGCGCTCCAGGGTTAATTGTTGCAGTTCAGCGGCTACTTGTTTTTGCAGCGCGGCGTCGCGGGTGCGGATGTTATAGCGCAGGCCACTGTACTGCGGTAAACGCTGCAAGCGGACATTGGCGTATTGTGCCGTATGCGCCCGCAAGTCTTGCCACAAATATTGTTGCAGTAATGCCGGCTGAAAGCTACGGAATTGGCGGAAATGTTCTGCCATGGTGGTATTACTTACAGCAAACTGCAGTTGCTGTGGCTGGCCGTTAAAATCAAACTGATAACTAAACTGCAATTGTTGCTGTTGTGGCTGCAGGCTAAAGCGCATCGGTGTGGCCGGTAATACCGGCGCACTTAGCATTACCAGCACAATATACAGCGTTATCAATGGTTTCATCCGGCTCCATGGGTGTTACGGCGTTGCCATAGCACTAAGCATAATGCCAGTAGCAGCAAGATACCAGTGCTGCCGCCCGACACTTCTACCGTAGTGCTGCTGACGTAACTGTCGCGGCCATAATCTTCCAGCGGTAACAGGTCCAGATTAGCGTCATCAAAGCCGGATATTTCGGCCAGCAGATAGCCGGTGGCCGCGTCAAACAGACGGATAGTCAGCAGGTACTCATCGGCGGCAAAGCGGTTTTCCAAAATGGTGTCTATCGCCAGCCAGTCGTCGGCGCTGTCGCGGTACAATTCAAATACGCTGCTGGTATAAAAAATCCGTTCGCCACCGTAAGTGGGTAGCAGGCTGAATTCAGCAAACACCTGCTGGTAGCGCTCAGACGTGTCGGCATCCAACTCGACCTCCAGCCGGTGGTAATAACCATTGCTGTCTAAATCGCCGCTGAGAAACACATCTACGCTATGAAACCAGACGTGGCTTTGGTAACCCTGCACACCGGCCATTTGTGGTTTATTGCTTTTCAGGCTGACAGCAGTGTTAGTGCCGTGGCGTTCAGTGGTACGGCTGTCGGCGGCAGCCGGCAATGCTGCCAGCAGTAAGCTGCTGCTAAGGAACCAGATAATAATATTTTTCATAACGACATCTCCGTTGGCTTTGTTACTATTACAGGCTGGCGGCATGAATTTTGGCTGAACCCCAACGTAAAGGATGTGTAAAGCAATGAAAGTAGTACGCACTTTGGTGGCGGAGAATGGCGACAATGCGATTGATTTGCTTAGTAAAAGTGTGCCGCAGTTATCTAAAGGCCGCTTAAAGGATGCTATGGCCAAAGGGGCGGTATTGTTGAGTGGTAAACCGCAAAAACGTTTGCGCCGTGCACAAACCACACTGCAGGCCGGGCAGCAATTGCAACTGCATTACGATGACGATTTGCTGCAACGCCAATGTGCCGATGCGGTACTGATCAGTGATTTACAGCAGTACAGCGTGTGGTTTAAACCGGCAGGTATGTTGTCGCAGGGCAACGAATGGGGCGATCATTTGTCGTTAATGCGCTTTGTTGAGCAGTACTTTGCCGCCAAACGGCCGGTATTTTTACTGCACCGGTTGGACAGGGAAGCCAGCGGCCTGGTGTTGCTGGCGCATACTAAAACTGCCGCAGCAGCGCTGAGCAAATTGATTGCGGAGCACAAAATCAGTAAGCAGTATCAGATCCGTGTAAAGGGGCAGCTGAGTGACAGCTTATTGCAACAGGGCGAAATCGCGTTGCCGCTCGATGGTAAAGCCAGCCTGACGCAATTCAGCCTGCTGCAGTATGATGCAGAGCTGCAGCAAAGTTGGCTCAATATTGTGCTGGTAACCGGGCGTAAACACCAAATTCGCCGGCATTTTGCTGCCGCAGGCCACCCGGTAATGGGTGATCCGCAGTACGGTAAAGCCAATAAAGACGCCGCCGGTCTGGCCTTGCAGGCGGTTAGCCTGAGTTTTGTCTGCCCGCTGCAGCGCAAAGCGGTAAATTATAACCTGACAACGCCTTTATTGCTGTTTACCGGCGGCAATTAGTTCAGATGATCGACTATGGTGGCCGGCAACACCAGGCTGTTGCAGCTGAGGCTGATGCTGCCAAGGCGGATAGCATTAATTAAGTCCTGGCGTACCATATTGCTGCGCCACTCACAGGTGCCCGGTTGGGAACTGTCTAACCATAACAGCCGGCAGTTATCCACAGCGTCCTGAGTGTTGGCCAGCGACCAGCACAACCACAAAGCCTCACGCAGTGCACTGAGTTCTGATATCTGCCACGGTTTTTCCAGCACCTGTGCCAGTGTTAAACGCAAACTGATTAACCCGGCTATGGTACCTTTTGCTAAATGCGGCAGTAAAAGCTGTTGTAACTGCCGCGCCAGTTGCTGCTGCAAAACGGCAGCTTCAGCCTGCGGGGCGTTTACGGCCAGCCAGATCACATCATCCTGCACACAGCTGGCCACTATTTGCTCCGGCGCTAATTGCTGCAAAAAACTGTGCGTTGCCAAATGCAAGCGCTGCTCACCAAACTGCAGCTTCAGCTGCTGGCTGTTGTTGCCTGCAAACGCCATTAACGTCAGATTGGTTTTATTACTGTGCTGTTGCAGACGCTGGCAAAAAGAATTCCAGCCGGGCGAGAGTAGCGGCTGCACTTTAGCGCGTTGCTTAACGCGGCGGCGATACCACAGCAGCAGGACGGCAGTACTGAGCAATAACAGCGCTAATGTCACTTGCAATGCCACGAT
The DNA here is from genome assembly GCF_013283795.1 of Rheinheimera lutimaris. Taxonomy (GTDB): domain Bacteria; phylum Pseudomonadota; class Gammaproteobacteria; order Enterobacterales; family Alteromonadaceae; genus Alishewanella; species Alishewanella lutimaris. The sequence continues at coordinate 67,019 of NZ_JABSOD010000012.1, forward strand.
GGCGGCACGCTGCTGTTGCACTACTTGTTGTAGCTGTTGCAGAGCGGCTTGATGTTGCACCTTGGTTGCTACTTGCACCAGACCATTGTTTATCATGTTCAACTGCAGCTTATTTTGTTCGCTGAACTGTTCAAAACGCAGGCTGCCGGCTTGCTGCATATGCTGATAAGCCAACGGCCAATCACCGCGTTGTGCGGCCAGTTGCGCTGCCAATTCGTTGTAACGAAACTTCAGATAGGCCGGGGTTTGCTCTATCTGCGGTGCAATGTCCTGCAGCAGCGCGGTTGCCCGGGAAAACTGCTGTTGCTTAAACAGTAATCCGGCCAGCGCAATACTGCTTTCCTGCAGATAGGTTTGAATATTCTGCTGGCGAAACAGCTGCAGCGCATCGCTGAAATACTGTTGGGCCTGCTCCGGTTGTTGTTGCAACTCAGCCAACCGGCCCAGCCCTTGCAGGGCAATACCGACACGTAACAGATCATCCTGCTGGCGTGCTAATGTCAGCGCTTCTTGTAAAACATCGGCGGCCTGTGCTGCAGTACTGCTGTCTTCCAGGTAGGTTTCACCAATATAAATTAAAGTATAGGTATAGCTGGAGTGGCGTTGCAGCGCATGGTAACGCTGCCTGGCCTGCTGCAGATGATGCAGTGCTTGTTTATGATCTTCAATTTTGCGGTACGCCATGCCTAAGCGGAAGTGGATCGATGCCAGTGCTTCGTCATCCTGTAATTCCGTGGCCAGTGCCAGCGCCTGGTTTAAATGTTGATAGGCTTCGCCATAGGCGTTATTTTGCAGGGTTAAACGGCCAAGTGTAATGCGGGCTTTAAGCTCTGCAGCGGGTTGCTGAGTTTGTTGCGCCAGTTGCAGGCTGCGCTCAGCGTATGGAATGGCTTGTGGAATATTGCCCAGTTGGTTATAGGCCTGAGCAAAATTTTGCAGCACATCGCTGTACAAGTCGCGGCCTTGAGCGTCTTCGGCGTGTTGTATTAACTGCTCTGCCTGTTCCAGCTGGGTAATTGCAATGACCGTATCACGGTACAAGATGCCGTAAACCTGAGCTTTGAGCAGGTAGGCATGCGCACGTAAATAACTGTCTTGCGTCAGCGTCAGCGCGCGGCTTACAGCGTCTATAGCTGCATCCTTATTGCGCAAACGCAGTTGGGCTTCGGTTAATACCAGCCAATCTTCAGCACTAAGGCTATCTGTAGGTTGCGACAGTAAGTGATTACTTACCTGCTCGGCGTTCGAGGCGGCATGCGTTAATCGCTGGACCAGCGGCTCTGCGGCTACACTGCCGGGTAACAACAGTAACACAAGGGCAAGGCGTAATAGCATAGTCACGGCTGTAATGGTTTTTACTGCAGTGTAACGGGTATTGTGCAACACGGCTATACCTTGTGTTGCGGCTGGCCGCTGATAAAAGCCTGCACATTGGCGGCTAATTGTTGCACCATACGCCGGCGTGCTTCAGCACTGGCCCAGGCCATATGCGGTGTGATGATCAGGTTGGGGTGGCTGCTGTTACACAAAAGATCGTCCGCTGCCGGCGGTTCTTGCTGCAGCACATCCAGTGCCGCACCGGCCAACTGCCCGCTTTGCAGAGCATTTAACAGGGCGGCGGCATCAACCAGGCCGCCACGGGCAGTATTGAGCAACAGCGCGCCGCGCTTTACCATCGCGAAGGTGTGGCGGTTAAATAAATGCTCTGTATCAGCGGTTAGCGGGCAATGCAGCGAAATAACATCAGCTTGTGCCAGGGCATCGTTAAACACGACCCGGCCCTCGCGGCATATCGCTGCGCCCGGTTGCTCGGCAATCACTACCTGCATGCCAAAAGCGGCGGCGAGCCCCGCAGTGGCTTTACCCAGAGCGCCGTAGCCGATAACCACAAAGCATTTGCCGGCCAGTTCGGTTACCGGATAGTCCAATAAACAAAAATGCCGGCTGCGCTGCCAATCACCGCGTTGTACTGCCTGATGATACTGTTGCACCTGGTTGGTCAGTTGCAGCAACAGGGCAAACACATGTTGCGGCACTGCCGTGTCGGCATAACCCCGTACATTGCAGACAGTAATACCAAGCGCCGCTGCGGCAGTCAGGTCAACGTTATTTACCCCTGTAGCCGCCACACAAATCAGTTTTAATGCCGGTAGCTGTTGCAGTATGTCAGCCGTGAGTTCTGCCTTGTTAACAATAGCGATAGTGGCGTGTTGCAACCTGGGTACGATATCAGCAGCCAGGGTATGCGAATGGCACACTAATGTCGCGTTTTGCTGTTGTAAGGCCGATAAATCCGCGTCGCCCATCGTGGCGGCATCAAGAAAAACCATAGTGTGCATTGTTGTGTTTCCTTGGTTAGCTCTGTACCTTAATAAGGTGCAAATAATCTCTTGCCGCGTTATACCAGCGCTTTGGCGCCGGGTAAACGTTTGCTGCGCTAAACTATGCTAAAGTCGCATCTGTTCGCGTAGAATCACGCCACGGCGTTAGTTTTTCAGGAGTCGCTTTATGTTTCCAGCACGTTTTCAGCCGGTGTTGTTTGCTTTTATTATGTCTGGTTTTATGGCGTTTCTGATGTCAGGCATTCTTACCTTTATTAATCTGGGCTGGTTTGCTGCATTTTTCAGTGCCTGGATGAAAGCTTATTTGTACGCCCATGCCTGTGCTTTTCCGCTGGTGTTTATTTTTGCGCCGCTAAGCCGTAAATTGGCCGGTATGTTGAGCAAAACCGCTTAGGTCGTGTTCGGTTAAACTCTGTCACTTCAAACCATGCTGTTGTTGTTAAACCACAGGTTAAGCTGTTGCGGTAACTTAGCCAGCCAGGCATCTAACTGTTGTGGTGTCATAGGTTTGGCAAAGTAATAGCCTTGTATTTTATCGCAACCGCAACTTTGCAGATGTTGCAGCCCGGCATGATTCTCCAGCCCTTCTGCTGTTACCGAGAAACCCAGGCTATGGGCTAATTGAGTGGTGGCTTTGACAATCAGGGCATCGTTGCTGTTGTGTTCAATGTCTTTGACAAAAGCACGATCTATTTTCACCTCATGTACCGGTAACTGTTTTAAATACGCTAATGACGACTGGCCGGTACCAAAGTCATCTATCGATAATGTAATACCCAGCTTACGCAGCCGGTGCAGCTGAGCAATAACCGTTTCGGTATCGTCCATCACCGCACTTTCAGTTACTTCCAGAGCCAGTGCCGCCGCCGGTAACTGATGTTGTTGTAACAGCGCGGCAATGTCGTCGGCCAGTTGCGGGTTTAGTAAGTCAAACACCGACAAGTTTACCGCCAGTTGCATTGGCGTAGTGCTGTGCCACCAGCGTGCAGCCTGAGCAATAACCTGTTGCAGCATCCATTGGCTTATCAGGCCGATATTGCCGGAATGCTCAGCCAGCTTAATAAAACTGTCCGGTGGCACCAGGCCCAACTGCGGGTGTTGCCAGCGGATCAACGCTTCAGCACTGTTGCAGCCCGGCTGCTTAATATTCACTTTGGGTTGATACAATACAAAAAACTGACCGTTGTGCAGTGCCTGCGGCAAATCGCGGATCAGCCCCAACTCACGTTGGTGGCTTTCATCCTGGCCTTGCTGATAAAAGGCAAGGCCGTCCGGCATTTGCCGCGCGTTTTCCAGTGCGATATCAACCCGCCGCAGCGCATCGTTGACGCTAAGCTGGCCGGCGGCAAAATTATAAATGCCGGCGTACAATTTTAAATTAATAGCCGAGTGCTGCAGTTTGTAACCATTAAGCAGCGGCTTAATAAGCTGTTGCACTTGCTCTGTCAGCAAAGTGTGGGGATACAACAGTACAAACTCATCACCACCCGGCCTTGCCAACAGGGCCGGTGCCGGCAGTGTTTGTTGCAGGCGCTGAGCCAGTTGCTGCAACAACAAGTCGCCGTTACTGAAGCCCAATACATCATTAATGCTTTTAAATTGCTGAATATTTAACTGCAGCAAACTGCCATCACAGTTATCCAGCCACTGCTGCAATAAGCGTTCTATCGCGGTGCGGTTGTACAGGCCGGTAACAGAGTCATGTTCAGCGTTAAACTGTAATTGCTGTTCACGTTGCTTAATATCCTGTTGCATGGTGCTTAATGTGCGGCTGAGTAAGCCTACTTCATCATTGCCACCCGCCGGTGCAGTAGCATCAAAGCCCTGGCCGATACGCATGGCAAACTGGCTGAGTGCTTGTATCGGCCCGGTAATACTGCGGGCAAAAATAAAGGCAATTACTAAAGACAACGACAAGGCGGCACCAAAAATATAAAACAGCTGGCCGCGCAACTGCCTGTAGCTGCTTAGCCAGCGTTGGTTAGACAGGTGTTGTAGCGCCCAGAGTTGCTGTTGCTGGTCCAGCGGCAATGCCACTGAGACAAAATCTTGCTCCGGACTGTTATGAATGGCGTCGGGTTGGCTGGTAAGCGCACTGAGTATGTCGGGTAGTTGCTGCTGATGTGATGATTCCAGCGTGGAATTGCCGATACGGTGCTGGCCGTTTTGCATGGCGGTAAAACTGATGTCCAGTCCGGTGACACCTTTTATTTGTTGTGCCAGCGGGCCGTCCAGTGGAAAGCCCATACCAACCCAGGCAATCAGGTTTGGTGCTTTAACCGGTGCCAGTACCAACTGAAACGGTTTGCCGTTCAGGCTGATAATGTCGGCTACTGTGCTGTCATTGGTGGCTGTTTGCTGAAACAGCGGTGCGATATCGCTGATATTAAGCTCCGCGTCTGAACTGGCCAGTAAAGCGCCGTCCGGCGCCAAAAGCAGCATCAGGCTGGCGTTAATGCGGTTACCGTGATTGTCCAGCACCGAGGCAATAGTTTCCTGCTCAGCCGTTGCTACCGCGCGGCGAAAACCAAAATCAGCAGCCAGAATACGCACACTGTTGCTCAGTTGATCTGCACGGGTATCCAGCGCCTGACGTAACACCTTGGTGGACACGTTCAGCATGTGGCGTGCCTGCAGTTCACTGTCGTGTTTCAGTGTTGTTAACGTGGCAAAGCCGGTGGCAACCGCCAGCAAGCTTAATAATAACAGCAGAATAAATATCAGTTTGCTGCGTAACGACTTAAATGGCATCGGTCAGACACCGCATAACAACAGTGCAAGGTGCAAAGAAACAGGCATAATACTGAGTACCGGGCTGGAATATTCGGTTAACAATAGCAATAACCTGTGGCAGGCTCAAATAGAATTGAACACTAACCACCACGCAATGAGATGGACTGACAGTAAATGAAGACAGGGATTAGCCCGACCTTGCTGGCGGGCGCGTTATTATGCAGCTTTACCGCTTTAGCCACAGATACCGACGTATGTCGCCAGGCACGGGCACAACAACGTGATTGTGTTGCGCTGGTGCTGGGCGGTGGTGGCGCGCGTGGCGGAGCGCATTTGGGCGTAATTGAACAGTTGGAGCGCCAGCAAATTCCTGTCGATCTGGTGGTAGGTACCAGTATCGGCGCTTTTATCGGCGGCTTGTATGCCAGCGGCCACAGCGCAGAGCAAATTGCACAGCGGCTTGAGCGCACGCCGTGGGCGAGTGGCTTTCGTGACCGCGTATATCGCGATGAAATGCCGCTGCGACGCAAGCAAATCAGTGATGATTTTCCGCTGCATACCGATCTTGGTGTTTCAGACAATGGTGTAAAGCTGCCCAAGGGTATTTTAAACGGCCAGGCGTTGGCTGAGATTTTACACGGCACCTTTGGTATCTATGCCGATCTGAAACATTTTGATGACTTACCGGTACCGTTTCGTGCGGTAGCAACTGATTTACTGACACAGCAGGAAGTGGTGCTCAGCAATGGCAGCCTGGTACAGGCTGTGCAGGCGTCGATGACCATCCCCGGGGTAGTGCGGCCGCTGGAAGTTGATGGCAAGTTATTGGTTGACGGTGGCGTAGTCAATAACCTGCCGATAAGCGTAGCCCGCCAACTTGGGGTCGACCGTATCATTGCGGTCAGTATCGACTCCCCACTGTTGCGGCGTGAACAATTGGAATCGGCGTTCAGTGTTACTGAGCAACTTACCGGCTTTTTGGTGCGTGCCGGACTGCAGCAGCAGTTACAATTACTGAGCGACAGAGACCTGTTGTTACAGCCGGATTTGGTGGATATCGGCACGCTGGATTTTGATCGCATTGACGTTGCGGTGGCGTCGGGCCGGCAAAGTGCTATTCGTTTTGTGCAGGCACTGGCCGATTTCAGTCAGCCGCATAAAGTGTACAGCGCCTGGTTTGCCAGGTTTGAGCAGACCGCCACACCGGCAATCGCCATTGACCGGCTGCAACTGCAAAATAATTCGCGGTTGGCAGATCAGCTGCTGTTTGACCGGCTGGAGTTAAAACCCGGTGATTTATACACCGAGCGCAGTATTCGCCGTGGCTTGCGTCAATTATATGGCCTGGACACCTTTGAACGGGTCAGCCAGCAATTGAGCGTAACAGAAGACGGCAGTACTTTGCTGAGCGTCAAAGCGGAAGAAAAAAGCTGGGGGCCGGGTTATTTGAATTTCCGGCTGATGTTTGAAGATGATTTTCGCAACAACCACCAGTACCAACTGGCGGCAGCTTACACCCGCACCAACCTGTCGCCCTGGGGCGCTGAATGGCATTCTGAATTAGCGCTGGGCAGCAATAAATATCTATCGACAGAGCTGTATTGGCCACTGGCGAACAGCGGCCTGTATACCAGTGGCAGTTTTGTGCACCGGCGCGATATACAAGGTTTACAGGATGAATTACAGCTGTCGGCCGGCGAGTTGAAAAATATCGAACATGCTTTTCAGCTCAGTGGCGGCTGGAATATTTCTGATCATGCGCGGTTACAGTTTGGTTGGCTGTGGCGTGACGGTGAATATCAGCTACCGGCGGTGTATGCCGCACAGCTGATGACAGCAAAAATAGATTACCGCCGCAGCGGGCCACAGGCAGAACTGATTTGGGATACCTTAAACAGCCGCAGCTTCCCCACCCGCGGTATCCGTTTAGCCAGCAGTTACCGCTTTTTAACCGATAAGGTGCCGGGCACACGGCTGAACAGTACCGCCAGCAGCACTGAGTTACTGGCTGCTAAAAGCTGGCAGCAACATACCCTGCGCACGCGCTGGCGCTTTGATCATTACAACCCGGAAGATGACAGCGGCTTTGCGCTGGAGCAATTCAGTCTTGGCGGTTTTCTAAACTTATCCGGTTATCCGGCAGAGTCGCTGTTTGGCAGCCAAATCCAGTTTGGCAGCCTGGTGTATTTGTACCGGCTAAACGAGCAGAGCATTTCGTTTATTAATGCGCCGCTGTATTTTGGCACTTCGCTGGAACGCGGCCGTGTACGTAAAGATGTGTTTGGTGCTTCCGGCGGCGCCGACGCCACCGACTGGCTGTGGGCCGGCAGTGTGTTTCTGGGCTGGGATACACCACTGGGGCCGCTGTATTTCGGCGTTGGTATGGCCGAACAGGGGCCCACAGAGTATTCCGATGCGGTGTATCTGTCGTTTGGTAAAAGTTACTAAGCTGCGTGGTTACATATTTGCTCACACTTTGCCGTTGGCGTTAGCGCTTTTACCAATGATAAACTGCAAAATTAAGATAACAGCAGGTTAATAAGCAGGAAGCAATAATGCAGTTAATTGTTACCGCAATAAGTAAAGCTTACGCCAGCGTGCAGGCAGTTAAGCAGGTCAGTTTTCAAATCAACAGTGGCGAAATTTTTGCCTTGCTGGGGCCGAACGGCGCCGGTAAATCGTCCATCATCCGTATGCTGGTGGGCATGACACAGCCCGACAGCGGCAGCATTATGATCAGTTATCAGGATCAGCATTTTGACCATGTACCGCGGCGCTTTCTCGGCTATCTGCCGGAAGACCGCGGCCTGTATCCGGATAAAAGTATCGAGAAAAACCTGCTGTATCTGGCACAGCTGCATGGTTTAACGAAAAGCAAAGCGCTGACAGAAATGGACTACTGGCTGGACGTTTTTGAGCTGACAGAGCGGCGGCACGAAGACTTAAAGCAACTGTCCAAAGGCAACCAGCAAAAAGTACAGTTAATTGCTGCGGTATTGCACCAGCCGGCATTGGTTATTCTGGATGAGCCGTTTTCCGGCCTCGATCCGATTAATCAGGAAAAAGTGGTGGTATTTTTAAAGCAACTGAAAGCCAAAGGTATGACGGTTATTTTAAGCGCTCACCAGATGGCGATGGTCGAAAAGCTGGCCGACCATATGTTGCTGATGGCACAAGGCAGAGTAGTGTTGGCCGGTACCCTGCAGCATATTCAACAACAAAGCCAACAGCAGCAACGGATGAAAATAGCCACTGCAAGCGCGGTAACCGCTGAGCAGCTGCAACAGCTGCATGGGGTACTGAGTGTCGAACCGCTGCAGGCGCAACATTTCTTACTTACCCTCGCCGGTGACGTCAGTGTGTCGGATTGCCTGAAACAATTGCTGCAACACGCAGAACTGACGCTGATTGAAATGCAAACGCCGGACTTACACCAGCTGTATCTGGCTGCTATGGCGAAGCACAAACCGGAGGTGGCGGCATGATATCGCGACAGAGTTTAATTGTAGCTAAATGGGAATTTCTGCGTTTTTTTAAGTGGAAGCAACAGCTGGTGTCGTATTTGCTGATGCTGGGCGTAATGGCCGCTGTGGCATTATGGAGCTTTTTTACCGACGAAAGCCGGCAACAATATCGTATTGCTGTGCCGGCACAACTGCAGATTGTTAATACAGAGCAATTTCAGTTTCAGCGCCCCGGCATTGGCTTTGAGGCTCAATTGGCGCAAATGCGCAGTGACAGCTCCTGGCATGCGGTGATCAGTGAAGAGCAGGGCGAACTGGTAGTACATACCCTTACCGGCAAAAAGTGGCTGGCACAGTTAGAGGCGGTATTGCAGCAACATTACCGCCAGCTGTCGGCAGAGAAAATGGGCCTCAGTGCCACTCAGTTAAGCCAGCTGGAACAACCTGTCAGCATCAGTACACGTTATCTGGATCAGAGTTACAAAGGCAAAGATACGCCGGAGAAAATGATTGCGCTGGGTGCGCTTATTTTGTTGTTTGTCGGTTTAAGTACAGCCTTTGGTCAGGTGCTGGTAAGTATTACCGGCGAGAAACAACAACGGGTTACCGAGCAGCTGTACGCCATAGTAACCCCGCAGCAATGGATGGACGGTAAGGTGTTGGGGCATAGCTTCAGCGCACTTAAAGCCATGATCACCTCAGGTTTGGTGATGCTGCTGGCTTTTGCGGTGGTCAGCTTATTTGCTGAAAAAGCCATTGATTTAAGTTGGCTTAACATCGGCGTAGTGCTGTGGCTGGTGCCGTTTGCGCTGCTGGGCGTGGTATTGTGTGCCAGCTTTATGGGTGCGATAGCCGCCTCAATAGACGATCCGAACAACAGCGGCAAAAGTGCGGTAATGATGATTACCTGGTTGCCTATGGTGTTTACCTTTATGGTGATCGACAGCCCTGCCGGTTGGGGCATGACATTGCTCAGCTTTGTGCCGTTAACATCCTTTGCCGCCATGCCGGTAAAAATGGCGATGGTAACGGTGCCGTGGTGGCAACCGTTGCTGTCATTACTGCTGCTGTTGGCGACAGTATATTGGATGCGCCGTGTTGCCGGCCGCGTTTTTCTGCGTGGTATGCAAATGTACGGTAAAGAGCCGTCCTGGGGCGACATAGTGCGCTGGGCTCTGAGCAACAAAACCGAATAATCAATCGCGGGTCAGGGCGCGCTCAACGTCAATACCGATGCTGAGTGCGCCTATATGTTGCCCGCTGTTATCGCTGAGCGGCAGGCTTAGTTTTACCTGAAAGCGCTGGCTTGACTGGTCATATTCTACTACGTCAATAAAATAGTCATGTTGTTGGTTAAAGATACCGAGAAACGGTGTTTCATCGCCTTGCCAATAGTCGGTGGTTATATCGCTGACAGCGACATTGGCACCACGGTTATCCATCAATATTACTTCGGTGATAAGCGGCTGGTTGTTGGCTTGCCAGTTACGCAGGCGTTCGGCAGCGGCAGAGTGCAGTACGGCGTTGCTCAGGTCGTTAGGCAGCTGTTGTTGCCACAGCGTATCGCGCTGCAGAATATCAGCCAGTGGCAGTTGTAGCCGGTTTTGTTGTTGTACCGCGTTGATCAGCAGGCGGTCGCGGGCCAGCTCACTGCCGGCGTCCAGCAGCTGCGCCACAATCAGTTGTTGCTCTGTTTCTGCCAGCGCAAAAGGGGCAGAGGCACATAAATGCACGCCGGCGTTAAATTGCGGCATAAAGTCCGGTTGCTGCTCCAAGCGTGCTGCAGAGAAGTACACCCCCAGCGGCACATATTGTAAAAACGCCTGACGGTAGTGCTCCGGCTGTAGCTTTAAGCGCTGTATGGCATGGTTAAAATCGTCCAGGTCAGCCAATATAACGTCAATACGGCCTATTGCCAGCAGTTGCACTAACTGGGCAATATCACCGACCTCCAGCTCTAATTTGTAATTTTTTGCGTTAAACCAATCAGCCTGATGGCTGCCGAGGATAGCACCGTAACGTATTTTGGTTTGGCTGCGGGGGCCGGCGTGGCGCTGATGCCAAAACCAATACCAGTTTTCCAGAAACAGCGGTGCCGACAATTGGGCATAATTCTGCATATCATCAGTTGGCATCGCAGTAAAATAGCCGTCAATGCGGCCCATTTTTACTTCTTGCTTCGCGCGGCGCCATGGCATCGACAGCAGCTGATAAGCTTGTTGCTTCTGCTGCATAATGCATTGTATTTGTTGGTGGCTGGTACTGTTTGTCGTGGCGGGAATGCTGGTACCAAGCAGCAGCGGTTCCCGGGCGGATGTTTGTAATCCGGATGTTTGCAAAAACGTTAAGGCACTACTGAGTATCAGTATCGTAAGCATAAAGGGCTGCACCGGATAAAACACCGCTAAAGTATAGCAGCATGGAATATAACTTTGGCTAAAGCTTGAACTTAGCCATGTCAGCCCAGACTAATAGCACAGTATCTGAATTGAGGTAGTTATGTTTTCATCATTTAAACAGCAAAGTAGTCAGTGGCAACAACATTTTGCCAGACGGCAAAATGCCGGGCCGCTGCAGCGCCTGCTGGCATGGTTAATTCTGGGGCTGATGCTGCTGGCCGGTGCGGCTATTTTGGTGTTTATGCTGCTGCTAAGCTGGATTTTAATTCCCATCCTGCTGTTTCGTCACCGCGCCAAAGTTAAAGCCTGGCAACAACGCCAGCAAGCCGGTGCCAGTAGCCAACCCGGCACAGAGCAGCCGCGCAGTGTGATTGAAGGCGAAGTGTTGCATAAGCGCGAAGATTAACCTGATGCAAACTGTCAAGTCTGACGAACCGGTTTGCCCACACCAACACGCCGTAAATATGTCCCTATAGGCTCGATTCAGGCATCCATGCCTTCAACGGTTGGTTTAGGGCAAGCCGGCTCGTCGTCGGGTAGCAATGTTATGTTGGTTAGTAATGCTATCCACACACCGCCAGTTTGGCCTGAATATAGTCACTGTGGCGGATAAACAGTAAATCAGCAATTTTGCGCAGCATGGCCTCTTCGTTCGGGTCCAGTACGCCATCGGCATAGGCTTGTTGCCATAAACTGTCCAGCAGCGTCAATCTGGCGTCGTAACTCAGCTGCTTTAACTGAGCGGTAAACTCATGCAGTGATATAGCCTCTGTTGCCTGCTTTTCCGCCAGCGCTACTACCGCTTTGGCGTCAGCATCTGTTAACGCAAATTCCCTTTTTACATACTGCTGTGCCAGCGCTAATTCCGCATCACTGCCGGCAAAATCGGCATGTGCCACCATCAGCATCAGTGATACGCAAGCCAGCTCGGCGTCGTTCAGGCCATAACGGTTTTGCCCGGCTGCTGCGGGGGCCAAGCCGTCGTTTACTTTATCCAATAGCGTTTTAAATAACTGAAACATTGCAGATCCTTTATTGATTACCGCCGTTAGAGGCTGTTGCCGGCACAAAGTTCTGTGGCACAGCGCGGCCAAGGCCTCAGCGCTTGAAAAACGCCCGCCGGCACCGCATTAAGTTCAAATCATACTGTTGGCAGCATACTGCGCTTAACGCCTGAGGTGAAGCTTGGCTATCTTTATTACCCTGTTACTGGGCGCAGCGATCATCGCGCTGGTGTTGTTTATGCCAATCCGGCAACGTTATAAGCGCCGGCAGATCATGGCAAAAGCCTTCCCGGCAGCATGGCGCGACATATTAAAGCGCCGGTTGCCATATTTTCGAGTATTACCGGCCGATTTGCAGCTGCAGCTGAAAAAGCATATTCAGGTGTTTGTCGCCGAAAAGCAGTTTATTGGCTGCGATGGTTTAGCGGTAACCGATGAAATGCGCGTGACCATAGCCGCTCAGGCGTGTCTGTTACTGCTGAACCGGCCTGATTATTACTACCCGAAACTACAGCAAATTCTGCTGTATCCGGCCGCGTTTATTGTCAGCGGCAGCCAGGCCGATGCAGCCGGTGTGATGCACGAGCAGCGCCGGGTGCTGTCGGGTGAGTCGTGGGGCCTTGGTAAGGTTATTTTAAGCTGGGCCGATACGCTGGACGGCGCGGCTAACCCTGCTGATGGCCGCAATGTGGTGATCCATGAGTTTGCGCATCAGTTGGATCAGGAAAAAGGCATTGCCAACGGCGCACCGTTGCTGGAACGCAGCAGCGACTATCAACAGTGGTCCGGCATAATGGCAGAGGAATTCCGCCGTTTGCAGCTGCAGGCGCAAAGTGGCCAAAGCAGTTTGTTTGATCACTACGGCGCCACTAACCCGGCCGAGTTTTTTGCTGTTGTCAGCGAAGTGTTTTTTGAGCAACCACAGCCACTCGCCAATTTGCACCCGCAACTGTATCAGCAGCTCAGCCGTTTTTACCGGCTGAACCCGCTAAGCTGGTAACAACGCAGAAAAAAGTGATCTGAAGCCGGCTTTGCGCCATACTCTGTAGCTTAACAAGAACAGTTCTTATTTAGTTAGGGAAAGGTTATGCGTTGGCGGATAGCAACAGCGTTAGCATGCAGTATGGTCGCCATGGTGTTGCAGGCACAGGAAGCCGCACCGGTAAGAGTCAGCCTGCCGGAAGAGAAAGGCCTGTCGCAACAACTGCGGCTAAGCGGCAGTTTAACTGCGCAGCAGGACGCCGGCTTATCCAGCCGCACCGCCGGCTTAGTGTCAGCGCTGCTGGTTGATGCCGGCAGCACGGTAAGCAAAGGCCAACCGCTACTGCAACTTGACACGGCGCTGGCGCAGCACGAGTTAGCCCAGCGTAAGGCGGCCCTGAGCGCGGCTCAGGTGCTGCAAAATGAACAACAGCGGCTGGTGGGTGAAGCCGAACAACTTATTCAACAGCAACTATTTCCGCCAACGGAGCTGGCGCTGCGCCGTGCGGCACTGGCCCAAGCTGAAGCGGCAGTGCAACAGGCGCAGGCCGCCATGCAACAGCAGCAGGAAGTACTGCAGCGCCATACCCTTACCGCACCTTTTGCCGGCGTCATTGCCAGGCGCTATACCGATGTCGGCGAGTGGATCGCATTGGGTACCCCGGTATTGCAACTGGTTAGTTTAAGCCCGCTGCTGCTGGATGTGCAGGTGCCGCAGGAGTATTTTACCGCGCTGGCAACCCTGCGCCGTATAGAGGTGCAGTCTGACTTGCTGCCGGGGGCCAGGCTCAGCGCCAACTTACTGGCCACGGTACCGGTGGGTGACGCCGGGGCCCGCAGTTTTCTGGCCAGGCTGGCCATTGCCGACAGCGACATAACACTGCTGCCGGGCACCTCTGCCAGCGCAACCCTGTACTTTGAACGGGACGATGCCACGGCGCTGGTAGTACCGCCGGACGCACTGCTGCGCCACCCGGATGGTAATTTCAGCGTGTTTACCGTGCAGGATAATATCGCCAGGCGGCACAATGTTACGCCAGGCCGCAGTAATGAACAGGGCGTAGAAATTTTATCCGGCTTACCGAAACAGCAACCGGTAGTGGTGCGCGGCAATGAAATTTTGCGCGACGGCCAGCCGGTGCGGGTGCTGACGGACAACAGCGGCGCCGCGCGCGGCAATAAGGAGTAAGCCATGCTGGAAGCCGGCATTCGCCGCGGTACCATTCTTACCGTCACGGTACTGATTATTTGCGTGCTGGGCATAGTGGCGGCGCTGCGCATTCCGGTGCAGATGATCCCCGATTTGGAAGTGCGCACTATCAGCGTGGTAACCGGCTGGCCGGGCGCGACGCCGCAAGATGTGGAAAAAGAAATTCTGATAGAGCAGGAGCGCTACCTGCGCACCTTACCGAATTTAAAACGTATGGTGTCGCGCGCCGGTACCGGTTCGGCAGAAATAGAACTGGAATTTCCGTTTGGTGTCGATGTCACCGAAGCGCTGATCCGCGTTAGCAATGCCTTAAGCCAGGTGCCGGCTTATCCGGAAAATGTCGACCAGCCGCGGTTGTTCAGCAGCTCGTTCTCTAACAACGCTTTTATGTATTTTCGCCTGATGCCCTTGCCAGGCAACCCGCTGCAGCTGGATATGGATATGCTGCGCGATTACGCCGAAGACTATGTGCGACCGCGAATGGAGCGGGTACAGGGCGTGTCGGAAGTGGGTGTTAGCGGCGGCGCCGAGCGACAAATTCAAATCTTGATTGACCCGGCAAAATTAGCCCAGCGTGGCATCAGCCTTACCGATGTGCGCGATGCTATCCGCGCCCGTAACCGTGACAGTTCGGCCGGCGATATCGACAGCGGCAAACGGCGCTATTTACTCAGAATGGTTGGCCGCTTTGATCGCATCGACGAGCTGGAAAACCTGATCCTGACGCAGCAGGGCGATAACCAGGTGCGGCTGAAAGATGTCGCCACTTTGGTGCTGGACCATTTTGAAGTACGCGAGCTGGCGTTTGCCGATGGCGAGCGCACCCTGAGCTTGTCGGTGCGGCGTGAACCGGGCTCCAATGTCATCGACATTAAACAGCAGATGCTGCAGGTGGTGGCACAGGTCAATCAGGATATGTTGGCCGGCAATGGCCTGCAGCTGACCTTGATCAGTGACGATGTGCGCTACGTCGAGGACTCTATCGCCAATGTCTGGACCAATCTGGCGCTGGGGGCTGCGTTGGCCACCCTGGTGATGTATTTGTTTTTACGCTCCGGCCGCGCCACCCTGGTGGGGGTTATCGGCGTGCCGGTTTGTACCATAGCGGCGTTTTTGGGCTTGCTGGCATTTGGCCGTACCATTAACGTTATCTCGCTGGCCGGCATTGCCTTTGCCATCGGTATGACAGTAGACAACACCATAGTGGTGCTGGAAAGCATCGAGCAGGCGCGCCGTCGCGGCCTGGACCGCATAGAAGGCGCTATTGCCGGTGTACGTGATGTCTGGCCGGCGGTATTGGCGTCTACCTTAACCACGGTATTGGTGTTTATGCCGGTATTGTTTGTTGAGCAGGAAGCCGGCCAATTGTACTCCGATATTGCTATTGCCATCGCTGCCGCCATTATCGCGTCAATGCTGGTGGCGGTATTTGTAGTGCCGGCCGCCATAGCTAAACTGGGCTTTGGCTCCGGCGCCGTTATGCACAAGAACAGCCAAAATCCGGCGCCCGGCGGGATATTGCGCCTGGTGCAGGCTATTATCAGTAACAGCAGTACGCGGCGGGCAACCCTGGTTATTACTGTATTGGCTACCTTAGGCGCCGGCTGGTATCTGCTGCCACCGGCTGAATATTTACCCGAAGGCGAAGAGCCCAAGGCGTTTTCCTCGATGATAGCGCCGCCCGGTTACAACCTGTCGGAAATGGCCGGCATCGCTGAAGAAATCAAAGCCTATTTAACTGCACAGGTCGCTGCTGACCCGGCCTTGTTTGACCGTGGCGAAACGGCAATGCCATCGCTGAAGTATTATTCGCTCAGCGTGTCGGTGGGGCGTATCCGTGTGTTAAGTGAGCCCACGCGGCCACAGGACATTGGCGCTATGATGGACGCGATAACGCAGCTGTTTCGCGGTTATCCCGGCATGCGGGCGTTTTCGTCGCGCGGCTCTATTATCAGCAGCAATGATGGTGGTACCCGCGCGGTGGCACTGGATATTTCCGGGCCCGATTTAGCCAACCTGTATGCCACTGCTGACGCTGCCTATGTGGCAGCAGGCCAACTGTTTGATAATCCGCAGTTAAATTCGGCGCCGGCGTCGTTGTCGCTGGATCAGCCGTTGGTTGAGATCCGCCCGCGCTGGCAACGCCTGGCCGAGCTTAATTTCAGCGCGGCTGATTTTGGCTTTGCCGTATCGGCACTCAGCGACGGCGCCTTTGTCGATGAGTTTTTTATCGCCGACGACAAGGTAGATATTTTTCTGTTCAGCAACGCCGGTGCACAGCAAAGCCTGGCCGGACTGGCACAAACGCCGGTATTAACCCCCGGCGGGGCGGTGCTGCCGCTTAACAGTCTGGCAGAGCTGGTTGAAGTGGCCGACAGCGACACCCTGCGCCGCGTCGACGGCCGTCGTACCGTTACGCTGTATATTATTCCGCCGCGCTCGGTGGCACTGGAAACTGCCGTGGCCATAGTGCAGCAGCAACTGGTACCACAGTTGCAGCGCGATGGCGCAGTAGCCGGCGATGTTACGCTGGATATTACCGGAGCCTCGGATCAACTGGACGAAACCAAAGCCGCGCTGGGCGGTAACTTTGCTATCGCCATCGTATTAATTTACCTGTTGCTGGTGGCCATTTTCAGCCACTGGGGCTATCCGCTGTTTATTCTGGCCACGGTGCCGCTGGGGCTGGCCGGCGCTTTGGTTGGCCTGGCCACGGTAAACGGCATCAGCAGTGCATTGGGGCTGATTGGCCTGGGGGGCTTTCACCAGCCGTTTGATATGATCACCATGCTGGGCTTTTTAATTTTGCTCGGTACTGTGGTGAATAACCCGATATTAATTGTCGACCAAAGCCGGCGTAATCTGCACGGCGGCCAGTTGGCGGTAACCGACGCGGTAATGCAGGCGGTCTCTACCAGGTTACGGCCGGTTTTAATGTCGACCAGCACCACTATTTTCGGCCTGGCTCCGCTGGTGTTAATTCCGGGCGAGGGCACCGAGCTGTATCGCGGTGTCGGCATTATCGTGCTGTGTGGTTTGCTGTTTTCTACCCTTATCAGCCTGACCTTTTTGCCGGCGCTACTGGTAACGCTACTTAACCGTGTTCAGGGAAAAACACGTACTTAATTACCTGAGCGGCCACCAGCGCTACCATCAGCGGAATAATATAGCGGCTTAGTTTGGCCGTTTTTTGCTGGTCGCGGCTGCCGAATTTTTCTGCCAGGGTTACCAAAATAAACAGCGCAGCAAACAGCAGGGCTAAAATAATAATTAAGGTGGTCATAGGGTGCTCCGTCAGCAAGATTGGCGCAGCTTAACCCGGTTCAACTTTAGTTTCAAAAACGCCGTGCAGCCGCTTCGCGGCAAATTAGCCGCATGCTATGCTGCGCCCAATTCATAACAGCGTTAAGGAAATAGCAATGTTATTAGCAGTAGTGGCGTTAATTGCCGGTTTGGCACTGCTGGTGTGGAGTGCCGACCGTTTTGTCGATGGGGCAGCAGCAACGGCGCGTTATGCCGGTATGCCGCCGTTATTAATCGGGATGATCATTGTTGGTTTTGGTACCTCGGCCCCGGAAATGGTGGTGTCGGCCATGGCCGCAAGCGATGGTAACCCGGCGCTGGCGCTGGGTAATGCTTACGGCTCTAACATTACCAATATTGCGCTTATTCTGGGTTTGGTGGCACTGCTTAGCCCCATCGCCGTGCACTCGCAGGTACTGCGCAAAGAGCTGCCGATTTTAATGCTGGTGACCTTGTTCGCCGGTTGGTTGTTGTTTGACCATCAGCTCAACAGCTTCGATGCCTGGTGTTTACTGGGGCTGTTTTTTGCACTGATGGCCTGGTCAGTCTGGCAGGGTATGCGTAACCCGCAGGATGCGCTGGCCACTGAAATGACGGAAGACCTGGCCGGTCAGCCAAAAATGACGTTAAAACAAGCCATTATTTGGTTAGTGGTGGGGCTGGTGCTGTTAATCATCGCCTCGCGTATGTTGGTATACGGCGCCGTATTTATTGCGCAGGGCTTAGGCGTCAGTGATTTGGTCATCGGTTTAACCGTAGTGGCTATCGGCACCTCGCTGCCGGAGCTGGCTTCGTCGTTAATCGCCATTAAAAAGGGCGAGCATGATATCGCACTGGGTAACATTATCGGCTCTAACCTGTTTAATACGCTGGCGGTAGTAGGTATCGCTGCCATGATAGAGCCAATGGCAGTGGATGCAGTGGTATTAACCCGTGACTGGACCTTAATGGCGGTATTAACGGCGGCGGTGTTTGTGATGGGTTACGGCTATAAAAAGCAGGGCCGCATTAACCGTGCAGAAGGCGGCTTATTACTGGCGGTGTTTATCGGCTATACCGGTTATTTGATCAGCACCGTGATAGCGTAACGGCGGACGGATGTCTCAGCCACGGCCGGAGCTCGACAGCAACTACTACCTGCAGCACTTTGACGAGCTGCTGCAGTTTGTCAGGCAGCATTATCAGGCGGTGTTAAACGCCGATAGTGCGGCCTTTATCAGCGATTTTTATCGGCTTAGCCACAGCGCGCAGCAACTGCTGGTGCGCATGCTAAACCGCAAAGGCAACGTATTTGCCGATACTGAACTTAATTATGCAGAAATTGGCGCCACTGCGCCGCTGCTGGACGAATTAAGCCGGGCCGGCTTTATTACCGCCTTAACCACAGACGATTTAGCTGATTTTTGGCTGCGGCTAACCAAAGACACGCTGTGGCAATTACTGCAGCTGGCGCAAGCAGAGCTGCCAGACATCACCGGCGCAAAAAAAAGCCACACCAAACCGCAGCTGCTGGGCGCGGCGCTAAAGCTGCCGGTTAACTGGCTGGCACTTATTAGCAAGCTGCCGCAGCGCTATGTCGCGCTGCGCCGCCAGGATGCACTTAACTATATTTACTTCCTCTATTTTGGTCGTATCGAGGCCAATTTATCGCTGTTTACTTTGCGTGACTTAGGCATTCGGCAAACCGGCCAATTTAAGCAGCAATTTCGCCCGCGTTTTACCGAAGCGGCGCAGGCGCAACTGGCGTATCAGTTAGCTAAAGCCAAACCGGCGATTATTGAACTGGGCAAGCAGCTGAAAAAGCAGCCGGATAATACCGCAGCGTTGCTAACGCCATGGCTGGAGCAGGTCACTGGCTGGCCGCAAACAGAAGATAACGCCTTACTGCTTAAACGCAGCGAGCGCTGTTACAGCCTGGGTAAGCTGGCCGAACAATACAAGCTTAATGATTTGGCCATCGCCTTTTATCAGCACAGTAATGGCTTTCCGGCCAGTGAACGTTTAGCCAGGCTTTACGCCCAAACCGGCGACGAGCAACGGTGCCGGCAGTATTTACAGCAGCTGTTAGATGACCCGGGCTGTGACGAAGAATGGCTGTTTGCTGAATATTTTTACCGGCGCAAATTTGGAGAGTCCACCACTGGCCGCAAACGTTCGCAGCTTACGCAATTGCTGCACGACGCGCCGCAGGTGGGCATTGACGAGCTGTATTTAGGCAAGGCCGAGCAGGGCTTAATGGCGCATTATGCGGCGCAGGGGTATACGGTGTTTCACGCCGAGAATAACCTGTGGTTGGCGTTATTTGGCCTGTGGTTCTGGCATGAATTATTCGAGCACAATGACAGTGCGCTGCATAACCCGTTTGAGCGCCGGCCACGTAACCTGGCCAGCGGCGGCTTTTATCAGCAGTTTCAGGCAGAGATAGAGCACAAGTTAGAGCAACTGGCCGCGCCGGGTGCCAGCGCCACCTTACTGGCCGCGTTAACCGCGCATTACGGCAAAGCCAACAGCCTGTTTTACTGGCACAGCGATTTGGCACAGCAGTTACTGCCGCTATTGCAACATGCGCCCAAAGTGGACGGGAGAAGCAGCTTAGCGCCGATATTACGCGCCATGGCGCAGGATTTTAACCGCCATAGCAGCGGTTACCCGGATCTGCTGTTAATTAAAGATCAGCAACTGCAATTTATTGAAGTAAAGGCGCCGGGCGATAAAATACAGCGCCATCAGTTAGCGCGGCTGTTAGCGCTTAATAACGCCGGTTTTAGCGCGCGGATAGAAAAACTGCAATGGATAGTCGATCCGAATCGGTTATACGTGGTGCTGGACGTGGAAACCACCGGCGGCAAAGCGGGTACTGATCGCATTACTGAAATCGGCGCAGTTAAACTGCAGGCTGATGAAGTGCTGGATACCTTTAACACACTAATAAACCCTGAGCGGCATATTCCGTCCTTTATCAGCCGCTTAACCGGTATCAGCAACGCCATGGTAGCCGGCGCGCCCAAATTTGCTGATATAGCTACACAGCTAAGCGAGTTTTTACAAGGCGCGGTATTTGTTGCCCATAACGCCAAGTTCGATTACGGCTTTATCCGCAGTGAGTTTGCCCGCTGTGAAATCCTCTTTGATATGCCGCAGCTGTGCACGGTAGTGAATATGCGCCGCTATTATCCCAGCCTGGCATCTTACAGTCTGGGCAAGCTGTGCGCAGAGTTCGACATTAAACTTACCAACCACCACCGCGCACTGGCAGACGCCACCGCCACGGTGGAGTTATTAAAGCTGATTAATGCCAAACGGCAGATACTGTAAGCCGTTAGCGGCAACGTAAAAGGAGAGCATGTGAACCCGGAGTTCTGGCAGGAAAAATGGCAAAAAAGAGAAATAGCCTTTCATCAGGCCGCGGCCAACCCATTACTGGTAAGCTGGTTTAACCAACTGGCCATCGAACCCGGTGCCACGGTTTTTTTACCGCTATGTGGTAAAAGCCTCGATATACATTGGCTACTGGCGCAAGGGCATCAGGTTATTGGCGCCGAGTTAAGCGAAATGGCGGTGCAAGAGCTGTTTGCTGAACTGGGGTTAACGCCTGTTGTTAGCAGTGCGGGTACCTTGCAGCATTATCATGCCGACAAGTTGCAGGTGTTTGTCGGCGATATTTTTCAGTTATCAAAACACACCCTCGGCCCGGTTGCCGCCATATACGACCGCGCCGCGCTGGTAGCCTTGCCCAACGCTATGCGACAGCGTTATGCACAGCACCTTGTAACTATCAGCGAAAATGCGCCGCAACTGGTTATTTGCTTTGAGTACGATCAAACGCAACTGCCTGGCCCGCCGTTTTCTGTTGATAGCGCTGAGATGCATACACTCTACAGCAAGGTTTATAGCCTTAACTGTCTGGAAAAGCTCGACGTGCCCGGTGGGTTAAAACGAAAGTGCCAGGCCAGCGAGAGTGGTTGGCTGTTAACACCAATAGAGTCAGAGTAAAACTAAATTAGGCTGAGGTATCAGGGTTAATTTTTATCTGGCCTTAATATTTCATACGAATAATACATGCTTAGTTTTTGTTTCAACTTTTTCACCGTCTATTGTCACTAACTGCAGGATGTCTAATGCTATATGGTGTAAGAGAGTTAAGTAGAAATATGCGCATAACTGACTTAAGTAAAAAATTTAACTAAATTGGTTGAAAAAGATCTTCTGCGAGACTATTATTCGATTCGTGACCATACGGATTGAGGTCGCCTACGACAAGAAAAGCAGCGGTTGTAGCTGCAAACATGAGTTCCTTGTTTCATAAATCGGAGAAATGGTAATGGCACTTACAGAGTTTGGTAAAGAAGTAAGAAAAGCCAGAATTGATACAGATCAAACCCTAATGACAATGGCTGCAGCATTACGCACGACGCCCGCGTTCCTGAGCGCTATGGAGACAGGAAGCAAAAAAATTGCTCAAAAATGGGTCGATGCAATCTATTCATTTTTTGCAGAAAAAGGTTTGGACTTGGCTAACTTACAAGAATTAGCTAACGCAGCTAACGACATAGTTCCGGTTGAAGGTTTAACCCATCAGCAAAAAATGCTGGTAGCAGGCTTTGCTAAATCACAGTGGACTCCAGAACAGCTTAAGCAGTTTGCTAATTTACTGGAACACATTAATAAACAAGAAGGAAATAGCACGAATGTATCAACTAAGAGGTCAGCGCGTAGCTGCAATCCCTGAAGAGGTTATTAGAACCAATGCTATTGGCTTCTGTAGTTTCTTAAATTTTAAACCTAAAAAAAGTCGTAAAAAACGATACGACCAAAATTTAGAAGAGTTAAGTATTTACGGTATTACCCTAAATACAGTTGCTGATGATGAGTGGAATGAAATGACTTACGGCTCAATATCCGGTCATTTCGATCCTACAACCCGTACCATTAGCATTCCAGAATCTATATATTTTGATGCATGCGCAGGCGATCGAACTGCACTTTTCGTAGTGATGCACGAAATTGGGCATCTGATACTCGGTCACCAAGCAGCGCTGCACTACTCAAAAACTCCACCAACATATGCCGAAGATACTGAATGGCAAGCAGATGCTTTTGCTGAATACGCATTGGAGTTTTTAGGGTATGAAACGAAACAGTTAGCTTTTGAATTTTATTAAAAAGCCCTGACGAATCAGGGCTTAGGGCGGCTGATGTTGACGCATCAACCGGTGTGTATGGAGGTAACCCAACCACTACACTTTCGTAACAAGCGACGTAAGTTTAGCGGTTCTCCGGGCAATTCGCAAATGTTTGTGGGTTTAAGCATTGCGTACAACAACAGGAGAATCCCCATGAAGACTGGAACATGTCGTAAATGTGGTAACGCTTGTGAGATAACCTTTGCTGCATATATAAAGGTTGGCGGCAAAATCCGCTATCCTAAAAAGGCTAAGGTTTTTGTTATTCCTCATTGCAAATGTCAAAAACGTTAATTAACGTTGTGCTACTAAGTCATAATAAAAGCCGCCTTTAAGGCGGTTTTTTATCAGATGCCTTGCAAACTTTAACATCAGGCATATTACAAAAATTTATGTACAGTAAGGATAATTTAGTGCTTATTTGGTAAGCCTAAGCTTAGATATTTCCGTATTTTCGCCTTCAACTTCCGCACAGAAAAAAAACCGGCATCCAACGCGCTAAGTAACAGGTCGTGCTGTTCATCAGTTGCTTGTTTCAACTTGGTGTTACTTTGGCTCAGCTGTTTGAGTTGCGAGTTTTGCGTTGCAATCTTTGCATTGAGGTCTGCAATCTGTTGGACTTGCTGCTGAATAACAGCTAATTTATCTTTCACAATCTCGTTAGCTTTGTCCCGTAAACCGTTAAACTTTTCATTCAGCGATGTAATTTCTTGGTCTTTCCTAGCAAGACATTGCTGCAGATACTCTACTGACTGTGGATCAACATAAATCATGCCGCGTAATTCCTGTGTAAAGCGTTTAACAAGATAATCTACATGCTGGTTGTACTGATCTTCGTCGTCTTCATGCTCCTCTTCATTAAATTCAAACTTTGAGTGCGTCCTTATTTGTACTACAGGGATACCGAGCGTTTCCAGTCCCTCAATTTTCTCAAGATGTAGCGAGTTGGAACGACAGACTTCAATACCCATGCGGCCATTCCACTTCAAACAATATTCATGCTCAGAAGTGAACTCAATATAAACATCTAGTCGGAATTTTCTACCGTTCAGCAAGATGGTTTTTTCTAACTCTGCTTTGGTTATTTCGATGTCAAAAGATAGTTTTCGGTGACTAAATACCAGCTTTGTTCTCTTAAGCCTGCTTATGGCATCTTTGTATGCCATATGTGTCATAGACTCTCCACCATCGCCACCCTTATTGTCGTTTTCGATCTGCCCCGCTAAATACTTAAAGAAGTGAGTATTGCGGTTCAATCTTTTGTTGTAAGTATGCGAGGGTGTCATCCTCAATTTGTTTTCTTCAAGCCGGTGCGTGCTATAGTATTTAGCGACATTCCATTGACCAGGTGCTTGCTGTTCTTTTTTGCGTACTTTCCAAATGCTGACGCGTTCGTACTCTCCGTTATCATTTATAAAATCAGCAAATTTCTTCGATTTGGCCATTGTTTAAACATCTCATAAGCTGAAAAAGGGTATATGGGCGTTAGCTACGAACTTACTGAGAATCAATAGGGTCACCCATTAGCCTCTCGGAGTCAACAGCGTAGCCAAACCCGCGCGCACGGTTAAGTGCGCGTATCTTTTCATCCCTGCAAACCTATAACTGTCGCACTTGGTGGTTGCGATGTATCGAAATCAGTAGGGTCAGTGACATTGATTTTAAAACGGAAGCTTTTGGCGAAGCCAGGTTCTCAGTGTTTTATTCGCTATTTAGACAATACCGTAATGGATGCCCAGTTACTGTCGTTTCTGACCAGGTAAACAGTGCGATCTGCCAGGCAAAAGCGTAATGCTTTACCGTTGCTGGCGACTTGCATATTTTTGTCAAACGGAGTTATTGCCACTATAGTGCCGTCAAACAATACATCCGCAATGTCATAGTCGGTAAAGCTACCATCCGGCTGATATTGGCTAACAAATTGCCGCAAGTCGCCAAAGCTGTGACCGCTATCAATTTTGCTGACAACAATGCTTTCAATGTCTTTATCGCAATCGGCGTAGATAACAGAAGCGCCACCAAACATTACTTCGTTGCTTGTACACAAGGCTGTCGGATCAGGGGTAGCAAACTTGTTTTCAGTAATATCAAAGGCAGCAACAGTTATGCTGTAAAGCATTGTCGCTAATAGCAAAAACATCTTCATAAACTACCTACCTTTTTGAGTCTGGCAACCATATTGGCTTCCGGGGTGTTATTTAATGTTGCAGTCATTGATAAATGGGGTCAGATAAAAATTAAATAGCTGAAATTCGGACTTATTTTTTGTCTGCGCCCCAATTATCCTTAGTTTTTATCGCGAGTGGGAGTGCTCTGGCTTAATCCACTGTAAAGCTGTTAATCATCGCCAAAAACTCTTGTTCCAACGCGAAGCTTTCTGCCACCGGCATAGTGTTATTTATGCCCAGCTGAAACTGATAATGCATACCGCTGCTGTTTAGCTGAAAGGTGCGCAGTAGTTGCCCTTTCGGGCTGCTGCTTAAGCGCAACATAGCGGGGACGGCTTTGTGCTGCAGCATAACGGCAGTTGCGTCTGTTTGGTTATGCTGTGCAATATCCCGCTGCGATATGGCTTTGCACTCTGGGCACTGCGCCTTAGTGATAATTAAGGTGGCATTGTCACGCGAGTATCGCCATTCGCTGCTTTGATTCAGCGCCTCGTACCTGCTGAACTCCGGCTCTCCCCAGGTTGATGCTACTGACAGGTTAATAGTGTCTGCCGCCAGTACTTTAGCTGCAAAAGGCGTAAATAGTAGCGATACCGCCAGCATGGCAAAACCAATACGTGATGCAATAGATGTCATAACGGCCTCTTATTCAAATCGATAGTGACATTGATCTTTTATTCGGATACCAGCCTGGTCACACTGCAACTTGCACTGGATAAGCCGGCCGGCCTGATTTAGCATAGCTGCCAGCTTCAGTGACTACCATACGGATGACACGTTGAAAAAATTACTATGGATATTGTTGCTCTGCCTGCCTTCACTGCAGGCGGCGCAAACGCCGCACCAGCATGATTATACCGGCAGCCACGGCATGGTACTTTTTGCTGCTAATGACAGCCTGCTGGTATCACATTTACCGCTGTACCGACCGCCACACGACTACCAACTGGTGTATGAAGTGACGCTACCAGCCGATATTCAGCATGCTGTGCTGGCCGCGCTACAGCAGAACAAATTGCTGACATTATTACCGGCCGATTTTGATTTGCGCCGGCTGATTAATGCCAGCGTATTTACCGTTAATGCCGACATTTACCGGGGCCATTTTGAACGTGGCGGCGAGCGCTGGTTAAGTGGTATTGCCGTGACATTTAGCCGTCAGCTATACCAACGCCGGCTGCCAGATGTAAATAAGCTTGCTGACAATGGCAGCTATGCAGCATTTAGCCACCATGGCCAAATGTTTTTGCTGCATCAGATTGGTGCGGCGCCGGGCTACGATCATATTCTTAAGGTATCTGCGTTACCGCCGGTTCTGCAGTTTAGCCAAAGCACGCCAGAGCAGATACCTGGCTTGATTCAGCAACAAGGCATAAAGGTACAACAACTGTATCTGGAAACTCAGGATTTTCAGCCCTGAGTTATTGGCGCTGATGGGACGAAGGCCATTCGATCTGCTGTAGCGCTGTGGCATCTGAATCCCGCCGCTATTTATTGCAAGTAATATTGTTTGTTGCAGCAACATAAATTGCTACAAGATAACGAATATGGGCTCGTAGCTACGACCTTACTGTGCTGTTTCTTCTGTTAAACGCTTTTGCAGCCGCTGCTTTACTGCCTGTGAATAAAGCACACAACCGTTGGCATCGGTTAAACCCTCGCTGCTTTGTAGCCGCGTGCGCATATCACTGGCCGACGGGTGGGGTGTAAGCAGAATTTGGCACTCAAGCTCCGCCAGTTTATCCAACCCGGCGCGGTAGGCTTTTAAGTAACTAAGATGCTGGCTGAAGCGATAACTGTCGCTGCTAACCGGCGATAAACTGTCGGCATACACCAACACCTGACACTGCTGCGCTTCACAACTGGTCCACTGCCAGCTTAATGCGCCAGGGGTATGCCCGGGCGTTGCCACCGGCATCAGGCTTAGCTGGCCCAGGGTAACTGCCTGGCCTTCTCTAACCAAACCATCCACCCTGGCGGCCGGAAATGGCTGGTGCATGCCGGCTTGCGGATCGGCGGCATCTACCACGCCGCTGCTTAACACCGGCGCTGCTGCAGCTGATGCCAAAAGCTTTGCGCCGCTGAGTTGTTGCAGCTTTGCTAAACCGGCAACATGATCAAAGTGCTCATGGCTTTGCAGCAGCAGTTTGACATCGCGCAGTGAAAAGCCAAGCGTGCGGATATTGGTGGCGATGACCTCTGCACCGGCTGTCGTGGCGCCATCGATCAGAATATGGCCGTTAGCACCGGTGATCAGAATGGCGCTGATGCCACAGGTACCCACATAGTAAGTGTTGCCATAAATTTGATACGGCGGCCCGGCTTTGTCCCACTTATCCCAGTCGGTACAGTTGTTAACCCAGTCGCTAACCGGTGGGGCGGGCGGTGTTAGCGTTGCTGTGCTGCAACCTGCCAGTACGGCAGCAAAACTTAATGTAGCGCACAATAAAAAATGGTGAAAACCTTTAGCCAGGGGCATAACCAGCGCCTTACAGTTTGGCGGGATATTGCAAAGACTCCGCCGTGGAAATTTAATGCGCCAAACATTAACGGGCTTTAATCCGCTTTGCAACCACCGGCAGGTGCGGGGAACAGAAGTTAGCTAAAACAAAATTAAATAGCTGATAAACTTCAGTTTAATATTAGCTGCCGTAGTTATTTGTAATCAGCGGACAAGTTCATGAGTAGGAGTGTTATGCGGTATCTGATGATAATTGTGTTTGTGTTGGCGTTACAGCCGCTGGTTGCTGTGCCACTGCTTAAGCATCACGCCGTAGATTTTATCGGTTGCCAGTGGCAGGTGGGCGAGAGTTACAGTATGCACGCTGATGAGGTGGGTAACCTGTATTTTGCCGATGTAAGCGGCTATCAGCAGATAGAGTTTATGCAATTACCTTATAGCCCTGGTGGCGAAGACACAAATACAGAGTTTATGCAGGTAAAAAAGCTAAAGGTGATAAGCAAAGATAACCGTGAGATGCGCTTTTATCAGCTGACAGAGCAAATACCGGAGCGGACAGACTCGCCGGTTATTACCTTTTTCGCCGTGGCCGAAGCCGCTGCCGGCCATGTGCTGTTTTTTAATGTACCCGACAGCGAAATTAGCCGGGTGTCTGCCGGCTGTTTTTAACCGGCAACAACAGGCGGGTGTTATTGCTGTGCTATATCCTATACTCTTGCCCGTTGCCGGCTATTTACAGCCGGTGCTTTACTAACACAGCATCAGGCCGCGCCATTTACGTCTTACCAGCTGCATTGCTACGGCTATTTTCTTGCTGAAACCGGCTTTGTTACTACACTTTTATTTTAAATAAAAGATGCTAAGTGATGATAAAAGCGTTAACTGCATTATTGCTGGTGGCCTGCTGCCAGCTTATGGCTGCCGGCAAGCCTGAACTGTTATTGGCGCAAGTGTATAACGACACTGTTGATGTGCGGCAGTATTGGGTAAGTGAAAAACTCGATGGCGTGCGGGCTTACTGGGACGGTAAACAGCTGATTTCACGCGGCGGCAATGTTATAGCGGCACCAAACTGGTTTGTGGCCGGGTTCCCGGCACAGGCATTAGATGGCGAGCTGTGGTTGGGCCGCAACCAGTTTGCTGCTACGCTAAGCGTGGTCAGTAAACAGCAGCCGGTTGACAGTGAATGGCAGCAGATCCGTTATTACATTTTCGAACTACCGCAAGCTGAGGGCAACTTTACTGCTCGCGTTAATGCTATGCAAACTTTGGTTCAGCAGCAAAACAGCCGTTATCTAACCTTTGTACCGCAGTTTCGGGTTGCTGATAATGCCGCATTGCAGGCCAGGCTTAGCGAGCTGGAACAGGCGGGCGCTGAAGGCCTGATGTTGCATCATCAGGATGCACACTATAAAACCGGCAGAAGCGCGGATTTGCTGAAGCTGAAAAGCTATCAGGACAGCGAAGCCGAGGTTATCGGCTACCGGCCGGGTAAGGGTAAATATCAGGGCATGGTGGGGGCGCTGGTGGTAAAAACGCCGGACGGTAAAACCTTTGCCATTGGCAGTGGCTTAACCGACGAATTGCGCCAAACGCCGCCGCCGCTTGGTGCCGTGGTAACGTACCGCTATAACGGTCTGACCCAACACGGCTTACCGCGTTTTGCGCGCTTTTTACGGCAGCGACAAGCGTTTTAGCCAGGCTGCAGCCGGGCTTAAAGCATGAATGCAGGTATGGGGTAACAGAGGAGCCGGATACTATGAGTAATTATAAACGACTCACCGCGGCAGTGGCGCTGCTGTTAAGCTTAAGCGCAACAGGCGCTGACAGTGGTGCAGCCGATAGCACCGCAGCAAATAATGCTGTTGTAAATAGCTCAGCGCCGGCTGGCTATCGTCATGCCGGCGAGCCCATCGGCACGGTACGGCAGATTTACGACGGTAAACTGTACCCCGATATCCAGGTAAACACCTTTCGCAATATTGACCGCTTGTTTCCTACCCGTACCGTGGCAAAAGGCAAAGCTGTCAGCCAGTTGCCGCTAAGCAAGCAACCATTGCAGGATTTTTCTTATAGCGTTGATGGCCAAAGCTATGATTTGTACGACGTGCTGTCGATGAACCGTGTCAGCGGGCTGCTGATTATTCAAAACGGCGAAATTGTGTTTGAAAAGTACCTGCTGGGCAATACCCCCGATACGCGCTGGATGTCGATGTCGGTGGTTAAATCGATCACCGCTACGTTAATTGGTGCTGCGATACAGGATGGCTTTATCCGCAGTATTGACGACCCGATAGTTACCTACCTGCCGCGTTTTAACGGCACCGCCTATGATGGCGTTACGGTAAAACACCTATTGCAAATGAGCTCGGGCGTAGCCTGGAATGAAACCTACACCGACCCGGCGTCAGACCGGCGGCGCATGTTAGAGGCGCAGTTAAGCCAACAGCCTGATGCGGTGCTAAACCTGATGGCGTCATTACCGCGCGCGGCAGCACCCGGCACAGTGTGGAACTACAGTACCGGTGAAACCCAGGTGGCGGGCGCTTTAGTGCGGGCGGCTACCGGCAAACCGGTGGCGCAGTATCTGTCAGAAAAAATCTGGTCAAAGCTGGGTATGCAGGCTGATGCCAACTGGTGGCTACAATCCGCTGATGGCCTGGAAGTGGGCGGCAGCGGCTTGTCGGCTACCTTGCGCGATTATGCCCGTTTAGGTTTGTTTTGGTTAAATGACGGTGTGATTAAAACCGCAGCCCATAGCGAAAGAGTGTTGCCAAAGGGCTGGATGCAGGCGGCCGGCAGCCGGCAGCTTATTGGCGGTAAAACTGTCGATTACGGCTATATGCTGTGGCCGCTGCACGGTAACAGTTATGCGGCCGAGGGCATTTTTGGCCAGTATCTGTTTGTCGACCCGGACAAGCAGTTGGTGGTGGCGATGTGGAGCGCCCAGTCTAAGCCACTGCATCGCGCCGGGCTGGATGAATACAGTTTCCTTAAAGCACTTTCTGATTTTTTTCCCTGAGCCTTGCTTTACCTGGCCATTAACGGCGCTTGAAGTGCCGGACATTTTTTGCCAAAATGCCGGCGTTTTTACCTGCCTTTGAAGTGAGGACGACCTCACCGCTCTATGTCATACGGGGACGGCCCCAATTGAGATGGGGTGTGTTTATGTACTGGTTACTGTTAATTATTGCCGGCGTGCTGGAAGCGGGTTGGCTTATCGGCATTGAGAAGTCTGAAGCATTCAGCAAAATTCCTTACGTTGTCTTCGCGGTGGCCTGCATGAGCGCCAGCCTGCTGCTGTTTGGCGTGTCGCTAAAGCAGATCCCGGCGCCGATGGCCTATTTGGTATGGCTGGCGGTGGGAGTGTTGTCTATTACGCTGATAAAGTACGCGTTTTTTGGTTATAGCATCAGTGCTAAACAGCTGTTGTGTTTTGCCCTTATTCTGGCCGGGGTCGCCGGGCTTAAGCTGTCGGGCTAGGCAGCGCGACAGCAAAAAGCCCTGCACCGTCTACGGAGCCAGCGCCTGCGGTACGGTGGGTTTAAACAGCAGGGCTTTAATTTTGGCAAACGGCGTAAGTACCAGTGCATTACCGGCAAGTACCAAAGCGAAGCCGGCAAAGGTGTAGCCGGTCCAGACAAAGTCTTCAAACAGCGTGCTTAGCACTACGGCGACCAGTGGAAACAGCACTATGGTGTAGCTGGCTTTTTCCGGCCCCATGCCTTTTAACAGCGCAAAGTAGGTGGCAAAAGCGATAACTGAGCCAAATACGGCTAAATACAGCAACGAAATTATAAACGCCGGCGCGGTGCTGAAGGTAAAGGGCGTGCCGCTGATTAGCACCAATAGCAACAGGCCGACGGCGCCATACAGCATACCCCAGGCATTGACCTGAGTAATAGGTAAGCCGGCGCGTGAGTTACGTACGCTGGCCATATTGCCCAGCGAGGCGCTAAGGGCGCTACCCAGCACCAGCACTAAGCCAATTAAACTGGCGTTGGTAAAGTCGAGGCCGTCTAAATCGGGGTAAAACAGTACCACGATGCCGGCAATACCCATTAAGGCGCCGAAATAAATGCGCTTGGCCACCGGTTTGCCGAAAAACAGCCGCGTGTTGACAATATTCATCAGTAACATAGTGGTAAAGGCAATGGCGGTCATCGCCGAGGTTAAATACTGCTGCGCCTGATAAATCAAAATGTAATTCAGCGCAAAGTTAAACAGCGCCAGCAGCGCAATAAAGCCATGATCTTTAGCACTAAAGCGCATCGGCAGGCGGCGCCATACACAATACAGCCACATCAGCACAGCCGACAGCGCAAAACGGTAAGCCAGTGATACTTCTACCGCCACTTCACCCAGCTGAAACTCAATAGCGAACCAGGTTGAGCCCCAGATTAAAACCGTAACCAGATAAAGCAGAATGTTTTGCATAAAAGGCGCCACTGCAGCGGTAACAGAGGCGCATATGATACGGCTTTTTCCGGCCGCTGGCAGTGGCCGGCGTAATAATATTTTTTACGTTACAGAAACATGCCGCCGGAAGCTTCAATACGCTGAGCATTGACCCAGCCAGCTTGCTCTGACAGCAGCAGCGCCACCATACCACCGATATCATCGGCCTGCCCGACGCGGCCAAGTGCGGTCTGGCTGGCGAGGTACTGATTTACGCTGTCGTTGTCGCGCACAGTGCCGCCGCCAAAGTCGGTGGCGATGGCACCAGGGGCCAATACGTTAACCCGAATACCACGTGGCCCCAGCTCTTTTGCCCAGTAGCGGGTCAGAGTTTCCACGGCTGCTTTCATTGCGGCGTAGGCACCATAGCCCGGCACCGCAAAGCGGGTTAGCCCGGTGGACACATTTAAAATACGGCCTTGATCCGCTAGTAATGGCAACAGCTGTTGTGTCAGGAAAAACGGACCCTTTAAATGCACCTGCATCAGCTGATCAAACTGTTGCTCAGTGGTGTCTGTGAAAGGGGCATTAATGCCAATGCCGGCATTATTCAGCAGGTAATTAAACTGCGTGCGGCCCCAATGCTGTTGTAACTGTTGCCGCACGGCACCGGCAAAAGCGTTAAAGCTGCTGCTGTCGGCGACGTTCAACGGCAGTGCCACCGCTTTTCTGCCCAGCCATTCAATTTCGGCAACAACCGCCTGAGCTGCCGCCGCGTTCTGTTGGTAGGTAAAAATAATGTCGGTGCCACGGCTTGCAAGCTGCAGAGCCGCATTTTTGCCCAAGCCGCGGCTGCCGCCGGTGATCAGTGCTATTGAGGTTGTCGTCATGTTTTACTCCGGTGTGATGGTAGACAGCTACAGTGTATTGATTGCTTTTGATGCGATAAACATGCTAAAAATGGTAGAACTGTTTTGTATGAGTGGACAATTTGATGCAGGACAAACTACAGGCGCTGCAAATTTTTATTCGCGTGGCGCAACTTGGTAGTTTTACTAAAGCCGGTGCCAGTCTTGGTTTATCAAAAACCCATGTATCTAACGTGGTGGCGCAGCTGGAGCAGCATTTGGGCTGTCGTTTATTGCACCGCACCACGCGCAGCGTGCGCCTGACACAGGATGGCCAGCTGTGCTTTGACCGCAGCCAACTGTTGCTGGAGGAGTATCAGGAGCTGGAAAACTTATTTCAGTTACAGGCGGCGCAGGTTAGCGGAGTGTTGCGGCTGGATATGTCTACCGGCATGGCGCGTTATGTGCTGATGCCGGGTCTGACGGCGTTTTTACAGCAATATCCGAATATTCAGCTGGAGTTGAGTAGTACTGATCGTAAAGTGGATGTGGTGGCAGAAGGCTTTGATTGTGTTATTCGTGTCGGTAGTGTCGACGATGACGGCCTGGTGGCGCGCCGGCTGGCAGAGTTGCCGATGCGTAATTTGGCCAGCCCGGCTTATATCGAACGTTATGGCATGCCGCACACGTTGGCAGATTTAAGCCAGCATCGGTTGGTGCACTACGTAAGTGTACTTGGGCAACAAAACAGTGTGTTTGAATACACGGAGCACGGCCAGCATAAAACCCTGGCGATGCAGGGAGTGGTAACGGTAAACAATGCCGACGCCTATAATTCCGCCTGCTTAGCCGGGCTGGGTATTATACAGGCACCGGTTATAGGCTCGGTAGCGCATCTGGACAGCGGCGCTTTGCTGGATATTCTGCCGCAGTATCGTTGTGCACCGATGCCTGTTTGGTTGTTGTACCCGCACCGACGCCATCTCAGCCGCAGGCTGCAGCTGTTTATGCAATGGTTTGAACAGCAACTACAGCAATATTTACAGGAATGTCAGTAAGTTGCCGGGGTTTACAACGTCTGGCGAAAACGCGCCACGTCGGCTTTCGGTGGCGCGCCAAATAAGCGGCTGTATTCGCGGCTAAACTGCGACGGGCTTTCATAACCAACCTTGTAGCTGGCGGTGGCAGCTTCCAACCCTTCGTACAACATAATACGCCGTGCCTCGTTTAGCCGCAGTTGCTTTTGAAACTGCAGCGGCGACATCGACGTTACCGCTTTAAACGCCTGAAACAACGCTGACTCACTTAGATGCGCTACGTCAGCCAATTCTTTGATACGCAGCGGCTGGTTAAAACGTTGACGCAGTGTATCAATTACTTTGCCGATACGGCTGGCCTGGCTGTCAAGCAGGGTAAACTCGCGTAAATGGCTGCCGGCAGGCCCTAACAGCAAACGGTACAGCAGCTCGCGCTTTAATAATGGATGCAATACTGCGATATCCTGCGGCCGTTCCAACAAGGCAAAAATACGCTGAAATACTGACAGCAGATCAAGGTCGGCGTCGCCGATACTGATGCCACGGGCAGGTGCCGGTTGGCGCGGTACTTTATCACCTAAATCAATTACCAGCTCGGTCAGTTCACGTAAATCCAGACTGATACTGACACCCAGATAAGGCTCGTTACTGCTGGCCCTGATAATTTTACCGCTAACCGGCAGCATCACCGGTACCAGCAGATACTGCAGCGGATTGTACTGCAGCATTTCTTCGCCAAGTAATATTTGTTTGTTGCCCTGCAGTAACAGGCAAAGTGTTGGCTCATAAAGTGTGGGCGTGGCAGATGTTGGTGCATTGCTGCGATAGAGTTTCAGCCCGGGTATACAACTTTCGTTGACGCCGGTGCTGGTTAACTTAGCAAGCAGCGGCTGCAGCATTTGCCGGCGCAAGAGTTCACGTTCGTCAGTCATAGCGGCTTCTCCACGGTATTGATAAACGCAGTATAAGCAGCCGTCAGGGCTTTGCCTATTACTGCAGTGCCGCTTTGCAGGAATAGGCAATAACAATGGAGTTTAAGGCAGGCAGCACCGGCCTAGCCGGCGCGCGGAAAGGCCTGCAACGTCATTTCGGCAACCTGGCGCAGTTGCTCTGAGGTTGCGCCGTTATTGGCCTGAATGGCCATACCCTGCAGCACAGTGCCTAAATAGCGGGCTAAGGTTTCGGCATCGGCGCTGGCGGGTAAGTCGCCGTCAAGTTTGGCTTGCTCGAAGCGGGCACGCAGTTTTTGTTCGCCTTCAACGCGGCGATTAAGCAAAGCTTCTTTTACGGTAGCGGCCGCTTCGCTGCACGACAGCGCGCCTTGTACCACTACACAACCCTGCGGGTGAGCCTGATCCGCCATATTCATTGCCGCGCCGTGCAGCATATGTTCGGCCACCTGATAAGCGGTGGGTTTTTCCAGTGCCGGCAGAAAAAACGAGCACGGCCGGCTTTCGTATAGTTCTATCGCTTTTAAAAATAACTGTTCTTTGTTACCAAAGGCGGCATATAAACTGGGTTTATTTATACCCATGGCTTCAGTTAGATCGGACAGCGAGGTGCCGTCATAACCCTTACGCCAAAACACTTCCAGCGCTTTTTCCAGCGCGGTGTCGATATCGAAAGCGCGCGGCCGGCCTACATTCACAGTGCTACTTACTGCTGACATTGTTCAGCTCCTGCTTTTAAACTTGTTTATATAGTAAACAGCAAAAGACCCCTTGTCCAGTAAGGGTTATTTACCGACTAGTACAAATATCTTGCCACTGACATCAGCTCAGACCCTAACTGCTGGTTATGGTTCAGTAAAGCGCTGGTTAATCGTCCGCTTAAGAGTTTCAGGCAAGAATACGCCGGTATCCGGCATTAAAGCCGCAAGCCTGGCCCGGTACAATGCTGACATAGCCTGACAGTAGCCTCTGTTAGCTTAGTGAGGTCATCTGGCCTGGTGAAGTCGTCGGCACTGCAATAGTGCTGTTTCAGCCTTAGAACAAATTCTTCTGTCGTAGAATTAAAATATTTTACCGCTCGGTACAAAAATCGGTTGACAGTTTTTTGCCGTCCTATATATTTACCGGGCGGTACAGAATAAACAAGTTTTTTTAGTAATTTTTAGCAGCTTTGAGCAAAAACGTGGAGAACAGTGTCATGAGCAGGAAAAACACAGTAAGAACTTTTATGTTGGCAAGCGTTGCTGCGATGGTACTGGCCGCTTGCGGCAATCCGGAAGCGGCGGGGCAGGCGCAAGCACCGGCAGCTCCTGTGGTAAGCGTGGCGCAGGTTGTTCATGAACGTATTACCGAGTGGGACGAATTTACCGGCCGCTTACAAGCGCCGCAAACGGTAAATTTGATGCCCCGCGTGTCCGGCTATATTGAGCAGGTGCACTTTAGCGAAGGCGCCCTGGTGCAAAAGGGCGATTTATTAGTACAAATTGACCCGCGGCCCTTTGCTGCCGATGTGGCCAGATTAAAAGCCGAGCTGCAAAGTGCACAAAGTGCCGCCGTGCAGGCCGGTAACGACTATAGCCGCGCAGAAAAACTCAGCAGCCAACGCGCTATTTCAGCCGAATTACTGGACAGCCGTTTAGCCCGTAAACAGCAAACGGCGGCCACTGTTGCTTCGGTGCAAGCCGCTCTGCAACGCGCCGAGCTGGATTTAAGCTACACCCGTATCAGCGCGCCAATCAGCGGCCGTGTGTCGTATGCTCAGGTAACGGCAGGTAACTATGTTACTGCCGGCCAAAGCCAGTTAACCAGCCTGGTATCGACCGACAAAATGTACGCTTATTTTGATGTTGATGAGCAAAGCTACCTGAAATATGCACGCCTGAACGAAGCCGGTAAGCGGGCTGACACCCGTGATGCCAGTGCGAACCCGGTTTATATGGCACTGGCTGACGACAGCAGCTACAGCAATGTCGGCCATGTTGACTTTGTTGACAACCGCATTGATGCACAAACCGGCACTATCCGTATCCGCGCCAGTTTTGCCAATGATGACAACAGCTTGCTGCCGGGTTTGTTTGCCCGGATCCGGCTGGTGGGCAGCGACAGTTACGACGGTGTTTTAATTGACGAAAAAGCGGTTGGCACTGATTTGAACAATAAGTTTGTATTGGTGGTAAATGCCGATAATCAGCTGGAATACCGCGCCATCACCTTAGGTGAAAAGGTAAATGGCTTGCGCATTGTCAGTAACGGCCTGGCGGCGACAGACAAAATTGTTGTCAATGGCCTGCAGCGCGTGCGGCCGAATATGCAGATTGAGCCAAAACTGGTTGAGATGGCCAGCAATGAACAACTGGTGAAGCTGCGCAATGAACAGCAATTACTGGACAAAACCAGTACAGCACTGACCGCCAATGCAGACAGTACAGCTGTAACAGTTAATGCCGGCAAAACGCCGGGACGGGGTTAAGGAAACATTATGTTGTCACAATTTTTTATTCGCCGGCCTATTTTCGCCGCTGTGATCTCACTGTTGTTTTTTATTACCGGTGCGATAGCAGTATGGCAACTGCCGATCACTGAATATCCGGAAGTGGTGCCGCCTACTGTAGTGGTAACAGCCAACTACCCGGGCGCTAACCCTAAGGTTATTGCCGAAACGGTAGCATCGCCGCTGGAGCAGGAAATTAACGGCGTGGAAGACATGTTGTATATGTCTTCTCAGGCTACCTCGGATGGCCGTATGACGTTAACCGTTACTTTTGCTATCGGTACTGACGTTGATTTAGCGCAAACCCAGGTGCAGGCGCGGGTAGACCGTGCCATGCCACGGCTACCGCAGGAAGTGCAGCGTTTGGGCGTAGTCACTGAGAAGTCTTCGCCGGATCTAACCATGGTGGTGCACTTAACCTCGCCGGACCAGCGTTATGACATGCTGTATTTGTCTAACTATGCTGCGTTGAACGTAAAGGACGAGCTGGCGCGGATAGAAGGTGTGGGCGCGGTACGGCTGTTTGGTGCCGGCGACTACAGTATGCGCATCTGGCTGGACCCGAACAAAGTGGCCGCGCTGGGTTTATCACCGGCTCAGATCACTGCGGCTATTCGTGAGCAAAACCAACAAGCCGCCGCCGGTAGTTTAGGTGCGCAGCCCAGTGGTGATGCTGAATTTCAGCTGCTAATCAATGTTAAAGGCCGTTTAGCGGCAGTAGAAGAGTTTGAAGATATTATTATCAAGGTGGGCAGCAATGGCGAAATAAGCCGGCTGAAAGATGTTGCCCGCGTTGAGCTGGGTGCCTCTACCTATGCGCTGCGCTCGTTGTTAAACAACAAAGAAGCGGTAGCCATTCCTATTTTTCAGGCGTCGGGCTCTAACGCCATTCAAATCTCTGACAATGTACGCGCTAAAATGGCCGAACTGGCGAAAAGCTTCCCTGAAGGTTTGGCTTACGACATTGTGTATGACCCGACAGTGTTTGTGCGTGGTTCCATTGAAGCGGTAGTAAAAACCCTGCTTGAAGCGGTATTGCTGGTGGTATTAGTGGTGGTGCTGTTTTTACAAACCTGGCGCGCTTCTATTATTCCGTTGGTGGCGGTGCCGGTATCTCTGGTAGGTACCTTTGCCTTTATGCAGTTGCTGGGTTTCTCGCTGAACGCTTTATCGCTGTTTGGCCTGGTACTGGCTATCGGTATCGTAGTGGATGACGCTATAGTAGTAGTAGAAAACGTAGAGCGTAATATCAGCGAAGGTTTGTCACCAATTGCCGCCACACAAAAAGCCATGAAAGAAGTGACCGGCCCTATTGTCGCCACCACTTTGGTGCTGGCCGCAGTATTTATTCCTACTGCCTTTATGTCGGGCTTAACCGGGCAGTTTTATAAGCAGTTTGCCTTAACCATTACCATTTCTACCTTTATCTCGGCTATTAACTCGTTAACGTTAAGCCCGGCGCTGTCGGCGTTGCTGCTAAAAGGCCATGGCGAGAAAAAAGATGCCTTAACCCGTGGTATGGATAAGCTGTTTGGCGGCTGGTTATTCGGCCCCTTTAACCGCTTTTTTGCCCGTTTATCCAATGGTTACGGCTGGTTGGTGAAAAAGGTGATCCGCTATGGTGTGATTGTCGGTGTAATGTATGTGGCCTTAGTCGGCTTAACCGGCCTGCAGTTTGCCAACACGCCTACCGGCTATGTGCCTGGCCAGGATAAACAGTATCTGGTGGCGTTTGCCCAGTTACCTGATGCTGCGTCACTGGAGCGCACCGAAGCGGTAATTAAAGAAATGTCGCGCATTGCGCTGGATTACCCCGGTGTGGCTAACTCGATTGCTTTTCCGGGCCTGAGCATTAACGGTTTTACCAACAGCCCTAACTCCGGCATTGTGTTTGTCGGCCTGGATGAGTTCGAAAAACGCGGTTCTGCAGAGCTGTCGGGTAATGCTATTGCCGCGGCGCTAAATCAGCAGTTTGCCGGTATTGAAGATGCCTTTATTGCCATTTTCCCGCCGCCACCGGTGATGGGTTTAGGTACTATTGGTGGCTTCCGCCTGCAAATACAGGACCGCGGCAACCACGGCTATGACGAGCTGTACAAGGTGACTATGCAGGTGATGATGAAAGCCTGGCAAACGCCGGAACTGGCGGGCATTTTCTCCAGTTACCAGGTGAATGTGCCACAGCTGGATCTGGATATCGACCGCACCAAAGCCAAGCAGCAGGGCGTAGACATGGCAGAAGTATTCCAAACGCTGCAGGCTTATATGGGCTCGGTGTATGTGAATGACTTTAACCAGTTTGGCCGTACCTATCAGGTTAATATGCAGGCCGACGAACAGTTCCGCCAAACGCCGGAGCAAATTGGCCAGTTAAAAGTACGTAATGGCGCAGGCAACATGATCCCGTTGGGTTCGTTTATTAATGTTACTGATACGGCCGGGCCAGACCGCGTAATGCACTATAACGGCTTTACCACCGCTGAAATTAACGGTGGCCCGGCACCGGGTTACAGCACCGGTGAAGCCCAGGCCGCGATTGAGAAAATTCTGGCTGAAACCTTGCCCAATGGCATGACGTATGAGTGGACAGAGCTGACTTACCAGCAAATTCTGGCCGGTAACGCCGGGTTGTTTATCTACCCGCTGGTTATTCTGCTGGTGTTTATGGTGCTGGCCGCACAGTACGAAAGCTTAAGCTTACCGCTGGCGATAATACTGATTATTCCGATGACGCTGTTATCGGCGCTGAGTGGCGTGCTGATTTACGGTGGTGACAATAATATCTTCACCCAGATTGGCCTGATAGTGCTGGTGGGGCTGGCAACGAAGAACGCCATTTTAATTGTCGAATTTGCCAAAGAGTTGCAAGACCATGGCATGAGCGCGATGGAAGCCATACTGGAAGCCGGCCGCTTACGGTTACGGCCAATCCTGATGACGTCTATCGCCTTTATTATGGGGGTAGTGCCGATGGTATTCTCCTCAGGAGCCGGTGCCGAAATGCGCCAGGCGATGGGGGTAGCGGTATTTGCCGGTATGATAGGCGTAACCATCTTCGGCTTAATTTTAACGCCACTGTTTTACTACATGCTGGCAAAGCGTGGTGAGCGTAAAGCAGTAACTGATGAGCACGATACTGACGCGAAAGGAGCACATCATGCGTAAATTTCTATACCATTCTGCGCTGGCGTTATTGGTAGCGGCGTCATTAAGTGCTTGCGCCGTCGGGCCGGATTATCAAACCCCGGCCAGGGTGGCGGATATCAGCTTTAGCAGCCCGTACCAACAGGCAGAGCAGGCACAAAGCTGGTGGCAGGCGTTTGACGATGCCACGCTAAATCAGCTGATAAGCCGTGCACTGCAGGAAAACCGCACTCTGGCGCAGGCCCGCGCCAATGTCGACCGGGCCTGGGCAGTGTTTCGCGACGCCAACAACGACTTGTTACCCAAGGGTACGGTAGACGCCGGCTATCAGGCCAGCGAAAACGGCACAGTGTCGTCGCTGGATGACGGTGTAATCAACCGGGGTTACAGCGGCGGTGCCAATTTAAGCTGGGATATCGATCTGTTCGGCAAAATCCGCCGTGCCACAGAGGCAGCAGAGGCGCAGGCGCAGCAAGCCGATATTTTATGGCACGATGCGCAGGTGCAGCTAATCAGCCAGGTTGCCACCAGTTATGGTGAGTACCGTGGTGCTCAGCTGCGTTTAGTGGTGGCAGAGCAAAACCTGCAAAACCTGCAGCAAAGCCGCGCTATAGTGTTGGCAAGGTTAGAGGCCGGTATGGCATCAGAGCTTGAGCTGGCGCAGATAGACGTGCAGTTGCATCAGGTACAGGCAGCAGTGCCGGCTTACCGGGTGGCGCTGTTAACCGCCGATGCTACGTTATCAGCCTTGCTGGCGCAGCGGCCGGGCACGTTAAAACTGGGTGCTGTGCCGCATTTGCCGGAGCTTAAGCAGCCG
The DNA here is from genome assembly GCF_013283795.1 of Rheinheimera lutimaris. Classification (GTDB taxonomy): domain Bacteria; phylum Pseudomonadota; class Gammaproteobacteria; order Enterobacterales; family Alteromonadaceae; genus Alishewanella; species Alishewanella lutimaris. The sequence goes on from NZ_JABSOD010000012.1 coordinate 107,952, forward strand.
GTAGCAGTGGTAGCGGGAGAAAACTACCTGCGTTACCGCGCCGATGTGGCAAGTTCAGAGCGGGTATTAGCTGCCCGCACCGCACAAATTGGTGTAGCCACGGCGGATTTATATCCGAATCTGTCGGTACGCGGCTTTTTAGGCTTTATCTCCGGCCCGGGCTTAACGGTGGGCGGCGAGACGCAAAGCTGGTCGGTAGCACCAACGTTAAGCTGGCAGGCGGCAGATTTAGGCTCGGTTAAAGCGCGTATCCGCCAGGCCGAGGCCAGCAGCCAAATGGCGCTGGCGCAGTTTGAGCAGCAGGTGTTTAACGCCATCAACGAGATGCAGTTATCGCTTAACAGCTATAACTTAAGCCGCGAGCAGCAGCTAAGCACCGAACTGCAATGGCAAGCCAGTAACAAAGCGGTGCAAATTGCCCGCCAGCGTTACAACGCAGGCTCAGGTGAGTTTTTAGACTTACTCGACGCCGAGCGCGAACTGCTGCGCAGCCGTGATCAGTTAGCGCAACTGCAACAGCAAAGCTTTACCCGTTTGGTCGGCATCTACCGCAGCTTTGGTGGCGGTATACAGTTGATTTAGTGTGTTTTGAATGAGAAAGCCGGGCATGCCCTAATGCCGGTCAGTTAAGCTGACCGGCATTTTTCT
>NZ_JABSOD010000013.1 GCF_013283795.1 Rheinheimera lutimaris
TATAGGGCGTTTTGAAATACCTGCAAGCGGTTATTTAGTAAAAATGAGGTTTTACGTGTCGTTTGCTTACTAAATGCGCTTTTTGCATGTTTTAGCTGCAAATTGACTGCAAACAAGCTGTTGTTTATGGTTGCGGTTTATTACTTAACCGCTAAGATAAGGCTGCTTTATCTTATTAAAGCATTCCGATAAATAGAACTAAGTGCTTAGGATATGATTATGTTACCCACTTTACGTGCTTCTTTGCCGTATACACTGGCATTAGCGGTGTTGGCTTATCTTGGCTTTGCCTTTCTTCCTGTGCAGGGGTTTGCTCAGGAAATTTTCGTGGTGATTGGTATTATGTTGGCCGGTATATTGGTGCCGGTGCTGGTTGATGTGAAAGGCCGTGCTGCTGTGACTTCTTCTGCAGTACCTTTGGCAGCAAGTGACTATAAAGGTGATACGACTACCTTATATGTAGGTAACTTGCCTTATCGTGCAAACGAAGATGCCGTGAAAGAGTTATTTCAACGTTTTGGTGTTGTTATTAATGTACGTCTGATGAAAGATCGTCAAACAGGTCGCCGCCGTGGCTTTGGTTTTGTTGAGGTGGCCGCTAAAGACGGCAATAAAATGATCCAGAAGTTAAACGACTTTAATTTTCAGGAGCGGACATTAAAAGTACGGGAAGCTAAAGAGCGTCAGGATAGCGACGACGCAGAGGAGTAACACACCTGCACTGTATATAAGGGAAGCTCCGGCTTCCCTTTTTTATTGCTAACTGTAAACCCGGCAATATTCGAGGTTGGCTCAAACTGTTCTCTGCCTTAAAATGATCGTTTTGGTTAAGCAGAGTAACAGATGAGCGTAGGTCAGGTTTTCCCCGAACAGTATTCGCAGCAACTTGAAGCCAAGGTTGCAACTGTGCAGCAACAGCTGTCAGATTTTAATGCACCACCAGCAGAAGTGTTTTGCTCGGAGCCTGCTCACTATCGTCTGCGCGCCGAGTTTCGCATCTGGCACGACGGGAATGACATTTATCACGCGATGTTTGATCCACAAACACGTGATAAAGTACGAATTGACCACTTCCCGGTAGCCTGTCGTACGATCGCAGACTTTATGCCAGTGTTGCTTAAGCAGATTCAATTTAATCATGAGCTACGCTATAAACTGTACCAGGTCGATTACCTGGCCACCTTGTCCGGCGAACTGCTGGTATCTCTTATTTATAAACGCCCGCTTACTAACAGCTGGCTGGAGCAGGCCAAACAGTTAACCGATAATCTGGCGGGGCACTATAAGGTGAAGCTTATCGGTCGCTCACGCAAGCAAAAGCTGATGGTGAGCACGGATTATGTCACCGAACAATTTGAGCTGGATGGCAGTACATTGCAATATCAGCAAATAGAAGGCAGCTTTACCCAGCCTAATGGTGAAGTAAACCGCCATATGTTGGGCTGGGCGAAGCAGATTGCACAGCAACTGTCCGGGGATTTATTGGAACTGTACTGTGGTAACGGTAATTTCTCGGTGGCACTGTCTCCTTGCTTTAATAAAGTGGTCGCAACGGAAATATCCCGCACGTCAATCAAATCAGCACAATATAACATTGCACTGAACAAGGTCGACAACCTGCAGGTATTGCAGATGTCTGCCGAAGATGTCACGGCGGCTTTGCAGCAAGGCAGCACACTTAAGCAACTGGATTTGGCCGGTATGCAGCTGAATACCGTGTTAGTTGATCCACCCCGCGCCGGATTGGACAGTGGCACAGAGCAATTAGTCAGCCGCTTTAATGATATTATTTATATATCCTGCAATCCGGAGACACTGGCAGAAAACCTAAAGGTGTTAAGCAAAACACATGATGTGCTGCAACTGGCGGTATTTGACCAATTTCCTTACACTCATCATATTGAAAGCGGCGTTTGGCTGAGAAAACGCGCAACCCCGTAACCGCCACCTGGCACCCGGCACCATCAGACTTTAGCTTTGCGGCCATAACCGGCCGCACCATGGGCTAACCAACGTAGTTGTGTAATGGTACGGCTGGTTAAATAACTATATTGCTCCGGTGGCGCATCAAGCGCATCAGCACCGGTATGAAATACCAGTATTACCATCGCTTCAGCCTGAGCGCGGGCCAATTCATCCGGGCAAATGGTTTCTTTGCGCAGATACTCGGCAAGCTCGGCAACAAAATGCTGGATCTCCCTTGCCACAGCACTTCTGAAAGCCGCCGACGTGCCCGAGCGCTCACGCAACAGTAAGCGAAACACATTACTGTTACCGGTAACAAATTCCATAAAGGTTTCAATTGAGGTGCGGATCACGCTGCCGTTTTTCTCAATACGCTGCCGCGCCTGACGCATCAGTTGGCGTAGCATTAAGCCGGCCTCATCCACTAACGTCAGGCCTAACTCGTCCATATCAGCAAAGTGGCGATAAAACGAGGTGGGCGCAATACCGGCTTCACGGGCTACTTCACGCAAGCTTAAACTGGCAAAGCTTTTATCTGCGCTTAACTGAGAGAAAGCGGCATTGATAATCGCGCGACGGGTACGCTCCTTTTGCTCGGCTCTTGACACAAATTCCCCCTTTATTCGGCAAAAATCGTTATGTTATACCTTGACCCCGGGGTTATCACCAGTAGAATGAGCGAACAGTTGTAAGCTAAGCGGCCCTTTATGAAACAAGCACCGATTATCTGGACCAACGTCCTGCTATTCTCTATCACAACTCTGGTGGCCGCTATCGGCGTACCATGGTATGCGTTAACCGTAGGTTTTGGTTGGTCAGAAATATTGGCCACTATTATATGCTTAGGTTACTGCGGTATGTCTATCACAGCAGGTTACCACCGGTTGTGGGCACATAAAACCTATGACGCACATCCATTTTTGCAATGGGCTTACGCTATCGGTGGCGCCTTTGCCCTGCAAAACAGCGCGTTGCATTGGTCTGCGGATCATCGCGCACATCACCGCCATGTCGATAACAATGATAAAGACCCGTACTCTGCCGGACGGGGCTTTTGGTACAGCCATATGGGCTGGATGCTGCGTGACTACCCTGGCGTTGAAAAACCTGGTTATAACAATTGCCGCGATCTGCAAAAGAACAATATTGTAATGTGGCAGCATCGCAACTATTTGTTGCTTACCATTGCTACCAACTTTGGTATCCCGCTACTGTTAGGTATTATCAGCGGCAATATTATCGGTATGTTACTGTCTGCCGGTGTACTGCGCCTGGTGCTGAGCCATCATTTCACTTTCTTTATTAACTCACTGGCCCATATTTGGGGCAAGCAACCTTACACTGACCAGAATTCAGCGCGCGACAACGGTGTACTGGCTTTTCTGACCTACGGTGAGGGCTACCATAATTTTCATCATATCTTTGAATCTGATTATCGTAACGGTATTAAATGGTATCAGTTTGATCCCACTAAATGGTTTATTAAAACAGCGTCCTGGTTGGGTTTAACCCGCAACCTGCGTGTAGTACCGGAAGAGCGTATTGCTCAGGCAAAGGCAAAAATGCAGTTGCAACGCGCTATTGCCAGCGTTAAGCAACGGCCTAATGCCGAGCAGTTATTGCAGCTGTTAGAGCATGAATACGAGTTGTTGCTGGCAAGAATGCAAGATTACTATCAGCTGAAAAAGCAGTTGCTGTTGCAACGCAAGCACCAGCTGGTTGCCCAATATCAGGCAGTAGACTTTAAACAGCGCTATGGCGAGTTTAAGCAGCATCTGCAGCTGCAGCAACAACACTGGCAAAGGCTGGTAACAGCATTCAGCTGACAAAAAAGAGACTTCGGTCTCTTTTTTTGTGTCTGATACCTGATATGCTCAAACTTACATTTAGTAAATCAGTGAGATAAAGCCGTGAGTGCAAAAAAAGCTACTACAAAAAAAGCCAGCTTTGATTTTGACGCCATTGTTATAGGCACCGGCCCCGGCGGTGAAGGTGCCGCCATGTATCTGGCTAAAAGCGGGCTGAAGGTTGCCGCGATAGAGCGCTATCAATCTGTTGGTGGTGGCTGTACTCATTGGGGCACCATACCGTCAAAAGCATTGCGGCACTCTGTCAGCCGGCTGATTGAATTTAAAGAGAACCCGTTATTTCAATTAGACGATCAGCATACCAAACTAACATTCTCGCAAATTCTGAAACATGCTGCCGGCGTGATCCGCAAACAAGTGCAGTTGAGAACCGGTTTCTACGACCGTAATCAGGTAAAGATATATCAGGGTGAAGCCCGCTTTATCGACAACCACCATTTAAATATCAACAGTGATGACGGCAGTAGTTTTGAGCTCAGTGCCAAAACTATCGTCATTGCTACCGGTTCAAGACCTTACCGGCCGGCCGAAGTCGATTTTAACCACAGCCGTATCTATGACTCAGACACCATTTTGTCTCTGGCGCATGATCCCAAGCATATTATCATTTATGGCGCCGGCGTTATTGGTTGTGAATATGCCTCTATTTTCCGCGGCTTGGGTGTACGGGTTGACTTGGTCAATACCCGTGACCGCCTGCTGTCTTTTATGGATGCCGAAATTTCTGATTCGTTAAGTTATCACTTTTGGAATTCCGGTATGACTATCCGCCACGGCGAAGAGTTTGACCGCATCGAAGGTAAAGAAGACGGCGTCGTGTTGCATCTTAAATCCGGCAAAAAAATGAAAGCCGATTGCTTTTTATTTGCTAATGGCCGCACCGGTAATACCGACATGCTTAACCTTGCCGGTATCGGTTTAGATGCTGACAGCCGCGGTCTGGTAAAGGTAAACAAACAATACCAAACCAGTATCGACAATATATATGCTGTGGGCGACGTTATTGGCTACCCCAGTTTAGCCAGCGCTGCATACGACCAGGGCAGATTGGCAGGCGAAGCCATTATTAAAGGCAACCTCGACGGACATTTGATTGCCGACATTCCGGCGGGGATCTATACCATCCCGGAAATGAGCTCGGTCGGCAAAACCGAACAAGAACTCACAGCAGCAAAGATCCCCTATGAGGTAGGCAGAGCCCAGTTTAAACATTTGGCCCGCGCACAAATTGCTAATACCAGTGTTGGCAGCTTAAAGTTACTGTTTCACCGCGATACACTGGAATTATTGGGCATTCATTGTTTCGGTGAGCGTGCGGCGGAAATTGTACATATCGGTCAGGCCATTATGATGCAGAAGAATGGCGGCAATACACTGGAATATTTTGTGCATACTACCTTTAACTATCCTACGATGGCCGAAGCGTACCGCGTGGCGGCCCTAAATGGCCTAAACCGGCTATTCTAGTGGTAAGCCTTTGATATTAATCAATATACTTACATTACGTTTATACTGATATTTAATTTTGTTTTGCCTGATAAATCGTTGTAAACTCAAATGCATAATAACTAAATAAACAGTGTGGTGGGGTTTTATGATACAGCTTCGGTATGGTTTGGGGTTGCTGTTTTTTGCGCTGTCATGGCAAGCGCTGGCTGACTTTCCAACGGCTAAAGCCTTATTTGATAAGCAGGAATATGCGCTGGCCAAACCCCAGTTGGAAACCCTGGCAGAGCTCGGTCATCTGGAAGCACAGTTTTTATTATCCCGCATGTACGCTGAAGGCTTGGGTGTTGACCCGGATATGAACCTTGCTTATGCATGGACATTAATTAGCCGTGAGCGTGAGCATCCGCTGGCAGAAAAGCAATATCGCATGCTGCGCACTAAACTGGAGTCAAGACGGGAAGGTAAAGAAGTCTACACTGCATTAAGCAATCAATTTGGCAAAGATGCTCTTGCTGCTAACCTCTACCCCAGCGCCAACCGCTACGTTAGTAACGATATAAGAGCCAAACCACTAAATACGCCGGAGCCTGAATATCCGGCGTACTTTGAACGTTCCGGTGTATCTGCCTGGGCGGTAGTACATTACGACATAACCGAAGATGGTAGTGTAGAAAATGCCAACATAATCGCGTCTTTTCCCATCGACGGTATTAATGAATTTGTTTTAAAAGCAGTTAACAGCTGGCGATTTGAACCGCCGAAAAATCTTTATGGCGAGCCTACGCGTTTGGAAATGCAGTCACGCACTTTCCAGATTAAGTCGTCTGCAGGTACTCAAACCAGAAAGTTTCAGCGCGATAACCAGGAATACCTTGATGCAATCCTTGCTGCTGCTGAAGCTGAATCGGCTAAGTATCAGTACCTCTATGCAGTATTGGCAGAAAATAATATTGTTAAAGACCCTGCACCGTTGAACTGGTATTTGCAAGCTGCGATAAACAGCTACCAACCGGCGCAGTACCGTCTGGCACAGTGTTTGGTTACCGGTAATGGTTGTGATCGCGACCCGAGCAAAGCAATAAATTGGCTGGGTATATCTGCCGATGGCGGCGATCCCAAAGCCGCGTACTTACTGGCGCAGGAATTGTTGGATAGTAATAATGTTAATTATGACCCGCATAAAGCCGCAGCTTATTTGGAAGTAGCCGCATTAAAAGAATATATGCCGGCTATTACGGAATACGCCGCCTTATTGGCATTATCTGACGACCCGACACTGCATGACCCGCAAAAGGCTATCCGGCTGGCAGAGCAAGGCCGCACTATAGACGCTAATAATCCCAATCTGTTATCCACGCTCGGCGTGGCTTTTATTGAACTAGGCCAACAAGGCCGTGGAGAATCGATGTTACGCCAGGCGCTGGAGCAAGCTAAAGCCCGCAACTGGGCCATTACCAACTTTGAAGACTTACTGGCGGATTATCAGACTGCCGCCGCAGGCTCAAACTAACAAAAACCCCGGCAACCTTGCCGGGGTTTTTAGTATTTATTCGCTGATATCCGTACTCATATGATAAGTGCGGCTAAAAGCATGTACCGCATCAATAAACACACTGACGCGCTCAGGATCAACATCCGGCGTAATACCATGGCCTAAATTAAACACATGGCCGCTGCCTTGGCCAAAGCCATCCAAAATCATCTGAACTTCCTGGCGAATACGCTCCGGCGAGCCAAGCAAAACAGACGGGTCCATATTCCCCTGCAACGCCACTTTATGGCCAACACGGGCTTTGGCGTCAGCGATATTGATGGTCCAATCTAAGCCCAGCGCATCACAACCGGTATTGGCAATCGTTTCCAGCCACATACCACCGTTTTTGGTAAACAGGGTTACCGGCACTTTACGGCCGTCAGCCTCGCGGGTTAAGCCGTTAACTATCTGCTGCATATAGCCTAACGAAAACTCCTGATAATCGCGCGGTGTTAATACACCACCCCAGGTATCAAAAATCATCACAGACTGAGCACCAGCGGCGATTTGCGCATTCAAATATAACACTACGCTTTGCGCCAGTTTATCCAGCAGCAGGTGCAGTGCTTCCGGTTCGCTAAACATCATTTTTTTGATGATACCGAATGTCTTGCTGCCACCGCCTTCAACCATATAGGTTGCTAAGGTCCATGGGCTGCCGGAAAAGCCAATTAACGGCACGCTGCCATTCAGCTCGCGGCGAATAGTACGCACCGCATCCATGACATAACGCAGTTCTTGCTCAGGATCAGGGATCGGTAAATTGGCAATATCAACAAAGTCGCGCAGAGGTCGCTGAAATTTCGGCCCTTCGCCTTCGCCGAAATACAAACCTAACCCCATTGCATCCGGAATGGTCAGAATATCACTGAACAGAATCGCCGCGTCTAACGCATAACGACGCAGTGGCTGTAAAGTCACCTCGCATGCCAGCTCCGGGTTTTTGCACAGTGACATAAAGTCACCTGCCTGAGCACGGGTAGCACGGTATTCCGGCAAGTAACGGCCGGCTTGGCGCATCATCCATACCGGAGTTCTGTCTACCGGCTGTTTTAGCAAAGCTCTGAGGTAACGATCATTCTGTAATTGCATATTGTATCCGCCATTCACTCGATTGGCGCCATTTTAGCATTGTGTGGCGGCAGCGACTATGTTTTAACGGTAAATGCTGTGTTCAGGTTTTTTCCGGCCAATGCTTGCCATCAACCCGGGTATCTGCTATAACATTGCTGCGCTAGTGAAGAATAACCAGTAAGAAGCCCGTATAAACGGGACCACGCGAAAAATTTAGTTAAGCCACTTTATGTGGCTTTTTTATTTTCTGCCATCCATGGCGAAAGCCCTTACAGGCCGATGCTGGGCATTGTTATAAATCTTTCCGGAAAACTTTTTATTTGCCTGCGATTTGCTGCAACTGATGAATAATTTGTCCTGATAACGTCTCAAGCGGCGGCACCTCCGGCAGCGCATCCAGAGAAAACCAATGCGCTTCTTCTATCTCTTGCGGCTGACAAACAATATCGCCGCCGGCGTAGTCAGCAATAAAGCCGGTCATCAATGAATGCGGGAAAGGCCACGGCTGGCTGCCAACATAACGTAGATTGCAAATATCCACACCCACTTCTTCTTTTACCTCGCGCACCGCGGCTTGCTCCAGCGTTTCTGCCGATTCAACAAAACCGGCCAGAATCGAAAAGAACCCCGGCCGGTGCCGGTTAGATCGCGCCAATAACACTTTATCGTCTTTAATAATGCCTACCAGTACACAAGGCGCAATACGCGGATAACAGCGGTGTCCGCATTTACTGCATAACATTGCCAGCTCCCAGTGCACCAGATGCATAGCGCTGCCACACTGGCCACAAAAACGGTGCGTTTGTAAAAACAGCGCAACCTGCACTGCGCGGGCAGCCAGCTGAAATATCTCTTCGCCCTCAGCCAGCAGCTCACGCGGCGATACCCACTGTGTTTCGTCGGCTATATGGTCATGGTTTATCAGCAAATACGCATCGTGGCCGGCCAGCTTACCCAACCAACAAATCTGTTCCGGCTCTGCCGATAAAGCCAGGTCGTCAAAAGCACCGTTTGGTAAGCTGCGCTCAGCATTGAGCCAAATCCGTCCGCGGTTTACTACCAGCCAGGTGCCGTGCTGATTTGCCTTTAGCGCCATACTATGTTTGATCATACCCCTACCCGTGCTGTACTCTGTATTTCACGCTATCATAATGCCGTTCACTGGGCTGACCAATAAAAAAACGGTTGATCTTTGCAGCAAAATTCATTTAATTAGAGATTACTGCAGCACAGCCGCTGCACCTAAGGAGAAGGCAATGTACACCCGTGTGCAGACCGCGCAAAAAAAATGGGGTGGCTCACTTACCGCCATCGACAACTGGCTGGAAGAACGGCAGCAGCTCATCGTCAGTTATTGTAAACTGGCAGCATTGCCACCTTTTGACACCAAACGCACGACATTGCCTGCTCAGGCGGCGGTGCAGGAGTTTTGTCAGCTGATGGTAGATTATCTGTCGGCCGGACACTTTGAGGTATACGAACGCATAGTGTCGGAATGCGCAGTTAATGGCACCGACAGCCGCAAGCTGGCTGACAGCCTGTATCCGAAAATTGCCGTGTCTACCGACCTGGCACTAAACTTTAACGATTTATATGCTGATCATTTAAGTACGCGCCACAGTGCCGCTTTTGACCGTGAGCTATCTGCTCTGGGTCAGGCCCTGGAAGAACGCTTTGAATACGAAGATGAGTTAATTAACACCCTGTACGAGAAACACACCGACACCAGCGTATCAGCTTGATATAAAACCAAAAAAAGCGGCTATGGCCGCTTTTTTTGGTTTAACCGCAAATTATTCAGTTGCCGTTACAATTTCCAGCAGCTCTACTTCAAATACCAGCACGCTGTTTGGCTTAATGACGCCCATATCACGTTCACCGTAAGCCAGCTCTGCCGGAATAGTGAACTTGTATTTAGAGCCCACATTCATCAGCTGCACACCTTCAGTCCAGCCCGGAATTACGCGGTTTAACGGGAACTGTGCCGGCTCGCCACGGTCATGTGAGCTGTCGAACTTGGTGCCGTCTACCAGGGTACCGGTGTAATGCACTTTTACCGTGTCAGTTGCAGCCGGTTTAGCACCTTCTGCTGCTTGCAACACTTCATATTGCAAACCGGATTCAGTTACCGCAACGCCTTCCTTCTTAGCATTTTCTTCTAAGTAGGTTTTACCAGCTGCAACAGCCTGTGCCGCTTCAGCGTCAGCGATAGCTGTTTGTTTCTCGCGGAATTGTTCTTCCAGTGCAGCCATCATTGTTTGTACTTCTTCTTCACTCAGTGCGGTTTTCTTCGCAATAGAATCCTGCACACCGCGTAAAATCAAAGCACTGTCCAGTGACAAGCCCATGTTGTTATATTCAACCAGGGTGCTGTCCAGATAGCTGCCTACCGACACACCTAAACTGTAAGACTGTTTTGCCGCATCAGTATCCAGTACTACCGGCTGTTGTGCGGTTTCTTTCTGGCAAGCTGCCAGAGTAATAACGGCCACTGCAACCAGTGACATTTTGGTAACTAAGCGCATTCTGTTCTCCAAGATTTACGCAGCCAGGCTGCAAAAGTATGTTTTAATAGTGTCCAATGAACTGACCTATACTAACGGTTTGTGCGGATGAGGTTAACACCCGACATGAAATATCCCGGTTTTTTTCTACTGTTATTGCTTACCGGCTGTGAAAAATTAACATCAACAGCCCCAGTGCAGCAGTTTCCACACGTAGCACAAGGCAGTTACGCTGCCGCCCTGTCCGCTGATGGCCGCTATGCCGCAGTTTCGTCTATTCAGGATGGTGTCGCCTTATGGGATTTACAAGCCAACGCACTGAAGTACCAATGGAAACATCAGGACGAGGTAGAAAACCTGGTGTTCAGCCTGGCGATCAGCAATAACAACAGCCACGTATTAACCGCCGACCAAAACACTTACGCACTGTGGCAGATAAGTAACGGTGAGAACGCAGGTTTCTGGCAGCTGGATGCCGCTACCGTGCGTGATGTCGCCGTGTCGGATAACGGTGCACATTTGCTGATTGGTAAAAGTAATGGTGGCGTACAGCATATTACCCTGTCTTCCGGCCGGCGCCTGGAGTTTCTGGGCCATACCGAACGCGTAAACAGTGTCGCGATGTCTCCAAACGGCCGTTACGCCTTAACCGGCGGCAATGACTATAAAGCGCATTTGTGGGATACCCAAAGCGCGCAAATTCTGTATAGCTTCAGCCATCCGAGCCGGGTAACTAAGGTTGCGCTGGACCCGCAAGGCCGTTATGCCTTTACTGCTGACAGCCAGGACTCAGCCCAAATTTGGGATATCCAAACAGGCCAATTAGTCAGCAAGCTGCAATTTATTGCGCGCCAGCAGGTGTTCAGTGCTGTTAGTTTCAGTGCCGACGGCAAGTATCTGGCTACCGGTGCCCCAACCCGTAAACTGGCGTTATGGGATGTACAAACCGGCCGCGAGTTACAACAATGGCAAGTAGGCGTAAAAGCCGACAGCCGCCCGCCCAGTGCAGTAGTGCACGCGGTAGCATTTTTAAATGATCAACAGTTGATAAGCGAAAGCTCCAGTGGCATAGCCGAAGTATGGGAGATAACACATGACACCAAGTGAGCAGGAATTACAGCTGCATATTGTCGAACTGGAAAGCAAATTGGCGTTTCAGGAAGACACGGTAAACAGCTTAAGCAATGAATTGCTTGAGCACCAGAAGCGCATAGACCGCTTGTCGCAGCAGGTAATGTTGTTGGCAGAAAAACTACGGAACTTGCCGGATGATCAGGGCATATTACGGCCGGAGGAAGAACCACCACCGCCGCATTACTAAGTACTGCGTTATTAGTCTATCTGAGAGAATAGGGTTGCTCTAAGCCAACCGTTGCAGGCCAGGATGGCCGAATCGAGCCCCCAGGGATGGGTTTACGGCGTGTTGGTGTGGGCAACCCTGTTCTCGCAAAGTTTAACCTTGCTTGTGTTATTCCGGCTTAAACACACCAATAACCTGCTCGGCGGCGCGGCTGGCTTTGGCTATCTGCGCCTCGGGCTGCACCATCTGGTGGCCGCACTCTACGCATTCGACTTTTTCGACATTATTTTCCAGAAACAACATCATGGTATCTACTGCCTTGCATTTCGGGCAGCTGGCCCCGGCAATAAAACGTTTCTTTTTACGTGTTGTCATATCGCACCTCATCAGGTTACCACGGCGATTTTATCCGCCAAGCCTTGGTTTGTTGGCGTTATACGGGTAAATTAGCAACCCAATTCAGTACACAGGATAAAACATGATCCAGCTTCAACAGGTCGAATTGCGCCGCGGTATTCAGTGTTTGTTTCAGGGCGCCGATCTTACCGTATTTCCGGGGCAAAAGGTGGGAATTGTCGGTGCCAACGGCTGTGGTAAATCCAGCTTATTTGCTCTGTTGCAAAATAAACTGCACGCCGACGCCGGCTCCGTCAATATACCCTCAGGTTGGCATATCTCCACTGTAGCCCAGGAAACCCCGGCACTTGATTGCAGCGCCATGGATTATGTATTACAGGGTGATGAAAAGCTGTTTCCACTGTTGCTGAAAGTGCGTACCGGTTGCAGCGAATCTGATCTGGCGGCAATCCATCTGCAAATTGAAGCTTTAGATGGCTATCGCGCGGAAGCCAAAGCCGGTATTTTGCTTGATGGCCTCGGCTTTAGCGGCAACGCGCAGCAGCAAGCCGTGAAATCTTTCTCCGGTGGTTGGCGCATGCGGTTAAACCTGGCCCGCGCCCTAATGCAACGCGCTGAGCTGTTGTTGCTGGATGAACCCACCAACCACCTCGACTTAGACGCCGTGCTGTGGCTGGAAAAATACCTGGCCAATTATCAGGGCACCTTGCTGCTGATCAGCCACGACCGCGATTTTCTCGATGCGGTTACCGACAATATCGTGCATATCGAACGGCAAACGCTAACGTTATACAAAGGCAACTACAGTCAGTTTGAGCGCCAGCGCGCCGAGCAGTTATCACAGCATCAGGCTAATTTCGACAAGCAGCAACGCCAGGTGGCGCATCTGCAGAAGTTTATTGACCGTTTTAAAGCGCAGGCCACTAAAGCCCGTCAGGCACAAAGCCGGATAAAAGCGCTGGAGCGGATGACAATATTGGCACCGGCGCATGTTGATTCGCCGTTCAGCTTTAGTTTCCGCGAACCCAAAGCCCTGCCTAACCCGCTGCTGAAAATGGATAATGTCCAGGCCGGTTATGCCGACAAGGTTATTTTAAGCCAGATTAAATTCCAGCTGTTACCGGGCAGCCGCATTGGTTTGCTCGGCCGCAACGGCGCCGGTAAGTCTACCTTAATTAAGCTGTTGTCCGGCAGCATGACACCGCAAAGCGGTGATGTATGGTATGCCAATGGCGTAAGTTTGGGCTACTTTGCCCAGCATCAGCTGGAAACGCTGCGGCCGCAAGATTCGCCGCTACAACATCTGGTGCGGTTAGACCCGCTGGTGCCGGAGCAAAAACTACGCGACTTTTTAGGCGGCTTTGGCTTTCACGGCGACAAAGCATTGGAAGCCTGCGCCCCGTTTTCCGGCGGCGAAAAAGCCCGTTTGGTGTTAGCGTTAATCGTGTATCAGCGTCCTAACCTGTTGCTACTGGATGAACCGACCAACCACCTCGACTTAGATATGCGCGAAGCCATTGTAATGGCGCTGCAGGAGTTTGAGGGCGCTATCGTGATTGTATCGCACGATCGCCACTTACTCAGCAGCTGTACCGACGAATTCTATTTAGTGGCCAATGGCCGCGTAGCACCCTTTGATGGTGATTTGGCCGACTATTACCAATGGCTGCAGCAAGATGCACGGCAAACAGCCAATGCCGCTCAGGCCGACACACCGGCCAGCAGCAATGTAGTGCGTAAAGATCAAAAACGGCTGGAAGCCGAGCTACGTAATTTGCTCAGGCCTTTAAAGCAAAAAGTAGAAAAGCTTGAACAACAGCAAGAAAAGCTGACCAAAGAACTGGCGGCAGTAGAAGATAAAATGGCCGACCCGGATATATACGATGCCAAACGTAAGGCCGAGCTGACCGAATTGCTGGCGAAACAAGCCAGCGCCAGCAGTAGCCTGGCCAGTATTGAAGAAGACTGGTTTATGGCACAGGACGAACTGGAGCAAAAAACCGCGCAGTTTTGGCAGAACAATGCTTAACAATCAGAGCAAAATGGCTGAGCAGATAAGCGCGGAACAGCTGTGGCAATTTAGCCTCCAGCTATATCCGCAGGTTAAATCGCTGTGCTTGCAGTGGCAGGATCAGCTTGGCGCCAACGTTAACCTGCTGCTGTTGCTGTGTTATTTAGAGCAACAACAGCTTAGTTTAAGCGCTTCTGAGCTGCAGCAATTGGCAGCGAAATTGGACAACTTCAGCGCTCAATTTACCAGGCCACTGCGCACGCTGCGACAAAACAGCGCTGCAGCCCCGCTACTGCCGGCACAACAGCAGACGTTAAAACAGGCGTTGCTGCAAGCCGAGCTGGAACTGGAAAAGCTGGAACAACAGCTGCTGCTGCAACACTGCCCACCATTAACCGCCGGTAGCACGTCTTTGTTGAAGCTGTATTTAGCCCAACTCAACGCTGATATCGACGCGCTGGCAATGCAAATACTTGATCTGCGTCAAGCCTGCAAAAGGTTAAATCAGCACAGCAGCTAATCTTTGATCTGTATCAGTTAAGCCGGTTATTGCGTTACCTACACTTGCTGTAACAACACAGCAAGAGGGCTAAGTTATGAACCTGTGGCAGGAGTTTTTAAACGATCCGGTAATTTTTATCTCATTTACCGGTTTGGCGATTGTGATTGGCCTGTGTATTTTTTACGCCGTGTACTTTGTTTACAAAGTGGAGCACGAGCAACCCGACGGCAAATAAGCACAGCCTAGTCTATTTCAAGGTATTGCAGTTTGTCCGGTACGCCGTTCCAGGCATCGGCGTCGGTTGGCGCCGGTTTTACTTCACGGATATTCGGCCATACTGCTGACAGTTCGGCATTCAGCTGAATAAAGCCCTGCTGTTCTGCCGGCACCTTATCTTGCTGCACTATAGCGTTGGCGGGGCATTCCGGCTCGCATAAGCCGCAATCAATACAAATTACCGGATCTATTGCCAAAAAGTTCGGGCCTTCAAAAAAGGCGTCCACCGGACATACGGCTACGCAGTCGGTGTATTTGCACTTTATACAGTTATCCAGCACCACAAAGGCCATCTGTGTCGGCTCCTATTGTTTCAGGCTGGCGATCATACTGCAGCGCTGTGAAAAAACAAGACTACGGACAAAGCCGCGCAGTTAACGTAAAATAGCCTTATCTTGTGAGCTGCCGGCCTGTTTGCTGCGCAGCAATGACACCGATTGGAAACCCTATGCTGCGCCTGACCGAAATAAAACTGCCGTTAAACCATGACGAACATGCCATTAACGCTGCCATTCTTACCAAGTTAAACATAAAACCCGAACAACTGCTTAGCGTTAATGTGTTTAAACGCGGCTTTGATGCGCGCAAAAAATCCGATATTCAGCTTATTTACACCCTGGATATCGAGGTAGATAACGAAGCCGCGTTATTGAAAACGTTTGCTAAAGATCAGCATGTTAAACCTTCGCCGGATACCAGCTATAAGTTTGTTGCCAAAGCGCCTGAGCAGTTGGCCGAACGGCCAATTGTTATCGGCCTGGGCCCCTGTGGTTTATTTGCCGGCTTAGTGCTGGCGCAAATGGGCTTTAAGCCCATCATTTTAGAGCGCGGCAAAGAAGTACGTGAGCGCACCAAAGACACCTTTGGCTTTTGGCGCGGCAAAGAGCTGAACCCCGAGTCAAACGTGCAATATGGTGAAGGCGGCGCCGGTACCTTTTCTGATGGCAAGCTGTACAGCCAGGTAAAAGATCCGAAACACTATGGCCGCAAAGTGATGAGTGAATTTGTTGCCGCCGGCGCGCCGGACGAAATTATGTATGTTAGTAAGCCACATATCGGCACCTTTAAGCTGGTGGCGATGGTGGAAAAAATGCGCGCCACTATTATTGAACTTGGCGGTGAAATTCGCTTTAGCAGCCGTGTCGACGACTTACATATTGAAGACGGCCAGATAACCGGCCTAACGCTGGCAACAGGCGAGCGCTTAAACAGCCGCCATGTGGTGCTGGCAGTGGGCCACAGCGCGCGCGATACTTTTCAAATGCTGTATGACAAAGGCGTATATGTCGAAGCCAAACCATTTTCAATTGGTTTTCGGATTGAACACGAACAATCGATGATCGATGAGTGTCGCTTTGGCCCCAACGCCGGCAACCCGATTTTAGGCGCCGCCGATTACAAACTGGTGCATCACTGTGCCAACGACCGCACCGTATACAGCTTTTGTATGTGCCCTGGCGGCACAGTAGTGGCTGCAGCGTCAGAGCAAGGCCGTGTGGTAACCAACGGCATGAGCCAGTATTCACGCCACGAGCGTAATGCCAACAGCGCCATAGTGGTGGGTATAGACCCACAGCGCGACTACCCGGGTCACCCGCTGGCCGGTATTGAGTTACAGCGCAATCTGGAAGCCCTGGCTTTTAAAGTGGGGGGGGAAAACTACCATGCGCCGGCGCAATTGATTGGCGATTTCTTGACAGGCAAAACATCGGCCGAATTGGGCGATGTTAAACCTTCTTATACCCCGGGTATCACCCTCACTGATCTGACGCAGGTATTGCCCGACTTTGCCATTGCTGCCATTCGCGAAGCCATACCGGCGTTCGATCGGCAAATTAAAGGCTTTGCTAAAGCCGATGGTTTGTTAACCGGGGTTGAAACCCGCACCTCATCGCCCATTTGCATTAA
Organism: Rheinheimera lutimaris; assembly: GCF_013283795.1. Classification (GTDB taxonomy): domain Bacteria; phylum Pseudomonadota; class Gammaproteobacteria; order Enterobacterales; family Alteromonadaceae; genus Alishewanella; species Alishewanella lutimaris. The sequence goes on from NZ_JABSOD010000013.1 coordinate 16,749, forward strand.
GCGCGGTGCCGATTACCAAAGTATTAATATCAAAGGCCTGTATCCGGCCGGGGAAGGCGCCGGTTACGCCGGCGGTATTTTATCCGCCGGTATAGACGGCATTAAAGTCGCAGAAGCCGTTGCCCTGGCAATGCCCGGAGTGCAAAGTCTGGTCGCAGACGCCGGCTAATTTGGCGAAATATAGTCGCTGGATACATCAGCGAAACACAGCATCAGCCGTCGCTATGGCGACGGCATTGCTTTAAATCAGTCATCACGGGTCAGCACTTCCAGTAATTCGATCTCAAAAATAAGGTTGCTGTTCGGTGGGACCATCGTGCCAATCCGGCGTTCGCCATACGCCAACGCAGCAGGTACCCACAGCTTACGTTTGCCACCGGTTTTCATGCCTTTCAGGCCCAAAATCCAGCCCTGGATCACGCGGTTATTGCTCAGCACTATCTGAAATGGCTCACCCCGTTTGTAAGATGAATCAAACTCAGTACCATCTTCCAGCCAGCCGCGATAATGCGCGGTAATAAGCGCCCCGCGCTCAGCGGCTTTGCCAGTGCCTTCGATAAGGTCTTCAATTTTTACTTCGGCTTGCATGGGTATATCTTCGTTAATCGTAAAAAGTGAATTATAGCGGGAGGCAATGCTTTTAAAACCGGAATTGCTTGCCAGCCGTTAACTAACTGACTAACTTAAAAACTGTTTTACAATTCTGGACGTCAGAACAACTATCATGGAGGGTGCGGGTGCTTGATGTAATTGAGATCCAGCAAAAAGCCAGTCAAGGCAGAACTGAACCTTATCTGTGCCGTTTGTCTGACAACAAACGCTATTATGTAAAAGGGCCTCAGGCAGGCGCTAAGGGTTTAATAAATGAAGCTGTGTGTGCTTATCTTGGCAGTGCCTTACAACTGGATGTGCCTGCACACTGTTGTGCCTATTTACCACAAGGACTATTACGTTTCGACGATGCAGCCAGCCGTGTGTTAGGTGATGGCGATAGCATGGTATTTGCGTCGGAGCTCGTACCTGATCTGTTGGAGGTAACACCCACCAGTGTGCTGACTATGCCGGAGCAATACGCCCGTGATCTGTTTCTGTTTGATTACTGGATTCGAAATGAAGATCGCACCATGACCGAAAACGGCGGCAACCCGAACTTATTTTATCGGGCAGCTTCAAAACAATACGTGGTGCTGGACCATAATCTGGCATTTGACAGCGGTTATGATTTTAATGCAAATGCCAATGTACACTTAGCCTACAATGCTTGGTTTGGCGCACAGCATGATGCACTCTGGCGTCCGCATTACAGCGCGAAACTAGCCATTGCGTTGCAAGGGCTGCCCCAGTATGCTGCCACTTTACCGCCAGCATGGCTGGAGGCAGCGCCGGGTTATCTGGCAGAAATAAACGACACTCTATCTTTGTTTAACAGCGACGAATTTTGGGAGGTACTGATATGAAAACACTGTATCAGTATGCAATTGTACGGTTTTTGCCTCATGTTGAGACGGGTGAGTTTGCTAACGTCGGCATAGTGCTGTGCGCCCCGGAATTAGGCCTGTTTGATTTTCGTTTGGCGCCTACCCGCTTTGCCCGCGTAACCGACTTTTTTGAAGATCTTGAAGGCAAGCTATACAAAGCCACATTGCAAACGGTAGAACAAGAATTGCATCGGCTGCAAACTTATGTCGCTCGGCTGACACCAAAAGAGTTAGCACAGCAGATGCAGGAAGTGGTGCGGCCAAGAGAAACCCTGATACGCTACTCTGAACTACGTTCTTTATATCTGGAGCAAAAACCAGCAGTCGTGCTTGAACAGTTATTTGAGCGCTTAGTGCACCGCTCTTTTATCACTGAAGAATATCAGGAAAGCCTCATGGTTAAGGTAATTCGGCAGCAGTTAAAAGATGAAAAGCTGACCCATTTTAAGCAGGATAAAGTTCACGATAACTATATTGAAGTAACGTTGCCGCTGGTGGCGAAAACCAACGATGTTTTTGTGATTAGGCCATTAGCTTTCCGCCACCAAACCGCTATTCGCGTGTTTGACCATGCTGAACAATGGCTTGGCCGGTTCCGGCGTTTGGTAAATCACGACGTACTGCAAAAAGACCATATCTTGCTGCCATTGCAAGGTCCAACAGGTAACGACTGCAAATTGCTCGGCGCATTTAAAGAAGTAGAGCGCGAAATGGCAGCCTTTGGCGTGCAAACCTTAGATCACAAAGATAAGGCCGGCATCAGCCGTTTTGCCAAACAGGCTTTAGTAGCCGATAGTTTTAAACTTCAATAATCCCCATCCAGTTCGCGGGCCCCGAAATTCGGGGCCTTGCTACATCTTACTTACCCCTGTACCAAAAAGTGCTTTGCTTTTACTCAGACATAGCTTAGGTTAAAGCTGCTGGTGCATCAGTCCCGCATCTACTTGCAAGATACTTATTTACATAGGAATGCAGCTCTTTCAATTAAGAAAATGGAGTATAGATGATGGATGTATCAAGGTCTGCGTTTAGCATTTTCTCGCTCAGTGTCTTAATTTTCCTGATCACTCTAATATTTTATCCCATTACTGCAGAAGCCAAAAACTGCAAGAAAGGCAAACCCTGCGGAAACTCATGCATTGCCATGAACAAAGTATGCAGAATTAACACTTATTCACCGCCAAATACGTTAACCCCCGCGCCAGCTAATGACAGTAGTGTAGGTAAGTATAATCCGTCAGTTGTCAGGTCTACTCACCACCCTGCGACAACAGGTACCTATTTTGTTATTCCGGTAAAACTCAATATCAGAAATGAGCCGTCAACTGAAGGAATTGTATTGGGACAGGCAAAGAGGGGTGAAATGGTAAGTGTGTTCATGGTCAGCAAACGTTGGGGTAAAATTAATCATCGTGTTGCAAATGGCTGGGTGCTTATGGACTATTTATCTCTTCAACGTCCTAACATATCAAATGAATAAGCTACATCAACAACTACTCAAAACTATCGCAGAGAATCCAGATCAAAGCGTATCGGATGTAATTACCAGTGCTTTACCATCGCTAACCCGCACTATTAAATCATCTCTATTGCGTAATGCACCAGAAATGCTATCCGGAAGGCAGTTGTTAGAGACCAATTTTATTGAGAAAAATCAACTGCGCTGGGGAAAGGCTTTCGAGCTTTTAGAAGTTCATGTTGTTATTTGTACTGAGTTGGCGCAAAACCTGAGTTTCGACGATGAAGAAGCTCAAGACATAGTTTTTTCTATTTTGCTTAGACTGCACGCGACTGCAATACACATAGCGGAGGATATAATTTGTTTGGTCAAGAATGGGTTTGCCGATGCAGCTGATGCAAGATGGCGGGCTTTGCATGAAGTGAATGTGACAGCTCTTTTCATCTCTAAGCATGGTGCTGAATGTGCTGAACGCTTCAACCAACATGCAATTGTAGATGCCTATAGGCAACTGATCGAATGTAACAAGTATCACCATAGACTTCAGATTTCAAAACCTTCAAAAGAGGAAATTGATCACATAACATTTTTGTTCAAAAACGTTGAAACAAAGTATGGCAAGCGTTTCACTGGGCAATACGGTTGGGCTGATTACCTTTTTCCCAACCATCAAGGAAAGAATGTCGGTTTTGCTGCGATTGAAAAAGATGTTGGTTTAGATCACATGCGGCCTTACTACAAGCGGGCCAGTATGAACATACATACAAACTTCAATGGGATGGTAAGTAAACTTGGGCTCTTAGGTCACTCGACTGATGCACTGTTGATTGGAAGGAGCGATTTGGGCATGGCCGATCCAATTCATGCCACAGCGATAAGCCTTTGCCAGATCAGCAGTCGACTCATGTCGTTACAAACAACACTAGATCATGTCGTAATTGTTAATATACTCAATGAATTACAGGAACTGATTGGAGAAACTCTAAAAGAATGTATTTCCTGAACTTAGCGTTCTCAATAGTTGAATTACGCCATATACGTTTATGTCTTACAAAACAGCTTGCTGCCGGGCGGGTGGAGTTGCTTAAACTCGACGAAGATAGCGACGAATATATGGAAAAGGCGAATGACTTAATGGTGCTGGATAGCATTATTGCCAAGATTGACCGCGAGCAAGCCTGAGCGGGGAGTTAGTTTACGATTGACCAAAACAACAAGGGCGTAATCTTTTGAATTACGCCCTTTGCGGTTGTATGAGCCTTTGCCCTTTTTCGCCTTCACCACCCTGGTTTGAAACAGCTTGCTGGTGACTAACGCCTTTATCGCATTATCGCGGATTTCGCCGCGGCCATGCTCGAACGCTGCTGGTTTACTCATCTTGCTACTCCTGTTGAAAAAACGCGCAAAGTGTAACTGCGTGCTTAGTCCTTAGCAAGAGTGATAAGTTCAACCACGCCTATCCTGTAGTTAAAAACGTCTGGTAGCTGCGGTTATTGCTGACTTGCTGGTACTGATAGCCCAACTTATCCAGGTACGCAGCAATATCGTCATGGCTGGCGGCTTCAAAACCGGCCAGCACATCACCGGTGGCGGCGCCGTGGTTCCGGTAATGAAACAGCGTGATATTGCAGTGCTCGCCCAGCGTATTTAAGAAATTCATCAAGGCGCCGGGGTATTCCGGAAAGTTAAACTGATATACCTGCTCCTGTAACTGCCGCGGTGGCATACCGCCGACCATATGCCGCACGTGCAGTTTGGCCAGCTCGTCGTCGGATAAATCCTGATAGTCATAGCCGGCGTTGCTGAGCAGCTCTTTTACCGTGTTAAGCTCTTGCTGGCCGTGGCGCAGTTTAATGCCAACAAAGATATGTGCTTTGTGGTCACTGGCGTAGCGGTAGTTAAATTCTGTAATCGCACGCCCGCCCAGTGTTTGGCAAAAGCGGCGAAAGCTGCCTTTTTCTTCCGGTATCGTTACCGCAAACACCGCTTCTTTTTTCTCGCCCAGCTCGCAGCGCTCAGAGACATAACGCAGCGTATCAAAGTTTAAATTAGCGCCGCTTAACACAGCAGCAAACTGCTGCGGCTTGCTTAGCGTGCTGTTTTTCAGCTGCTGGCTGTACTTTTTTAACCCCGCCAGCGCTAACGCACCGGCCGGTTCTGCTACGGCGCGTAAGTCATCAAAGATATCTTTTATCGCCGCGCATATTTCATCGCTGCTTACGGTAACTACTTCATCGCAAAAGCGTTTTGCCAGGTTAAAATTTTCAGTGCCGATGCGTTTTACCGCGACGCCATCGGCAAATAAACCGACCCGCTCCAAGGTTACCGGCTCGCCGGCCGCCAGCGCGGCTTTTAAACAGGCAGCGTCTTCCGGCTCTACGCCGATAACTTTAACATTCGGCTGTATGGCTTTGATATACACCGCCATACCGGCCACTAAGCCACCACCACCGACCGGAATAAACACCGCATTAAGCTGGTTATGCTGGCTAAGCAATTCTTTGGCCACCGTGCCCTGGCCGGCGATAACGTCGCAATCATCAAAGGGTGGGATATACAGCGCGCCTTCGGTGCTGGCCAGGTTAATGGCATAGCTGTTGGCTTCGTCAAACGCAGTGCCGTGCAGCACCACGTTGCCACCCAGCGCTCTTACTGCGGCGACTTTGATTTCCGGTGTGGTGATCGGCATCACGATAGTGGCTTTAATGCCCAGTTTACTGGCCGATAACGCTACGCCCTGAGCATGGTTGCCGGCCGAGGCGCACACCACACTGGCATCAGGGCTGTGCTGTTTTACTTTATGCAGCTTATGAAAAGCGCCGCGCAGTTTAAACGAGTACACCGGTTGTTTATCTTCGCGCTTTAGCAGCACATTGTGGCCCAGCCGCTGGCTGAGTTTGGTCATGGCATCCAGCGGGGTTTCTACCGCGGCCTGATATACCGGCGACAGCAAAATCTCACGCAGATACTGCTGCATCAAATCGGTATCTGTTTGCTCTGCTTGTACTGTTGCCAGGTTACTCATTGTTGCTCCGGTTGTATTAATTTACTGCATACTCTCAAGCAAAGACCAGAAACTGCTAAACAAGGCGTCTCCGGCAGGGATGCCGGAGAGGAGCCTACAGGGACGTATTCACGGCGTCCTTGTGTGCAGTTTGTGGTCGAAGCCTGCAAATCAGGTTTAAACTCAGCGCCAAGGAAATACTTTCTTCGCCGCCTTCAAGGAGCACATCCCTGTGCCCTCTCAGCCTACGCGGCATCCCTGCCGCTGCTACGAAAGTACACCTTGTCCCTTCGTCGCAAGTCATGCTGCTTGTGCCATCCGTATCGCTTAAGTCGCTAGCGAAGACCATAAACTGCTAAACAAGGCGTCTCCAGCAAGGATGCTGGAGAGGAGCCTACATGGACGTATTTACGGCGTCCTTGTGTGCAGTTTGTGGTCGAAGCCCACTTAATACGTTCCGATATTTACTCTTCTAACTTAGACAAATCCCGTACAGCCCCTTTATCCGCACTGCTGGCCAGCAGGGCGTAGGCTTTTAATGCAGAACTGACAACACGTTGGCGGTTCTCTGGCTTCCAGCCCTGTTTGCCTTTGGCATCCATCGCTGCACGGCGCTGCGCCAGCTCGTCATCGCTGATAGCAATGCCAATTTTGCGCTTGGGAATATCAATCTCAATTTTGTCGCCTTCCTGCACCAGGGCAATAGCACCACCGCTGGCGGCTTCTGGTGACACATGGCCGATAGACAAACCCGAGGTACCACCGGAAAAACGGCCATCTGTGATCAAGGCACAGGCTTTACCTAAGCCCATCGATTTTAAGTAACTGGTCGGGTACAGCATTTCCTGCATACCCGGGCCGCCTTTGGGGCCCTCATAGCGGATAATTACCGCATCGCCGGCCACTACTTTGCCTTTTAAGATGGCATCTACCGCATCATCCTGGCTTTCAAAAATACGGGCGCGACCGGTAAATACTAAGTTTTCCGGCTCTACCCCGGCAGTTTTCACAATACAACCCTGCGGCGCCAAATTGCCAAACAACACCGCTAAGCCGCCATCTTGTGAATAGGCATGTGCTTTACTGCGAATACAGCCGTCTACGCGATCATCATCCAGGCTTGGGTAACGACAATTTTGCGAAAAGGCCTGCGTAGTGCGGATACCGGCGGGGCCGGCCAGGTACATTTGTTTTGCGTCTTCATTGCCGGTAGTTTTGATATCCCATTGCTCCAACACCGCGGCTAAACTGCTGCCTGCCACATGCGGTACATTGGGGTTTAACAAACCGGCACGGTTTAGCTCGGCCAGAATGCCGATAACGCCACCGGCGCGGTGTACATCTTCCATATGATACTTTTGTGTAGACGGCGCCACCTTGCACAAATGCGGCACTATGCGCGATAAGCGGTCGATATCGGCCATACCAAAATCAACTTCTGCTTCAATTGCCGCAGCCAGTAAATGCAATACCGTATTGGTCGAGCCGCCCATGGCGATATCCAGCATCATGGCGTTTTCAAAGGCGGTTTTATTGGCGATATTGCGCGGCAGGGCGCTGGCATCATCGTGTTTATACCAGCGGTTACACAGCTCCATTATCCTGAAACCGGCCTGGACAAACAGCTGTTTACGATCCGCGTGAGTCGCCAGCAGCGAACCATTACCCGGCTGGCCCAAACCTAAAGCTTCAACCAAACAGTTCATTGAGTTGGCGGTAAACATGCCCGAGCAGCTACCACAGGTCGGGCAGGCACTACGCTCAATTTGCTCACTGTCGCTGTCGCTTACTTTAGGGTCAGCCGCCGACACCATGGCATCGACTAAATCCAGCTTGATGATCTGATCCGACAGCTTGGTTTTACCCGCTTCCATCGGTCCGCCAGAGACAAAAATAGCCGGTACGTTTAAACGCATCGCCGCCATTAACATGCCCGGGGTAATTTTGTCGCAGTTAGAAATACACACCATGGCATCAGCGCAATGGGCATTAACCATATATTCTACCGAGTCGGCGATAAGCTCGCGCGATGGCAGGCTGTACAACATGCCGCCATGGCCCATAGCAATACCATCGTCCACCGCTATGGTGTTGAATTCTTTGGCAATACCGCCGGCATCTTCAATGCTTTTTGCTACCAGCTTGCCTAAATCACGCAGGTGTACATGACCTGGCACAAATTCGCAAAACGAGTTTACTACCGCAATAATCGGCTTACCAAAATCGGTGTCTTTTACGCCGGTGGCACGCCACAGGGCGCGGGCGCCCGCCATATTGCGGCCTTCGGTAACGGTGGCGGATCTTAACTTTGGCATTGCGGTACTCCGTGTATTCGGTAAATAAAAAAGTATAGGTTTAATTCAGCTTTATGCGCTTAGTACAGCCAGTTCGGCTGATACCAGTTCCAGTTGCTGCACGTCATACAGTTTATGCAACTGGCTGGTTAATAAATGAATGGGCTTATCACCACTAACAGTCAGCGTAATATTAAGGCTTTTGGCGTCGCTGCGCGGGGTCAGCTGTAAGCCGGCTAATTCATAGCCGCGATAGCGGGTAACCTGCAACAGGCGCTCAACAACGGCCGGGGTATTCGTCGCGGTGATATTCAGTACATGGTTCATGCTTTGGTCTCCGTGATCATCTCTTCATTGGCAGCACCCGGCGGCACTAACGGCCAGACGTTGTCTTTGTCATCAATACAAACATGCAGTAAATAAGGCCCGGGCCAGGTAAACATGGCTTCCAGCGCACTTTCTACTTCATCTTTGCGGGTTATACAGTGGCCCGGTATGGCAAAGGCGGCGGCCAGTGCAACAAAGTCCGGGTTGTCGGATAAATCGGTTTCGCTGTAGCGCTCGTTAAAAAAAAGCTGCTGCCACTGCTTTACCATGCCTAAGCGCTGGTTATCGACAATGACAATTTTCACCGGCAGCCGAAAGCGCTTAATGGTGGCCAGCTCCTGTACGTTCATCATAAAAGAGCCATCGCCGCTAACGGTGATTACCGTATCCTGCGGCCGGGCTAACTTAGCGCCTATCGCGGCCGGCAAACCAAAGCCCATGGTGCCCAAGCCGCCGCTGGATAAATGATTACGCGGGCTGCTAAAGCGCATATGTTGGGCTACCCACATCTGGTGCTGCCCCACATCGCAGCACACTACGCTGTTATCCGGCATGCGCTCGCTTAATTGTTTTAACATCAGCGGCGCATAAATGCGCTCGCCCGGGTGATCATAGCGCCAGCCATGTTGCTGTTTTAACTGCGCACAATGGCTAAGCCACTCAGTACAATCGGCGCCGGCCGATATTGCCGGTAATATTTGCTGCATATCGCCCAGTAGCGCAACATGGGCAAAGCGCACCTTGTTAATTTCGGCCGGGTCGATATCGACATGGATCACCTTAGCGTGTGGCGCGAATTTTTGCAGATTGCCGGTAACGCGGTCATCAAAGCGGGCGCCTAAACAAATTAATAAATCGCACTGCTGCACCGCTAAATTCGCAGCCTGGGTGCCGTGCATGCCCAGCATACCCAAATAGTGCGCGTTATCTTTGGCTACTGAGCCCATGCCTTTTAAGGTGGTAACCGACGGCATAGGGTTAGCGGCTAAAAACTGTTGCAGCTGTACCATGGCACCGGCCATATGCACGCCACCCCCGATATAAGCCATCGGCTTTTTTGCAGCCGCTATTAACGCGCGTGCCTTGCCGGCATTGGCCAGCGAGGTATAAATTGGTGCAGCTTTAGCGGCTGCTTCCGGCTCGCTGTGAAAAGCAATTTCGGCCAACTGCACATCCTTAGGGATATCCACCAGTACCGGGCCCGGCCGGCCACTTCTAGCAATAGCAAAAGCCTGGTGCAGGGTTGCGGCCAGCTCTTCGACACTGCGCACCATAAAGCTGTGCTTGGTTACTGCCAGGCTTAAACCTAATACATCTATTTCCTGAAACGCATCACTGCCCATCACGGCTTGTGATACCTGGCCGGTGATAGCCACTACCGGCACTGAGTCCAGCATGGCATCGGCCAATGAGGTGATTAAATTAGTCGCACCCGGGCCAGAGGTGGCCATGCACACGCCAACCTTGCCGGAGGCACGGGCATAGCCAATGGCCGAGAAGGCACCACCCTGCTCATGCCGGCACAGGTAGTGCTTCACGTCGCTTTGATACAGCGCATCGTAAATCGGCATAATAGCGCCACCGGGATAGCCGAAAATGGTATCGACCCCGTGTTGCTGCAGCACCTGTAGTACCAATTCTGCGCCTTTCATGTTTTGTCCTCTTGCCCTGATTAACTTTTCTAACGCCCTGAAACGACAAAACCCCCGGTCCTTGCGGAGCGGGGGTTTTGTTGGAATTCGCTTTTTACGCTACTTTTTTTCCAAAACACCGCCCCCGCGGAGATTAATAATCACCACGACCACGAGGACAATAATGTTCAGAACAGCAGCTAAACGCATAATATGATTCTTACTTATTTACTTGGTTAAAAACTATTTTAGTTATATAGCCTGCAAAGCAGACTGAATTGCTATTAGAAATAGCCGTCTATCAGTCTGAAGTCAACAGATTTTTCTGATTTGCTAAAAAATAGTCAGTTGGGAAGCGGCGGCACTGGTGTGAGAATCGGCTTACACTAAACCAACCGTTGCAGGCTTGGATGCTGACAAATTCGCCGGGAGCGAATTTGAACAGCGAAGCTGGTCCACCGGATAAACTTCATGGATGAAGTTTATAATCGAGCCTACAGGGACGTATTTACGGCGTGTTGGTGTGTGTAAACCGGTTCGATAGTTTGCACCTGAAGTGATAGGCAACGTACACTTAAGTTATTCATCAACNACCGGATAAACTTCATGGATGAAGTTTATAATCGAGCCTACAGGGACGTATTTACGGCGTGTTGGTGTGTGTAAACCGGTTCGATAGTTTGCACCTGAAGTGATAGGCAACGTACACTTAAGTTATTCATCAACCAGCGTGGTAGCAGCGTGGATCAGTTAGAGCTGTTTGAACTGCCTAATCCCTGTATCGGTGTTTGCCAAAGCAACAGCCGCGGCTACTGCATTGGTTGCCTGCGTTCGCGTGATGAGCGCTTTAACTGGCATGCTAAACCGGTAGAAGAGCGCGCACATATCTTAAAACTGCTAAGCCAGCGCCGCGCCAGATTAAACGCTAAAGCGAAAAAGGATAACGACTCACCAACCAGTGGTGAGTCGCTGGAGTTGTTTTAAGCCGCTTAAAACGTATCTAAGCTTTTTTAACCAAGCCAATTAAAAACAGCAGCACTACCGCACCGACGGTGGCAGTAATCAGCGAGCCAATCAAGCCATAGGATGCCAGACCAACAGCGCTAAATAAAAAGCCGCCGATAAAGGCACCGACAATGCCCACTACCATATTACCCAGCAAGCCAAAACCACGGCCTTTCATAATGGTACCGGCCAGCCAGCCGGCGATGGCGCCAATAATTAAAAACAGAATAAAGTTCATCGCAATTCCCCATATGTATTTGTCGTGTAACCTGAAATAGCAGGTTAGCTAAAGCCTGGCACTAACAAATTAAATTGCCAGTTAAGGCGTTGATATGCCGGGGTAAGGCTGCTGATATTGCATTAATACCTGTGGCAAGCGACTAAAAGTCGTGAAAGTTGCCTTTAACGCCACCTTGTCAGCAATAAAGTGCGGCAACTTGCCACCAGGATCGGCCTGCCCCTGATATTGGATCCGCAATACGCCACTTTCCTGCGGTGTCAAAGTCCACAACCCTTGCACGCTTTGCATCCGCACGTAGCCTTTTACCAGCGGATAATGCTGCCCTGCATCGCTCACCTGCATAGTCAGTACGCCGCTACCGGCATCTTGTTGCCAAACCGATTGCGTCACCATATCCCGCTTCGATACCGGCCAGATAGCGGTAAAATAAGTATGCACGATATGAGTGTTGGCATCCGGCTGGCCCAGCAGCTGCGCTTTTTCGGTATTTTCTGCCCATTTACTGATGTTGGCGGTGTCTTCAAGCAGATGCAGGAACGCTGCTGTTGTTGCATTAACCTCAGTTTGCGCTCTGACTTCCAGCAGTTTCTCTGTATTGTGACGATACTCAACGCTGGTTGTGCCAACGGTTTTATACTGTTGCCATTCGGCTGCATCAGCCGTTACTGCAACAGAAAAACACACCAGCCAACTCAGCAAAAAACGCATCGCTTTATCCTTTTAGCAATAACAGTTGTTCAGCACTCAATTCACGGTATTCGCCTTCAGCTAAATCGTCCGGCAATTGCAAGCCACCAATTTTCTCGCGGTGCAGCCGCTCAACCTTATTACCAATGGCGGCAAACATGCGTTTTACCTGGTGGTAACGGCCTTCATGGATAGTAAGCAGGGCTTCGTTGTCGCTAATGATTTCCAGCTCAGCCGGCAAGGTGGCGTTTTTTTCATTGCGCAGCATTACGCCCTCAGCAAATTGCGCGATGGCAGACTGTGGAATGGGATCGGCGGTCCAGACACGGTAGGTTTTGGCCACGTGATGCTTGGGGCTGCTGATACGGTGCGACCATTGGCCGTCATCGGTTATCAGCACTAAGCCGGTGGTATCTAAATCGAGCCGGCCAACGGTGTGCAGCCGTTCAATTAACGGCTCGTCCATTAAGGTAAATACCGTTGGGTGATCCGGGTCTTCAGTCGAACAGATATAGCCATCCGGCTTGTGCAGCATAAAATAGCGCAGGCCAATTAATTGCAGTTGTTCGCCGTCCAAACAGACCACATCGCTATCTTTTACCTGCAGCGCAGCCTGTTTTACCAGCTCGCCGTTAAGGGTTACCAATTTTTGCCGGATCACTTTGCCGGCCTGACTGCGGGTTAAGCCGGTGCAGTCACATATAAATTTATCTAAACGCATAAGTCATAAATCACTGGAAGGTATGGCGTTTAGTGTAACGAATTTTCTGCTGTTAGTCGTTAACTGCCGATACGATAAAGTTGGGGTTACGCAGGTTTTCGCGCTGGTATACCTTGTCGGCTATACCGTCGAAGCTGACACTGGCACCGGCTTCCAGCGCGATAATATGCCCGGCACCGGTGTCCCACTGCATAGTCGGGCCAAAACGAGGATACGCATCGGCGCTACCTTCGGCGACTAAGCAAAACTTTAATGAGCTGCCTACCGGCACCATTTCATGCTGCGGGAACTGAGCCAAGTAACCGGCCAGATCCGGGCTGGGGTGGCTGCGGCTGCCTACTACGCGAACGGTGTCGCCGACTTGGGCAACCTGAATGGCGCACGACTGGCTGTCGATTTTAACAAAGGCGCCCTCGCCTTTAGCGGCGTAGTAGGTTTTTGCTAAGACCGGCGCATGGATAACGCCCAGCACCGGCTCACCGTTATCAATCAGCGCGATATTAACGGTAAACTCACCGTTGCGTTTAATAAACTCTTTGGTGCCATCCAGCGGGTCTACCAGCCAGTAACGGCGCCAGTTTTGGCGGATGTCCCAGCTGATATCCGCGGCTTCTTCTGACAAAATCGGCAGCTCTGGCGTTAGTGCGGTTAACGCCTTAACAATTAACTGGTGCGCAGCTAAATCGGCTGCTGTCAGCGGTGAGTCATCGGCTTTGCCGGTAATATTAAACGCCGCGTTGTCTTGCTGATATACCGCCAGGATCGCCTGACCGGCTTGTTCTGCGATATCGATAATGGCCGGCAAATAATTCATGCGGATGTCCTTTTATTTGATGTTACACCGGCATCCCCGGCGCAGAAAGCTAACAGCTAAACGGGGCCTCTCCGGCAGGGATGCCGGAGAGGAGCCTATAGGGACATATTTACGGCGTCCCCGAGTGCTGTTAGCTGTCGAAGCTTCCAGCTCAGACGTAAACTCAGCGACAAGGCAATACTTTCTTCGCCGCCCTCAAGGAGCACATCCCTGTGCCCTCTCAGCCTGCGCGGCATCCCTGCCGCTGCTGCGAAAGCACACCTTGTCGCTACGTCCCGGCATCAGCTTATAATCTGTCTTTCCTTCAGTAATGCCAGCAACTGTTGCACGCTATCTTGCAGCGACGTCACGGAGGTGTCCAGCACCAAATCTGCGTGCTGTGGCGCTTCGTATGGATCAGAAATACCGGTAAAGTGGCTGATCTGGCCGGCGCGGGCTTTTTTATACAGGCCTTTCACATCGCGCTGCTCACACACTTCCAGTGGCGTGGCGATATGCACTTCAATAAATTTTCCCGGCGGAATAAAGCTTTTAACCAGCTCGCGCTGATTGCGGTACGGCGAAATAAAGGCGCTTAGTACCAGCAAACCGGCGTCTACCATTAAGCCTGCTACAGCGCCAACGCGGCGCAGGTTTTCGGTTCTGTCCTCTGCACTAAAGCCTAAATCGGCACATAAACCGTGGCGCACATTGTCACCATCCAGCAAATAGGTATGTTTGCCCTGCGCTGCCAACGCCTGCTCCAGCGCATTGGCCACGCTGGACTTGCCGGAGCCGGATAAACCGGTAAACCAGATCACCGCACTTTGATGACCGAATAAGGCCTGGCGCTGCGCCGCGTTTACATCATGCTGTTGCCATTTAATATCGTTATGGGTCATTGCTTGTCATCACTTAAAACGGATAAATCAACGGTAAAAATACCAGTACTACCAACGAATATACTACGGCCATCGGTACGCCGAGGCGAACATAATCACGCAACTGGTAATTGCCGGCCGAATACACCATCAGGTTAGTTTGATAACCAAACGGCGAGATAAAACTAGCCGAAGCACCAAAGGCCACCGCCATAAAAAACGGTACCGGATCAACACCAAGGTTTTGCGCTATGGTATAGGCAATAGGAAAGGTCAGGGCTGCGGCCGCATTATTGGTCACCAATTCAGTAAACAGCCAGGTAGCGACAAACACCGCGACCAGCGCGCCATAAGCACCGCTGCCATCAACCAGCACTAACAAAGCCGCAGCTATCTGGCCGGCCACCCCGGTTTGGATCATCAACTGGGCTAAACCGATAGCTGAGCCGACAATCAGCCACAGCTCCAGCGGAAAGCGGTTCTTAATTTCATTTACACTGACTGCGCCGCCGGCAACATAGGCCAGCAGCAGTACCGGCAGGCTTTTAATCAGCGGCAGGATGTCAGAAATAGAAAGCGCCAGCGCCGCGACAAAACCCAGTAATACCCAATGGCTGCGGGCTTTTGACAGCGGTGTGGCAATAGCTAAACCATTAACGTAAACAAACTCCTGGCTTAACTGATGCTGGCCGGGGAAGTGCTTACCTACCGATAAAATTAATACATCGCCGGCGTGCAGCACCAAATCGCCCAGGCCGCCCTGCAAACGTTCGTGGCCGCGGCGGACGGCAATAACCACCGCATCGTATTCATGGCGAAAGCGCAGCTGCTTTAAGCTTTTACCGACTAAACGCGAGCTGTAGCTGATAACCGCTTCGAGTAATTCACCTTGCTGCTGGTGTTGCTGCAACAGCTCTAAGCCGGGAAATTGTTGTAAGCGTGATACCGCGTCTAAATCACCGACAAAACGCAGTTCATCACCGGCGGCAATCACGGTTTCCGGCGTTACCGGACAAATATGCTCAGCGCCGCGCTGAATTTCAGCTAAAAACAGTGCCTGCAATTCACGCAACTGGTTTTGCTCTACCGTTTTACCAATTAACTGGCTGTCATCACGCACGTGAGCCGTTAAATAGTAAGGCGTGGCTTTGCTGTCATCATCGCGCTTGTCCGGCAACCAGCGGGCGCCGATAATCAGCACCACTATACCGGCACTGAGCACCAGCAGGCCCAATAGCGTAAAGTCAAAAAAGCCCAGCAAGGGCTCGCCACTTTGCTCAACAAAGCCATTCACAATAAGGTTGGTAGAGGTGCCGATTAAGGTCAGCATGCCGCCTAAAATGGCGCTGTACGACAATGGCAGCAGCAATTTAGACGCAGCAAAATGGTTATGATGCCTAAGCGACGACATCAACGTTGATACCACCGCGGTGTTATTGATAAAGGCCGACATCAGCGCACTGGATAAACTTAACCGGGCAATAACGCTGCTTAAACGCTTGCCGGCAAAACCGCGGCTTAGCCAACTGACTAACTGTGATTTTTCAATGCCGATGGATACCAGCAGCAGCAATAACAACGTAACCAGCGACGGATTGGCGAAGTTTTGCAGTGCACTTTCCAGCGGCAGCCAGCCGATAAGGTAGCTAAGCAATATGGCGCCACCAAACCACAGCGCCGGCGAGCGTTTGCTGAAAATCAGCCCCGCTACCAGCGCCAGTAGCAGGGCGATGACACCATACTGCTGATACGGCATTACTGCGCAGCCTTAACCATTTCGCTGTTAAACAGCTCGGCGTTAAACAGCTCGCGTACATCACGGGCGCCCCAATGCGGGAAGTGCTTGCGAATAAGTGCATTTAACTCCAGTTCGAAGGCACTGAAATCGCCGCTGGCGGCTTTCTCTTCTGCCAGCACATTCTGAATTAACCCAGCCGCAACAGTGGCATTGGTTAAGCGATCAATCAGAATAAAATTACCGGTGCCGGGCTGGGTACTGAAGGTATCCAGCGGCAAAGTCTCAGTCAGCTCCAGCTCTACCAGCGCGATATCGTTCATTGCTACCTGCTCTGCCGCCTCCTGCGCCAGCGTATTCACATTAACTTTATGGTTTAAACGGTTAATGCTGACACTGCTTTTGCGCGTCGCCAGTTTTAAATCGTACAAGCGGCCGGTCTCAAGCGGCTGATCGTTAAACCACACCACATACGCCAGCGCCCGGTTGCTCAGGCTTACCGTATCATCCGACGGCACTAACCAATCACCACGGCTGATATCAATTTCGTCGTTCAGCGTCAGCGTGACGGCTTCACCGGCGCCGGCCGATGGCCGCTCACCGGCAAAGCTGACAATTTGCTTAATGGTACTTTTTTTACCGGACGGCCAGGCGGTAACGGCCTGGCCGACCGCTAAACGGCCGCTAACCAGGGTGCCGGCAAAGCCACGAAAATCCAGATCCGGCCGGTTGACATATTGCACCGGAAAACGGCTGGCGGCGCCGCCACGTTGCGGTATTGGCAGGGTTTCCAGCCGCGGCAGCAAGGCAGTGCCGGTATACCATGGCATATTGGCCGACAAGGTTAAAATGTTCTCGCCCTTTAACGCACTCAGCGGTATCACATCTACCGTTGGCACCTGCAATTGCGCCATCAGTGCCTGTACGTCCTGCACTATAGCGTTATAAATGTGCTCGCTATAGTCGACAATATCCATCTTATTTACGGCAACAATTAAGTGCTTAATACCCAGCAAAGCACAGATAAAGCTGTGACGGCGGGTTTGGGTTTGCACGCCATAGCGGGCGTCAATCAACAGTATTGCCACATCTGAGGTAGAAGCGCCGGTGGCCATATTGCGGGTATATTGCTCATGGCCCGGTGTATCGGCCAGAATAAACTTACGTTCGGTGGTGGAGAAATAACGGTAAGCCACATCAATGGTAATACCTTGCTCACGCTCGGCCTGTAGGCCATCAACCAGCATCGCCAGCTCTAACTCACCTTCGCTGTTACGGCCTTTATGGTCGCGTTTCAACGCATCCAGCTGATCATCATACAGTTGTTGGCTATCGTGCAGCAGGCGGCCGATTAAGGTGCTTTTGCCATCATCAACGCTGCCGCAGGTTAATACCCGCAGCAGGCCTTTATCCTGATGCTGCTGTAAATAGCCACGAATACCCAGGTTGTTTAGCTGCTCGTTTAACGAGGTAACCGGCGTTAAATTTACTACAGACATCAGAAATACCCCTCGCGTTTTTTCAATTCCATACCGGATTGATCCTGGTCAATCACGCGGCCCTGCCGTTCTGACGTGCGGGCGCGCAGCATCTCTTCCACTATGCCTTCGAGCGTGTCAGCGCTGGATTCAATGGCGCCGGTCAGCGGATAACAACCCAGAGTGCGAAACCGCACTGACTTTAACTGTGGCGTTTCACCCGGCTCTAATGGCATACGCTCGTCGTCTACCATAATCAGCGTGCCATTGCGCTCTACTACCGGCCGTGGCTTGGCCAGATACAGCGGTACTATGTCGATGTTTTCCTGCAGGATATATAACCAGATATCCAGCTCAGTCCAGTTCGACAGCGGAAATACGCGGATACTTTCGCCTTCATTAATGGCACCGTTGTAGATATTCCACAGCTCCGGCCGCTGATTTTTCGGATCCCAGCGGTGGTGTTTATCACGAAACGAATACACCCGCTCTTTAGCGCGCGATTTTTCTTCATCGCGGCGTGCGCCGCCAAAGGCCGCATCAAAGCCGTACTTATTCAGTGCCTGTTTTAAACCCTGTGTTTTCATCACGTCGGTGTGTTTGGCACTGCCATGCACAAAGGGGTTAATATTCATCGCCAGGCCTTCCGGGTTTTTATGCACCAGCAGCTCAAAGTTGTACTCTTTCGCAAGACGGTCACGAAATTCGATCATTTCGCGAAATTTCCAGTTGGTATCAACATGCAACAGTGGAAACGGGATCTTACCCGGTGCAAAGGCTTTGCGGGCCAAATGCAGCAGTACCGATGAGTCTTTGCCGATTGAATACAGCATCACCGGCTTTTTAAATTCGGCCGCGACTTCGCGAAAGATATGGATACTCTCGGCTTCCAGTTGCTGTAAGTGCGACAAGGCACCTGCTAACTCAGACATTGCTTTTTCCTCAAGCCATTCGGGTCAGAGTCTGGCCAAATACCGCCGCTTGCGGCTTTTGACCAAACCAATGTAAATCTTGTTGTAGTGCCACCACTTCACCTATCACCAGCAACGCCGGCGAGCTAACCTGGTGTTGTGCCACCAAATCGGCCAGCTGTTGCAGCGTGCCGCTGACAATGCGTTGCTCTGGCCGGGTACCGTTTTCGATAATGGCAACTGGTGTGTCACCACTGCGCCCGGCTGCCAGCAACTGCTGCTGAATATGGCCGGCTTTTATCAGGCCCATGTAAATAACCAGCGTTTGCCTGGCTTTGCTCATGCTGTGCCAGTCCGGCTCGCTGCCATCGGGCCGGCAATGGCCAGTCACAAACTGCACACTTTGCGCATGGTCGCGATGCGTTAGCGGTATACCGGCGTACGCAGCACAACCGGCTGCGGCTGTCACCCCAGGCACCACCTGAAAGGCGATGTTATACGGCAACAGAGCCTGAATTTCTTCGCCACCGCGGCCGAAAATAAACGGGTCACCGCCTTTTAACCGGCAGACTTTCTTGCCTGCCAGGGCTAAATCGATCAGTAACTGGTTGGTATCCTGCTGCGGCACCGAGTGGTCGCCGGCTTTTTTACCGACGCAAATGCGTTCAGCATCACGGCGCACCAACTCCATGATTTGTGGCGAGACCAGATAGTCGTACACTACTACATCGGCTTGTTGCATTAATTGCAAGGCTTTTAGTGTAAGCAACTCCGGGTCACCCGGGCCTGCGCCCACCACATAGACTTCACCGGCTTGTTGCTGCGGCTGATCCAGCAATTGCAGCAAACGCTGCTCTGCCTGCGGCAGTTGATTCGCCTGCACATCGCGCACTACGTCTGAATCAAATACTTTTTCCCAAAACTGGCGCCGGGCAGCAAAACCACTGATTTTCGCCTTTACCTTGCTGCGAAAGCGGCCGACCAATTCGGCTAAGGGCCCCAAATGCTGCGGCAATAAGGTTTCGAGCTTTTCGCGCAAACGTCGTGCCAGCACCGGCGCGGTGCCAAAGCTGGAGATAGCAATTAAAATCGGGCTGCGATCGATTATTGACGGAAAAATAAAACCACATTTGGGTTGGTCGTCTACCGTGTTTACCAGCATATTGCGTGCTGTGGCCGCCTCATAAACTGCCGCGTTCACGTCATCGTTATCGGTGGCGGCAATGACCAGTAATTTACCATCAAGCAAATCGGGGGAAAAATAGCCGTTGATCAGCTCAGCCTGACCTTGCTGCTGCCATTGCACAAACTCAGCGGCAAACTCCGGCGCCACTACCGTTAATTTTGCGCCGGCGCTTAATAAGGTACCGGCTTTGCGCAGCGCCACCGAACCGCCGCCTACAATCAGCACCGGTTTATCGGTTAACTTTACAAATAAGGGTAAATACTGCACACCAGCTCCTGCGCTTTAACCATGCTCACTTAAAGTGAGTATACAGCGTGCAGAATAGCCGTCCGTATGGCTTTTATAAAATAGTTAATTACGCTCAGATATAACTAAAAGGAATTAATGCAGAGATCGTAATAAGTGGAATTGTAATAAACGAATAAGCTTCAGACATAAAAAAACGGCAACCGAAGTTGCCGTTAAAGCTACAGAGAGAGTGAAGCTAAACTGTTACGCCATTCACTTACTGGCGGATCATATAGTCAAAGGCGCCCAATGCGGCATTAGCACCCGAGCCCATGGCAATAATAATTTGCTTGTAGGGTGCTGTAGTGGCATCACCGGCAGCAAATACGCCAGGTATTGAGGTTTGGCCACGCTCATCAACGATAATTTCACCGCGGGGCGATAATTCCACTGCGCCGCGTAGCCATTCGGTATTCGGCACCAAGCCTATCTGCACAAAGATACCGGCCAGTTCAACATGATGTTTATCACCGGTTTTACGGTCAGTATAATTAATACCATTTACACGGCTGCCATCACCGGTCACTTCGGTCGACTGCGCTTCGGTGATAATAGTGATATTGCCCATAGAATTGGCTTTTTTCACCAGTACCGCATCGGCGCGCAGCTCGGCAGCAAATTCCAGCACGGTAACGTGCTCAACAATACCGGCCAAATCGATAGCCGCTTCGATGCCGGAATTACCGCCACCAATTACTGCCACCTTTTTACCTTTAAACAGCGGGCCGTCGCAGTGCGGGCAGTACGCCACACCCTTGCCGCGGTATTCCTGCTCGCCGGGTACGTTCATTTCTCTCCAGCGTGCGCCAGGGCTTAAAATCACGGTTTTACTGTTAAGTACGGCGCCGTTTTGCAGCTCCAGCTGTACTTTGCCGTCTTTACGCAGCGCCACAGCACGCTGGTTATTCATAATATCGACGTTATATTCACGCACATGCGCTTCTAAGCTGTTTACCAGTTTCGGCCCCTCGGTGTATTGCACCGAAATAAAGTTTTCAATGCCGACAGTATCCGCTACCTGGCCACCAAAGCGCTCGGCTACGATACCGGTGTTTAAACCTTTACGCGCAGCATAAATAGAGGCTGCGGCACCGGCCGGGCCACCACCGACTACCAGCACATCAAAGTCAGCTTTGTTTTTCAGCGCCTCGGCCTGGCGTTTTTCAGCATTTACATCCAGTTTCTGGATGATTTTTTCCAGCGTAATGGCGCCCTGGGAGAACAGCTCGCCGTTTAAGTAAACTGATGGTACGGCCATAATATTTTTATCGGCCACTTCCTGCTGGAACATAGCACCGTCGATCATAACGTTGGTAATGCCAGGGTTAATGGCCGACATGATATTCAGCGCCTGTACTACTTCCGGACAGGTTTGGCAGCTTAACGACACATAGGTTTCAAAGGCGAAGCTACCTTGTAACTGGCGGATTTGCTCTATGGTGTCAGCTTCAACCTTGATTGGGTGGCCACCACTGTGCAACAGCGCCAGTACCAGTGAGGTAAATTCGTGGCCCAGCGGCACACCGGCAAAGGTAATATGGGTGTCATTAGCCACTGACCGCACCAGCATCGCTGGTTTGCGGCTCAGGGCGTTGTCATCGCGGCGCAATGACACTAAATCAGACAGTTCGGCAATGTCGCTTGCCAGGGCGTTTACTTCAGCAGCTTTGGCGCTATCGTCTAAAGATACCACCAGTTCAACCTGCGTTTTCAGGTTCTGCAGATAGGTTTTTAATTGTTGCTTCAGGTTAGTATCTAACATAATGGCTCCGGTTATACTCTTCGTCTTTCAAAATGCGCGGGTGTTGGCTGCGTTCATGAACTGGAACGCCAGCTCGGCCCAATCACTTAGTTCAGCTAAGCTCAAGGGGATTCACGGCCTTGCCGCCTACGCGCATCTTGAAATCCATTGGTTATAGATAATTCAGATAGTGCGAAAAAAAGTCAGCCGCTAAGGTCGGGCTGGTGTAATACCAGCCCGTGCAAACAAGTGTGTTGGCAGTGGGGAAGCTGGAAACAGCTTCTTAAAAGAGGAGCTGTTTGCCGCTTCCGGCACTGCAGTTGCCTGCAGTTTGTAGCAAAGTTAGATTTTACCAACCAGGTCCAGTGAAGGAGCCAGAGTGGCTTCGCCCGGAGTCCACTTAGCCGGACATACTTCGCCGTCGTGGTTAGCTACATACTGTGCAGCCTGTACTTTGCGGAACAGTTCTGCTGCAGAGCGGCCGATACCCAGGTCATGAATTTCAGCTACTTTGATTTCGCCTTCAGGGTTAATCACGAA
Source organism: Rheinheimera lutimaris (assembly GCF_013283795.1). Taxonomy (GTDB): domain Bacteria; phylum Pseudomonadota; class Gammaproteobacteria; order Enterobacterales; family Alteromonadaceae; genus Alishewanella; species Alishewanella lutimaris. Next base: position 39,149 of record NZ_JABSOD010000013.1, read on the forward strand.
AGTACCGCGCAGTGCCAAACCATCTTCTTCAATCATTACGCCGAAGTTACGTGTGATGGTACCTGTTGGGTCGCCAATCATCGGGTAGTTGATTTTCTTGATGGTTTCAGACGCATCGTGCCAGGCTTTGTGCGTGAAGTGAGTGTCAGTAGATACTGAGTATACTTCAACACCAATTTCCTGGAACTTAGCATAGAAATCAGCCAGGTCACCTAATTCAGTTGGACATACAAATGTGAAGTCCGCCGGGTAGAAACATACAACAGCCCATTTACCCAGAATATCCTGCTCAGTTACCGGTACAAATTTACCCTGATGGAAAGCAGTAGCTTTAAACGGCTTAATTTTAGTATTGATAATAGAAGACATAGTCTTGCTCCTTTAGGTTAGTTCATAGGTTATGTTTCAACTGCAGCCAGTGTAACGCGCCGCAATCAATTATCAAAACGAATAAAACAAATTACTCTAATCGTTTTAATTGATTTAAATAATATCTATTTACCCGCCTGTCTGCGCTATCGGTAACCGTAGAGCAGATGGGGGCAAGCTGGCAGTTTCTCAACCTACGGACATTATAATACTCTGCAGGCCTTCCTTTACATGATAATGCGACTGTTGTTGCCACTAGTGTTTTCGGTATACTGCGGTGCATAATTTAGTATTGTACTGAAACAGATGAAGATACTCGGCTACGGCATTTATCAGGATCACGCGCTCGGCGGCGACATTCTGCTCGCTAAAGGGCTACGCAGCAACGGCTGTACCGTCGACACTTACGATTTTAAACAACAGGTAAAGCAGCACGGTCAGGTTGCGGCGGATAATGCCTTGCTTAGCATAGCCGGCAATTACGATCTATTGTTAATCGGTAAAGGCGAAAGGTTAAACCCAAAGCTGGCTGAGAGGCTTGCCGCGCAACGGCCTTTGGCGCTGTGGTATGGTGATATTCGTAACGAAGTGCCGGGCTACTTGACGGCTATATTGCCCTTTGTCGATTATTTTTTTATGACCTCGGGCGGCGAAACGTTAAAGCAGTATCATCGTCTTGGTGTTAAGAACGTATCAGCCTATCTGTTTAACCCGTTTGACCCTGACCTTATTAGCTCTGATGCTGTGACAGAAAAATCTCTCGACGTGCTTTTTACCGGCACCGGATACCGGTTCGCGGGGGACGAGCGTAAGGCCAGCCTGGATTATTTAAAACAACGCTCAGATGTTACTTTTTTTGGTGGCGCAGAAAAATTTACCGCGGCAAAGTTCTCTTTGTGGCAAAAATTAAAGAAAGAACTTTCGCGCTTGAATAAGCGCCGCAAAGTGCGCGGTGAAGACTATTTCGATGTTATTCAAAGAGCCAAAATAGGTATTGGCGTTAATGCCGTGCACCATATAAATAAATACACCAGCGACCGTCTTACGCACTACACCGGCTTTGGCACCTTTTTCCTCGCTCATGAGTTTGATGGTTTACGGGAGCTTTTCACCGCAGACGAAGTGGTGTCGTTTAACACAATTGAACAACTGGACTCATTAATAACGCACTACCTGCACAACCCTGCCGAGCGCGAAGCTATTGCAAAAAATGCACAGCAAAAAGTACTACAGCATTACAACTGCCAAAATATTACCGGCATGATGTTAGATATTATGAACCGCGGCAGCAGTGACCGTTTCCCCTGGATAGATATAGTTAGCTAAACACCAATACTGCATATTTGAAGCCGGTGATGGCTAAATGCCATCACCGTCCATATGCAGGCCGCACTCGCGGCCAAAACCGTTAAAACGGGTGTCTTCTTCGCTCATACCCAGCTCCAGTTTACGGGTAGAATGAGTATCGCCAACTGAAACATAGCCTTGCTCCCATAACGGGTGATAGCTTAAGCCGTGTTCTTTTAAGTAATAAAACACGTCTTTATTGCTCCAGTCGATAATCGGCTGAATTTTTACCACGCCACGGCTGATCTCAACAATGGCCTTATCGGCGCGGCTGCTGCTTTGGCTGCGACGCAGGCCGGTAAACCAGCTGCCTACATTCAGTTCCTGCAAGGCGCGCTGCATCGGCTCAACTTTATTTAGCTGGTTATACTGCTTAATGCCTTCAGCACTTTGCCACAGTTGGCCAAAACGGGCTTCCTGCCAGGCCGGGCTTAACTGTGCGCGGTATACCTGCAAATTCAGCTGTAATTGCGTGGTTAACTGATCAATAAACTGATAGGTTTCCGGGAACAAATAGCCGGTGTCGGTTAACACCACAGGAATATCCGCTTGTTGCTGCGTAACCAAATGCAGCATCACCGCCGCCTGAATACCAAAGCTGGAGCTTAGCATCGGACTTTGCGGCAGGTTATCCAGCGCCCAACGCACCCGCTCTGCTGCGCTTAGCGGCGTAAGCAGGTGGTTGATTTCAGCCAGCCAGGCGTGCTGCGTTGCAGCATCCTGCTGCAAAATAGCGCGGTAATCAGTCTGTTGCGACTTAGCTATGGAAGTCATCTTTTGGCACCACTACCGGTGCTATCACACCGGCCCTAATCACAAAATCACCAAAGCCTTCACTGCTGTTACTACGCTCTGTAGCCCAGCGGCCAATTAAGCCGTCCAGCGTGGCCAGAATATCGGCTTCAGCAACGTTATCCAGCAGCAGGCGCGGAACACGGGTGCCTTCGCGGTTACCGCCCAAATACAGGTTATATTTACCCGGGCCACGGCCTACCAGGCCCACTTCAGCCAGCATGGCACGGCCACAGCCATTCGGGCAGCCGGTAACGCGCAGCACGATATGTTCGTCGGCAATGTTATGTTTGCCCAGTAAGGCTTCGACCTTAGTTACTAATTCCGGCAAATAGCGCTCGGCTTCGGCCATCGCCAACGGGCAGGTGGGAAACGATACACAGGCCATCGAATTTTTACGCTGTTCGCTGTGGCCATCATCAATTAAGCCATGCGCACGGGCAATGGCATCAATTTCGGCCTTTTGCGCCGCTGGTACGCCGGCAATAATCAGGTTTTGGTTGGCGGTCATGCGCAAATCGCCCTGATGAATAGCGGCAATTTTCGCCAAACCGGTTTTCAACGGTTTGCCGGGGAAGTCCAGCACCCGGCCATTTTCAATAAACAGCGTTAAGTGCTGCTTGCCGTCGATACCCTCTACCCAGCCGATACGATCGCCGCGGCTGGTAAAGCTGTAGGGTACCACTGGCGCAAAAGCCACACCGGTGCGAGCTTCTACTTCAGCGCGAAACGCGTCCAGGCCAATGCGGTCGATAGTGTATTTGGTTTTGGCATTTTTGCGGTTTGAGCGGTTGCCGTAATCTCGCTGCACCGTTACCACATGCTCAGCCACTTTTAACGTGTGCTCCAGCGCGACATAGCCCAAATCGTCCGCCATGCGCGGGTAAGTGGCGTCATCGCCAAAGGTCATGGCTAAACCGCCGCCTACCAGTACGTTAAAACCGACCAACTGGCCGTTTTCAGCTACAGCAACAAAGGTTAAATCGTTGGCGTGGACATCAATATCGTTGTGCGGCGGAATAACTACCGCGGTTTTAAATTTACGCGGCAGATAGTTGTCGCCGAGGATCGGTTCGACTTCGGTGGTTTCAACTTTTTCTTCATCCAGCCAGATCTCAGCATAGGCGCGGGTTTTCGGCAGTAAATGCTCGCTGATTTTCGCCGCCCATTGATACGCCTGCTGGTGCAGCTCTGACTCTACCGGGTTAGAAGTGCACAGCACATTGCGGTTAACGTCGCCTGCGGTGGCGATAGAATCAATGCCAATGCTGTTTAAAAACTGGTGCATCGGCTTAATATGCGGTTTTAACACACCGTGAAACTGAAAGGTTTGTCGCGTGGTTAAGCGGATACTGCCGTACATAGTGTTGTCGGCAGCAAATTTATCAATGGCTAACCACTGCTGCGGCGTAATAATACCGCCCGGCATCCGGGCTCGCAGCATCACATTGTGCAGCGGCTCAAGTTTTTGCGCCGTACGTTCAGCGCGAATATCGCGGTCGTCCTGCTGATACATGCCGTGAAAGCGGATCAGCATAAAGTTATCACCGTTAAAACCGCCGGTGATCTCATCTTTCAGATCGCGCTCAATAGTACCGCGCAAATGCTCGCTTTCAGCCTTTAAACGCTCGTTATCAGATAGTGCACCCGGTGCCACTAAATCTGGATTAATTGGATACTGGCTCATTAATACACGTCCTTCTGATAACGTTTTGCCACACGTAATTCGTCTAAGTAAGCTTGCGCTTGTTCCGCGGTTTTGCCGCCATATTGTTGCACTATATCCAGTAAAGCCTGTTGCACATCTTTGGCCATACGGTTGGCGTCACCACAAATATACAAGTGGGCGCCTTGCTCCAGCCATTGCCATACTTCGCTGCCATATTGGCGTAGCTTGTCCTGTACATACACTTTAGCTGCCTGATCGCGGCTAAAGGCGACATCAAGCTTAGTTAACAGGCCGCGCTTAAGGTAATTTTGCAACTCCAGCTGGTATAAAAAGTCTTGGGTAAAATGCGGATTACCGAAAAACAGCCAGTTTTTCCCCGCGGCGCCGTTGGCATCGCGCTGTTGTAAAAAGGCGCGAAACGGCGCTATACCGGTGCCCGGGCCAATCATAATCACCGGCGTGTCATCGTTAGCCGGTAAACGGAAATTGTTATTCTGCTCAACAAATACCTTTACCTTATCGCCCTCATTTAGACGCTCGGCTAAAAAGCCGGAGGCACCGCCCAAATGCGGCTGGCCGTAAGCATCGTAACGCACCACGCCAACGGTTAGATGCACTTCGTCTTCTACCTCGGCCTGGGCGGAGGCAATAGAGTATAACCGTGGTTGCTGCTTACGCAGGGCATCCACTAACTGCTGTGCACTGAGTAACCCCGGGTAATCACGCACAATATCAATAATCTGCCGCTCATTAATGTAAGCACGCAGCGCGGCTTTATCGGCTGCCAGCGCGATTAAGGCCGCATTGTTGGTAGCGGCCGCGTATTTCTCGACAAAGGCCGGATACGACTGTGTCAGTTCCAGTTGCTCTGTCAGCGCCAGCTCTACAGTAAGGCTGTCGTTGCCAAGTGTCACCGGGGTATCGCGGGCTATCGCCGTTAATAACAACAGCTCGCGCACCAGTGCCGGATCGTTAAGGAAATACACGCCCAGCGCATCGCCCGGCTGGTAAGTTAAACCGCTGGCGGCTAATGAAATTTCAATATGGCGCACATCTTTAGTGGAATCGCGGCCGGTAATTTTCTGGTTGGTGTACAGCTCGGCGGCGAACGGCTTTTGCTTGCTGTACTGGCTTACCGCACCTGCCGTAGCATCACTACCCGGCGAATCCACGCGGGGCCAGGCAATAACCTGGGCCGAAGGACCGGCAGCAGCGGTTAATTCCGGCTCCAGCTTGCCAACCAGTTCATTGTTCCAGCTGTCGGCTTGTGCCTGATAATCGACATCTAAATCGAGGCGCGACAACACGGAAGTCGCGCCCAGCTCCGTTAAACGCTGATCAAAGTCTTGCGCAGTTTTACAGAAAAACTCATAGCTGGTGTCACCCAGGCCCAACACCGCATATTTTAACCCCGGCAACTTAGGCGCTTTTTTGCTGAATAAAAAGCTATGCAGGCCAATGGCGTTTTCCGGCGGTTCGCCCTCACCATAGGTCGAGGTAACAATAACCAGATACTGCTCATTCTTCAGCTGAGTGGTTTTATATTCGGCCATATCAACAACATTGGCTACGATGCCTTTAGCCTTTGCTTGTTTGGCTAAAGCTTCGGCAACATGGCGTGCATTGCCGGTTTGCGAGCCGAATAAAATGGTCAGGCTGGCGCTGGCAGCAGCCTGTGCAGTTGTTGGCTGCCCGGGCAGTTGTCCGGAGAGTTGCCCGGCAAGCTGGGCACTGGCCGCCAGATAACCGCTAACCCAGGCCTGCTGAATAGGGTTTAGCTGGCTGACTAAACCCTGCAACTGGCTTACCTGCTGCTCGGATAACGGACTGGCCTGCGCCACTAACGAAGATAAAAGCATAAAACACCCTGCACACGATAATTGCAGCCATTTTAGCCGTCTATATGTATACCGGTAAAAGAATGGATCTCTCTTCTTTATTCCAATAAGTAATTAAAAACCGACAACCGAGCCAGACCATAGCATTGATAAACAGACCAAAAAGTAGCGAAAACCACTAAAAACGGGAAAATCTTTTGTTCCAGCATTTAAACTTATTTATAAATAACATCGACTTAAATATTGGCATTAACTTTGTAACAGCTATAGCGTAATCAACAGCGGCTCAAGGCCAGAAGGATAACCAAAATGAAAAACTTACTTATCGCCGGCGGTTTTATCTTAACCAGCATCAGCACTGCCGTTATGGCGCATGACGACACCAGCTGTAATGTCAATTTTGATAAAGATTTGTCTATCAACAGCCAACTGGTCAGCATGAAAGATGCCGGCACTGAACTTTGGCGTATTAACAATAACGGCCAGTTGTGGCTGGATGGCAAAGCCATAACCACCGACAGCAATACCCAGGCGTTGCTGCGCGAGTATCAGGCCGGTATCCGCACACAAACATTAGAAACCGTTGCGCTGGTAGAAGATGCGCTGGTGTTGGCAGCAGATGCCGTTAATTCGGTTATCACCGAACTGACCGGTGATTCACTGCAAGATCATCCTTCTCTGCAAACCGCGCTGGATAAAATTAAAGCCAGCACCGACAGCATAGTGGTGCGCAGCGGCGATAGCATTGACATTTACGGCAGCCGTTTTGACAGCTTAGATGACGCCTTTGGGCCCGGGTTTGAACAAGCCATTGAAGAAGCCGTTACCAGCTCTATCGGCAGCATTATGATGCTGGTAGGTAAAGCTATGACCAGCGGTGAGGGCAATTTCGAGCAGCGTATGCAAGCTTTCGGCGAGCGCATGGAACGCTTCGGTGAAGATTTAGAAGCGCGGATGGAAACTAAGTCTGCCGCACTGGAGCAACGCGGCGAAGCAATGTGTAGCCATCTGCAGCAACTGGACACGCTTGAAAACCAAATTCAGCAAGCGGTACCGCAAATGCAGCAATATGATCTGATTGATGTAAACAGCAGCAATAAAACGGCGTTTTACCTATACAACTAACGCCGGCATTTATCTGCTAAAAAGATTTCGTGTACCATCCCAACCACGACTTTGGCGCGCTGCTCTCATCCTGACAGCGCGTCTTTTTTGTTTTTATTGGGTTAACTGCGGTTACTGCTGGCCCGGCTTAGCCGGTCATTTACGGCACGCCACTCATCTGTATCAGGCGGCAGCTCGCACCAAATAGCGCTTACCGGTAATTTATCAGCGGCAAACAAGCTTTGATAAAGCACCCTGGCAAACGCGGTTGCCGGGGTTGGCATTTTTAATTTTGTCACCTTAGCGCTGTCGACGGCGTCACTGTAGTGTAACAGCGCTATAGGTTGCTGCTGCTGTGGCAAATGCAATAACAATTCCTCATGGCTAAAACACAGCAGCGGCTTTTCCGGCTGATAGTGCGCACTAACATTGCCTGGTACCGCGACATTATGCTGCCGTGGCTGGGCTACCGGCCTACCCAGTACAGCTTCTATCTGCGCCGCACTGATGGGGCCAGCACGCACTATGGTAGGTATGGTTTGGGTTAAATCTATAATGGTCGACTCGACACCGAACCAGCAGTCACCACCATCCAGTACTGCGCTGATCTTCCCTTGCATCCCAACCATTACATGCTCTGCAGAGGTTGGGCTGAGTTTTTTATATAAGTTGGCGGAGGGTGCGGCCACAGCCAGCTGCTGTTGTTGCAGTATATTAAGCAGCACCGGATGTGCCGGCATACGCAGTCCCACAGTATTTAAGCCGCCAGTAACGGTAGGGCTAACATGCGCGGCTTTGTGCAGTAATAACGTCAGTGGCCCTGGCCAGAATGCCTCTGCCAGCGCATACGCGGCAGTACTGACTTTAACTGCCCAATCGTTGACCGCCGTTTTGGCATGCAAATGTACAATTAACGGGTGATTTGCCGGGCGGCCTTTGGCAGAAAAAATGGCACTGACAGCATCAGGGTTGGTGGCATCCGCCGCCAGGCCATAAACCGTTTCTGTTGGCACAGCCACCAGTTGGCCTTGTTTTAGCAAGTCGCCACACAGCGCCACATCATTAGCATTATCTGCCTGTAACAATACCGTTTTCATGGGTTACACTCCTGGCAATATTGTGGGTCGGCATAGTGCTGCGCTACGCGCTGTGCTACACGGTGCTGACAACGTTGACAGCACGCCTGTTTTTCTAAGGTTGATCCGGTGGCGCTACCACAGGCTTGACAAGGTAAGCCCGGCACAGTTTTATCCGGCCAGAAGCCCGGGGTATCGCACGCCGGACAAAGACTATTTAAGCGCAGTAGCAAATCTTCGGCGGCACTAATAATGTGGCGTTGCCGCTCGGGACTTAAATGCGCGCGTAAATCATAACGAAGACTAACGGCACCGTTTGCCAACAGGGGCAGTGCAGTTTGCTTAGCCTCTGTACTGCTCAGGCCTTTAACAATAACGCTGCCTTGTTGCAGTAACAAAAACTGCCCCGCGCTCACCTTTTCCAGTGCTTGCTGTAATTGCGCTGGCGTGCTGATGTGCCACTGCTGCGCCAGCGATGGCCCGTAAAAGCGGCCGGTCACTGCCCAGCCTGCCGCCACATTAACGCAGCACAGCAGTTCAAGGTTAAAAGTGCCCAAACCGTATGGCCCGGGCGAAAAGCTGCCTTCGCTGCCAATACCGATGTCAGCACCGGACAGCTCAGCAGCTATCGCCGCTTTACGCAAGGCGCATTCATAGGGTGACATAAACCTTGCCCGCTCACCGGAAAAGCTGCCCAGCGCATCGGTATCAAAGCTGCTTAGTTCACTAAGCTGCCAACCAAGGCGATGCAGTACCGGAGCTATCAGCCGGGCTTTATCATGCTGAGTTAGTATCGCCGCCTGCAACTTCATAAGGTTACCGGCTGCCAGCTCTGTTGTTGCCACTGGTGTACACTGCCATCGTCGGCCAGCTGATACAAATACAGCCAGTGATTATTCACCAGCGCAGCGACATCGGCTGAGCGGTTAATTACGCCGGTAATGGCCTCACGCGGTGCGGCAATAACCACACTTAACCGCACCGGCTGATGCACTAATTTTTTACCGTCGTGCACCGACTGCCAGGCCAGCCCGGTACGTAAATCGCCGCCATTGCCTTCAAATACGCCGATATGGCCCGCCACCACATTGTGCAGCAGTTTATTGCCGCTACCGTATTTGTCCGGTGCCACTACAGAGGCGTAGTACTGCAGGTTAATCCAGTTAGTTACTACCATTGGCGCGGTCATAATAGTATGCAACAAGCTGAAATCAGTATCCTTAGCGGCATCATAGTCGTGCAAGAATGCCCGGCCGTTTAAATCCAGTGCTTTGGTCAGTTGGCGCGGCGCCACAATAAAGGCGGCATTATTCGCCAGGCCCCATTCCGGCCGCAGTTGTGCCCAGTCGGTACTGCGCAGCTTAAAAAAGCGCGCTAGTGCGCTATCGGTTTGGGCGGTCTGGCCAAATTGTACGGCCCGCTGCTGGCGTGCCTGAGTGCCCGCGGCGGTTAACCAGCTTAGCCAACCGGCTTGCTCCGGCGCTTGATAAACCTGCAGCTCATCTGTGGTAGTATGATGCATGCCGGCATAAAACCGCGTATCCGGCGTTATAGTGATGCCATGATTTGCACTCAGTTGCTGCCTGACGGCGTCATCGTTCAGCATTTGCGCCAACACCTTTACATTTACCTCACCGGTTTGGCCGCCACAGGCGCCACAATCCAGTGCCGCAGCATGCGGGTTATTACAGCTGTTGCTGCCATGACCAAACAACAGCACCACCGGCGCCAAATGCGTGGTTAAGCCCATTGCGGTCAGTATCGCCGAGGCTAACGCGGCTTGTTCAGCGTCAGTCAGCGCTTGCTTATCGTGAAGCAGCTGCCAGCGGCTATCATCCAGCAGTTTATTTAGTGCATGTGGCGCCGCCGGGCGGAAAAACGCCCGCTTAAGCAGGCTTAGCAGTTTTGTCGGGCCGGCCGCTTCTACCATGCCTAAACCGGACGACGCCAGATCGAAGCTTTGCTTCCAGCCAAGATCAGGTTGGCGCGATAACGGCGCGCTGTCTGGCTTTATTTGCGTCACGGTGAGTGCCGGCGCCAGCAAGCCGGGGAGCTGCGGCCTCTGCACTGCACTGTCGGCAGCTTTGTAGGCGATAGGTAAACCAAAGAAGCCGGCAAAACCCAGTGTTTGAATATTGCTGTGTTGCTGCTCCAGTGCGCGGCGCATCGGCTCTGAGCGCACATCAATACAAAACGCGGCTTGCAGCAGAGGACGGGCCGGCGACGTAGCACTGAGCTTACGCTGTTGTTGTTGCAGTTGGTTTAACAGCGGCTGCCGGACACTTAACTCCAATGCGCGTTGCCATGCCTGGCGCACACTCTGCAAAGCCTGAGTATGCAGCAACATCGCCTTATACTGCCTGGCTTGCAGTTGCAATGCCGGTAATAACGCACTGTGTTTCGCATTTTGCTGCTGACTGTGTTGCCACAACACCCAATCCCAACCCAGCAGCATATATAACAGCTGACATACCGCATCATTAGCGCTGTTGCCTTGCAACTGTTGTTGCCAATCCAGCCAGGCCTGCCAGCCGGCCCAGCCGGACAAACTTTGCAGTAACGCTTCAAAATAGGCCAGCCGGCTTTGTTCATCGGCGCACCAGCTATCCAGCCAGGGCTGCATTTGCGCCAGTAGTTGGCCGGGTTCATCCGGCAGCGCAACAAACAGCGGCGTTAATTTAGTTCCGGTCAGCACCTGTAACCCTTTGTCCTGCCGTACCACACTAAGCCAGCTATGATAAGCATGATCCTTGCTGTCGGCATCGACACTGAAACGCTCCGGATACTGGTGATACAACGCCAGAAACTGACTAAGTTGCTGCACAATAAGCTGCTGCCACGGCAATTTATGCGACTGGGTTTCGCCTGACAAGTGCCCGGTTAAGCGCTGCCAGTGGCCAGCTGTAACCGGCTTAGACAAGGCCGCAACAGCCTCATCGACGCTGATGGCAAGTTGTGCTTCGTCTAATGCCTGCCGCAAATGCAGCGGCGTGATCTGGTGTGGGTATTGTGCCTGGTACCACTGCGCACTCATCAGGCAGTCAGTGCCGGCTAATAACTGTTGCTCTGCGCATACGGCAGCAAAAGAAAGCCGGCGCTTTGGCCACCAGGGATTCACGGCGATAAGCTGATCCAATGGCCATTGCGGTGCGATCTGGCTGGCGGCGCGGTTAATCAGTGCCATCATATTGTCGTCAGACATCGGTATACTGCTGGTTACTGCGCTCATTTTAACTCCTGCAAGGCTGCCAATTTCTGCTCTTCAGCCAGCTGTCTGCTGCTGTAAGGCCATATTTTTAACGTAATGCGGGTCGCCCATTCATCCAGATAACCGCCGGCATTCAACCAGATAAAGACCTTATTCATGGTTTTATGGTGGCTTTGATAGCGCAACAGCAGCGCGACGATAAATAAACCGGCAAAGGCAACACTGCTTAGCAGATCGGCGGCCAGTGAGATGCTATGCGGCGTCGGCATAACCGGCTGCAACAGGGTTTTCAGGCTGAAATACAGCGCCAGCAAGCCAATGGCGTAACCCAGCGCCAGCAACAGCCGTGGTATGCGCCGCTTATCGGCTGTCATTAACGCAGGAGCCAACAGCACTGTTATCGCCAGTAGCAGCAGTACCGCACTGCTTAAACTGGAAAACGCTAACAGCTGCTGTGTCAGCCCCAGCAAGCCGGCCGCCAGTAACAGCGACAGCAGCCAATGCCGGGCACGCGGCTGGGTTTGCCCGGCCAGTTGCGCAGCCAGGTAGTGATTCACTGCATTGCCGCTGTGCAAAAAGGCGTAAGCTTTGTAGCAGGAGTGTGCCAACAGGTGCAGCAGCGCCAGGGTGTACAAACCAAGGGCAATTTCTACCAGCATCAGGCCCATTTGCGCTACGGTAGACCAGGCCAGCCGCACTTTAATACTGATGCGGGTACCCATAATCAAGGCAGCTAATACCGTGCTAACCAAGGCCGCAACCAGCAGCAGGGCGCTGGCGATAGTGCTGTAGTCCAGCAGTGGTGCAAACAACAGCAATAAAATGCCGCCTAAGTTAATAATGCCGGCGTGTAGTAAGGCTGATACCGGGGTGGGCGCTTCCACCACCTGGATCAGCCAGCCATGCAGCGGCAACTGGGCACACTTAAGCAGGGCCACCAGCACCAGCAGTACCGCAGCACTGTGCAGCATCGGGTTGGCCGCGTCTGCTGAACTCAGCAGCAGGTTTATCTGGCTGATACTGGCAGTATCAAATTGCAGATACAGCAGCGCAAAAGCCAGCGCCAGCAGCGTTTCACTCAAACGGGCGCTGAGGGCTTTTTTATGCGCCGCCAACTGCGCCCTTGGCCGCTCAGGGTAAAACAGCAATAATTGCTGCAGTGCCAGGCTAATACCGACCCAACCCAGCCAAAACAACAGCAAATGGTTACTCAGCAGCGTAAACAGCACCGCCGCCAGCGTGGCGGCCAGGGCGCGCATAAAACGCGGCTTATCAACTTCGCCGGCTAACGCAGTCGCGCTATAGCGCCAGATCACCAACGCTAATAACGCCACCAGCACCAGCAACACCAGCTTAAAAGAGTTAATAGAGAACAACATTTGCATATGCGCACCCAGAGCGAGAATAAACTGGCGCTATTGTGCGCAGCGCACTAGTATAAGTAAAATACATAATAAATGACTAAACGTTCACTTTGACAGAACCATTAACAGGGCTATTTAACAAAGCGATGAACCGGCTGAACTACCACCATCTGTATTATTTCTGGCAGGTCGCTAAAGGCGGCAACCTTACCGAGACCGCACAGCGGCTGCATATTTCGCAGTCAGCTTTGTCGGCGCAAATTAAGCAATTAGAACACAGCATGCAGGTGCAGTTGTTTTCACGCCAGGGCCGCAAACTGGTGCTGACCGACAGTGGTTATCAGACATTAAAATATGCTGAAGATATTTTCAGCCGCGGTGCCGAGTTGGAGCAACTGCTGCTAAAAGGCATGCAGCCGCAAAGCAGCCCGATACGCATTGGTACTCTGGCCACCATGTCGCGTAATTTTATTGAAAGCTTTATTACGCCGTTATTGGCAACAGCTGACAGCCGTTACAGCCTGGTGTCGATGAACCAGACTGCGTTACTTAATGCCCTGGCGCAGCACCAGCTGGATCTGGTACTGAGTAACATTGCGGTACAAGGCAACGACAGCCAACTGTGGCAATGCCGCCTGCTGGCCCGCCAGCCGGTAGCCGTCATTGGCCCACCGGGTAAGGCGCCTAGCGATAATTTAGCCGCTTATCAACAGCAGCGCTGGGTATTGCCGCCGGTGCAAAGTCCAATCCGTACTGCTTTTGATGCCTTGGCCGCGCAATATCAGTTGCGGCCGGACGTAGTGGCTGAAGCCGACGATATGGCGATGCTACGCTTGTTGGCGCGTGACAGCGGTGCACTAAGCGTGATGCCTGAGGTTGTGGTAAAAGACGAGCTAAAAAGTGGCCGGTTGCAAAAGTACCTGGCATTGCCGCAGGTGTATGAAAATTTCTACATCATCACCACCCAACGCGAACTACTGCATCCGCAGCTTACTGTGCTATTGCAGGCGTTTACGCAAACAACATAAACAGGCGCACTGCTCCGACTGGTCAGCGGCAGAAGTTCAGGTTAGCCTGTAGCAACCAATCTGAGGAGTAATGCATGACCATACAACGTATTTTACCCGCCAGCCGCTATTCTGAAGCGGTAATTGTTAACGGCTTAATTTTTTGTGCCGGTATGGTACCGGACACCCGCAGCACCGATACAACCTTACAAACCGAAGATGTACTGGCGCAAGTTGATGCACTATTGGCGCAGTGCGGCAGTGATAAAACCAAGCTGGTTGACACCACCATTTATCTGGCTGATATGGCCGATTATGCCGCGATGAACTTAGCCTGGGATAACTGGGTAGCACCCGGCCATGCCCCGGCCCGCGTCACGGTAGAAGCTAAGCTGGCCGACCCGCAGTGGAAAGTTGAAATTAAGATTATCGCTGCACAGTAATCATACCGCAGGCCTGCTCTGATGCAGGCTAAATGGTTAAATTGGCGATTTTTTCGTGCTATTTGCTATCTCACGATAAAGCGATAACCACAACAGATTGAATTTAAACAACTATTTAATGGCATCAATTCTGCTATACGTTATTACACAGCGAATTAAACACCAACTTATGCTGCAAAGCGTATAACGATGGCAGGAACAACATGCTAATACCCGGATTCAAGCAAACGTTACAACACACCGGTTTATATGCCGGTTTTGAACTACGCCGCTTGTGGCTGACCCGCCGCGGCGTGATGACGTTAACCGCCACCGCCGTGATTTGGTTTTTTCTGTTGCGCTACGCCATCGCACCGGCAAGCAATCTGGTAGCCTCTGATGGTTTTCAGCAGTTGTTTCGCGATATGTTCGGCAGCGCCGGTTTAAGCCAGCTGTTTGCCTGGCCGGCAGCAGAACTGGCCATTTACTGGGTGCTGAGTTTACTGCTGTTGCCAACCTTTTGCCTGTTTTTTACTGCTAATCAGCTGTGCAGCGATCTTGAGCGCGGCACTTTGCGTTATCTTGCCCTGCGCAGCAGCCGGCTGAGCATAGTGCTGGGCCGTTTCGCCGGCCAAATGTTGGTGCAGGGTTGTCTGATTTTGCTGTCATTGGCTGCCACCTTGTCGCTGGCGGCCTGGCGTGAAGGCGGTTTAACACTGCCGATGCTGCACGCGGCCGCAGTTATCAGCGTTAACCTGCTGTTGGTGTTGGCCCCCTTTACTGCGCTGATGAGCGGCTTTTCTGCTCTGGTACGCTCTTCGCGGTTGGCGGTCAGCCTGGCTATTGTTAGCCTGGGTTTGCTGTTTGCGCTGCTAAGCTGGTTTATTTTCTACTTTCCCGACTTCCTGTTTTTACTCGGTTATCTGCCGGGCACCCAGGTATTGCAGTTGCTGCCGTTACACGGTTGGCAAACACTGCAGCATGCGTTGTTACCACTGCTGCAAACCCTGATACTGCTGAGTGTTGCTGTTCTGTTATTAAAAAGGAAGGCCTTATGAGTACGATTATCCAATGCCGCGATCTGTGCAAACGCTTTGGCAGTAAAACCGTGCTAAAACAGCTGAGCTTTGAGCTGGCGTCAGGCGATGTGGCGGCATTGATCGGCCCGAACGGCGCCGGCAAAACCACCCTGTTCAGTATTCTGTGCGGTTATGCTTTGCCAGACAGCGGCAGTGTCAGCCTGTTTGGCCATAAACCGGGTAGCAGCGCCTTGTTCGGTAAAGTTGCCGCGCTGCCGCAAGATGCGCAGTTTGACCCTGCGTTTAGTATTGCTGAGCAACTGGACTTTTACGGCCGTTTGCAGGGCCTGAGCCCAAAAGCGGCACAACAGGAAACGCGACGCGTACTGGCGTTAGTTGATTTAGCTGACCAGGCGCAACAAAAAGCGGCGGCACTAAGCCACGGTATGCGTAAAAGAGCCGCTATTGCCCAGGCGTTTATCGGCGCACCGCAGCTTATTCTGCTGGATGAACCTACCGCCGGGTTGGACCCGGTTAATGCCTTGCAAATCCGGCAGCTTATTAACCGCTTAAGTGACGGGGTAAGTTTTATGATCAGCTCGCATAATATTTTTGAACTGGAGCAGCTGTGTAACAAAGTACTGTATTTAGAGCAGGGACAGCTGAAACAACAGACCACAGCAGCGGACGATAACGCGGCGCAGTACCTGACCTTAGTGCTGGAGCAGGATAACAGCGCAGAGGTAACTGCGGCACTTAGCCAGCTGCCCGGCTTGATCAGCCTGGGCGCCGAACAGAAAAAACAGCTGGTGTTATGTTACAACCCACAGCTAAACAACGACTTTGACCTGGCAGTATTACAATGTCTTGCTGCTAACGGCTGGCGTTACCGTAACCTTGTAAAAGGCCAAACGCTGGAGCAAAAGCTGTTTAGCGCCAATTAACGCCGGCGATTAAAAGCCACACTGCTGCTGCAGCGCTTGTATATCTTCAGCTGTCAGCCGGCGCTGCGCAGCATTTAACTGGTGGTGCATCACCGATGTCTCACCGCTTGTATGGCCCACTCCCAGCGCATGGCCAAATTCATGCGCCATGGTTAGCTGTAAATCGGCGAGGGTTTTATAGGCATAAATGGTCATGCTGCGCTGGCGGCCTTTAATTTCCATAACGCCCACTTCAGCTGTTGTCGCAACGCTGGCTTGTAACGGCAACAACGCATTACGATCAGCTACGGTTTCATTTAAATAACGTTGTTCGCGCTGCAGTCGCTGTTGCTCGGTATTCAGAGCCGTGGCCTGTTGTTGTAGCTGCTGCTGTTGCGCATTAAGTTGCTGTTGCTCTTGCTGTAAGGCGCTGCGATTAGCCGCATTCACCTGCTGCGCCTTACGTTCAAAGGCAGCTACTGCCGCCGCAAAGCGGCGGTTTTGCTGTTCAAACTGCTGCTGTTGCTGTTTCAGCCGTTCACTTTGCTGTATCAGGCTGGCGCCGCGCTGATCTATATTGCTGTCGTAGCGGGCGATATTACGCTGCAGTAAAGCTTGTTGCAGTAATTGCTGCTGTCGCTCGTCATAGGCAAAGTTAATCGGTAAACCATCCAGGCTGTCATAACGAAACAGCTCGCGGCCAAGCGCAGTATTCCATTGTGCCGCCGCCGCATGCGCTGCTTGTTCGGCCTGTTCAAGGGTTAAATCAAACGCCGGGTCCAGCCGGCCAATACGCCAGGTCACCGGCGCCTGACATAAATACTGCTGCAGCGATTTATCGGCATAGTTTTGCAACAGCTGCGGCAGTGCCGTGTCCTGGCGCGACATAGCGGCAAATAACTGATAGCAGGCATATAACAAAGCGCTGTAAAACAACGCACGCAGAACAAACTTCATTGCAGCTCCCGGCCGGTGGCGAAAAACCCTGTTACAAAGCAAGTACGTATTCGATTGACCGCTTTGTATGCCTTACGTTAATGTGCAGCATAACAATTGTTACGGAGCAAATTAAGTGGATATTGCGACCATCTGGATAATCATTGGCATAGTGCTGATTTTATCTGAGCTGCTGGCTACCAGTATTGTGGCGGTGTTTCTCGGCATCGCCGCCATTATTGTCGGGTTATTGCTGCACTTTGGTGTAATTGAAAGTTACAGCATGCAGTATTTGCTGTTTGGCGCACTGTCACTGGTATTACTGTTCAGCGCCCGCGGTCGTTTTAAGCGCTGGTTTGTCGGGTATACCGCCGACAGCAACGAACAACCTTCTGGCTTTGCCGAAGATATTGGCTGTCGCGTTACGGTACACAGCGATTTTGTTCAGGGCGCCGGCCGCGTAGTGCTAAACGGTGTACAGTGGGATGCCGAGTCAAATGATGACTTAAAAGCCGGTGATGTCGCCTGGGTGGTGGCCAATCACGGTATTAAACTGGTGGTATCTGCCACCAAACCAAACTGATTTTTTATAACGCTTACCATCTGTTTAAGGAGTAAATCTGGTGGAAACCATCGATATCAACACTATTTTAATGGCCGGCTTTGCCATCGCCGTTGTTATTACCATTGTAAAAACCGCGCGCGTGGTACCGCAGAAAAGTAATTTCGTCATAGAGCGTTTAGGTAAATACTCACGCACGCTGGATTCCGGCTTTCATATCCTGATCCCGTTTATCGATAAAGTGGCCTATACCCACAGTTTAAAAGAAGAAGTGATCGACGTAGAGCGGCAAACCTGTGTTACCCGCGACAATATCCAGGTAGGCATTAACGGCGTGCTGTATTTGCAGGTGGTAGACCCGCACAAAGCCAGTTATGGTATTAACGATTACCGCTATGCGGCATCGCAGCTGGCACAAACCACTATGCGTTCGGTTATCGGCCAAACCGACCTGGATAAAACCTTTGAAGAGCGCGCCAAAATTAACGAAGAAGTGGTAAAAGCGCTGGACGAAGCGGCCTCGCCGTGGGGCATTAAGGTGCTGCGCTATGAGATCTCTGATATTGAACTGCCGTTAAGCATTAAAGATGCGTTAGAGCAACAAATGCGCGCCGAGCGTGAACGCCGCGCCGCTATTGCCAAGTCTGAAGGTGAGCGCCAAGCGATGATTAACGTGTCAGAGGGCCAGAAGCAGGAGGTCATTAACCTGTCTGAAGGTGACAAGATGCGCCAGATTAACGAGGCCGAAGGCCGCGCCCGCGAAATCGAGCTTATCGCCGTTGCCACCGCCGAAGGTATCCGCCAAATTGCTGAAGCCATTAACATGCCGGGCGGTTCAGAAGCCGTAAGCCTGCGCGTAGCCGAGCAATACGTTAAAGAATTCGGTAACCTGGCCAAGGTTAACAACACCATGATAGTACCGGCCGAACTGGCCAATATCGGCGGTGCGGTTGCCGGTTTAACCGAAATCTTAAAAATCGCCCAGCCGAAGAAGTAAAACGGTAGATCCGGCTAACAACAAAAACACACAGAAAAGCCTATGTTCAAGCATAGGCTTTTCTTTATATCTGCGTTAAGTGCATAAGGACGTCTGTGCCGTGATGGAAGCAAAAATATTTGAGCGTAAACAGGTTAGTGCAGCCGTAGTCAGCTCAAGATTATATAATCTTATTATTGGCGCTGTGCTGTGTTGGGGCTTCTGGGTTAACTGGATGATGGTATCGACTATTCCGGTGGCGTCTATTCAGTCCATTTCACCGTGGATATTTTTCCTCGGGTATTTCGCCAGCTGTTTCTTGGGTGTGTATTTATTCACCAAATCTGACAGCCCGCTGGTAAGCTTTATTGGTTACAACTTTGTTGTTGTTCCATTTGGTTTGATTATCAATATTGCCGTATCGCGCTACGACCCAGACTTGGTAGTGGAAGCTATAAAAATAACCGGTGTAGTAACAGGCATAACGATGGTGCTCGGTGCGCTGTTTCCCAAGTTTTTCGCCAGAATATCAGGCGCATTGACCATTTCATTGCTGATTGTTATCGATCTGGCGACAAGCAGCGAGCTAACGCTGCGGTTTCGCGCTACCACACCAATAACCCCAGCTTCTGGCAAGTTTATATTTAAGCAAACCCGGCTTTGATGCCGGCAGCGAGCCACTCAGTTGGAACCAGCTGCAGCTGATTTACCAACAAAGTGATGTGCCTGCCGACGCCGGTTGCTACACGCCGCAGGTGCCATTACCAACCGTTCGTAGCGGCCCGGCGGTACTGTATACCCCGGCCGAAGTCGGCGGCTATGCGCAGCTGCGGTTGTTTGACGCTTCAGGCCAGGAGCTGATAGACCAAAGCCGGCAGATCACTGCCAACAATATTGCCAACGCACTGTGGGCGACAGAATTGGCGGCGCAGATAAATACGCAATACAGCAACCTGCTACAAATTGGGCTGTTAAACGGCGATAACGTGGAATTTAGCAGCGATATAGCCGCCAACCGCGCCTATTGTACAAGAAAAACCACATGCCATGGCTGGCCTGTGGTTTGTAATCAATCAGATCGTGCAATGCTTATTATTAGTCTGACGGCTGTAGCGTTAACGTCTGCTGTTGCCGCGCCAGCAAAAATGCCCGCACCAACTCAGTTGACACTTTACCAAAGTCCCAAAAATGCTCAGTTGTAGTATTAATATTAGCTGCTACAACCATGTTGAACTCCGGTATTACCATCAACCAGCTTTGCGCACCTCTGGAAACACCGCCATGATTGGCAGTAAACAGCACACCCAGCGGCTGTGCAAAATCATAATCTCTAACCCGCCAGCCAATAGCGTATTGCTGCTCATTCACCTCGCCATTGTTCAGCTGTTGCGGCGTCCAGAATTGTTGCCTGATAGCAGGTGCAACAAAATCATCACGCAGAAAGCCAAGGCCCAGTTTAACTAAATCTGTAGAGGTAGAAATAAAGCCACCGGCTGCCAGTCGATGGCTTAAATCGACATCGCGCCATACCCTGACAACCGGCTTCGATTCATCTTTACGCCAGTAAAAACGTGCCAGCTGTGCAGTATCTTGTGCTGTAGCGCCAATTTCCGGCTCAATAGCGGTGTCGGTCATCCCCAATGGCGCGAACACCTGCGTTTGCATTAGTTGCGCATAACGGGTTTTACCTGCTTCCTGCATTACAGCACTAAGCAAAACCGTACCCAGACTGGAGTAACTAAACTGTTCGCCCGGCAAAAACAACATTTTACTGTCATCAAATACGGCAAGTGCTGCGCCAACATCCTGGTAGCGTGTGGTTAATGCTATGGTTTTATATAGCCCCCGCCAATCGGTGTTTTCATCGTAGTGCGGTATACCCGCCATATGCGAAGCCAATTGCCGCGGTGTAATATTGCGCCAAGCCGGGTTGCGCTCACTCAGTTTGTAGCGTTGCAGCGGGGTATCCAGTTCAATATTGCCTTGCTGCACCATGCGGGCCAGCAAGGTTGATGTCAGCGCCTTGGATGTGCTGCCAATTCTGAACTGTGTTTGCGGGCTTATTGGCTTCTTTGCAGCGATATCGGCCCAGCCGGCAACACCTTGCCACACCAACTTACCCTCTATCGCTACCGCTGCAGAGATACCCGGGCTGTTAATAGCCCGGCGATGCGTTTTTAACTGCTGCATCGCCGTATCTGCAGCTTCACGGTAGTTGTTGTCCAACACCCGACTGAGCTCTGGCACCGGTTCAGCAATGCTAACAAAGCCCCAAAAAGGCATTGGCAAGCCCCCCTTGTGGCTAAAGAACTGATACACCGGTTGTAAAAAGGCATAAGCACCAGCCAGCAATAATAGCATTAGCGCCACGATAATTTTTTTCCGCATTTACAGCTTTCCTTAAAGTAGTGAAATAGAGCTGCTGCAAAATAGAACTAAGGCGGCGACCTGTCTTATCGAAACTGAAAAAAGTCTGATCGATTGTTAAAATTGAGCGCGATATTGGCTTGGTGTCATACCCACGCTCTGCTTAAAGGCACGATTAAAGGGTGCAATAGAATTAAAACCAGCCTCAAGCGCCAATGTCAGTACTGGCTTATCATTGTCTTTGGCATCTGCCAATCTGGCGCAAACTGCAGGTATACGATAACTGTTAACAAACTGCGAGAAGTTATCAAAACCTAATTCGACATTAATCAACTGCCGCAACTGATATACCGGCATGCCAAGCTCTGCTGCCAACTGACTAATGCTCAGGCCGTTAATTGCATACAAACCGGCGGCCATTTTGTTTTTTAGCAACCTAACTGCGGCATTGTCGCTGTGCAGTTCAGCAGCATCAATGTACCAAGCGGGTTCTGCCACATCAGCTTGCTGCTCAATGCGAAAGCCGGCTAAACGATAAACTGCAATCAGTGATGTAGTCGCAAAAATAAGCCCGGCATTAATGCTGCTGAACAGCCCATGATCTTTTATGGCCAATGGGGAAAATTCCAGCAGCGTCAACACGGCCATATAAGCGCCGCCAGCCGCAATAATGCCGATTCTGAGCCGGCGTCGACGTTCAACTAAGTCATCGCTCAGGCCGGTGAAGGCATCGATAACGACAAAAGCCAGCACCAATAGCAGCACTGCGTGATGGATATCATGAAACCAGCCTTTGCCTTGCAGCAGCAAAAAGAAGTAACACAGCCATACCAGCCAAAGGCTAAGCATAACTTTTAACCAACCAGACAGCTGTGACAATAAACTTTGGTTATGCACTGCATGCCAGTACACCGCCAACAGCGCATAGGCCGTAAGGTCAGTAAAGAACAACAGCGGCGGCCTTAACCAACCATAATGGACATCATCAACAGGCGCCGTAAGCAATATATAGGCAATGCAACATAACAGCAGCACACTCATGGCGGCCTTGGTAACTATCACCTTACTGCGCCAGAGCAACAGCATTAGCAAGATCAGTTGCCCGACAGCCGCAAAACGAAAAAACAGGTCTAACATCTGAACGTCAGTGAGTAGCATCTGGCTGGTATCTTCCTTGTAATAACTAAAGCAATGCCAAAAAGGTAACCAAGGGCACTATAGCAAACAACACAGGCCGTGACTGCGGCTTGTGTTTTCAAAAATAATCAGCGCAGTAATGCTTCAAGCACTTGTTGCTTTAGTGCCTCTGCCGCGTCGCGGCCGGTAATGCCTTCGGCCAGTAGTAAGGTTTTGCCGTCGGCTTTGGCTTGCAGGCAGTAATACTCGGTGCGCTGGTTTTCGCTGTTGGTAGATACCATGGTTTGTTTAATCTGCAGCTGCTCCGCATTACTCAGGGCAGCCTGGCGCTGATACAACGTAATGCCAAACATAGCGCGCTGCATCTGCACGGTACCCGGTGCGATACCGGCTTTAAGACCGCGGCCAAGCCAGAACAGGCCGTAGCATAAAATCAGCAAGCCTATAGGCGTAAACGTTAGCGCCATTAGCCAGAGCATGCCGCCCTGACGCATGGCTTCAAAGCTGAGAAACACACCGGAGCCGGTGAAAATAGCCCCGAATAACATTAACACCAGTGCAGTACCAGTATGGCGGCCGGCTTTGCTGACCAACCGCAAGCTATCACCTTGCACCTGTTGCAGGATCTGGCTGGCGGCAGCATCAAAGGCGGCAACCTGGCGCTGCTGTTGCTGCAACGCCACTTCGCTGGCATGCGGCTGCCAAACACAACGTGCTGTACCGCTGATCACCGGCAGTGTCCATTGCCGGCTAAATTTAAGCCGCTCACTGCCCTGCTGTAACTCACCGTTGCAGCTTAACTGCCACTCTATGCGACCTTTATAACGCGCATCTTTGCCGCTGGCCGGTAACTCCGCCGGCACATCCAACACCAGCCAGTGTTTACCGTCGACGCTGCGCGACACCACAGCCTGACTGTGCCATAGCGGCTGGCGATGGGTGGTGCGATCTTTACCGCTGCCACTTTGGTACACATGCAAACAGCTCAGCTCTGCCTGCGGCATCTGCGCAAAGCGGCCATGTTGCAACGTAAAATAGCCTCCGACCTGACCACCGGCATTGCCGGGAAATGGCTCAGCGAAGAACGGTGTTTTACCGATTTTTTGCCAGTGCTGCATCGTGCGGCGGCCTTGCCATATCAGTAGAGCTCCCACCAGCGGAAACAGCAGCACCAGCAATACCACATAATTGCCCTTGGGCAACTCGTCACTCAGTGCCAAATAACTAATAGGTACACCGAAGCCCAAAAATACTACGCCCATGCCGAGCATGACCTGATAGCCAGTCTTATTATTGCTGGCGATGCCAGCTGCAGGGGCCTGGCCTTGCAACATTGCCTGCTCTGCCAGCGTTTGGTTTTGGCCATGCAACAACAGAAACATCATCAAACCGGATATACCGCAAAACATGCCGGCGAACACCAGACCCGCACCAATCTGACCAGCGCTGAAAAAATCGAAACCACCAGCAATACCGACCAGCATAAACAGACTAAGGACACCCAATGCGAACCAGGGCCGCCCCGACGTTTTACTGCCGGTATTATGTTGTTTTTGCATCCGTTACCTCCAGGCTTGCAAATCATAAGCGCTTGATGAAAACTCAATGTATCGTTTTACATTAAGCAGCAGTCATCGGCAATTCAAGCGGGCAAAAACACAGCCCAACAAATCGGCATAAATATGCTTTAAAAGTGGATATAAAACCACTTATCACCTAAAATGCCGGCTTTGCCGCAGCTCAACTTGGCATTTTGTCATACAGCTGCCATCTTTATGTCCTATACAGCTATAGTCTTATCAAAAGGAAGCCCAACGCCCGTGCGCACTACTGAACTTGTTTCCGGTTTTCGTCAGTCTGCCCCCTATGTAAATGCACATCGCGGCAAAACCTTTGTGGTGATGCTCGGTGGTGAGGCCATTATGCAAAGCGGCTTTCGCAGCATTATTAATGATGTGGCCCTGTTAAACAGCTTAGGTATTAAAGTGGTACTGGTGTATGGCGCGCGGCCACAAATCAACGCCGCCTTGCAACAAGCCGGGCTTGAACCGGCTTACCACAACCGGGTGCGGGTAACAGATGATGATTCATTCAAACTGATTAAACAGGTTGCCGGTGCGCTGCAACTGGATATTACCGCGCGCTTATCGATGAGCTTAAGTAATACGCCGATGCAGGGCGCACAAATTAACGTGGTTAGCGGTAACTTCGTTATTGCCCAACCACTGGGCGTGGACGAAGGCATAGATTACCACCACAGCGGCCGTGTCCGGCGCATTGATGCCGCCGGTATCCGCCGCCAGTTGGATAATAACGGCATAGTGTTGATGGGGCCAATTGCCGCCTCAGTAACGGGTGAAAGTTTTAACTTAACTGCCGAGGATATTGCTACTCAGGTAGCGATAAAACTTAAAGCCGACAAAATGATTGGCTTTAGCGAAATAGGCGGTATTGTTGGTGCCGATGGCGAAATTACCGCAGAGCTGATGCCCAATGCTGCAGAGCAAATTATGCTGCGGATGGAACAGCAACCCGAAGCCTGCCCGGGTACGCTGGCGTTTTTACATGCTGCTATTACCGCCTGCCGTGCCGGCGTGCCACGTTGCCACTTAGTCAGCTACGACGAAGACGGCGCCCTGCTGCAGGAACTGTTCTCGCGCGATGGTATCGGTACTCAAATTGTTACCGAATCGGCAGAAAAGCTGCGTCAGGCGACTATTTCTGACATTGGCGGTATTTTAGATTTGATCCGACCGCTGGAACAGCAAGGCTTATTAGTACGCCGTTCGCGTGAACAACTGGAAATGGAAATTAACCAGTTCAGCTTAATTGAGCGCGACGGCCTGGTTATCGGCTGTGCCGCACTGTATCCGTTTCCGGAAGATAACGTCGGTGAATTTGCCTGTTTAGCCGTGCACCCGGATTATCGCGATGCCGACCGCGGCAGCATTTTACTTAAAGCTGTTATTCAGCAAGCGCGGCAGCAGAAATACAGCAAACTGTTTGCTTTAACCACACGCAGCATTCACTGGTTTTTAGAGCATGGCTTTGAGCTGCTGACGGTAGATGATTTACCGGCACAGAAAAAGCAGTTATACAACTATCAACGCCGGTCAAAAATCCTCGCTATTACGTTGTAATACCGGGCGGGGCGAGTTCAACGCTAAAATTTTCTGCCGGCCGCTGCCAACTGACTACACTAAAGTTATTGGCCGCTGGCGGAGGATCTTGTGCGCAGCTTGTTGCTCAGTTTGTTATTTGGCCTGTCAGCACTGTTAACGGCACTCTGGCTGGTGCTGCAATTCAGCAGCACTCCGGGTGAGCGCTGGCGCGAGCCTAACCCGGTGCAAGCCATAGCGCCGGCGCAAGCCGGGCCGCTGTTACAGATAACACAGCATATCCGCCTCACGCCCAGGCCGGACGATCCCTACCCTTATCCTATTGCGCTCGGTGAGCCCGGCCCGCTAATACCGCTTTACAGCGGCGGCCTGAGCTACCCGTTGTATTGCGATTTCAACCGACAAGGCCTAAGCGCCCCGCTAATTGATAATCAACAAGGTTATGGCGTGGCTGTAGCACAGCACGGTGCAACAACAGGCTACAGCAAAGACTGCCTGCATCCGGTACAGTTACTGTACTTTTATGTTAGTGCTGATGGCAGCATCAGCCCCTATCAGCAGCAACAGCCTGCAGCAGATGATTTATTGGTACGGCTTGAACTTGGCACGATAAACCGGCATTTTTACTACCTGCTGATGCCGGTGCAGGCAGCAGAAACCACTACGCGTAACAGCGCGACGCTATGGAACCGTAAACTGATTTACCAGTTTTACGGCGGCGTAGGTATTGGTTACCGCCAGGGCTACCTGCGACCAGATCGGCTGATCCGCGACCGGCTGGACGAACTGCGCCAGGGTTTTGCCGTAGCCAGTGCCAGCATTAATAAAACCAGCTATGGCTATAACTTTTTACTGGCCGAAGATACTGCCAGCCGGGTAAAGCGCCAGTTTATCAGCTTGTATGGCCAGCCACTGTATACGCTGGGTATTGGCGGTTCCGGCGGCGGTATAGCGCAGTATTTACTGCTGCAAAATCACCCCGATCTACTCGACGGCGGCATAGCGCTGTACAGCTATCCGGATATGCTCAGTCAAACCCTGTATGCACTGGACTGCGATTTGCTGCATAACTATTACTACTTCGGCGCTGCAGACAAAGGTCGCTGGCAATCAATAACGCAACGCCAATCAGTGGAGGGCCTCAGCGTCTCGGCTGCGTACTCACTCAAGTTCGAAGCGCAGGTGTGGCTAGCCCAGCTCAGCAGCGGAATCTGGCCAACCCTGCCGGATGGTGCCACCCAATGCCATAATGCCTGGCTGGGCTTGTCATCACTGGTACACAACCCAACTCAGGGTAAGCTGAAACGGCTTACCACCGATGAGATTTTGCCACAGGTAAACTGGAGCTACTGGGGCGATATGGCCGGCATTTATGGTAAAGATCAACATGGCTTTGGCCATAGCTTGTGGGCCAATAACGGTGTGCAGTATGGCCTGCAGGCAGTAAAAACAGGCGAGCTGAGTGTGGCTGAGTTTATTGCACTGAATAGCGCCGTCGGCAGTTGGCAGCAGCAATCGCAAAAGCAGGCTGAGCGCATCGCGTATCTGCCGTTTATAGATGTACCGCTGTGGCAAAGTGCATTTAGCCGGCAGAATATTATCAGCCGCACCGGTAACAGCCCGGCAGCACGTTTTAGTGCCGACCAGCAGGCGCTCGGTCGCGCTTACCGCTACGGCCAGTTATTTTTGGGTATGACCGACAAACCGATTCTGGATTTGCGCCACTACCTGGATCCACAGCTGGATATGCATCATCTGCAGCCGTCGTTCTCTGCCCGCGAACGCTTAATAAAACGTAACGGCCATGCCGATAACCAACTGATTTGGGTTAGCCACCCTGATCACACCCCACTGCCGCAGGCTATTGCCTTAATGGATCAGTGGTTAAGCCAACAGCAAAAACCGGCACAGGCTACAGATCAATGCTTTGCCGCCGACGGCAGCGTTATTGCCGGCGGCGCAACCGTATGGCAAACAGGTGAGTTATGCGCGCTGACTTATCCGCCACTCAGTAACAGCCGGTTGCAGGCCGGTGCACCGGCACATGGTTTGATGTTTAACTGTGCTTTAATCAGCGTAGATGTTGCCATAGCCAGGGGTGATTATTTGCCACTGGATATGCAACCTTATGCTGCACAATTACAGGCCGTGTTCCCGGCGGGAGTCTGTGATTACAATCTGCCGGATCAGGCGTTACCTGCAGAGCTAGCCTTTCCCTATTGACTGCGCTACGCGCTGGCTAACCTGTTTACCCAGCGCCCGCGCAGTGGTCCATTTACCACCGGACACTGTCAACAATTGGCCCTGCCAGTTAAGCTGATATTCGCGGCTGGCTTTGCTGGCGTTGGCAGTGCCGCCCAGCAATGGCCGCACGCCGGCAAAATCGGCTAATACGGTTGCAGCACCGGCTCGCTGTTGAAAATAATGGTTATATACATCAAGCAAATAATCACGCTCTGCAGCAGAGCATTTAATCGGCTCATCCAGTTGCTGGCGTACTTCGGTCGTGCCAAGCAGGGTGTTACCCTGATACGGCAGTACAAATACAATGCGCGCTTCGCCCGGCACCTCCAGCATATGGCCGTAGCGGCTTATCGCCGGCAGCAGCAAATGGCTGCCGCGCACTAAATCCAGCGGCTGCTGTGCTAATCCCGACTGTTTCAGCAATTGCTGGCTCCAGGGCCCCGCCACATTTACCACCCGATCAAACTGTTGCCAGCCATTGCCAAGCAACACGCGGCCATCGGCGGCCACCTGCTGCGCTGGGTTGTGTTCAAACAATTGCACACCGGCTTTGCGACATTGCTGCGCCATCCACAGCCCCAGCTTTTGATCATCCATCTGACCGTCAAAAAACAGGTAAGCACCGCTTAAGCCTTCTGCCTTTAACTGTGGTGAGCAGCGTAGCGCTTGCGCTGCCGTTAACCAGCGATGGCGGCCGATACCTTTGCGACCGGCAAAGGCGTCGTACAGCCACAGGCCTATTTTTAACTGCCAGCGGGCACGACGCGAGTCGTTATACAAGGGATATAAGATGGGTAACCTTCGCGTGAGTTGCGGTGCCTTTTTCAGCCACCAGCGCCGCTCCTGCAGCGCTTCGCGCACCAGGCGGAATTCGCCCTGCTCCAGATAACGCAAGCCACCATGCAGTAATTTCGATGACGCAGCACTGGTGGCCTGCATCAGGCTGTCGCGCTCAAACAAACTAACATTATATCCGGCCAGCGCCAGCTGCCAGGCGCTGCTTAAGCCGTTAATGCCACCACCAATTACCGCAATTTTCATCCGCCACCTGTCTTTAACTTGTCAGCGCAATATCATCCCGGTGCACCACTTCTTCACTGGGGCAAAAACCCAGCGTATCAGCAATTTGTTGACTGTGTAAGCCTTTGATTAACTGCAGCTCAGTCGCGCTGTATTGGCAAATGCCCTTAGCCAATTGCTTACCGCCACTGTCGCACAACCAAATTGCATCACCTTTATCAAAGCGCCCATTTACTGCGGTAACGCCTTTTGCCAGTAGCGATGCGCCTTTATGCAACAAGGCCTGCACTGCTCCACTGTCGAGCACGATACTGCCCTGGCTTTTTAAGCTGTTAAGCAACCAATGTTTTTTGGCGCTAAGCCGGTCCTGTTGGCGCAAAAACAAGGTACCAGCCTGCTCTCCACGCAACAACATGTCAAAGCTTCCGGCTTTTTGGCCGTTGATAATCAACGTATCGACGCCCAGTTTAGTGGCTTTTTCTGCTGCCTGAATTTTAGTCAGCATGCCACCAGTGCCAATAGCATGATGGCTGCCACCGGCCATGGCATAAATGCCGGCATCTATCTGTGCTACCTTAGGTATAAAGCGGGCTTCAGGCGTGGTTCTGGGGTTAGCACTGTACAGGCCATCAATATCCGAGCAAATAATCAGTGCATCGGCATCCACCAATACCGCCACCATCGCTGCCAGGTTATCGTTATCACCTACTTTCAGTTCAGCCGTGGCCACGCTGTCGTTTTCGTTAACGATAGGCAGTACCTGGTTAGCCAGCAAAGTACGTAGCGTATTGTCGATATTCAGGTAACGGCGCCGGTCAGCTAAATCATCATGTGTCAGTAAAATTTGTGCACAACGAAAATCAAACAGGTTGCTCCAGGTCGCCATCATCTGCGTTTGGCCTACTGCCGCCATCGCTTGCTTAATATTGATTGGCAGCGGTTGATGGGCAAAGGCAATAGCAGAGCGGCCGGCCGCCACGCTGCCGGATGATACCAATACTACCTCTGTTCCGAGCTGACGACATTCACTGATAAAGCGGGCAATAGCCAATAGATAGCGGGTAGAACACCCTTTAGCATCGGGGGAAATCAGCGCACTGCCAACCTTGATAACAATGCGCCGCCAGGCTGAATTCAACATAGACACACCTTAGTGCTGCAGTAGTATCAGCAGCTTAAAGTTTGGGTGTCTATATGTCTATTCAATTCTTTGTCCTTGCCATAGCAATTTCACAATTGCCGGCAGACAGATGGGTAAAGCCACCATAAGCGGCCAGCACCAGTTGATCATCGGTCAGCTTTTTTACCTGCCAGCTTACCTGACCACTGCCAAATGCCGGATGATCGATAACAAAAGAGCCCGGCGATTGACGGATAGCATACTTAAAAGTGTCCATCCGCTGCTGTTGGCTGATGTGTTGCACCATCTGGCGCTCGCTGAAAATCCAGGTTTTACGCATAGCACTGTCTTGCTGCACCATACCATCCGGCACATCAGATGTACCCACTTCGCACCAACTGCCGGCAATCAGGTTATCGACAGCTTGTTGTGATTGCTCAGCAAAACGGATATCCAGTTTAACTTCGTCACCGCTGCGGCACGGCTCGCCCTGAAATACGACTTCGCCGGTGCTGTCTGTGCATTTATATACTTCTGCTACAACAGGTTGCATCATGCAAGCACTGCCAAGCACTATTAAAAAGCGCGCAATTATTGTCATTATTCAATTCCTTTTTATCCGCATCAGCTGTGCTGAGCGTAATTAAACCCGCCTACAATACTGAAAAATGCCGGCAAAGTGAACAAAGCACACAAAATATACAAAAAAACAACAAAAGCATAAAGCTAAAGCCGTTATAGTTCAGCACGAATTCAGCTGAATAAACTAAGCTGGCTATAACCAACGTTCCGGAGTGTATTATGCGCCGTTCCTCATTGTTAGTTTCGATAATGTCTGCCAGCCTGGTTGTCGCAGGTTGCGCTTCCACTGAATACTCCAACACCACTAAAGGTGCTGCTATCGGCGCTGTCGTAGGTGCCGTGGCCGGTAAAGCAACCGGCAATCACAAAGATAAACGTCTGGTTATTGGTGCCGCCGTAGGCGCGCTGGCAGGTGCCGCTGTCGGCAGCTATATGGATAAGCAGGAAAAAGCGCTGAACGAAGAACTCAGCGGCAGCGGAGTTAAAGTAGTACGCGAAGGCGAT
Organism: Rheinheimera lutimaris; assembly: GCF_013283795.1. Taxonomy (GTDB): domain Bacteria; phylum Pseudomonadota; class Gammaproteobacteria; order Enterobacterales; family Alteromonadaceae; genus Alishewanella; species Alishewanella lutimaris. The sequence goes on from NZ_JABSOD010000013.1 coordinate 69,854, forward strand.
AAACTACGGCTGGATATTCCGGCACAATTAACTTTTGATGTTAACCGCTCAGATATCCGTTCTAACTTGTATCCGGTATTTAATGATATAGCCAAGGTACTGCGTGATTATGAAAAAACGATGCTGGTTGTGGCAGGCCACACTGACGATACCGGGCCGTATCAATACAATATGAATTTGTCCCAAGCGCGGGCCGACAGTGTAAAACAATATCTGCTGGCGCAGAATGTACAATCTATTCGGGTAGAAACGAAGGGCTATGGCCCGAATTACCCGGTGGTACCGAACACCTCAGAGGCTAACCGTACTTTAAACCGTAGGGTTGAAATTCATATAGAGCCGATTGTTGAGTAACTACTGACTAGCAAAAGTAATCCCAGCCGGCTCCCCGCCGGCTGCCACGCAAAAATTACACCTAAAAAGAACTTAAATTAAACTTTTTTTACAAAATACAAACTCTTAGCTAAGCTTTTCGCTGAACTCATCTGACATGAGTCCATTTCGCTGCTTATTGCTTGGCCAGAAGTATGTATCAAGCATGTTGTTGGCAGTTATTCGTTAAAATAACAATAAGGAATACTGCATGCGCATCTACTATTCACCCATATCACTAGGTGTACTTAGCGCTCTCAGTCTGATCTCTATCAACGCTGAAGCTCAGGAAACAACTACAGACAAAAGTGTCGAACGTATTGAAGTTACCGGCAGCCGCATTAAACAGACAGAGTTGGAGGGCCGTAGTCCGGTGCAAATTCTGGACCGTGACGCCATCGATCGCTCTGGTTTGTCATCTATTGGTGACATTATCCAGAATATTACAGCTTCGGGTTCAGCACTTAATACAAAGTTTAATTCCAGCGGCAACTTTGGTTTTCCACCGGATGGGGGCGGCGTTGGTGCGGGCGCCACAACGGTAGATTTACGCCATTTGGGTGCAAAACGGGTGTTGGTGCTGGTCGATGGTATTCGCTGGGTGAACGAGAGCTCTGCCTCAGGAGTTGGGGGTGTAGTGGATTTAAACACTATACCGCTGGCGATCGTCGAGCGTATTGAAGTGTTGGAAGATGGTGCTTCATCTATTTATGGTTCGGATGCCATTGCCGGCGTAGTCAACATTATTACCCGCCGCGCCGCGACCGGCGTAACCCTTAGCACCAGCTTTGGCCAATTTAGCAAAAGCGACGGTGATACCAGCACATTTGAACTAAGCTTTGGCGGCGAAAGTGACAAACACAGCTATTTTATGGCAGCCAGCTACAACGAACAAAAGTCTGTTGCGGCTGATACCAGAGCACAGTCCAGCCTGCCAGTACCGGGCACCGGCCTGGCTTTTGGCAGTTCAGCTATTCCAGGTGGCCGCTTTATCATCAATGACCCAAATACTGGCGCCTCATTAGATTTAGTGCCAAACGCCGGCATTACCAGCCCGAATTACGATCCAACCCTCGGCGATAGCTGTGACCGTACCGATGACTTTCACTGCTTTACCACAGCAGACCGTTTTAACTATTCCAGTTATAACCTGTTGCAAACACCGAGCAAAAGAGTGTCACTTTACGCACAGCAACGCTATGAATTTACACCTGATACCAACTGGTACCTACGCGCTTTGTACAACCAGCGCAGCAGCGTGAATCAGGCAGCCGCGGAGCCTATGTTTATCGGCACCTTCTCGCCCAGCAACTACTGGATGGATAATTTGACCATTGCCGCTGACAATCCATACAACCCGTTTGGTTTTGACTTGGTAGCATCAGGTGCCGACCCCATTTTGGAGCTGGCTGGTAAACGCCCGCTTGAGGGCGGAGCCAGACGCTTTGAGCAAGACGTAGACACCTTTTATATTGGCTCGGGTATCGAAGGCCAACTGGAATTAGCCGGTAATCTTTATTACTGGGACGTCAATGCAGCGTATAGCACTAACCGAGCCAAACAAGATAACTTCGGCAGTTATAATGCAAGGCGCGTTGCTACCGCACTGGGGCCTTTAGCAAGCTGTCAGGCTGATCCTGCTTGTGTGCCGTTAAATATCTTTGGCGTTGGCAGTATCACGCCCGATATGCTCGGCTATATTCAACCGATTGTTCGCGATACCAGCGAAAACAAACTAAGCTTGTACTCTGCCAACTTCACCGGTGACTTGATTGAACTGCCAGCCGGCGCACTAAGCTTTGCTTCAGGTTGGGAATATCGGAAATACACCGGTGAATACAACCCGGACGGTCTTACCGTAGCGGGTGAATACAATGGTGTAGTGTCTTTACCCACTTCAGGTTCACTCAATGTTAATGAATTATTTGTCGAGTTTAATGTCCCCTTGCTGGCAGATCTGCCACTGGCAAAACAACTGGATTTAAGCCTGGCAAGCCGTTACTCCGATTATTCAACATTTGGCAGTGAGACCACCAGCAAAGTAAGTTTTCGCTGGTTAATGCAGGATGAGCTGTTGTTCCGCGGCAGTTGGTCTGAAGGCTTCCGGGCACCAAACATCGGCGAGCTGTTTGGTTCTGCCAGTGGCTTTGACGCCGTTTTATCGGACCCATGCTCTGAGCCAACAGCTGCGCTGGCAGCAAATTGCGCAAGCTTAGGCGTGCCGGTAAACTATCAGCAACCTAACCCGCAAATCAGTGTTGTCACTGGCGGTAATCGCGATCTGGCCCCGGAAACTTCGACCAGCTACAATCTTGGTATGGTGTTCAGTCCGGAGTTTGCTGCTGCAACGGCTTGGTCGGAGCGGTTGGACATCGGTGTCAGTTGGTATCAGCATGAACTTGAAGGTGCAATTCAGGCTTTGGATGCACAGACGCAACTGAATTTGTGTGTGCAAACGCTGTCGGACACATTTTGTAATGGCATTGGGCGCAACCAGTTAGGTGCGATAGATCAGTTTAATAACGTCCTGACTAACATTGGCAGTATTAACACTTCTGGCCTGGACTTCGATATCGGCTGGTTATTGCCACAAACCAGCTTTGGTCAATTTGATGTAAAACTGCGCGCGACCCTGGTTGAAGATTACAAAGTCCTGGATGCCAATGGTCAGCTGCAACCAAAAACAGTCGGCATTGAAGCCAACGATTCAGCAATTCCGGAGTGGAGCGGTAATTTGGCATTAAACTGGAAGCTTAATGCCTGGCAAGCCGGTTGGACAATGCGCTATACCAGTGATCTGGAAGAAAGCTGTGGCGATGCAGCAAGCTTTGCCATTTGCCGCAATAACCCTAAAGTAGGACAAAATCGCCTTGGTAGCACCACTTACCATGATGCCCAATTAAGCTGGCGCACTGACGCGGTATTGTCAGGCATGCAGCTAAGTTTCGGTATCAATAACCTATTTGGAAAAGAGCCACCGGTTTGTCTATCCTGCTCCTTAAATGGCTATGACCCGTCAACCTATGATATGCCGGGTAGCAGATACTGGTATCTGCGCGCCACCTTTAGCTTGTAAGCAAAAAGCCCCGCGGCGCGGGGCTTTTTCTTAACAGGAGGGGACACTTAGTTTTGCGCGTATTGCCGTTCCAGATTACCGGCTTTTAATTTCAGGCTGGCAAGATTGCTGCGTTCGGCCTGAATTTTCTCGTCGTATTGCTGTTCCATCCGGTCAATCTTTTGCTGCAATGTCGCAAGTTCTTCTGCTTTAGGGAAGCTGCGACGCAACTTGTACAAATCTGATTTAAGTACATCCAGCTGTTGTTGTTTTTCCTGTTCCAGCTTGCTGATCTGAAACTCAACAAAACGCCCCTGGCGTTTAAGTGCATCTACTTGCTGTTTAAATTCGCTGCGGGTGCCAATCATCGCCGTACCGAGTGGTCGCATATCTACCTGCTCTGCTTCAGCAGCACAGGGAAACTGGCTAAACTCAACTACGCCGTTTTGCTCACACTTATACACCGCAGCTTGTGCGGAAAATGCACCTAAAAACAACAAGTAACAATATTTCATTATTTTGCACCCCACATATGAGCAATAAATGTACAGAAAGCTTGCCAAATACGCAAGCTGGCTTAGCAATTTATTTCTCTGTTCAGCCTGATGTCAGTGTAGCAGTTTTATCAGGCTGACAACTGTGTCCGGCAAATTTAAGCCAATAGCGCTTTTTTCATAAAATTTGGCCAGGCAGAAGCGGCTTTATGCACATCGACATTGTAATACTCTGTGCTAAATGGCGCACCGGCGGCATCCGCTTCACGAAAGCCGTTAAACGCGGCGCCTTTTCGTGCCAAAGTACAAGTCCACCAACCGGACGGATACACCATTTGCGGGAACAGTAGCGTTTGCAGGGCATCAAAGCCAGCGTCCAGCATGGCACCGCGCATGTCCTTCAACAATGGCATATGAATAAGCGGTGATTCGCTTTGTTGCACTAAAATACCGCCATGGCGCAGTGCTTTGCGACAGCTGTCATAAAAAGCACGGTTAAATAAACCTTCGCCCGGGCCAATAGGATCGGTAGAATCAACAATGATAACGTCAACAGACTCCGGCGCGGCCTCGCGCATAAACTTAATACCGTCGTCAAACTTCAAGGTAGCGCGCGGGTCATTGTTAGACGAACACAACTCCGGAAAGTATTTTTCCGCCATCCGCGTAACCTGCTCGTCAATATCAATTTGCGTTACGCTTTCTACACCGGGATGTTTTAACACCTCGCGCAGAGTACCGCAGTCGCCGCCACCAATAATCACTACATTCTTCGGGTTCGCGTGAGTAAACAGCACCGGATGGCTCAGCATTTCGTGGTACAAAAAGTTGTCGCGGCTGCTCAGCATAATAACGCCGTCAATCACCATCAGATTACCGAAGTGGGTGGTTTCAAACATTTCTATCTTCTGAAATGGCGACTGCACTTCATCCAGTTTTTTAGTGATAGCCAAACCAAAGGCGCTGCCGCTGGGAGCGAAAATTTCAGTGAACCAAGTGTTGTCGCCAGACATAGTATTACCCTCAAAACAAATTAGCCGCATATTTTGCCCTCTTGCGCCGCCAAGGACAAATATTTCGACGGTTTTTGCTGCAGCTTTACTGCATTGGCTTTAAACTATGCACATCTTAATTTTAAAGGAACGACAATGGCCGACTGGGGTACTGAAAAAGCACGCTCTATCTATAACGTAGCAGTTTGGAGTGAGGGATATTTTGATGTTAATACTGACGGTGATCTGGTTGCTTATCCGGACCAGGACCACAGTAAACAAGGCATCCGCTTTCCTGAGCTTACGGCACGTTTTAAAGAGGAGGGCTTAACCCTGCCTGTGCTGGTACGCTTTACTGATATTCTGCAGCACCGCGTTGATACGCTGATCAAATCGTTCCAGCGAGCCAAAGCAGAAAAAGACTATCAGGGCCAGTACACTGCGGTTTATCCGATTAAAGTAAACCAGCAGTTTTCGGTGGTAAAACGTCTGATCAGCCACGATAGCGGCAAAGTAGGCCTGGAAGCCGGCAGTAAGCCGGAGCTGATGGCGATTTTGGGTGTAACCGATCAGCCACTGCAAATTGTCTGTAACGGCTACAAAGACAGCGAGTTTTTGCGCCTGGCGACTATTGGCCAGATGATGGGCCATACAGTGTATGTGGTCGTCGAGAAGCTGTCTGAACTGAAAACGCTGTTACGCGAAATCGACAACTTAGGTGCTGCACCGCGGATTGGTATCCGCATTCGCTTAAACTCTGTCGGCAAAGGTAAATGGCAGAACACCGGCGGTGAGAAAGGCAAGTTTGGCTTAACCGCTACTCAGGTATTGCAGGCCATTGATATTTTGCGCGATGCCGGCAAACTGGATTTACTGCAGTTGGTACATTTTCATATCGGCTCGCAAATTGCCAATATCCGCGATATTCACAATGCTATTCGTGAGTGTGCCCGCCACTATGCCGAGTTACGCACCTTAGGCGTGCCCATTACTACTGTTGATGTCGGCGGCGGCCTGGGTGTGGATTATGAAGGTTCGAAATCCCGTTCGGCCTGCTCGATGAACTACACCATGTACGAGTATGCCCGTAATGTGGTTAATGGTTTAAAAGAGGTGTGCGACGAGTACGACTTACCGCACCCGAACATTATTACCGAGTCCGGCCGCGCCATGACAGCACACCACGCGGTGCTGGTAACCGATGCGATTGATATTGAGCGCGCACCCGGTCTGGTTAATCTGCCGGAACCCGGCGAAGACTCACCAACGGTTATTCATGGCTTATGGGAAGCGTATCAAAACGTGACACCCCGCACTGCCATTGAAGCCTACCACGATGCCGTGCACTATTTTACTGATGCTCATGCCCAATATGTGCATGGCTTGCTGACATTAAAAGACTGGTCATTACTGGAGCAAATTTACTTTGCCACCATCAACCGGGTAAAAGCCAATCTGGATATGACAGCGCGCTCACACCGTGCCATTCATGATGAATTGAACGAGAAGTTGGCCGATAAACTATTTGTTAATTTTTCCTTGTTCCAATCAATGCCGGATGCCTGGGGTATTGACCAGCTATTCCCGGTGATGCCACTGGAGCGCATGAATGAGCCACTGAACCATCGCGCGATTATTCAGGATATTACCTGTGATTCTGATGGTCAGTTAAAAAGCTATGCCGATGGCAATGGTATTGAATCCAGCTTACCACTGCCGCTGTACAAAGAAGACGAACAATACCTGCTGGGTATGTTTATGGTGGGCGCCTATCAGGAAATTTTAGGTGACTTGCACAACCTGTTTGGCGATACCGACTCGGTGCATGTTGAACTAACCGAAGACGGTAGCTACAAACTCACCAATATTATTAAAGGTGACACGGTAGCGGACGTGCTGCGCTATGTGCAGTTTGACGCGAAAAAACTGATTGCATCCTACACCAGACAGTTAGCTAAGCTGGAGATGACTGACAGCAACAAGGACGACATGCTGGATGAACTGAAAGCCGGCGTTTATGGTTACACCTATTTTGAAGATTAAGGTAAACTGGTAGCTGATCGGATGTGTTAACAGCAGGCTCGCCTGCTGTTATTATTTTTGCCGGCATCTAACAACACCGGTAACAGATATCAGGTACTACTTATGTTGCATTTTCTACCGCGCCCGTTTATCGGTGCAATCTCACTGCTGCTATACATCGTTAATACGCTGTTCTGGTTTGTGCCGATAATGCTGTTAGCTATTTTGAAGCTGCCACCTGTTACGCGCTGGCAAAGCTGGATGACTTATTTACTGGATGCCTGTGCTGTGTCCTGGATCAGCGTTAATAACTTTACTGCCCGCTTATTTACCCGCATCCGCTGGCATGTCGCAGGGTTAGAAAAACTATCACGCAAAGACTGGTATCTGGTGCTGGCTAATCATCAATCCTGGGCAGATATTCTGGTGCTGCAAAAGGTGTTTAACCGCCAAATTCCGTTTATTAAGTTTTTCCTGAAAAAAGAGCTGTTGTACGTACCGATAATCGGCCTGTGCTGGTGGGCGCTGGATTTTCCTTTTATGAAGCGTTACAGCAAAGCCTTCTTACAACGCAACCCGCATTTGCAAGGCAAAGACATCGAAACCACCCGTAAAGCCTGCCGTAAATTCCGTTTTAAACCGGCTGCTATCATGAATTTTGTTGAAGGCACCCGCCTTACACCGGCGAAGCACGCTATGCAGCAATCGCCATATCAAAACCTGCTGAAGCCCAAAGCCGGTGGTGCCGCTTTTGTACTGGGCGCCATGGGCGAACAACTGCATAAAATTCTGGATGTTACTATTCACTACCCCCAGGGCATTCCCAGTTTTTGGGATTATATCTCCGGTAAAGTTCGTGATATAACAGTACAAATTAACGTGTTGCCGATCACGCCGGAACTGGTGGGCGACTACAACGATGTACACTACCGCGAACGGTTCCAACAATGGATAAACCAGTTGTGGCAGCAGAAAGATCAGCAACTGACCGCGCTGAAAAACGGAGTTAAACCGTAATGTTAAGTTTTTTACCGGGCTGGCTGCTATTGCCATTCAGCTTTAGTTTGTTTGCATTAAATTTGGCACTGTGGGGTCTGTTAGTAACCCCGCTGGGGCTACTGAAACTACTGCTACCGTTTCGCGGCGCCCACCGCATGCTGGCCTTTGCCGGTAAAGGCTGTTATCGCGGCTGGACCAGCGTCAACACCGCGCTGATTAATCTGTTTAACCAGGCCGACTGGCAAATCAGCGGCGCACAAACGCTGGACAAAGCCAGCTGGTACCTGTTGATTTCGAACCATAAAAGCTGGTTGGACATTCCGGTTGTCAGCACAGTAGCGCACAGCCGCATCCCCGAGCCAAAATTTTTCTTAAAAGACGAGCTGAAATGGCTGCCATTTTTAGGCACCGGCTGCTGGGCGTTGGATATGCCGTTTATGAAACGCTACAGCGCAGCACAGCTGGCAAAAAAGCCGGAACTAAAAGGCCAAGACATAGAAACAACACGTGCGTCGTGCCAGAAATTTAAAACAGTACCTACCACTATCATCAATTTTGTTGAGGGCACCCGCTTTACTGAAAGCAAAAAGGCCGACAAATGCAGCCCGTTTCAATACTTGTTGCCGCCCAAAGCCGGCGGCATTGCCTTTACCCTTGCCAGTATGGGCGAGCAGTTTAACGCCATTTTAGACTTTACCCTGTTGTATCCGGACAACCCGAATCACGTCGCATTAGACATGTTAATGGGCAGGTTAAAACGCATAGTGGTGCAGGTTGAAGTGCTGCCGGTAGATCAGCAGGTAGTTGGCGATTACTTTAATGATGCACAGTTTCGTGAACGCTTTCAGTTATGGTTGAACCAACGCTGGCTGCAAAAAGACCAGTTGATGCAACACTATCATCAAACTGACAATCTCAACCGCAGTGCGGAGCAATTGCCATGCTGACAGACGCCCTCACACACTTAGCCGATGCGCTGCAATTGCCGCCCCCCTGGCATCCGGCATTTCTGCTGGGCTGTAATATGTTAATAGCAATATTGATAGTGACAGTATGTTTTTTGCTCAGCCGCGCCTGGATGAAACCAGGCCTGGCGCAACTGCTCGATAAGCTGGATGGCCGGCTAACTGATGAAACTGCGCGCGAACGGCGTAAACTGGCCAGCCATCTGGCGCACCTGCTGCCGGCGCTGGTGCTGCAAGCCATTTCCCCCTTACTATTTAATCAGTCAGAACATTTAACCGCTATACTTGGCGTTGCCGTTTGGCTGTATCTGTATGTGTTTATCGGCCTGGCGTTGGCGGCCGCTATTACATTGGTGGCAAAAAGCTATGCCCATCTGGTGCCTAACCCGACCATTCCGTATCAGGGCATTTCACAGTTGCTGAAGCTACTGACTTTTATTGTGTTCAGTATTCTGATTGTCAGTACAGCGCTGGATAAATCCCCCACCTTGTTGTTAAGTGGCCTTGGCGCGTTAACTGCCGTACTGTTATTGGTGTTTAAAGACGCCATTCTCGGCTTTGTTGCCAGTATTCAGATCGCGGTAAATAATATGGTGAATGTCGGCGACTGGATCGAAATGCCCAAATATGGCGCTGACGGTGACGTAGTTGAAATTGCCCTGACCACTGTAAAAGTGCGCAACTGGGACAATACTATTACCACTATCCCAACTTATGCATTAATTTCTGACTCGTTTAAAAACTGGCGTGGTATGCAGCAATCCGGTGGCCGGCGGATTAAACGGGCAATCAATATTGATATTGGTACTATCCGTTTTATAAAAGCAGACGAACTGGAACAACTACAAAAAAGGCAACGCCTGCAAACCTTCTTCCAGCAGCAGGACGTGCTTGATTTGCTGGCAAGTGAGGACGTTACCAACATTGCGCTATTTCGATTTTACGTACAATGGCTGCTACGCCACCACGAAAAAATTAACCAACAGATGACTCTGATGGTGCGCCAACTACAACCGACCGAGGTAGGCTTGCCGGTGGAGATATACTGTTTTAGTGCAGATAAAAATTGGCTGAATTACGAAGCCATTCAGGCGGATATCTTTGACAAGCTGTTTGCCATTCTGCCGGTATTTGATTTGGCCGCGTTTCAGCGTATCAGTTCTCGTCAGGAATTACCGGCCAAACACTAAAGTGGTTTTAACGCCCGTAACAACAAGTTGCGTGGCGTTATCTTATAATCGCACAAGGTGTGGATACCCACCTGATAACCGTGCTGCTGTAAATATAACGCCTTATCCAATGCTAACCATAATTCCAACGGCCGGCGGAACAAATGCCGCACCAGTTCGATACGCTGCACCAGCAGTGCACGTTGCTCCGCTAACTGCAGATAGTGGGCAAAGTCTGGCTGCACCGGCAAAGTAAGCTCGTGTTGTGCTGCCGCCCAATGGGCAAAATCAGCAAAGTCGCCGCTAAACCAGTGCTTGGCTACCGAGGCCAGCGGCCGGTAATGCCGTTGTGCACTGAGCTCAGCGCGCAGTTCATCATAAGCCAGGCGCCATAACACCTCTGTATTGCGCAGCTTCTCGATGCGCTCACCGGCGGTAACCTGGCCCTGCACCACCAATTTTAAATCGTCTTTGGTTAATAACAGGTCGTGCGCTGCCCCCGGGGCTGATAGCGGTTGATAGCGCGACTGCGGGATCAGATGATAACAACAGGGCACCAGTTGTAATTGCCGGCAACCGGCCTGCACTGCTTGCTGCAACATAGTAATATGCAACTGGCCACAAGCGTGCAACGCCACTATATGTTGCTCTGCTTGCAATATAGCGCTTAGCGGCGCGGCCAAAACATCGGCACAGACAAACTGCTGCGCTACGTTATATTTTTTGGCCAATTCAGCACCGTCGTCGCATAATTTTTGCTGCCATTCTACACTGGTCACCGGCACAGCAAAGCGGTGTGCCAGAATGCGACCGAGATGGCCTTTACCGGCACACCATTCCAGCACCGGTAAGCCGCTGCCAGGCCACTGCCGGCACAAGGCATCAATTTGCTGCAATTTACGCCCGCCAATACCGTTTTCCAACCAAAACGGTAATGCTGCTACCGCCTTGCTATCCGGCAGTGTTGCAACATCCGGTAACGTAAATAACTCAGGGAAAAAGGCGGAGAAGTACTGCTGTTGCAGTGTGCTGCTAAGCTCAAGCTGTTTTATCTGCTGCTCATCCAACGCCAACAGGCATTGCTGCAGCGCCTCGTTCGGCCAGGGCAAGCTGGCGCAACTAAAGGGCAACAGTTGCCAGTACTGCCGATAGTGCTGCAGCACCGTGCTAAGTTGCTCAAACTGCTGCTGTAACATGGTACTCACAAATATCTGTCCGCCGTTTTGCCACTCTTGCGCTTGTGCTTTATAGTAAGGCTGTCGCTTAATTTAAGGCCGCTATGATAATTCAACGCGTCAGCAGTACCAGCAATTTTATTACCTGGCTTGGTAGCGCTTTGCTATTGGCTCTGTTTAGCTGGTTAGCCTGGCGTGGTTACCAACTTAATCCGTCTGCCGATGTGCTGCAACGATGGGCCCTGGCCTTTCTGGTCAGCGAGTTGCTGTTGCTGCTCCTGTTATCGGATATGCAGAGAATAACCCGTAGACTAATGCGCGAATTGCAACAAAAGCAAAATGCCACCTTTAGCGAAGAGCGTAAAGCATCAGAGTTACTGGCAAAAATAGCCAGCCAACTGCCGGGCATGGTATTCCAATTCAAACTGACACCGGATGGTACTGCCTGCTTTCCGTATTGTAGTGAAGGTATTCGTGATATCTATCATCTGACACCGGAGCAGGTAAAGTACAATGCAGAACCGGTGTTTGCCCTGATCCACCCCGACGATTTACCACTGGTACAGGACAGTATCCGCTTGTCTGCTCAGCAACTGACACTGTGGAAGTTGGATTACCGTGTGCGCTATAGCGACGGCGAAATTATCTGGGTAACCGGCCGCTCGGTGCCGGAATTGCAAGATGATGGCAGCGTACTGTGGCATGGTTTTATTAACGATATTACTGAGCGTAAGAAAATTGAACGCTTAAAACACGAATTTGTGTCAACGGTTAGCCATGAACTGCGCACGCCGCTAACCGCTATCAGCGGTGCCATAGGTTTGTTGCATGGCGAAGTGTTCGGTGCGCTACCCGCGCAAGCGGCACAGATGACCGCTGTGGCTCAGGCCAATGTGCTGAAGCTGCAGCTACTGATTAATGACCTGCTGGATATGGATAAGCTGATTGCCGGCAAAATGCAATTTGATATTCAGCCACAACCCTTGCTGCCGGTGATTGAAAAGTCTCTACGTGACAATCAAAGCTACGCGCAACAATATCAGGTGAGCTATCAGCTGCAAGTTGACGACACGGAGTTGTGGGTTAGCATCGACAGCTTACGGCTGCAACAAGTCATGGCAAACCTGCTGTCCAATGCCGCCAAGTTCTCACCACCCGGTGCAACAGTTACTGTTGATGTGCAGCACCTGGGCCGGCACGCTGTAGTGCGGGTTATTGATCAGGGCCCGGGTATCAGCGAAGAATTTAAACCTTATATTTTTGACAAATTTTCCCAGGCCGACAGCTCAGATATTAAAAGCAAAAGCGGTACCGGATTAGGGCTGGCTATCAGCAAACAATTGATGACCCGCATGCAGGGCGAAATCGGTTTTCACTCAGAGCCGGGCAAAGGCGCTGAGTTCTATTTATTGCTGCCTCTGCTAAGCACTGCAGATGACACGGAGCCAACGCCATGATTGAATTACAACGCATTATGCATGTAGAAGACGACCCATCCATTCAACAGGTAGCAAAAATCGCCCTGGAAGCCGTTGGCGGTTTTACCGTACACACCTGCAGCAGTGGCAAACAAGCGTTGGCTGATTACCCGGATTTTGCGCCACAGCTTATTTTACTTGATGTCATGATGCCGGGTATGGACGGCCCTACTACCTTGCAACATCTGCAGCAGCAATACGACCTGACAGCAGTACCGGCGGTGTTTATGACGGCCAAAGTGCAAAGTAACGAAGTCGCCTCATACAAAGCATTGGGCGCAGTCGATGTCGTGGTAAAACCCTTTGATCCGATGACGCTGTCAGACCAAATCCGCCGGATCTGGTCTGATTTTCAACAGTAAAAGGTCGGTATTAATACAGCAAACTGTATAATTTGCGTCGGTACAGGCTGGCGACACTGTCGCCTTTGGGTAACGCAGCCAGAATATCCAGGTACAGCTTTTTGCTGCTGCCGAAGTTTAAATCCTGCTGCAGTACCGTTAACAGCAAAGCCAACGCTTCTTCGCTGCGCTGTACTGCCTGATATTGCACTGCTAACTGCTCCTTTAATTCATGATTATCCGGCGTTGCCGCCAGTGCCGCTTCCAGTGCCTGAATTTCCGGTGTATCTGCCGCTTCTTTTGCCAGCTGTAACTTGGCCACTACCGCTTTATACAGCGCATCCTGCTCTGCCAGCTTTATTTCGCCAAGCAAGGCTTCAGCCTGAGGTAGCTGGCCTAAACTCACCGCGGCATCAGCCAGCCACAGCTTAATCTCTGTGCGCTGTGGCGCTAATGCCAGCGCATCTTTTAACAGCGGGTAGGCGCCGGCGTAGTCCTGGCTGCCAAGTAATTGTTCGGCCTGCGCCAGCAAGTCATCTTCCGGCTTGGGTAAGTATGGTGCCAGCTTGTCACGAATTGCCTGCTCGGTTTCCACTCCGGCAAAACCATCTACCGGCCGGCCTTGTTTAATCAGCATCACTGTCGGCAACGACTGTACACCAAACTGCATGGCTAAATCCGACTCTTTATCGCAATCTACCCGCGCCAACATCAATTGCTGCGGATACTGCTGCACTATGCGTTCCAGCAACGGGCTGAGTTGTTTACAGCCTTCACTGCGCGCTGACCAGAACTGAAACAGCACCAGTTTTTGCATAGAGGCATCAAGCACCTCACGGGCGTTATTCAATGACACATCAACGATAGTTTGTTGCATAAAACGCTAAATCCTGTACCGGAGAATTAAAATTCAGTTAGCTGTTACTATGTGGGCTCGGCTATAGCTTTGCAAGCCTTGTACTTGCTGACAAATGCAGCAAAATCAAGCTAAAAAGCATCGACATCCGGCCGTCTATCACGTAAATTAACTCTGCGCACCAAAAAATGACTGCACAGCAGCGAATAACTATAGCGCCATAGTTTAAGTTTAACAGCCTTGCCTGTTTTACCAGTCCACGTAGCAAACAAAAAGCAGCAACAACGCTGTTTATAACATAATTCACCCGCGACTTTGCCCGCAAAGCCGTGGCGTGTAACCGTTGCCACAGTAAACTATGAGATACAAAAAATGACCAGCCAGACCCAGCCAGACGATAAGTCAGCCGAGCACAACCGCAGCACAGAAATGTTGTCCGGTGCCGCCATGGTAATTCGCGCCCTTGCCGATGAAGGTGTCGAATACCTGTACGGTTATCCGGGCGGTGCGGTGTTGCACATTTACGACGCCCTGTTCCAGCAAAATAAAGTTAAGCATGTGCTGGTGCGCCACGAACAGGCCGCTACCCATATGGCCGACGCCTATGCCCGCGCCAGCGGCAAAGCCGGCGTGGTGCTGGTAACATCAGGCCCGGGCGCCACCAACGCCGTCACCGGTATTGCCACTGCCTATATGGATTCCATTCCAATGGTGGTGCTTACCGGCCAGGTCATGAGCCACTTAATTGGCGGCGATGCCTTCCAGGAAACCGATATGCTGGGCATCTCGCGGCCCATTTGTAAGCACAATATGTCGGTGCGCCGCCCGGAAGATATTCCGTATTTAATTAAAAAGGCCTTTCATATCGCCCAAACCGGCCGGCCGGGCCCGGTGGTGCTGGATATTCCGAAAGATATGACCATGCCGAATCAGAAATTCCCCTATCACTACCCGGCGGATATTAACCTGCGCTCGTATCAGCCAAAACAGCACGGCCACAGCGGCCAGATCAAAAAGGCTGTTACCGCGTTGCTGAGCGCGAAGAAGCCGATTTTATATGCCGGTGGCGGGGTCATTATGGGCGGCGCAGCCAATGAGCTGACCGAACTGGCGCAGCTGTTAAATCTGCCGGTAACCAATACGCTAATGGGGCTGGGCGCGTATCCTGCCGGCGATAAGCAGTTTATTGGCATGTTGGGCATGCACGGCAGTTATGAGGCAAACCAAACCATGCACCACGCCGATGTTATTCTGGCAGTGGGTGCACGGTTTGACGACCGCGTAACCAACAACACCAAGAAATTCTGCCCTGACGCGACCATTATTCATATTGATATCGACCCGGCCAGTATCAGTAAAACCGTCAACGCCCATATTCCGATTGTTGGCCTGGTAAAACCGGTACTGACAGATATGTTGGCGCTGTTAAAGCAGAAAAAGAAAAAGTTGGACACCGCTGCACTAGCACAATGGTGGCAGCAAATAGACCAGTGGCGCGCCGTGCACGGCGGCCGCTACGATACCGCAGCGCCATTATTGAAACCGCAATATGTTATTGAGCAGGTTAGCAAAATCACCAAAGGCGAAGCCTATGTCTGCAGTGATGTTGGCCAACATCAGATGTTTGCTGCGCAATATTATCCGTTTAATAAGCCGAACCGCTGGATCAACTCCGGCGGCCTTGGCACCATGGGTTTTGGCTTGCCGGCGGCAATGGGCGTTAAGCTTAATTACCCTGATGCCGACGTAGTGTGTGTTACCGGCGAAGGCTCTATTCAGATGAATATTCAGGAGCTGTCTACCTGTAAGCAGTATGGTTTGGGCGTGAAGATCATCAACCTGAATAACGGTTATTTAGGCATGGTAAAGCAGTGGCAGGACATGAACTATGAGTCGCGCTACGCCAGCTCATACATGGACTCGCTACCTGACTTTGTCAAACTGGCCGAAGCCTACGGCCATGTTGGCATCCGCGTAACTACACCGGAAGAGCTGCAACCGGCATTAGAGCGCGCTTTTGCGCTAAAAGATCAGCTGGTGTTTTTAGACATTCATATCGACCCGAAAGAGCACGTTTACCCGATGCAGGTACCCGGTGGCGCCATGAACGACATGTTTTTAAGCAAGACAGAGAGGACTTAACATGCGGCATATTATTTCTGTATTGCTGGAAAACGAATCCGGCGCCTTAGCGCGTTTGGTGGGCTTATTCGCCCAGCGTGGCTATAACATAGATTCACTTAATGTGGCGCCCACGGACGACCCGACACTGTCACGGTTAACCCTGGTTACCCAGGGTAATGATCAGGTTATCGAGCAAATCAGCAAGCAGCTGCATAAGCTGATTGAAGTGGTTAAGGTATCTGATATCAGCGAAGCGGCGCATATCGAGCGTGAACTGATGCTGGTTAAAGTTAAAGCTGCCGGCAACCAGCGCGAAGAAGTAAAACGCTGTGCTGATATTTTCCGCGGCCAGATTATCGACGTTACGCCGGCTACCTATACCATTCAGTTGGTGGGTACCAGTGATAAACTGGATGCCTTTATTCAGGCGCTTGGCACGACGCCGATACTGGAAGTGGTGCGCAGCGGCGCTTCGGGTATTGCCCGCGGTGAAAAAACCCTGGCGTTGTAAAACCACACCTTTAGTAGTTATAAACCGGGCTGCAATACTCCCCCCGGCTCGCCACAGCAACTCGCGCACTCATGCGCTCAGACACTCTGTGACGACCGGGTCGGGTTTCCAGCCCTGTTATTTGGTCAAACAAAACCGATAAACCAAGCCAGAAACAGCAGTGCAAAACCAATAAGGTACGTCAGCCCCAGCCAGCTTAACAGCTTTAGCGGTGTGCTTAGCACTATGGCGCCGTCGCCACGCATCAGGCTGTAGTTTAGCCAAGCGAATACCGGTGTGGTTAAAAATGCTAATGTCATAGCAAAAGTGAGCATCGGCGCCAGTGCGGCTTTAAAAAATATGATGAGTGCCATACCGCAGCCGGCTTGTGCCAGCAGCCAGTAATTCAGTGCAGCTTTGTGTTTTATCCAGCCCAGTTGTTCAAACGAGGCATGCAAGGTGCGGGCATAACCATCCAGCACGGTAATGGTGGTGCCAAACATACATAAAAAGGCAATGAGCGCCACCAACGGCCGTGCCCAATCGCCGATAGTGGCGGCATACATTTGCATCAGTTGCTGGGCAAAGGCAGTGCCGGCCAGCGCTATCGGTTGTTCACTGCCATATTGCACCAGTGCGCCTAACGATAAAAACACCAACGCCAGTGCTGCTGTCAACCAGTAGCCAAGGTTAAAGTCAAACATACCCTGGGCGCGGGTAATATGGGTATGGCGCTGCTTGGCTTTTAGCCACAACGAGCTGATAGCTGATATTTCAATCGGTGCCGGCATCCAACCCATTAGCGCCACTAAAAAACCCAGACCGGCCAGGGTCCAGGGCGACGGGCCAACATAACCAGCCGGCGCCTGAGCACCATTTTGCCAGGCAATCACCGCAGCAATTACCGTGGTAATAGTCAGCACTACCATAATCAGCTTAGCGACATTATCCAGCGCGCGGTAATGGCCCAGCAGTAAAATGGCTAAACAAGCCGCTAAAATCAGCCAGCATAATAAGCTAACGGATAACTGGCCCGGCAGCGCATACTGCAGCAAGCTGGCGGTGAGTAACAATACCCCGGCGGTATTGACCACCGCAGCAATAATATTCAGCACAATAAAGCTGTAGAAATAACCCCGGCCCTTGCGCTGATAACCGGCTAACAGGCTTTCTTTGCGTGTCAGGGTGTATTCGACACCAAAGCGGAAAAACGGGTATTTCAGCACATTAACCAGCAAAATAAGCCAGGCCAGCTGCCAGCCAAACAAGGCGCCGGCTTGAGTCGACGCTACCAGATGCGAGCCGCCGATGGCCGCTGTTGCCATTAAAACCCCCGGCCCCAGCGCTTGTATCCGGCCACGCCAGCCACTGATTTGTTGTTGCATAGTTATTGTTCTGTCTGATTTTTTGTTGCGCTCCAGCTTAGCTAAAGCGACCGCTAAATACTATCTGTCAGACGCTTTTTTGCCGCACCAATTGGCAACGCCGGTTAATTCTTCCATACTGGCACCACATCACGTAAAGCTGAGGCATTTATGAGCGACGACCTGCTCGACCAGGCCATGTTATTTGAAGTAATAGAAAACCAACTGGCTGACAATTACCCGAAACAAGTTACCGAAACCCTGCTGCGGCTGCGCATGACCGGACACAGCCGTGAAGACGCCATAGAACTGATAGCCTGTGCGCTGGCGCCGGAGATGGTTGATGTAATTGAACATCAGCAAAGCTTTAATTTAGACCGTTATGCCGCTCATCTTGCGATGTTACCGCAAACGCCCTGGCTGGAAGATGACATATGACAGCGCCGCTGATCCAACATCAGGCAGAGCAACAGCGCTTTGTGCTGCAACTGGATGGTGCAGAAGCCGTGCTGGATTACAGCCTGAGCGGCAACTGCATTAATTTTCACCATACCTTTGTGCCACCGGCGTTTCGCGGCAAAGGCCTGGCAGAAAAACTGGTACGCCACGGTTTGGCGTGGGCCAAAAGCCAGCAGTATCAACTAAGCGCCAGTTGTTGGTACGTACAAAAGTTTTTACGCTAACAACATCTACAAACCATTAACCTTGCGCTATAGTACGCCGCAGTATCAGCGGCAACAGGAGTAAGGTGTTGCAAACCAGTCAGTTATTAATTCAGTTAATGTTGTATGTGTTTCTGCCACTGTGGGGCATTGCCGGTTTCGTTGACTGGTGCTGTCACCGCGCCACCAAAATTGAACATACTTCAGGCTTAAAAGAATCGCTTATTCATTCGTTAATGGGCCTGCAAATGGCGCTACCGATTTTGCTCTGCCTGCTGTTTAAGGTAAATGTGCTGATAATGCTGATTTGCATTGCCGCCTGGCTGGCGCACGAAGCCGTAGCGCATTACGACGTACATTACGCCGCACCCAAGCGCCATATCAGCTTGTGGGAAATGCATGCACATAATTATTTAGCTACCTTGCCACTTTATATGTTGCTGCTGATAGTGGTGATTAACTATCCGGTGTTTATTAAACTCATCAGCTTTAACTGGCAGGGCGAATTTTATTTCCAGCGCATGCCGTACGCCCATGGCGGCGATGCTTACCTGCCGTACTATCTGAGCTTTATGGCGGTGGTGTGCGTGCTGCCTTATATGGAAGAAAACCTGCGCTGTTTAAGGACGGCACTGCAGCAGCGCAAGGTGAGCGCATGAGTGTGTATATCAACAGCACAGGCCACTTTTTACCCGGCCCACCCGTTAGCAATGACGAAATGGAACCGCTGCTGGGTTTAGTGCATGGCAAAGCCAGCCGGTTAAAGCGGCGCATTTTGCAATCTAACGGCATTCAAACCCGGCATTACGCTATTGATGCTGAGCATAACACCACTATTTCTAATGCCGGTATGGCAGCTAAAGCAGCGGAGCACTGCTTAACAGGCAGCTTTTTAGGCAAACGGCAGATAAAAATGCTTAGCGCCGCTACCAGCCAGGGCGATATAGTGCTGCCGGGCTTTGGCTCTATGCTGCAGGCTGAGCTGGGGTTAAGTGATATAGAGTTGCACAGCAGCCACGGTATTTGCTCCGGCAGTATGATGGCGCTAAAAGCCGCCTTTACCAACCTTAAAGCCGGCGAGCAACCCAATGCACTGGTAGTGGCCAGCGAGCTTACTTCGCGCTTATTTAAAGCCAGCCGTTATGAAGCCGCCGGCAGCACGCTGGATTTTAACGCCGAGTTTCTGCGCTGGATGTTATCTGACGGCGCCGGTGCGCTGCTGTTGGAAAACCAGCCGCGTGGCCAGTGTTTCCGCATTGACTGGATCCGCAGTTTCTCTCATGCCGATGCCTACCCGGTATGCATGAGCGTGGGTTACCCAACCGACAGCGATCACAGCAAAAGCTGGCAGGATTACGCCACCTATGCCCAGGCCGAAGCGGCCGGTGCACTGCTGATCCGCCAGGATGTGCGCCTGTTGGAAAATATCGTCAAGCTGGGCGTCGATGGTTATCTGCGCTTAATCGCTGAAGGCCGCATTCAACCGGACAATATTGACCATGTATTGTGCCATTATTCATCGCATTATTTTCGCGGCAAAATCTTCGATATGCTGCAGCGCGCCGGGGTTGGCATAGCCGAACATAAGTGGTATTCCAACCTGTACAGCCGTGGCAATACCGGTTGCGCCTCAATTTTTATTATGCTGGACGAGTTTCGCCGCACGCAACACTATCAAACCGGCGATACCATTATTTGTATGGTGCCGGAAAGCGGCCGCTTTAATAATGCCTATATGCAACTGACCGTAGTAGAGGCCTGAATGACAGAACACGTATTAAGCCCGCAGGGCCAGCAATGTTTACAAGCCTTAATGCGGGTGTGGTTTGAATTTGAGCGCCAGCTGGGCCGTGTGCCGCTGTTGCAACGGCTGGAGCGCGGCCAGTTTAGCAAAGCCGACTATTGCCAACTGCTGCTGAATTGGCGCCAGCAGGTAATAGAGGGCTCGCGCTGGATCAGCCGCTGCGCCTCAAGCTTTGAGCGCGATTACAGCGATGTGCGCTCAACTATTATCGGCCACGCCCGCGAAGAGCACCGCGACTATGAAATGTTAGAGCGCGATTATGTTGCCGCCGGTGGCAACTTAAGCGACATTCAAAACGCGCCGCGCAATATCGGCACCGAAGCGCTGCATGGCTTTTTAATGTACCGCGCCGGCCAACCCAATCCTGTCGATTTAATCGGCGCCATGTGGATTATTGAAGGCCTGGGCCAGAAAATGGCCAACGATTGGGCCACACAAATCGACAAGGTTACCGGCGGCGATGGCGGCTACACCCGCTTTATGCGCTACCACGGTGCCAATGACGATAACCATATGCAAAAGCTGTATCAGTTGATAGACCGTTTATGTCAACACCCGGCGCAACTGACTGCCATAGTGCGCACCGCCCGCGTTACCGCACGGCTGTACTGCCTGCAACTGGAAGAGGTTGAGCATGACTATTAAAACAGGTAACGGCCCAAGCGCCTACTTAAAGGCCATTGCTAACGATAACTCGCTGCCAATCGAACAAGCGGCGCTGGATCTATGGTTAAAAGATTTACAAAACCCGCTGCGCTGGGGCGTGCGGCCGCTGTTACAGTTTATCTTTGCCATTTTGCTGCATCTTACCTGGCTGTTTAAGCGCCTGCCGTTGCCGCAATTCAGTGCGCATAACAGCCTGCAAAAACTGATTTGCTGGTTTTGCACCCATTTTGTTAGCAAAGAGGCCAATTTACTGATTTTGCGCCACTATGCTACCGAATCTAATGTACTGAACTTTTTGGCCGCCAATAGCCCAAACAGCGGTTTTAAACCGGTGCAGCTTTACCCTAAATGCATTGCCGATATGCAACACGCCAGCTTTGTTGAGCATGATCAAGAACTGTTTCGCTTATTTGCGGAGCTGGGCAGCTGGCATCACCCGAAGCAGCCGTTAACGCCACAGCAACTTAACTGGCAGCACTGGCAAAGTGTTGATATGGCACAGTTTGAATTTACTGAAAAACGTACGCAATGGCTCGATTTTGAAAGCGCGCATGCCTTGTTTATGTGTTTATTTTGCTTATTGCTTACCCGCGAAGAATACCGCGATGCCATTAACGGCTTTAACCTTGATCAGTCCATCGCCATTCGCATTGGCGACCTGATGGGCGATAACAGCCTGCGTGAAATGGCTTATAACAAGTTTCCGCATTATTTAGTCGGGCCATGGAATTTAGGCCAGCGTTTTCTAATGCATGGCTTTTTTACCGAACACTTGTATGCCTACCTGCAGCAGCGTTATAGCACAGAGAAAACTGAAGTATGAAACAGGTTGCACTGGTAACAATACATGGTATGGGCGAAACTGAACCCGACTACGCGGCAACGTTATTCCAGGCAGTGCAACATGGTTTGGTGCAGCCTGCGCAGCTGTATTGCGGAACAGTGTATTATCAGGATTTACTGCAATATAACGAACAGCGGGTATGGCAAGCCACGGGGTTCAGGCTGCGCTGGAGTAAGCTGCGACGCTTTATGTTATTCGGTTTTGCCGACGCTGCCGCGCTGGAACACCGTAAAGAGCAGCCGCACAGTTTGTATCATTACAGTCAGCTTAAAATTGCCCGCGCCTTGTATTTGGCCAAACAGCGACTGACCACAGATGGCAAACTGGTATTACTCGCACACTCGCTGGGTTGCCATGTACTGTCATGCTATTTATGGGACGCACAGCAAGCTAAAGCCGGCGTTAAACCTGCCGCCGGTATCTGGCGGGATATTAAACGTTATCAGGCGGGTATCAGCGGCGATACACCATTAACTGATGAGGATATTGCGTTTTTACGCGGCGATCGGTTAGCGGCGTTGCTTACGACCGGTTGCAATATCCCCATTTTTGTTGCCGCCCACGCCATGGAGCAAATTGTGCCGTTTAACAAACCAAACAACGCTTTTATCTGGCAAAACTATTACGATAAAGACGATGTGTTGGGCTGGCCCTTAGCTGATTTATCCCCCGGCTATGGCCAATTGGTGACCGATATCGAAGTAAACGCCGGCGGCGGCTTTTTCGGCTGGCTCGCCGCCAGTTGGAACCCGTTGTCGCATAACCAGTATTGGCAGGATAAAAAAGTCGTTACGGCGCTCAATACGCAGCTGGCAGCCTTACTGCCAGCTGCGACCGAGCTTACACCTTAACCTTATAACCGCTGGAATAATGAATAATTGGAGTCAGATCCTGAGGTATCCCCACGAATTTAGCCTTTATTAGCTCCGCCCCCTTTTTCTCAGCCTCTTAACATTCATCACCTAAAGTCGGATGGCATTTTATCGTTACGTCTTCATAGCTCTGACTGATGTTGCCGTATATTTTCAAGGTACTGAACATTTCCACAACATTTTCGCCCAACTCCCGCATGATTGCCTCGGGATCAATAATAAACTCAGGGTCATCGGTTTTTTTGTTCTGATCGTAGGCTTCTTTTTCAAGATAGAGCTTATCCAATATGGAACTTCTGATACTGACATTAAATTGATTAATCACGCCATCAATTACCAGCGGGCAAATTATGTAATTGCTATGTACCGATATTCCTTGACCACCGTAACGCGGATTGTGGATGTTCGGACCAATATGTTCACTGACCCAGAAATTTTTGCAACGTATTCCACGAATATCTATGACTTTACCTCCGGGGTTGCTTTTCTTTTGTTCAGCTAAAACCTCAGGCGTATAAAAATCCAGACTGTCTCGTAAAAATTTCTCATAATCACCTGTCTTTAACACAGGAATAACACTACTCAAAAACTTAGGATGCTCATTGTTGGTTATAAATCCAAATCTTAACGCATATCCAACATAAGAATTATCAGGCCTACCATTTATGTTTATGAATCCATGCTGCACTGTATCAGGTGCAACATGATACCACGCTCCACTTTCAGGCACCCTCAGTGAAAATAATGCTTTCCCTTCATTCTCTACCACATAAGTTTTATCTGGAGACATCAGCGGATGACCCGATCCGGCACACCCATACAGCATCATAGTAATAAAAATTATTATCCGCATTTTCATTTTCTGTTCTCTTTGATTAGGGCTTAAATAATTAGGGTCAGATCCTGAGGTATCCCCACAAAATTGTTAGCTAAAACAAA
>NZ_JABSOD010000014.1 GCF_013283795.1 Rheinheimera lutimaris
GCCACCTCCTATGGAGGTGGATTTTTACTTAGCGGTGCCGGCTTACTGCTTTTTCATCTGCTGATGAAAGGCGGCAATGTCGGTTACTTTTGTCTGGCCGGGTAAATCGGCAAACGGCTGGTCGCGGAACTTAGTACCCCGCATTTGCACCGAAATGCGCGGCGCTTTGGCGTTTAACATGGTTTCGTGGTAAAACGCTTTTACATCGGCCAGGCTAACCTGCTCAACGGCCGCAATTAACTGCAGCTTGCTGTCAAAACTGAACTTCTCACGATACCAGTCGGTAATTAACGGCCCTACTTCATCCTGCAGGTTCTTTGGCGGCTCTTTTAATGTAACCAAAGTACTGGCTTTTAACTGTGCAAACGCTTCTTCAGTTAAAGCATCCAGTTCTTTGGCGTACTGTTGTTTAAATAAATCAAACCGTGCCTGCATATCGGCCACACCTTTTACCGGCGTTTGGATATACATAGCAAAGCCGACATAATCTTCCAACTGCATGGCTGTACCGCCTACCGCATAGGCTAACTGCTCTTCTGTGCGCAGTTTGTCAAAAGCGACATTGCTGAAATGGCTTTTCAACACGGTGGCGCGGGCTAACTGAGCGTAAGACGGCTCGGGGTGTACGTGTACATCAACCAGCGCTACATCGGCCACATCAATGTCTTTTTGCAGCACCAGGGTGTCACCAGGTGCCGGTTGCCAGTAAGCGGTGCGGCTGTATGGCAGTTCGCTACGCTGTGCCGGCAAAGCGCGGTTTACTGTAGCCACCACCTGTTCTACCGCCGCCTTATCGTAGTTACCAAAAGCAAAAATACGCAGTTGGTTTTGCGCCAGCGTAGTATTGATAAACGCCTGCAGCTCGTCTGCGGTTAAGGCATTTGCCGTTGCCACTAACTGCTCTGTTTCATAATTACCGTTACGAACCAGGCTGTTGTAAGCATTAAAGGCCTGATAAAACGGGAATTGCTTCGCCTGATTTTGCAAACCGCGCACATAGCGATCTTTGGCCTGAGCAAAGCTTTGCACGTCGCTGTTCAGCGTTAAACCGGCCAGCGCCTGTTGCAACAGCTGTGGTTGTTTGTCAGTAAAACCGGCCACCGTCAGCGCCATACCGCTGCCGGCAGTCAGGCGTAATTGCATGCCGGCAATATCGGCTTCTGTAGCCAGAGCGCTTTGCTGCAGGTTATATAAATCGTGCCACAGCGCCAGTAACACTTTGGCTTTTATGTCTTGTTGCGGTGCTTTGGTGTTAAAGAAGATTTCCAGCACACCACGCGGCTGATCGGCAAACTGCTGGCTGGGATATAACCAAGCGCTGATACCGTCTTGTTGCAGCACTAACTCCGGCTTTTGCTGTGCCTGTGGCGCTTTAACGGCAAAGTTTTCCGGTAGTAAGCGGTTTACCGCCGGCAGTGTCAGGGCCAGTTGCGGGCTTTGTTGCCAGCTTTGCTGCTCTTCCGCGCTGATATCAGCAATTTTGTACTTGCCGTCATAAAAATGCAGGCTGCTGTTATGCGGCTCTTGCTTGCTGATATACCACACCCGCAGGCGCTCTGGCGTTAGTTGCGCCAATACATCCTGTATGGCTGCCGCGTCAAAACGCTGATAGTAGAAGGGGGCATTAACAGCGTTGCGCGCCGGTACTTTTTGCATCGCATCGGCGAGGTTAGACACATAGCCAAACTCATCGCCTTTTTCCAAAAAGCGGAATTGGTTATTCAGGCTGGTTTGTATCTCGCTGAAGTATTTACTGTCCACGCCCTGGCGTTTTACCAGTTCGATGTACTGCATAATAGTTGCCACTATACCTTCGCGCGCTTGCATGCCGGCATCGGTCAGCTCAACATCAATACTTAACGAGCCATAGTTGCCGTATAAGTCCGGCGTGGCACTGACGTTAAGCTTTGAAATCAACCCCATGGCTTTTAGCTGCTCAGCCGGCGTGCCCGGCATTTCAGAACCCAGCAGGTAGCTGATAAACTCATTCGGTTTAGCGGCAAAACGCTCAGTGTTATTGGCGATGGTAAAATCCAGCCGCAGCTGTTTTACATCCTGGTTCGGCACATAATGAATACGTTTTCCGCCTAAACGGCTAAAATCTAACTCTGCCGTAACGCCGGGCTTTTCAATGTTTTTGTTTTCAATACTGCTGAAATGTTTTACCGCCAATTGTTCCATCTCACGCAGCGGTAAATTACTCAGCAGCGCCACTTTCATAATATTGGCTGAATAGTACTTTTGGTAAAACGCTACGGTTTCCGGGTGTAACTTGCTGTCCTCCTTATCGCCGAGTGTTTCCAGGTTACCGATTAAAAACCGGTTAGCCGGGTGGCTACCCATCATGCTGCGCGATAAATTGTACTGACCAAAAAAGTCCATCTCACGGCGCATTGACCACTCAGCATTAACCGCAATTTTCTCTTTATCGGTGTACTCCGGATACAGCTTGGGCGCTTTAAAAAAGTCTGAAAAGCGGTCTAATGCTTCGTCGTAAGCGCCGTTGTTTACCTTAAACATATAGTTGGTAATATCGAGCCAGGTATAGGCATTTTGCGCACCGCCATTGGCAGTCATAAACTCGCTGTAGCCCTTGGTATCCGGGTAGCGCTCGGTGCCCAAAAACAGCATATGCTCTAAATAATGCGCCATGCCCTGCTGGCTCATCGGGTCTTGTAATAACCCCACACCAACACTTAAAGCGGCAGCAGATTTTTCGGCTGTTGGATCCGATACCAGCATCACTTCCAGTTTATTCGGCAGCACCAGGGTTTTATAAGCGCGGTTGTCATTCGGGCTTACCAACACCTGGCCCTGCAGCTGTTGCTGTGCAGCTTGCGCATCAGCAGACATACCGCGTTCGCCGGCACAGCCGGTTAGTACAGCCAGCGCTACAGCGCTGATAACAAATAGTTTTTTCATCTTAATACCTGTGAACAAACAAAGAATGAGGGTAAGTTTACTTTAATGTAATGAATTGATGCTCTGGCTGCCAGTAAAGGCTGCAGCAGGATTGTAATAAAATGTGTCGGTAGCCTGACAGGGCGTCAGGCTACCTTAGATAAGGCATAAAAGCCGGCTGTTATTCGTTACACGCTACCCAGCTTTGACCTTCATCAGTGCTACAGGTTTTAATGTACGTACCATCGGCTTGATATTGCAGTTTTTCCCACGGCCGATCGGAGAACTTATCCACTTGCACACGGTTAGCTGTTCGATCGTCGGTAGATCTTTTATGCCAATAGCTAACATCCAACAATACTGTGTCATTAAACTTATAACCGCTGTTGTTCAGGTAGGATATTAAATCGGCAAAATCTAACTCACCGGCTTTATCCTGCAAGTCATTCCAGTGCGCAAACAGCTGGTATTCTGCTTTGTCTTTAGCAACATCTAATCTGGTGTAATAGTGAATACCCGCTTCCACGTAGTCAACACTAAAGCTGCTGCCTCCGGCACTGCCAAAATCGTTATTGTTACATTCAGCCACTGTTGCTGCTGCAGTGGCATTACCACTACCTGACAGGCCATAAGTTACGCCACTTTTAATCACAGATACGGCTTCAATATTAGAGCATGTGTACTCCGCGCCATCACCGCCGTAGCTGTAAATATCTTTTGTCTGGCTTAACATACCGTCACCCCAAGCTACATCTGTATGCTCACGCAAATAAATATCGCGCACCACTTCCGTCAGCTCGTCATTCATTTTTACCAGCTCAGTGCTGTAGCCGCTATTAAATGACAGCATAGTGTCGCGATACCAGGCCTGTGGGTAAGCATTGTTGTTATCTATGTCGCTACCCTGATAAAACTGATTGCGGATATAAGTGGCATCTGGATATTGTTGCTTCAATTGCTGCTTGTAGGCAAAAGTGGCTTTTAAGCCTTTAACGATACTTTGCGCCAACTGGTAACTTGGCTCATCGTCAGCGGCAATAAAGTCGGCAAAAATCTTATCTGCGGTAATATTATATTTGTCTACTGTAGTACGAATAATGTCATCAATCTCATGACGGATCTGTGCAGCCAATTCACTTTTGGCTTTTAGCGCGGCACACGATAATTGCTGCTGCCCGCTGTCGGATAACTGCGCCTGTACCTGTTGCCATAATACCGATGTTAACGGCGAGATATGTCGTAAAGCGGCTTCATTTAACGGCTGAAACTGCGCCGGCCTGGCCATTTGATAGGCTTCGGTTACTTCGCCGCTGTCTTCGTCTATTGCACCTACCGGCACATCAACGTACAAGGTAGCGTAAGTTACGCATTCACGCTGGGCAGCCGTCAGCTCCAGAGCATAGTCACCGGCCTGGATTGATACAGTAGAAGGCTCAGCTTCATCCAACACGCCATTACCGTTAATGTCCAGCCATACTTTAGCACCACTGACATAACCGTCGATAACTTTGCCATTGAGCAACGATGTTGCAACCGGTTCAGGCACAACAGCCCCTGAATTATCACTGCTGCTACCGCCACCACAAGCTGCCAAACCGCAGGCCAGCGATACGACCAGTGCTGCTTTAAAAGCGTTATATTTAACTTCCATGCTAATTCCGTAAGTTAATGTAAAAGAATAATTTTTAGCAGCATATATTCATTCCACATTAAAAAATAAGCAATGTTTTTATTTAAAAAAAGCAAATTAATTACATAAATACTTTAGCAGTAACAATAGTGCCTGTTTTCATATCAACCCAAGCCGGTATCCAATAGCATCATTAAGACAAAGCCCAACATTAAACCATTGGTCGCCGCCAGTTCATGGCCCTGACGATGTGATTCGGGGATCATTTCATGGCTTATAACAAACAACATAGCGCCTGCAGCCAGTGCCAGGCCCCAGGGCAACAACAGGCTGGACTCGCCCAACACGGCCGCACCAATAATCGCCATCACCGGCTCGGTTAAACCGGACAACACGGCTATGCCCACCGCAAGTGCGCGGCTATAGCCCACCGCCAACAAGGCCATCGCTACCACCAGGCCCTCGGGAATATCTTGCACAGAAATGCCGGTAGCCAGGGCCGTGGCTGCGGCAGTGTCGCCGCTAGCAAAAGAAGCCCCTATGGCCAGGCCTTCGGGAATATTATGCAGCGCTATGGCAAACACAAATAACCAGCTGCGGCGTAAGGTTTGACCACGCAGCCGGTCCTCAGCTTTAATAAAATGCTGATGCGGCACCAAACGTTCCAGCAACAACATAAAAGCCCCACCAAGTAAAATGGCCAATGCTACACTGCCGGAGCTGTACTAGGGTGCAGTGCCGCCAGCGGTTAGTAACGCCAACGCAGGAACAATTAAGGAAAACATACAAGCGGCCAGCATAACGCCGGCACCAAAGCCCAACATCACATCATGCAGCTTTTGCGATAAACGCCGCATAAACAGTGCCGGCACTGCGCCGGCAGCGGTAGCGGCTGCAGCTATCATACCGGCATAAAAGGCATAACCTACCTGAGGTTGTTGTTGCAGCAATAGTAGCAACTGCTGCAAACCATAACCCGCACCCAGTAACACAATGGCCGCGCCGGCAAACTTACGGCCGCCGAACCCGGGGGATTGCAACAACGACAGCTTCATACCTGCTCCGAATACCACTGTGCAACCTGTGGCCAGTTAATTACATTAAAAAAGGCCGCCACATAGTCCGGCCGTTTATTTTGGTACTGCAAATAGTAGGCATGCTCCCATACGTCTAATCCCAGTATAGGTGTTAAACCATCCATCAACGGGCTGTCCTGGTTGGCGCTGCTGCTTACTTGTAGCTGGTCTTGCTGATCCACCACCAACCAGGCCCAACCACTGCCAAACCGGCTTAGTGCGGCCTGAATAAACTGCTGCTTAAATTCGGCAAAACTGCCAAAACGTAGCTGTATTGCCTGAGCCAATTTCCCGGCCGGCTCGCCGCCGCCTTCCGGCGCCATTACCTGCCAAAACAAACTGTGGTTAGCATGACCGCCGCCATGGTTACGCACAGCTTGTTGCAAAGCTTCTGGCAGTGTATGTATTTCGCGCAGTAAACGCGTTAACGACCAGTCAGTATAGGCGCTGCCTTGCAGCGCCGCATTTAAGCCGTTGACATAAGTTTGATGATGGCGGCTGTGGTGGATTTGCATGGTTAACGCATCAAGATGGGGTTCCAGTGCCGTATAAGCATAGGGTAAGTCCGGCAGAGTAAAAGACATGGTGCACTCCTTAATTTATTAATGATAACCATTATCATTTGCATTTAAGGGAAAAACAAGCCATATTTTTAAGCGAACTTCTGACAGGATGAAGAATATGGATGCGATTGAACATTGGAAACACATTATCCGCCAGGCCAATAGCGCTTTTGCCCACGACCACTACGCCCTGGCTGCCGACTTATACCGCCAGGCCACATTTATGCTGGCACAAAGCTGGCCACAACACGAAGCGCAACTGGCAAGAGCGACGGTGCCGCGCGGCGAAGACGGCACCGCCCTACTGATTATCTGCCTATCGATCAGTGTGCAAAACCTGGCGCAAACTTACGCCAGGCAACAACGTTGGCGCCGCTGTCTAAGCACGTTAAACCGCGCCTTGCAGCAGGTAATACAGCTGCAACAACAAATACCGCCGGCGCATCCGGCCAATATCGCCCTGCTGCGGGAAAGCTGTAATCTGCGCCGCGAGCTGTGCCGCTTTAGTCAGTTGGCCGCGCCAGCGCTACAGGACAAGATATTCTGTCATGCGTTACCGGTGTCACATGCTTTGCATTAATGCAGCTTAATATTCAAAACGGAGATAAATGCTTATGCTGATCAACACCGCGCTGTGGCAGGATTTCAGCCGTCTGAGCAGGCTGTTAAAGCAAAGTGATGTGCAGCCTTGTGACTACTACCGGCTGGTGTCTGACTATTGCGGCTGCTGTTGCCGGCTGGCCACCCAATTGGCATTGCAACGTAACAGCCTGTTGCAGGAATGGTGCTTGCGCTATGCCTTATTTACTCTGGCCGACGCAGCGACAGATGCCGGCCATAGCGACGATCAAAAACGACTGTGTTTGGATATGCTGTATATGCCGCTGACAGCCCTTACCAGACTGTACCGCTGTCAGCCGGAGGGCAAAGCTGAACTGGCAGCGCTACATGCAAAACTGAAGTATTGTTTTGCATGTAGCTAAAAGCACCTGTTACATCTGCGATTGCAGATAGTTGGGCAGGCCCAGCAGTTTAATCAGGTTAAGCTGTTGCTCCAGCCAATGGGCGTGGTCAACTTCTGTATCATCCAATAACTGCTGCAACATAGCGCGGGTAACGTAGTCCTGCTGTTGCTCACACAATGCCATGGTTTGCTTTAGCAGCTTTTGCACCGTGTATTCCACATTTAAGTCATTTTGCAGCATGGCCGGTACATCTTTGCCAACGTGAATAGCATCACGCTTGCTCATATCCGGCACACCTTCTAAGAAGATTATGCGTTCAATAAGTTTGGAAGCATGGCCTTTTTCGTCGTCGAATTCATGATCGATACGCTCGAACAGCTTATGCAAACCCCAGTCGTGATACATCCGTGAGTGAATAAAGTACTGATCCATCGCAGCCAGCTCATTCGCTAACAGCACATTCAGCGCATCAATAATGGTTTTATTGCCTTTCATTTACTCGCCTCCCAGCTGTGCCTGCAGGTAATTTGCCAGCCCCATAATACTAATTTGATGCTGTTGCGTTTCCAGCCAGTCAAGGTGCTCTTCTTCGTATTCCAGCATTTCTGTCAGCATATCGCGGCTGACATAATCCTGTTCCGTTTCGCACAGCGCGATAGTCGCGCGTAACAACGGCAACTGTTCAATTTGAAAATCCATATCGCACTGCAGCATTTCTTCACTGTCTTCACCAATACGCAGCTTACCCAGCGCCTGCAAATTCGGCAGGCCTTCCAGCATTAAAATGCGCTCTATCAGCTCATCGGCTTGCTTCATATCTTTAATCGACTTTTTGTAGCACGCGTCGTTCAGCGCTTTTAAACCACGGTTTTTATAAATACGGGCGTGTAAAAAATATTGATTAATCGAGGTTAATTCGGCTGTCAGCACCTCGTTTAGTTTTGACAGCACCTGTGGATTGCCTTTCATTGCGTGAACCTTTTTATGCGGCGGAAAATATGCCGACAAGTATAGCGCAAGATGGCGGAACTGGCAAAATTATGTTTAAATTCAATATCATACTACTGATAACAATTCGCGTTATTAACTTGTTTCGCTTCCCGCTTTCGCGACTGTATATGGCAGCGTTTTTTCGTTACCTGGTCTCAAGCCTTTTGTATTCAGCTGTTTTTTAGGCTACCTTTTTGCGCTACCGCGTACAGCTATAATACTTTTTATAATAATAATCCGGGGGTCCGATGAAACTACTGCAATCTTTCGCTCTGCTGATCTTACTAAGCAGCACGGCGTTAATGGCCACAGAGCGCCAGATAGAAATTGACAGCTCTGTGGTAAGCGAGCATAAAACCGAAGTAAACGGTAAGCGCTTCAGCTACAGCGCTACAACCGGTACCCAGCCGGTATGGGATGAAGAAGGCAACCCTACCGCCACCTTGTTTTATACCTACTACCAGCGCAGTGATATTAAAGATCGCAGTAAGCGCCCGTTACTTATTTCTTTTAACGGCGGCCCGGGCTCGGCCTCGGTATGGATGCATGTCGCTTACACCGGCCCTAAAGTTTTAAATGTCGACGACGAAGGTTATCCGCTGCAGCCTTATGGCGTAAAAACCAACCCTTATTCGGTATTGGATGTCGCTGACATCGTGTTTGTTAATCCGGTAAATACCGGTTACTCACGTGTGTTGCCGGGCAAAGACGGCAAAATGCCGTCAAAAGAGCAGCAGCAAAAAATGTTTTTTGGCGTCAATGCCGACGTAAAGTACCTGGCTGAATGGGTTAATACTTTTGTCACGCGCAATGAACGTTGGCAGTCACCGAAGTTTTTAATCGGTGAAAGCTACGGTACTACCCGGGTATCCGGCCTGGCACTGGCCCTGCAAAACCAGCAGTGGATGTATTTAAACGGCGTAGTGCTGGTGTCACCAACAGAGCTTGGGATCAAGCGTGAAGGTCCGGTTGAAGCAGCTAACCGCCTGCCATATTTTGCTGCCACAGCCTGGTACCACAACAAACTGGCAAGCGAGCTGCAACAAAAAGACTTATACGACATTCTGCCGGAAGTAGAACAATTTACCTTAAACCAGTACTTGCCGGCGCTGGCCAAGGGTAATGCCATCAGCGACGAGGAGAAGCAACGTATAGCTCAGCAGGTAGCCCGCTATTCCGGCTTGTCACTGCAGGCGGTATTGCAAAACAATCTGGATATTCCTACTAATTACTACTGGAAAGAGCTGCTGCGTGATCGCGGCCAAACCGTCGGCCGGCTGGATTCACGCTACTTAGGCATTGATAAACGCGACGCTGGCGACCGCCCAGACTACAATGCAGAGCTAACCTCTTGGTTACACTCATTTACCCCGGCCATTAACTACTACCTGCGTAACGAGCTGAACTACAAAACCGACATTAAATACAATATGTTTGGCCCGGTGCATCCGTGGGACAGAAGTGATGACAACACCGGCGAAAACCTGCGCCAGGCGATGGCACAAAACCCTTACTTAAAGGTGTTAACCCAGTCAGGTTATTATGACGGCGCTACCAACTATTTCGACGCAAAATACAATATGTGGCAGTTAGACCCCAGCGGCAAAATGAAGCACCGCCTTAGCTTTAAAGGCTACCGCAGCGGCCATATGATGTATCTGCGCGCTGAGGATTTACAGAAATCTAACGACGATTTGCGCCAGTTTATCTTAGATGCCATCCCGGCCGAAGGCGTTGCTGCCAAGTATTGAGCATGCAGCTAATGACATAACAAAATCCCTGCTTCGGCAGGGATTTTTCATTATGACGCGATGACTATGCTACAACAGCGTGCTATGACGGGATACGTGCAATAACCTTGATTTCAAAATCAAAGCCGGCCAACCAGGTAACACCAACAGCAGTCCAGTTTGGGTAAGGCTTAGCAGGAAACACTTTTTGCTTCACCTGCATAATGCTCTCAAACTGATTTTGCGGGTCGGTGTGAAAGGTCGTGACATCCACAATGTCATCCAATGTACAACCTGCTGCTGCCAGTGTGGCCTGCAGGTTGTCAAATGCCAGTTCAACCTGGCGGGCAAATTCAGGTTCCGGGCTGCCATCGGCACGGCTGCCTACCTGACCGGACACAAACAACAGATCGCCGGAACGAATAGCCGCTGAATAGCCGTGCTCCTCATAAAGTGCATGCCGGTTGGCCGGGAAAATAGCTTCGCGTTGTGACATAGGTATACTCTCTTTGCTTAATAACAACCGACAAATACAACAAAGTGCTGTCAGGGCTTCACAAACTGCAACGACATCTGCTATATGGTAACCTTACAAAGCAAAACATACGCTGCGTATGTCAAATTATAATTATACGAGACGTATGTCAAATTAATATACGCCCCGTATATGATGTTGAGGATAAATAATTGAACAAACGCGCCACAACTATGGCGGATAACCGCGCCAGGCTGATATCTGCAGCCAGAAAAGCTTTTGCCGAAAAAGGCTATGCCGCAGCTTCTATGGATGAGTTGACGGCAGCAGCGGGCTTAACGCGGGGCGCGCTGTATCACAATTTTGGCGACAAGCGTGGGCTGCTGGCAGCGGTGGTCGACCAGATTGACTCCGACATGGCGCAGCGCGCACAACAAATTGCGGCGGCAGAAACCGATAGCTGGCAAGGCTTACTGGCTGAAGGCGCGGCCTATATCCGCATGGCGCTGGAGCCTGAGGTACAACGTATTGTATTACTTGATGGCCCGGCAGTACTGGGCGATCCGTCACAATGGCCCAGCCAAAGCAGTTGTTTGCAGGCAACCCGGCAAAAATTAGAACTGTTGATTACGCAAGGTGTATTAAAACCTGTAGATACCGAGGCTGCCGCCAGGTTGCTAAGTGGTGCCGCGCTGAACGCCGCACTGTGGATTGCTGCCAGTGCCTCACCGGAAGCGGTTACTGCCAAAGCTGTTGAAGCCTTCCGGATGTTAGCATCCGGACTGCTAGCCCCGTCGGCAATTAAATAGTCTGCTGCAAGGCTAAAGGCGCTTAGCTGTCAGCACCACCAGCGCGATACCACCCAAAATCGCCAATGCTGCCAACAGCAAACGTAATGTAACCGGCTCTTGCAACAGTACTACACCACCAAGCGCTGCCAGCAAAGGTACACTTAATTGCACCGTTGCTGCAGTAGTAGCTTTAAGCAGCGGCAAAGCGCTGTACCAGATGGCATAGCCGACACCTGAGGTTAAAGCACCGGACAGCAACGCATAATAAACCCCGGTGCTGTCTAATGATACCCGGCTAAGTAACATCAGACTTAACAGCAACGCCATCGGCACCGTGCGGCTGAAATTACCGGCTGTAACCTGCAGAGGATCGCCGGCGCCTTTACCGCGCAACGAATACACACCCCAGGCGACACCGGCAGCAATCATCAACATAGCGCCGGTAAGAGGTGGTGCCGACAGCCCCGGCAATAACAGCCCGATTAGCCCCGAAAAGGCCAGTAGCAAACCCAGCCACTGTGCGGTTGTAAAACGCTCACCACGCCACAAACCAAACGCTATCATGCTGGTTTGCACCGCGCCAAACAGGATCAACGCCCCCACGCCGGTATTAAGTTGGATATAGGCAAAGGAAAACCCTGCAGCATAAACAAACAACGCCAGTGCCGATTGCCAATTACCATGCCCTGTCACTTTCACACTGTCACGGCGGTTTCTGTTACGCAGCACCACTAATACCCATAACACCACTGCGCCGGATAGCAGCCGGATAGTGGTAAAACTGGCAGCATCAATTTGGGTGTGCGCCAATGCCGCACGGCACAACAAGGAGTTACCGGCAAAAGCAACAAGTGCCAGCAGGGTTAACAACACAACACGGGTATAGGGCATTGAAAGGCCTCAGAAAACGAAATTCTCTGCAGCAGGCTAGCATTAAAATGACACGGTTTACATTGTGACCCTCAAACAAAATACTGCCACAGGTAAGCCAACAAGGTACCGAAGGCAATAACACCAACCACTCCAAACAACGGCAGCCAGGAGCGTTTTTGATCATCCACTTGCCCGGCATCAATCAGACGGTATGAAACCGCGCCAAGCACTGCAGTTACCAAAACAAAGCCGGCAATAGCAGCATACAAAGATCCGGTCTGCCACCAGATCACCGCAGCAGAAATTAAGCCGGCATACAGAAAAATCTCAAAAGACAGGTCCGCCAGAAAACGACGCAACCCCATGACAAAGCGAGAGGTTCCACTCATTTACAAAGGCCTTTTAAATTTATATTTTCCGGCTTAGCACAAAACTCTTTAATTGGTAGTGGCGCGGGTTCAACTTGTGACAAGGTCATTATTTCGGATACCCCTAACTCTAAGCCATGCACCAGTTCCAGCTCTTGTGGTGTTACAGAATTATCCGCCAACTTGTTATATCCCGGTGGCAAACCATCGGGTCTACCGGTTAAAACTGATTGAATAACTGCATCAAGCGATTTGTGTCCCTCAGCGATAGCCTTTATACCTGCTCCGTAAGACGCGATGCCGAAATTAGTAATTGCCACAGCAACTTTGGCACTGCCCGGCAGATTTTTATTGCCTAACTTTCCTCCCGTACTGGCATAATTGGTAAATTTTCCGCCCAAAAGACGACCGGCAATATCGGCTTTACGGTATTTAAAGTTATAACGAACAATGTCTGAAAGTATCGGCGTTTTACCCCCCGTAACTTTACCGGTAATTTCATCACGCAATGGCTGAGTAATTTTCCAGAGTTCATTTGCTCTGATGCTTGCAGCACCTTTGTGTCCGTGCCCCCACATTCCCATTTGCATCTGTAACTGAAATATTCCAATCCACCAAGTAATGGGATGGTTGTATCCACCTTTAATAAACCGACGCCAGCCGGCTTCGTTACTACCGGCAAAATTCGCAAGGAAACGATCTTTCTCTGTTTGTTCAACTTTCTGCAGAGATTCAACAAAATGTTGGATATCCTGTTTTTCGGATGCGTTTAAGCTAAGTGCAGACATAAATTCCTTTTTTCGATCACATAGAGACATTTAATTGAGCCGAATATTAAACATTTTGATAATTAATTGAAACAAATATAAGTCTGAAAGCGAAAACCAGCTTTCTGTCGATTCCACAGAAGGCATTAAACATGAGCTTGCTGCCCGAGACGATGTTGTTATGCTGCCCTCCCATGCCGGTTTGGCAAATTGCCAGCCTGGCTATACTGTATTTACCGCCACCACCGGATTTCTGTGTGAAACCATCTGTGCTTGCTGTGCTGTTACTGGTCTGTAGTTGTGCTTTGGCGCAACCGGTGCGTATTGGCATGCCGCTGGGTGACTCCGCACTCAGGCAAAAACTGCAGCGACAGCTGACGCAGGCTTATACCGGCCTGGGCTATCAGCCACAGTTTATTGCCCTGCCGTCGCAGCGACGCTTCCGGCTATTAAAAGACGGGCTGATTGATGCTGATTTGTTCCGCATTTGCCAATTAGATGAAACACACCCGGAACTGCTGGTGGTGCCGGTACCTTTGGATACCTTGCGGCTAAATGCCTACAGCTTATCGGCAGATAAGCTGGTTAACTGGCAACAGCGCAGCGATTTGCTGATAAGCCATATTCGTGGTTTTAAGATGGCAGAGCAGCAGGAATTTGCCGGAGTAAGGGTACTGGTTAGCAGTGACGAACAAGCTTTTGGCCTGATGTTGCAAGGCCGGGTGGAAATAGTGCTGGAAGACGGCCGCACCGCAGAGCGGTTTTTAACACAGCAGCCTGAATTGGCCGGTATTGCCAAGCAACAGGTGGCAGATTTTGACGTCTGCCATATCCTTAACCACAATTGGCAACCGCTGCTACCTGCGCTAACCCGGCAACTGCGGCAGTAAGCATATTGCCAGCTAATGTATCGGCTCAGTGACAAACCCCAGCCGGGTAATACCTAACTGCTGCGCCAGTGCCATGACCGTTAACACATGCTGGTATTCCACCGCTTTATCAGCCATTAATTGCAGCGGTGGCTGCTGTGGCATGGCGGCAACTTGCGTAAGCCGTTGTTGCAGTTGTGCAGCGGTTAGCGGCTCGCTGTTCCACTGCACTGTGCCATCGCGCAGTACGCTGATAGCGATACTTTCGGGTTGTGTCGTAGTGGGCTCTGCACTGGCCTGAGGTAACTCTACCAGCACCGATTGAGTTAATACCGGCATGGTGATCATAAAAATAATCAGCAGTACCAGCATCACATCAACCAGCGGTGTCATATTAATTTCACTGATGATGTCATCATCCGGCGAAGCAACAGAAAACGCCATTTACGCACTCTCCTGCTTATTGGTTAGCACACTGACATTGGCTTTGGGCGCAGCGCCGGTAAGAAAATAGGCGTGCAACTGATGAGCAAAGCGGTTAAGTCGGGTAATCACGCCTTTATTAGCGCGCTGCAAAGCGTTATAACCCAGCACCGCCGGTATCGCTACTGCCAGGCCTACTGCCGTCATGATCAGCGCTTCGCCAACCGGGCCGGCCACTTTATCAATACCCGCCTGGCCGGACACGCCAATACTGACCAGCGCATGATAAATGCCCCACACCGTGCCAAACAGGCCGATAAAGGGTGCAGTTGAGCCTACCGACGCCAACACCGGCAGGCCGCGCTGCAGTTGTTGTACGTTGTCATCAATAGCATTACGTAAGCAGGCACTTAGCCAGTCGTTTAAACTCAGTTGGCCGTGTAAATCGGCCTTATGCAGCCGGTGATGATCCACCGCCGCCTGACCTTCTTCAGCCAACATGCGATACGGGCTGGCACTGCTACCGGGCTGCAACAACTGCAAACCTTCGGCAAAACTTTGTGCGTGCCAAAAGTCACGCGAAGCGTTATTAGCCGGGCGCAGACGCCACAGCTGCAGGCTGCGCCAGATAATGACACTCCAGCTGGCCACCGACATTAACAGCAGTAAGATTGCAACGCCTTTAATCACCCAATCGCCCTGAGCCCACAGCGCTGCCATGCCGTACGGATTGTCAGTTAGTTGCGTCATTATTTCACTCCTTCGGTTAAGGAAAACTCTACCCGCTGACGGTAGCGGTAATCTATTGCTTTGCCGGCACGCTGTGCCGGTTGATAGCGCCAGTGCTGCACCGCCAGCAACGCTGCCTTGTCTAACCTGGCGTAACCACTGCTTTGCGCTAGGGTGACATCAGCTACCTTGCCGCTGGCCAGCACAGTCAGCTGCAGCACTACCGTGCCCTGCTCGCGCAGTTTGCGCGATAACTGCGGATACAGCGGTGGTGCATTATAGTGCGCCGAGGCATTCACTAACGGCGCCGATACCGGCACGGCTGCAGCCGCTGCGCTATGTTTGGTGGCCGCATTATCGGCAACAGTATCAACAACTGTGTCGGCAACAGTCGCCGTGTCAGCTAACGAGACAGGCTCTGGCTGACGTGCGGCTGCTGTTGCCGGCTGGACAGGTTTGGTTGCAGGCTTATCGGGCTTAGCTGATATTGCGTTGGGCTGCTTAACCGCGGCGGGTTTTGCCTGCGCCCTGGCAGGTTCAGGTTTAACTTCGGACTTATTTTCTGCTTCCCGCTTGTGCTTTGGCGGTGGCGACGACTGCGCTGCTACAGCTTGTGAGGCCGGCTGTTGCACAAATACGCCGGTTAACACTGGCGGCTGAGTTATTAGCGCACTGCTGTTATCCTCAGCAAGATACCAAAACAGCGGCAATAAATGTGCTGTTAATACCGTGCCCAGCGTCAGCAAAAAGCCCCCTGCTTTTACAGCAGGGGGAAGGCTGTGCGCCAGCGGTTGCATAGCGGCGGGAGAAAACATTAAAAGCTGTAGCTGATGGCCAGTTTGGCGTAACGGCCCGGTTCACTGTAACGCTGCAAACCTTCACCGCCCGGCAGTACACCGCCGCGCACACCACTGCCCACCCAATTAGTGACAAACCGCACCCGCTGCCATTGGTAATATTCTTCATCGAACAAGTTATAAATACCGGCACTTAAGCGCCACTGCGGGCTGATGTCAAAGTTGGCCATTAGATCAACTACGGTGTAACTGTCGGTCAGATACGGGTAGGTTGCGGCTTCACTGCCATCGGCGTTGTAAGCATCTTTGGCTTTCTTCGCCGCGCTGTGGGTAATATTCGCTGTCAGGTCCCAGTTGGCAGCATCGTAGCGCAGGCCCAATACGGCAGAGGCTGGGTTAACACTGCGCAGTGGCTCACCATCTTTGGTTTCGCCATCGTTATAGGACAGCGCCAGCCGCGAGCTAACGGCGTGGCTGATGCGCCAAGCTGCTTCCAGTTCTATACCTTTGACATCAGCTTCGCCGGTATTGGCCATAGTGGTATATTGGTTGCCCTGCGATTCAGTACAAACGCCGCGGAAGCAACTCTCGTAAACAGTATCGGGGTTTTGCAGCAATACTACGGTATCTATCATATCGCTGTAACGGTCATTAAATATCGATACGCCAAACAATACCGTGTCGGTTTGATAACGGTAACCGGCTTCCAGATTCAGGCTACGCTCGGCTTTTAGATCGGGGTTGGCGATACTGCTCCATAAGTCATCTACCACTATGCCGGTAGCCTGTTCGGTGCGGCTGATAAGCGACGTTGGCGAATACATTTCGGCTACCGTCGGCGCACGAAAGCCGCGCCCGGCCTGCAGCCAAACTTGCTGCGCGGTATCCAACTGATAAGTCAGATTGCTTTGCCAGGTAAAGGCGGAAAAATCGACATCAGCGACGGTTTGGGTGTTGTCACTGAACTGCTCGTCCAACTGCGGGCGGTATTTTAGTGCGTCAAAACGGCCGCCCAGGCTTAATGTCCAGCGCGGCGCCAGTTTAATAACGTCGCGGGCATACAGGCTTATTGCCGTTACGTCGGTTTCAGGCACCTGATCCGGGTCAATGACCGGCGGGCTGGCCAGCTCGCCGGTTTGGCCGATATAACGCCGGTCTATCGCAGAGTATTCCACTTTACGCTGTTCAACTGAGCCACCATACAGCCATTGCTGCTGCACAATGTTGCCAAACAGTTCTTTATCCAGTGCTACCGCCAGTTTCACTTGTTGTTGCTTAAAGTCGCGATCTTCACTGCGCAGACAAGGCGATACTTCGCCATTGCTTGCACCGCTGCAGCCGGTGGTCAGCATGGTGGTTAAACCATTGGTGTAATTGGACTGGTAATCCAGGGTGGCATTGACACTATCAGCAAAGGTTTGCGCCGCCAGCCACTCATACTGCAGACCAAAGCGCTTGCGCTCAATGTCATCATTGCCGCGGCGCAATAAATACACGCTATCCAGCCTGGATTGATTATCCAGCTCGCTACTTTGCGTAAAATATTCGCCGGTCCAGCCCAGTCGCTGAGCATCAGTTAACTGATACTGCAACTTAGCCAGCACGTTATCACTGCTGTAATCCAGCGGATCAGCAAGGGTGCGACCGGCACCGCTGATATTTTCGCCGGAGCGGGCGGTTTTGTTTTCTTCCCCGTCGCGGCGGGTGTACACCAGCAAAGATTCCAGCTTGCCGCTGCGGTTTGCCAGGGTGGTACTGAACGAGGTTTCATCATTTAAACCGCTGAAGCCGGCTTTTAGCCCAAGATGGCTGTCGTCGCCTTGTGGCCCAAGATAGTCAGCCGGATCTTTGGTAACAAACAATACCGCACCGGCCAAAGCACCGCTGCCGGCAGCAATGGCATCGGCACCTTTGATAATTTCAACCTGCTTTAACGCATCAATATCCACACCACCACGGGCAGAGCGGAAAAACTCATAGGCAACAAAGCTGGGCGGGTCCAGCGTTTCGCCCAGTGCTAAACCGTCGACGGTAATAGCAACCCGGTCGCCGTCCAGGCCGCGAATATTAAAGCCGTTGCTGCCAAAACGGCCCATATCGGTGGTGGTGACACCCGGTACAAAGCGCACCACATCGGCAATGTTTTGTGCCTGTTGTTGTTGTAGCTCAGCGGCACTAAGCTGCTGCGTTTGTTTGCTGTTGGCTGTTTGCGGTGCCTGCGCAGTTACCGATACGGTATCCAGCTCCGGGGTTGTGCTTTGTGCCAGCAGCGGCAAAGCAATAGCATGGCTAACAGCCAACGCCAATAAGGTGTACTGCATAGTAATACTCTCCTGCCGCGGTTTATTTGCTAAGCGCTGTGCGTTCAGTCACAGTGCGGCTAATCTGCTGGTCCAGCCGGTCGGCAAATTCACTGACATATTCGTCATAGCTCAGTGCACCATCGCGGTTAGTATCGACACCGGCAAACTGGGCGGCACGGCCTTGCTCATATTCGGCGCGGCTTACCCTGCCATCCTTGTTGCTGTCGTACATTGCCAGCATGCCCGCTACTGAGTGAGTGGTCGGCATTTGCAGCAGGCGTTCGCGCCGTGGCGGCGGGTTTTGCGCTTGTTGCTGGCTTTGCTCTGCCCTGGTTTGCTCAGAGCGCGTATCCTCGCCACGCGGCGCCGGCTTAGGATCGGCGGCAGATAACACGCCATCTTTATTGGTGTCCATACGGCTAAAGGCACTGTCGCCGGAGCGGCTAAACTCAACACGACTGATATAACCGTCTTCATCTTTATCCAGCGCATTAAAACGCACATGGGTTTGGCGTAAATGGCCGGCGCGTTCGGCAGAAAGTTGCTGTTGCTGCGCCTCGTCCAGCTGAAGCCTATCCGCACCAGCCTGGCTGCTGCAGGCGCTAAGGTAGGCACTGCTCAGCGCCAAAAATAACGTGGTGTATAAGTGTTGTTTGTTCATCAGTAAAACTCCTGCGGTACGGGTGAGCGCTATTGGGTAACTTCCAGCACTACGCTGTAGCTGTAACTGTATTGCGGTACGTTGGCACCGGCCGGTGCGTCGGCACGGTAGCGGCTTAACAGCAAATAGGTGCCGGCTTGCTGCGGCTGAAAACTGATAATACCGGCAGCATCGGTAGTAAGCTGCTGCGTGACTTTTTCATCATTAGCGCCAGCTTCAACAAAATAGGCATTCACTGCCTGCTGCGGCAGCGGCTTGCCGTTAAACAGCACGCGCGCGCGTACTATGCTATCGGTATAAAGGTCATTCGGGTGGGTCAGAAACTCCAGTTCCAGTGCTTCTGCTGTGGGCTTAAGCGCAGAGTGATCCGGCGCACCTTTGCTGACATAGGTTTCAGCCCGGGTTACCGCCTGAAAATGCGCGACAGACTTAGCCCCGGCCGGTAAGACAAAGTTTTCATCACGGCTGTTTTTACGCTCACCGTTTTGCTCATAAGTATGAAAGGTGGCGCCATAACGCAGGCCGGTACTGAAACGGTAAGTGCCGTCATCGGTTAACTGATGCTCAGCCGTAGTACGGGTATGACTGTATTGCACTAATGTTGGAGCTACGGCAGTACCGGCGGGCGTCAGCACACTAAAGCGGCTGTTATCAAAGGCGACTTCGGGAATAAAAAAGCGGTCGGCAAAGGCCGCATCCAGGCTTACCCAACCACCACGAATGGGCTCAAAACTGGCTGGCTGCAAATACGGTACATGGGCTTGTGCCGCAAAATGGGCGGCAAAGCTGCCCCCCAGCATAGCGGCAACTAAAATGGCACGGTTAAGCGGCAACGACATAACGGCTCCTTAATGATAATAATTCCTATTAACTTTCGAGCCGCACTTTAATCTAATTGAGAATCAGTTGCAAATGATAATTGATCTTATTTAAATGCCTTAAGACAAGAAAAAACCGGGCACAGGCCCGGTTCAATTTTTACTGCAACAGCAAACTAGTCTGTGATGCCAAGCAGGTTCAGAATAAAGGCATACTCTTCGCCTGTTTGTGCCTGACGGGCAAAACGGCCGGATTTACCGCCGTGGCCGGCTTCCATCGTGGTTTTAAATAGCAAGGGGT
Organism: Rheinheimera lutimaris; assembly: GCF_013283795.1. Taxonomy (GTDB): domain Bacteria; phylum Pseudomonadota; class Gammaproteobacteria; order Enterobacterales; family Alteromonadaceae; genus Alishewanella; species Alishewanella lutimaris. The sequence continues at coordinate 20,031 of NZ_JABSOD010000014.1, forward strand.
TAGCATCAGTTTTGTGGGTACGTAACTTCGCCACCCATTTTGCCGGTTCAAAGTACTGCACCTGAGAGTCATGCAAACCGGTGGTGACCAGCATGGCCGGATAAGCCTGTTTGCTGATTTGATCATAAGGTGAATATGACAGCATATAATCATAGTAAGCTTTCTGTTTTGGATTGCCCCACTCGTCAAACTCGTTAGTGGTAAGCGGTATGCTTTCATCCAGCATGGTGGTAACCACATCAACAAAGGGTACATGCGCAACTAAGCCGCGATATTTCTCCGGCGCCATATTGGCTACCGCACCCATTAGCAAACCACCGGCGCTGCCGCCCATGCCAAAAACTTTATCTTTGGCAGCATAGTTATTGGCTACCAGATAATCCGTTACGTCGATATAGTCAGTAAAGGTATTGATTTTATTCAGCAATTTACCGTCTTCATACCAGTGCCGGCCCATTTCCTGGCCGCCGCGAATATGGGCGATGGCATAAACAAAGCCACGGTCTACCAACGACAGCACGGTATCGCGAAAACGTGGATCAGATGAACTACCATAAGAGCCATAGGCATACTGATACAACGGCGCTGTGCCATCACGTTTAAAGTCTTTTTTGTACAACAAGGATACCGGCACTTTTACACCACCACGCGCCGTGGCCCATACCCGCTCGGTAGCGTAATTATTTTTGTCAAAGCCGCCCGGCACTTCGGTTTGCTTCAGCAGTTGTTTCTCGCCACTTTGCATATTCAGCCGGTACACACTGGCCGGCGTCGTTAGCGAGGTATAGGTATAACGCAACCAATCGGTGTTTTGCTCCGGGTTAATCTCAAACCCGGTAACGTAAGCGGCTTCATCTGAAGCAATATAAACCGATTTCGCCGGCGCAGCCCACGGCATGATTTTAATACGGCGCAAACCGTCGCTACGCTCATTAATAGCAAGGTAATTGTTAAAAGCGGTAAAGCCCTGAATAAACACATCGTCACGGTGCGCAACTACCGGCTGCCACTGCGCGCGGTCGCCAATTTTATCGGCATCAACCGCCATAATGCGGTAATTAGGTGCCTGCCAGTCAGTTTGGATAATCCAGCGGCCGTTTAAATGATCAGCGCGATATTTAACGTCGCGTTCACGCGGCGCCAGGCTTTTAAATGCACTGCCCGGCTTGCTGGCATCCATCACCTGCATTTCGCCCGATACGGTGCTTTCTGTGTAAATCACCACATAGTTATCGTCGGTGGTATTGCCCACGCCCATATAAAAGCTGTTATCCGTTTCTTCATACACCAGCCTGGCTTTAGCAGGGTCTTGCCCCAGGGTGTGTTGCAATACTTGAGTGCTGAGCAAAGTTACCGGGTCATTTTTTACCAGGTACAGGGTTTTGCTGTCTTTAGCCCATGCCAGGCTGGACGATAATCCCGTTAACACGTCAGGCAAATCCTGACCCGTTCGCAGGTCACGCACTTTTAATCTGTACTGCCGGCGGCCACTGTCATCTTCCATATAGGCAATAAAGTTTTGATCCGGACTTACCTGCCAGTTAGCTACCGCATAATAACTTTTGCCTTTGGCCAGCCTGTTCACATCCAACATGATTTGCTCGGTGCCATCGGCTAAGGATTTACGGGCATAAATCGGATATTCTTTGCCGCTTTCTACGCGGCTGTAGTAGCTGTAATCACCCTTGGTATAGGGTACTGAGCTGTCGTCTTGCTTAATGCGGCCGATAATTTCTGCTGTCAGCTTATCGCTAAGCGGTTGATAAGCACTGGCATACTTATCGGCGTAGTCATTTTCGCGGTGTAAATAGTCCAGCACGGTGGGCGAAGTACGGCTGTCGTCACGCAGCCAGTAATAAGGGTCTTGCCTGTCACCATGTGGCGACGCCACAGTATAAGGTTGCTGCACCGCCAGCGGCGCAGCTATTTCAGCAGCTTGCAGCCATAAGCTGCTTAAGCAGGCGGCACCCACCAGTAAAGCGATTGAATTTTTATACATCGTTAGTTTCTCCTGATCTCAACCTCAGGAAATTAACATAATAAAAACATCCAACCTACACTCAGCCGGCAAAAAAGTGTAACCGGGTATGTTTGGCAGTAAATATTCGCCCCGCTTGCTGCCAGGCTATTCACAAATGGCTGATTTTAAGCTATTACTTCTAAGTTTATTAGAGATAAGGAAAATAACATGGCGTTAATGACTGTCGACCAGGTAGCGGAATTTCTGGGCGTGCAAACTATCAGGGTAGAACGTTTAGCCCGGGAAAACCTATTGGTACCGGCAGATAAGGATGCCAACGGCAAACCTATGTTCAGTGAAGAAGACGTAAAGCGCTATAAAACCCTGGCCGAACGTTTAGGTGGCCTGTAACGCGGCCAACTGCTGCATGTTTTGCTGCCAGTAAGCAGCTTGCGCCTGAGCGTTGGGTAAGCCCAGATACCATAGCCAGCAAAAACCGCTGTACAGCTGTTTTGCCGGCAATATTTTTTGCTGCAACACTTCGGTTAACTCTGCCACGCCGCGCTCTGCGGCATAACCGCTTATCAGCAACTGCTCTGCGGTTTCATTCAATTTAAAATGCAAACTCAGCGCCGCCAAATCCAGGCTGCTGTCAGCCTGCTGGCTGTACTCAAAATCCAGTAACCACAAACGCTGTGACGCCCACAGTAAATTGCCGGCATGCAAATCCAGATGACACAATACCTTGTCCGCCGGTTGGTTTGCTAACTGAGTTACCGCACGGTACAACGTTGCCAAATCAGCCGGTGCCGGACGTATTGCACGGGGCAGTAAAGCCAATTGCTGCTGCAAATAATCATAGGGCTCCAGCACTGCAGTTTGCACACTCAGCTGATGAAATGCCGCCAAAGTGGCCAGCAAGGCTTTGTGGCCGTGACGCTGATAATCAAACGGCTGACCGTTGCTGATATAGTCGCTTAGCATCACCTGATAATGATTATTTAAACACAGAGGTGCCGGCGCCAATCCTCTTGCTGCGGCGGCATGCTGGCAGCGCAGTTCTTGTTGACGGCATACGGCAAGATCGGCCGGATAACAGCGCAGTACATATTCGGCCTGCGCCGTTTTAACATAGTAGCTCTGGTTACTTTCGCCGTGCGATAACGGGCGAACCTGCAACGGCGGTCTGGCAACAAAAAACTCCAACCGCCGGCATAACCGCGTTACACGCTCAATCTCACTGCCGGTTGTTGCTGATAATGACTGCGCCAAATAAAGTACCCTGCAATAGCGATAACCGTATACAGCATAAACAAGCCGGTGAGGAAATACAGATGTTTTTGCGCATAAACGTAAATGGATACCGCATCTATCACTACCCAGTACAACCAGTTTGATACCAGTTTACGCGCCACCAGCCAGGTGGCCATAACACTGAATACGGTGGTTTGCGCATCCAGATAAGCAAATTCAGCATGGGTGTAGTTGGCCATTACCGCGCCCAGCGCCAGCCCGGCCACAGCAGTCGCCATGATTAGCCAGCAATGACGCTGCCACGGCCACTCATACACCGGCCCGCGGGAACCGGCACTGCCCTGCTTTAACTGTTGCCAGCGCCACCAACCATACAGGGCCATACCGGCATAATACAGCTGCAACAAGGCGTCAGATAATAACGCCGACTGCCACATCACATGGGTAAATAACACCGTGCTTAACAACGCTGCCGGCCAGCACCAAAGGCTTTGCTGCAGTGCCAAAATCACATAAGCCAGCGCCAGCAAAGTGGCCACCAGCTCGATGCTGTGCATCAGCTGCCACTGCGCTATTGCCTGGCTTATCAGCTCATTCATGGCCGCAGGTCGCCGTGGATAAACTTGCAGACAAACACTACCTTGCCGTACTGCGCAAATGACCATTTTATGCAGGCCTGCAGCGCCTGCATTACTGCATCATAATCGCCAAACAGTTGCGTGCTCATGGTGTTGGTAAGCACGGTTACGTCCGGATACTTATTAAGCTCGGCAATAAAACCTTTAATCGGCCCGATATAATCATCGGCTAACGGATACTTACTGATCTCGACAGATAATTGCATAGCACTCTCCTGAGAAACTGATGTTTAACCTTAGAACTGATAGCTGGCACTGATACCGAAACGGCGCGGCTCAGCAAACTGTTCGTACACATGCGGCTCGTAGCCGTCACGCGGGTCGTTGCCAAAGTAAAAACCGCGCACGCCGATATCTTTATCCAGCGCGTTGCGCGTCCAGGCGGCCAATTCCCAATCAGCCAATTGATAGCTGATACGGGCATTTACTAACTCATAGCGCTTCGAGCGGGCATTGTGGCCATCAGAGTAGAAAAACGCGTCTTTACCCTGCAGGCTGAGGTTAAAAGTCAGAGCGTCGCTGATATACCAGTCGGTGGCTACACTGTATTGAAAACGCGGTGCCTGCGCCTGCTCACGGCCGCTGAAGTTTTCGCCGTCCAGGGTAATATAATCACCCAGTTTGGTTTTCAGCCAACTGGCAGATAAAAACAGCGCCAGTTGCGGGTGCAACTGCAGCCGGTTTTCCATCTCGATGCCGTAGTTGCGGCCACTGCCGGCATTATCAATAAAGCCGGCAAATTGCGGGCCGCTGTTCGGGTTCAGCCAGCCTTTTACCTGCATATCGTCACGCCACATATAAAACGCCGCTACCCGCGCGGTAAGGCTTTGATCCAACGCACTGCCCTTTACACCAAACTCGGCGTTATACAGGGTTTCCGGTTTAAAGCTGGCTTTGCTGTTTAACTCCGTTAAGTCTCCACCCACAGCTTTGGCCAGCGCATCGCCGTTAACGCCGCCGGCTTTATAACCGCGCGATGCCAGCAAATACACCAGCGCCTGCGTATTAACCTGATAGTTCAGACTGAGTTTAGCGCCCCACATAGTATCGTGGTTTTTAATGGCATTACCGCTGCTGTCGCTGTAATCATCGTCGTAGCGTTCTAAGCGCAGCCCGGACACCACACTCCAGCCGCTGCTTAACGGCGTGGTAAGCTCACCATACACGGCAGCATTACTGCGGCTGAGTTCACTGACAAAGCTGTCGGCTTGCCATAAATCCCAGTTCCAAAACTGCCGGGTTAAATCAAAGCTTTTATTCGCCGCATACAGGCCAAATACCCAGTCGCTGCCAGCCAACTTGCCTTGTGGCGTAGAGATAAAGCGATAATCCAGCGTTAGCTGATCGCGGGCGCGCAAATAGCGATCGGTGGTGGCGTATTCATCCGGGTGAATACCGACATAACTCCAGTCTTCATCAAAGCCGTAGTCGCTGTCAGCGGTTAAATAACTGAGCTGCGCCAACACAGTGGCAAAGGCTAAGCCGGTGTAATCAGCTTGCAGTGCCACGGCTTTACTGCGAATTTGGTCCTGGCCCGGTTCATCAGATAAGGTGGTGCGGTTACGGTCTAACGAGAAAGCATCATAGCCGTTGTCCTGATCAACAAAATGCGTGACCAATTGCAGTGCCAGTGCGTCTGATGCCTGGTAACGCAACTTAAACCGGCCGGTAAATTCGTCGATATTATTGGTATCGTCGCGATTTAAAAAAGCATTGTCGATAAAGCCGTCAGAGTTTTGCTGCTCCAGCGCAAAGCTGTAACCCAGCTGTGAGTTAACGCTGTTGCTATACTGTGCGGCCAGCTGGCGGCTGTTGTAATTGGCCAGGGTGGCGCTGAGTTTGCCTTCCGGTGTGGCTGTAGGGCCTTTGCTGGTCAGGTTGAGCATGCCGGCCAGCGCATTGGCGCCAAAGCGGGTTGCTTCCGGGCCGCGAAATACCTCCAGTTGCGCCAAATCACTAATGCCGCTGATGCCTAAGCCGGAGTATTCAATACCATCAATTAAAATGCCCACCGACGGGTTAATAGTATCGACAAACTCGCTGCGCTCACCAATGCCGCGCATTTGAATGTAGCGGCCGCGCGAAGCACCGGCAGTAAAGTTTACATTGGCAAACTGATTAAGTAAGTCATCCAGATGCTGCGCGGAAGTACGCTTAACATCCTGCTCACTGACCACCGCAATGCTGCCGGCCAATTGCTGCACCGATTGCTGTCGCAAGTCGCCCTGCACAGTGACGCGCTCAATTGAAGCTTCTGCTTCATTGGCCTGAAGAGAAAAACTGCTGCACACAGCCAAAGTAAGTAACGAGGGTATAAAACGCATTGTTGTATGAATCTCCAAAACTTCAGAGATCACACCAGCTTGAGGAGTTAGCACCATCCCTCCGCCGGTATAATCCGGATCAGGTTCTAAGGGTTCGCCTTTCGGCATCTCAGCAATTGCACCCCTTGGTTGCGCGGCAAGTGTAAAGCCTTTTATTTGTGCATGCAATGTGCAAAAGCCGTTTCAGCACCTATAGTTGAAGCGGAATTATGTTGTATCCGCCGGCTTATACGCTGACAAGGACACATAATGAAAAGCTATATCGAACGTGTTATTGCTGAAATTCCATTGTTTTTTTCTCATTTCAGCCAGTGTTTATTCCGTCCAAGGCACTTTATCCAGCAGCAACAGGCTATTGCTGAACAGCCCGATGCCGTTAGCAAAGGTGTCGAGTTTTTAATTCTGTCGTTTCTTATTGCGTTATTTATCAGCCAGGTGTTGCCGGAGGCCACTAATCCTGTGTCACTGCCCGCCGATGACGCCGCCTTTACACAACTGACCAGCCGCGCGCTGTTTGATTTATTTCTGCTGTTTTTCGCCGCTGCCATCGCGTTTGGCTGCCTGCGCATGGTCGGTGTAGCCAGCAGTTTCTTTAGCTTTTTCCGCCTGTTTGCCTTTTTTTGCGGTATTAGCATGGTGTTGCTGGTGTTTGCCAATGCGCTGACCAATATCGGCATGATAGACCCTGTCGTTGCCAAAAGCTGGATCCAACTGGAGCAAAGCGCACAGGCGCTGAAACCTGCAATGGAACAGTTAATGTGTCACACCGATGCCGACGGTGAGCTGATAGCCGACCCCGCTTTGGGCGAGCAATTACAGCAGCAACTGACGCAGGCACAAACCCTGTATCTGCAAGCAACAGAACGGACATTGTTTTTGCTGGGAGCCGGCTTGCAAGCCGTAATCCAGCTGATTCTGGCCTGCTGGCTGTTTATTGCCTGGTTTGCCTATGGCAAACAACAACAGCTGAACAGCGGCAAAATTGTATTTTCTGCTTTGCTAAGCCTGGGGTTAATTTATTTTGCCAGCCTGCTGCTAAGCCTGATGCAAACCGGCAGCCAGATGATGGCTATTTACCGCAGCTGCCCGCCGACCTGAACAATACTGCTCTGACTACTATTACTTACCCCTCATTAGCCCGCTGTCATCAAAATGTCATTTGACATGCTTTTATTTGAATATATGATATTTCACATATTCAAACTCTAAGATATGCAAAATGCAGAAAAAATCACTGCTGTTTATTTGCACCGGTAATTCAGCCCGCTCACAATTAGCCGAAGCGTTGTTCCGCCAGATGGCGGGGGCAGAGTTTGAGGTATACAGCGCCGGCACCGCGCCGGAGCCAATAGACCCACGGGTATTTGCAGTGTTAAATGCCAGGCATATCTCAGCTGAAAACCTGCACAGTAAAGACTTGAGTAGCCTGAATCAGCGTCATTTCGACTATGCCATTACGCTCTGTGACAAAGCCCATCAAAGCTGTGTAACCCAGGTAAAGGCAGCGCAAATTTTGGCATGGGATTTTGCCGACCCCAAAGCCAAAGCCGGCACCAAAGCCTTTGACGTAGTGCTAAACGAACTGAGTGAGCGGATTAAATACTTCTTACTGTTTAGCCAAAAATACCGCGTTAAACCAGAGCAACTGAGCGATGCATTAAGCTTTTATAAAGCATTGGCAGATGATACGCGGTTAAAAACCCTGTTGCTTATTCAGCAACAGCAGGAGCTGTGTGTTTGCGAGCTGACCGCAGCGCTGGATGAAACCCAGCCGAAGATTTCCCGCCATTTGGCGCAATTGCGTAACGCCGCCATTTTACAAGACCGGCGCCATGGCCAGTGGGTGTTTTATCGCCTCGCCGATAATCTACCCGGCTGGGCATTGGAGGTACTGCGCCTTACCGCCAGCAATAACAGCGCCCTGATCGCTGCTAACCTGAATAAACTAAATGAAATGGGCGACCGGCCACAGCGCGCCGCGCTATGTAACTGAACATAAGGAATAGCCAGATGACAATTAAAGTAGGTATTAACGGCTTTGGCCGTATTGGCCGCCTGGCCCTGCGGGCGGCGTTTGACTGGCCGGAGCTGGAATTTGTGCAGATTAACGACCCGGCCGCCGATGCCGCCACTTTCGCGCATTTGTTAAACTTTGACTCGGTACACGGCATCTGGCGTCATAACGCCACGGCCGATGGCGATAACATCGTGATCAACGGTAAAACAATAACTGTAAGCAGCAATAAGGCGATTGCTGATACTGACTGGTCGCAATGTGATGTGGTCATTGAAGCGTCCGGTAAAATGAAGAGCACGGCAGTATTAAATGCCTACCTGGCGCAAGGCGTAAAACGGGTAGTGGTCAGTGCGCCGGTAAAAGAGCCGGGCGTTTTGAACGTCGTCATGGGTGTAAACCAGCAGCTGTATGACAAAGAGCTGCACCGCATTGTTACCGCCGCCAGCTGCACCACTAACTGCCTGGCGCCGGTGGTAAAAGTCATACACGAACAGCTGGGTATTAAACACGGCAGCATTACTACCATTCATGATTTAACCAATACCCAAAGTATTCTGGACACACCGCATAAAGACTTACGCCGCGCCCGCGCCTGTGGCAGCAGCCTAATTCCTACCACCACCGGCTCAGCCACCGCCATTACGGAGATTTTCCCGGAGTTAAAAGGCCGCTTAAACGGCCATGCTGTGCGGGTGCCGCTGGCCAATGCTTCGTTAACCGACTGCGTATTTGAAGTAGAACGCGCCACAACTGCTGAGGAGGTTAATGCCCTGCTAAAAGCCGCTTCTGAAGGCGAGTTAAAAGATATTCTCGGCTATGAAACCCGGCCTCTGGTATCGGTCGATTACAAAACCGACCCGCGCTCAAGCATTATTGATGCCTTATCTACCATGGTGGTTAACGGCACCCAGCTGAAAATTTATGCCTGGTATGACAATGAATGGGGCTATGCCAACCGCACGGTGGAATTAGCCAAACTGGTTGGTCTGCAGGATAAACACTAAGCGATGCACTTCGGAACATGCCTATGTTAAGCGCGCTAAGCCCACAACTGCGGCAGTATATGTTGGTAACGGCGAATTACTGGGCTTTTACCTTAACTGATGGCGCACTGCGCATGCTGGTGGTGCTGCATTTTTATAGCCTGGGTTACAGCGGCCTGGCCATTGCTATGCTGTTTTTGTTTTATGAGATCTTCGGCGTGATTACCAACCTGGTGGGCGGCTGGCTGGGTGCCCGTATCGGCCTGAACAAAACCATGAATATCGGCCTGTTGCTGCAAATACTGGCATTGGCCATGTTGCTGCTGCCGGCAGAGTATTTAATTGTGCCCTGGGTAATGGCGGCGCAGGCGCTATCTGGTATTGCTAAAGACCTCAACAAAATGAGCGCCAAAAGCAGTATTAAAATGCTGGTGGCAGATGATGCGCAAAGCAGCTTATTTAAATGGGTTGCCATGCTTACCGGCTCGAAAAATGCACTGAAAGGCATTGGCTTTTTCCTCGGGGGTTTATTGCTTAGCCTGTACGGTTTTAGCATGGCTATATTGTTGCTGTTACTGATGTTAACAGCGGTATGGCTGTTTAGCCTGTGGCGTTTAAAGGCGGATTTAGGTAAGAGTAAAACCAAGCCAAAGTTTACTGAATTATTGTCAAAAAGCCGCGCCATTAACGCGCTATCGGCAGCACGCATGCTGTTGTTTGGCGCCCGCGATGTCTGGTTTGTGATTGCGCTGCCACTAGCCCTGGCCAGCCAGTTTGGCTGGAGCCACTGGGCAGTGGGTAGCTTTTTGGCGCTGTGGGTTATTGGCTATGGCGCGGTACAAAGCGCAGCGCCCATGCTTACCGGCAAAACCCGCCTGCCTGATGGTCGCACGTTGACATTATGGGCACTGTTATTGTGTGCGATACCAGCCGCTATTGCGGTAGCACTGCAGCAACAGTGGCAGGCCGAAACCGCCCTACCCGGCGGCCTGCTGCTGTTTGGTGCCGTGTTTGCCATTAACTCCTCCTTACACAGCTATATGATTGTCAGTTACGCTAAAAGCGATGGTGTGTCGCTGGATGTCGGCTTTTATTATATGGCCAATGCCATGGGCCGCTTAATTGGCACGGTGCTATCCGGCTGGGTATACCAACAGGCGGGATTAGCTGCCTGCTTATGGATCTCGAGTGCCATGCTGGTGGCCACAGTACTGGTGTCCACCTTGCTGCCTAAACACCAGGCATGACTTTAGCCAACGCCTGCTCTACACTGCATTAAGCCACTGATACTGTTTGGAATACCTCATGTTAAACCTGCGCCCGCGTCAATTGCTGCTGTTGTCGTTGCTGGCTGCCTTTATCACGATGGCACTGAAAACCCTGGCCTGGTATTTAACCGGCTCGGTCGGTTTTCTATCTGACGCCATAGAATCACTGGTTAATGTTGCCGGGGCCGGCTTTGCACTGGTAATGGTCAGTATTGCCCGCCGCCCCGCTGATAACAGTCACCCTTATGGCCACAGCAAGGCCGAGTATTTATCTGCGGCTTTTGAAGGCGGCATGATTTTTCTCGCCGCTATAGCCATTGTGATTACTGCAGCAGAGCGCCTGATTAACCCGCAAGCTATCGCCACTCTTGGCGTTGGCACCGCCCTGACAGTAGTGGCCAGCTTAATTAATCTGGGTATTGCGCTGTTGCTGCTGCATGGTGGCAAACAGCATAATTCACCGGCGCTGGAAGGCGACGGCAAACATCTGATGACCGATGTCTGGACCACAGCCGGCGTAGTTACAGGCGTAATGCTGGCGGTAGTCAGCGGCCTGCACTGGCTGGATCCGCTGGTAGCAATAGCCGTAGCGCTGCATATTTTGCACGAAGGCGGTGGTATTTTATACCGTGCGGTGAACGGTTTAATGGATAAAGCTCTGCCGGAGCCCCGTATCCGGCAGATTGAGCAAGCCCTGGCGCAGTTTGCCAGTGGTAAAGTGCAGTTTATCAACTTACGTACCCGTGCAGCCGCCACCTTACAATTTGCCCAGGTAGATATGCAGGTGCCGCCGCACTGGACAGTGCAGCAAGCGCATCAATTAGCCGATGATGCCGAATTGGCAATACAGCAACTGGGGGTAGAGCTGGTGGTGCATATTGAGCCAAAAACCACTGATTAACTGGTGTTTTTGTTATTCAGCGCTACAGTTAATCAGACCCAGCTAAATTAATATGGCGCCAGCGCAGTATGCCGGAACAGTTCTTTGCCACTAACAATACTGACGATTTCCGACAGCAAATCAGCCATTTCCGCATCCGCCGTTTACTGCAAATTACCGGTTTTACCTTATTTGGCTTAATTCTCGCTATGGCAGTCGCCGGCGGCACCACTAAACTCCTGATCCTGGCCGGCTGCGTTTCGCTGTTGGTTGCCGGTAGTTTTGCGTTAAAACAACAAGCGCTGATTTCTGCTTATATTCTGCTTTGGTCAATGGCATTGATGCTGTCTGCACTGGCTTATGTCTCCGGCGGGCTGCGCGACCTGGCTTTGCTGGGTTTTCCGGGTTTGCTGGTGTACGCCGCCATTTTGGGCAGTGTCGGGCTGTTTTACTCATTATTGAGCTTTGTGATGCTGTTTTGCACCTTGCTTACCGCACTGACTCTTAACGGCTACCTGCAACCACAGATCCCGGCGCTGGGCTGGCAACATCTGTTGTTTGTTGCCGTTATTATGGCGGTAACCGGCTTTAGCGTGTACTTAATGGTGCGTGATATGCGCCTGCTTATGCTGTCTTTGCAACGGGAAAATGAAAAAGTACGCCACAGCCGCAAGGAAATAGAGCGACTGGCGCATCATGACCCCTTAACCACCTTACCCAACCGTATTTCCGGCGAGCAGTTATATAATCAATTACTGCAACATTGCCGGCAACATCAGCTGCAATTGGCGGTGTTATTTCTCGATCTGGATAACTTTAAGCCGGTAAATGATTCCTTAGGTCATTCAGCCGGCGATATTCTGCTACGTCAGTTAGCGCAGCGGCTCCAACAGGTTTTAAGCAAAGAGCAAAAAGTTATCCGTTTCGGCGGCGATGAATTTCTGTTTCTGGTGCCTTCCGATGCCGACAAGCAGCAACTCAGCCAATTGGCGACGCAACTTATCGCGGAAGTCACCAAACCGTTTACGATTATGCAAACAGATGTCAGCGTATCCGGCTCTATCGGCATTGCCATCGCGCCGGGTGACGGCAACGAGTTTAATGTATTGTGCCGCAAAGCCGATTTAGCCATGTATAAAGCCAAAGAAGATGGCCGCAATACTTTTCGCTTTTACGACGACAAGCTGGATCAGGACAATGTCGACAAGTTTAATTTATTACAACGGCTGCGCCTGGCGATTAAAGAGCAAGGCTTTGAGCTGCATTACCAGCCGAAAATAAACTTACGCAGTGGCCATATTACCTCGGTAGAGGCACTGCTGCGCTGGCCGCAACAGGACGGCAGCATGATAAGCCCGGCAGAATTTATTCCGCTGGCCGAGCACAGCGGCCTGATCACTGAGCTGGGCAACTGGGTCATTAATGAGGCTTGCCGCGCCGGCGCGCGCTTAAGAGCACAAGGTTTTACTAAGCTGCGCATGGCGGTAAACCTGTCGTACGTGCAATTTAAAAACACTAGGCTGGAGCAAGTGGTACAGCAAGCGCTGCGCGATGCCGCCCTGCCTGCCTCCGCGCTGGAGTTAGAGCTGACAGAGTCGTTATTGATCGGTGACACCGATGTTATTCAGCAACAGTTAAATGCCTTAAGCCAGCTGGGCGTCACCTTTGCTATTGATGATTTTGGTACCGGTTATTCCAACCTGAGTTATTTACGCAGTTTTAATGCCACCACTTTAAAAATAGACCGCTCTTTTATTGCTTCATTGTGTGTATCAGAGCGTGACGAACCGCTGGTGCATGCCATTATTAATATGGCCGCCAGCTTAGGCCTGAAAACCGTCGCTGAAGGTATCGAAGATGCCGCCACCCTGCAGCGCTTAAAAGCACTGGGCTGCGATGAAGGTCAGGGGTTTTATTGGTCTGCTGCCATAGCTGAGACAGCATTGATAACACTGATTAACCAACACAACAACACACCAAACAATAAAAACTAAAATCACAAATAAAAAACAATAAATAAACATAGAAACAAAATAAATAAATACGCTTTTTTGTTTATAAATCATTTTAAAAATATATCAGTATTTTCTTGTTAAACCGGCTGAATAACTTAAAAAATAATCAAATTGTGTATATAATCGCCGCCCTGATGCAAGGTGTTTCCCTAAATTAGAAATTATTTATTCTAAGTGACGCTTAGCATTCACGTAGTAAACATCCAAACAATTAATACACCTTAATTGTTTGGCCGGCATTGACGCCAGCCAAAGTATTCACCAGGGACAGTTGCAGTAGATCAGGTTGTATCATGTCAGACGTTAGCGCTAAACACAGCACGGTAACACTCCCCCACCCTTATTTCGTTTGGCTGGGCCAACATAGCGCTGAACCCTGGCATCCCTGGTTTGACAATTTTCACTCGGCAGAGGAAGTGATAGCGGCAGCGAAAGCACCGCAAATGATTGTTATTGCCGCACAAGCTGAAGAGCAGGATGCGCTGTTACTCAGTTTACGTCGCGCCGACTTAACCTCGCATTGCCTGATCCTGACACGACACGAAAGTGTCTTGTCACCGTTTTTAGCCAACGGTCTGTGGCAAAGCCAATACAAAGAGCAGTATCAAGCCTACCAGTTGCGTAAGCAACAGCTTAAGCTGGCCTATCAGGACGATACCGCCCATAAACTGCTGGCTTATCTGTGGCTGCACGATGAAGTGTTACAACCCCATGCGGTGCCGGCTAAACCCTGGCTGTACCAATATCCGCTGTTAAAAGCCTGGGGGATAAAGCCGGAAGACAGTTTCAGCTGGCTCAGCGGCTTAAAACAGCAAAGCTGGTTAGACGCCGGTAAGCTGGAAAACCGCGTGCGCTTTTGCCCTTGTTGTCACTCCGGCCACTTAAATTATATTGATGTGTGCCCGCAGTGCCACAGCATAGATACCGAAGCGCAAAGCAGTTTGCATTGTTTCAGCTGCGGCCATGTCGGCGCCCAGGCGTCGTTTCGCAAGCTGTCGACGCTGAGCTGCCCGAACTGCCTGCAGCAGTTACGTCATATTGGTGTCGATTACGACCGGCCGATTGAAAATCAGCACTGCAACAGTTGCGATACCTTGTTTACCGATGCATTAGTACAGGCCGAATGTTTGCATTGCCACAGCAACAGCAACCTGAATGATTTGCAGGTACGTAATGTTTACAGCTATAAGCTGGCGGCAAACGGTCGCAGCCTGCTGCGTCAGGGCAGAAACCACAGCGTGTTTAGCCTGACGCCCGGTGAGCAAATGCCGATGGCACAATTCTATTGGCTGATAGATTGGCAAAACAAACTGGCCAGGCGGCATAAACAAACCCATTGCATTCTGTCGGTGCAATTATTAAATCTCGAGCGCTTTCTTGCTGCAGCCGGCGAAGCCAAAGGCTTTGCACAATTGGATGCCCTGCAAGACAGGTTACGCAATATGATCCGGATCACCGATGCCTGCAGCAACTACAGCCGCGATGGCTTACTGATGTTGCTGCCGCTCACCGGATTGGCACAGATAAAACATGTTTACTCTAAGCTTTTGGATATTCAGCAAAAACAAGAAACTCCGGCACTTGAGCTCAGTGTAAAGGCCATAACACTGCCGGCAGATACCGGCGACAATATTGCCGACTGGCTAACAGACGAGCTGGTTAAAGCCACGCCATTGCTATGAGTGATTTGAATACCCTGGCCTATATCCTGCTGGGTATGTGGCATACGCTGGCAACACACTTATCCCTGTTGGTTTGGCTGCTGCCTTTGGTGCTGCTGTACGAGCTGCCGCTGATGCTGCTGGTGGTAAGCGGCATAGTGCGGTTTTATCATCAGCGCTATATGACGGTACCAAAGCAGTCACTATACCGGCCTAAAGTCAGCTGTATCATTACCTGCTATGCTGAGGGTGAAGCAGTAAAAGCCACCATAGATTCGTTAGCCGAACAAAGCTACGACGGCGAGATAGAGATCATTGCCGTAGTGGACGGCGCCGTACAAAACGCCCTGACCTACAGCGTAGCCAAAGCGGCGGCAGCCGCCTGTAAGCTGCCGAACCGGCGCGTTATTGTACTGCCGAAGTGGCAGCGCGGTGGCCGGGTGTCCACCCTCAATGCCGGGCTAAGTATTGCCAGTGGCGAAATTGTAATGAACGCCGATGCCGACACCTCCTTTGATAACACTATGATAAGCGAAGTGGTGCCCTACTTTGCCGACCCCAATGTACCGGCTTTAGGTGGCGCTTTACGGGTGCGCAATGTACAGGACAGCCTGTTAACCCGGATGCAGGCCATTGAATATTTAATCTCTATGCAGGGCGGTAAAACCGGCCTGAGCCAATGGAACCTGCTGAACAATATCTCCGGCGCCTTTGGTGCTTTTCGCCGTAGTTTCCTGCAGCAAATCGGCGGCTGGGATACCCATACCGCCGAAGATCTCGATTTAACCGTACGCATCAAGCAGTACTTTGGCCGCCACCCCAATATGCGCATTCCGTTTGCCACTCTGGCCATTGGTCATACCGACGCTCCGGCCGATTTAAAAACCCTGGTATTGCAGCGGCTGCGCTGGGACGGTGACTTACTCTTCCTGTACCTACGTAAACACTGGCCGGCCTTTACGCCGCGCCTGCTCGGTAGTGGCACCTTTCTTTTTACTCTGCTGTACGGCGTGGTACAAAATGTGTTAATGCCCTTTGTTATCGTGGCTTACAGCATAGGGCTGGCAATCAGTTATCCGTGGCAAATTTACGCCAGCATCGGCATCGGTGTGTATTTGCTGTATCTGGCGATACTGAGCTTTTTCTATCTGCTGGTGCTTATTGCTATTTCCGAACGGCTAAAGCAAGACCTGCGCCTGCTGCCCTGGCTACCGTTATACCCCTTTTACGCCTTCTTTATGCGGCTGGTATGCTTATTTGCCCTGCTCAATGAAGTGGTACGCCGCTCACATGAAGAAAGCTCAATGGCGCCTTGGTGGGTGCTGAAACGTGGAAGAAAGTTTTAATGAAAATCAGTTATTCATCCAGCGCTAAAACCACGAAACCTGCGGTAGAGCAAGGCCTGAAAGTAGACTACGCTGCAGCGAAGCGCGGTGCTTATAAAGCCCGTTGGTATATGCTGCTGGCGGTGATTATCCTGCCAATGCTGTTTATCCTTTGGTTACTGCTGCGACCACAGTTGTTGGTATTGGCACCCGGCATAGTCACTACTGACCCGCTGGAATTACGCGCGCCTGTCACAGCAAGGTTGTTAAATATCGCCGTAACCGAAGGCCAGCAGCTGCAACCCGGTAGCTTGCTGCTGCAATTGCACAACCCGCAGCTGGATGCACAAATAGCGGAACTGCAAAACCAACTGGCGCAGTTAGCCCAACCGGTAAATACCGCTAACGCTGCAATATTGCAACAACGCGAAGCCGGTATCCGAATTGCGGAACAAGCCGTAGTGCAGCAAAGCGAATATATGGACAGCTACCGGAACTTTAAGCGCTCCGGCTTGGTTTTAACGCATGAAATGGCTGCAGTACAACAAACCCTGACCAACGCAAAACTGGCGTTAGAACAAGCGAAAACTGATGTAATACAGCTGCGCCAACAGCAAGAAGTGGAGCAACTGGCCGGCAGTGTGGCGCAGGCAAGGCGTCAACTTAAGCAAGCGCTGGCACAGCTGCAGGCACAACAGGAACAGCTGCAAATCCGTGCAGTGGCTTCCGGCCATGTAATCGATATTCAGGTAAAACGCGGTGAATTTGTGCAGCAAAACCAGCCGCTGCTGTTGCTGTCTAACCGGCCACAGCCGGTGATCTTTGCTTATCTGGCGCCGAAATATTTGGATTACGCCAAACCAGGCGCTAAAGCCAGTGTTACCTTACCGAACGGCGATAAAGTGCGGGCTGAAGTCACAGAACCCGCTCAGCTGCTCGAGCGCTTACCCGCCAAACTGGCCGGCCCGTTCGACGGCGAGCAGGCAGTACTGAAATTAACCTTAACGCCACAGCAGCCGGTGACCGGAGTAGAGGGTGTACCGGTCGAGGTCAGCTTTGATTATTTGTGGTAAACGGCACTACATTACTACAGCTTAAAACACTAAAGATAATTGCGCCCCCAGCGTAGTGCGGCTAAACCGGCTGTAGTGCGTTCTGTCCTGATAGTCCGGAAACATCGCCGGCTCATAGCCGGTTTGATAGCGTAAGCTGTACCAATTACCGTACAGCTCAAGCCGTAAATTGTCATGCAGCTTAACTTCCAGCCCGGTTTTTGCCATAACATGGCAACAATTGTCATCGGCACTGTTTAACCAGTAAAACAGGCTGTCATTAATATCCAGCCCCGCCTGGATATAGGGGCTGAGCCACCAATCCATACCCACGCGACCATAAATAAACACCGGCCTGACACGGCCATCCGCGTACCCGGCAGGCGTGGCATTTAGCGCAATACGCTGATAGCTAATACCGGCCTGCATATAAAGATCATTGCGCTCAACGCGGCGCAACGCCAGCGATAAACCGGCACTTTCCGCTTTATCGCCTTGCTCGGTAAACAGCGATACTATCTTTTGCTCATTACCACCCCAAGCCGCTGCTTGCAGCGGCAATACCGCCAACGCAGCAACCAACACCAGGCCCGTCGCCACAACATTACCAAACCGCATATCCACACTCTTTGTTTACATTGTTAACATGAAGCGGCGAATAATACCTGAATTCCACCAACCAGCCCAGAGTTAACGCTATAAGCTACAGAAAAGGATAGAGTGATATGCTTGCATACTACATTGCTTTTTCGTCTTGGTTTATTGGATCTCTAATTTTACTCTGCTTGGCTTACTACGTTGTAGGGAAACAAATAAACAACAAATAATTGACATAAAAAAACAATTGAGATAGAGTTGGGACTGCGCGCGTCATGGTAAAAAAATGTATCTTCCATTTTGCTGATAAGGAGAGTTCTGATGAGGCGACTTAGCCGGATTGCTTTGTGTCTTCCGTTATTACTGCTTGATATAGAGCACAGCCCAGACAATACTTCCCATGTACAATTTAGCGAATCGTCTGAGCAGCTTAGCAGCGGCTGGGGCTGGCGATTAGGTTTGAATAATGCAAATGCGGAATGTGGGCCAGGATATGGTGGTGATATGCAAGTATGTCATAGGCCACCTCCCGGCGGTGGCTGGGGATGGCCAGATCCATGCTCTTGGTACTGTGGTGATAACTCTGGCCCCCCTAACAATGAGGGTGGTGGCGGCGGCGGATATACTCCACCACCAACGCCAACACAACCAAATGACTATAGACCTATTAGTTATGAGAGATGTGTAGCTGATGCAGCTAATGATAAGGAGCATTGTATGTTCCTTGCTGGCTCTGTAGCTGTTTTAACATCTGGCTTATGTACTGGTTTTGCATTCCCACCAGCAGTAGCAGCTTGTGTTGCAGTTGCAAGTGTAGGAGGGCTTTGGGAGGGGAGAAATTGTGGCATCAGATATAATGAACACACTTATCACTGTAGCACACTGTTCGCTCTGAATGGTGGTGGATATGGAGGAGGCGGTGGCGGCTGCGGAGCATATGGCTGTACAGCAATTCCCTAATGCCGGTTCTAATTACAATACTATATAGTTTAACTACTTGAATACCCATTCAGAAACAGCGTTTCTGCGTGGGTATGAATGAAACGTAGGAAGCTCGCCCCGAAGAAATACGGCAAGCCACTGATTTTTATGATAATAACCCTGAATCTTCTCTTGGCAACTTAGAGACGATACATATTACCGGAACTAGTTATGGAAAAATCAGCCAAAACAATCATCAAGAAAGGTAAATATATTACCATTTCATTAATTACAGCGATAACTTTCTTAATTAACCTGTCAGAATATTACATACTAGGAACATTCGGAAAGAGCCCCTTATCACTATCTATAGGTTCATTTTCTATTATCGTAGTTTCAGTAAGCAGCATCTTTTACTACTTAGAAAAAACAATTGACTCACTCGAGAATAACAATAAAAAATAATATTCAGAGATACAAACAAAGCCCCTACTAAAAGGCACACATAATGAAAAAAAAATTTGTAATTGGCACTTTTTTTTCTTTATTTTTTATTGTTATAGCCGTACTGCAAAACTCGGATGGCAATACCGCTCACAACAATGATGATACAACACTAACATATAGTAAACCTCAGTATACCGAGTATAGTGCTACAACACTTGCTACTTTACCATCGCAGGTTAACAGGACTAACGCTCCCATCTGTGAGAGTCTCGAGCAATTAAGAAATGAGCTAGCAACAACTCGCGCTCGTATGCTGGAAGCCGAAACTCTATTGTATGACTCACTTGCACAGGCAGACATAAGTATTAAAGGCAAAAATGCGCTTTATAGTGCTGCAGGCTTTCCGGTGAGTAACTTTCGTACCAAACGAGTTGGTTTTGCTCCGAATAACCTTGTCAATTTTGCTTTTAACTCCCAGCCACAGCCTGTAATGCCTCCAGCCAGCTACCAACTGACGTTGGCGCTCGCTAAGTCGAGCAACCTCGACATCATTCAGATGCTGAAAAATGGTAAGCTAACACAAAACTCTACCTTTGATGGCTGGAATATCTTATCCACCATAATGCTACATTCCCAGTTGGATCCATCTACCTTGCAACAAATAGGTAGCGCCGGAATCAAAGTCACACTAACCGATTTGGTTTTTGCCACTCTCACAAAACAAAACGAGTTAGTGCTTGACGCGCTTGCGCAGTCATATCAAGGCGATCTAAACACCCTTTTTCAAGCTAACGGTAAGTTCTATAACTTGGTTACCTTGAGTACAGAAATGTTGCACTACCCTGCGCTTAAACTGTGGAGCAGCCATGGCGTAAGACACAATATCGTGCCTGATTTTTACAGCTCTCTCGACATTCTACCCGTTCCTGTCAACGAACATGAGCAGGCGCAAGCATTAGCCATCCTAGATTTCCTTGTTAAATACGGGGTACAAGCTAATTATCCTCACACCCTTAGCCGGATTCATCAATGGACCAATCGACAATACCAAGACTTGCTGCAACTGTCAGATAGCTTTGAACAATTAACCGGCGATAGCCGTATTCCAAAAGAGCAAGTTCAATTCCTGGAACAAGTGCGACAGACTCAGTCTGTCTACTATGCACTGCTAGACAGGTTAAGCGTCCAGCAACATAACTGTGGCGAGTTCGACATAAGTCTGTATGCTTTGTTCGACGAAGAAGGACATAAAAACATGCAAGATTGGCTGTCATCACTCCCTAGAATGAATAAAATGAGCGAAGAAGAGATTTTTGCATTAACCTTGGCTCTTGATACACAAAAAACTGTCGATGCCGGTGATTATGATAGCGTTGTCGCTTTGCTGGAGAAATACGGCAGCTTGGGTGGTGCCCACCCAGAGTTTGATCAGCTACTGTTTATCAGCATGCTTAGTCACCATGCCGATGTCGATCAACTAGTTCAAATGTCTCAGCTCGCTCAAATTCCGGACAATGCTGTTTTCATGCTAATTGCTCAACAACGAATAGATGAAATTGTCAAACTGATCCCCTATGGTTTAAATGTGGAAATCACGAATAATGTGGGCCAGACTCCGCTACAGTTTGCCAGTGAAATTGGTCTTGATTTTGGCAAAATGATGCAGCTTTCCGAAACTCTTAATTTGGCAACCATCAAGTAGCAGATGCCAAGATGACTACGAAAGCAATGGAATAGATGAGTTGAACAGCTATCTAAAAATGGAATACTTCCACCGCTACCTGGCCGGTGGCCCTGCGCTCCGTCAAGGGCGGAAAATCAATCGTCGCGAGTTCATCATTGCCCGGTCCGGCATTCAAAATGCCACACCTCAGGCTTTGGAAGTTGCTGCTGCAACACACCGCTTTAGCTCTGCAGTTACTTTGCTGACCCAAATCACTCAACTTAATTTGGGGCTATTGAGCACCATCAATAATACTTTAAGAGGGAAACTGGATAGCCCAATACTTCGCAATAAACCTTTGATATTTCATGCCCTGCGGGCAATGAACCATTATCACTGTCCAGTCCCGGAGCAAGCAATTGAGCAAACCATTAAACAATTAAGCAAAGTACAGCCAAATCACAGTACAACCGAACAGATATTGGCGCTGATGGCACACATTACTCTTAACCACCCATTTACCGAAGGTAATGGCCGGACAACTCGCGCTTTGTTTGAAGCCTTAAACCAGAGCTGTTGCCACCACACTATGTTATCGCCTTATCTGTTTGTACTAGCCAGCAACCGTATGGATGACTTTATTGGTTTCCTCCATTCGCATCAAGATGATACCTTTAACAATATTGGCCGGAGATTTATTAATGATTATTCGACATGGAAAGAACACTTTCTGAAGCAAATAACGGCTATCGAGCACACAGCATGTGAGAAAGTGAGTAACAAAATGCTATTTATGCAAACCGGTAATTGGTATCACCCCTTAATGCATCTTTTCTGGCAAAATCCTATTATCAGTGTCAAAACAATACCCGCAAAAGTCTCCGATTATTCCGTAACCAAACACGGACTGGATATCCTACTAAACCGCCAAGTCATCTCCATTAACACCTTCCAGAATGAACTCTGCTTTGTTGCTAATGATATCCTTGCTGCTCATGAGTACGTAGAAGCAGCTTTGTTTGCCTCTGCTTGAACCGTGCATAATCTGGTAACAATGACAAACGATTTTATGTTGTAACTTTGGCAACAACCAGAAACAGCATTTTTCCTGCCTATCTCAGTCCGATTGCCACCCGTACCACTATATTGTTAATTTACTTTAAGTCTCCTTTGTTTACATAGTAAACACAAAGCGGCGGATAATACCTAAGACTGACGCGCCGGCGCAATTAAAAGGCTTAACACCCGGTGCTACAACGCCAAATACCAGCTGGCGATAGAGAAATACAATACCACCCCGGCCACGTCGGCTATTGAAGTAATCAATGGGCCGCTAGCGGTGGCGGGGTCGAGTTTAAAGCGGCTGAGCAAAAACGGCAGTGATAAACCAATTAAGCTGCCGGCTAATACCACCAGCATCATGGTAAGGGCCACGACTACGGCAATATCATAGCCACCGCGCCACCAGCCTAAGCCCACTACGGCAGCAGCCATGGTTAGACCCAGTAAGCCGGCGACCAGACATTCTTTACCGAGCAAATAGCCCCAATCACGCAG
Source organism: Rheinheimera lutimaris (assembly GCF_013283795.1). GTDB lineage: Bacteria > Pseudomonadota > Gammaproteobacteria > Enterobacterales > Alteromonadaceae > Alishewanella > Alishewanella lutimaris. The sequence continues at coordinate 42,593 of NZ_JABSOD010000014.1, forward strand.
TTTAATGTCGCCGGTAGCCAGTGCCCGCACCATAAGCGTGCCCGATTGAGCACCGGCATTGCCGCTGCTGCCGATTAACAGCGGCAAAAAGAATAACAATGCGATATGGTTAGAAATAATGCCTTCAAAATAGGCGATACCGGCGCCGGAGAAAATATTACCGAACACCAAAATAACCAGCCAAAACACCCGTTTGCGATACAACAAGGCGATGCCGGCGTCTTTAACACTGGTTTCCAGCTTACCGATGGTAGCGGTTTTGTGAAAATCCTCTGTGGCTTCTGCCGCAGCGACGTCCATCGCATCGTCGTAGGTAACAATGCCGACCATCTGATGTTCACTGTTTACAATTGGCAGCGCGAGTAAGTCGTACTTGGCAATCAGTGCTGCCACTTCTTCCTGTGGCATATCGACAACAGCATAGATAGGGTCGTGGTTAATCAACTCTTCCAGCGCCATCTGCAGCGGTGCCAGAATAAGATCACGCAACGACACCACACCGATAAGCTTGCGCGCAGCATCTACCACATAAGCAGAATAAATGGTTTCCTTATCCGGCGCTTCACGGCGCAAAGAATCCAGCGCCTGGGTCACTGTCAGCTCGGCCGCAAGGATGGCATAGTCTGAGGTCATAATGGCACCGGCGGTACCTTCTTTGTACGACGTCAGCCGTAATAAATCTTCGCGCTCGGCCTGGGCCAGCGCCGGCAGCAGGGTTTCGCGCTGCTCATCATCCAGCCGGTTAAATAAATCAGCCCGTTCATCAGATGACATCTGGCGGATAATAGGCGCCAGCTTGCGCCGGCTGATACTGATAGATAAGTTAACCTGATCTTCTGCCGGTAAATAGCCGAATACTTCGGCTTGTTCAGCACGCGGAAATACCGTCAGCAAGGTCCATAAATCGTTCGGTGCAAACTCCACCAGCGCACTGGCCAAGTCAGCCGGGTGCACATCATCCAGTTGTTCACGCAGCTGCGGCACAGTACCGGATTCGAGCGCACTGCGAAGCGTGGCGATTAGCGCTGGCAATTCCATAGCAGTGTCACCCTCCGCAGTTGTGAATTAACATATTGCTGAATAAGCAAAAATTGGCGCTATTTTATAAAGCCTTGCTGTGAATCTCAACTGAATATCACCTTGGGCGCAGACCGTGCTTCTTGTTAAGATAGCGGCATCAAGCATAATAGGTGTGATCAGATGCCAAACACGCACAACAATCCTTGCTCCTGGTGGCAGCCACAAGAACTTGCCATCGATGCCTGCAGGCACTACCGGCTGGGCCCGCTGAATATCTATTTACAGCGCCAACGCCAGCAATGGTTGCTGGCTCACGAATACAGTACAGAAGACATGCAACAGGCGCCGTGCCATACCGACATCAGCGTGATCCCGCTGCACCTGACCAGCCAGCGCTATTTAATCAGCCTAAGTCCCGCCAACTATCAGCTGTTGCCCCGCCTGATGGACAGACCGGTCGTGGTCAAAACCATACAACCGGTTAATCTGCCACCGAACGAGCAGACTACGCTGTATATCAGCTCGCCGGTATCATTAAGTGTGATGCTTACTCAGCCTGACATGTTACTACAAAACATAGCGGTTCAGCGTTTATCTGACACCTGGTTTGGCCCGTCTACCCAGATAGGTGAGCTGTGCTATGCCGATAAAACCCATGCCCGTCATGCTAAAGCAGAGTTATCACTGCGACCGCACCGGGCTGTGACACCGGTAACGGTGCATAACCGCTCAACTCAGATGTTGTCGATAGACAAACTCAGTATCCCTGTACCTTTTCTCGCATTATACGCTTTACCTGACGGTAGCCTTTGGACAGATCCGGTGACGCTCAGCCATGAAGGCTTGCAGGCATTAGCGCACTTCCGCACCGGCAAACTATCAGCAGCTGAGGCTCAGGGCGCAACCCTGCTGTCAGAGCCTGTACAAAAACCAGAGAAGCACAGCCTGGTGCGCGCTTTTACCGATATCTTCAGTGATTAACCCGGAGGATCTATGACAGAGTCATTACTACAGTGGCTGCAAAGCGAACATATCGGCCATATCATTAAGGCCTCTATCCTGCTGCTGGCAGGTTTTATCTGTGCCAGTATGGCATCACGCGCCGTCACCCGGTTTTTCAGTAAAAACTTCTCCCAGCATCATATTGTATTGTTTAAACGGCTGCTGTATTGGCTGATTGTTGCGTTGTTTGTCGCGTCGGCCCTGAAACAGCTTGGCTTTTCTCTAAGTGTACTATTGGGTGCGGCCGGTGTGTTGTCGGTAGCGCTGGGTTTTGCATCACAAACCTCAGCATCAAACCTTATAAGCGGTTTATTTTTGATTGGCGAGCAGCCGTTTAAACTGGGCGATACGATAAAGGTGGGCAATACCACGGGGGAGGTGCTGTCGATTGATTTGCTGTCGGTGAAGCTACGTACTTTTGACAACCTGTTTGTCCGCATTCCAAACGAAACCCTGATTAAAAGCGAAGTAACAAACCTGACCCGCTTTCCGATCCGCCGTTTTGATCTGTTACTGGGCGTCGCATACAAAGAGCAGATCGCCACAGTGCGTAAAATATTACTGGATGTTGCTGATAAAAACCCACTTTGTCTGGACGAGCCCAACCCGATGTTTTTATTTCTGGGTTTTGGTGATTCAGCGCTGAACATCCAGTTTTCTGTCTGGAGCAAACGGGAGAATTTTCGCGATTTGCGCAACAGCCTGCAGGAAGAGGTCAAACTGGCGTTCGATAAAGCCGACGTAGAAATACCCTTTCCGCAGCGCACGGTACACTTTAACCAGATAAATAATTCACTGCTGCAGACTCAGGTTAACGAGGGCGCAGCCGACAAAACTTAAGCTAAATATCTGACACCTAACAAGGTTAATGTTACCTTAAGGTAAGTACACTACTCTCGACTGATACCTTCAATGGAGTGAATCATGAAACTAACCGTCAGCTCCGCCCTGCTGCTGCTCTCTGCCGGATATGTCCGGGCAGAGTGTCAGGCCGTGGCTGATAATCAGTTTCTGGTCAACGAGTCTGACGTCACCATACATAGCGTCACTTACAGCCCCAATAATGTATTTGACGTGACCGACAAAGATTCTTTCTGGTTGCATGAGTTCGCTAACTATACCCATACCGTTACCCGCGAGTCTGTGCTGGCAGATGATTTACTGTTTCAGGCGGGCGATAAACTGCATCTGGACGATTTAGCTGAAACAGAACGTTTACTTCGCAGCCGGCGCTACCTGCGCGAAGCTGAGGTACGCATCAGCCATTATTGCGCTGACAGCAACAGCGTTATTGTTAATGTTGCCACCTGGGATAACTGGTCGTTGCTGCCCACACTGGACTTTTCCAGTGAAGGCGGACGCAGCAAAAGTGCTATCGGCTTTGAAGAAGATAACCTGCTTGGCACCGGTAACCGCCTGAATCTGGAATATAAACATGAAAGTGAGCGCACCGGGTTAGGTTTTATGTTCTTCTCGCCAAATATGTTTGGCAGCTTCTGGAACAGTGCACTGGGCTACAGCAAAAACAGTGACGGCAACAACTATCAGCTCAGTATAAACCGGCCATTTTACCGCTTAGCGTCTCCGTGGGCATTAGGCTTTGAAATTAACCGCGTGTCAGAAGATATTATTGAATATGATGCCGGCGACGAATATAACCGGTACCAGCGCCAGCATAATCATGCCAAAGCCGAATTTGGTTATAAGCTGAATTTCAGCAGTAATAATATCCACCGTTTAAAAGCTGCATTCGAACTGGATAACTTCAAGTTCTATGAAATCAGCGACACTTTATTCGGCGCACCGGAGAACCGCAATTTAACCGGCTACTGGCTGGAGTATGAGTTTGTTCAGGCAGATTACAAAAAACTATTTAATATCCAATCATTTAACCGCACAGAAGATTTTAACTTTGGTTGGCAGCTCAATGCCCGGCTGGGACAGCACAGCAAAGCACTTGGTGCGGATGTCAATGCGATATTCTGGCAGCTTAGTGCAGCAAAAAACTGGCAACTGGCAAATGATCTTTGGTTGCTCTCTGACGTCAGCTGGACACAACGCGAGTTTGAACAAACCCAGTATTTATTCAGCACGCATTGGCAATTGGTGAAGCAGCTCGGTGATTACAGCAGCCTGGTCGGTAAGCTGGCGCTGGATAAAGGCGAAAACCTGTTTCGTGATGAGCCGCTGTATATCGGCGGCGATGATCAGCTTCGCGCTTATCCGGAGTATTTTCGCGGTGGCGAAGCCCGCACAGTTGTCACGGCGGAATATCGCCATTTTACCGACTGGTCACTGTGGCAGCTGCTGGATGTCGCTTTTGCCGGTTATCTGGATGCCGGCAAAATCTGGCAAACCGATGAGCAGGACGCCAATACGTCCTCCGGGGGAACCCTGGTTGGCTTAGGGGCCGGTGTACGCTTGCTGTCAAATCACTCCAGCCGCGGTACGATGCTCCATATGGACATCACTAAAGCACTCACTGACAACGACAATCTGAACTCTGTTGAATTCCGGGTTACTGCCACTAAGACCTTCTGAGTTACTGCTGACAACTGGCACAGAATACGGTGCTGCGCTGCCCCAGACGGATTTCCGTCAGGTTTTTACTACAACTGACACAAGGCTGGCCACCACGACCATACACCAGTAACTGCTGGGCAAAATAGCCGGGCTTACCATCGGCCTGGCTGAAATCTTTTAACGTGGTACCACCTTGTTTAATGGCTGCAGCCAAGGTGTCTTTAATCACCGGCAGCAGTTTTGCTAACTGCTGCGGGGTTACTGCTTTGGCGGGTTTAGACGGCAAAATACCGGCTTTAAACAGCGCTTCGTTGGCATAGATATTCCCCACCCCCACCACGACGTGGTTATCCATCAGCACCAGTTTTACCGCGCTACCGCGTTTGGCAAAAGCGGCTGTTAAATGCGCAAGGTTAAAATTATCACTCAGTGGCTCCGGGCCTAAACTGGCCAGTAACGGGTGCACTTCACCTTTTTGCTGCCACAACACCGCACCAAAACGGCGGGTATCGTTTAATCTAAGTGCCATACCACTGGCTAACACTAAATCAATATGGTCATGTTTGGTTGCCGGCGTACCAGAAGGGATAACCTTTAAATGGCCGGACATCCCCAGGTGCAGAATAATATCGCCCCGTGGCAGCTGAATAAGCAAATACTTAGCGCGGCGGGTAACGGATAATACCGGCTGGTTGGTTTGCGCTAATACCTCATCCGGTACCCACCAACGTAACTGACGCTGGCGTGCAATCACCTTAACTAACTGCTGATTTTCCAGGTATGGGCTAATGCCCTGGCGCGACACTTCAACTTCAGGTAATTCAGGCACGGTTACTCCGCCGTATCAATTAAAAACAATTGTGCGGCCTGCGATGCCGTTAACTGATAAAACTGGCTTTGCCCGGCCTGCTGTAATAAAAACCGGCCATCATGGCTGCCAGAGGCCGGATACAATAACCAAATCAGCGGCGCATTTTGCCCCACCAACTGCACACTGGCCTGGGCTACCGGCACACGGCTTTTATCCGCTGCTACTGTAACCGGTGTCAGTAAGCTGTGTTGCCAGGCAAGTGCCAGCTGTGCTGCGTCTACCGGTTTTTGCAGCGCTGGCTGCAACTGCCATTGTGGCCCTGCTTTAATTAAGCGTTGGTTAGCAAAGGCGACCATCAGCAGCTCAGTATCAAGCGGGATCAGCCGATGCTCCGGCGTATTTAATTGCTGCAATCGCTGCGGTATGCCGTACAGAGCAAACATCAGGATCAACACCGCGAAAATAAGCACGTTATTCCAGTTACGACGGGACAGTTTTATCATGATAATACCTGTCAGTAAGATGACGCGGCATAGTAACTCAGGCAGGCTTTAAAAAGCAAAAACCCGGCGTTGGCCGGGTTTCTGTGTTCGATTACTTGATTTTCGCTTCTTTGAAAATCACATGCTTGCGCACTTTAGGATCGAACTTTTTGATTTCCATCTTTTCTGGCATGGTGCGCTTGTTCTTCGTAGTTGTATAGAAGAAACCAGTGCCTGCAGAAGAGACTAAACGGATTTTATCGCGCATTTTTTATTTCCTTACACCTTGTGACCGTTAGCACGCACTTCGGCTAATACCGCATCGATACCTTTCTTATCGATGATGCGCATACCACGGGTAGAAGTACGTAATGTAACAAAACGGTTTTCACTTTCAACCCAGAAACGGTGAGTTTGCAGGTTAGGCAGGAAACGGCGCTTAGTAGCATTGTTGGCGTGTGAACGACGGTTACCCACCATCGGACCTTTACCAGTTACTTGGCACACTCTAGACATGTCAATAGTTCTCCAAAATTACATCAGCTCGAGCTGTCATCACCCTTCCGGCCAAGAAGGTTGCCCCAAAACAAGAGGGCGCAATTTATACACGAATAAGCCGCCTTATTCAAGCGAAATCTTTCGCCCGCGCGCAGAGATCCGGCAAGGATCCCTGCAGATCTTCACAGCCAGCCACGCTCAGCAAAGGAGATCACATCAGCATCGCCCACTATAAAGTGATCCAATACCTTGATATCTACCAACATTAGCGCCTGAACTAAGCGTTCAGTAATCGCTTTGTCCGCCCGGCTGGGCTCGGCCACGCCGGATGGATGATTGTGCGCCAGAATAACAGCGGCGGCATTATGCGCTAAAGCCTGCTGAACTACAATACGCGGATACACCGGCGACGCATCTATCGTGCCGGAAAACAGCGGTTCGGCTTTAATCAGCCGGTGCTGGCTGTCTAAATACAGCAGTAAAAATACCTCGCGCTGTTCACCACTGATAGCATGTTGCAAATAACGCTTTACGGTACCGGGATCGTTAAAAACAGTATCGCGTTGTATCTGCTGCTGTAAATAGCGTTTACTCAGCTCCAGCACCGCCTGTAACTGCACAAACTTAGCCTCGCCCAAGCCTTTGGCCGAACAAAAATCAGCCTGGCTGGCACCAAGCAGACGCCGTAACGAACCAAACTGATTTAATAATTGCCTTGCCAGTGTTACTGCATCTGTGCCGGCAATACCGGTGCGCAGAAAAATCGCCAGCAGCTCGGCGTCTGACAGCGCCATCGCGCCTCTGTCGAGCAGTTTTTCCCGTGGCCGCTCCGTGGCGGGCCAGTGACGAATACTCATGCAATCACTCCCTGAATTGATGCTGAATTTGTGTTTCCATGCTATCTTAGCGCCAGTTTTTTCCACTTCCGGTGGCTCTGTTATGCAGCAAACGCTTGCCAATAAACGTATTTTACTGGGTATCAGCGGCGGTATTGCCGCCTATAAAAGTGCAGACTTAGTGCGCCGCTTAAAAGAGCGTGGCGCCGATGTGCGGGTTATTTTAACCGACGCCGCCCAGCACTTTATTACGCCACTAACGTTACAGGCCCTATCCGGCAACCCGGTAAGTACCAGTTTGCTCGACCCGGCCGCCGAAGCTGCCATGGGCCATATCGAACTGGCCAAATGGGCCGACATCATCTTAATTGCCCCGGCCAGTGCCGACGTTATCGCCCGCATGGCGCATGGTTTAGCCAACGACTTACTCACTACTTGTGTGTTAGCCACGGCTGCCCCGGTTGCGGTGGCGCCGGCAATGAACCAACAGATGTATAAAAACATAGCCACTTCGCAGAATTTAGCCACACTTACAGCACATAATTTTTACATTTACGGCCCGGGAGTTGGTGATCAGGCCTGTGGTGATACCGGTGCAGGCCGCATGCTTGAGCCATTACAGCTGGTTAGCGCGCTAGAAGAACATTTTTCAGCTGAACAGCAACTTAATAACATTAAAATTACAATCACTGCCGGCCCCACCCGTGAAGCCATCGACCCCGTGCGTTATATCTCTAACCACAGCTCGGGCAAAATGGGCTTTGCTTTAGCCGCTGCCGCTGTAGCTATGGGTGCCGACGTTACGCTGATCAGCGGCCCGGTGCAGTTAGCCACGCCCATTGGCGTAAAGCGTATTGATGTGACCACAGCACAGCAGATGCACGACGCTGCATTGGCACAAGCGACACAGAGCGATATTTTTATTGGTTGCGCGGCCGTAGCCGATTATCGCGTAGCAGAGGTTGCCGGCGAGAAAATGAAGAAGAAAGCCGACAGCGCTCTTGAGCTGAAGCTGGTGCAAAACCCGGATATTATCGCCAGCGTAGCGGCCCTTACTGCAAAGCGGCCATTCACCGTGGGTTTTGCCGCTGAAACGCAAAACCTGCTGCAGTACGCCAAAGATAAGCTGGCTCGCAAAAAACTGGACTTAATTTGTGCGAATGACGTATCCGGCACAGCCCTGGGTTTTAACAGTGATCATAATGCTGTCACCCTGGTGTGGCAGCATGGCGAGCAAGCATTAGCGCCGCAGCCTAAAGCTGAGTTAGCCAAAGCCATATTGCAGCATATTTATGCTCAATTTTCTGCCAACTGATTATCGTCAACATACTAATTGTCATTAAAATAAGAGTTAAGCCGTAAATGAAAAAAGCCATTGATTTAAAAATCCTTGACCCGCGTATTGGTACAGAGTTTCCGCTACCGGCGTATGCCACACCGGGCTCTGCCGGCTTAGACCTGCGTGCTTGCTTAGATAGCACGCTAAACCTGGCGCCGGGTGAAACTACCTTAATTCCAACCGGTTTATCGATTTTTATCGGCGACGCTAATTTGTGCGCCACCATCCTGCCCCGTTCCGGCCTGGGCCATAAGCACGGCATAGTGCTGGGTAACCTGGTGGGCTTAATTGACTCGGATTATCAGGGGCCGTTAATGGTATCGATGTGGAACCGTGGCAGTGACAGCTTTACCATTGAGCCGGGCGACCGCATTGCCCAACTGGTTTTTATGCCGGTAGTGCAGGCCGAATTTAATATTGTTGACAGCTTTGAGCAGACAGCGCGAGGCGAAGGTGGTTTCGGCCATTCCGGCAAAGCATAATTAGTATAAAGCACCGTTTTACCTGGCGCCGAAGGCCGGTGTACTTATGCAGCAGCGGCATGGATGCCGCGGAGCCTGAGAGGGCACAGGGATGTGATCCTTGAAGGCGGCGAAATAAGTATTTCCGGCTGCAGGCGCCTGCACCAGACTCTAAGTTACTTTTTTACAGGACACGCAATGCCGGCACCACGCAGTACAAACCGCAAAGAAGATATTCTGCAAGCCCTAGCCGCTATGCTGCAAAGCAATAACGGCCAGCGTATTACCACGGCCGCACTGGCAGAAAAAGTCGGTGTTTCTGAGGCTGCGCTGTACCGGCATTTTCCCAGCAAAGCGCGGATGTTTGAAGGCTTAATCGAGTTTATTGAAGACACGCTGTTATCGCGCATTAACGTAATACTGGACGAGCATAAAGACACGGCCAGCCGCACTGAGCTGATTCTGCAGCTGATATTGGTGTTTGCCGAGCGCAACCCGGGCATTTGCCGCATACTTACCGGTGATGCACTGCAGGGCGAGCAGGAACGCTTACAAGAGCGGGTAGCGCAGTTGTTTGAAAAGCTGGAAACCCAGTTAAAGCAATGTCTGCGCGAGCGTAAGCTACGTGAGGGTAAAGGCTTTAATATTGACGAAGGCGAGCTGGCTAACCTGCTGTTGGCCACGGTAGAGGGTAAACTCAGTCAGTTTGTCCGCTCGGGTTTCACCCGTTTGCCAACCCAGCACTGGGCTAATCAGTGGGGATTACTGCAACAGACACTGTTTGGTTAAGCGACGCCGGGTCAGATGATAACGTCAGGGATTAGGCAATGCTTTCTTCGCCGGCTTCAAGGATCACATCCCTGTGCCCTCTCAGCCTGCGCGGCATCCATGCCGCTGCTACGAAAGCATGCCTAATCCCTTCCTTAATTAACATTGCAAGAATTGGTCGGTCAGCAAAAAGCTAAACGAAGCGCTCATAAAGTGCAGCGCCCCATACCAGCGCCACTATTACTAAACTGACAAACACCGCCGCCGAACCCATATCTTTGGCACGGCCCGACAGCTCATGCCGCTCCAGGCCTACCCTGTCAGTAAGCGATTCAATAGCAGAGTTAAGCAACTCTACCACCAGCACTAAACACCATACACTTACCAAAAGCGCAAACTGGCTGACAGAATTCGCCAGCCAGGCCGCTAACGGCACAGAAATAACAGCAAGGGTAGTTTCCTGACGAAAGGCTGATTCAAACTTCCAACTGGCAGCAAAGCCCTGCATTGAGCATTTTGCGGCTTTAATAATGCGGCCTAAACCGACACCGTTTGGCTTTAACATTTTTGCTGTCCTTCATTGCTGTTGTGTATCGAGCTAAGGCCGAAGCATCAGGTACAGGGTCAGGTGTGCTTTCGGAACAGCGGCAAGGATGCCGAGCAGGCTGAGAGGGCACAGGGATGTGATCCTTGAAGCCGGTGCAGAAAGCATTTCCTGACACTGTACCCTAATCTGCAGCCCAGTTGTCCTTACGCGTTGACCCCATACTGCGCCCGATACGCTTTCACGGCTTCCAGATGCTGCGCCATTTCCGGCTTATCGGCTAAATAGCTGATTAAATCCGGCAGGCTGATAATAGAGATGACCTTAGTATTAAAATCACGCTCCACTTCCTGAATCGCCGACAGCTCACCCTGGCCGCGCTCTTGCCGGTCCAGTGCAATCAGTACACCGGTAAGCTCAGCGCCCTGTGCCTGAATTAACTGCATCGATTCGCGAATCGCCGTGCCGGCGGTAATGACATCGTCCACCAGCATAATGCGACCCTTTAGCGGCGAGCCAACTAAATTGCCGCCCTCGCCATGGGTTTTTGCTTCTTTGCGGTTAAAGCAGTACGGCACATCACGGTTATAATGATCCGCCAATGCTACCGCTGTAGTAGTAGCAATAGGAATACCCTTATACGCCGGGCCAAACAGCACATCAAATTCAAGGCCACTGTCTTGCAACGCTGCAGCATAAAAACGGCCCAGCTTGGCTAAATCGCCGCCGCTGTTAAACAAGCCGGCATTAAAAAAGTACGGGCTGGTACGGCCGGATTTCAGCGTAAAACTGCCAAACTTAAGTACCTGGCGCGACAGCGCAAACTCAATAAAATCAATTTGAAATTGTTTCATAGCCTGATCTTTACCTTCAAAGATTATTACCTCAGAACCTTAAATCAGCCTTAAGCCAGCACGCGCTTTTGCTCGTCGATAATTTCACGGATGGCATGCTTGCCTAAATCCATCATCTGCTGCATTTCTTCAAAGCTAAACGGCGCTTCTTCGGCCGTGCCCTGAATTTCAATCACTTTGCCGGTTTCGGTCATGACGATATTCATATCGGTTTCAGCGTTTGAATCTTCGGCATAATCTAAATCGGCCACCGCCGTACCTTTATAAATACCTACCGATACCGCGGCTACCATAAAATTCAGCGGATTGGTTTTAATAATACCTTTAGCACGCATATGGTTAAGTGCATCAACTAAGGCCACACAAGCACCGGTAATAGAGGCAGTGCGGGTGCCGCCATCGGCCTGAATTACATCACAGTCGATAGTAATGGTATTTTCGCCCAACAGTTTTAAATCTACTGCCGTGCGCAGCGCACGGCCAATCAGGCGCTGAATTTCCATCGTGCGGCCACCTTGCTTACCGCGTGCCGCTTCGCGGTCATTACGGGTATGGGTAGCGCGTGGCAGCATGCCGTATTCGGCAGTGATCCAGCCCTTGCCCTGGCCTTTCATAAAACGCGGCACACCTTCAATTACGCTGGCGGTACAAATTACCTTGGTATTACCAAATTCAACCAATACTGAGCCTTCAGCATGAGCGGTAAATTGACGGGTAAAAGTAAGGGGACGGATCTGACTGGCGGTTCTGCCACTTGGACGCATAGCTGCACTCCTGAAATTAACAATGGCGGTTATTATAGGGGCTAACGTTACTCAGAGCCATCAATTCGCCAAATTCGATTGCCCTGCGGTATACTCTGGTTTTATTTGTCGCCAGAGAGCCTTTTATGATCCACAGCATGACCGCCTTCGCCCGCCACGAAACCAAAGCCAGCTGGGGCACCGCCCAGTGGGAGATCCGCTCGGTAAACCAGCGTTACCTGGAATCCTACTTTCGCTTGCCGGAGCAGTTTCGCGGCTTAGAAAGCCTGCTGCGCGACAAACTGCGCAACGCCCTGCAGCGCGGCAAAATTGAAGTAAACCTGCGCTACCACGCCAACCAGGCCGCCGGCGAACTAACCTTAAATGAAGTATTCGCCGAGCAACTGCTGCAAAAAGCCCAACAGTTACTGCAAAAAGCGCCGCAAGCGCAATTAAATATTGCCGACATACTGCGCTGGCCAGGCGTAATGGAAACACCAACTGAAGACTTAGACGCGCTGCAAGGCGAACTATTGACAGGTTTTGACGCTGCCCTACAAGATTTCTTAGCCGGCCGCGGCCGCGAAGGTGACGCCATTGAAGGTATGATCCAACAGCGCTTAACCGCCATTGGCGAGCAAGTGGCCTTTGTGCGCACGCACCTGCCGCAAGCCATGCAATGGCAGCGCGATCGCATTGTAAATCGCTTAAACGAAATTAAAGCCGATATTGAACAAGGCCGTTTGGAGCAGGAAATGGCGTTTTTAGCCTCAAAATCTGACGTCGCCGAAGAGCTCGACCGGCTTGATGCCCACATCAAAGAAACCCGCCACACGCTGAAAAAAGGCGGCGCCTGCGGAAGGCGTCTCGATTTTATGATGCAGGAGTTTAACCGCGAAGCCAACACGCTGTCGTCCAAAGCCATCAGCACTGAAATTACTAATGCCGCGGTAGAGCTTAAAGTATTAATCGAGCAGATGCGCGAGCAGATCCAAAACGTGGAATAAACGCAAAGCTATCACCAGTTAAATAGCAGGTTCAATCAGCAACCTGCTGTTTAATGTTTTTTATTACGCAGTTTTCTTAATTCTTCTTCAATATCCTCAGTAATAATTATGCTAGTTTGTTTAGCTGAATCATCGGTTTTCGCAATAAAGTGTGTTGTGATATCTGATTTCAACCGGTCTAACCCTTCAGCAGAACCTTTATATTTCTGCAAAAAGTCCATCACGCCATTTATTACCTTGCCTGTTATCCATACAACGAGAACAAACTCAAGAATGATACTGCCTTCACGCGCTTCTGCAAGCGCCCAGAATACACTACCGTCTTTAAAGTTTTCACTGCTATCGAACTCAAAACCGTACTGGCTTAACGTTTGTTGAAACTGCTTGGTAAGCTGCAGGTAGTCCTCAAACATTACCTCACTAGCGATGCCGTGCCCTAACAAGTTACTGCCAACCGGATAAGCTGCCAAGCTGGGCAAGCCGTCCTGATAAGGTTTATCCAGCACTATGCTAAAACGTGCCAGCTGATGGGCATAGCGGGACTTTTTTACTTCGTCAGCAAAAAATAACTCATAGTCACCCAGTCGATGTACATAGTGACTAATAAACTCATACTCACCCGGCTCCTCGCCGGTTTCATAGGCACCAGTGTGATCTTCAAAGCGTTGAATAATCTCTTTTAAATCATGAAGTATGCGCTCGTAAATTTGCTTGCGCTCCAGCAGTTTCGGCCGGTAATTCAGGGCCGCAAATACTTGCTCACGCAGTGGGTCTTTACCGGTAAAGCTGTAATCATCAAGAAGTTGATATACAGCTTCTTTATTCAGCTGCTCGCGTTCACATAACTGATGAATAGCGAAACGTTTTTCCCGCTGCCAAAAGCCGGTAAAAATATCGCGTAAATCCTGCTGCGGCGATAATTTCGGCATATAGTCGGCAATAAACTTTTCTATCAGCTCGCGTTTACTGCGCAACTGCGTTTCTTTCGCCAGCAGGTTAAGCACTTGCTGTGTAGTGCTGTCAGCGCTGGCTGCTGTACCAGCCTTCGCCTGACTTTTCTGCAACTGGCTGAGTAAATTCAAGATGTAGTCGACATTTACTTCGTCACGGTGGATCAGCTCCAGCTCAAAATCGACTTCTTCTAAAATCGACGCGCCGGGCTCTTTTTTGTGAGCAAAATCGTAAATATCCAAATACTTACTCTTATAATCTTCAAACTCTTGCTGAGCAAGCTGCAGATCTTTCCAGTCAAATTCAGTGAAAGACTTGAGCTTGTTTAAGGTTCGGATCAACTGGCGGAACTGTTTAACGAATTCCAGCTTCTCGCTTTCACTTTGTAATTCATTCACCTGATCCGCGCTTGCTGCAAGCGCCTGTAATTTGTCTACCGCCAGGTTAAATTCAGCGGCATAGTGCTCATAAGGCTCCAGCAACACTTTCTCACTGGAATTAGGGTCACTAAACAGCGCAATGGCTTCATCGGTGTTATGTTTCAGGTTTCTGAAACAAACAATATTGCCTTGTGATTTTAGCTCACCCAGCACGCGGTTAGTGCGGGAAAACGCCTGAACTAAACCATGATGTTTAAGGTTTTTATCCACATACAAGGTGTTAAGCTTTTTCGCGTCAAAGCCGGTTAAAAACATATTTACTACCAGCAAGATGTCGGCGCGATCTTTATCCTGAAAATTTTCTTTGTCGCGCTCTTTCATGCGCTTGGCAATATCTTTGTAGTAGCTGTAAAACGCTTTGCTATCTTTTACAGAATGCTGGGTTTGATACAGCGCATTGTAGTCGGCAACGTACTGCTCCAGCTTTTCGCGACTATCGGCATACTTGCTGTCGTCAGTTTTAATATCAAAATCAGGTTCACCTATCAGGCCATTGGCTTCTTCATCACTCTCATTAGCCGCGTAGGTAAAAATGGTGACGACTCTAAGATCATGCTTACCATCCAATTGTTTTTGCTTAAAAATATCGTAATACTTAATAAGCATTTCTTTGCTACTAACGCACAACATGGCAGAAAACTGCCGGTTATGGGTTTTACGATTATGATGAGCAATAATCCAATCGACGTTCTGCTCAATGCGGGTATCTTTAAGAAAAGACTCCTGCGTATCAATGCTGCTGACCTGCTCATCTGCCGTGGCAGATTCATTTGCTACCGGTTTGCCCCAATATTCAACAGAGAACTTCAGTACGTTATGGTCAGCTATCGCATTGTTAATCAGATATTTATGCAATGGTTCAGTGAATAAGTCTTCGGTTCTGCGTTTAATGCCCTGCACACTTACCGCATTATCTTTTTTAATTGGCGTACCGGTAAAACCAAACAGCTGCGCTTTGGTAAAAAAGCCAACAATACTTTTGTGCGTATCGCCAAATTGTGAGCGGTGGCATTCGTCAAAAATAAACACCACTCTTTTATCTCGAAGTGCAGTCATCGCTTTTTCATGCTTACTGCTTTTAATAGCGCTATTGAGCTTTTGAATGGTGGTAACAATTAACTTATTGCTGCCCGCCATTTGTTTTACCAAAGCAGCGGTATCGCTGGTGCCATCGACACTGCCTTCACTGAAATGGTTAAATTCACGCGTAGTCTGGTAATCCAGGTCTGCCCGGTCTACCGCAAACACGACCTTATCAACCTTGGGCAGTTCCGTCAGCAGCTGCGCCGCTTTAAAACTGGTAAGGGTTTTACCGCTGCCGGTGGTGTGCCAAATATAACCATTTTTGCGGCCTTCTTTCACCCGTTTTTCTATCGCTTCTACCGCGTAATATTGATAAGGCCGCAGCACCATCAGCAATTTGTCAGATTCATGCAGCACTATATATTTGCTGATCATTTTCGACAGATGGCATTTTTCTAAAAACGCATCTGCAAACGCCGTTAATTCAGTGATTAACGTGTTGTCGAAATCCGCCCAGAAGAAGGTTTGTTTAAAATCCTGCTTGCGGTTATTGGCGTAATATTTGGTGTTTACACCGTTGGAGATAACAAACAGCTGCACATAGTTAAACAGGCCGCCTTCACTCCAGAAAGAGTGCCGCTGGTAGCGGTTAATCTGGTTAAAAGCTTCATGCAGCTCTATTCCACTGCGCTTCAACTCTATTTGTACCAACGGCAAGCCGTTGATCAGTAAGGTGACATCGTAACGGTTCTGATATTTGCCTTGCTGAGTAATCTGCTGGGTAACCTGATACTGGTTTTGGCACCAATGCAGACTGTTAAAAAACTGGATATAACAGCTGGAACCATCATCACGGCTCAGTAAAAAGCGGTCGCGCAGTGTTTTGGCACGAACAAACACATTGCCTTTATCCAGATGGTTAACAATTTTATTGAACTCGCCGTGGCTTAGCTCAATTTTGTTATGAATTTCCAGCTGCCGCTTTAAGTTGGCTCTTAGCTCATCCGCATTAGTAATGCTAACCTGCTGATACCCCAGCCCCGTCAGTTGCTTTACCAGTTTGGCTTCCAGCTGTGCTTCAGACTGATGCTGCTCCTCAAGATAGCGCTGAGTGCTTTCGCTTTGCTGCACCGCAGCGCGGTAACTGGCAGAGTTGTACAGTTCAATACCCACCCGCTGAATGTGCTCTTTTAGCGCTGTGTTATCGATATGGTGATACAGCGATATATCAAAACTGT
This sequence comes from Rheinheimera lutimaris, assembly GCF_013283795.1. Taxonomy (GTDB): domain Bacteria; phylum Pseudomonadota; class Gammaproteobacteria; order Enterobacterales; family Alteromonadaceae; genus Alishewanella; species Alishewanella lutimaris. The sequence continues at coordinate 59,133 of NZ_JABSOD010000014.1, forward strand.
AAGGAATATTCAGCTCGTCCAGTGCTGTAATCACCTTCAGCAACAGATTTTCAGGCGCATCGGCTGTAGTGTGTAATGTAAGGTCGATATCCGAGCCTGGCCGGTAGGTACCCTTGGCACGAGAGCCGTAAAGCACTGCAGAGCTGACAGCGGGGAATTGCGCCAGTGCAGTTTTAATAGCGTCAATGGTGCTTGGCGGCAGGCCGGACTTCTCAGTTAACATTAATCTTTTTCCGCTAATTTATTTAACTTAGTATTTAGCTCACATAGCTCGGCAAAATACTGATGCACTATGGCGTCTACTATTTGCCGGGTAACAGCTTCGTTGTAGGTATGCGACGTTAAATTGCGGCTTTTAATCATATCCAGCCACAGCTCACCGTTTTTAATCAGGCCAATTTCAAAGGCTTTTTTCGCTACGTTTTTCGAACCGAATAATTCGGTAAAACCCTGATCCTGCAAAAAGTCCTTCTGGGTATTCCAGGCCAGCTCATGGTTATATTCAAAGCTTTGAATCAGCCCCTGTTCTTCCAGCTCGTTAAGCGCATCACGCTGCATAAACTTGGTCAGCTGTGCCAACGCCCGGTTCCAGTTTTGCAGCCGTTGCTTCCAGCGAATATCGTCAGTCATAGAGAACCCTAGCAAAATATCTGTGTATACCGTTTTGTATTACGTTACTCATCACTATCCGTCAGAATCTCTTTACCGTCCATAAACTCCTTAAACTGGATTTTATAGTCGTCTTTATATTGTTGATACAATGCCATACTAAATCTTATCTTGCCTTCGTATGGGTACTGTTCGTCAAGAAAGTCGTTAAAATCTCTTACGTTGCGCTCTGACTCACTGATAGTCTCTAATTGTTCCGGCTCTTTTACAAAGAATGACTCAGCAATAGTGAAATCCTCGTTTTCTGCCTTGTCCTTTTCGAAATCAATTAGCGACAAGACTTCTAACATGTGGAAAGCAATGATGTCTGTAATCTGAACAATCATTTCAGCTAAGTTTTTTGAGCTTTTTTCTGGTTTAGGCGCCTCTCTACCATGAGAAATGTCGCCTCTACGATTCCTAAGCTTGGCAAAAAACTTAAAAAAATCTTTACCGAGTGCTTGCATCAACTCTTCTTCACACGAGTGATGAAAGGCAGCTAGAACAAGTATTGCTTGTCTATAAAGTACCTGAAAATCCTCACCATTCCCTAGCATTTTGCTCATTGTGCTTTCTAACGCAATCAACTCATGATTGCTGAACCGACTTCTGACTTCAGCGCTCTTCAAATCTAATTGACCAAGAATTGTCTTCGCTATCCCTTCAATTAGAGCTTTGCATGTTTCAATGCAATTATCGGGGGTTATTTTTTCTTCAATTGCATAGTAATAAACTCTGTGATCTTCAAAGTTCAAATATCGTTCAAAACTGCTTACATTCAACTTCAAAAAAGATTTGGTTTTTTGCATCAGCGTTCCTAAACGAAAAGCTCATTTATCAGAACGCCTTTGAAATAAATAAGCTTATCTCTTTTTTCATTCAGCAATTTTATCCGAGTTTCAAAACTTAATAGCATCGAAGAAATTTTTTCCTGTTCACTTTTTTCTACAGGCAGCTTGAACTTAATCTTAGACAATGTCGGGAATTTCAAATTCCATGTATCTGAGGTCAACCCTTGCGAGTATCTCTTAAAAATAAAAATGACAGATGGATGCTTAAAAAAGTATGAAAAAAACAACGGATCTGCATTACTTTTTGTTGTTAAAACGGTATAGGCAGGACTAACAATTCCCTCCATCGAGGATAAACCGCTCGCACCTTGCCACATACGCATAGAGTTGTACGCAATGTCTCCCGGAAGAACGCGCTTATAATTACTTCTATCTTCACTAGCATTGTTCTTTCCCTCTACATCACTACGACTGATAACTCCATCGGACAATGTAACGGATAACAACTCTAAGTCTGCGTGACCTTTTTCGCTGCGTTCCAATAAATAACTACCGAGTTCACAATCTTGCCAGTCAAGGTAGTTCGTTCCATCTGGCTTTTTAAAGCGAACTTCCCCAGAGAAAATACGGCTCGCTAATCCAGCCACGAAATTTTCTTCTAGTTCTATTTTTTTTCTGCAATTTAATATCGCACTTTCTATGGACAATAAAAAATCTTTTACTTTTACTTGCTCATCCTGCTCCGGAAGCAAAGTATTCCAAGCGGATAGATTTTTGTAATAAAGCCGTGTTCTTGTCCCTCCCATTTTCTGAATAGCCGCATATTTTTTAAAATCATTGCCATTATTCAGCTTAAGCAATAGGAAGTCAGAATCTAAATCTTTTGTGGTGAAAACAGGATATTCTTTACTTACTGCAAGAGGGGTTTCTAATTTATTGATATTAAATTTGAAAGTTGAATCATCACTCATGTGTCGATATACAAAATATCCCTGTGGAACTACTCCGTATTCACCTTCGTTCGCTAACTCACGATTGTTGTAATACTCATTCTGAGGTTTTAGTCCCTCTCTGGTTGAACTGTAAACAGGCAAATCCGTCGGTGCGGGAACTCTCTCAACATAAGGTTGAAGGTAATCACCGAGTTTTTTTAACTTCCAGTTACCAGAGAACTCAGGAAATCGAAGTTTTGGGGCACGCTCAATAACTTTACTCATCAAACCGGCGCCTCTATTCCCAACTCTTTGCAAAAATCACGGATGGCTTGATCGATATCCACCATGTCTTTATCCAGCTGTTTAATCTCTTTTGCCACGGCTGCTAAATCAACCGGCTCCTCTTCTTCAAAAGTATCAACGTAGCGCGGAATATTAAGGTTGTAATCGTTTTCGGCTATTTCCGCTAACGTGGCAATATGGCTGTACTTCGGCTCTTCCTTACGCTCACGGTAGGTGTCGATAATCTTGTCGATGTCCTGCGTACGCAGATAATTCTGGTTTTTGGCTTTCTCATAATGATCGCTGCCACTGGCGTCAATAAACAAAATATTGTCCGGGTTCTCACGGCATTTTTTAAACACCAGAATGCAGGTTGGAATACTGGTGCCGTAGAAGATATTTGCCGGCAGGCCTATTACCGCATCTAACCAGTTGCGCTCGGCTATCAGGTATTTACGGATATGGCCTTCGGCGGCACCTCGGAACAGTACACCATGCGGCAGTACTACCGCCATGGTACCGTTGTCGTCCAGCTGATACAGCATATGCTGTACAAAGGCGAAATCAGCTTTTGACGCCGGTGCCAGCCTGCCGTACTGGGCAAAGCGATCGTCGCTTTCAAATATTTTGTTGGCACTCCACTGCGCCGAAAATGGTGGGTTAGCGACCACCGCTTCAAACTTAAAGTCCAGGTGCTGTGGCTGTTCCAGCGTGTCTTCCTGCTGCAAATTAAAATTACGATAATGCACACCGTGCAAAATCATATTCATCCGTGCCAGGTTGTAGGTGGTACGGTTCATTTCCTGGCCGTAAAAATCGCCAACGTGTTCTACTTCTTTGGCTACGCGCAGCAACAAAGAACCCGAACCGCAGGTTGGATCGTATACCGACTTTAACCGGCTTTTACCTAATGTCACCAACTTCGCCAGAACCGTTGATACCGCCTGCGGCGTATAAAACTCACCGGCTTTTTTACCGGCACCGGCCGCAAATTGGCCGATCAGGTATTCGTAGGCATCTCCCAGTACATCGCTTTCGCTGTCGCTGAGCGCAAAATCTATGCGGTCTAAATGCAGCATTATTTTGGCAATCAGCTTATTTTTGGCATCCGCCGTGCGGCCTAGTTTGGTTGATGTCAGGTCCAAATCTTCAAACAGGTGGTCAAAGTCTTCTTCGCTGTCGGTACCCATGGTGGAGTGCTCAATGTTGTTCAGCACCCGAGTTAAGTCGTCCAAAATAAACGTATCTACCACCACGTCATCGTCATCATCGCTGGCTTTGTGTGCGCCGCGTTTGGCGATACTGCTAAACAGCTCAGATGGTTTTAAAAAGTAACCCAGCTCCTGTACTGCTTCTTCCTTAATAGCATGCAGCATTTCCTCGCCATCGCTACTGCCTTCATCGATCTGCAGAAAATCGATACCATCTTCTGCCAGAATGCTATTGGCGAAGTTATGCAGTTTCTCAGACAGGTATTTAAAGAAGATAAAGCCTAAACAGTAATCTCTGAACTCGTCGGCATTCATTTTGCCACGCAGTTCGTTGGCAATATTCCACAGTTTCTGTTCCAGCTTCTTTTTTTGATCTTCAGTCATGGTGCTCTCAAATTAGGTATTACTGCGTCGGCTCAAGCTTACTAAACACTAATAGCCTGGCCGATTATATTTGCCGCTTATGGTATAGCGATATGCACCTGTAGCCAATGCTTTAAATGCACAGTTGCCTGTACTATGACAGTGAAACTTGCTTAAAACCCGGTTGTCACATAGATTGATAGTTGCAGTGTGTAATTTCATGTATAATTTATGCCGCTGTTAGCTAAACCAAAAGGATAACGGGTGTGACTGAATACAGAAAGCTTGAAAATCAGCCGCTTAAACTGGTGCTTGTCGAATTTCGTTTTTCGCAGATCCTGCAAATTGAGCAGTATATTCCGCAACTGCAGGAAGCGTTGCGCAGGCAGTACCCTACGTTCAGAAAAAGTACTGAGCAATCTATCCACGTGCAAGCGGATCAGTTTGAGATTTCGTCGAGCCATCGCTGGTCATTTATCTCCGGCGATAAAAAACATGCGATAGATATTAGCCAGGATAAGCTGGTGTATTTTACCAATGACTATCCGCGCTTTGATGGTTTTGCCGATGCGTGCAGAAATGCGCTGCAAACAGTGATTGAAATAGTGGAGCCCTCATTACTTTTACGTATCGGCCTGCGCTACTGCGATTTAGTCACCACAGAAAACAACGAGCAGTTTTCTCAGTTGGTTGATGAGAAATTTATTCCAACTGCAACAACGCAAGGCCTTGGCAGCACCCGTCATTTAAAAACGGAAAATTATATTAAAACCCACACCGGAACCCTGTGTATTCGCTCCTGGTTTGGTGTAATGCCGCTGACTTGCCCACCCGATATTGACAATGTTCCGGTGCAAATTGTTCGTGATCAGGCTGCTACCGAGCGGTTGATTCTGGATTTTGATCACATCTGGGAAGCGGGCGAGGAGTCGGTAACATTTGCGCTTGAACAAGCACTGACAAGATTAGATGCCCTGCATGAAGCATCAAGGGCAGCTTTTTGGCAGGTAACCACGGACTATGCGAGGGAAACGAAATGGTCGTAACCGCAGATGGGTATATTGATTGCCCAGACTGGCAGCAACTAAGCCTCAGTTACCGGCGGATGCCTACGTCCATTAATTTGGTTAAAGACGAGGTTGGCTACGCTATACCCGGTGTACTAAAAGGCTCTGGTGGCACTGCTACCGTTAGTTACAGCCAGTCGCCCAGTGGTGCAAAGGTGTCTTTTGTTATCAGCAAAGGTAATTCGCTTGCCGTAGCGATTGAAAAAATAAGCACCACCTTCGGCTTAACCAAAGAGCAATTGGCTGAGGTTATTGGTAGCACACGTAAGAGTATCTATAACTGGATGGATGGCAGCTCAGCACCACGTGTTGCCACACTTAATCGCCTCCATGAGTTACAGCTTACGGCTAATGAGTGGGCTAAGAGTGGCTTACCCAAACCAACTGAATTGCTGAACACGCCGGTATTAGAGGGGAAAACCCTGCTTGAACTGCTGCGAAATGGTGCAAACCAAAATACCTTGTTGTTTGCCGGCACCCGACTGAGCCTGCAACACCGGCCGGCCAGGTCGCTGGCGGATCCCTTTGCGTAAAGGAGGCAACCGGCATGATTGGCAGCGTCCTGGAGCAAAATGGATGGCAGCAAGGCACACTATTTAGCGACGCTGACGCAATCAGGATTTGTACAGAAATTGGTGCGACAATCAAACAGCCCTTTGTGTTGATTGTCGCCTCGCAATCCTGTGATATTGCCAACAATAACCTGGAACTGGACCCGCATGTTGAAGTGTATGCGGCAAGGTTAATTGATAAACCGAACGGTAACTACCAGCACAATAAAAACGCCCGCCTTCTTCACACCAAATTTATTCAGCGTCAGCCCGGCGCGGGTATGTCCTCTGAAAAATACATTGAAATAAAGGCATTCGAAAAGCACTTCGTGCCTAAAGCGCTTCTGCAAGGGTTCGTTCCTGATACAGATAAACAGATGGAAGAGTACGACGTGCGCAACTTTGCTGATTGGCTGGCCGCGCGTTATTCCCGCCCTGCACTGCCCACTACGTTTAACAACAGAATTGATGCAGCAGACCCAAGGGGTGCGCTTCGCGACAAGATTAAAAAGGCCAATAGCGTGTTGTCGGGTATGTATGTTGAAATTCTGCCATTTGCAGAACTTAAAGATACCGAGCAATATCAGGTGAATTTGTTGGGCACCGTACCCGCCGATTTTGATGGCGATTTAGCTAAAGCAGAAGCGGCACTGACAAAACATGCGGAAATACTGCGCGCTGCCAACATGAACGTTACGCAACGATTACTTAAAGAAGATGAAATATCGCTGGCGTTGATCCGCAGATTTAAACGGTTTTACTACGATGACCTTTCATACCGCGCTGAGGCACCATTGCCGGCAGAGGTAACCGGCTAACGGAGTTTATCCGTAATGATGTAAAGCAAGGGCAGTTTAGATACTGTCCGCCGGCGGTAGCTCAGCAAATGAGCCGCCGCTGCGGATCCAGTCATTAATTTGTGCTAACAGCTGTTGTTGCGGCAATCGGGTACGGCCTTTAATGGCGCATTGCCACAGCAACAGTACGCGCCAACCCATCTCGCGCAGTTTGTCTTGTACCATTTCATCATGCCGCCTATTGGCGGTGATTTTAGCGCGCCACCAGTCAACGCGGCTTTTCGGCCAGTGAAATTGCGCACAGTTGTGTTGATGCCAGAAACAGCCCTGGACAAAAATTACCGCACGGTATTTGGCTAACACCAGGTCGGGTTTGCCCGGCAGTGTTGCCACATTCAGCCGGTAGCGAAAACCGGCGGCATGCAGCTGTTTTCTCAGCCATATTTCCGGTTGAGTATGCTTGTTTTTAATTGCCGCCATGTTGCGGCTGCGGGTGGCGACATCATGTACGTCGGTCAAGGCGCATCCGTCAGGCGGCGTTGTTTTTGCGCGCTTGCGCACTGTTGATAAAACGCATCATCGCTTGTGCCACGGCGTCGACTACTTTGACACACACCGAGTTACCAAACTGCTTGTAAATCTGGCCGTGCGATACCGCATCAACAATAAATTGCTCCGGAAAGCCCTGCAACCTGGCGCATTCTCTGGGTGTAAGCTTGCGCGGATTTTTACCCAAAGCGGTTTGTTCAATCAGAATTTCCGAACCGTCTTTGTAGTATCTGGCGCTAATGGTATTGGTGTAGGCATCTTCTGCGCTAAACAACGAATAACCAAAGCCATTACCCTTTTGCTGATGTTCTGCTTTGCGCTTTTGGTGCCCGGCCCATAACTTATCAGAAATGGTGTATCGGTCTTGTGCCCCTGTCAGGCCGGATAAATCCTGCAAAATATCACCGACGCGGGTTGGGGTTTTCGGTGCTTGCGGCCATTGGAACAGTGAAGCAAAATCCAGCTCACCAAAATGGTTTTTATCAAAGCCGACAATAAACACCCGCTCGCGGTTTTGCGGCGCACCAAAATCTGCGGCCCGCAGCACTTTAAAATCAACCCAATAATTCAGCTTGTCAGATAACGCATGGCGCGCTTCTTCGCTGAGCGGGATATCATCCGGCACGGCGTCGCTGTGCTCACCGCGTAAAATTTGTAAGATGGTTTTTAAAGTACGGCCTTTGTCATGGCCTTTTAGCTGTTTTACGTTTTCCAGCAAAAACGCTTTCGGCCGTTTTTCGACTAAAATACGCTGGATCTCAAAAAACATGGTGCCGCGGGTATCGCTAAAGCCTTTTTTTAACCCAGCCTGGCTAAAGGCCTGGCACGGAAAGCCGCCGAGCAAAATGTCATGGTCCGGAATATCACGGGCGCTTATTTGGGTAATGTCACCGTTAGGGATTTCACCATAGTTCGCGGCATAGGTTTTTTGCGCAAACTTATCCCACTCCGAGGTAAACACACACTTACCGCCGGCCCGCTGAAACGGCAGGCGAATACCGCCAATACCGGCAAATAAATCAATAAACCTGAAGCTGCTTTTATCATCTGTGCGAAACGGCGCCTCTGCAAATTCTTGTGCCAGTTGGTTTCCGAGATTTTCTATTGCATCAATTTTGTTTTGTGTTGGCATGTGTTCACCTGTTTCCCAGCCTCTGATTGTCCTCTCACCGGCTTTGCCAAGCCCTAATAAATTGGCAAATTCAGTGCGGCCCAGTCCCAGTTTTTCGCGTGTACTTTTTATTCTTTCTGCTATAGCATCAATTTCATCAGCGTTTTTCATTTTACAAATCTTATCCGGTTTTTATCCTGGCGAGATTATCACTGTATAAATGATCAGACAAGTAATTTGAGAGGGAACTTTGCTTAAAAATTTGGAAAATATAATAGCATCCTGCCGTGCCAGGTTCGACGCACTGCCGCACTCTTCGGACATTAGGCTGGACAACAGCATCGCAGCAGAACTTAAGATGGCATTGGAAAAAGTTGATGCAAAATCCAGTATTGTTGTTCATCCATTTTCCATCCAGATGATTAACTCAGACCACATAAGAGCTGATCTGCCGACATCATCTCTTTGGTATGGGGACTGTTTTCATCTGCTATCAGCTGCACTTGATGAATACAAAGACAAGTTAGAAGAACTTAAACAACTGGTCAAAGAACAGGGTGCAACACCCGGCGAAATTAGCGAATACCTGAAAAAATTACCCTCAGCCGACTGGAATTCGGCCAATGACCCCATAGCACAGAGTTTTGTAAAAGCTGTTGCTCAGCTTTTTCCTGAACAAGAAGAAAAACTACTGTTTATTAAATTCTTGTCCGATAAAAACTGGTGGTTTAAACAACAAAAGCAAAGCTCAGCAACCCAAGGCAAAACACTGGACAGATCTGATGTATACGACTCCTGCCTTGCACTTGCTTGCCGTGTTGTGGTGAATAACTCCGCTAAACTGCTGAACGTAATTAAAGCTTTTAAATCCAGCCCCGCATTACGCACGCGGTTCAGCGAATTGCAAAAACAAGAAGAAACCATGATCACTGCAACACGCTCAGCGACTGAACAGGTATGTGCTGAGAATGTAATTTACTACGGTGCACCCGGCGTTGGTAAAAGCCACCAGATAGAGCAAAAATGCCATGACGCCAATAGCTTCAAAATGGTATTCCACCCTGATACTCAATATAGCGATTTTGTTGGCTGCTTGAAGCCTTCTATGCTTAAAGACACCGTAAGCTATGCGTTTCGGCCAGGCCCCTTTACACGGGCAATTGTCAGGGCTTACAACGAACCGGATACTCACATTTATCTGGTGATAGAAGAAATAAACCGAGCCGCAGCAGCGGCTGTATTCGGCGAGATATTTTTACTTCTGGATAGAGACAATACTGGGGCAGGCAAATATGCAGTTACATTGTCAGATCCTGATCTGCTGCAACATTTTAATACTGAAGCACCATCAGCAATAGTAAACGAAAAGCTGAGACTACCACCAAATCTGTCCATATATGCCACAATGAATAGTAGCGACCAAGCCGTAATGCCGCTTGATACCGCATTTAAAAGGCGTTGGCGATTCGAGTATGTAGCGATTGATTTTTCAGTATCGCCAGCCGGAGAATTCATCATTCCGTTAAGTGATACGTCAGAAGGGATCCGGATCAGCTGGGCTAATTTCGCTAGAGAAATCAATGAAGCACTTGAAAATAGTGGCATACCGGAAGACAGATTATTAGGTCCCTGGTTTCTGTCTGCAAATGAGCTCGCTGATGAGCAGTCCAGCCTGAATGCGTTACGAGGCAAAGTGCTGTTGTATCTGTGGGATGACGTATTGCGACATGGCGAGCAGAAAGTATTGTTTCACAGCGATATAAAGAATTTCGGCAATTTGGTCAGTCGGCTTAATAGTCACCAGCCCATTTTTAACCAAAAAATTGAAGATAAGTTAAAAGCTAAAGATTCTACTATCCGCTTGGCAGACAATGAAAGTAATGCGGAGTTACCAACTGATGGCAATGCAGCAGATCAGTTTCCGGCTGATGACCAGAGCCTGTGAATCTGATGGGTTGGCAAATATCGACCTTTGAGGACAGAACACCTGTCGCCGGATTACCCGCTCCAGTCGCTGCGCTCATACAGTCACATGACCTAACAACCAGTTCCGGCGATAAAGTCAGCTTCTGTGGCGTATTGATTGCAAAAAATAGCCTGAACCTGTTTGTGCCGAGAAACTCCGCCCGCTCAGTCAACGGGGAGGATCAGCAATACCTTACCCCACTTATGATGCATGCACTGAGAAAGTACCATCACAGGTTCAAAAGTGGCTTAACAAATAATGACAACGGCATCGGCTTTGTAGGAACTGAAAAACTGTCTTTGGTATACCAACTACTTGAAGATTATCAAAAATTTGGTATCTACAGAAGGCGCAGCACCATCAAAGTCGTCAACACCGGAAAACCTGATTGGAGCAAAACAATTAGTAAGTTCGTCCCGGTATCAAGTGCCGGCAACATTGTTTACACCGATTACATCGGCTCTAAACACAAGTATTCTGCAGACTTTGAGATAGCCAAAATTCATGCCTTCCTGATCAAACGCCTTGATACGCGATATGCATTGATGTTTAAAGGTAAAAGCATTTTCACTGATCATAGTTTGCCAAAACCATCATCAATCAAAACCAGCTATATGCTGGCAAAATTAGAAACAGAGCTTAAGAGTGTATATTCAAACAGGGATATATGGTTGATTAAGAATCTGATAACCCTACTGAAACAGGAATACGGCCAGCTTGAAACCACAACGGTAATAGGTATCAAATACTTTCATGTTATGTGGGAGCATATGCTAAGTCAGGTGTTAAGTAATGTCGTGAATCTTAATGGAGAGTTGCCTACTCCGGCTTATCTGAATACCGATAACCAGCTTGTACCCGCCAAAAATAAAGGCCAGAGAACTGATATCATTCTGGCGTCCGCTGACAACGCTACACACACAATCGTTGATGCAAAATACTATGATGCAACCAATGCGACCGGGGCGCCTGGCTGGCAAGATCTGGTAAAACAATTTTTCTACGCCAAGGCTCTGGAGTTTGTGTACCCAAACAGCAGGATAAAAAATGCGTTCATTTTCCCCGGAAGCAAAGCGGCATACAAAACAGTTCATATGCAGGATAGGAAATCTAACAACACCTTAGATTCGCTCTACCCACCTATTCACTGCTTCTATATTGACCCACTAATTGTCCTCAACAGCTTTAACTCTGATAACAAGTTAAAAGAATTAACACAGCAGCTACTCCAGCCGTCATAACCCGCCCAAACACAGGTATTTTAAATTGGTGTAATCATCCAAGCCATATTTAGAGCCTTCACGGCCATAACCGGACTGCTTGATGCCGCCAAAAGGCGCTGCAGCATTGGAGACAATGCCTTCGTTAATACCAACCATGCCAAACTGCAGCGCCTGCGCCACACGAAACACGCGGCCGATATCACGGCTGTAAAAATATGCAGCTAAACCATATTCGGTGCTATTGGCCAGCTCAATCGCCTGTTGCTCAGTATCAAACGCCATTAGCGCCGCTACCGGGCCGAAGATTTCCTCCTTGCTGATAGCCATACCGGCGTTAACATCGCTGATTAAGGTTGGCTGAAAAAACTGTTTGCCGGCGCTGTGTTTGCTGCCGCCTAACAGCACTTTTGCACCATCGTCCAGTGCGCTTTGCAGCAACTTTTCTACTTTCTCTACCGCTTTATTGTCGATTAAAGGCCCGATTTGACTGTCGCCTGCTAAACCATCACCTACTTTAAGCTGCGTAACCGCAATAGCCAGTTTATCGGCAAAGGCCTGATACACGCTTTGCTGCACTAAAATACGGTTGGCACAAACACAGGTTTGGCCGGCGTTGCGAAACTTGGCGGCCATCAGGCCCTGTACTGCTGCGTCTAAATCGGCATCGTCAAACACGATAAAGGGTGCGTTGCCGCCCAGCTCCATCGACACCCGTTTTACACTGTCAGCACATTGCTTAAGCAATTGCTTACCCACAGCAGTAGAGCCGGTAAAGCTGAATTTGGCTACCTTGACGTGCTGTGTTAACACTTCGCCAATGGCTTTGGCGTCTGTTCCCACCACCACATTAAACACCCCGGCAGGAATGCCGGCCTGATGGGCTAATTCGGCCAGCGCCAATGCAGATAAAGGGGTTTGGTGGGCTGGCTTGACAATAAAAGTGCAGCCGGCAGCCAACGCCGCAGCCGCTTTGCGGGCTAACATGGCATTGGGAAAGTTCCACGGAGTTATCGCCGCCACAACACCGACAGGCTGGCGTTGCACAATAATGCGTTTATCGTTGGAGGGTGCCGGTATGGTATCGCCGTATAAGCGTTTGGCCTCTTCAGCAAACCATTGCAAATATGAGGCGCCATAAGCAATTTCACCTTTGGCTTCGCTAAGTGGTTTACCTTGCTCCAACGTGAGTAAGCGGGCTAAATCATCCTGATGCTGCATTACCAGCTGATACCAGGCTTGCAGCAGCTGCGCCCGCTCTGCAGCCGGTTTGGCAGCCCAGTCGGCAAAGGCGTTGTCTGCTGCCAGCACGGCTTGTTCTGCCTCGTTGGCGCCAGCGATGGCAACACTGGCGAGTAATTGCTGATTGGCCGGATTTACCACATCAAAAGTATCAGTGTGCGATAACCAATCGCCATTGATGTAGGAGCCCTGTTTAATCAGGGTTTTATCTATCTGTTGCATGATCTGCTGCATACGTCACTCCGCTTAGCTGAGGCTGTAACTGCATGTTAGCACACAGAGGTGAACACTAAATTAAACAAACGGCGGGCAAAGGCCCGCCGTTTTCAGTATCAGGCTGGCGGATCAGAAGCGATACGCTAAGCCCAAAGACGCATTGCGGCCATTGATGGTGCGGGCGCGGATAATGCCGTTAGCCGGTACCGAACCTTCTTCGGCTTCTGTCAGGCCAATTTCGTCAAACAGATTGTTTATGCTTAACGATAACGTCAGATTTTCCGCCAGGGTATAGCTGGCAAAGGCATTAACCTGGGTGTAGCCGCTGAATTTTAAGTCATTGTTATCCTGCGCATAGGCAGCTGTGGTGCCTATCAAACTAACGCCAACCTGAGCTTGCTCAAAGAAGTAGCGTGCCAGCAGGTTGTAAACAAAATCTGCCTGCCGCCTGGGTGTATTGCCTACCACGTCCGGGCTTAGCGCATCTTTGCTGATCTCGGCATCAGTCCAGGTAACCGAGCCGCGCATATCAAAATCGCCGATGCGGTAGCTGCTTTCCAGCTCAATACCGTGCGCCTTGTAGGTGCGGTCAAAGAAACGCTGACTGGTGGCTTCAAAATTTTGCTCTTCGGTTTCGGCAAAAAACAAGGTAGCAAACAGGTTTAAGTTGCCATGCCGGCTTTTGCTGCCCAGCTCATACTGGGTCACTTCATCTACCGCATCTTCTTTAGCTACGCTGCCATCGGCATTCACTTTGCCAAACAACAAGCGGTCGGCATTGGCGCGGCCGCCTTTACTGATACGGCCAAACATGGCCCAGTCTTTATTAAACTGATAGTTAGCACCGGCCGAGTAAGAGTTGTAACCCCAGCTGTAATTCACAATGCTGGCATTGGCTAAATCGATACCGGATACGCTTTGCTCTACCTGACTGATAACGCCGTCGCTGTTCATATCGCGGCTGCTTTGCACTGCACCGGCATAGCTGCCTGAAGCACTGCCGATATCACGGCGGATACTGGCATCCAGCGATAAGTCGCCCCAGGCCCAGCTTACCCCGGCATAAGGCGCTTTGGTGCTGTAGTCAGTGTCATAGTTGCGCTGACAACAGTTGCCGAAAAACGGCACGCCGTAAGCCGTCAGGCCCTGTTCGGAAAACGCCGTACCATCAGCGGCAGTGACATTTAACAGCTCAGCATTGTTGCCCTTTAACGCCATTAAATACGAATTCCACAACCATGACATGCTGATACTTTGATCCGCCATGTAATAGCCAACATTCACATCCACGGCACCAAAACGGCGTGACAACTTTAAGTCGTTAACGATAGAGCCAAAATCGTCGATTTCAACGTCAAAGGTGTGAATACGCATGGCGTTTTCTGCGGTGTAGGCTTCACCGGCATTGGGCCCTACCGCATAAGTTAAATTAGCACCGGCACCGGCGATACTGTCGGCAATGCCTTGCGCATTACCCACTTCTGCCGGAAACAAGGTATTAAAGTTGCCGCTGACATCGCTGACCCGAAAGCGGTTTTCCAATGTCCAGCCTTCAGCCAGGTCAAACACCGCTTCTACACCGACGCTGTTTACTTTAGGGTTCATGCCATCGCGCACATCACCGCGGGAAATCTGGTTATCGCCGTTTAAGCGCACGGTTTGGGTTAAATACACTGACTGCAGTGTATCCGAGCCGGCGTCATAGCCCGGCACCGAGCTGCCATCGGCAAACATCGGCATCGGCATATAGCTGGTGGCTTTGTCGTTTAAATGCTTAAAATACAGCCGCACATAGCCGGTATTAAATTCTTTGGTCAGGTTGCCCTTTAACTGAAAACCTTGTTCGCCCTGGTAGCCCGGGTCACGCACCCCTTCGCCCTGGCGTACAAAACCGCCCAGATGAAAGCGCATATCGCTGTTAATATCGCCGCCGTAATCAAAATCAGTGCGGAAACTGTCGTAATCCAGCCCGGTGGTAAAGGCGATACTGCCACCGTTTTCTTCGCCGGTTTTACTGACAAAATTAATAATACCGCCAGGCGAATTACTGGCCGTAGTGCTGGCCGAGCCGCCGCGGATCACGTCCAGCCGGGCTAAACTGGCATCGGCACGCAGAAAAATATCGGCGTTACCAAAGGCGATATCGCCAAACTGCAGCACCGGCAGACCGTCTTCCTGCAGGGTAAGAAACTTGGCGCCGCCGGACGCTACCGGCAAGCCGCGTACGGCAATATTGGCATTACCTTCGCCACCGCTGGCTTCACTGCGCACGCCAGGCAGCATACGAAAAATCTCAGCGGTACTACGCGGCGTGGCCACGGCAATATCATCCAGTGTCAGGCTGCTGACCGATACACTGGACTGCATCACCGTTTGCTTACGCGATACCGCACCGGTAACTACAATGCGTTCAAAGCCTAAACCTCCGGTCTCTGCGGTTTGGCTTTCGCCGGTGCCAGCATTTTCTGGTGCAGCTTGCTGCGCCACTACTACGCCGCTGCTTAGCGCCATTGTGACAGCCAGAGCGAGTGAAGCGGGTGTCAAATTATACTGTTTCATTGTCTATCTCCCGTGTTGAAATCGCGATCTATTCTTTGGATAGTCTGCTATTAACTTAATCGTTTAAGCTTTTACTACTGTAAAAACGCTAGCTGGAAGACATCTGCTCCAGCTTAGCTTTGGCTGGCTGTTTCAGCCAGTTGTACACCATTGCCAGTGCCAGCAAGGCGGAGAACAACGTCGCCAGATAAAAGCCGGCGGTTACATCGTTAGCCCAATCACCCAGCACAGCCATTAACGCCGGTGCTACAGCAGCAGCCAACGCGGTAAATGCAAGCAACAAGCCGGCCACAGCGCCATGCTGTTGCCTGGCAAAGCAGCTGATGCCTTTGGAATTCAGCGTGGGGTAAATCATCGACATAAACAGGCCGGACAACGGCATCAGCCATACCGCCACCTCTTTACCGCCCAGCATACTGGCGGCAAAGCAGGCAAAAATGCACAGCGTAAATACCGCCATCACGCTACTCCAGCAAAAGCGGTTTAAAATAGCCGTTGCCAAAAAGCGTCCCAGCGCGCGTAGAATAAAAAATACTGTAATGGCCTGGGCGGCCAGTAAGCTCCAGCGGCCGTCGTAGTCGGCCAGTAAGGTAGGTAACCAGACAAATATTGCCACTTCACAGCTGACATACAGTGCTATGGCCAGCGAAAACCCCAGCGCGTAGCGATCTTTTAACAGCAGCATGGAACGACGCAGCGACACCTGCTCTGCAGCGGCCTGATACGGCGGATAAGGCAAACGCGCCGACATCACCACTAACAAAGTGCACAGCAAGCCGGCCAGCAAATACAGCGATGTCCAGTGAATAGCAGCGGCAATCATCAGCGCCACCAACGCCGGGCCGACAATGGCGCCGATAGCAAAGAAACCCTCTACCGTGTTCATGGTGCGGGTATGGCTTTGGCTATCAGGGCTGATATCGCCGATTAACGCCAATGCGGCGGTTTTAAAAATACCGATAGCCAGGCCACACAGGCCCATTAATAAGATAAAAAACACCGCGCTGTTGCCAGCCATAAAGGCATAGCAGGATACCGCGTACAGGCTTAAACCGACGATAATCAGCTTTTTGCGGCCCAGTTTATCGGCCAGCCGGCCGAGGAATAACCCGGCCAGGCCAATCGCCAGCATAGGCACATAATGAAAAGCACTGGCCTGAAACATGGTTAACTGATATTCCGCCATGGCTTGAGGGATGATCACGCCCACCGCATCGGTGGTCATGGCAAAGACAAAAAACATCAGGTAGGTCATCCAGCGCACCTGGCGCTGTAAAGCCTGAGCACGATCGAACGATACAGCTGCCCCGACAGCCTGACGCTTCGCATCAGTAGTAAGCATAGTATTTCCCCGTTTATGTTGTTTGTTAATGCCGGTGTAAGCGCACCTTGCTTAACAAACTTATCTGAACGCTACGCTTTATCATTCAGACCGGTTTTATTATTGGCCGGGGGTTGACAAAGTCGTCCGTTGGCTTAAAGCTATATCTTAATCGTTTAAGAAGCAAATATTTTTTCAGGATTATTTTCATGACGCCTCAACAGAATGCCAACCAGATCCAGCTAATCACCTATATTGACCGGCTTAGCGGCGGTACTATCAAAGACTTACACACTATGCTGCAAGGGCCGCTGGCCGGCTTATTTGATGGCGTGCACTTGCTGCCGTTTTATCCGCCGATAGACGGCGAAGACGCCGGCTTTGACCCAACCGACCACACCGCGGTGGACAGCCGGCTGGGTAATTGGGCCGATATCCGCGCGCTGGCAGCAGACTACCCGGTGATGGCCGATATGATCGTTAACCATATGTCGGCGCAGTCGCCGCAGTTTGTTGATGTGCTGGAAAAAGGCGAAGCCTCACCCTACTGGCCGCTGTTTTTAACCCGCGATAAAGTCTTTGCCAAAGATGCCGCGGCAGAGCAACTTGCCGCCGTATACCGGCCACGGCCGACACCGTTTTTTACCGATATCGCCCTGAAAGATGGCCGTAAAATCCCGTTTTGGACCACCTTTACCGCCAACCAGATTGATATTGATGTTAGCTCTGCCGCCGGTAAAGCCTACCTGCAGGCCATCTTGGACCGCTTTACTGAAAACGGCGTGAAATATATCCGCCTGGATGCCGCCGGCTACGCCATTAAAAAAGCCGGTACCCGCTGCTTTATGCTGCCGGAAACCTTTGAATTTATTGCCGCCTTATCTGAGCAAGCCAAAGCACGCGGCATGCTGTGCCTGGTTGAAATTCACGGCTATCATCAAACCCAAATTGACATCGCTAAACGCTGCGACATGGTATACGACTTTGCCCTGCCGCCACTGGTGCTGCATACCTTGTTCAGCCGCAATGCCGATGCACTGAAGCACTGGCTGGATATCGCGCCACGCAACTGCATCACCGTACTGGATACCCATGATGGCATTGGTATTGTTGATGCCGCCGATTATCAGGGCCAGCCGGGCTTACTTACTGATCCAGAGCTGGACAGCCTGGTAGAAACCATTCACGCCAACAGCAAAGGCAGTTCAAAGCTGGCCACCGGCAATGCGGCCAACAATGTCGATTTGTATCAGGTGAATTGCAGTTTTTATGATGCGCTGGGCCAGAACGACCAACAGTATTTGCTGGCGCGCGCCATTCAGCTGTTTTGCCCGGGCATCAGCCAGATTTATTATGCCGGCTTACTGGCCATGCCCAACGATGTTGAGTTGTTACAACAAAGCCGCGTCGGCCGTGATATCGGCCGGCCTTATCTGAACACGGAAAAAGTCGCTGACGCACTGCAAAAACCGGTGGTACAAGCGTTATGTCAGTTGATTACTCTGCGGCGCAGCCTGCAGGCGTTTAACGGCGATTTCAGCCAGACACTGCATAACGGCAGCTATCAATTGCAGTGGCAGCATCAGGGCCATACTGCCGCTTTGGTTATCGACTTAGTCAGTCTGGAAGCAACCATGCACTGGCAACATGCCGGACAGGCCACCGAAAGCCTGGCGCTCAGTAACCTGTACCGCAGCGTCAACTAACTGCTTTCACCCAAGCGCAGTTCATACGGCAACTGCAGCGTGGTGTCGTCAGGGTTTAAAAACGCCCTGACGGCGGCCTCGCCCTTTTGATCGCTAAACTGCCACACCGAAGTTAATGTCGGATGATAGCGCAGCGTTTCCTCAATGCCGTCAAAGCCGACAACACGGATATCCTGCGGAATACGTAAGCCCAGTTGCAAAGCTTCGCGCATTGCACTTAAGCCAATCAGGTCGCTCATACACAACAATACTGTGGGCCTTGGGCTCATCGCCAGTACCGCCCGGGCCGCCTCACGGGCGTAGTTTTGGTTACTCTCGGGAATATGCCATAAATAATCAGCGGCTAAGGTTAAGCCACATTGCTGCATTGCCCTTTGGTAACCGTCTAAGCGGCGGTGCGCTATCGAACTTTGGTTGTCCCACATCGGTTTATCGCCCACCGGCTGGCTGCCGGCCGCATCAATTAAGCGCAAGCCCAACACGGCCACGGTATCTTTTGGCCGCAGTACCGCCATGGCGCTGTCAAACGCTGCTTGTTCGTTGTCGATGTTCACCGAAGGGCGGCCGGCTAAGTCAAAATCGACCGTCAACACCCGCTTACGCGAGTGGCGTAACTGTTCAATTAAGCCGGTATTGCGCGGTGCGCCGTAGCAAATAAAACCGTCGACAAAATCGCTGATCGCCTCCAGGTTAGTGGCCTGACCGGAAAACAGCAGCAAATGCAGCTGATGCCGTTCCAGCTCGCGGCTTACGCCTTGCAAAAACTGGCTGGCCACCGGATCGCTGACCATATATTCCAGCGAGTCAGACAAAATTACCGCCACGATGCCAGAGCTGCCTTTACGCAGCGACTGTGCCGCTTTGTTCGGGCCAAAATAGCCCAGCTCATGGCAGGCCTGCAGTATTTTCTGCCGCAGCGCCACCGACAACTGATCCGGCCGGTTAAAGGCGTTTGAGATGGTTGCCGTGGAGACACCCAGGGTTTTTGCCACGCTTTTAAGGGTTAGTTTACTCATCATGCCAGTGGTTTTTCACTATCTTCTTAATCAATTAAGTTATATGATTTTGCCATTAATGGCGACCGCTTTTCGCCGTATTTAACAATGTAACATTAAAGGAAGCCAGCATGCTTGCAGTTATTGGAGAGAATGTGGTTGATATGCTACCCGGCGCAGACGGCTTGTATCGCGCCTGCCTTGGCGGCTCACCGTTTAATGTTGCTATTGCGGCGGCGCGGCAAGCTATCGCAGTGTGCTATTTATCGCCATTATCACAAGATCATTTCGGCCAACAGTTTGCCCGCTATCTGGCCGACAACGGTGGCGTCTATGGCCCGGCGTTTTTCAGCAGCGCGCCCACGTCTGTTGCCATGGTTAGCATTAATGCGCAGCGCCAGCCGCAGTACAGCTTGTATCGTCAGGGTATCGCCGACCGAGATATCAGCGCGGTACAACAAATTGCCGCCTTACCCTCTGCCTGCAAACTGCTGCATTTAGGATCACTGGCGTTAGAGCCACAAGATGGTGAGCGCATAACGGCGGTGATAGCGGCGTGTCAGGCAAGACAAGTTAAACTGGCGGTAGATATTAACGTGCGCATTAACGCAGTAACCGATGTTGTGGCCTATCGTGCCCTGCTGTTACAGGTGATCGCACAAAGCCACTTTATTAAAGCCAGCGACGAAGACTTACAGCTGTTGTTTCCCGAGCTTAACCTTACTCAGGCACTTGGCGCACTGCGCGATTGTGCCCCACAGGCCTTGCTGGCGCTGACTGAAGGCGAAAAAGGCGCCAGCCTGTACTGGCAGCAGCACCACATCAGCCTGCCGGTTATTACCGCCACGCCCTTTGTTGACACTGTCGGCGCCGGCGATACCTTTTGGGCCAATTTACTGGCGGCGTTGTTAAAGCTTGGTCTGCCCACGGCAGCAGATATCAGCACAGCACAACTGACACAGTGCCTGCAGCGCGCCATGTTAGCCGCCAGTTTAAATATCGCCCAAGCCGGCTGTAACCCGCCACACTGCGCTGAGCTGGACGCCGCTTTATTGCAGCTGCACGCTACTAAGTAACAACCCGGGGCTGTTGCGGGCGATGCTGATATGTTCGGTTCAAAAAGCTTACGTTATAGCCGCGGCTAGTACGGACTGATGTCGTTATTGTCTTGCGTCATTAGCTGCATTAGTTTCGGGTGTACAAACAACTTCTCTTTACCAACGGAAAGCTCGCTTAGCACACCTATCTCGACTAACTGCTTTAAATAGACTGACGCCGTTTGTCGCTTAGCAATGCCATTGTCGACTAAAGTACTGATACGACAATAAGGTTGCTCAAAAATCAGTTGCACAAGCTCGTAACTGTAAATTTTAGGCAACTGCTGCTGAATATAGGCTGTCGTTAATTCAAGCAGAGCTTTGACCGCCGCAATTTTATCGCAAGTCCATAGCGCTGTTTGCTCGACCCCGGACAACATAAAGAGTAGCCACGCTTCCCAATTTTGTTCACGCGTCACCTGGTTCAACAATCGGTAGTAGTCTTGCTTATTTTGCACAATATAACGGCTTAAATATAAAATCGGCAATGTCAGCAGTTTTTGTTGCAGTAAATATAAAACATTCAAAATGCGTCCGGTTCGGCCATTACCGTCATAAAACGGGTGAATAGCTTCAAACTGATAATGACTAACAGCCATCTTGATTAAAGGATCAATATCGTCCACTGCATGTAAAAACTGTTCCCAATTAGCCAGTAAGTCACGGATGGTATTTTCTCCGGCAGGCGGAGTATAAATAACTTCAGCTGTCGCTTGATTAGCAATTACGGTTCCCGACATTCTGCGAATATCCATCTGACTATGCTTCAGGATACTGCATACTTCAATGGCGGTGGCGGTGCATAACGGTTTGTTTTTAAGCTGTATATAGCCCTGATAAAGTGCCGTTCTATAGCGCAGAGCTTCCTTGGTTGCCAGATCTGCTCCTGCATCCTCCAGCGCATACTGAAACAGCCGGTCAGTTGTGGTTACGATATTTTCAATTTCAGAACTGTCTTTCGCTTCCAAAAGGGGCAGTAAGTTAATTAACATGCCTTGGTTTGGTAACAGCACCCCAGCCTGCTTTAATTCAGCAAGCGCAGCACGGGCGGTGATACATGCCTTTAATACCCTTGTGGTTTCTAAAAGCTCAACCGCAGGAGGCAACAAGGGCAAATGGTTATGCGGCTGATTGGCGTTCCAGCTCATGTTCAAATACCTGAAAAATTTCGACATATACTGTGTATCCAGCAGTCTATGTCGATACTATCGACATAACAATATTATATGTCGATAATTTATACTTTTTTCGACATGTGAGCAGATGCCGCTGTTATTTGACTACCTCAGCGTAAATCCAGGCCGACAAAATCAGCCCACTGTTTCTGCTTCATATACTACAAACCACTACTGCGCGCGACGCGCCTTGCTATGGCCTGTTGCAACAGTGCCGGGTTGGCACACAGCAGGGTAAAGTGCTGTTTAGCGCGGGTAATGCCGGTGTATAACAGCTCGCGGCTTAAAATCGGGCTGTTATCCGGCGGTAACACCAGGCAGCAGTGGGTAAACTCTGAGCCCTGCGATTTATGCACCGTAATAGCAAAAGCGGTTTCGACTTCGGCTAAGCGGCTGGGTAGCACCCACTTTAGCGTGCCGTCAGACAGCTGAAACACTACCCGCAGCTGGTTAGTATCCGGGTCCTGTAGCGTAATACCGATATCACCGTTCATTAAGCCTAAGCTGTAGTTATTGCGCTGCATCATTACCGGCCGGCCGGCATACCAGTGCTGGCGCGCGTCAATTAAGCCGGCGCTGCTAAGCCATTGGCCAATTTGCAGGTTTAAGCCCTCGACGCCCCAGTCGCCGCTGCGCAGTGCGCACAGCAGTTGAAACTGACTGTAGCTGCCCAGCACAGCACCGGCCCACTGCTCCCGCTCGGTGTTTGGCTGTTGCATCAGCTGTAGATACTGCCGGTAGCCGGCCAGCACGGTGGCTTTTAACGCCAAAGGCGTATTGCCGGCCAACAGCGTGATATCGTCAAACCGGCTGAAGAGTGCCGGTGCATTGCTATCACCGGCATTTACAGCAGCAGCCAGCTGGCCAATGCCGGATTTACTATCAAAGCGATGGCTGTGGCGTAGCATCACCGTAGCCTGATTTAACACTGTGCCACTGCCCTGCCATTTTGCCAGTGGCAATTCACTGTAGGGCGTAAGCAAAGCCAGCGTATCGGCACTGTAGCCGCCCAAATCCGCACCGCGGCAGAGATCGCCCAGCACCGAGCCGGCTTCGACCGACGACAGCTGATCTTTATCACCGAGCAAAATAAGCTGCGCCTTTGCCGGCAAGGCACTTAACAGCGCCGCCATCATTTCTAAATCGACCATTGAGGCTTCATCTACCACCAGTACGTCCAACTGCAGCGGGTTGTCGCTGTGGTGTTTAAAGCTGCGCCGGTTAGGCAGCGCACCGAGTAAGCGGTGCAAGGTGGATACCTCAGTCGGTATAGCGGCTGTCAGCTCTGCCGGCAAGCGGCTAAGCGCACCGCTAATCGATTCTGTTAGCCGTACCGCGGCCTTACCGGTCGGTGCTGCCAGTTTAATCTGTAGTTTACCGGCCGCCCCCTGTTGCAGCAGCGCCAGCAGTTTTACTACTGTGGTGGTTTTGCCGGTGCCCGGGCCGCCGGTAATAATGGCAAAGCGCCGCTGCAGCGCCATGGCGCAGGCCAGTTTTTGCCAGTCAGGCTCAGTTTGCGCTGTGGCAGGAAATAAGCGGTTCAGCTGGCCGGCCACGTCGTCGGCAAGTGGTAATAGCGCGGCCACGCGCTGGCTTATTTGCTGCTTTACCAATTGCTCGGCCTGATACAGCCGGCGCAAATACAACCGGTTGTCGCTTAGCACCAAAGGCGCCGGGCCTGCGTCGCTGCTTAGCCAGCTACTGCCCTGCAGCGCCTGGCGATAATCGGCCATAACCATGCCAGTTAGCAGCTGTGATGGCCGGTCACTAAAGCGTTGTAAAAACTGGTTTTGTGGCGGCAAACTCAGCAGGCCGTCCGGGTCGTCGAGTAAATCCTGCAGCAAAATACAGCTGTGACCACGGCCATATTGATGACATAACAAGGCCGTTAATAACCATACCAGCGCATTGGGCTCAGCGGCTAACTGATGCAGCGTTTGCGGCAACTGTGCATCCAGCGCCCGCAGCCAGCGCCGTTCGGTCCAGCGCTGCAGCAATGCCTGCATCTGCGTCAAATCCTGCAGCAGCATGGCCTGCGCCGGCTTAGCAGGGGCGGCGAATAAATCACCTTGCTCATACTGTGACATTAACCACCTCCTCGCCGGCGAACAGCGCATCTAACTGCCACAACAGTTGAATATCGGCATCCAGCTGCAGCTGGCCTTGCCGGGGTGCGCGGATAAACCAGTACAGCGCACCGCCAATATACTGCTGTGGCGCGTCGACGTACCCGGGTTGGCGCAGCTTTAACAGCCGGTGTAATGCCAGTAAATACAGCGCGGCCTGCACGTCGTAACGCTTATCCAGCAGCGCTTGTTGCATCGCCGGCGCGCTGTAAGCGTTATCATCCGGCCCCAGCCAGTTTGATTTGTAATCCAGCACCCAGTAACGGCCATCGGCGCCTTGTAGGGTTAAATCGATAAAGCCTTTAAGCATGCCGTTTAAGGTATCACTCAGCAGTGGCGGGCGCAGTTGGCCGGGTAATATCGCTTTGGTTATCAGCGCATCAAGTTTTAACACGTTAACGTTAGCGCTCTGCAGCCAAAACTCCAGCTCAGAGCGCACCTGTGTCAGCTGATGTAGCGCCAGATCTGCGCCCGACAGCGGCGCTTGCAGCATCTGTTCTAACCAGGCTTGCAGCACATCTTGCCACTGCAGCCAGTTATGCTGGGCTAAACGCTGCGTCAGTAACGCAGTGATAAAGGCCGCATCCGTGTCGGCAAAGCCCTGTTGCTGCGCATCTTCCAGCAACTGGTGCAGGAAAGTACCAGGCACAGCGCCACGCGGAAAATCGTGCATAGATTGCAGCTGCTCGCTGTAGGCCGGCAGCTCGCTGGCTTCTTCCTGCAACAGCGCATCCAGCGCTGTATCGGCGGCCAGTAAGGCGCTGGCCGTTGCATCCGCTTTACTGCCGGTGCGCAGCGCAGAATAGCTGGCAATCCACCAGTGTTCGCGCTTTAACGGTGCCTTAAGTGTTAACGCGCTGGTGAGCTGTGCCGTATCTGCCGGCGCGGTTAATTTGCCATAGGCCGGCAATAGCTGTGCCTGCCATGGCAAGCGCGCCAGCACCTGTTGCAGCTCACTTAGTGTCGGCTGCTCAGCAATACCGAGTAAGTAGCCGAGCGCACTTTGTGACAGCTTACTGTGTTTGGCGCTGCCTTCGCTAAATAACCCCAGGCCCAGATAGCAGGCATACACCGGCCGGGTAAGCGCAACATACAGCAGGCGAATATCTTCCAGCAGGCGTTCACGTTCGGCGCTTTGCAGCGCGGCGTCGTCCGGGGTTAAATCCAGCACCATCTCTGTGCCGTTAAAATAGCGCTGCGGCTGGCCTTTTTTCACGCTTTTAAAACCGCAGATAAAGGGCAAAAACACCAGGTTATACTGCAGGCCCTTACTTTTATGGATAGTAACCACCTGCACCAGTTGCTGATCGCTCTCTAACCGTAGTTGCTGTTCGTCACTGCTTTTCGGGCTTTGCAATTGTTCGGCCAGCCAGCGTAATAAGCCGCTTTCACCATCACGCTGCTGGCTTTCGCTTTGCAGTAATTCGGCTAAATGCAGCACATTGGTTAAGCGGCGTTCGCCCTGCTCTTGTGCCAGCCATTTTGCCGGTAAGCTAAAGTAATGCAGCCAGCTGCTTAGCATGGCCAGCACGCCTTTTTGCCGCCAGATCTGACGAAACAGCCGCACCTGCTCGGTAAGCTGCTCCCACGCCTGTTCATCCGTTAACCAGTATTGTAGCTGCGCATCGGTGTTGGCCGACATCGGCAGCGCCAGCGCAGCACGCAGCAGGCTTTCATCCTCTACCTGTTGGCAGGCGCGCAGCCAGGTTAAAACGGCGCTGGCTTCTGCGCTTTGAAAAATCGAGTCGTTGTCTGATAAATACACCGAGCGCACATTGCGCGCACTAAGCTCGCGGCGCACCAGTGCGGCTTCGTTTCTGTCGCGCACCAAAATGGCGATATCGGCCGGTTGCAGGCGCTTAATGTCATCGTTGCTGGCAAAACCGGCCTGGCCTTGTTGTGCCTGCTGCAGCAGCCGGGCAATTTCATCGGCACAGGCCTGTGCCATCAGGCTTTGATAAGCGCCTTTTTTCAGCTCTGCCGGCTCTTGCGGCGCCAGATAATAATTTACTGCCGCCACCGCACTGCCAGCCACCAGCAGCTGCTCAGCTTTACCTTTGGCCTGCACCGGCAGAAATGGCAAAGGCGTGCTGTCAGCACTACCAAAGCCAAAGGCGCCCTGACGCTGTTCGGCCAGCAAAAACAGCTGGTTTACGCCATCGACCAGTGCGGTTGTCGAGCGAAAGTTAGTGCCCAGGCTATAGTGGCGGCCGGCGGTTAAACTGCGGGCATTTAGGTAAGTGTGCAAATCGGCGCCGCGAAAGCTGTAAATGGCTTGCTTGGGATCGCCCACCATAATCAGGCTGTTGTCGCTGCTGGCCACATCGGGATAAATGGCACGGAAAATGGCAAATTGCAGCGGATCGGTATCCTGAAACTCATCCACCATCGCCAGCGGATATTGCGCCCGAATACGCGCGGCCAGCACCTTACCGGCTTCGCCTTGCAGCGCCTGGTGCAGTTGCAACAACAGATCGTTAAAATCCAGCTGCGCCCGTGCCCGTTTATGCCGGGCAAATTCGTCTACCAGCCACAAGGCGGCATGCTGGCGCACCGCCAGCGCCAGCTCGGGTTTGGCTTCAAGCAGCGCCACCGTCTGGTCAAATAACGCAAACAACGGGTGGCTAACCAGTGGCTGGCCTTTTTTCTGGCCGCCGGCCAGCTTTTGGCCACTGAATTTTTGTACCATGGCAGCAAAATCGGCCTCACGGCTGTTTAGCCGTGCAGGTTCTGCCAGCATGCTTTGCCACCACTGACGCTCGGCGCCCCAGCTGGCGGCGCGGTATTTATTGCCGTTTAGCCAACCATTGGCAAAGGCGTCATCCAACAGGTGCAGGACGTCGGCCGTTAATGCGTGTTGTAACGCCCGGCAATGCGTATCCAGAGCGGCTTGCCACTGCAGCAGCGGCAGTGCCGCCTGTGCCGGGCTTAACGGCGCCGGCAGCGCGACACCGCCGGCATTAAAGCGCAAATTTGCTGCATCAGCATTTAGCCAGGGCCGCACATCGGCCAATAACGCCTCGGGCGAGCTGGCAACAGCACCCAATGCCTGCAATACGCCGGCATCCTCCAGCGGATACAAAAACCGTCGCCAGTAGTCGCACGCCAGGGTGTGCAGCAGTTGCTGGTTATCATCACTTAACGCTTCACCAAAGCGCATGCCGGAGTCGAATGCATGTTCGGCCAGCATACGCTGACACCAGCCATGAATAGTAAAAATGGCCGCTTCGTCCATCCATTCCGCCGCGCTGCTTAAACGCGATGCGCAAGCAGCAAACTGCGCCGGCGGCGTATCGTCCAATAAGCGCTGTAAAAAGTGATCGCTGCTGTTACCCAGACGAAAGGCTGCTGCAGCCTCTACCAGCCGGGCGCGGATCCGATCTCTCAGCTCAGCGGTGGCGGCGCGGGTAAAGGTAACCACTAAAATTTCCGGCGGCAGCAGCGGCCGGCTAAAGCCAGTGCCGGCATTTGTATTGACACTGGCAGTGCCATCATCCGGCGCATTGCCATGGCCCAGCACCAGACGCAAATACAGCGCCGCCAGGGTATAGGTTTTACCGGTACCGGCGCTGGCTTCAATTAAGCGGCTGCCTTGCAGCGGAAAACTCAGCGCATCTAACGCCTGTACCTGGCTCATGGGTTTGCGTCCTTATTCTGCTGCGCTATTGGTGCCTGTACCAGCGGGCCATAAATTTTTTGCGCCCAATCGGCAAAGCCGGCCTGCATCAGGCTGGCAAAATCCGGGTAGTAACGCTGTAATTCAGGTGCGCTTTGCAGCTCGCCGGCGAAGTTATAGCCACCTTCGAATAACTCGCGGCATTTGGCTTCATCAGCGGTTTGCACATAACAGAGCGCGGTTTTTGGCAGCAGCGGTAACGGCTGCTGCAAGCCTTGTTGCCAATATTCTACCAGCGCGGATAACTGCAACGCTGCCGTGTTCTGCGCTTGCGGCAGCAGCTGCACTGCATCATCCAGGCCAAACTGCCAGGTGCTGACAGCCTCACCCTGGGCATTGGCGGCCAGTTGCTGCAACCAGCTGCTGCGCAGCGTATGCCAACGCAGCTCGCCTTTATTGCAGATGGCGGTGGGCCGAAGCTGCAATAGCGCCTGCTGCCCGGCCGGACTTTGGTAGATATTGCTCAGGCTGTCGTTCAGGCTAATACCGGCCGGTTGCAACTTCAGCGTAAGGGGTGTGGCGCGCCGTTGCCAGTCAATGCCGCTGGCGCGGTAGCGGGCAAATACCACACTGGCCTCACGACCAATTTGTGCCCCGCTTAAGCTGCCAAACAGTGCCAGAGGCAGTTTGGCTTCGCGCGCCAGCTGAGCGATGGCATCAGCAACATCCAATTCCGGCTCTGCCAGTAATTGCTCAAGCAACTGCTGTTTCAGCTGATACAGCTCAAGCGCGTTTAATACGAAAGGCTCGGCATCTTCAACCGCTAACTCTGTTTGATAAAAACGGGTTTTAAAGCGTTGCTGTAAATAATGCCGACACGGATTAGCCAGAAAATCATCCAGCAGGCGCACGGTTAACAACGGTAGCTCGGCCGGCGTGGTGTTGCTGCCGGTTATCGCCGGCACGGCCTGATGCGCCGCCTGCCATTCATGGGCATAGGTGGCATAGTTGCCGTTAAAATACTGCCGCGAAAAGGGTTGCAGCGGGTAACTGTGGCACAAGGCCTCTGACGGCTTTTGCCCGGACGGATGCTGCCAGCCGGTGTCGACCAAGTCCATCACCTGGCTTAACAGCACGCTGGGTGGCAGCTCGCTGTTGTTACGGATATCACGGCCTACCCAGCTTAAATACAACGCATCACGTGCACTTAACAGCGCTTCTAAAAACAGGTAGCGGTCGTCATCACGGCGCGAGCGATCGCCGGGGCGATAGTCATTGGCCATTAAGTCAAAATCATCACGCATGCGCGAGCGCGGGTAATCGCCATCGTTTAATCCCAGCAGATAAATGCGCTTAAACGGGATGGCCCGCATCGGCATCAGGGTAGAAAACGTCAGGCTACCGGCTAAAAAGCGCTGGCTTAAACCACTGCTGCCGGCTTGCTCCAGCCAGGCGTCACGCAATACCGCCAGCGGTACCTCACCGCTAAAGTCACCACTGTGCGCCGCGCTAACCAATTGGGCTAAACCGGCGGTCAGCCGGGCATAAATCAGTTGGTCTTGCTCGTCAGTAAAATCGAACAAGCTATGCAGCAGGCCATTGTCGCTAAGCAGCAGTTGCTGCCAGTCGGTTAAGCTAAGCGCAGCACCATCAGCACCGTGCGCACTAAATTGCAGCTGCCAGCGCTTAAGCTGCTGAATAAACTGCAATACCGGGCCGAGTTCAGCCGCGGCCAGGCCAGCTACCTCAGCATAGGGCGCGCAGTCTTGCCATACCGCTTCATCGCCAATGGCAAAACCGAGCAACATACGTTCGATAGCAAACATCCAGCTGTAGCTGCTGCCGGGTGCGGCTAAATCCAGGCTGGCGCGCTGCTGCGCATCCAGGCCCCAGCGGGCGCCGGCTTCGGTCAGCCACAACCGCAGCTGCGGCAGCGCGCCGGGGTTGATGCCAAAGCGACGCTGTATGGCGGGCACATCCAGCAAGTCGCATACTTCGGTTAAGCTAAAACGCTGCGCGGGTAAATCCAGCAGGTATTCCAGCGCCAGCATTAACGGCTGGCTGCCACGCAGGTTCTGATCCGCCAGGCTATAGGGCAAAAAGCGCGCATCGTCAGCGGCCAGCCGGCCAAACACCGCGTGCACGTGGCTTTGATACTGGCTGATATCCGGCGTCATGATAATAACATCGCGTGGCTTTAAGCTTGGGTCATTGGCAAAGGCCGCGATCAGGTTGTCCTGCAAAATTTCGACTTCGCGCTGGCGGCTGTGTGCAATATGAAAGCTGACGCTGTTATCGTTGGCAGCCAGTTGCCGCATCGGCTGTGGCGTCGGGTTTAGCTCCAGAATATCCTGCTGCAGCTGCGCCAGTAAAGGCAGGCTGCTGACATCAGCGACTGGTTCCGGGAATAAATCTATCCGGCCGTTAAACCAGTGCCGATACTGCCCGCTTTGGTCAAACGCATCCAGCAGGCTGATATAATCGCGGCCCTGCTTACCCAAACTGGCCAGCAGCACCGGCGCATGCAAGTACAATGCATCAGCATCCAGCACCGCCGGTAAACCGGGTTTACGGCCATGGCGTTTTTGCGCTGCACGCACTTCATCTTTGGCCGCGGTAATATCGCCCCAAAAATGCCGGCACGGGTTAAGCACGGTGAGCAGCACCTGGCGCTGCGCGCCCAGCGCAGCCAACAACTCAACCGTTTGTTGCGGCAAGGACGACACGCCAAACACGACTATGCGATCGGGCAGTAAGTCCGGCCGCGCCAGTTTGCCCTGCTGCAGGGCCGCCAGTGCGGTGGTATGCACATCGGCACGGCTGGAAAACGCCAGCTCACCGACCACATTGGCTAACTGGCTTTGCAGCAAACGCCACAGCGCCGGTTGCCATAATTGATCATCCGGCACCTGCTGTTTTTTGCTGTTGGGTAAGGCGTCACTGCCACTGCGCCAGCTTTGCAGCCAGTCGGCACGATACACCTGATATTGGTCGAACAAATCGGCTAAGCGCAGCGCCAGCTGATAGCTTTTACGGCCATCGCTGTCATCCTGCAGATAACGTTGCAGCGGCGCATACACGCTATCGGTTAATTGCGGCAGCAAGCCCAGTAAGCGCCAGCTGAGGTTTATTTTGTCGTACGGCAGGCTTTTCGGGATGCTATCGCCCAATACTGCACGGTATAGCT
Source organism: Rheinheimera lutimaris (assembly GCF_013283795.1). Taxonomy (GTDB): domain Bacteria; phylum Pseudomonadota; class Gammaproteobacteria; order Enterobacterales; family Alteromonadaceae; genus Alishewanella; species Alishewanella lutimaris. Next base: position 89,864 of record NZ_JABSOD010000014.1, read on the forward strand.
GCCAGACAAACTGATTTGGCAGCTCAACGTTTAAACCAGCGGCAATACCGGGGTGGCCGTTGGCGGTTTCGGCCAGCGCCATTTTCAGCCACTGCGCTATACCGTTACTTTGCACCAGAATTTGCTCAGCACCCAAAACCGGAACCGGCTGCTTACTTAACCACTGCACTAACAACTCGCGCAGCGTTTCCAGCTGATTGGCGTGGATCACAACAAAACCGGGCTCTGGCATGCACTTTCTCTGACAAAACAACATGCCGGCAGGTTAGCACAGCGGCCCGGTTTTGAGAATGCGCAGCCGGCCGCTGTAGCGCAGCCGTTTTGCATCCGGCAGCGGATAACACTAGTATTGACCCATCAGGCTGGCAAAACAGCACAGCCACTGCGGAGAAAACATGGATTTTACAGCCAAGCCACGCAAAACAATGATGTTTATTTTAGTTCTGGTTTGTGCCGGTTGCGCCGCCCTGGCCAGCCTGGATTTAGACAAACAATATGGTAAAGCGGCAGCAACCAACCGCGCCGCGCCGGCCGGTGACAGCTTACTGAGCGATCATTACAGCAAGCATGTTAAGCCGGTTATTGAAGCCCGCTGTGTGGTATGCCACGCCTGCTATGACTCGCCCTGCCAGTTAAATATGTCCTCTGCTGACGGTATTGAACGCGGCGCGCATAAAGACAAAGTATACGATGGCGCCCGTTTATTGGCTGCTACCCCTAACCGGCTGTTTATTGATGCAATAAGCACGCAGCAATGGCGCGAACGCGGCTTTTTTCCGGTATTAAATGAGCGCTCACAAAACGCGCAGGCCAATACACAGGCTTCAGTACTGGCGCGCAGCCTGTTATTAAAGCAGCAACACCCGCTGCCGCAGGGTGATATTTTGCCCGAGGCATTCGACTTCAGTTTAAACCGCAGCCAAAGCTGCCCCACCATTGAAGAATTTGACCACTATGCGCAAAGCCAGCCCTATGCCGGTATGCCATATGGTTTACCCGGCTTAACCGACGACGAACACAACCTGCTGCTGAACTGGTTAAAGCAAGGCGCCGCTATGCCTGACGCCCCGGCACTGGCCGATGCTGAACTGGCGGAAGTGGCGAAACTGGAACAGTGGCTTAATGCCGACAACCTGAACATGCAGCTTAGTGCGCGCTATATTTACGAGCATTTATTTACCTCGCACTTGTACTTTAGTGCGCTGCATGCAGAGCACCAAACACCACAGTTTTATAACCTGGTGCGCTCAACAACGCCGCCCGGCAAACCGGTTGAGGTTATCGCCAGCCGCCGGCCGTTTGATGACCCTGGTGTAACACGCGTGTATTACCGCCTGCAGCCGGTGCTTTCCACTCTGGTGAATAAAACCCATCAGCCCTATGACATTAATGCCGACCTGCTGGCGAAATGGCAGCAATGGTTTGTTGATGCCGATTACAGCGTAAGCGAATTGCCGGGCTATCAGCCTGAAATAGCCGCTAATCCGCTAACTGCCTTTGTACAACTGCCGGTAAACACGCGTTATCGCTTTATGCTGGAACGGGCTGAAAACACCATTATGGGCTACATCAAAGGCCCGGTGTGCCGCGGTCAGGTGGCATTGAATGTGATAAACGATCATTTTTGGGTGTATTTTGTCGCACCGGAACTGGCAAGCAGTAATGAGGTAGAGGCGTTTTATTTATCGCAACAGGATAACCTGCGTTTGCCGGCCGAGAAAGAGAGCAGTACCCTGGCGCTTAGTTGGGTTGCCTTTGCCAAACGTCAGGGCAACTATGTCCGCGCCCGCAGTGCGTTTCTTAACAATGCCTTTAAAGATGGTCGCCATCTGACGCTGGATGGCATCTGGGCCGGCGATGGCGACAACACTAACGCCAGCCTTACCGTGTTCCGCCATTTTGATAATGCCACTGTGGTAAAAGGCTTACAGGGTCAGAGCCCGAAAACCGCCTGGGTAATAGATTATGCCCTGCTGGAGCGCATTCACTACCTGTTGGTAGCCGGTTTTGATGTCTACGGCAATTATGGCCATCAACTGATGACGCGGCTGTATATGGACTTCTTGCGCATGGAGGGCGAGTCTAACTTCCTTGCTCTGTTACCGCCCGACACACGCCGCAGTGAGTTTGCTGCCTGGTACCAAAAGTCCGGCACTGAGCTTACCGCCTTTATTCGTGATGATATTAATGCATTCGGGCAACCGACCGGTATCCGCTACAGCAGCGACAACCCCAAGGCTGAACTTTACCAACGGCTGCAACAGCATTTAGCCGGGGTGCAACCACAGCGTTATCAGTTAGCAAACAGCAAGCTGGCAGCCAACAGCAAAGCGCTGCTGGCGCAATTGCACAATATTACCGGCCAGGCCGCCTCTGTTCTGCCGGAAATGACCATGCTGATGGTAGAGCCGGCAAACGGCAAACCGGCAGAATTGTATACTCTGCTGCGCAACAGCGCCCATTACAACGTTAACAGCCTGTTTAGCGAGGCGGATAACCGCAACCCGGCGCAGGACAATATGACCCTGGTATATGGTCTGCTTGGCAGCTACCCCAACGCGTTTTGGCGGGTAAAAGAGGCCGATTTAGCCAAATTAGTGGCTCAGGCAGAGCAAATAAAAACTGAGCCGGACTATACCAAATTATTGGATAACTTTGGCGTACGGCGCACCGCCGCCGACTTTTGGGCCTTCAGCGACCAGCTAAATCAGCAATTTATGCGCCAGCAGCCGATAGACAGCGGCTGGCTGGACTACAACCGGCTGGAGAACCGCTAAGCTGGTTGATATTGCAATAAAGCTTTGCCAACAACTGAAATAGTAAAAATCCACCTCCATAGGAGGTGGC
>NZ_JABSOD010000015.1 GCF_013283795.1 Rheinheimera lutimaris
CCTCCATAGGAGGTGGTTTAAGGCCGACAATAAAAAAAACCAGCGTTACGCTGGTTTTTTACTTAACCCCCGGGCTTAAATATCCAGCGGCGTATTAAAGTCGGCAGACTTGTTAAAATCGCCTTTAATGTCTTGCAGCTTGTCGTCTTTAAACTCAACAATTAGCTGTTTTTCAAAGTTGGTGCCGCGGCCGCCTTTAAGGGCATAAAAATAATGCCAGGTATCATTGTCAAACGCATTGCTGGCAACCGGCGAGCCCAACACATATTTAACCTGTTCTTTGGTCATTGCTACCCGCAGTTTGTCGATATCTTTTTGCTCTAAAAAGTTACCCTGCGGAATATCTATGCGATATACCCAGCTGCTGCAGGCACCAAGGCTGATTAAGCCGGTGACCAATACTAATGTTTTAATTACTGCTTTCATTTGTCACATCTGTTTTATCTGATTGCGCTCATCATACCCTATGACAAGCGCGGTGAAAAACCTTCTTTCAGACTGCCGGTGCACACAAAAGTTCGCGCGCGTTTGCCAGTGCGCTGGCGCTGATGTTCTCACCAGCCAGCAAGCGCGCTATTTCACTGATACGTTCTTCATCGCTCAGGGTGCGCATCCGTGTTTCGGTGGCAATGCCGTCGGTGTATTTCTCAACAAATAATTGCTGATGGCCCTGGCTGGCAACCTGCGGCAAATGGGTAACACAAATAATTTGTGTACTGTCACCGAGCTGGCGCAGTAAGCGGCCGACACCGGCCGCTACCGGGCCGCTGATGCCAACATCCACTTCATCAAAAATAAGCGTAGGCGTGGTAACTTTGTCGGCCAAAATAACCTGGATAGCCAGGCTGATACGCGATAGTTCGCCGCCGGAGGCCACTTTGTGCATCGCCTGCAGCGGTTGGCCAGGGTTAGTGGATACCTGAAACTCAATAGCGTCGGTACCGTTAGCGCCTGCTTGCTCTGCACTTAGCGGGCTGAGCACTATTTCAAAGCGTGCATTGGCCATGCTTAACTCGTGCATGCTGTTGCTAACCTGGCGGCTTAACGCCGCTGCCGCTTCGCGCCGCTGTTCGCTTAACAGCTGTGCCTGTGCCAGATACTGCTGTTGGGCGCTGTCGATATCTGCGGCCAATTGCAGCAAGCGTTTGTCATCGCCGGTCAGGCTGGCCAGTTGTGCGGACAATTGCTGATGCAGCGCCGGTAACTCTTCATGTGCTACCTGATGTTTGCGCGATAAATTTAGCCACAGGCTTAGCCGTTCGTCTACCTGTTGCAACCGCTCCGGGTCTAATTCTACTTTATCGGCATAGCGGCGCAGCTCGCGGCTGGCTTCTTCCGTTTGCACCAGCGCATCATTTAACATTTGCTGAATACTGTTTAATGCCGGATCGAGGCTGCTCAGTTGCTCCAACTGAGCGGCCGCTACAGACAGCGCCTGATAGATATTTTGCTGCTCATCATCATACAACAGTTGCAGACACTGCTGGCTTTGGCTAAGCAAGGTGTTGCCATGGCTTAAGCGGCTGTGCTCGGCTTCAAGGTTGGGGTATTCATCATCCAGTGGGGCAAAGTTATCCAGCTCAGCCACCTGGTATTCCAGCAACTGACGCTGAGCATCGCGTTGTTGTTGCGACTGCTCCAGTTCGCTGTATTCACGTTGCAGTTGCTGCCAGCCACGCCAGGCGGTGCGGGTAGCTTCCAGAGTGTCGGCGTGGCCGGCGAAGGCGTCAATCAGCTGGCGTTGGTAATCGTTTTTCAGTAACTGCTGGTGCGCATGCTGGCCATGAATGCTGAGTAAATGCTGGCCCAGTGCTTTAAGTTGTTGCGCCGGTACCTGTACGCCATTGATATAACCGCGTGAGCGGCCTTCATTGCTTACCACGCGCCGCACTATACATTCGCTGCCCATGGCCAGGTCTTGCTCTGCCAGCCACTTTTGCGCGCCGGTTAATTTGCTAACGTCGAAACTGGCAACGATATCGGCCTTATCGGCACCCGGCCGTACCACACTGGCATCAGCCCGCTCGCCCAGACAGAGCGACAACGCATCTATAGCGATAGATTTACCGGCCCCGGTTTCGCCGGTAATGGTAGACATGCCGCCGGCCCAATCGATTTCCAGCGCGCGAACAATGGCAAAGTTACTGATATGCAGATGACACAGCATGCGATGCTCCAGACCTGAACAGGTTAAAGTTACGAGATTTAATAACTGTGAAAAATAACAGTGTTTATTTATACAGTAACTTTATACAGGTATTGGCTACTTAGCAAGCAGGTGTTTAATAAAGTTTGCTGCCCCAGCCCAACTTATTGCGCAGCACATGAAAGTAGCTGTAACCGGGCGGATGCACCAGCCGCAGTGGGGTGGGGTGTTTGCGGATATAAATATCGTCGCCCGGCATTACCGCCAAAATAACATGGCTGTCGCAGCTGATTTGCAGGTGAGCATCGTTGGTGCTGGCCACTTTCAGCTTGATTTCACTGCTGCCCGATACTACCAGCGGCCGGCTGCTTAAGGTGTGCGGAAACATCGGTACCAAACAAACCGCGTCCAGATCCGGCGTCAGAATAGGACCGCCACCGGATAACGAGTAGGCGGTTGAACCGGTAGGCGTGCTGATAATTAAGCCATCAGAGCGTTGGCTGTAAACAAATTCGTCATTGATATAGGCTTCAAACTCAATCATGTGCGCCACTTTGTCGGCGTGCAATACTGCTTCGTTTACTGCGCTGTTGCTGCTTTTTACTGTACCGTGGCGGTGCACGGAGATCTCCAGCAGGTTACGTTTTTCGGTAACAAAGTTACCTGCCAGTACCTGGCTGAGTGGTTGCTGAAAATCTTCCGGAGCTAAATCAGTGAGAAAACCTAAATTGCCGCGGTTAACGCCGAGCACCGCCACATCAAACCGCGCTAACACTCTGGCAGCACCCAGCATATTGCCGTCGCCGCCTACCACTATGGCTAAATCACACTTTTTACCCAGCTCTACCAGGTCGAGTACTTCAACGCCCGGCAGCGCCAGCGATTCCGCTACCCGTTCTTCAACGTAAACGGTCAGGCCTTGTTGCTGCAAAAAGCTGTACAGACTAACCAGCGTATGGTTAGCCCCAGGGTGATGTGGTTTGCCAATCAGGCCAACGGTATTAAAGGCGTGTTGCATAGCGATTTCCTTGCACGGCGTTAACGCAGTATAACGGCAGCAGCCGGTGCAAACCAGATGCTTATGCTGCTTGAATTAAAACGCAATGCCCCCATATCCGTTAGCAATAATAAAACGAGTGTGGCGCATGACGTTAAGCCTTAGCAGACCCGAGCTGATATTAAAGCTGATTGTAGAGCAGTACCTGTCAGACGGGCAGCCGGTATCGTCCAAAGCACTGGCGGATAATGTGCAGTTGGCGGTGAGCTCTGCTACGGTGCGTAATACCATGATGGCGCTGGAGCAGCAAGGCCTGATCCGCTCGCCGCATACCTCGGCCGGGCGTATTCCTACCACGGCCGGTATCCGTTTATTTATCGATAAAATGCTGCAGCTGCAGCCGTTATCCGGTTTTTGGATTAACGAGCTGCAACGTAAAATTACGCCGCAATTACCTATTTCGTTATTGTGCCAGCAAGCCGGGCAGTTGCTTACCAACCTTACCGGCTTTGTGGCTATTGTCAGTGCGCCCAAGGCCGAAGGCCGTATCGTACGGCAAATTGATTTGGTGCGTTTAGCCAGTGACCGCCTGTTACTGGTGGTAATTGATGAAGACGGCGATATATTGCACCGCGTACTGCACTGTGAAAGCGCAATAGATAACAGCACGCTGAGTAAAGTGCTGTGTTTACTTAACGCCGCGCTGGGTGGCGGTGGCCAGTGGCAGGACGGTATTGAACGCTTGGGCACTATAGTGCGCAGTGAAACCGGTTTATGTCAGCAGTTGCTGCAAAAAGTATTGGGGCAGCTTAGTTTAGATGAGCTGCAACAACACCAGCCGCTTATTTTTGGTCAGCATCAACTGCTGTTAACGCCGGAATATCAGCAAAATCCGGCGTTACAACAAGTTATGGAGATGCTGGAGCGGCCGGACGGATTAATCCGGCTGTTACAAAGCCTGACGCTGGACGATAAGCCTAAGTTATTGTTGGGAAAAGAGTCCGGGTTTATTGAGCTGGCCAATGTCAGCCTGATAGCGCAGCGTTATCAAAGCCAGCCGCAACGCTTTATTGCCTTGCTGGGGCCACGGCGGATGAATTACGCGCGCTTGATACCTTTAGTAGAAGCCTGTGCCCGACAGTTAAATTTAAACTTGAATCGGCGGCAAGCATCCCCATAATACACCTACTTAATTTGGGAGTAGTAACGCATGACAGAGCAACAACAGCCAAACGACAACACGCCGGAGCAAGCTAATGAGCATGCTGATACCGTAGAGCTGTCGGGTGAACAAGCCATAATTGCCAAACTTGAAGCTGAACTGGCAGACGCCAATGCCCGCGTAGCAGAGCAGCAGGATGTAATGCTGCGTATTAAAGCTGAATCGGAAAACGTGCGCCGCCGTGCCAGTATGGACGTGGAAAAAGCACATAAATTTGCGCTGGAAAAATTCGCCGGAGATCTGTTGCCGGTAGTTGACAATCTGGAGCGGGCGCTGGGCTTTATTGACCGTGAAGATGACAGTTTAAAAGGTGTGGTAGAAGGCGTTGAGTTAACGCTGAAAAGCTTCCTTGATACCGTAGCCAAATATGGCGTAAACCAAATTGACCCGCAAGGCCAACCATTTAACCCTGAGCATCATCAGGCCATGAGTATTCAGCCGTCAGCAGACGTAGCGCCAAATACCGTGACCTTTGTGATGCAAAAAGGTTACGAGTTGAACGGCCGCTTACTGCGCCCGGCCATGGTGGGTGTATCTAAAGCACCGGACTAAACCGGCAGCATTCGTTACACCACAAAAAACCGGCTTGAAGCCGGTTTTTTGTTAAAAAGCGTTGTCAGTGGCTTAGGGTATCTTAATGCTGATTTGCAATGGCGTGCTCTGGCCGATGCTTAATGACAGCTCGGCGCTGTCTCCGCTTGTGCCGCCGGTGATCAGAACCGGCAATTCGCATTGTCCCAGCAGGTTGGTGCGCTTATCCGCTCTGCTTTGACAATTGGCCACCGCTACATTTAAGCCGCCATCATTCTTGCTGTAGTTGATATTGCTGTTAATGTTCAAAAACGGCAGTTCAATATCCGTTGCATCCAGCGCCTGCAGCAGCACACTGCCTGATTCAGACAAGCTACTGTTGCCGGACAGATTAAGCAGTTTCAGCTCGCGCATAGCGCTGAAACAAGCTTGGTTGTTCACTGTGGTCGCGCTACTGTTGCTGACACCGGCTACCAGCCAAACCTGAGCAGAGCCCGCCGGTTGATGTCGGGTGTCTACCAGCGGATCAATACAGCCGGTAAGAATAGTATGACGGTTGGCAGGATAGGTCAGGTAAAAGCTGGCATTGCCATCAACTGTTACCGCCTGGCCGCTGACCAGTTCTGCTTTGTCGGGATCAACACCGGACACCTGGGCACCAAGCAAAGACGCTCCTACTATATAACTCAGCTCTGTGGCGCTGTTAGTATAAGGTTGGTTAACGCTCAGCTCTGATACTTGCTGTGGTTTGGCTGCTACGAAACGGCTTTTATCTGCGGCAGTGGCATTTAATAACAATACCCGGTCGCTTTGTTCGATATAGCGCTCGTTGTTGTTGCGCGTAATATAAGCGCTGCTGAACAAGCTGTTGCCGGCATCCGATAACGTACTTATCCCTGCATTGGTTGCTGCGGCATGATCGGCAACGCTGCTGGCAAAGCCATAATTAATTACCGGTGCAGTGTTGGATAAAATAACGCTGTCAACTATACCCAGGTTAACTACAGTACCATCAGATACCTTATTGCCGTAGCGGTCAGTTACCAACAGGCCGCCTATGCGCCGGTAGATACCATTGCCCAGATCGGTAATAGCATTCTGGATTGGGTAACTGACAGCAATAGAATGTGCAGGGCCTGAAGCAATGCTGACAGCAGACACAGTAGTGAGCACTGCCGGCGAGTAACTGTTGCCATTGTCATCTAATGCTTCCGCTTGCAGCTCCACTACACCGGGCAAGGTGCCGGCACTCAAGGTCAGTACTGCTGCGCCGTTTCTGCTATTTACGGTAATAACGCTATCGCTCTGCACTAACTCGTCGGCCGCGTTTTGGCCGCTCAAATATTCGCCACCGCCGGGTTGGCTGACAAAGCTGACTTTAAGATTATTAACACCTTCGCCAGCATCTTGTGCGGGGTCGCCATTGGCTTGCAGTAAGCGCAGCGTAATAGTGGAGCTGTCACTGCCGTTTACGCCGGCAACCAACAGTGCTTTTTCTGCTACGTTTAATGCGATGGCGGCAGGCGCCTGTGGCTGCGGTGTTGTGGGGGCGCCGTTAATTGTTAAGTCGACACTTTGGCTGTAGCCATTCACATAAGCAGTAACAGTAGCAGTGCCGGCATCTGCTGCCGGATACAGTCTGACCTTAGCCTGGCCTTCACCTTCACCGCCGGCATCGCCGCGCGAGGTGCTGGCGCTGGTGTTGCGAAGTAAACTGTCTGCACTAAAACTGCCCAGGTTAGTATTGAACTCGATAGTAGCATTACGCAGCAGGTTGCCTTCACTGTCGTGTGCGGTAGCCGTAACAGTGGCGAAACGTTGCGGAAAAGCTGCGTCCAGCCCGGTATCGCTGCTGGTTAGTGTTAATGTAGTGACGTTTTTAGCGGTGTCCGACTGGCAGGCGAGCAGCATAAAAGCAAGCGAGCTGAACACTGCTATTTTCAGCATGGCGGGAAAACCTTTCATATAATGTACTATCCTTTTTAACAGCCGTTTACTGCCGCGCAATAGTACCTAACTTGTTGTACCGAGACAATTATTAAGGCTTGCCTGCCAAGCTGACATTATTTGCTTACAGCAATTCGCGGTACACGTAATTGGCCAGCGGATGTTGCCGGCGTTTTAAATCCTGCACAAAAAATTGCGCTATTTTGCCGGCGCCCTGCAATGTCAGATGGGTGTTATCCACTTTGCCGTCGGGGAATTTTTGATACAAACCTGCCGGTACCTGAATAAAATACGGCTGGCTGGCGTCTTTGCCCAGTTGCTGCCAAAAATCACAGCTGTGCTGCTGCAAATCGAAAAAGCTAACCTTCGCTTCCAGGGCCACTTTGGCCGCAGCGTTGGCGTAGTCGGCCAGATCACGTTTTAAGCTGCCGTCTTCCGCGAAATTACGCCGGCAAATCGAGCTGGCCAGCATTGGCGTGGCGCCGCGCGAGCGCACATCGGCGATAAATTGCTTTAAAAAAGTCTGATAATCACTGTCAAAGGCGGCGTAACGCGCCGGGTCGGATTGTTTCGAATCGTTGTGGCCAAACTGGATCAATACATAATCGCCGTTACCAAGCTCGCTTAACAGCAGTTGCCAGCGGCCTTCGTCGAGAAAACGCTTGGTGCTGCGGCCATTGGCAGCATGATTAACTACGGTTAACTGCGGCAGTAAAAACTGCGGCAACAGCTGGCCCCAGCCGCGTTCGGGGTAGGCCAGGTTAGGTTTATCTGACATGGTCGAGTCGCCGACCAAATGCAGTTTAACCGGGGTAATCTCAGCAGCTTGTGCCTGCGTAAGGCCAAAATAAAAACTTAACAGCAGCAGGTATTTCATCGGTTATTCCTTATTCAGTTGCAGTAGTGTCTGTAGTTGCAGCTGTGGATCCCAGCGGCCGGCAAAGGTCCACTTAGCGGTGATCTGTTCAGGTGAAAGTTGTGCCGGATGCGCGGCTAAGTTGGCTTTAAGCCACGGATAAATAACTTGCTTACCATCAGCATGGCTGAAGTAATATCTATCGCCCCACAAATTGGCGCGATCACGTTCGGGTTCAGTCGGGTAGGTGTGGCGGAATATCGGCTTGTCGGCCATATTGCTGCTGTACCGGTTATTGATTAGATAAAACTGCGCGTCGTAGTGGCGCCGGCCCAGCATAAAGCCCGGCACGCCATCAAAGTGTGAGTCGCGCACCACCATTTTTTGCTGCTGGTTTAACTCGCCGTCATGCCACAGCGTGGCGTAGGCTTTTTTATTGATAAAGGTGCTGTTACTGAAAAACGCCCAACCACGCGGGCACACCATATCGGTATGGCCTTCAAAGTAACAGTTGTCGTGGTAATACATGCCGTCGGTTTTATTCCACAGGCTTAGGGTGTCGGCCCCGCCGGCAATAATGCGGCAATTAGCGGTGATAATGCGCGTGGCCTGCTCAAAGCCGCGCACGGCGAATTGATGCTCGTTATCGCCGGTCAGTTCGCCATAGCTGTTTACAATGCTGATATTCAGCAGCGCGATGTCACTGGCGCGAATATTTACCACGGCGGCGCCCCAGTCGCTGGGGTGCTGTTTTAACCAGTTGCTGCGCAGTTCGGCGACGCGAATTTCGGTGTTGTCAGCCCCTGCGCCAATCAGCGCGACGTTATTGCGGGTCAGATAAATCTTCTCGGCATAGACACCCGGGCCAATCTGGATAATGGCCTGAGTATCGTTGTCGGGCAGGCTGTTAATAGCTTGCTGAATACTGAGAAACGGCGCATCGCCACTTTGCGCCACCTGCAGGCGAATGATATCGGCGGAGCTGGCTGTGCTGATAAACAGCAGCAGGATGCAGAACAGAAAGGCTTTTTGCATATTTTTGATTCCAAAAAAAGCAGCCGGCTGCAAGTTTTATGCATCTGACACGAACCGGTTTACCCACACTAACACGCCGTGAATACGTCCTTGTAGGCTCGATTCAGGCATCCATGCCTTCAACGGTTAGTTTAGGGTAAGCCGGTTCTCGTTCAGGTGATTTACCGGCTAAACACAGGAAGAAGACTTAGTTAGTGCCAAGCAGTTTCGCCATTTGCACTCCGGCCATGATAAAAGGGCCGTTGGCTTTAGCGTCGTTACGAAACACCGGCTCGCTCATATAGTATTCATAGCTGCCGTCGCGGCCAAAGCCTAAACCGGCTACCTGGCAGGTATTCACCAAGCTTACGCTGTTATCCGGATGCACCAGAATAAATTCATCTAACAGGCCCTGATAGGCTTTGATGGCAGTGTCTTTATAGCGAGCATCCAGATAGCCGTTGTTTACGCCTTTGGCAAAAAAGTAAGTAAACATGCTGCTGGCGGAAGACTCTAAGTAATTACCCACTGCAGCGGGTTTATCCAGAATCTGGTACCAGGTACCGGTTTTGCTATCCTGCACCTTTACCAGCGCTGCGGCCAGTTCAGCGCTCATATCCAGTAACGGCTGACGCAATTCGGTTTGCTGTTCAGGGATAATCTCCAACACATCCACCAATGCCATAGCTAACCAGCCTAAGCCGCGGCCCCAGAACTGACTTGCCAGGCCGGTGTCTTTATCGGCCCAGTCCTGCGCGCGTGCTTCATCCCAGGCGTGATAATACAGGCCGGTGTCGGGATCACGCAGTTTGGCGCGGCTGATGGTAAATTCTTTTACCACTTCGTCAAAAGCATGGCCCTGCTCAAACGTTTTGCTGTAGTTAGCCAGAAACGGCATGCCCATATAAACGCCGTCTAACCACAGCTGATGCGGGTATATTTTCTTATGCCAGAAGGCGCCCTCAGCAGTGCGCGGGTGCTCGCTTAACTGTTTACGCAGTAGATCCAACGCCTGTTTGTATTGTGGCTTGGGGTTACGCTGGTATTCGCGCAGCAGCATATTGCCGCTGTTTAAGCTGTCGATATTATAGTTGCTGATTTTGTAAGTACGGATATCGCCATCCTCAGTGATAAAGGAGTCGATAACATCGTTCAGTACCTGTTGCCACTGTGGGTTTGGCCGTAATTTAAGCAGGTCGTCATAGGCTTGCAACTGCAGGCCGGTGGTGTATTCCCATTTGCTGGGCCGCTGGCGCTCATAATCCCAGCCGCCGTAGGCATAAAACGGCGTTTGCCGGGTCATTTCGCTGGCGGCTAAGCGTTCACTCCAATCCAGCGCTGTTTTTGCTGTAAGCTCGCCGGCTTTTTGCTGTTGTGATAACGCGGTCTTCAACGTTAGTCTGGGGGCCAGCGTTAGCTTGGCCACTTCCTGCTCAAGATACTCAACAAATTCGGCTTCGGTTTTAATGCCGCCGGGCTCTCCGTCCCAGGCCGACAGAAAATAATATTCCAGCTGTGTGCCGGACGGCTTCATCACAGCGACATGGCTGTGCTCATCACCGGTAAGTTGGATATTGGCGCCGCGTTTATACAAGATCGCCATACCCAATTTATCGTTACCGCCGGTCAGGGTTTGTTCGCCCCAGGTTGCCAGATAGGTCCAGCTATGGCCGGTAATTTCCGATTTACCATGCAGCACTTTGGTGTCAGGCAAGCGCACCAGGCCAATGGCAATATTGTCCAGCGGCTCGCTAAGTGAAAGCCGGGTATGCACCAGGCGGCTACCGGCGGTCATTGCCATGTTAGCGGTTAAGTTGGTGGTTTTGCCGGCAATTTGCCAGTCTTTATATTGAATTTGCAGTGCCGAGTACAAGGCGCCGTTTTCAATGATTTTGGCACTGTGGCCACTGAGTTTGGACACCAGCTGTACTTTTTCGCCATCCCAATAGCCGAAACCGCCGGCGCCGAGCGATTTACCGACTTTAAGTAAATCCATGCCCCAGTCGGCCATTTTATGGTATGACTGATAACCGTCCAGCCCGACCTGATGCAATACCGGCTTGCCGGTTTTATTACCAAATACATCAAAGCCGTTGCGCCAGTCGAGATAAATACGGTAACCGACTTTATCTGACTCTATGCCAGGGCCCTCGTAACGGATCCATTCGGAATGGTCAGTATATTGTGGCGGAGGCGTCAGCTCTGTGACGTTCTGAAATTCACCGCCAATGTATTTACTGTCCTGCCACTGGCCACCGGTTTTATGCGATATTTCTGCCTGAGTGCGTTTGGGCAACTGCTGAGCATCAAAGCGCGCCTGATCATTCACAATCTGCAGTTGCTGCGTGGCTGCTGCAGTTAAATCAAACTGTAATAACAGGCTGTCTTTGCTGCCATCGCCACTGTAGTCTATCAGTTGCGATGCCACGGTATTGTTGCCGTTCACGGCTACCAGCGCGTTTGCCTGGTCTGTGGTGACACCAAGATCACTAAAGGGTAACAGCAAGGTTTGCTCGTTACGCGCAAATGCAGAGGGATTACTGACACTAAGGTTGGCAATGTGGTTGTAGCTGCCGGCTGCAGTTGGTGCTTTAGCCGCAGGTTGTGGTGTGCAGGCGCTGACAACAGCAGCGATGCTCAGACTTAACAAGGTTTTGCCAAAAAGAATGCGGGCCATAAAATACCTGTTATTACAATTCGTACGTCCATGCTAAATAAAACGGGCCTTCCGTGGCTCAGCGTTTTGCGGGAGAAACAACACTGCTATGCCGGAGCATAGCAGTGGTTATATTAAGGTTCAGCTCAGAACTTGTACTGGGCGCCTAAGTAGTACTGGCGGCCGGTAGCATGGTAGTAGGTTAAGCGGTTACCGCTTGAGTCTACCCACTGATCATCTACTTCATCGGTCAGGTTAAGTGCTTCAAGGCTGACTTTCCATTTATCGGTCAGTTGGTATGACAGTGCCGCATCAATGTTACGGGTAGCGTTGGTGCCTTCCATATCATTGTTATTGCGACCGATGGCATTGGTCAGGTACTCAGAACGGTCAGTTAACGACACCCGGGCACTGAACTTGTCATCCTCGTAGTACAGGGTGGCGCTGCGGGTGTTTTCTGATAAACCCTGTAAATCACGGGTCGCCAGAATTTGGCCGTCAGCATTTACGTAATCAAGCTGGGCTTTAACGTAGGTAAAGTTACCGATAAAACCAAAGCGATCCCAGCCTTCCGGCAGGAAGGTAAACGGCATTTGGTACTGTACTTCAAAGCCGTACAGGTTACCGCCCGGGCCATTTAACGGCGTATTGGTTTGCCACTCTACGTTTTCATTACAGTCGGCGCCATAACCCGGGCCGGCATTACAGGCATCAATCGCCGCCTGGATCGGTAAACCGGTTTCAGTAAATGGCTTGGTTTCGCGCAGGCCCTGCACATAGCTGTCGATTTCCTTACGGAATACGGCTACACCCAGCAATGACTCGTTATCAAAGTACAGCTCTAAGCCCAAATCATAGGTTTTGGCTTTGGTAGGTTCCAGTGTCGGGTTACCGCCGCTAACACTGCGCGAGCCGCCGGATACCGATACCGACACGTTGGGGCGCAGGCTGCCTAAACCGGCACGGGCCATTACTTCAGCATACCCAAAGCGGATAATGACATCTTCCAGCGGTTCAAATACCAGGTTTAATGATGGCAAGAAGTCGTTGTAGTCGTGCTTGGCGGTAATCAACTCATCCACACCACCCAGTTTTGCCCAAGCAGTGGAGGATTGATCAGTTTTAACATAACGGCCGCCAACATCACCGCGGATCACGGTGTCGCCCACTTCGGTTTCAAACGCCAGTTGTACATAAGCGCCTAAGGTTTTTTCTTCGGCAGAGTAGTTATCTACCAGACGGTTTTCAATGCTGACTTCAAATGCACCGATATTGCTGTAAATATCATAAGCGGCATCAATTGCCGCCAGATCAGGTACCAGCCAGGCGCCTTGTGATCCCAAGCCTGAGTTGTAGCTCATAATCAGGTCCGGTGTCATGACAACGCCACCGGCATTTTCACTGGAACGGCGCGCTTCGCGGGTTTCAAACTCAAAGGTTTTATAATGCAGGCCGCCGCGCAGCGTCAGGTTCTCGCTCAGCACATATTCCAGGTTCAGAGCAGCATTATCAAAGGTATTTTCTGCGCCCAGCGGGCGTAAACGCACGCTGTTGGTGCTCCAGCCCTCTGCATCAAACACGCCAGAACCAAACAGCAGTTCAGGTGATTGGCGCTTGCTACCGCGGTAGTTATAGCTGAAATCTACGCCGCTTTTTTCCATCACTACAGTGGTTTGGATTGGGTTGTCAAACTCAGACTTGGCACGGCCAATCATGCCGTCAATTTTTAAGTCATCAGTCAGCTGGTGCTGCGCACTTAAACTGAACTGTAAAAACTCGGTGCCCAATTCGTCGTAGCGGTTTTCATTGCGCACAGTAGCGTTTTCAAAGGCGGCATAAGTTGCGGTATTGCTGTCATCAATTTCATAGTCCAGCACGTTCATACGGGCAGCCTGGCTGTTGCCGTTCAGAATACCCTGGGTAAAAATTTCATTACGGGTTGAATCGTCTTTGGCGTACAGAATATCCAGATTAAACCGGGTTTCCATACTTGGGCGGAATTCAAACGCCGCCGCTGCGCCGGTGCGTTTAACGTTATGGGTGTATGAGTCGTAACGCGGTAAGCGCGGGCGGAAGGCGTCGTTAATGGCGTCTAATTCTGGAATCACCGGGTTTGCATCTGTCGGTTCTGCGCCCTGATAGCTGCCAAAGTCGTTAACGTTATCCCAGCGTACTGTGCTGGCGCCTTCATCTTTAACATTGCGCTCTGACATTGCCAGTGAGAACAGGGCACCAAATTTGCCGTCAGCAAAAATATTGCTCACCAGGAAAGAGGCTTTCGGATCCACTTCTTCGGATAAATCGTTGTAACCGGCCTGCACGTTGGCAGCAAAGGTTAAACCGTCATAGTCAAACGGCCGCGCGGTGCGCAGGTCTACCGTAGCACCGAGCGAGCCTTCTTCAATATTAGCTGAGGCGGTTTTACGTACCGTCAGCTCACTGAATAAGTCGGATGAAAAGGTATTAAAGTCAAAGCCACGGCCACGGTTCGCGCCGCCAATTTGGTCGGTACCGCCGCTGGTGGATTGTGCTTCCATACCGTTAATGCGCACCCGGGTAAAATCCGGGCCTAAGCCGCGCACTGAAATTTGCCGGCCTTCACCGGCAGCACGGCTGATTGCTACACCCGGAATGCGCTGCAATGATTCGGCTAAGTTTAAGTCGGGGAAGTCGGCAATATCTTCAGCCTTAATGGTGTCGGTAGAGCCGGTTTCAAAACGCTTTTGATTCAGCGCGCTGGCTAAACTGCCGCGAAAACCACCGGTAACGGTGATCACTTCGATATCTTCTTCCTGCACTTGTGCCGCAGTTTGCTCAGCTTGCTGCGCCTGCAGTGCCGGCGCTGCGCCGAGAATCGTTGCTAAACCGGCCAGGGTAAGCGCCCGTACCAGTTTAGTCGGGCGAAATTGTGTATTGCGATAAGCCATCTGTGTTCACCTCGTCCTGAATTAACTTGTTGTCGTAGCCCGGGTCATGCCGGGCCTTAAGTGTTTTTTACGGAGCATCGGTTTCTGCTCCCTGTCGATTTGCTTGTTTTGTATTCAGCTTATATGCTTTGTCTACCGGTGGCAAAAAAAACTTGCAATTTTGTGCCACCGATGGCAAAAAGCTAACACCATCAACTAAAATCTGTCAATTATTGATAGAGTTTAAATCGGTGTAATTTGTAACTGAATTATGCCGACTTTACTTAAGTGACTAATTTTAAACGTTTGTTGTTGATTTTGAATTTTTAAATTGTTCCATATTTGAACAGTTTTGGCGTTGCAACAAGCAAAACGAGTTAACAGGAGAGCCCAATGGCAAGCTTATTTTCACTGGCAGGACAGACCGCTTTAGTCACCGGTGCCAGCCGCGGTTTAGGCCGGGCAATAGCTGTAGCCCTGGCACAGGCCGGTGCCACAGTATTGTGCGCCAGTTCGTCGGCAAACGGCAGCAATGATACTGTGGCTGCTATTAAAGAAGCAGGCGGTAAAGCCGGTGCTTTGGCTGCGGATTTAAGCAGCGAAGCGGCAGTAGAGCAGCTGGCAGCGCAGGCGCTGGCGCAGGGGCCGGTGCATATTTTAGTCAATTGTGGCGGTACTATTTTTCGCGCTCCGGCGCATCAGTTTCCGATGAACGAATGGCATAAGGTGATGGCGGTAAACCTTGATGCCGCGTTTTTGCTCAGCCAGCGCCTGGGTGCAGAGATGATTAAGCGCAAACAGGGCAAAATTATTAATATCGCTTCAATGCTATCTTACAGCGGCGGCATTACCGTGCCGGCGTACACCGCCAGTAAACACGCCATTGCCGGCGTAACCAAAGCGTTAGCTAACGAATGGGCACAGCATAATATTCAGGTTAATGCCATTGCGCCGGGTTATTTCAGCACCGATAACACTGCGGCGCTGCAGGCAGATACCGCGCGTAACGCCGCCATTACTGCCCGTATTCCGGCAGGGCGCTGGGGCGAGCCGGAAGATTTAGCCGGCGCGGCGGTGTTTTTGGCCTCCAATGCAGCTAACTACGTTAACGGCCATGTATTGGCGGTTGATGGTGGCTGGCTGGCGCGCTAAGCGCGTTTATTTTGTATCACTGAATTTTTCACTTGAGGTTTTTATGACAGTTTTATTTGACAGCCGTTACCCCACTCATCCGGATGACGTAAAGCATTACGACACTGACGAGCTGCGTCAGCACTTTTTGGTAGATAACCTGATGCAGGCCGACAAGCTGGTGCTGTGTTACACCCATTATGAGCGGGTAATAGTGGGTAGTGCGGTACCGGTAAAAGCAGCGGTAAAGCTTGAGGCACCGGAACCACTTAAAGCAGAGTATTTTTTGCAGCGCCGTGAGCTGGGCATTATTAACGTCGGTGGCAGCGGCACTGTAACGGTTGATGGCAGCGATTACGAGCTGAAAAACACCGAAGCATTATATGTTGGTATGGGCGCGCGTGCGGTGAGTTTCCAAAGCGCTGACGGTGCAAAACCGGCCAAATTTTATCTGAACTCCGCCCCGGCGCACCATGCTTACCCCACAAAACACCTGACGATGGACAATTGCACCGTGTTGCAGATGGGCGCGCTGGAAACTTCGAACGAGCGCGCGATCCATCAGTTGATGATTAATGATGTGGTGCAAACCTGTCAGTTGCAAATGGGCTTAACGGTGCTGAAACCCGGCAGCGTATGGAACACCATGCCGGCGCACCAGCATGACCGCCGGATGGAAGCTTATTTTTATTTTAACCTCGCTGATGAGCAGCGCGTGTGCCATTTTATGGGCCAGCCACAGCAAACCCGGCATATTTGGGTTGCTAACGAGCAAGCCGTGGTGTCGCCGGCGTGGTCTATTCACAGTGGCTGCGGTACCAGCAATTATGCCTTTATCTGGGGCATGGCCGGTGAAAACCTGGATTATCACGATATGGATAAATTCCCTGCCAGTGCAATGAAATAGCGTCTGGTGTTTCGCTGCCGCTGGCAGCAGGTTCTGAGTAAGGCATGCGGTTAGATATGCCACTTTAGCAACAGGGTAGGACGAGTTATGAATAATTTCCCCCGGCAGGCTTGCAGCCTGCTGTTGGTTGCGGCTGCGCTGCTGAGTGGCTGTAAGCCACAGCAGGAAGTGACCACCTTACGTTTAGCGCATGCGCTGGATCAGGAGCATGTGGTGCACAAAGCCATGGTATTGATGGGCGAACGCCTTGAGCAATACTCCGATGGCAGTATGAAAATAGAAATATACAGTGGCGGCCAACTGGGTAACGAACGTGAATTGGTGGAGCTGTTACAAATTGGCAGCCTGGCCATGACTAAGGTATCGGCCAGTTCGGTAGAAAGCTTTGTACCGCAAATGCGCGTATTTAGCGTGCCCTATATTTTTAACGACAATGCGCACTTATGGCAGGTGTTAAACGGTAAAGCCGGCACGGAGTTGTTAATGGCGCTGCAACCGGCGCGCCTGCGAGGCCTGGGTTACTATGATGCCGGTAGCCGCAGTTTTTACTCCACCAATACGGAAATTCATACGCCGGCGGATTTACGCGGTAAAAAATTCCGCGTGCTGGCCAGCCAAACCGCCGTAAGGATGGTGGAAGCCTTAGGTGGCGCCGCTACCCCGGTTGATTGGGGCGAGCTGTATACCGCATTGCAGCAGGGCGTAGTGGATGGCGCCGAGAACAACCCACCGAGTTTTTACTTATCGCGCCATTATGAGCTGAGCAAATATTACACCCTGGACGAGCACACCGCCGTGCCGGATGTGCTGATTATGAGCCTGCCGGTGTGGCAGGATTTAACCCCACAGCAGCAACAATGGCTGCAACAGGCGGCAGATGATTCCATCGCTTATCAGCGTGCCGCCTGGCAGCAGGTATCCGATGATGCCTTAGCGGCGGTAAAAGCCGCCGGTGTTACGGTAATTTACCCTGACAAACAGCCGTTTCGCGATGCGGTAGCACCGTTTCATCAGAGCCTTAAACAAACCGATATCGGGCCTTTATTGCAGCAAATTGCCGATGTAGGTGCGCAAATGGAGCCTGGCCATGATTAAGTTAGTACATTGGGTAGACAGCATACTGAAATGGTTTCTCGCCGCGTTAATGGCCGCCATAGTGTTGGTGGTGAGTTGGCAGGTGGTGTCACGTTTTGTGTTAAATGCTCCCAGCTCCATCACTGAAGAGCTGTCGCGCACCTTGCTGATCTGGATTGGCATGGTGGGGGCCGCTTTTGCCTATCGCACCGGCGTGCATTTGGGGTTGGATATCGTAACGCAGAAGTTTAACCCGGCAGTACGGCGACGCTTGGCGATAGTGCTGACCGCTGCGGTGGTAATTTTTGCTATCGCTGTGATGGTAGTCGGCGGCGGTAATCTGGTGGCGCTGACATATGAGCTTAACCAGATGTCGGCCGCACTGAATATTAAGATGGCGTATATCTATATTGCGTTGCCGCTATCCGGGCTGTTGATCGCCTTTTATGGCGTGTGCCAGCTGTACTTTATGCTTATAAATAAACCGATGCAGCCGGTTGAGGGGATGCACTGATGGAAATGGCGATTCTGGTTCTGTTGCTGGTATTTTTCGGCTTATTGCTGCTAAACGTACCAATTTCATTTTGTATTGGTTTAGCCACACTGGCAACTATGTTACTCAGTGTCGATGTTATGCCGGCGGTGACCACTATGGCGCAGCGTATGGCCGGTGGTATTAACAGCTTTGCCTTATTGGCGATCCCGTTTTTTGTGCTGTCGGGCTTAATTATGGGCCGCGGCGGTATAGCCAAACGCTTAATCGAATGTGCCATGGCATTGGTGGGTATGCTGCCCGGCGGCCTGGCATTGGTTAATGTGGTGTCCTGTATGTTTTTCGGTGCTATCTCCGGCTCGGCCGTGGCAGCGACCTCGGCAATTGGCAGCTTTATGCTGCCTGAGATGAAAAAGCAGGGCTATGACGTAAACTACAGCGCTGCGGTTACCGCAGCGGCTGCCACCACCGGCATGCTGATCCCGCCGAGTAATATTTTAATTGTTTATGCCATAGCCAGCGGTGGGGTATCGATAGCAGCGCTGTTTATTGCCGGGTATTTACCGGGTATTTTGCTGGGGGTATCGTTGATGCTGGTCTGTGCCGGTTACGCCAAGCTAAAGGGGTATCCGGTTGGCGCGCGCTTACCGCTTAAGCTGGTGCTGCAAAAAGTGGCGGCGGCACTGCCCAGCTTGTTTATGATTTTTCTGGTAATCGGCGGTATTGTCAGCGGCGTCTTTACTGCCACTGAAGCCGGTGCTATTGCGGTGGTATATTCGCTGATTTTAGCCGTGGGTATTTACGGTGAAGTAAAAACCACTGAGTTGCCGGGCATTTTAATGAAATCGGCAGAAACCACCGCTATCGTGCTGGCGCTGATTGCCACTTCATCGGCGATGTCGTGGATATTATCTTACGAGCAAATTCCGCAAACTATCAGTGCCGCCATGCTGGCGCTAAGCGATAACCCGCTACTGATTTTACTAATGATCAACCTGATCTTATTGCTGGTGGGAGCCTTTATGGATATGACGCCGGCGGTACTGATTTTTACGCCGATATTCTTGCCGGTAGCGGTAGAGCTGGGCATGAGCCCGCTGCATTTCGGCATTATGATGGTGTTGAATTTATCCATCGGCCTGGTGTCGCCGCCGGTAGGCAGTGTGCTGTTTGTCAGTTGCGCTATTGCCAAAACCAAACTGGAAGCCATTATCCGGCCGTTAATGCCGTTGTATCTGGCAATGTTTGCGGTGCTGATGCTGGTAACTTATGTGCCGGCGATCAGTGAATGGTTGCCAAAGCAGTTTGGCTTCTAACCGGCCGGGTTGTTAACCCGGCTGGCTTTCAACAGATGGTAAACTCAGGAGTTAACCGATGGTAAGCTACGTGATCCCGAATTTGGCCAATGCTTGTCGTATTCTGTCGCTGGTGACAGAGTCGGACCTGGGCCTGAGTTTAACTGAGTTGGAGCAGCGCTTAGCGGTGCCGCGCACCACGGCGTTTCGTATTTTACAAACACTGTGCCAGGAGCAGGTGCTGGAAAAGCACGGTAAGCGTTATCTTGTTGGCGCGCAGCTGTTTAAAATGGGTTTAAGCTTACTTAGCTCGCAGCGTTTACAACAGCAGGCTTTGCCGATGCTGCAAAAACTGGCGCTGAGCACAGGCTTAAGTGCACATTTGGCCTTGCCACACAATAAAGGCGCGTTACTGGTAGAGGTATGCGACAGTCCGAACCCGCTGCGTTTAGCCGCCAGGCCAGGAACCATCGCCGATTTTAACTGTTCTGCTGCCGGAAAACTGTTTCTGGCGTTTCATCATTTTGACCAATTACACAGTTTCGCTGCAGCCGGTTTATTTAAGCAACGTACGTCACACAGCCTGGTGCAGCCAAATGAGTTAACAACAGAGTTGCAGCGGATACTGGCCCGCGGTTATGCTAGCGACGAAATGGAATACCACGATGATGTGCGTTGCCTGGCGGCGCCGGTGCGGAACAGTCAGGGCGCGGTAGTGGCGGCTGTTGGCATAACCGGCCCGTTGGCGTTGTTTGCCGGAAAAATACACACCGACCTGATTGCCAGCGTAAAGCAAACGGCAATTGATATTGCCCTTAGTACCTACCGGCCGCAATTGGTCGCTAACAGCGCGCGTGGTCAATAAGATGAGACTTATGCAAAAACAAGCCACAATAAATGATGTTGCCCGCATTGCCGGTGTGTCTAAACGCACGGTTTCGCGGGTGATTAACGGCTCGCTTAGTGTCGGTGATACTACCCGCACCCGGGTGGAAAAAGTGATCAGCGAACTGAAATACTCGCCCAATACCCAGGCACGCGGCCTGGCGTCCAGCCGCTCTTATCTGCTGGGGCTCATTTACGATAACCCCGATGCCTTGTATCTGGATGACGTACAACGCGGAGTGTTGGAGGTTTGTTCCAACCTTGGTTACGAGCTGGTAGTACATCCGTGCCGTTACCGCAGTGAAACCCTGGTGCAGGATTGTTTGCGTTTTATGCAGCGCTCTAAACTGGATGGCGTTATCGTGTTGCCGCCGGTGTCAGAATCTGAAACCCTGGCGCTGGCATTAAAAGACTCCGGCAGTGCTTATGTGCGCTTAAGCTCAGTGGCGTTGGATGAAGCCAAACATATCGTTGTGTCGGACGATCGCGCTGCCGCGGCTGAAATGGCGCGCTATTTTGCTCAGTTAGGTCATGAACAGATTGCCTTTATCAGCGGGCCGCAGCGCTATAAATCCTCTACCGAGCGGATGGAAGGTTTTCAGCTGGGCTTATCGGCTTATGGCATCAAATTACGGCCGGATTGGATTATCGAAGGTAATAACACCTATGAGACCGGTATTGAATGCGCGCGCCAGTTGCTGCAAGTCGAGCACAGACCTACGGCTATTTTTGCCAATAACGATCAAATGGCGGCAGGGGTGCTTAAAGTGGCACACAGCCTGGGTATAAAAGTACCGGAGCAATTATCGGTGGCTGGCTTTGATGACAACATGCTGGCCTCAAGGGTAATACCGGCGCTTACCACCATTAAACGGCCGGTACGGCAAATGGCATTGCTGGCTACCAGCAAACTGATTATGTCGATAGAAAACAATGATAAAGCCGCAAACAATGTCGCTGCTAAAGTAGCACCAACTTTAGTGGTGCGCGAGTCTACCGCCAGAGTGGCCGGCAGTAACGACTAAGTTGCTTTAGTATTTTTCAACTGAATTAAACTTTTTTGCCAACGGTGGCAAAAAGTTTGCCGATTTACTTGCCACCGGTGGCAAATTGGTTATTATAGTAACAATCGCGCAGTAAAGCAGATGCTCCCGGCCACGCAGCGGCCGGCAACTCCGGAGAAATCTATGACAGACAGATTAAGACGACAGCATTTAAAAACCTTAAGCCTGGCAGGAATGGGCTTGTCTTTATGGTCATTAAACGGCTGTTCGTCGGTGTCTGCAGTGACAACCTCTGCCAGTGATGCCGCTGACGATGTGTTATGGCAACAGGCTGATGCCATTATCGCCGCCATAGCGCCAACCCGGTTCGCTGAGCGCGATTTCGTTGTTACTGAGTTTGGTGCCAAAGCAGCAGCAGACTTTGACAGCAGCGCGGCTATCAGTGCGGCTATTGCCGCTTGCGCAGCCGCCGGTGGTGGCCGCGTAGTGGTGCCGGCCGGGCGCTTTAACACCGGGCCGGTGCATTTAAAATCTAACGTAAACCTGCATTTGCAAAAAGATGCCGTACTATCGTTTTACCCTGAACCACAGCGTTACCTGCCAGCGGTATTTACCCGCTGGGAAGGCGTAGAGCTGATGGGTTACTCGCCGCTGATATATGCCTTTGAGCAGGAAAATATCGCTATCACCGGTGAAGGCATTCTGGAAGGCAACGGCAGCAATACGCAGTGGTGGCCGTGGAAAGGCAAATGGAAACATACGCCTTGGCAGTTGGATGCGAAAACCGATCAGGCCAATACCCGTAACCCGTTGTTTGATATGGCCGAAGCCGGCGTGCCGGTTAGCCAGCGTGTATTTGCCGACAACTATTTACGCCCGCCGTTTATTCAGCCGTATCGCTGTAAACGGGTATTAATTGAAGGCATCACTATTCGTAACTCACCGTTTTGGTTGATTAACCCGGTGTTGTCAGAAGATGTGATCGTGCGTGGCGTAAACTGCGTTAGCCATGGGCCAAACTCAGATGGCTGTAACCCGGAGTCCAGCAACCGGGTATTAATTGAAAACTGCTTATTTGATACCGGTGATGATTGTATTGCGCTGAAATCCGGCCGCAATAATGACGGCCGCCGGCTGGCAACACCGGTACAAAATGTGGTGATCCAGGATTGTATGATGCGCGCCGGCCACGGTGGTGTGGTGCTGGGCAGTGAAATATCCGGTGGGGCGCGCAATATTTTCGCCCGCCGTTGCCGTATGAGCAGCCCGGATCTGGAGCGCGGCATCCGCATTAAAACCAATTCGGTGCGCGGTGGCTTAATTGAAAATATCTATATCCGCGATATTGATATCGGCGAAGTTAAAGACGCTATCGTGATTAACTTCTTCTACGAAGAAGGTGATGCAGGCCAGCACTTGCCGCAGGTGAAGAATTTGCATATCAGCAATTTACGCGTACAAAAAGCGCAGCGGGCGTTTTTGCTGCGTGGTTTTGAGCGCGCGCCAATCAGCGGTGTCAGTTTGCACCATGTGCAGTTTAACCAAACCGGTAGCCTTGGGGTGCTGGAGAATGTGGCGCAGATTGATGCGGTCGATCTAACCTTAAATGGCGAAGCATTAACATTATGACTGGTATGAGTGTGGTTGCAGCCGCGGGGGCGAAAACCGGTTTGCCCACACCAACACGCCGTGAATACGTCCCTGTAGGCTCGATTACAAACTTCATCCGTGAAGTTTGCCCGTTGGGCCAGCGGAGCTGTTCAAATTCGCTCCAAGCGAATTTGTCCGGCCCCAAAGCTTCAACGGTTGGTTTAGGGCAAGCCGGTTTCCACCTGATTCAAGCCCGAACATCGTATTTTTTAAACCCAGTTTGCCACCGCTAGACAAGGTGCAGGAAGGCTGAAGATGAGCACAGAACAACAACCCGGTTGTAGTACTAAACTAAATACACCGGCAGACATCGGTGAGCAGTTGCACGTGTTGCAGGTGCACCCGCGTGACAACGTGGTGGTAGCACTGCAACCGCTGGCGCAAGGTGCGGCCTTGCCTGAGCCGTTCGCAGAGCTAAGCGCACAGCAGGCCATACCGGCCGGGCATAAAGTGGCACTAACAAATATCGCCAAGGGCCAGCCGGTAATTAAATACGGCTTTGCCATCGGCAAAGCGACGACTGATATTAACGCCGGTGAGCATATTCACTCGCATAACCTTGCCACGCTGTTAAGTGGCCAGGTCGATTACCGTTACAGCGGCTGTCAGGCGCAGCCATTAACTTTTCCGGCCGGCTTACCGACTGAATTTATGGGTTATCGCCGTGCTAATGGCAAAGTAGGCACCCGCAATGAGCTGTGGATCATCAACACCGTAGGCTGCGTTAACCGCGCCGCGATGCGGGTGGCCGAACAGGCACGCAAGCGTTATGGCGATGAGATTGACGGTATCCATGCTTTTACCCATCCGTTTGGCTGCTCGCAGCTGGGCGATGATTTAGACCACACCCGCCGCTTACTGGCCGGGCTTATTCAGCATCCCAATGCCGGCGCCGTATTAGTGATGGGCCTGGGCTGCGAGAACAATCAGCTAAGCAAACTGCTGGCCGCCAGCCCGGGTGTCGATTTAAGCCGCATCCGCTCGTTTAATGCCCAACAGGTAGAAGATGAGATAGAGCAGGGCTTGGCAGCAGTGGACGAATTAGTCGCGCAGATGCGCACTGATAAACGCACACCATGCCCGGTGGCCGATTTAGTGGTTGGTATGAAATGCGGTGGCTCTGACGGTTTAAGCGGTTTAACCGCTAATCCGCTGGTGGGCCGCATTGCCGATTTAGTCGCCGCCGGTAATGGCAAAGTGGTGCTGACCGAAACGCCGGAGATGTTCGGTGCCGAGCAGGTATTTATGGCGCGGGCGCAAAACGAGCAGGTGTTTGGCGATATTGTCACCCTGGTTAATGACTTTAAGCAGTACTTTATCGACAACAAACAACCGGTGTATGAAAATCCGAGCCCGGGTAATAAAGACGGCGGTTTAACCACGCTGGAAGAAAAATCGCTCGGCGCCATTCAAAAAGGTGGCTCGGCGGTGGTCAATCAGGTGATCCGTTATGGTGATATGGCCAGCCAAAGCGGCTTAACGCTGCTGGAAGGGCCGGGTAATGATGCGGTGTCGTCCACTGCCTTAACCGCTGCCGGTGCTACTTTGCTGTTGTTTACCACCGGCCGCGGCACACCGCTGGGCTTTCCGGCACCAACGGTAAAAATATCGTCAAATTCATCGTTGGCCGCCCGTAAGCCACAGTGGATTGACTATGACGCCGGCGGCCTGCTGCAAAAAGGCCGGGACGCCGAACAGTTTAGCCATGATTTTTTCCGTTATCTGATAGACGTTGCTTCAGGCAAAGCCACGCGCAACGAGCAGTCGGATAACCGTGAAATTGCCATTTGGAAGAATGGCGTCACGCTTTAAAAATAAACGTATTGAATTTAAACACTTTTTATAACAGGACTTGAATATGGCACAGAGTCGTCGCTTAGAACTGCACCCGGACCGGTTATTTCCGTCAGATCCGGTGGTGCGCGATATCGCCCGGCGTTTATATCAGCAAATTAAAGACTTGCCGATAGTCAGTCCGCACGGCCATACCGATCCACGTTGGTTTGCCGAAGATGCCAACTGGGACAATGCCACTGCCTTATTGCTGCTGCCGGATCATTATGTGTTTCGTATGTTATACAGCCAGGGCATTAAGCTCGAAGAGCTTGGCATCCGCCGTAAAGACGGCGCCGTAGTGGAAAGCGATTACCGCAAAATCTTCCATATTTTTGCCAAGCACTATTACCTGTTTCGCGGCACACCATCGCGCATTTGGCTCGACACGGTGTTCCACGATGTATTCGGTTTAACCGAAACTCTGTGCGAAGAAACCGCCGATCATTATTACGACAGCATTAACGCCCAGCTGGCCAAGCCGGAATTTAAACCGCGTGCGTTATTAGAGCGTTTTAATATCGAGCTGATTGCCACCACCGAAGGTGCGCTAAACGATTTAAAACACCATGCCAAATTAAAAGGCAGCGGTTTTGAAACCCGCGTTATCACCACCTTCCGCCCGGATGACGTGGTGGATGCGGATCGCGCCGATTTTGCCGCTAATGTCGCCAAATTGGGAGAAATTACCGGCGAAGACACGAAAAGCTGGCAAGGCTACCTGGCCGCACTGCGTAAGCGCCGCGCGGTGTTTCGTGAGCATGGCGCTACCGCTACCGATCACGGCCATCCGACGGCGATAACTGCTGATTTAGCCATGAAAGACGCGGCCGCGCTGTTTCAGCGCTGCTTAAGCGGTAAAGCCACACCGGCAGAAACAGAGCTGTTCCGCGGCCAGATGCTGACCGAAATGGCCGGCATGAGTTTGGAAGATGGCATGACCATGCAAATTCACCCCGGTGCACACCGTAACCACAACCAGGTGATTTTTGAGCGCTTTGGCGCCGACAAAGGCGCGGATATTCCCAGCCCGACCGAATACGTACAAAACCTGAAACCGTTGCTGCAGAAATACGGTAACGAGGCCAGCCTGAACATTATTCTGTTTACGCTGGACGAAACGACTTATGCCCGCGAACTGGCGCCATTGGCCGGCCATTACCCGGCGTTAAAACTCGGCCCAGCCTGGTGGTTTCATGACAGCCCGGAAGGCATGCTGCGTTTTCGCCATCAGGTAACCGAAACCGCCGGTTTTTATAACACCGTTGGTTTTAACGACGATACACGGGCGTTTTTATCTATACCGGCGCGGCACGACGTAGCAAGGCGCATTGACTGTCGCTTTTTGGCAGGTTTAGTGGCCGAACACCGCTTAACCGAAGAAGAAGCCGGCGAGTTAGCCTACGAGCTGACTTACGGCCTGGTAAAGAAAGCGTATCAGTTGAAGTAACAATAAACAGAATGTTATAGCGGGGCCAGGTTCTGCGTTGACGTTTCACCTATATCGCAAGCGCAGCTCAGTAATAGCTAAACAAAGCGTCTGCCGCATGGATGCGGCAGAGGAGCCCCCAAGGATGGGTTCACGGCGTCTTTGTGTGCTGTTACTGAGTGGAGCCAGAACAGCATAAATCGGATACAGACATTTTATGGCAAATCTCAACAATCAGACTCTGGCAAGCCTAAACGGCAAACTGCCAATTCCGGCTTACCGGCTGGGCGAACATAAGCCGCAAATCGGCATAGTGCATTTAGGCCCGGGCGCGTTTTTCCGCGGCCATCAGGCCTGGTATACCGAACAGGCACTGCAATTTGGCGGCGATTGGGCCATCAGTGCGGTATCAATGCGCTCACCCGATGTCAGCCAGGCCTTATCACCACAAGATGGTTTGTATACCCTGGCCGTGCTGGATGCCGTGCAAAGCTATCAGGTTATCGGCTCGGTGCAGGAAGTGCTGATTGCCAGCGAACAGTACAGTCAGGTGTTAGCGCGCTTAACGGCCGCCAGCGCTAAGTACGTTACCCTGACTATTACCGAAAAAGGCTACTGCTTAAACGGCAGCGGCAAGCTCGACCTAAGCCATAGCCAAATCCAGCAGGATTTAACCGGCAGCAGCCAGCCGATAACCGCCATTGGCTTGTTGTTTACCGCCCTGGCCGCACGCTACCAGGCCAATATCGCGCCGTTTTGTGTAATCAGCTGTGATAATTTAACCGACAATGGCCATAAGCTGCGCAGCGCATTGATTGCCTTTGCTGAGCAAAAAGACCCGACTATTGCCAACTGGTTAAGCCAACAATTAATCAGCCCCTGTACTATGGTCGACAGTATTACCCCTGCCACCGACGATGCCATTAAAGCGCAGGTAGCAAGCGTACTGGGCGTGCAGGATAACTGGCCGATTAAACGCGAAGCCTTTGTACAGTGGGTTATTGAAGATATTTTACCGGCTGACAGACCCGCCTGGCAGCAAGCCGGAGTGATTTACGCTCAGGATGTCACCGCGTTTGAAAAAGCCAAGCTGCGTTTACTTAATGCACCGCATTCTACCCTGGCTTATGTCGGCTGTTTGCTTGGCTATGAAACCGTATTCGATGCCATGCAGGATAAGGTTCTAACGCAGTTTATTCAGCAAATGATAAACGACGAGATTATGCCGTCGTTCAAAGCGCCGGCCGAGCTGGATGTTAAACAGTACAGCGAAGACATTCTGGCGCGGTTTCGTAACCCGGCTATCCGCCATTTGCTGGCACAAATTGCCTGGGACGGCTCGCAAAAGTTGCCGATGCGTATTTTACCAGCCATTAGCGATAACTTAGCCGCCGGTAAACCAATCGACAAACTGGCGTTTGCCATCGCAGCCTGGTGCCGCTTTATTGTGAAGCGTTATAACGACAACGATAAACTGGTCGACCCGCTGGCAGAGCAATTGCTGGCCGTGGCGGCGCAGTGCAGCGGCAACGCGGATACCGACGTGGCGCTGTTTTTAGCCGTTGATGCGGTGTTTCCACCACAACTGAGTTTAAACAAAGCCTTTTTTAGTGCAGTGCATGCTGCTTATCAACAATTAGTTTCTCAACCGGCCGCAGCGCTGGCCGCTTTTGCAGGAGTCGTTTGATGTCGTCTTTACCCCCGTTGTTGTCGTCTTTGGTAAAAGGTCCGGCATTGTTACCGATAATTCAGGCCGACACGCCGCATGAGGCCGTAGCCATCGCCAAAGCGCTGGCTGACGGTGGCGTAGGTTCGGTTGAAGTAGTGCTGCGCACCCGCCAGGCGTTGGCGGCCATTACTGCTATCCGCACTGCCTTGCCAAATTTATTGGTCGGCGCCGGCACTATATTATCGGCGGCTGATGCCAATGCCTGTAAAGACGCCGGCGCGCAGTTTCTGGTCAGCCCGGCCAGCACGCCTAAATTGCTGGAAGCGATGATTGCTACCGGCTTGCCACTGGCGCCCGGCGTGGCGACGCCGTCAGAAATTGCCATGGCGTACGAATATGGTTTGCGCGAGGTTAAGTTTTTCCCGGCGCATTTATCCGGTGGTATTGAAATGCTAAAAGCGCTGAGTGGTGTATTCCGGCAGGTGAAGTTTTGCCCCACTGGCGGCATTGGCCAGCATAATCTGGCGGAGTTTTTGGCGCTGAAAAATGTGTTTGTGGTAGGCGGGTCCTGGTTAACGCCGGCTAATCTGGTAAAAGCACAGCAGTGGGGCCAAATTACCGCCCTGGCCGCAGAGGCAACCGCCATTGCCAGGCAGATTAAAACCGCAGCTTAAGGAGCAACAGCATGAGCAAACGTATTGTCATTATGGGCGAGTGCATGGTCGAGCTGTATCAGCTGGTCGACAGTGTCTATCACCAGAATTTTGCCGGTGATGTGTTTAATACTGCGGTGTACTTAAAACGCACCTGTGAAAACCCGGTCGATGTACAGTTTTTTACTGCTGTTGGTACCGATCTTATCAGCGACAAGCTGGTACGCGCGGTTGAGCGGGAAAAAATAGACACCAGCCTGATGCTGCGCACCAAAACCGCCAGGCCGGGCCTGTATATGATTAATACCGATGCCTTTGGCGAGCGCAGTTTTGTCTACTGGCGCGACAGCTCGGCGGCTAAGCAGGTATTGCAGTGTTTTAACGCTCAGCTTAATTACAGCGCCATTAAAGGCTGCGATATGTTTTATTTCTCCGGCATTACGCTGGCGATTTTATCTGATGCTGACAGAGCCCAATTGTTTGAGCTGGTAAGCCGGTTAAAAGCTGATGGCAGCCGGATAGTGTTCGACCCGAATTACCGCCCGGCGCTGTGGCTAAACGCTGATGCAGCCAAAGCGGCCTTTATTCAGGCTTACAGTCTAGCCGATGTGGCGCTGCCGGGGCTGGATGACCACCGCGTGCTGTTTGACGCGAAAACCACCAATGATGTGCTGGCGCAACTAACTGAGTTAGGTGTGGCTGAGATCATTGTTAAAGATGGCGTAAACGGCATTAACGGCCGTTATCAGCAGCAGGGTTTTACTGCGCTGGCGCACCCGGTGAAGAAGGTGGTAGACACCACGGCAGCAGGCGATTCGTTTAACGGCGGTTATCTGGCAGCGCGTTTAGGTGGTATAGCGCCGCAGCATGCCGTTAAGTTTGCTGCCCGTTTAGCAGGCTTTGTCGTGGAGCACACCGGCGCTATTGTCAGCAAGGATCACTTTAACGGCTTTTGGGCGCAGAACCGGCCTTCTGTGTTTGTGAAGTGAGTGTTGGGTTGGCTTTGGTGGCTGGTGATGCCGCAATAAAACACGCAGACACGCCGTGAATACGTCCCTGTAGGCTCGATTCAGGCATCCATGCCTTCAACGGTCTGCTTAGTTTTTTCCGGTATCACTACCAAATATCGATGAAACACTGAAACAACAAAGCGAAGCAGTTAAGGGTATAGCAAAGCGTCTGCCGCAGGGATGCGGCAGAGGAGTCTACAGGGACGTATTCACGACGTCTTTGCGTTCCCTTAACTGTGAAGCCCGCTGGGGTACCAGAACAAAGCAACATAAAAAGATCCGGCCTAAGCCGGGCAAGCGTCGCATCTGACCCTGACTAACAACCAAGTCAATTTTGTTAGAAGGAGCAAGGCATGAGTTTAGCAACAGTTTTTCCGCAAGCCACTGATATACCGCCACAGTTTGCCCACAAGGGCGAAATAACCCAGCGCGAGTATTTATTAAACGGCGAGTTGGTGCAGTGGCAGGGCGAATTAAGTCCGGTAGTTAGCCCGATTTACATTCGCGACGGCGAAGCACTGCAGCCAGTCGTGCTCGGCCATACGCCGTTACTGGACGCCGATACCGCGCTAAAGGCACTGGACAGTGCAGTAAAAGCCTACGACTTAGGCCGTGGCGCCTGGCCAACTATGGCGGTGTTGGAGCGCATTCAGCATGTGGAGAAATTCCTTAGCTTAATGCAGCTGCAGCGCGCTGAAGTTATTCGTCTGCTGATGTGGGAAATAGGTAAAACCTACCCCGATGCAGCAAAAGAATTCGACCGTACCTGTGACTATATCCGCGACACCATCGAAGCGTTAAAACAGCAGGACAGAGACGCCAGCCACTTTATTATTGAGCAGGGTAGCCTGGGTAAGATCCGCCGCGTGCCGGTAGGCGTGGCACTGTGTATGGGGCCGTTTAACTATCCGTTAAATGAAACCTTTACCACATTAATTCCGGCGCTGATCATGGGGAACACCGTGATTTTTAAACCGGCAAAATACGGTGTGCTGCTTATTCAACCGCTGCTACAGGCGTTTTTGCAAAGCTTCCCGGCCGGGGTGATCAACATTATTTATGGCCGTGGCCGCGAGACCGTTGGTGTGCTGATGGAAAGCGGCAAAATCGATTTATTCGCTTTTATCGGCACTAATAAAGGTGCCAGTGACTTAAAACGTATGCACCCCAAACCGCACCGGCTACGCGCTGTGCTGGGGCTGGATGCGAAGAACCCGGCCATTATTTTGCCCGATGCCGATATGGCTCGTACGGTAAAAGAATGTCTGGCCGGCAGTTTGTCGTTTAACGGCCAGCGCTGTACAGCCTTGAAAATTCTGTTTGTGCAGCAAAGCCGCGCCGCCGAGCTGGTGGATAAACTCTCACATGCTATCGGCGAGCTAAAAGCCGGTATGCCGTGGCAAGACGGCATAGCAATAACCCCGCTGCCGGAGCCCGGTAAAACGCAGTTTTTAACAGAGCTACTTGAAGATGCGCTAAGCAAAGGCGCCAAGCTGCAAAACCCGGGTGGTGGGCAAACGAGTGCATCCTTGTTTACCCCGGCGCTGTTGTATCCGGTTAACAGCAGTATGCGGCTGTATAACGAAGAGCAATTCGGCCCGCTGGTGCCGGTGGTGCCCTATAACGATATTAACGAAGTGATTGATTATGTGGTGAATGCTAACTTTGGCCAACAGCTGAGTATCTTCGGTCAGGACGCGCAGCAAGTCGGTGAGCTGGTGGATATTTTTGCCAATCAGGTTGGCCGCATTAATATCAACAGCCAGTGTCAGCGCGGGCCGGACAGCTTCCCGTTTAACGGTCGTAAAGACTCGGCTGAAGGCACGCTGTCGGTGGTGGATGCGCTGCGGCAGTTTTCCACGCCGACCTTAGTCGCGGCGAAATACCAGGATGCTGATATCGACTTTGTTAAGCAAATGGTAAAGGCACGCAGCTCGCACTTTTTATCAACGGACTTTTTGTTTTGATGCGTTGCCGGATTTTAGTCAGCCGCATCCCGGCTATTTAAATTATTTAAAATTTACCTGCTTTTGCTACCGGTGGCAAAAGCAGGTTAGCAGTAGTCAGACTGGGACCTTGCCAGGCACACCGGAGTCACTTAAACAATAAAAAAGGACAACAGGGTATATGAATAAAGTCGTTAAACATCACAAGCTGGCTGCTGCTGTTATGCTGGCATTATCTCCGGCGTTGATTTTAGCACTGCCGTCAGGTGCTACAGCGCAGGAAGCAGAAACACAAACTGCAACTAAAACAGATGATATTGAGATTATTGAAGTTTCTGGTTTCAGGGGCAGTTTAAATGTGGCGCTGATGGCTAAGCGCGATGCGGTAGGTTCCAAAGAGGTAATATTGGCAGAGGATTTAGGCAAGTTCCCCGATTTAAACGTTGCCGACAGCCTTGCGCGGGTACCCGGTATTGCCATTGAACAAGATGCCGGTGAAGGACGGCAAATAAGTTTACGTGGCCTGGGCGCTACTTTCGTTAAAACCACGATTAATGGTATGGAGTCAGCGTCTGCCGGTGCCGCTACCGATGCTGCCGGTGGTTCTAACAAAAGCAGGGCTTTTGACTTTAACGTTTTTGCCTCGGAGCTGTTTACCCAAATTGATATCAATAAAACCCTGTCGGCAGAATTAGAAGATGGTGGTATTTCCGGTAATGTAAATTTGCAAACGGCGCGGCCATTTCAGTATCAGGATACTAAGTTTGCCTACAACCTGAACGCCCGATACAACGATGTAGCAGAAGAGGTGACGCCACGTGCTTCGTTAATGTTTAGCCAAAACTGGGATAATAAGTTTGGTGTGCTGATCTCAGCGGCTTATTCAGAAGGCCTGGTACAAAGTGAAGGTGTAACAACCGGTCGCTGGACGGTTAACAACCCCGCGTGGGCTGTTGATGGCAGCGAGAATAAACTTACTGCCGCTCCTGTTACCCAGCTGTCACCTAAAGGTGTGTATACCAATGAAAATATGGAAGGGCTTTGGCTGCCGAGATTGCCGCGTTACTCTATTTTTAATAAGCAGCAAGAGCGCTTGGGTATTACTGCGGCGTTTCAATACCGACCTATAGATGATTTAACACTGAACTTCGATGTGCTGTATGCCGCGTTGGATAATACAATGGATGAATTCCAGTATTCAGCCTTGATCCGCAATAACGTATCGAGCCAAACGGACATATACGCGGAAAACCTGATCGTAGATGGTAATAATACGATTGTCGCAGGTACCTTTTCCGGTGTACCTATCCGCTCAGAAGCGCGACAGGATGTATCAAACTCTACCTTTAAGCAATTTACACTAAGTGGTGATTGGTATCTGAATGATCGGTTAAAGATGAACTTTCTGCTTGGTGTAGGAAAGTCTGATCTGGATATTCCTTATCAGCGCACCTTTGCGCTGGACAGTTTCGACTCTACCTTTGCTTATAGTTACGACAGTGCTATCGACCCGATAAGCTTGATTGGCCAAAGTGGCACAGCAATTGGTAGTGGGAGCATGAATGTAAATATGCCGGCTTTTGCTTTTGCCCCGGCTCAGGCCTTTGGAAGTAGCTATAGCAAGGCAGAGTTAGAGCAATTGATGCTAAACCCTGATTTATACAGCTTAGGTTTAGTGCGTAACCGCAATCAGCAAATTGGCAGTGAGAATAAGAATGTGTCACTGCATTTTACTTATGAGCTGAATGAGCAATACACCTTAAAGTGGGGCCTTAATCACCGAACTTTTAATACTGCTAATGTTCAGCGTGATAATGGTTGGCGCACACTGAATACGGAAACCAACCGCACCAGCGGAGAAATTGCCGAGGTAATGGTGCAACAGCTTGATGCCAGCCGCACAGCAGGAGATCTTTATGCGCTAACCTTATCACAAGCCGGGCAGTATTTTGGTAATGCGGCTTCAGTGCCTGCTAATTCTACGTTATCTGCCGGCAGTTGGTTAACCACCGACTATGGCAAAGTGTATAACGCTTTTAGCAATGAAGCGTTTTTTGTAGCCAAAGAGCGCTATAACAGTACCTATGATATTGAAGAGCGGGTTAACGGTGCTTACCTGCAATTGGATTTCCGTTTAGAACTGGCAGGGCGCGAGCTGCGCGGAAATATCGGTGGCCGTTACCTCGATAATAAAAACACTTCCGGCATTATTAACCTTGATCATATTTATGCTGATGGCTACACCGCAGGCCGTGGCGAAGGGGTTAACTTTGCGGGCGGCTATGACTGGCGTTATACCGTAAGTGAAGGCAAGGACTTCCTGCCAAGTTTGAACTTAGCCTATGACATTACTGATGACCTGGTAGGGCGTTTTAGCTTATCTAAAGCCATTACCCGGCCACCATTAAGTGATCTGGCCTCAGCCATTAAAGTCACCCGTCCAAGCAGCGCCAATAATGATACCGCAACGATACAATTAGGTGCGGGGCCAACGCTGCGGCCTTATGAGGCGGATCAGCTTGATCTGGGCTTGGAATGGTATTTCGACGACGAAGCACTACTGGCTGTCGCCTTCTTCTATAAGGATATGACTGGCCTGAGCAGGGGTACGCGACAAGAAGTGCTGAGTGCACAACAACTGGCGCAATTAGGTATCGACATTGGCGACAGAGATCCGGCTACTGTGACCTGGGATGTATCACAACTGATTAATACACCGGGTGAAACCGTAAAAGGTTTGGAGTTTATTTATCAACAGCCTTTTACCATGTTACCGGCACCTTTTAATCGCTTTGGTTTGCAAACTAACCTGACGCTGATTGATTATGAGCAAGATGTAACGGACCCGCTTAGCCGCGAGCAAGTGACACTAATGGCTGAGGAAACGTCAAAACGTACTTACAATGCCACCTTGTACTATGAGTACGAGAAATTCAGTGCCCGTTTCTCGTATAATTTCCGTGAGCGTTATATTAAAGAGTATTTGAATAAGTACCGTGATGAAGGTTTATTTGGTCGCGGTATTGATGATAAAGCTCAGCTGAATTTTTCTGCCCGTTATAAATTCAGTGAGACCCTGTCGTTCAGCTTTGAAGCCATTAACCTGACTAACGCTGCCAATACCCAATGGAGCGATGTATATACCCCGCGGCCCTATGAGTATTTACTTACAGGACGACAATACTTAGTTGGTGTTCGGGGTTCTTTCTGATGTCAGGCACATACGCTCAGATTGGCAGTTTGCTGCTCTGCTTGTGTGTGCTGCCGTGGTCGCCCGCCCGGGCGGCCAGTTATTGGCAGGGGCAAGATTTGCCCCTGGTCTGGCAACAATATATGCAGCAATCGACTGAGTTAATGCAACACGACAAGCAGCAGCTGCAGTTTGAACTGCAGCAAAGCAGCCAATCAGCGCTGCTTAGTGCAACAAAACATCGCGACTTTGGTTTAACTGGCATCAGCACAGAGCTTGAAGCAGAAGCAGTGCTGAGCTTTCAAACCCCCTCCGGCGGCTGGAGCAAGCGCACCGATATGCGTATTGCCCGGCAAAGCGGCCAGCAGTATGGCTCTGAGCCGAATTACGTCCCCACCTTTGACAACGACGCTACCAGCACGCAGTTGCACTGGCTGGCCGATTTTTACCCCAAGGCCGCGCCACCTCAGCAGCAACGTATCGCGCAGGCGATAGAACGTGGTGTGGCGTTGGTGCTAAAAGCGCAGTATCCCAATGGTGGTTTTCCGCAATCGTATCCGCTGCGCGGCGGTTATCATGACGCTGTTACGCTGAACGATAACGCCCTGTATCAGTTGATGCAGCTGTTGTGGCAGGTAGCTAATGAACCACGTTTTGCTATGCTGGCTGACACTACTAAAACAGCGGCTGGCGCAGCGTTTTATCGCGCCGTGGATTGGTTACTGGCTAATCAGGTGGTGGTAAATGGTAAGCGCACAGTATGGGGTGCGCAGCATCATCCGTTAAGCGGCGAGCCGGTAGCTGCGCGTAAGTTTGAGCAAGTGGCGTTGGTTAGCAGTGAAAGTGCCAAATTGTTGCAGCTATTGCTGCGTTATGCGCCTGATTACCCGGGTGTAGCGCTAAGTCTGGCGGATGGCGCCAACTGGTTTAGAGAAAAACAAATCAAAGATAAAGCGCGTTACCGCGACGCCGATGGCCGGTTGGCATTAATCGACAGCCCCGGTAGTGTGATCTGGTCACGCTTTTACGACATCAGCAGCGGCCAGCCGGTATTTTTCGATCGTGACGGTAAAACGTATAGCGATGTCAGCCAGATATCGCTGGAGCGCCAACGCGGTTACGGTTGGTATCAAAGCGTGGCCGCAGAGTTCCTGGCAGAATATGGCCAGGTCGCCGCAGATAAACATTGTACTAACTTTGGTCTGGACACACCTGGCGGCGACGGTGGAGTGGTGTTAAAGGTCACTAATCTGAACCGCAACGGGCCTGGCTCTCTGGCCGCCGCGCTGGCACACAGCGGGCCACGTATTGTGGTATTTGAAGTTGCCGGGGTGATAGACCTTGATCGCACTAATCTGGACATAAACCAGTCGTACCTGACCATCGCCGGTGAAACCGCACCGGATCCCGGCATTACGCTGATTAAAGGCGGCCTGCGGATTGTCAGCCATGATGTGATCGTGCGGCATTTACATATCCGGCCGGGTGATGCCGGCTTAGCTAAACGTGCCGGTTGGGACACTGATGGCATAGCGGTAACCGGCAGCAAAGCCTGCAATGTGTTGGTAGAGCATAACTCAATCAGCTGGGCCACTGACGAGTTGGTATCGGCCTCCGGCCCGCGGGATAAAGGGCCTGCGGCAACCTCGAAGCATATTACCTTTCGCTACAATATTTTGGCCGAAGCACTGGATTATGCCAGCCATATCAAAGGTAAACACAGTAAGGGTGCGCTGGTGCATGACAACGTGCAGCAGGTAGCCTTTATCGGCAATTTATTCATCAGCAATGACAGGCGTAACCCGTACTTTAAAGCGTTCAGTTCCGGTGTGGTAGCCAATAACCTGATTGTTAATGCCGGTAATGCAGCGGTACAGCTGGGTTTTGTTGAAACTGAGTGGCAGAGCTCCGGCATAGTGCCACAAAACCCGCAAGTGGCTGTAGTGGGCAATGTGCTGCGTTATGGCACGGACTCTTATTCAGATCTGGCGCTGGTATCAGACCGTGGTGATGCCTTTATTACAGATAATCAAACCTTTAACCTGCGCCAACAAGCAATGTACGACACCCAGGGCGTCATTAAGCGTCTTGATTTTCCAGCGTTGTGGCCGGTCGGTTACAACGCCTTAGCTGCCGGTGAAACCGAAACTATGGTGTTAACACGGGCCGGCGCCCGCTATTGGCAACGTGATGCCATTGATAAACGCATATTGCAGCAACTTGCAGACGGCAGCAGCCGCATTATCGACAGTCAGCAGCAGGTAGGCGGCTACCCGAAAATTAAGCCGGTGTACCGTGAGCTGCAGGTACCCACAGACAATATTAACGCTTGGCTGGACAGCTTTGTGCCAAGCCGTAGTAAATTACAGGAACCTTAAGTTATGCGTATCGAACATGTCGCTTTTAATGTTGTTGAGCCGACACTGATGGCCAACTGGTATATTGAGCATTTAGGCTTTAGTTTAAAACGCGCATTAAATGATGCCGCGCAAACGCATTTTCTAGCCGACGACAGCGGGATCATGATGATAGAAATTTACTGCAACCCGGCCGATCAGGTGCCTGATTACGCCAGTATGGACCCGCTGATTTTACACCTGGCGCTGGTATCGGCTGATCCGATCGCCGACAGTGCCCGCTTAATTGCCGCCGGTGCCAGCCATGTTACCGACGTACATCTGAACGATGGCTCGCATCTTGCCATGCTGCGCGACCCCTGGGGCCTGGCACTGCAACTGTGCCGGCGCGGCCCTGCCAGATAATATTGCGGGGCAAAGCCGGCGCGCCAATTTGAATAATTTATTCATAAATTAAGTTGGCCAGTAAAAATTTTATGCAAGCTGTCGGCGAATGCCGTATTATCAGTTAATCTGATTGGAATGTTTTATCGCCAGAGGTTTGCATGCCACCGCAGTTTATTCAGGCCGTTAAACAGCTTATTCCGGCTGAGCGTTATTTTGACGACCCTATTGCTACGTTAGCCTATGGCACTGACGCCAGCTTTTATCGCTTGCTGCCCAAACTGGTATTGCGCGTTGAAAGCGAAGCCGAAGTGGTGGCGTTGTTAAAGCTGGCGAATGCATATCAGGTGGCGTTAACCTTCCGTGCTGCCGGCACCAGTCTATCCGGCCAGGCGGTAACCGACTCTGTGCTGCTGGTGCTGGGCGAAAACTGGCAACAGCGCGAAGTGCGCGGTTTAGGTGAGCAAATACGCCTGCAACCCGGTGTCATCGGTGCCGCGGCTAACAGCGTGCTGACAAAGTTTCAGCGTAAAATCGGCCCGGATCCGGCATCGATTAACAGCTGCAAAATCGGCGGTATCGTGGCCAATAATGCCAGTGGTATGTGCTGCGGCACCGCGCACAACACGTTTAACACCCTGGCAGCCATGCGGTTGGTATTGTTTGATGGCA
This sequence comes from Rheinheimera lutimaris, assembly GCF_013283795.1. Classification (GTDB taxonomy): domain Bacteria; phylum Pseudomonadota; class Gammaproteobacteria; order Enterobacterales; family Alteromonadaceae; genus Alishewanella; species Alishewanella lutimaris. The sequence goes on from NZ_JABSOD010000015.1 coordinate 37,858, forward strand.
CTGTGCTGGATACCGAAGATCCGCAAAGCGTGGCGGCATTTCGGCAAAGTCACGCCCGGTTGCTGGCAGAGCTTGAATTGCTGGGCGCCCAAACCCGTGCCAATAGCGCGCTTAGTGCTAAAATCCGCCATAAATACCGCTTAAAAAATACCACCGGTTTTTCACTGAATGCCTTAACCGAATTTAGCGATCCAATAGATATTCTTACGCATTTAATGGTGGGGTCGGAGGGCTGCCTCGGTTTTATCAGCGCGGTAACGTACAACACTGTACCGGAGTATCCGCACCGCGCCACCGGGTTGCTGGTATTCCCGTCGGTAGCAAGCTGCTGTCTGGCAGTAACACAGCTAAAACAGCAACCGGTATCGGCAGTAGAGTTGCTGGATCGGCGCAGCCTGCGCTCGGTGCAGAATAAACCCGGCATGCCGGATTGGGTAAAGGGCTTGTCAGATAATGCCTGTGCGTTATTAATTGAAACTACGGCTGCCAGCGGTAGTTTATTGCAACAGCAACTGGCACGACTACGCTCCTCGCTACAGGACTTCACGCTTGAGCAACAGGTTGATTTCAGTACTGATCCTGTGGTGTATAACCAGTTGTGGGCCATTCGCAAAGGCACTTTTCCGGCAGTAGGCGCAGTGCGTAAAACCGGCACTACGGTGATTATTGAAGATGTTACCTTTCCGGTAGAACAACTGGCAGAGGGAGTGTCGCATCTGCAGCAGCTGTTCGATAAATATTATTACACCGAGGCGATTATTTTCGGCCACGCGCTGGAGGGCAACCTGCATTTTGTTTTTACCCAGGGCTTTGATGATGCCACCCAGGTTGCACGCTATGACGCCTTTATGCAGGAGGTTGCGCAGTTGGTAGCAGTGCAGTTTGGTGGTTCACTAAAAGCTGAGCACGGTACCGGCCGCAATATGGCACCTTTTGTTGAACTGGAATGGGGCACAGACGCCTATCAATTAATGTGGCAAATTAAAAAGCTGCTCGACCCGCAGCATATTCTTAACCCTGACGTGGTGCTAAGCCATAACCCGCAGCTGCACCTGCAAAACTTAAAACCGTTGCCGGCCACTAACGCGCTGGTAGATAAATGCATAGAATGCGGCTTTTGTGAGCCGGTGTGCCCGTCACGCAAATTAACGCTAACGCCACGCCAGCGCATTGTTACGCAGCGCGAAATATCGCGCTTAACCGCCAGTGGTGATGAACCGCAGCGGTTGGCGGCTTTGCAGCAATCTTATCAGTATCAGGGTAATGACAGCTGCGCCGCTTGCGGTATGTGCAGTACGGCCTGCCCGGTAGGCATTAATACCGGTGATTTAACCCGACAGCTGCGCGCAGTAAATAACCGGCCATGGCAGGGTGTTGCCGCTTTTATCGCGCGGCACTTTAGTGTTGCTGCTGGTATCAGCCGTTTAGGCCTGGCTGTTGGCAACGTATTTGGCGCAGTGCTGCCGCGCTGGCATAAGGCTATGCCAACAGCAAACTACCGCAGTGTGGTAAATCAGTACGCTGCTGATAAGGCGTTAACGCCGCTGATTTATCTGGCGTCTTGCTCCGGCCGTGTCATGGCCCCTGCGGCCAATAGCAAAGATAAACGCAGTTTACAGCAGGTAAGCGCCAGCTTACTGCAAAAGGCCGGCTATCAGCTGATCGTGCCGGAGGGTATCGACAGCCAGTGCTGCGGTATGCCGTTTCAATCGAAGGGTCAGTTTGCGGCAGCAGAACTTAAGCAGCGCGAGCTGGAGCAATGGCTGCTTAAAGTAACCAATAACGGCGCTATTGCGGTTTTTTCTGATACCAGCCCCTGCAGTTTAACGCTGCGCGGCAAGCTGGACCCGCGATTGACCATTTTTGACAGCGTCGATTTTTTGCATGATAAGGTGCTGCCAAAACTACAGATAACCCCGCTGGCAGAGCCGGTGGCGCTGCATATTACCTGCAGTGCCAGCCAACTTGGCCAGGCACAAAAGTTACAGGCTTTGCTTAGCGCCTGCAGTAATCAGGTGGTGGTACCACAAGGCATCAGTTGCTGCGGTTTTGCCGGTGATAAAGGCTTTGTGTTGCCACAGCTGAACACCTCAGCTTTATCTGAGTTAAAGCAGCAGGTAAGTGGTTGCTCACAAGGAGTATCGACCAGCCGTACCTGTGAAATTGGTTTGTCGCAGCACAGTGGCATTGAGTATCAGCATTTGGTGTATTTGCTGGACCGTGCTGCAGGTTAACCCAAAGTTCAGATTCCGGCGTATATACTATCCTCACTAAATAGAACGGAGGGTATATGAAACATTCAATACTGATGTCTGTAATATTAACGACTGCTATTTCATGGACAGTGTTGGCCGATGATGATAAACCTGCAGCCAATACGTTAAAGTTATCTGAAGTTATAAAGCAGTTGGAGCAACAGGGCTACAATCCAATTGCTGACGTTGAATTTGACGATAATAAGTGGGAAATTGATGCATGGCGTGGTAACGATAAACGCGAGCTGACGGTTGACCCGGTTAGCGGGAAGATATTACGTGACAGAGACGATTAAGCGATTTTGTTGTCAGGGGCGGCGCTAAGCTGGTTGCGCCGCCTGTTGTTCATTGTTAAAGCTTGTTTAAAATCTCAGCCGGTAATGCCAGCTCGTCATTGCGGTTTACGCCGACACCACGATCAAGGATGTTTTTCGCAATTTGCTTGGCTTCGTCCAGTGAGTGCATTTGCGCTGTGCCGCACTGATAAATATTCAGCTCTGGAATGTCGCCCTGGCTGGCCACGTGCAAAACATCGTCCATCGCTGCCTGCCAAGCTTTAGCTACACGTTGCTCGTCCGGTGTGCCGATTAAGCTCATATAAAAACCGGTACGACAACCCATTGGCGAAATATCAATAATTTCTACGTCGTTGCCATTTAAATGGTCGCGCATAAAGCCGGCAAATAAATGCTCCAGCGTATGAATGCCTTTTTCCGACAAAATTTCTTCATTCGGCACACAAAAACGTAAATCAAATACCGTGATGGCATCGCCTTTGGGTGTATTCATCTTTTTTGCCACGCGCACAGCCGGGGCTTTCATAATGGTATGGTCTACGGTGAAACTGTCGAGTAATGGCATAACAACACCCTCAAAATTAAGGCTACAGATAGCGGCTATTATAGGCAGGTAACGCCGGATAAGTTAACCGTTATCGGCAGATATCAGCGTTAAAGCTGCGCTAAAGCACGGTTAAATGCACATAGTACAAAATTTTTAATGTAATAACCTTGAATGGATCAGGGCTAATCCCCATTAATCGCTCAACGCAATTTGTGCTTGTTCAGAATATTAAGTGGAGTGTAGTTATGGGCAGAATTATCGGTATTGACTTAGGTACAACCAACTCTTGTGTGGCGGTATTAGACGGTGATAAACCTCGCGTGTTAGAAAACGCTGAAGGTACCCGCACTACGCCGTCCATTATTGCTTATGCAGAAGATGGCGAAGTGTTAGTTGGCCAGCCGGCAAAACGTCAGGCGGTTACCAACCCGAAAAACACCTTGTTCGCCATTAAGCGTTTAATTGGTCGTCGTTTTGAAGACGAAGAAGTGCAGCGCGACATTAAAATTATGCCTTACGCTATCGTAAAAGCAGATAATGGCGATGCCTGGGTTGAAGTTAAAGGTAAAAAATTAGCGGCACCGCAAATTTCAGCTGAAGTGCTGAAAAAGATGAAGAAAACTGCCGAAGACTTCTTAGGCGAAGCGGTAACGGCGGCAGTAATTACTGTACCGGCGTATTTTAACGATGCGCAGCGTCAGGCCACTAAAGATGCCGGCCGTATCGCAGGCTTAGACGTAAAACGTATTATCAACGAGCCAACTGCTGCGGCACTGGCCTATGGTATGGATAAGAAAAAAGGCGACACCAAGGTTGCAGTATATGACTTAGGTGGCGGTACTTTCGATATCTCTATCATTGAAATTGATGATGTAGACGGCGAGCAAACCTTTGAAGTACTGGCTACCAATGGTGATACTCACTTAGGTGGTGAAGACTTCGACAACCGTTTAATCAACTATCTGGTTGAAGAATTCAAAAAAGAGCAGGGCATTGACCTGCGTAACGACCCACTGGCGATGCAGCGCTTAAAAGAGTCTGCTGAAAAAGCCAAGATTGAGCTGTCGTCAGCATCACAAACTGAAGTGAACCTGCCGTACATTACTGCTGATGCCTCAGGCCCGAAACACCTGAACATCAAAGTAACCCGTGCTAAGCTGGAATCTTTAGTTGAAGACTTAATTCAGCGTACTATCGAGCCGCTGAAGCAAGCACTGAAAGACGCTGATTTAAGCGTGGGTGAAATTAACGACATCATCCTGGTTGGCGGCCAAACGCGGATGCCAAAAGTACAGGAAGCGGTAACAGCGTTCTTTGGCAAAGAGCCGCGTAAAGACGTAAACCCGGACGAGGCTGTTGCAGTAGGCGCAGCGATTCAGGGCGCGGTACTGTCAGGTGATGTTAAAGACGTATTGCTGCTTGACGTTACGCCATTGTCACTGGGTATTGAAACCATGGGCAGCGTAATGACTGCGCTGATTGAGAAAAACACCACGATTCCAACCAAAAAATCGCAGGTGTTCTCAACAGCAGAAGATAACCAGTCTGCGGTAACTATTCATGTGCTGCAGGGCGAGCGTAAGCGTGCGTCTGATAACAAGTCACTGGGCCAGTTTAACCTGGAAGGCATCCGTGGTGGTCGTCGTGGTGAGCCGCAAATTGAAGTGACCTTCGATTTAGACGCCGACGGTATTTTGCATGTGTCTGCTAAAGATAAAGACACCGGTAAAGAGCAGAAGATCACCATCAAGGCTAACTCGGGTTTAACCGATGAAGAAATCCAGGCCATGGTACGTGATGCTGAAGCCCATGCTGAAGATGACAAAAAGTTTGAAGAGCTGGTGCAAACCCGCAACCAGGCTGATGCGATGGTACATGCCACCCGCAAGCAACTGGAAGAAGTTGGCGATGCATTAGCAGCAAACGATAAAGAAGAAATTGAAACGGCAATCAAAGAGCTGGAAGCTGTATTAAAAGGCAGCGATAAGGCGGCGATTGACGAGAAGTCACAAACACTGATCCAGGCGTCGCAGAAGCTGATGGAAGCATCACAAGCCAAAGCGCAGCAAGGTGGCGCTGACGCTGGCCAGCAAGCTGACGGCAATGACGACGTGGTTGACGCTGAGTTTGAAGAAGTCAAAGACGATAAGAAGTAATCTGGCTGAAGTATAAGGGCTGGCCTGGTGCCAGCCTTTTGGCATTAAGACATTTACTGAGCGGGAACTATGTCCAAGCGTGACTATTATGAAGTATTAGGTGTCGCTAAAGGCGCCGACGATAAAGACATCAAAAAGGCTTATAAACGCCTCGCCATGAAGTTTCACCCTGATCGTACTCAGGGCGATAAAGCCATGGAAGAGAAGTTTAAAGAAGTCCAGGAAGCCTATGAGGTGTTGTCGGATGAACAAAAGCGGGCTGCCTACGACCGTTATGGCCATGCCGGAGTAGATCCGAACCGTGGTGGTGCCGGTGGCGCCGGCGGCGCTGATTTCGGTGATATTTTCGGCGATGTGTTCGGTGATATCTTCGGTGGCGGTGGCCGTCGGGGTCAATCGCGGGCGCAGCGTGGTTCAGATTTACGCTACAACCTGGAGCTGAGCCTGGAAGAGGCGGTTCGTGGTAAATCGGTCGATATTAAAGTACCGACCATGGTCGGTTGTGATGTCTGTGATGGCTCAGGTGCCAAAAAAGGCACTTCAGCCAAAAGTTGTCCAACCTGTCACGGTGCCGGCCAGGTTACCATGCGTCAGGGCTTTTTTGCTGTGCAGCAAACCTGCCCAACCTGTAATGGCCGCGGTAAGATCATTCCGGATCCTTGTTCCAAGTGCCATGGCGAAGGCCGCGTAGAGAAAACCAAAACGCTGTCGGTGAAAATTCCGGCTGGCGTTGATACCGGTGACCGTATTCGTTTAACCGGTGAAGGTGAAGCAGGTATGCATGGCGCGCAAGCGGGCGATTTATATGTGCAGGTGCATGTAAGAGAACACCCGATTTTCGTGCGTGACGGTAATAACCTGTATTGCGATGTGCCGCTGAGTTTCACCACTGCCGCACTGGGCGGTGAAATTGATGTGCCCACGTTGGACGGCCGCGTGAAGCTGAAAATACCGGCGGAAACACAAACCGAAAAAATGTTCCGTTTACGCGGTAAAGGTGTGCAGTCGGTACGTGGCGGTGGCGTAGGTGACCTGGTATGTAAAGTGGTCATTGAAACGCCGGTTAATTTAAGTGATAAGCAAAAAGACTTACTACGCCAACTGGATGACAGCATGGCAGGTGATGGTGAAGCCAAACACCGGCCTAAATCAAAAGGCTTCTTCGATGGTGTGAAGAAGTTCTTTGATGATTTAACCAGTTAAACACTAATGAAAAACCACCTGCGGGTGGTTTTTTGTTTTTCAGCAGATACAATAAAAGCTGATGATATTTTCCCTGCTACCGCAACGGATAAGGATATATTGATGTTGAAGAAGTTATTGCTTGGCGCCACCTGCACTTTGTTGATCGTAGCCTGCGCGCAATCACCCACCGGGCGGCGCCAGATCATGCTGTTTAACGATACCGAGCTGAGTAAAATGGGGGCGCAGACGTTTGAAAGCATGAAAGCGGAAACGCCGATTGCGAAAGACGTAAAAACCAATAACTATGTGAAATGCGTGGCAAACAGCCTGCTGGCAGTAACACCGGACAGTATGCGGGCGCAAAGCTGGGAAATTGTGGTGTTTGATTCAGACCAGGTCAATGCCTTTGCACTGCCGGGCGGCAAAATAGGTGTGTATACCGGCCTGTTAAAGGTCGCTGAAAATCAGGACCAACTGGCTGCGGTAGTTGGCCACGAAATAGGCCACGTTATTGCCGGCCACAGTAACGAGCGTTTATCAACGAACCAGGCGCTACAAACGGTGCTGTCGTTAGGCGATGCCGGCATGAAGGCTTATGGTGTGAAGTATCAACAGGAGCTGATGACAGCCTTTGGTTTGGGGGCACAGTTGGGCGTTGCCTTACCGTTTAGCCGCGCGCATGAGTCTGAGTCTGACATTATTGGTCTGGATTTAATGGCCAGGGCCGGTTTTGAGCCGCGCCAGGCAGTGAACTTATGGCAGAACATGGCTGCAGCGGGCGGCGGTGGAACGCCGGAATTTATGTCAACGCATCCGTTGCCCGAAACACGGATTAAAGATTTACGCGAAAAAATGCCGGCGGCAATGAAAACCTATAACGACCGTAAAGCGGCGTCGTCGTTGCCCAAGTGCAGTCGTTGATTGTCGGTTTTTTTTACATGTAAACCAGTGAAGCTAAAGTCAATTTTTGATTAGTGATAAAAATCATGGCTTTGGCGCGCTGGATTGATTATTGCATGAGCCTTTTAAGTTAATTTGCCGCCAGATTTCGGGAAACAGCTATGGATAGAGATAACGATATGGATGTAAAGGAAACTCAGAACAGCCGCAGAGCATTTCTGTTTAAAGCCGGCCTTGCCAGTTTGCCGTTGCTGATGTCTTTTAAAAGCAAAGCAACATGGGGTTCTTCATCGTTAAATTGCGGCTTAAGTGCAACGGCATCACAAATAGCGTCATTTAGTGCGCAAACAGGCAAAACCTGCAAAGAGCAGATTTCTCACAAAGTCTGTGATGTAAACTATTTCGGTAATCCACATGGTTGTTTCAGAAAGCCTTCATATAAAGTGCACAAGTATAATGGTGTAGAAGTGTGCCAGGATACCAAGTTCAGACAAATATTTGGCGGAAGTAAAAGGACAAAGCTTGAGCATTGTCTTAACGAAGGTGAAGACAGCTTTGAACGCAATATGAGTTATTGTTTTTTATATGCGTTATATATGGAACGCGTGCTGAAGCGGTATGGTGAGTTTCCATCGGCAGACGATTTTGTTTACGCTTATAAGCAAGCGATAAATCAGGAGCGTATTGACTTGATGCGGCTGGTTGCTTTTTATGTTAACGGTTATTAGATGACGGTTATTGTATTTGCTGTTTCTGGCGCTGCTGTTATATAAAGATGTTTGTGAAGACATATCCTCCCATTACCATGAGTTATGCAGATTGGCTTGTTGCGTGTAACAGCACGCAGAGCCAGTGCATTGCTAATGAGTTGCAGGCAGACAATCAGACGTTCGTGCTGTTGTTTGATCTTATCGGCCAGGAAACCAGGCTGGTAAGTAAATCTGAGTTACCTGATACTGTTGAACAACCAGAATGAGTGAGTACAATTTCGCGTTACACACTTATCCGTTCTCGCTGATAGTCAGTAATAGATCAAACTATCTGTACGATGCTGTAAAGCAGCTATATCCTGCCACTGTACTGGGTCCGATAGCGCCTGATACCGTTTATGATTTCGACTTAAAAGTTGAGCGGCGCTGGCTGGGGCTGCGCTCAGACTACTATGTTGGCTCGGCATCTGAGCATTTCAGAATGACGAATAAAGCTCATTTACCGGCTATTTTTGAATGGGCGTTTAACTGGAGTATTGCATCCTTTCAACATCATTATCTGGCGTTTCATGCAGCTGTGTTGCAAAAGGGGGATGTAAGTATAATATTGCCGGCTGAACCCGGAGCCGGTAAGAGTACACTCAGTGCGTTACTGATGTTACAGGGCTGGCGACTACTGTCAGACGAAACCTGTCTGATTGATCTGCAAAGCGCTGACATTGTGCCTTGTGTCAGGCCTGTCAGCTTAAAAAATAAATCTTTAGACGTTATCCGGCAGCGCTATCCTGCAGCAGCAATGGCACTGAATATTCCTGACACTATTAAAGGTACGGTTGGCTATTTGTTGCCTACAACAATCAGTTGGCACGGCTATCAGCAATCGTGCGTTGCGACACACATTATTTTTCCGCGCTATGACAGCGACTGTTACAGTACTATTTTTGCTCCTGTAAGCCTTGGGCAAGGCATTATGCAGCTGATAAATAACTCATTTAATTATTCTGTACTGGGTGCAGAAGGCTTTGCAGCGCTTAGTCAATTATGCCGCACTGTAACTATGCTGCAGTTAACTTATGCTGATACTGATGAAGCATTGTCTCTGCTGGAGAAGCTTAGTTGACGTCTCATACATTGCAGTTTTTCAGATCGCCCGGGCACTATGCTGCTAACGCAGGCGCGACTGATTGGACGCAGTTGTTAACAGAGTTGCGTAAGCATGGTCTGCTGGCTAAAGCCTATTTTAAACTGTACCAGTGTGAGGGGTATCCGCAAATACCCTTAGCGGTTCGCCGTCAGCTTGGATCCGGTGCCAGATATGCAGCTAAACAACAACAATCGTTGTTTGCTGAGCTAATGCAATTAGAAATGTTGGTGCAGCAAGCAGAGCATCCCTGCCTGTTACTGAAAGGGGCAGCTTATCGTGCACTGGCTTTACCGGTCAGTTTCGGCCGGCTATTTTCCGATATTGACGTGCTGGTACCTGCCGCGTTTTTTACCAAGTTTAAAAATAGACTGTTTTTTAAAGGGTTTTATGAGCCTGAATTGCCGGAGTATGATCGGCAATACTATTTACGTTGGTCGCACCAACATCCTCCTTTGCAGCATTTTGACCGTGACACCGTTATTGATTTACATCATCAGATATTTCCGGCAGCGTCAGCGACTAAAATCAATATCGAGCGATTTTTTTTACAGGCGGAAGAGGTAGCGGGTTCAGCGTTTAAGGTACCTTGCCTGGAACACATGTTTATTCATGCGTCTGTGCATTTGTTCTGGCAAGAAGAAACACACAGAAGCTTAAAAGATATTATTGATTTAAATGAATTATTTTTGGATGTAGTAGCAGCCGATAAGTTAGAGTCATTAGCTGCAGAGGCACAACAAACCGGCACAGTGAAGGCTGTGAATAACGTGATATATGTGCTGGCTAAACTTTTCGACCATGATATGGCTGCTTACTTTGCGCTTAAAAGCAGCTCACGACCACAACGTTTAATATCATGGTTGTTTGTCAGAACGTTGACAGATACAGGCCCACTGGCTGCGATATGTAAAATGCTATGGTTTGTCCGGGGCCACAGTCTTAAAATGCGTTGGTACATTCTGCTGTATCATAGTGTAGCCAAGCCAGCGTTTTATCTGAAACGCTGGCTGCTTAAATCTGCTTGAACAACAGCAACTTGCCGATCATCAGTTTTTTCTGGCGAGAATAATCAATAGCGCCACCAGTAACAGAATTAAGCAGTAATAACTTTGGCTAACTACCTGCCATGGCGATATGCCAAAGCTGGCACCGAGCAGCAGTGCCTGGGCACCGTAAGGCACTAATCCCTGACTGATACAGGCAAAAATGTCCAGCAAGCTGGCACTGCGCCGCGGCGTAATGTGATGCTGCTGTGCCAGTGTTTTGGCTACGTCACCGGTTAACACTATCGCCACCGTATTATTGGCAATACACAGGTTACTGCTAAACGCTAATGCCGCTATTGCCAGTTGCTGCGCTTTATTTCCGGCCAGTTTCAGCCGGTTTGCCGTTTGCTGAATTTTACCGGCGATCCACTGCAAGCCACCTTGTTGCTTAATAAACTCACTTAATGCACTTACCAGCATCGCCAGTAAGAATATTTCCTGCACATTAGCAAATCCCGTTGCTATGTCTTTGCCCAGGTTAGCCATAGCATAATCAGCAAATAATGCACCCTGCAGTGCGGCCAGCACTATGCCTAACAGCAGCACTACAAACACATTTAATCCCATTACGGCCAGCAGCAGAATGGCGGCATAAGGCAGTACGCCGCTCCAGTTTACCTGGTCAATCTGGATTGGTGCGCCCTCGTTAGCCAGTAAAACATATAACAACAACGTTAAGGCGGCAGCCGGCAGGGCAATTTTGATGTTTTCGCGAAATTTGTCTGCCATCTGTGCGCCCTGAGTGCGGGTAGAGGCAATGGTAGTATCAGAGATAATGGATAAGTTATCACCGAACATGGCACCGCTTAGCAGTACGCCAGCCACTAATGCCTGCTCCAGCCCCGCCTGATTGGCCAGGCCAACGGCAATCGGCGCTAAGGCGCCTATGGTACCCATAGAGGTGCCCATAGCGGTAGATACCAGCGCAGCAATAACAAATAACCCCGGTAACAACCAGGGTGCCGGTACCAAACTCAGGCCGGCATTGACGGCGGCATCAACACCGCCGGTGGCGGTCGCCACACTGGCAAAGGCGCCGGCCAGCAAGTAGATAATACACATGGTAATAATGTTGCTGTTACCGGCACCTTTGATCATCACATCTATCGATTGCTGCAACGGCGCCCGGTGCAGCCAGATGGCCAGTATCAGCGCCGGAATAATGGCAACATGGCCCGGTAGCTGATAAAACGCATAGGCCACATCCTGGCTTTGCAAATACAAGCCGGTGCCGAGAAACAGCGCGACAAAAAACAGTAATGGTAACAACGAGCGCCTGGCACCCGCTGGCGCCTGCGTAATATCGTTCATAGCTTATACCTTATCAAAGCACCGGCTGAACAACAGCCGCAATGGTTGCGCAATATATAGATGGCTAGATGGCCTGTCAATTTCATCCGCCGGTTTTCTGCTCTGGTATAAGCTACCTGAGTTGATTATGCTGGCAACTTATTTATTACTATCTGTTTTTCCGACGGAGTGACTATGTCGCAACAGCGCTTAATCAACAGCAAACGTTTTTTGCCGTTTTTTCTTACTCAGGCCAGCGGCGCTTTTAATGACAACGTGTTTAAAAATGCGCTGATGTTAATATTGGCTTTTACCGCGGCTAATGCGTTGCCGTGGGATACCGATTTAACCATGAACCTGGCGGCCGGCTTGTTTATTCTGCCGTTTTTATTGTTTTCCGCCACTGCCGGTACCCTGGCTGATGCGGTGTGTAAAACCAAATTAATCCGGGCGCTAAAGCTGCTGGAGATTGGCCTGATGTTGTTGGCTGGTCTGGCATTTTATTTTCAGCAGTATCTGCTGTTGCTGGGGTTGCTGTTTTTAATGGGCAGCCAGTCGGCGTTTTTTGGCCCGGTAAAATACGCTATTTTACCGCAGCTGTTAACCGACAAAGAGCTGCTGGCCGGCAATGCCTGGGTTGAAATGGGCACCTTTGTTGCTATTTTACTCGGTACCATTACCGGCGGTTTATTGGTCGGGCTGGCCGACGCGCCGCTGTGGATTGCTGGCGTAGTAGTGCTGTTTTCTGTTCTGGGTTATCTGATAAGCCGGCATATTCCGGCGGTGGGGGAAGTGCACAACGCCGATAATTTTCGCTTTGCCCCCTGGCAACAAACCAAGGCGACTATCAGCATCAGTTACGCCAACCGTACCTTGTATTTAGCTATTATGGCCATCAGCTGGTTTTGGTTTTTAGGTGCCAGCTATTTAACTCAGTTTCCTAACTTCACTAAAACCGTGCTCGGTGGTGATAATACGGTAGTAACGGCATTGTTGGTGGCATTTTCCGTTGGCGTGGGTATAGGCTCTATGCTGTGTGAGCGTTTATCCGGCGACAGAGTAGAGCTTGGCATAGTGCCGATTGGCTCTGTCGGTTTAACGGTGTTTGGCGTTAGTTTGTTTTTCAGCAGCCCGGCAGCGTTGCCGGCAGAGCTGCTTAACCTGCCACAGTTTTTAGCCACGGCATTCGGCTGGTGGGTGCTGACAGATCTGACATTAATCGGCGTATTTGGCGGCTTATTTATTGTGCCGCTGTATGCATTGTTACAACAGCGTGCCGAGCCGCAGCAACGGGCGCGGGTTATTGCCGCTAACAACATTTTTAATGCGCTGTTTATGGTGGTAAGCGCGATTGCCGGTATCGTGTTTTTAACCGTGCTGGATTTAGCTATTCCGGAGTATTTTTTAATCCTCGCCATAATGAACGCTGTGGTGGCGCTGTATGTATACAGCCAGGTGCCGGAGTTTGCCCTGCGGTTTGTTATTTATCTGCTAAGTCATACTACGTACAGAGTGCGTAGCAACGGGCTGGAACATATTCCGGCCGATGGCGCAGCGGTGCTGGTAGCTAACCATGTCAGCTATGTCGATGCGTTGCTGATTGCCGGAGCGGTGCGCCGGCCGGTGCGGTTTGTAATGGAAAAAGCCATTTACGATTTGCCGGTAGCTAATTGGCTGTTTAAAGCGGCGCGCACCATTCCTATTTGCTCAAAGCAGAAAAATGAGCAGGTATACGAAGCCGCATTTGCCAGCATTAAGCGCGAGCTGGAAGCGGGCAACCTGGTGTGTATCTTCCCGGAAGGGCGCTTAACCAAAAGCGGTGAGATTGACAGCTTTCGTCCCGGCATTGAGCGTATATTAGCTGAGACACCGGTGCCGGTCGTGCCAATGGCGCTGCAGGGGTTATGGGGCTCGTTTTTCAGCCATCATGGTAACGGCGCCTTTAAGTTTAAAGGCCGTTTTTGGTCAAAGGTGCAGCTGATAGCAAGCCCGTCTGTGCCGCCACAGCACGCCAGTGCGGCCGAATTGGAGCAGCAAGTGCGGTTGTTACGGGGCGATAGCGCCTGACACCGTTTACTGCTGCCCGGTTTATTTTTAGCTGTAAAGATGGCTATTTTACTTCCCCCTACCGGCGGCTTTTGCTCTAATAGCCGCCATTGTTATTTTTATGCAGAGCTTTTGTATGCCATCTATCGGAATTTTTGGCGCTAACGGCCGCATGGGTCGGGCGTTAATTACGGTTGCTAAAGAACAGCAGCTACATCTTACTGCCGCTACTGTGCGTGCCGGTTCTGAGCTTGCCGGTGTTGATGCCGGTGAGCTGGCCGGTGTCGGTAAACTGGGCCTGCCACTTGGCATTACCGGCAGCGACAGCATAAACAACGCCGATATCTGGGTTGACTTCACCATGCCGGATGCCATGCTTGCGCACCTGGCGCTGGCGGTTGCGGGCAAAAAAGCCATGGTAATAGGTGTGACCGGTTTAACCGATGTGCAATATCAGCAGGTACAGCAAGCGGCTAAGCATATTCCGATTGTGTGGGCACCGAATATGAGTGTCGGGGTAAACCTGCTGCTGCATTTGGTACAAACTGCCGCCAAAGTGATGGGGCAAACGGCCGATATTGAAATTATTGAAGCGCATCATCGCTTTAAAAAAGATGCCCCTTCAGGCACGGCTATGGCTATCGGCTCCAGCATTGCTAAAGCGTTGGACCGCGATTTGGCGAAGGTTGCGGTATATGGCCGTGAGGGTATTACCGGTGAGCGAGAGCAGCAAACTATCGGCTTTGCCACCGTGCGTGGCGGCGACATTATTGGCGACCACACCGCCTTATTTGCCGATTTAGGCGAAAGACTGGAAATTACTCACAAAGCATCCAGCCGTAACACCTTTGCCCAAGGCGCACTGCGTGCTGCTCTGTGGTTGCAAAATAAACAGCCCGGACTTTATTCTATGCAACAAGTGTTAGGTTTGGCAGATTTAAGCTAACTTTTTGCGCTATTAAGCTTAAAAACGGGTTAAAGGTGCCATTTGTAATAAAATTCAAAAAAAGCATAGCTAAATATCCTTCGATCGCCTAAAATAGTCAGGTTTGCCTAAGGCAAATCGGGTATCACATTTTGGGTCAAAACGGGTTGTAAAACAGTGTCAGGTTTTCGCCCGTTTTTTGCTGTTTGGAGGTTATCTTGACTAAGTCCGCCCTGCTCGTACTGGAAGACGGCACCGTATTTCGCGGTACAGCCATTGGCGCTGAAGGAGTTTCTGTAGGGGAAGTGGTGTTTAACACTTCCATGACCGGGTATCAGGAAATATTGACTGATCCCTCATATGCAGAACAAATCGTTACTCTTACTTATCCACACATTGGCAATACCGGTACTAACCTTGAAGATGAAGAATCCGGACAAATCTGGGCCAGAGGCCTGATCATCCGCGACCTGCCCCTTCTTGCCAGTAATTTCCGTAACCAACTCTCTCTTAGTCAGTATTTAACACAACATAATATTCTCGGCATCGCCGATATCGATACCCGCAAGTTAACCCGTATTTTACGCGAGAAAGGTGCGCAAAATGGCTGCATTATCGCCGGCGACAACCCGGACGAAGCCAAAGCACTGCAACTGGCCAAAGGCTTCCCGGGCTTGTCAGGTATGGACTTAGCCAAAGAAGTTACCGTTAAACAAGCTTATCAGTGGACTGAAGGCAGTTGGGCACTGGGCGAAGGCCATCGTGCTGCAGCACCACAGCAGTTCCATGTGGTAGCGTATGACTTTGGTGTAAAACGCAATATTTTGCGTATGTTGGCAGATCGCGGCTGTAAGCTGACAGTGGTTCCTGCACAAACACCGGCTGCTGATGTGCTGGCCATGCAACCGGACGGCATCTTTTTATCCAATGGCCCGGGCGACCCGGCACCTTGCACTTACGCTATCGAGGCGATTAAAAGCTTCCTTGAAACTGATATTCCGCTGTTTGGTATCTGTTTGGGCCACCAGTTACTGGCGCTGGCCAGCGGTGCTAAAACAGTGAAGATGGGCCATGGCCACCACGGTGGTAACCACCCGGTGCAAAACCTCGGCACTAAGCGGGTACTGATTACCGCGCAGAATCACGGCTTTGCTGTTGATGAAGAGAGCTTACCGGCGAATCTACGCGCTACGCATAAATCGTTGTTTGACGGCACGTTACAAGGCATACACCGTACCGATAAACCGGCATTCAGCTTCCAGGGGCACCCTGAAGCCAGCCCGGGCCCGCATGAGGCGTCAGAGCTGTTTGACCACTTTATTGCGCTGATGCAACAAGCCAAAGCCTAAGCGAACAGAATTACGGAGAGTTACTGCAATGCCAAAACGTACAGATTTAAACAGCATTCTGATTTTAGGTGCCGGCCCCATAGTGATCGGCCAGGCCTGTGAATTTGACTACTCAGGCGCTCAGGCCTGTAAAGCATTAAAAGAAGAAGGCTACCGCGTTATTCTGGTGAACTCTAACCCGGCCACCATTATGACCGATCCGGAAATGGCTGACGCCACCTACATCGAGCCAATTCACTGGCAGGTTGTGGAAAAAATCATTGAAAAAGAGCGGCCCTGTGCTGTGTTGCCAACCATGGGCGGCCAGACTGCACTAAATTGTGCGCTGGATTTAGAACGCCATGGCGTATTGGCCAAATATAACGTTGAGATGATAGGCGCCACTGCTGATGCTATCGACAAAGCTGAAGACCGTGGCCGTTTTGATAAAGCTATGCGCTCTATCGGCCTGGCCTGCCCGCGCGCCGGTTTTGCCCACTCATTAGATGAAGCTTACCAGGTACTGGATGATATCGGTTTCCCGTGTATTATCCGGCCGTCATTCACTATGGGTGGCTCGGGTGGTGGTATTGCTTACAACCGCGAAGAGTTTGAAGAAATTTGTACCCGCGGTCTGGACTTATCGCCCACCAAAGAGTTGTTGATTGACGAGTCGTTAATTGGCTGGAAAGAATACGAAATGGAAGTGGTGCGCGATAAAAACGATAACTGCATTATCGTTTGTGCCATTGAAAACTTCGACCCTATGGGCGTACACACCGGTGACTCTATCACTGTAGCGCCGGCGCAAACCCTGACTGACAAAGAATATCAAATCATGCGTAATGCCTCTTTGGCGGTACTGCGTGAAATCGGTGTTGAAACCGGCGGTTCGAACGTACAGTTTGGTATCAACCCGATTGATGGCCGGATGGTTATTATCGAGATGAACCCGCGCGTGTCGCGCTCATCTGCACTGGCGTCTAAAGCAACCGGCTTCCCGATTGCCAAAGTGGCTGCCAAGCTGGCGATTGGCTACACCCTGGATGAACTGGCTAACGATATTACCGGTGGTAAAACCCCGGCGTCGTTTGAACCCAGCATCGATTACGTGGTAACTAAGATACCGCGCTTTAACTTTGAAAAATTCGCCGGCGCCAATGATCGCTTAACCACCCAGATGAAGTCGGTGGGTGAGGTGATGTCCATCGGCCGTAACCAGCAGGAATCTTTACAAAAAGCGCTGCGCAGCCTTGAAATTGGCGTTTGCGGCCTTGATCCGGTCATTGATATCAGCTTGCCGGAAAGCAAAGATAAAATTATCCGCGAATTAAAAGAGCCCGGTTCACACCGTATTTGGTACATTGCCGATGCATTCCGCCTTGGTATGAGCATGGATGAAATTTTCAGCTTAACCAATATCGATCGCTGGTTCCTCGTACAAATTGAAGATCTGGTAAAGGAAGAGCTGGCGCTTAGCAAAGACGGTTTTGTTGCGCTGGACGAAGCGCGGATAAAACGCTTAAAGCGTAAAGGCTTTGCCGATAAACGTATCGCCGATGTGTTGGGTGTTAGCGAAAACGAAGTACGTAAAAAGCGCTACAGCTTTAATATTCATCCGGTATACAAACGGGTAGATACCTGTGCCGCTGAATTTGCGTCTGATACCGCCTATATGTACAGCAGCTACGATGAAGAGTGTGAAGCGGCGCCGACCAACCGCGATAAAATTATGATTATCGGCGGCGGCCCGAACCGTATAGGTCAGGGTATCGAATTCGATTACTGCTGTGTACACGCGTCACTGGCACTGCGCGAAGACGGTTTTGAAACCATTATGGTGAACTGTAACCCGGAAACCGTTTCTACCGATTACGACACCTCAGATCGTTTGTACTTTGAACCCATTACGCTGGAAGATGTGCTGGAAATCGTGCGTAAAGAGCAGCCTAAAGGCGTTATCGTGCAATACGGTGGCCAAACGCCACTGAAATTAGCCCGTGCGCTGGAAGCTAATGGCGTGCCAATTATTGGTACTTCGCCGGACGCCATTGACCGTGCCGAAGACCGTGAGCGTTTCCAGCAAGCGGTTGAGCGTTTGGGCTTAAAGCAGCCAAAAAACGCTACTGTAACCAGCATGGAAGAAGCCATTGCCAAGGCGCCGGAAATCGGTTTTCCGATGGTAGTTCGTCCGTCTTACGTACTGGGCGGCCGTGCTATGGAAATCGTTTATGACGAGCAGGATTTGCGCCGTTATATGACGGATGCGGTAAGTGTATCGAATGACTCACCGGTGCTGCTGGATAACTTCCTGGACGATGCCATTGAAGTTGATATCGACGCTATCTGTGACGGTAAAGAAGTAGTCATTGGCGGCATTATGGAACACATTGAGCAAGCCGGCGTGCACTCCGGTGACTCGGCTTGTTCGTTACCACCGCACAGCCTGAGCAAAGAAATTCAGGATGTCATGCGTGAACAGGTTAAAAAGCTGGCGCTGGAGCTGGGCGTAGTAGGCCTGATGAACACCCAGTTTGCGGTAAAAGATAACGAAGTTTACTTAATTGAAGTAAACCCGCGGGCTGCCCGGACTGTGCCGTTTGTGTCTAAGGCAACCGGTGTCGCAGTAGCCAAAGTGGGCGCGCGTTGTATGGCCGGCAAATCGTTGGCTGAGCAGGGCGTAACCAAAGAGATTATTCCGCCGTTTTTCTCAGTAAAAGAAGTGGTGATCCCGTTTAACAAATTCCCGGGTGTCGATCCTATTTTAGGCCCCGAGATGCGTTCTACCGGTGAAGTTATGGGCGTGGGTGATACCTTCGAGCAAGCGTTTGCCAAAGGCCAGTTAGGTGCCAGCACCTTAATTCCGACCGGTGGCCGTGCCTTGCTTTCAGTGCGTGACAGCGATAAAGTGCGCGTAGTTGAACTGGCTAAACTAATGGTAGTCAAAGGCTTTGAGCTGGATGCTACCGGCGGTACCGCTAAGGCACTGGAAGCTGCAGGTGTGGTTTGCCGTACAGTAAACAAGGTGTCTGAAGGCCGGCCGCATATTCTGGACCGTATTAAAAACGGTGAGTACAGCTATATTGTCAATACCACTGACGGTCGTCAGGCCATTGAAGATTCTAAAGTAATACGCCGTGGTGCCTTGCAATATAAAGCTAACTACACCACTACGTTAAATGCTGCCTTTGCTACCGTTAAGTCCAACGCCGCCAGCGCGTTTGACAGCGTAGCATCGGTGCAGGAACTACATAAGAGAGTGAACGGATGAGTGCAATCCCGATGACAGTGCAGGGCGCAGAACGTTTGCGCACTGAACTGCATGAATTAAAATCAGTGAAACGGCCGGCGATTATTCAGGCCATTGCCACTGCGCGCGAACACGGCGATTTAAAAGAGAATGCGGAATACCACGCGGCCCGTGAGCAACAGGGTTTTTGTGAAGGCCGTATTCAGGATATTGAAGCCAAGTTGTCTAATGCGCAGATCATTGATATCAGCAAGTTGCCTAATACCGGTAAGGTTATTTTCGGTAGTACGGTAACTATTCTGAATCTGGATTCAGAAGAAGAAGTGACTTACCGCATTGTTGGTGACGATGAAGCCGATATTAAAAATAACCTGATTTCGGTTAATTCACCCATTGCGCGTGGCTTAATCGGTAAGGTAGCAGATGATGTTGTTAACATTACCACGCCCAAAGGCGTGGTAGAGTTTGAGATCACTGCTGTGCAGTATATCTGAGCCATTCGGGCAAAAAGAAGCGCCTGCTAAAGGCGCTTTTTTTATATTTAAAATTTATTTGCGTGGTAAGGCAATTTTTTTATCTTCGCCCTGGCGGAACAACACCAGTGTTTTACCGATTACCTGAACTTTCTCAGCTTTGGTTTCACGGATAATAGCATCCATGATCAACACTTTTTGTTCGCGATCTTCAGTAGGTACTTTCACTTTAATTAATTCATGAAAGTTAAGCGCTACTTCGATTTCGGCAACTACACCTTCGGTCAGGCCATTACCGCCGAGCAGGATCACCGGCTTAAGTTCGTGTGCTTTGGCTTTTAAAAATTGTTTTTGTTTGTTGGTTAAACTCATAAAATGACTATTTCCGCAGGTAACGCTTGAATTTGCGTTATTGTAGCGCCATCTAACGCATAACACTAATCAAGAGTGAAAGCATGACCAAGAAAAAACGCTCTGCCAGTTCCACCCGCTGGTTGAAAGAGCATTTCGATGATCAATTTGTGCAAAAGGCACAAAAGTTAGGCCTGCGTTCACGTGCAGCGTTTAAACTGGAAGAAATAAACCAGCAGGATAAACTGGTTAAATCCGGCATGACAGTAGTGGATTTAGGCTCGGCCCCCGGCAGTTGGTCGCAGTTTTGTGTTGGCCTGGTGGGTGATAAAGGTACTGTGATTGCATGTGATATTTTGCCGATGGACCCGATAAACGGTGTGAGTTTTCTGCAGGGTGATTTTCGCGAAGAAGCAGTATTGGATGCTTTACTGAGCCGGATTAACGGTAAGAACGTAGATGTAGTGTTATCAGATATGGCACCGAATATGAGCGGCAATGACACTACCGATCAGGCGCGTTCGGTGTATTTGGTAGAACTGGCATTAGATATGTGCAACAAAGTGTTGAAGCAAAATGGCAGTTTTGTGGTCAAAGTATTTCAGGGTGAAGGTTTCGAGCAGTTTTTAAAAGATGTGCGTGCAGCCTTTACCACAGTAAAAATTCGCAAGCCTGATTCGTCCCGTGCACGTTCACGGGAAACATATATCGTGGCTACCGGCTTCAAAGTCTAGTAAAGTAGTCGGGTAATTATCTATTTATCGGTAAGAAGAGGTTATAACCTTGAGTGACATGGCAAAGAATTTGATTGTCTGGTTAGTGATCGCCGTTGTACTAATGTCGGTGTTCAATAGCTTTGGCCCCGGCAACACCGCGGATCAGCTAACCAGCTACACTCAGTTTATCAAAGAGGTAAACCAGGGGCAGATCCGCGAAGTTAAAGTGGAACGCACCGGGGTTATTACCGGCTTAAAACGCAGCGGTGAGCGCTTTGAAACCGTAGTCCCCGGTGGCTATGACGAAAAGTTGCTGGACGACCTGATTAAAAACGACGTAAAAACCCTGGGCAGTAAGCCTGAGGAAAGCAGTTGGCTGACGACGATTTTTATTTCCTGGTTCCCGATGCTGTTGTTAATCGGCGTGTGGATCTTCTTTATGCGTCAGATGCAGGGCGGCGGTGGCAAAGGTGCCATGTCATTCGGCAAGAGCAAAGCACGCCTGATGGGTGAAGATCAGATTAAAACCACTTTTGCTGATGTCGCCGGTTGTGACGAAGCTAAAGAAGAAGTGTCTGAGCTGGTAGATTATCTGCGTGACCCGTCACGCTTTCAAAAACTGGGTGGTAAAATTCCAACCGGTATTCTGATGGTTGGCCCACCGGGCACCGGTAAAACGCTGTTAGCCAAAGCCATTGCCGGCGAGGCTAAGGTACCTTTCTTTACCATTTCCGGTTCAGACTTTGTAGAAATGTTCGTTGGTGTTGGTGCCTCCCGCGTACGCGACATGTTCGAGCAAGCGAAAAAAGCTGCGCCTTGCATTATCTTTATCGATGAGATTGATGCCGTTGGCCGTCAGCGTGGTGCCGGTTTAGGTGGTGGCCATGATGAGCGTGAGCAAACCTTAAACCAGATGCTGGTAGAGATGGACGGCTTTGACGGCAATGAAGGTATTATTGTTATCGCTGCAACCAACCGGCCTGACGTACTGGACCCTGCATTATTGCGTCCGGGCCGTTTTGACCGCCAGGTTGTTGTTGGTTTACCGGATGTAAAAGGCCGCGAGCAAATTTTAAAAGTGCATATGCGTAAAGTTCCGTTGGCTGAAGGTGTAGAACCATCCGTAATTGCCCGCGGTACGCCTGGTTTCTCCGGTGCCGACTTAGCTAACCTGGTTAACGAAGCGGCACTGTTTGCTGCCCGCGGTAATCGCCGCGTGGTGTCGATGGACGAGTTTGAAAAAGCCAAAGACAAGATCATGATGGGCGCAGAGCGTCGCTCTATGGTGATGACAGAAAAAGAAAAAGAGATGACGGCGTACCACGAAGCAGGCCATGCCATTGTTGGCCGTCTGGTTCCGGATCATGACCCTGTTTATAAGGTCAGTATTATTCCGCGTGGCCGCGCTCTGGGTGTCACCATGTATTTACCGGAACGTGACCGTGTATCGCACAGCAAACGCTTGCTGGAAAGTATGATCAGTTCATTATTCGGCGGTCGTATTGCAGAGGAAGTGATCTACGGTTTTGAATCTGTTACTACCGGCGCCTCGAACGATATTGAACGTGCCACCGACTTAGCCCGTAAAATGGTAACCCAGTGGGGTTTTTCAGAGAAATTAGGCCCGCTGTTGTATGCCGATGAAGAAGGCGAAGTGTTCCTTGGCCGCTCGGTCAGTAAAAATAAGCATATGTCTGAAGATACGGTGAAAGCTATTGATGCTGAAATCCGCCAGTTTATTGACCGTAACTACGACAGAGCGAAAAAGCTGATTGAAGAAAATATGGACATACTGCATGCGATGAAAGATGCGTTAATGAAGTATGAAACCATCGACGCTAAGCAAATTGACGATTTAATGGCGCGACGCGAAGTACGCCAGCCGGAAAACTGGGAACCGCGTGATAAGCCGGGTTCAGATGATAAACCGGAGGCCAAAGCCAACAAAGACGATGACATCGTTGCAGATGGCAAGCCTTCAGAAGGCAATTTGCACTAAGCAGTGCTGGCTGTGTTAGTTAACAGTTGTCAGTTAATCCAAGCCCCGGTTATGCCGGGGTTTATTTTTAGCAGTACCCCGCCAAGCAGGAGTTTATATGCAGTTGTGTTTGCCCCGTCAGCGTCGCCTGGATCTTAGCCGCCCTGTGGTAATGGGCATTTTAAATCTGACGCCGGATTCGTTCTCCGACGGTGGCCGTTATAATCGCTATGACGCTGCGCTGCGTCAGGCAGAACAAATGTTGACGGATGGTGCGGTTATTATCGATATTGGCGGTGAGTCTACACGGCCAGGCGCCGCGGCTGTGCCGGCGCACGAGGAGCTTGCGCGGGTAGTACCGGTAATTGAAGCGTTGCGCCGGCAGTTTGATTGCGTTATCTCTATCGATACCAGTAAGGCCGCTGTTATGTCAGCCGCGGTTCAGGCCGGTGCCGATATTATTAATGACGTGCGTGCATTACTTGAACCTGGCGCTTTAGCTGCTGCGGTATCAGCGCAGGTGCCGGTATGCCTGATGCATATGCAGGGCGCACCGCGCAGTATGCAACAAGCGCCGCAGTATCAGGATGTAGTGTCTGAGGTGAAACAGTTTTTGCTTGAGCGGGCGCGCGCTTGTGAGCAAGCGGGGATAGATAAACAACAGATTATTCTCGATCCCGGTTTTGGTTTTGGCAAAAGCCTGACGCATAACTATGTACTGTTACAACAACTGCAGCAGTTTGCTGATTGTGGCTATCCGTTGTTGGCCGGCATGTCACGTAAATCAATGATTGGACAGTTGCTGAACATTCCGCTCAATGAGCGTTTGGCAGCCAGCGTGGCCTGCGCTACTATTGCAGCATTGCAAGGTGCCCGCATTATTCGCGTGCATGATGTTAAAGAAACCGTGCAGGCGGTCAGGGTTGTGACCGCAATGCAGTATGGAGCATAAAGGATGAGCAGAAAATATTTTGGTACTGATGGCATACGCGGCAAAGTGGGTGATTTTCCCATCACACCTGAGTTTGCGATGAAATTAGGCTGGGCAGCCGGCCGAGTGCTGTCACAACGTGGTACCCGCAAAGTGCTGATTGGCAAAGATACGCGTATTTCAGGCTATTTGTTAGAAACTGCATTAGAAGCAGGCCTGATTGCCGCCGGTATTGATGTACGTTTGCTTGGTCCTATGCCGACACCGGCAGTAGCGTATCTTACCCGCACCTTCCGTGCTGAAGCCGGCATTGTGATCAGCGCTTCACACAACCCTTATTATGACAACGGCATTAAGTTTTTCTCCGCCGATGGCACTAAGCTACCGGATGAAGTTGAACTGGCCATCGAATACGAGCTGGAACAACCTATGGTGTGCGAACCATCTGAAAAGCTGGGTAAAGCAACCCGCATTGATGACGCCGCCGGCCGTTATATTGAATTTTGTAAAAGCCACTTACCTAACCACCTGTCCTTGAAGGGGCTGAACATTGTCATAGACTGTGCTCATGGTGCGACTTACCACATAGCACCGGCAGTATTTAAAGAGTTGGGCGCTACGGTAACGGTTATTGCGGCCACACCGGACGGTTTCAATATCAATGATCACTGCGGTGCTACTCATACTGAGTTGCTGCAAAAAACGGTTGTGGAGAACAAAGCGGACTTAGGCATTGCTTACGATGGTGATGGCGACCGCGTAATGATGATAGACCATACAGGGCGAGTAATAGACGGCGATGAGATTGTTTATATTATTGCCCGCGCCGCCAAAGAACAGAATAAATTACAAGGTGGTGTGGTTGGCACACTTATGAGTAATTTAGGTTTGGAATTGGCGCTGAAAGAATTAGGCATTCCGTTTGAGCGCAGTGCGGTAGGTGATCGTTATGTCATGGAGCTGCTGCGTGAGAAAAACTGGCGTATCGGCGGCGAAAATTCCGGCCATGTACTTAATCTCGACTATACCTGTACCGGCGATGGTATTATTGCCTCGCTGCAGGTGCTTAATGCAATGATAGAAGCAAAGATGAGCCTGGCCGAGTTTAGCCGTGGTATGCATAAATTGCCGCAAGTGCTGGTAAACGTGAAGTTTGAAAAGGGTACAGCACCGCTCGAGAAGCAGCACGTGAAGCAAGTTATTGCGGACGTTGAAGCCCAATTAAGCAGTTCCGGTAGGGTGCTGATCCGTAAAAGCGGCACTGAACCGTTGATCCGCGTGATGGTTGAAGGTGAAGATGCAACCCAGGTGCGTAATTTTGCCGAACAGATTGCAGCTGCGGTTAAAATAGCCAGTTGATTGTTCAAATGCGCCAATAATACTTGTTTGCACGGGCGTGGTTCGTTACTATCGCGCCCGTTTAATAACGGGAATACAGCATCATGCAACGCACACCCTTGATTGCAGCGAACTGGAAAATGAACGGTTCAGCCGCCCTGGCGCAACAACTGACTGTAACATTGGCAACGCTTTCGTTAGACACCACAACTGTGGTTGTTTGCCCACCGGCCACGTTGTTAACGCGTTTTAACACTCCCGGCAATTTTGCCTTAGGCGGCCAGACGCTGAGCCATGAAAGCAGCGGTGCCTATACCGGCGAAATCAGCGCAGAGTTGCTGCAGGAAGCCGGTGCGAGCTATGTGATTGTCGGCCATTCTGAACGGCGTATGCTGAATTTTGAAAGCGACGAACTTATCGCTGCTAAGCTGAAACAAGCCGTATCATCCGGCCTAACGCCGATACTCTGTGTCGGCGAGTCGTTACAACAACGCCAGCAAGAAAAAACACAGCAGGTTATTGCACGGCAACTTGATGCGGTGTATGCTTCGCAGCCCGAATTACTGCTGAAATCAGTGATTGCATACGAGCCAATTTGGGCCATAGGTACAGGTGAGTCCGCTACGCCGCAACAGGCTCAGGCAACTCATGCTTTTATCAGGCAGCATTTGGCACAATACGATGCGCAGGCAGCAGAAACGGTAAAATTATTGTATGGCGGCAGTGTTAATGCAGACAATTGTGCTGCGTTATTTCAGCAAGCCGACATAGATGGTGCTCTGGTAGGCGGCGCAAGCCTGAAACCGGCAGAATTTGCGCAAATTTGCCTTGCAGTTACAAAAGGTGCAAAGGAATAAGCATGTACGAAATTTTGATTGTAGTTTATTTATTAGTAGCATTGGCCTTAATTGGCTTGGTGTTGATTCAGCACGGTAAAGGTGCTGATATGGGCGCTGCCTTTGGTGCCGGCGCTTCTGCTACAGTGTTTGGTTCGTCCGGAACCGGTAATTTTTTAACTAAAACTACCACTATTTTAGCAACCATCTTTTTCGTGTTAAGCCTGGTGCTGGGTAACTACAGTGCCGGACAAAGCAAACAGGTTGACGAGTGGCAAGACTTGTCAGTGCCGGTTACTGAACAGGTTGAACAGAAAAAAGATGACACCAGCGATATCCCTGTAGGTAACTAATCCGCTTAATTCAGCCGAGGTGGTGAAATTGGTAGACACGCTATCTTGAGGGGGTAGTGTCTTCGGACGTGCGGGTTCAAGTCCCGCTCTCGGCACCAAATATATCAATAGTTTGCTCAGGCAACGCTTGCGATAAACCAGTCAGCGCTATATAATAAGCGCCAATTACGGACGCGGGATGGAGCAGCCTGGTAGCTCGTCGGGCTCATAACCCGAAGGTCGTCGGTTCAAATCCGGCTCCCGCAACCAACTTTGCAGTACAAAATAGTTTAATTGTGTTTTAGTACTGAAGGTTGTCGGTTCGCTCTTAAATCTTGGGGCTCCCGCAACCAAATTTAGTTTCAATTAACATTGGCGATATGTTAGTTGATTGGATGCCCATTCGCCCCGCTAGTTCGGGGCGTTTTCGTATCTGCAGACTCAGTTTTAAGCAGTATTGGGCTAAGCAGCCCTTTTTTTATTTGCTGCTGTTACCAGGTTACCGGTGCGGTAGCAGGCAACAACAGCTTTTCCGGAGGTCGCGTTGAACAAGCAAGAACAGAAACTGACAGAGCTATTACAGCCCACTGTTGAAGCCACCGGCTTTGAATTGTTGGGGTTAGAGCTGGTGCAGGCTGGTCGTCATTCAACATTGCGCTTGTATATTGATCACGCTGATGGCGTAAACGTAGATAACTGCGCCCTGGTTAGCCGTGAGGTTAGCGCTATTTTAGATGTGGAAGATCCGATTACTAATGAATACCTGCTGGAGGTATCGTCACCCGGCTTGGATCGGCCATTGTTTACGGCAGAGCATTTTGCTGCCGTAGTCGGGCAAAAAATTGAAGTAAAACTGGCTATTCCACAGGATGGCCGGCGTAAGTTTAAAGGCGTACTAACAGCTATTGAAGACGATATGTTGATAGTGGAAGTAGATGGCAAACCCTATCGTTTGCTGATGGATAACGTAGATAAAGCAAACGTGGTACCGGTGTTTTAAGGTATCGGGGCAAAGCGAGGCAACACACAATGGCAAAAGAAATATTATTAGTTGTTGATGCAGTTTCAAACGAAAAGTCAGTGCCGCGGGAGAAGATTTTCCAGGCATTGGAGTTTGCGTTGGCTGCAGCCACCAAAAAGAAGAACGAAGGCGATATTGAAGTTCGTGTCAACATTGACCGCAAAACCGGCTCGTACGAAACTTTCCGCCGCTGGCAGGTTATTCCGGATGATCAGGTGCAAGAGCATCCATACCGCGAAATGACGTTGTCTGCAGCGCAGTATGACGACCCGTCAGTACAGGTTGGCGACTACTACGAAGAGCAAATTGACTCTATCGAGTTCGACCGTATCACTACCCAGATGGCGAAACAGGTTATCGTACAGAAAGTACGTGAAGCAGAGCGTTCACAGGTAGTAGAAGCTTATATCGACCAGGTGGGTGAGTTAGTCACCGGCGTGGTGAAAAAAGTTAACCGCGACAGCATCATTATTGATTTAGGCAACAACGCTGAAGCCATGCTGGGTCGCGATGAAATGTTACCGCGCGAGACCTACCGCCCGGGCGACCGCCTGCGTGCGTTGTTGTTTGAAGTAAAGCCGGAAGCACGTGGTGCTCAGTTATTTTTAAGCCGTTCACGGCCGGAAATGCTGTTGGAATTATTCCGCATTGAAGTGCCGGAAATCGGCGAAGAAATGATAGAACTGCGTGGTGCAGCCCGTGATCCCGGTGCCCGTGCCAAAATTGCGGTGAAAAGCAATGACCGCCGTATTGACCCGGTAGGCGCTTGTGTTGGTATGCGTGGCTCACGTGTACAGGCTGTATCAAATGAATTAGCCGGCGAACGGGTTGATATCGTGTTGTATGACGATAACGATGCCCAGTTTGTTATCAATGCCATGGCACCGGCTGAAGTGGCGTCTATCATCGTTGATGAAGATGCTCATTCAATGGATATCGCAGTGGAAGATGCCAACCTGGCAATGGCGATTGGCCGTAATGGTCAAAACGTGCGTTTAGCCAGCCAGCTTACCGGTTGGGAACTGAACGTGATGTCGGTTTCAGCGATGAAACAAAAACACCAGGAAGAAACTGCCAAGGTACGTCAGGTATTTGTTGATGCTCTGGAAATTGACGAAGATTTTGCCGATGTGCTGGTAGATGAAGGTTTCTCCACGCTGGAAGAAATTGCTTATGTGCCAATCAGCGAACTGTTAAGTATCGACGGTTTGGACGAAGCAACAGTGGAAGAGCTGCGTGGCCGTGCCAAAGCAGTATTAACCACCCGCGCCCTGGCCAGTGAAGAATCATTGGAAGATGCGCAACCAAGTGAAGCGCTGTTAGCGCTGAAAGAATTAGATACCCACACGGCCTACGTTTTGGCCAGTAAAGGGGTAACAACGTTAGACGACCTGGCAGAGCTGGGTGTCGATGATTTACTGGAAATAGTCACCATGTCGGAACAACAAGCCGCCGACCTGATCATGGCAGCCCGTAACATCGTTTGGTTTAGCGAAGAAAATAAGTAGTCAACGGAGGTAACAACACAAATGGCAGAAGTCACTATAGAAAAGCTAGCCAGTGATGTCGGTACTACTGTTGATCGGTTAGTGCAGCAATTCGCTGATGCCGGTATCAGTAAAACAGCCGGACAGATGGTCAGCGAAGATGAGAAAAAGTCCCTGCTGGAACATTTAAGTGCTCAGCATGGTGGTAAATCGGCAGAGCCTGCGCGTTTAACGTTAAAACGCAAAGAAAAAACCACGCTTAGCGTAGCCGGTGGCGCAGGTCGTAACCGTGAAATTCAGGTGGAAGTACGTAAGCAAAAAACTTATGTGAAAAAACCGGTAGTGGACGAGGCAACATTAAAAGCCCAGGAAGAAGCGCGTTTGGCTGAAGAAAAAGCCAATGCCGAAGCCGAGCACGCCCGTGCCGAGGCCGAGCGCAAAGTGAAAGAAATTGCCGCCGCTAAAGCGAAGGAAGAAGCTGAGCGTAAAGCCGTTGAAGCTCGCCGTCGTGAAGAAGCCAAGCAAGCTCAACTGTTAAAAGACGACCCTGAAGAAGCTGCCCGTCGCGCTGCCAAAGAAGAAGCGCGTAAAGAAGCCGAACATATTCGTCAGCAACAGGAAGCCGAAGCACTGCGTAAGCTGGAAGAAGAAGCCGCTAAGCAGGCAGAAGCTGCCCGCAAACTGGCAGAAGAAAACAGTGAACGTTGGGCGCAGGAAGAAAAAGCCAAGCCAGCCGACACCGACGATTATCACCTGACCAGCAATGAGTTTGCTAAGCAAGCTGAAGACGAAGTGGACGCTAAAGAAGAGCGTGCAGGCCGTCGCGGTGCCGCTAAAAAAGCGCCTGCCGTTAAAGGCAAAAAGAAAGATGATGCCAATGACAAAGAGGCATTTAATCGCGCTAACCGTCATGTGAAGAAAAAGAAAACGCCAACCAGTATGCAGCACGGCTTTAATAAACCAGCGCAGCCGGTTGAACGTGAAGTGAAAATTGGTGAAACCATCACTGTGGCTGAACTGGCTGCCAAAATGGCGGTTAAAGCCTCAGAAGTGATTAAGGTTATGATGAAAATGGGCGCCATGGCGACCATTAACCAGGTCATTGATCAGGAAACTGCCGCCATTGTCTGTGAAGAAATGGGCCATAAAGTTACCCTGACCAAAGAAAACGAGCTGGAAGAAGCGGTAATGTCTGACCGTCAGGGCGAGGGCGAGTTAGAGTCCCGTGCGCCGGTAGTTACCGTAATGGGTCACGTTGACCATGGTAAGACGTCATTACTGGATTACATTCGTAAAGCTAAGGTAGCAGCCGGTGAAGCCGGTGGTATTACCCAGCATATCGGTGCTTATCACGTTGATACCGACCGCGGTATGGTAACTTTCCTTGATACACCAGGCCACGCTGCGTTTACCTCAATGCGTGCCCGTGGTGCTAAGGCGACCGATATCGTTATCCTGGTTGTTGCCGCAGACGATGGTGTAATGCCGCAAACCAAAGAAGCTATCCAGCATGCGAAAGCGGCCGGTGTGCCGATAGTGGTTGCAGTAAACAAGATGGACAAACCGGAAGCTGACCCGGAGCGCGTACGTAACGAACTGTCGCAGTACGATGTTATCTCTGAAGAGTGGGGCGGTGATGTACAGTTTGTGCCGGTATCGGCAAAATCAGGTATGGGCATCGATGACTTACTCGAAGCTATCCTGAACCAGGCTGAATTGCTGGAATTAAAAGCCGTTAGACAAGGCCTGGCCCGTGGTGTGGTGATTGAATCACGCCTGGATAAAGGTCGTGGTCCGGTAGCATCAATCCTGGTACAGGAAGGTACGCTGCAACAGGGCGAAATCGTGTTGTGTGGTTTTGAATACGGCCGTGTTCGTGCAATGCGTGACGAAAACGGTAAAGAAATCAAAACTGCCGGCCCGTCTATTCCGGTAGAAATCTTAGGTTTATCCGGTGTACCACAAGCCGGTGACGAAGTAACGGTAGTTAAAGACGAGCGTAAAGCGCGTGAAGTAGCGCTGTATCGTCAGGGCAAATTCCGCGACGTTAAGTTAGCACGTCAGCAGAAATCTAAGCTGGAAAACATGTTTGCTAACATGACTGAAGGCGATGTGTCTGAGCTGAATATCGTGCTGAAAGCGGACGTACAGGGGTCGGTTGAAGCGATCACTGAGTCACTGATGAAACTGTCAACCGACGAAGTAAAAGTGAAAATTGTCGGCAGTGGCGTAGGCGGTATTACCGAGACCGACGTTACCCTGGCTGCGGCTTCATCGGCAATTGTTATCGGCTTTAACGTACGTGCCGACGGCACAGCACGTAAGTTGGTAGAAGACGAAGGCCTGGACTTACGTTACTACGGCATCATTTATGAGCTGTTAGACGAAGTACGTGCCGCGATGACCGGTATGTTAGCGCCTGAGTTCAAGCAGCAGATCATTGGTCTGGCGCAGGTACGCGATGTGTTCCGTTCACCTAAGTTCGGTGCAGTGGCCGGTTGTATGGTTACTGAAGGTGTTATCAAGCGTAACGCACCAATTCGTGTACTGCGTGACAACGTGGTTATTTTCGAAGGCGAATTGGAATCGCTGCGTCGCTTTAAAGATGACGTCAGTGAAGTACGCAACGGCTTTGAATGTGGTATCGGCGTGAAGAACTACAACGATGTGCGCGAAGGCGATCAGATCGAAGTGTTCGAAGTGATACAGGTTGAACGCACCCTGTAACAGGCAACGCAGCAATAAAACAGGGGCCTTGGGCCCCTGTTTTGTCTGTTGCAGACAATGGAAATAGAGCAATGAAAGAATTCTCGCGGGTCGACAGACTGTCGCAGCAAATGAAGAAAGAAATGGCGGTGATCCTGCAACGCGAAATTAAAGATCCGCGTCTGCACAGCATGATCACGGTATCGGATGTTGAGGTGTCGCGAGACTTATCGCATGCCAAAGTGTTTGTGACCTTTTTAGGTCTGGCTGATGAGAAGGTTGAAGACAACCTTAAGATCCTTAATGATGCCTCCGGCTTTGTTCGCAGTTTAATTGGTAAGCGTATTCAGGCGCGCATCGTGCCGCATATCCGCTTTGCCTTTGATGAGTCATTAAACGAAGGTATTCGTATGGCTACTCTGGTCAGTACTGCACGGGCAGAAGATGACCGCCGCCGGTTGCAGTCGGGTCAGGCACTGGATGATGTAGCCGATGCTGCAGATAGCACAGATAGTAGCGACGAGCCGAAAAACTAATGGCACGGAAAAATGCCCGTGCCGTTAACGGCATTTTGTTATTAGATAAACCGCTGGAAGTGAGCAGTAACGGCATT
Source organism: Rheinheimera lutimaris (assembly GCF_013283795.1). Lineage (GTDB taxonomy): Bacteria > Pseudomonadota > Gammaproteobacteria > Enterobacterales > Alteromonadaceae > Alishewanella > Alishewanella lutimaris. The sequence goes on from NZ_JABSOD010000015.1 coordinate 69,718, forward strand.
TTACAGCGGGTACGCTGGTTGTTTCAGGCACAAAAGGCAGGACACACCGGCGCATTGGATCCAATGGCATCCGGTTTACTGCCAATCTGTTTTGGCGAAGCCACTAAGTTCAGCCAGTTTTTACTTGATACCGACAAAACGTATCTGGTTACCGCTAACTTTGGTATTCGTACCAGTACCAGTGATGTTGAAGGCGAGGTAATAAGCCAGAAACCGGTGCAATTCAGCCAGGCTGAACTGCAGCAAGCGCTGACAGCCTTTCGCGGCGATATTTTACAAGTGCCTACCATGTTTTCGGCACTGAAATACCAGGGCCAGCCGCTATACCGTTATGCGCGTCAGGGCATTACCGTGCCGCGCGAAGCCAGACCAATCACTATCTTTCGCTTTGAGCTGCTTAAGTTTAATGGCGCTACGGCAGACTTTATTGTGCATTGCAGCAAAGGTACTTACATCCGTACCCTGATAGATGATTTAGGCGAAGCCCTGGGTTGTGGCGCTCACGTCGGCGCGTTGCACCGCACCCAGGTCGGCCCCTTTACTGCTGAGCAGATGGTTACACCTGCGCAGTTGGATGCATTGGCAGAGCAATGTCATGCCAATGCTGATTTTACTGCTATGGACGCCTTGCTGCTGCCCTTGGACGCCGGCATTGTTACTATGCCTAAACTGCAGCTGACAGAGCAGGAGCAACACCGTTTACAACATGGCCAAAACTGTATTGCAACCGTAGCTGATATCGCCGCGGTAAAACTGCATGGCGCGGACGACAGCTTTTTTGGTGTCGGTCAGGTGGAGCAGGGAGTACTCAGCTCGCGCCGTTTGCTGAATACGGCAGCTGTGCAGTAGCCGGCTACAGAAACGCCTTGTAAAAAAACGGCAAAATGCTATGATACGCCGGATTTTTTGGGGTCTGCTGGATGAGTGATCGGCGATTCCCTTACTTAGTTCACTCACATTTGGAGTTAAATATGTCTTTAAGCGCTGCTGATAAAGCAAAAATCGTTGCCGACTTTGCTGTTAAGCAAGACGACACCGGCTCACCGGAAGTACAGGTAGCCCTGTTAACTGCGTCTATTAACCACCTGCAGGGCCACTTCGCCCAGCATAAGCATGACTTCCACTCTCGTCGTGGTCTGCTGCGTATGGTTAGCCAGCGTCGTAAGTTACTGGATTACTTAAAAGGTAAAGACCAGAGCCGTTACGCAACACTGATTGAGCGTTTAGGCTTACGCCGTTAATCCGCATTCAGTTAAAAAGGGGCTTTAAGCCCCTTTTTTTATCCATAAGACTAATTTTTATCCAAAGTTAACTATTTACTGAACTATCTTTGTGCTTTGGTTACAGAGTATACTACGCAATAATTAAACGACAAAAATGACATCGCAATCAGGCGATCAAGTAAAGGAAACAAACACGTGACTCCCATCGTAAAATCATTCCCGTTCGGCCAACATACTTTTACCTTAGAAACCGGCGTTATCGCCCGTCAGGCAGATGCCGCAGTGCTGGCCAGCCTGGGTGATACGTCAGTTTTAGTAACGGTAGTGGGCAAGAGAGAACCTAAGCCAGGTCAGGATTTCTTCCCGTTAACGGTAAATTATCAAGAAAAAATGTACGCAGCCGGCCGTATCCCGGGCGGTTTCTTTAAACGTGAAGGCCGTCCAAGTGAAGGCGAAACCTTAACGTCACGCTTAATCGACCGTCCGATTCGCCCGCTGTTCCCGGAAGGCTTTATCAATGAAGTGCAGGTTATTGCTACTGTAGTATCAGTACAGCCTGAAATTCAGCCGGACATCGTAGCGTTAATCGGTGCTTCTGCCGCGTTGGCGTTATCAGGTATTCCGTTTGCCGGCCCTATCGGTGCTGCCCGTGTTGGTTATATCAATAATCAATATGTACTGAACCCGTCAGAAGAAGAGCTGAAAAGTTCTAAGTTAGACTTAGTGGTAGCCGGTACTGCCAGTGCAGTATTAATGGTTGAGTCTGAAGCCGGTATTCTGTCTGAAGACGTGATGTTGGGTGCAGTAATGTATGGCCATGAGCAAATGCAAACGGCTATCAATGCTATTAACGAATTTGCTGCTGAAGGCGGCAAGCCTAAGTGGAACTGGCAAGCGCCGGCGAAAAACCTGCCGTTAATTGAAAAAATTGACGGTCTGGCCCGTGCGCAATTAAGCGAAGCTTATCAGATCACTGAAAAAGCCAAGCGCTATGAGCGTATCGGCGAAATTAAAGCCGCGTTAGTAGAAAAACTGACTGCTGAGTTGGCTGAAGGCGAAGAGCTGAACAAAAACGAAGTAGGCGAGATTTTCCACGAGCTGGAATCGAAAGTCGTACGTGGCCGTATCACTAAAGGTGAACCGCGTATTGACGGCCGTGACCCGGAAATGATCCGTGGTTTAAGCGTTATGACCGGCGTACTGCCACGTACTCACGGTTCAGCACTGTTTACCCGTGGTGAAACTCAGGCACTGGTAACGGCTACCTTAGGTACAGCACGCGATGCACAAAACATCGACGACTTGTTAAGCGCCAAAACCGACACCTTTATGCTGCACTACAACTTCCCACCGTACTGTGTGGGCGAAACCGGCATGGTAGGTTCACCTAAGCGTCGTGAAATCGGCCACGGCCGTTTAGCCAAGCGCGGTGTATTAGCGGTAATGCCAGACTTCAATGACTTCCCGTACACTGTGCGTATTGTGTCAGAAATCACAGAATCTAACGGTTCAAGCTCGATGGCATCAGTCTGTGGCTCGTCTTTAGCCCTGATGGACGCCGGTGTACCAATTAAAGCTTCTGTAGCCGGTATTGCCATGGGCCTGGTGAAAGAAGGTGACGATTTCGTGGTGCTGTCAGACATCTTAGGTGATGAAGATCACTTAGGTGATATGGACTTTAAAGTAGCCGGTACTACCGATGGTATTACCGCACTGCAAATGGACATTAAGATCGACGGTATTACCAAAGAAATTATGCAAATCGCGCTTAAGCAAGCTAAAGCTGCCCGTTTGCACATTCTGAACGTAATGGATCAGGCTATCAGCGGTCACCGCGAAGAAATGTCTGAGTACGCACCGCGTATCTACACCATGAAAATCAACCCGGAAAAAATCCGTGAAGTTATCGGTAAAGGCGGCGCTGTTATTCGCCAGATCACCGAAGAATCCGGTACTACTATCGAGCTGGAAGATGACGGCAGCATAAAGATTGCAGCCACTACAGCGAAAGCAGCACAAATTGCTATCGACAAGATCAACGCTATTACGGCAGAGATTGAAGTAGGTGCTATTTATGAAGGTGAAGTTGTACGTATCGTTGACTTTGGTGCCTTTGTAAACGTATTGCCGGGTAAAGATGGCCTGGTACATATTTCACAAATCTCTGATGAGCGCGTGAATAACGTATCAGAGCACCTGACCTTAGGTCAGAAAGTGTCTGTGAAAGTACTGGAAGTAGACAAGCAAGGTCGCGTACGTTTAAGTATCAAGGAAGCCAACGCTAAACCTGCTACTGAGTCTGCTAATGCTGAAGAAAATGCCTGATAGGCTGTTACGCCGCGCAGCGCCACTGGCGCTGTTGGCTCTACTGATCGGCGGCTGTGCTTCACAGCCGTCGTCTACTGCCGGTTGGCTTATTCCTGAGCCGCTGGCAGTGTCTTACCGCACTGAGCTGGCGATAGCCAGGCTAAGCGAGATACTGTATCGGGCCGAGTTATCAGAAGAGCAATCTGCTCAGCTGTATTACGACCGCGGCGTAATGTATGACAGTGTTGGCCTGCGATCTTTAGCGCGGCTGGACTTTTTAAGAGCGCTACGCTTAAAACCGGATATGGCCGATGCCTACAACTTTGTGGGTATTCATCATACCGTCAGTGGCGACTTTGATCAGGCCTATGAAGCTTTTGATTCTGCACTGGAATTAGCACCGGAACACGAGTTTGCTTATTTAAACCGGGGTATAGCGCTGTATTATGCCGGTAAAACAGAATTGGCGATTGGTGATTTTCAGCGTTTTCTGGCGTTAAAGCCCACCGACGCTTATCGCGTGATCTGGTTATATCTGGCACAAAGCGAGTTATCGGCAGAGCAGGCACAACAGCAATTGGCACAACACGCGTTAATCCTGGATAAAGCTGAATGGTCCGGCAATATCGTGCGCTTTTTACTGGGTGAAATCAGTGAGCAGGCGTTGCTGGACTCGGTGTTGCAGGATTTATCCGGCCCGCAGCTGTTAGCCGAGCGTTTGTGCGAAGTCTACTTTTATCTGGCAAAGTGGCACGAAAGCCAACAGCAGCCGGAGCAGGCACTCAGCTACTATAAACAAGTGCTGGCTACCAATGTGTATGAGTTTGTTGAACATCGTTACGCGCGGCTGGAAATGGCCCGCTTGCGTGGTGAAGTACAACAAATTGATGCCTATGATGAGCCTTAACACTATTCGCATCGCCGTTTTTAAAAGCCGGTTTACCGGCTTTTTTGCTTTTATATTGCTGACCGCCTGCCAGAAACAACCTGCTGAAACTGAATTAATGCACCAGGCGCAAACCGATCCTGCGGCTGCAGTGCGGCTGGCCGGTCAGCGTTTGGCAACGGCAGAGTACGATGCTGCGCTGCGCTGGCTGCGCCATGCGGCACTGCTGGGTGATACCGCGGCACTGCAACACGCATTGCAGTTACAACAACGTCAGCAAGGCCGGCTGGCCACCGCACAGTGGTTACAGCAACAGCTTGACGATGGCAGCCTGAGCGCGGCATCTGTCCCCTTTGCGACACGGGCAGAGCTTGGCTTGTGGCAGGGCAATAAGACCACTGTGACGGGTTTTGAAAACACCAAAGGCTGTCGTTTAACCTTACAACCGGTAGCCAGCCAACAAGCGGGAGCGGACACCTGGCGGCAACTGTTGCAACACTGGCAGGCCGATAAGCAATTGTCGCAATTGCCGGTATGTTTTTTACCGCTGCACACTGTTAACAGTACTGAATTGGCGTGTTCAGAGCACAGTAACAGTCTGGTGCAATGCCGCTATCAGGTGTTGGCCGACGCGGTGAGCACGGGCGATTTCAGCCAGTTGCTGGTTATTGCCGGACGGGGTAAAGCCAGCTACAACAACGGTATCTTGCAACTGCCGGATAACGCCGGGCTGGCGTTATTACGGCATGAATTTATGCATATTCTTGGTTTTATTGATGAGTACCGCTTATCTGCCGCTGCTGCTGAGCAAGTATGCCGTGCCGGTAAGCAGTACCCTAATCTGTTACTCGGCCGGGACAGCCAGGCTTATTTAGCGCATTGGCAGCTGCAAGCGCAGGATATCAGTCTTACACCGGTGCAAACCTGTGCTGCCTTGCAACAGCCGGCATACCGTGTTGTTGCGCAAAATAATCTGATGCGCTCTTATGAGCTGGCTTTGCCGGAGCTGTATTTTCAGCTGGCACAGCGTATTCTGGCGCAGCCTGAACGGCTGATGCCGGTACAATATTATTTTGCTTATTTGGCACGGCAGCAGCAAAACTGGCCACAGTGGCAGCAGTTTATGCAGCAGGCGTCTGAATGGGGTTACGCCGATGCGCAGCAGGCGCTGGCCGGCAGTGAAGGTTAGTCGCTGTCGCTCAGCTCAGCCAGCTCGCGGCCAAGCACATCGCTATCGCCCAGGTTAAGCTCTAATAAGCGGCGCAGGTGCGACACACTTTCAATATCAATACGTTCACAGTGCAGGCCTACTACCTTATCTGAGGTATGCGCTACGCTAACCTGCATTTCCATCTCCAGCGGAAAATCGTTTAACTGAATACGCAGTAACATCTGCTTGGGTAAACTACGCGGCCAATCGTCCGGTTTGCGGATTAAAGCGCCTTTTAAAGATAAATCCAACACTTCTGTCTGACAGCTGTGGCCGCCAATATCAAGATGCGCTTTGCCTTTAAAATTTACCCTGCTAAATCGTCTGTGTTCCATCGCTTCCCCCCGCGTTAGTCTATGAAGCATAGCGCTTTTCCGCTGAAAGAAAAGCGCTTAAAGGCTATCAACTAATATCTTCACCGGCTGCCTGGCGGTCAGCGTGATAGCTGGAGCGCACGAACGGACCGCTGGCGACGTGTTTAAAGCCCAGCTCATAAGCAATGCGTTTAATCTCGTCAAACTCGGCCGGTGGCATATAGCGTTTTACCGGCAAATGATGCTTACTCGGTTGCAGGTACTGGCCTACGGTCAGCATATCAACATCATGCGCGCGCAGGTCTTTTAATACCTCGATAAGCTCTTCGGTGGTTTCACCCAGGCCAACCATTAAGCCGGACTTGGTAGCTACTTCCGGGTGTGCCGCTTTGTAACGCTGTAGCAGCTGCAGTGACCATTTATAGTCGGCACCCGGCCGTGCCAGCTTATACAGGCGTGGCGCGGTTTCCAGATTGTGGTTAAATACGTCCGGTGGTGTTTGCGTCAGAATATCCAGCGCGGTATCCATACGGCCACGGAAGTCCGGCACCAGTACTTCAATTTTAATGCTGGGGTTATATTTGCGAATTTCGCGGATACAGTCGGCGAAATGCTGCGCACCGCCATCGCGTAAGTCATCGCGGTCAACCGAGGTAATTACCACATACTTGAGCTTCATATCGCGGATAGTCAGCGCCAGTTTTTCCGGTTCTTCTGCACTTGGTGGCAAAGGCCGGCCGTGGGCGACATCACAAAACGGGCAGCGTCGGGTACAAATCGCACCCAAAATCATAAAGGTCGCGGTGCCGTGATTAAAGCATTCTGTCAGGTTAGGGCAGGCGGCTTCTTCGCATACTGAGTGCAAGCCATGCTTACGCAGTGCGCCTTTTATCTGGTCAATGCGCTCTGAGCTTTTTGGCAGTTTTATCTTCAGCCACTCCGGCTTACGCAGCATTTGCTCCGGTTCGGTTGGCAGCACCTTAATCGGGATTAACGCCATTTTCTCAGCGTCGCGCAGTTTAACGCCGGGTTCCATACGTGCAGTTTTAGTCATTTTGCCAATCTAACCCTGTAGTGTGCTGCAGTGCTGCGGCATTCAATTGCTGCGAAAAACACTGCACTATTCGTTGTTTGGCCTCGGCAACAGTTTGCGGGCCGCCTAAATCTTTACATTGAACCATTTGCATACCGGCGTAACCACAGGGGTTAATGCGCGAAAACGGGCTTAAATCCATATCAACATTCAGTGCCAGACCATGAAAGGTGCAACCTTTACGCACCCGCAGCCCCAGAGACGCGATTTTGGCGCCATCAACGTAAACACCCGGCGCATCGGCTTTGGCGTAAGCATTAATGCCGTATGGGCTCAGCAGATGGATTAATACCTGCTCCAGCAGGGTGACCAGTTGGCGTACGCCCAGATTGCGGCGTTTTAAATCCAGCAGTACATACACCATCAGTTGGCCCGGGCCATGGTAGGTTACCTGGCCACCACGGTCGACCTTTACCACCGGAATGTCACCCGGAAACAACAGATGCTCTTCCTTGCCGGCCTGGCCTTGGGTAAATACCGGTTGATGCTCCAGTAACCACAGTTGATCCGGCGTGCTGTCGTTGCGCTGATCGGTAAATTGCTGCATAGCATGCCACACGCTGGTGTAATCCTGCGTGGCCAGCTCGCGTATTATCAAGCGCTGCGTAATTGCCGGAGTTTGTTGGCTGTCCTGGTTTGAAACGCTGTGCATTATACCGCCCTTTACACTGAATACGAATGGCTAAGCTGGTGGTACTACCTCAGAGTACGTAACGTACCAGTTCAATTTTGCCAAGCTCGGTGTACAGCAGCTCGATATGCTGTTTACTGGTAACTGTAACACTGACCGATACTGAGTGATAATTGCCTTTACTGCTCGGCTTCACCGCGGGGCTGTAATCACCGGCTTCAGTATGTTTGCGCACGACATTCATCACGTGATCAACCAGAGCATCGTCGGCCACGCCCAGCACTTTAAAGCTGAACTGGCAGGGAAATTCCAAATATTCATCGAACTTGGTGTTCTTTACTTCATGCGCCATCTTTGTCTCACTATCACACTGTGGGCTGTTGCCGTGCTAATTGGGCTAATTGTAACAAAAAGTCCCGGTTGATGCCGGGACTTAGTTTGCTTTTGCTAAGGGCCGTGCTGACTAATTAAACTGCATTTTAACGTAGTCTATCATCCGGCTGAAGAAACCACCTTCAGCCACGTCTTCCAACGCTACCAGCGGGTAGGTGGCAATATCTTCGCCATTTAGCTTTAAATAGATGCTACCAACTTGCTGGCCTTTAGATATGGGGGCTAATAGCTGTTGATCCAAGGTGAAGTCGGCTTGTAAGTCTTTGCGTTGGCCGCGTGGAATAGTAACCTGCACGGACTGCAAAATGCCCAATTGGATATTTTCTTTCTCACCCTGCCAAATACGTTGCTCGGCAAATTTATCGCCTGGCTGGTAAGGAGCAAAGGTCTCAAAAAAGCGAAAGCCATAGGTCAGTAGTTTTTTGTTTTCGCTTTGACGCGCGCGTTCATTGGCGGTGCCCATAACGACTGACACCAGCCGCATGCCGTCGCGGGTAGCTGAGGTGATCAGACTAAAGCCGGCTTCGTCAGTATGGCCGGTTTTAATGCCGTCTACTTCCAGGCTGCGGTCCCACAACAGCGAGTTGCGGTTGTACTGGCGGATATTGTTGTAAGTGAATTCCTTTTCAGCGTATAGCGCGTATTCTTCCGGCACATCACGAATTAATGCAGCAGCCAGTATCGCCATATCGCGTGGTGTAGAGTAGTTCTCGGCGCTGGGCAGGCCATGGCTGTTGCCAAACCGGCTGCTGGTCATGCCTAAACGCTGGGCATGTGCATTCATTAAATCTACAAAGGCGCTTTCGCTACCGGCAATATGCTCGGCCATGGCAACACAAGCATCGTTACCTGACTGAATAATAATGCCTTTGTTTAAGTCGGCAACCGATACTTTAGTACCTACTTCAATAAACATTAATGACGAACCCGGGAAGTTTCTTGCCCAGGCTTTTTCACTGATGGTTACCATATCTTCGTTGGTAATATTGCCGTTTTTCAGTTCAGTGCCAATAACATAGCTGGTCATCATCTTAGTTAAACTGGCCGGCGCCAGCGACATATCAGCATTGTTTTCTGCCAATACCTTACCGGTGTCAAAGTCGATAAGTATATGGCCTTTAGCGGCGACCTCAGGGGCTTGCGGCACGACGGTTTGCGCAATGGCAGATACACTGAAACCGGCACTGGCGATGGACACAGCGGCGACGGCGAAAATATGACAATAACTATTCATGAGACCTGTTCTTTTAATCATTATGGTGAATTAGGTGTCAGCTGCACTGACGGCTATCAAAGAAATATGCATCCGGAAATGCTCCGGCTTTTAACTGCTGCAGCCATTGCTGCGCTTGTTGTTTACTTGCAGTAGGACCTACCAACAAGCGAAAAATTCCGCTGCCGGACTTTATTTCGCTGGGCAGGGCTTGTTGCTGCAAAATTTGCTGCTGTAATTGGTTTAACCGGTTGCTGTCTGAACTGGCCAGCACCTGAATATAACACTGCTCTGCTGTGTCGGTTTGAGTGCCGGTTTGTGCCAACATCGCCGGCGATTGTAACAACTCCAGCTGAACTCTGGCTGTACCCTGCTGTAGCATCCCCAGCTTACTGGCTGCGGAGTAAGACAAGTCAATAATACGGTCGCGGTGGAACGGACCGCGGTCATTTACCCGCACTATGGCAGTTTTCTGGTTGTCCAGGTTGGTTACTTTAACATAAGACGGCAGTGGCAGGGTCTTATGCGCTGCAGTCATGGCAAACATATTGTAAGTTTCGCCGTTAGATGTGAGATGGCCATGAAATTTATTGCCATACCATGAGGCTATGCCGGCTTCACGATGCTCTGTGGCCTGCACCAGTGGTGTGTAGTATTGACCGAATAAGCTGTAGGGTTTATTACCACCCGAACTTAACCGTTCAGCCTGTGGCACCGGGTCGGTCATTTCCAACAAAGTTGGCAGGCGCTGCGGAATACTGTCTTTGGCCTGGCTATAGCGGCCGGCATTCGGTGCGCTACAGCCGATAGTCAGTATTAGCGTGGTTACAAGTAGAACAAGCTGTTTTATCATGGTGCTGCCAACATCCGTTTATGAGTACCCACCGACATAATAACGCCGAAAGCCGCCATTAATGTCACCATAGAGGTGCCGCCAAAGCTAACCAACGGTAACGGCACACCAACTACCGGTAATAAACCCGATACCATACCAATATTGACAAATACATAGACAAAGAAGGTTAGGGTAAAGCTGCCGGCAACCAGTTTACCGTAATTATCCCGGGCACGACTGGCGATAAGCAAGCAGCGACTGATAATAAATAAATATAACCCCAATAGCAGCAGCACACCCATTAAACCCAATTCTTCACTTAACACGGCAAAAATAAAATCGGTGTGACGCTCGGGCAGAAATTCCAGTTGCGATTGGGTGCCATGCAGGTAGCCTTTACCGTCAACACCACCGGAGCCGATAGCAATTTTTGACTGAATGATATGATATCCGGAGCCCAGCGGGTCGCTCTCAGGGTTTAAAAATGTCAGTACCCGCTGACGCTGATAGTCATGCATCAGAAACAACCACAATACCGGCAAAAAGGCAGACACCAACGCGGCAACAAAGGCTATCAGGCGCCAGCTCATACCGGATAAAAACAGTACAAACACGCCGGCAGTGGCGATTAAAATTGAGGTGCCTAAATCCGGCTGCTGCGAAATCAGGATGGTGGGAATGACACACATGATAAATCCGACAACCAGATGCCATAACTTAGGCGGCAAGCTGTGTGAGGCGATAAACCAGGCTACAGCCATGGGCACGGCCAGTTTCATAACTTCCGACGGCTGAAACTTCATAAAACCTAAATCCAGCCAGCGCTGAGCGCCTTTACCAACATGCCCCACCAACAACACCGCCACCAGTAACCCAAGCCCGGCAATAAATAGCGGCAATGACCAGCGTTTCAATGTTTGCGGCTTAATTTGGGCAAAAATAACCATTACTGCCACGGCCACACCGAGGCGCACCATCTGGCCTTTCATCATAGCCATATTTTGCCCGGACGCGCTGTACAGCACCATCAAACCAAAACCGATTAGCGCTAACAATCCCAGTAGCAGCGGAGTGTCGATATGAAACGTAGCCAGCCGGCTGTGGCGGGCGTTGCCGGTAAACTGATCATTCATCGTGATTTACTCCGGCAGCAAAATAATAATCCAGTATTTGCCGTGCCATCGGTGCTGCATTGGCGCCACCGCCACCGGCATTTTCTAAGGCAATGGTGATCACAATACGCGGCTTGTCATAGGGTGCGTAGCCGATATACATGGCGTTATCACGCAGCCGCTCATCAATGGTTTCGGCATCGTATTCGGCATCCTGGGCTATGGCTGCCAGTTGTGCAGTACCGGTTTTACCGCCGGCTTCATAATTGGTGCCGACAAAAGCGCGATGCGCGGTGCCGCCGACATCGCGTACCGTGCGGTGCATGGTATCCATTACCACATCCCAGTTACGTTCATCTACCACATCAATGGTGCGGGTCAGTACCGGTGCTATGGCTTCGCTGCCATTATCATCGCTGAAGGCAGTGACCAGGTGTGGCGTTGGCAGCACGCCTTTATTTAATAACAGCGCGGTGGCGACGGTAAGTTGCAATGGTGTAGTGGTCCAGTAGCTTTGGCCGATACTCAGTGGCACGGTATCGCCCGGGTACCAGGGCTGATTATGTCTGGCGCGTTTCCAGCCGCGTGACGGCATAATACCGCTGCTTTCTTCATGAATATCAATGCCGGTTTTTTCACCAAAACCCATTTTGCTCATGTAATCAGAAATACGATCAATACCCAGCTTTACGCCCATCTCATAAAAGAAGGTATCGCAGCTTTTCATCACTGCTTGATACACATCTACCCAGCCATGGCCCCAACGCAAGTGATCGCGAAAGCGGTGGTCACTGTTGGGCAGCATAAAATAACCCGGGTCCCAAATTTTGGTCGTTGGCGTAATGGTATTGGTTTCCAGCCCCAGCAGAGCAAGGTGTGGCTTAATGGTCGACGCCGGCGGATAAGTGCCTTGGGTGACGCGGTTAATCAGTGGTCGGTCACTCGAGTTGAGCAATTCGTTGTAGTTGGCTGAGCTGATGCCATGCACAAACAGGTTTGGGTCGTAGCCCGGGTTGCTGTAAAACGCTAATACAGCGCCGTCGCGTGGATCTATGGCAACAATGGCGCCGCGTTGCTGTTGCAGTATTTGTTGCGCGGTCAGTTGCAGGCCAACATCGAGGCCTAAATGAATATTGCGGCCCGACACGGCCGGCACAGAGCGTAGCACGCGAATTAAACGGCCACGGTTGTTTACTTCAACTTCCTGGTAACCCATGGTGCCGTGCAGCTCGCGCTGATAAAAACGCTCAAGGCCAATTTTGCCGATATCGCGGCTGGCGGCATAGTTGGCGGCTTCGCCGTCGGCTTCCAATTGTTGCAGTTCGCGGGTATTAATTTTGCCGATATAACCAATGGCATGGGTAAATAAATCGCCAAACGGATAGTGCCGGCTCAGGCGGGCTTCTACCGTAACGCCCTGAAAGCGGTGTTGGTTTACCGCCAGAATGGCAACTTCGCTATCAGTTAACTGCTCTTTCAGCGCTATGCTGTTAAAACGGCGCTGGGCTTTAACTTGCTTTAAAAAGTTATCTTGCTGTGCGGGGCTTAGCTCAATTAATTCTGCCAGCTGTGCCAGGGTGGCGGTCATATCGCTGATTTGTTCCGGCACTAATTCGAGTGAAAATACCGGGCGGTTTTCGGCCAGCAAGATACCGCTGCGGTCATAAATCAGGCCACGGTTAGGCGCCAATGGTACCACTTTAATGCGGTTGCCTTCCGAGCGGGTTTGGTAGTCCTGATACAACACTACCTGTAATTTATATTGGTTGTACACAATGACACAGAACATCAGCACGACAAACAGTATGGCAACGACAGCCCGGCTGTTAAACAACCTGGCTTCAGCAGCAAAATCCTGAATGGCGACGCGTCTTTTTAACATCTCTACTCGCGATGGTACGGATGATTAGTGCAGATACTCCAGGCGCGGTACAGGCTTTCGGCTAACACCACCCGTACTAACGGGTGTGGCAATGTCAGCGCCGACAGCGACCATTTCGCCTCGCTGGCAGCAATACAGGCCGGTGCTAACCCTTCCGGGCCGCCAACCAGCAGGCAAACATCGCGGCCATCGCGTTGCCAGTCGGTTAGTTTGCCGGCCAGTACCGGGCTGCTCCAGTTATCCCCGGTCACTTCCAGCGTCACAATTTTGCTGCCACGCGGCACTGCAGCCAGCATTTTTTCGCCTTCCAGCTCTAAAATACGTTTTATGTCGGCATTTTTACCACGTTTACCGGCCGGGATCTCTACCAGTTCCAGCGCTAAGTCTCGTGGAAAACGCCGCGCGTATTCGTCATAACCGCTTTGCACCCATGCCGGCATTTTACTGCCAACGGCAATCAGTATTAACTTCATACTGTATTAAGCGCTCCAGAGTTTTTCCAACTGATAAAAATTACGGCTGTCTTCCAGCATCACATGCACGACAACATCGTCTAAATCCAGCAATACCCATTCACCTGATGCCTGGCCTTCTATACCCAATGCGCTAATGCCGGCTTTTTTAGCTTCTGCCGCGACATAGTCAGCGATAGATTTAGTATGGCGGTTTGAGGTGCCGGAGCACACTATCATAAATTCAGTAACACTGGATTTGCCACGCACGTCTAAGGTCACGATGTCGCGGCCTTTCATGTCGTCAATTTTGTCCTGAATAAAACTTACCAGCTCGGTTGTTTGCACCCTGATTCCTCTGCGCTTGGAAAAAGCGGCATTTTAGCATAGTTTGCGCGCGGTGATAGCACTCACGCCTGATAGAGTTGCCGCTGTTGAATATAGTTCAATACTGCCGGATCTAAACTGTCACTACAGTCTTGGCCAGACTGTAACTGTTGCCGGATCCCGCTGGCGCTTAAATCGACAATCGGGTTGTCTAACAGCAGAATACGCCCGCTGCGCAAACGCCGCAAACCGGATAACCCTGCCACGCCATACTTCTGCAGCAAAACCGGTGCATCGCCTTGGTCTGCACTGTACCCCGGTCGCTGGCACACCAACAGATGGCAGTATTGCAGGATATGTTGCCAGTCTTGCCAACTGCAAAAATAGCACAATGAGTCCATGCCGATAATAAAGTAAAAGCGGGTATCAGGCTCACGCTCACTCAGCAGACGCATACTGTCAACGGTATAAGACGGGCCGGTTTTATCCAGCTCCAACCGTTCCAGCGCCAGTTGCGGGTAAGCTGCAATGGCCAGTTGCACCATGGCAGCGCGCTGTTCGCCACTAACCCCGGGTGTAGCGCGGTGCGGCGGCAGATGACATGGCATCAATCGTACTTCGTCCAGTTTGCAGCGCTGCTGCACAAAACGGGCGCCGGCAATATGGCCGTTGTGTACCGGGTTAAAGGTGCCGCCAAAAATACCGCTGTGCTTAGTCATACACTGCTTGCTGTTGTAACGAATAGGTTTTCGCTACCGGCTTAATAAACAGCGTGACCAAATGCGCCAGCGCCACCTCAGTGTTGCCTAGCCGGCCACTTTTATACAACCGGTCAAAGGCAGCCAGCTCCTGCAACAAATAATCCAGCCAGCTGACCGACAGCCGCTTTAATGCAGTCTGATACAGCGGCTGGCGTTTAGGCCAGATAGCCAGGCTTTTAAAGCTGTCGTTTAAATTGTGTTGTTGCTGCTGAGCTTGTTGTAACTGGCGCAGTTGCAGCACTTCTTTTTGTAATTGCCAGGCAATAATGACCGGCTCAACATCTTGCTGGCATAAACGGTGTAAGCGGTGCAGCGCTTCGTCAGCGTTACCGGTTAATAAGGCATCGGCTAATTGAAATACGCTGAAGCTGGAGTGATCGGCCAAAAACTGGCTTAATGCGCCGGCATCCAACGGTTGCGGCAAATTGCTCAGCGCCAGTTTTTCCAGCTCCTGACGCGCGGCCAGTAAGTTGCCGGCACAATGTTGTTGCAACAGCACCAGCGCCTCGCTGCTAAGCTGTAAGTGCAGCTGCTTTGCCCGTTCACGCAGCCATTGCTGGCTTTGTCGTTCATCCAGTGCGTACACCGGTATTTGTACTGCCTGTGTTTGCAGCTGTTTAAACCACGCCAGTTTGCTGACGTCGCTGTGGCTGCGCTCACCGTGAATAAGCAGAATAATATCGCTGTGCAGTTGCTGCGGCAGGGCTTTTAGTTGCTCGCCCGCTGCCGGAGTCAACTTTTGCTGGGCCAGCTCCAGTTCGATTAAGCGCCGTTCGGCGAACAGCGACATGGCTTGCAGTTCGTTGCTCAGCTCGTTCCAGTCAAATTGTGCATCGGCAGTTAAACTAATGCGCTCGCTGTAACCTTGTTGCTTAGCGGCAGCACGGATGGCATCAATGGCTTCAAGTTTTTGCAGCGGTTCTTCGCCAAACAGCAGATAACAGGGAGCCAGAGGCCCAGCTAAGTGTTGTGCTAACTGGTTGGCGTACAGTTTTTGCATACTCAGGCTCAGTGCAGCCTGGCCAGTTGACGCATAATACGGTTGGCTGCTTGCTGGCGCAGCTCGCCCAGCATTAATTCCAGTTCTTTTGCCTTCGCCAGAGCCTGGTTCGGGTCGTCCTGATAATCGCGGAACAGTTCAAACTCGTAAGGCTGGGCTTCACCTTCCGGCATCGTCAGCATATAACGTACTTTGTAAATCAGCTCGTATTCTGCGACCTGGCCGTTGGGAAACAATGACAGGGTGCGCCTTTCCAGCGTATCGCTGAGTAACTGCAGCATCGGCGCTGATTGCTGATAGCTGCCCAGCAGTTCTACTTTGTTGTACTCTAAGCGTGAGCTCAGCAGGGCCGCCAGCTCGGAGTGCCGTTCGCTTTGAATATACATGGCCGGAAAGTGGCTTAGTGGCAGATCGCCGCGCAAATGAAAGCCGCAACTGCTAAGCAGTAAGCTGCTTAGCAGGGCAAACACCAGACTAAGGCGGGCCATGTCAGCCCACCACCAGGTTAAGCAATTTACCCGGCACATAAATCACTTTGCGCACCGTTACTCCTTCCAGATGACGATTAACGTTGTCATCGGTTTTTGCCGCTGCCAATACGCTGTCCTGATCGGCATCCGCTGCAACCGTTACTTTACCGCGCACCTTACCGTTTACCTGCACTACTACCAGCTTTTCATCTTCTACCATGGCGGCAGCATCGGCCTGAGGCCAGGCGGTTTGCTCAATACCGTTTTGCTGGCCCAGTTCGCGCCACAGGTACTGTGCAACGTGCGGTGTAATAGGGTTCAGCATTTGCAGCAACGCTAAAATGGCTTCCTGCATTACCGCCCGGTCAAGCTCTGTTGCCAGGCTGGCTTTTTGCAGCTTGTTACTCAGCTCCATAATGGCGGCAATGGCGGTGTTAAAGGTGTAACGCCGGCCAATGTCATCTGATACCTTGGCAATGGTTTTATGCAGCTCGCGGCGCAGGGTTTTCTGTTCGTTATTCAGTGCAGCAAGATCTAAACTGCCGACAGTACCGGCAGTGCTGAAGTCGCTGACTAAGGTGTAAATACGCTTGATAAAACGATGCGCACCTTCTACCGCAGAATCAGACCACTCCAGTGTTTGTTCCGGCGGTGCGGTAAACATCATAAACAAGCGCACTGTATCGGCACCGTACAGGTCGATAACCTTCTGCGGGTCGATGCCGTTGTTTTTTGATTTTGACATCTTGCTCATGCCGGAGGCAACGACCGGCTGGCCGTCTGCATTTAACACGGCGGTTAAAATACGGCCTTTGTCATCGCGTTGTACGGTAACGTCGGCTGGTGAGAACCACTGTTTGCCGCCGTTATCCGTGTCGCGGTAGAAGGTTTCGGCCAGTACCATACCCTGGCACAGTAAGCGTTTAAACGGTTCGTCCGATTGCACTAAACCGACATCGCGCAGCAGTTTGTGGAAAAAGCGGCTGTACAGCAAGTGCAAAATAGCGTGTTCAATACCACCGATATATTGATCAACCGGCAGCCAGTAGTTGGCTTTGGCCGGGTCCAGCATGGCTTTATCATGATCCGGGCTGCAATAGCGGGCATAGTACCAACTGGATTCCATAAAGGTGTCGAAGGTGTCGGTTTCGTGAAACGCTTCGGCGCCGTTGTAGGTGGTTTTGGCCCAGTTCGGGTCGGCTTTAATCGGTGAGGTAACGCCATCCATCACCACATCTTCCGGCAGGCGCACCGGCAGTTGATCTTCCGGCACCGGCACCTGGCTGCCATCGGCCAGGTTCAGCATAGGAATAGGCGTACCCCAATAGCGTTGGCGCGATACGCCCCAGTCACGCAGGCGGTAATTTACTTTTACTTCGCCGCGGCCCATGCCAGCCAGTTTGGCGGCAATAGCGCTGAACGCAGCATCAAACGTCAGGCCGTCAAATTCGGCCGAGTTAACCAACACACCTTTGTCGGTGTAAGCGGCTTGCTCAAGCGTCACGGCGCTGCCATCTGCAGCGGTAACAACTTGTTTAATGGGTAACTGATACTTAGTGGCAAACTCATAGTCGCGCTGATCATGGCCCGGTACCGCCATTACCGCGCCTGAGCCGTAATCCATTAACACAAAGTTGGCCACCCACACCGGTACCTTGTCGCCGGTTAACGGGTGCACGGCGTAAATGCCGGTGGCACAGCCTTTTTTCTCCATGGTGGCAAGCTCTGCCTCGGCCAGCTTGCCGCCTTTACAGTCTTCAATAAAGGCTGCCAGTTCAGCGTTAGTAGCTGCGGCTTGCTGCGCCAGCGGGTGCTGGGCTGCCACGGCAACGTAGGTTACACCGAATAAGGTATCAGGCCGGGTGGTGTACACGCTCAGGCTTTCGCCGGAATCAGCAATATCAAAGCGGATATCGACGCCCTCAGAGCGGCCAATCCAGTTTTTCTGCATGGTTTTAACCTGTTCCGGCCAACCATCTAACTGATCTAAATCTTGCAGCAACTCTTCGGCGTAAGCGGTAATTTTAATAAACCACTGTGCCAGCTCGCGCTGTTCTACTAAAGCACCGGAGCGCCAACCACGACCGTCGATAACCTGCTCGTTCGCCAGAACACACTGATCTACCGGATCCCAGTTTACCGTGGCCATTTTTTTGTATACCAGGCCTTTTTCGTACAGCTTGGTGAAAAACCATTGTTCCCACTTGTAGTATTCCGGCTTGCAGGTCGCCACTTCGCGACTCCAGTCATAGCCAAAACCTAAGCGCTTTAATTGATTGCGCATGTAGTCGATATTTTCGTAGGTCCATTTTGCCGGCGCGGTTTTGTTATTAATGGCGGCATTTTCGGCCGGTAAACCAAAGGCATCCCAACCCATAGGCTGCATAACGTTTTTGCCCTGCATGCGCTGAAAGCGGCTAACTACGTCGCCTATGGTGTAGTTACGCACATGGCCCATATGCAAGCGCCCGCTGGGATAAGGGAACATAGACAGGCAGTAAAATTTTTCTTTGCTGTCGTCTTCTGTCACTTTAAAGGCGTTGGTTTGTTCCCATTGCTGCTGCAGAGAGGTTTCAATCTGCTGCGGGTTGTATTGTTCTTGCATTCAGGTCTTCCGAAAAGGGGTTAGCACGAGTGCCGCCATAGCGGCAAAAAAGTGGCTATAGCATACCGCAGAGCCGTTTTGACAACAATAAGCAGCGTATTGTCTATACTGGTTTTACACCACAGGAGGCGCTATGGCAGATTTTGTAAAGAAGTATCAGCAGTGGCTGAGTGAGTTTAACCAAAGCTTGCAGCAGGCAGAGCGGCAGCAACTGGACAATATGGTTAGTTTTGTCGAGCAACTGAAAGCTTACATTAAAGCCGGCAGGGAGCTGAGTGCCTATGAAACCCAGTTGTTTATTGAAACCCTGAAACGGCAATGGCAGGAACAGGAGGAGCAGCAACACGAGGCTGACGCCGACACTTCACCGTCGCTCTGGCCCGAAGCATTGTGGCAGGAGCTGAGCAGTATTACCGACAAAAGCCAGTTAGAGTGGCAGGAACTGGCACAGGATTTCAAACATCAGGGCGTATATTATCAGGGCGAAGTGGTAGGCATGGGGCGTTATCGTTGCAGCCATTGTTTACAACATATTGATTATACGCATCCTGCCGAACTGCTGGCTTGCAGTCAGTGCGGTGGCGTACAGTTTTTTCGCGAAGGCTTACCGGTATAACACTTAACGTAATAGCCGTTATGCGGCTGTTACGTAGCGTACTTTTTTGTTACACTTGCCTGCCATCTGCATCAGCAAATAAAAACCGGGCGCTTCGCCGGTTAATCTGCCACACATTTACGCAAGAGACACTTTATGACCACTAAAGTACTGGCCTGTATTGATGCTTCACCTTATGCCGAAGCGGTATGTGATTATGCGGTTTGGGCAGCAAAAAAACTCGGTGTGGCCATGTCACTGCTGCACGTGCTGGATAAAGCCCAGCATACTCATACTCCCGATTTAAGCGGTAGCATAGGCCTGGGCTCGCAAGAGCTGCTGTTACAGCAACTGGCCGAGCTGGACGAAAAGCACAGTAAACTGGCGCTGGAGCGCGGCCGCAGTATTTTGGATGCGGCCAAAGCACGGGCTGAACAAGCCGGTGTTAAAGCGGTAGACGAGCGTTTACGCCATGGCCAGCTGGTAGACACCTTAACCGAACTGGAAGATGAAACCCGGTTGCTGGTATTAGGCAAACGCGGTTTTAGCAGCGCTGATGCCCACGGCCATATGGGGCTGCATGTAGAGCGGGTCATTCGCAGTTTACAAAAACCCATATTGTTAACCCAGCAAAACTATAAAACGCCGCAACGCATTATGCTGGCCTATGATGGCAGCGCCACGGCATTAAAAGCTGTGCAAATGCTGGCGGCCAGCCCGCTGGGTAAAGGCCTGCCGGTACATCTGGTGATGGCCGGTACTGACGATGAGGCAGCACGGCAACAAATGGACAGTGCGGCGCAGCTCTTGCGCAGTGCCGGTTTTGATACCAAAACCGCGATAGTGGCCGGCGAGCCGGATAGCGTGTTAAACCAATATCAGCAAGAGCAGGTGATTGACCTGATGGTGATGGGCGCTTATGGCCACTCCCGCATCCGGCAATTTATTGTTGGCAGCACCACTACTGCCATGATTTGCAAAGCCAAGTGCTCCCTGCTGATTTTACGCTAAAGCGAAACCCGGCCATTAGCCGGGTTTTTTGTTGGCGTTAAACTGGTGGTTTTGTGGTTTGGCTGAATTTAGAGTAAATATTCTAACCTGGCTGGTTTACAATAGCGGGCCGTAACATTTTTTATTTCCTAACTGAGGGTGTTAACGTGAGGCAGTGGTTGCTGTGTCTGATAGTGTGTGCAGTGTGTTGTGCATTGTTTTCTCCGGCGGCGTTTGCCGCAACCGGTAGTTTAAATTTAACGCTGGCACCGGTCGGCATTATTTCGTTAGTGCTGTTTTCACTGGCCTATTTGCTGGTAATGGCAGAAGAGAAAATTCATCTGCGTAAATCCAAGCCGGTGTTAGTCGCAGCCGGTATTATCTGGGCGCTGATTGCCTGGCGTTATATGCAGGACGGTATTACCGGTGTAACCGCTGAGGCGTTTCGCCATACTTTGCTTGAATTTGCCGAGTTGATGCTGTTTTTACTGGTTGCCATGACGTACATCAGCGCATTGGAAGAGCGGCGCTTATTTGATGCACTGCGTGCCTGGATGATCCGCAAAGGCTTTAGTTACCGCACCTTGTTCTGGATCAGTGGTGTGTTGGCGTTTTTTATCTCGTCGTTTGCCAACAATATGACCACGGCCATGCTGATGTGCGCTGTGGTAATGAAAGTCGCCGAAGGCGACAAGCGCTTTATTAATCTGATGTGCGTCAATATCGTGGTGGCAGCTAATGCCGGTGGCGCCTTTATCCCGTTTGGCGACATTACCACTTTAATGGTTTGGCAGGCCGGTATTGTTACCTTTAATGAGTTTTTTACCTTGTTTATACCGGCGGTGATGAATTATCTGGTGCCGGCGATTATTATGAGCCTGTTTGTCGAGCGGCGTTACCCGGCTGCACTGCAGGAAGACGTTGAGTTAAAGCGCGGTGCACTGCGTATTCTTATGTTGTTTTTAGCCACTATTGCGCTGGCAGTACTGTACCATTCCTGGCTGGATTTGCCGCCGGTACTGGGCATGATGACCGGCCTGGGCTTACTGCAGTTCTTCGGCTTTTTTCTGCGTAAAACCTTACCCGGCTCACTGGCGCGCAAACGCGCTATGGCCGAGCGCGAAGGCGATATAGAACGGGTGCGAAGCTTAGGGCAAATTGTACCCTTTGATGTATTTAACCGTATTGCCCGCGCCGAATGGGACACCTTATTGTTCTTCTACGGCGTGGTAATGTGTGTTGGCGGCCTGGGTTATATCGGTTATCTGGAAATGTTATCCACCGGCTTGTACGGTAGCGGTAATCCAACCATTGCTAACGTGGTTTTAGGTTTAATGTCATCAGTGGTAGATAACATCCCGGTAATGTTCGCGGTATTAACCATGCAGCCGGATATGTCGCACGGCCAGTGGCTACTTATTACCTTAACCGCCGGCGTGGGCGGCAGCTTGTTGTCTATCGGCTCGGCAGCCGGGGTGGCCTTAATGGGCCAGGCCCGCGGCTACTACACCTTTACCGGCCATTTAAAATGGGCGCCGGTAATATTGCTGGGTTACGCTGCCAGCGTGCTGACGCATTTATATTTAAACGCCGACCTGTTTCAAATTTTCGGCAGCCCGGCCGCGCATTAAGCCGGCCGGCGTTAAGGGGATTGTATGTCTAAAAAAGTGTATTGCATCGCTCAGTTTCAGCCTAAACCCGGCAAGGCTGATGAGCTGTTTAAAGTGCTGCAAAGCCTGGAGCCAAACAGCAACCGCGAAGACGGCTGCCTGCAGTATATCGTTACGCGGCAAATCGCCAGCCCGTTTGCTGAAGGCAAAAGCTTTCCTATTGCCTTTAACGAAATTTGGGCTGACTTAGCCAGCTTTGAAGCGCACTGCCAGCGCAGCGAGATAAAGCACTTCTTCGAAACCTACTGTTTAGCAGAAGATGGCCTGGCAGCGGATTGGAACGTATGCATTTACAGCGACGAACCGGCTAATTTCGACGCACCTGTGTTCGGGTAAATCTGCCGTTTTAGTTCATCAGGCCCTGCAATGCAGGGCTTTTTGTTGTCGGCCTTAAACCACCTCCTATGGAGGT
>NZ_JABSOD010000016.1:0-19014 GCF_013283795.1 Rheinheimera lutimaris
ACGCAAAGCCACCTCCTATGGAGGTGGATTTTTACTGAAAGCGCGGTACAAATAACTACAGTTTTTATCGACAAATTCTGCACGCCCTCCACTTAACCCTTAATGCATGCCCGCGGTGTATTTGCTCTGGTATTGGCGACAAAATAGCAGTAGCGTCAGCGCCGGAAAAACCACCACATATAACAACGGTAGCCTCATTGAGGGCGTCCAGGGGGAACAACATGCAAAAATCTTTATTAGGTAAAGCCATACGCTTTGCCATGTTGGCTGCACCGGTAGCGGCTGCAGGTTTCAGTTCTGCAGTGCTTGCTCAGGAAGTGGCAAAAGCAGAAACTGCGAAAGTTGAACGTATTGCGGTAACCGGTTCACGTATTCAACGTCAGGATATGGAAACCGCATCACCGGTTACCGTTATCGATGCGGCGGCCATTCGCGTAGAGGGTTTTACCTCTGTTGATCAACTGCTGCAGGCGCAAACCTCTATGGCCGGTGCGGCTGTGGGTTCAACCACCAATAACGGTGCAGACGGCGTAGCTCAGGTAGATTTACGCGGCATGGGTTCACAACGTACCCTGGTGTTATTAAACGGCCGTCGTATGGTGAACTCCGGTTCCGGTGCCGACAGTGCAGTAGACTTAAACGCCATTCCGGTTGCGATGATTGCGCGGGTAGAAATTTTAAAAGACGGCGCTTCTGCTGTATATGGCTCTGATGCCATTGCCGGGGTGGTAAATATTATCACCAAGAAAGACTTTGAAGGCTTTCAGGTCGATTTAAACGGCAGCAGCACCGATAAAGGTGATGGTGAAACCGGTGAATTAAGTGCCTTGTATGGTTTCAGCACAGACAGCGGTAACTATACCTTTGGTGCGGCGTATTCAGACCGTAAAGGTGTTATTCAAGCCGATCGTGATTGGACTGCGCCGGGTAACAGCTCGTTTGTCCCTCAGGGTGGTTTAATCGGCTTTGTATTGGATGATAATGGCCAACGTGTACCTAACGACACCGGCGGTTTTGAGCAAGAAGTAAAATCAAATGTAGATGGTGAGTGGAAAGCCGGTAACGGTTATGACTTTACTAAAGACAGCTGGTATCAAACGCCAAGCAAGCGTTACAGTTTATTTGCGAACGCTACGCAGGAATTTGCTAACGACCTGATTTTCACTGCCGACGTGTTGTACACCAAGCGTAAATCGGATCAGCAACTGGCACCACAACCGGGCGACATTATGCTGGACGTATGCGGCGCACCGGGGGCTGATCTAACTAAATGTATTTCTTTAACGCCGGCAATGCAGGCTGCAGATATCGTTGCAGATGATACCGGCCGCGTTAACTACCGCCGCCGTACTAACGATGTTGGTCCGCGCGTGTATGAGCAAGACACCGATACCTTACGTTTATCTGCCGGTTTGGCCGGTACCCTGGACGTACACACCGGTATGAACTGGGACGTATCGTACACTTACGGTAAAAACGAAGCGGATACCTTGGTAGCCAATTCTATTAACGCCGTTAAAATGGAAAACTCAGTGTATGCTAATCAGGCGGCCTGGTTTAGCGGTGCGCCGCTGACAACTGCCATAATTAACGACATCGGTTATCTGGAAAAAGCGGATGGCGGCAACGCACAACATATCGCTGCCGGTGTGTTAAGCGGTGACTTATTTGACCTGCAAGCCGGTGCCGTAGGTTTTGCTATCGGTGCGGAATACCGTCGCGACAGCGGCTTCTATAACCCGGATCCGGTGATTGTGGCCGGTGAAGGCACTGCCGCTCAGCAAGGTCCGACGAAGGGCAGCTACAGTGTAGTGTCGTTCTATCAGGAAGTCAGTGTACCGTTCAGCGATAAGCTAACCGGTGAATTTGCACTGCGCTTTGACGATTACTCTACCTTCGGTAAAGCCAGTACCTGGAAAGTAGGCTTAACCTATGAAGCCACTGACGAAATAATGCTGCGTGCTGTAGCGGCTACCGGTTTCCGTGCCCCTAACGTAAGCGAGTTATACGGTGGTAACACCGGCTCGTACGACTACCTGGACGATCCGTGGGGCAACGAGCAAGACCCGCAAATCCTGGTAAATTACACCTCAGATGCTGATATTCAACCGGAAGAGTCTGAATCTTTCACTGCCGGTGTGGTGTTATCTCCGGCCGATATTGAAGGCCTGTCGATGACTATCGATTACTGGCGCTTTAAAGTATCTAACGCTATTACACGTTTAGATGCACAGGCGGGTTTAGATAACTGTTTCGCCGGCGATGTTGTTGCCTGTGAAACCTTCAATATTACGCCGGACGGTGACTTAACCAACTTCACCAACCCGCTGACTAACGTCGGTAACCAGGATACCAGCGGTATCGACTTAAACGTGGCTTACCGTTTTGAAGGCTTGGGTTTAACCTGGAATATCAACAACGACACCACCTGGTTATTAGAGTTTAAACAAGATGGCCTGGATTACACCAACACCATCGACGGTAACTTTGGCGGCTATGCTGAACTGCGTAACAACTTCAGCATTCAGGCCGGTCAAGGCGATTGGAGTGTAACTTACTTCAACCGTTATATCGGTAAAACAGAGTACTTAGCCGATGGTTCAACTATCGACGCCGTGCTTTACCATAATGTGTCAGCTAACTACTTCATCACTAACGGTTTTAGTGTGTCACTGGGTGTGAAAAACCTGACAGACGAAGAGCCATCACGTGTAAGAAACGGCAGCGACGGCGGCACAGTACCGGAGGTGTTTGACACTATCGGTCGTCAGATCTTTGCCGGCGTAAGCTACAAGTTCTAAACCGCTTTTGTTGTAATGCAAAACCCGCCTTAATGGCGGGTTTTTTTGTTGCTTAACTTTCTGGTTATTTGGTATTACCAATTGTGTTGCCCGTTTTGTAATCAATCATTGTTGAGTACCATTACATAACGCGCTAGGGTGGGGTAACAAATGGCTAAAGAGGCAACGAAGATGGACCATTACGCAGCATTAAAAGCCAATGTCGGTTTGCTCGGTACCAAACTGGGTGACACCATTCGCAGCCAATTAGGTAACGCCGTGCTGGAGCGGGTAGAGCAGATCCGGCTGTTGTCCAAAGCAGCGCGCCAGGGTGAGGAATTACAAGCTGATAAACTTAAGCAGGTACTGCGCAGTTTAACCGACGATGAATTACTGCCGGTGGCCCGTGCTTTCGCCCAGTTTCTGAATTTGGCCAATCTGGCCGAGCAACACCACACCATTAGCCGCATTGGCCATGCCAGTATTGAAAAACCGGAGCCGCTGCAGGAATTGTTTAGCCTGCTGGAGCAGAAAAAGTCAGACGCTGCTGCGGTAGAACAAGCGGTGGCCAACTTATCGATAGAACTGGTGCTGACAGCGCACCCGACCGAAGTATCGCGTCGTACGCTTATTCATAAACTCACCGAGATTGCTGCCTGCTTAACTGAATTAGAGCAGCAGCTTAGCCCGCAGCAGCAACAGCAAATTGGCCAGCGCTTAAGCGAGCTGATTGCCCAGGCGTGGCATACTAATGAAATTCGTGAACAACGACCTACGCCGGTAGATGAAGCCAAATCCGGTTTTGCCGTAATTGAAAGCTCATTGTGGCAGGCGATACCGGACTTTCTGCGCGAACTGGACGGTAAGCTTATAACCGCAACAGGTAAAGGCCTGGCGCTGGATGCCGCGCCTGTGAAGTTTTCCTCATGGATGGGCGGCGACCGCGATGGTAACCCCTTTGTTACTGCCAAGGTTACCCGTCAGGTATTGTTACTCAGCCGTTGGAAAGCCGCCGACTTATTTGCCCGCGATCTGGATTTGCTCAGCAGTGAGTTATCAATGTTTCAGGCCAATGCGGCACTGCGCGAAGCGACCGGCGAAGCTGCTGAGCCTTACCGTCAGGTGCTGAATAAGCTGCGCAGTGGCTTGTTGCACACCCGCGACTGGCTGAGCGAAGCACTTAAGCACGACCGGCTGCAGCGGCCGCAAGATCTGATTTGGCATAACCAGCAGTTACTCGATCCTTTGTTGTTGTGTTATCAGTCGTTGCTGGATTGCGGCATGGCGGTAATTGCCAACGGTAAACTGCTCGACACCTTGCGCCGGGCTTATGCGTTTGGCGTTACGCTGTTAAAACTGGATATTCGCCAGGACGCCGGCCGCCATGCGCAGGTGTTCGCTGAGTTAACCCAACACCTGGGGCTGGGCGATTACAGCGCCTGGGACGAGGGCGCACGCCAGGCGTTTTTGCTGGCCGAGCTGGCGAACCGGCGTCCGCTATTTCCGAAAAGCTGGCAGCCGTCAGCCGATGTGCAGGAAGTGTTGGATACCTGCGATATCGTGGCGCGCCACGGCAGTGAGGCGCTAAGCACCTACGTGATATCAATGGCCGGTAAACCGTCTGATGTGCTGGCAGTGCAACTGCTGTTAAAAGAGGCCGGTATCAGCTTTGCTATGCCGGTAGCGCCGCTGTTTGAAACCTTAAGCGATTTACAACATGCGCCCGATTGTATGCGCAAGCTGCTTAGCATCGACTGGTACCGTGGCTACATTAACGGCAAACAGGAAGTGATGATTGGCTATTCTGATTCAGCCAAAGACGCTGGGGTATTTGCGGCGGCCTGGGCACAGTACAGTGCTCAGGAAGCCCTTGTGGCCATTTGTCAGCAAGCCAAAGTGCAACTGACCTTGTTCCATGGCCGCGGCGGTACTATCGGCCGTGGCGGCGGCCCGGCGCATGCCGCTATTTTATCGCAACCGCCCGGCTCTCTGGCCGGTGGTTTGCGGGTAACCGAGCAGGGCGAGATGATCCGCTTTAAGTTTGGCTTGCCAAAACTGGCCGAACGCAGCCTGGCGCTGTATGCCAGTGCGGTACTTGAAGGTCTGTTACTGCCACCGCCGGTGCCAAAACAAAGCTGGCGTGAGCTGATGAGCCAACTGGCCGAAGATTCCTGCGAAGCCTACCGCGCTGTAGTGCGGCACAACAAAGATTTTGTGCCGTATTTTCGTGCCGCCACCCCCGAGCAGGAGCTGGGCCAGTTGCCGCTGGGCAGCCGGCCGGCCAAGCGCAACCCCACCGGCGGTGTGGAAAGCCTGCGGGCGATTCCGTGGATTTTTGCCTGGTCGCAAAACCGCTTAATGCTGCCGGCCTGGCTCGGTGCCGGTTCGGCGTTAGCTAAAGCGGCAGAGCAGGACAATGCCAAGCTGTTGGATGAAATGCAGCAGCAATGGCCGTTTTTCGCCACGCGGATGTCGATGCTGGAAATGGTGTTTTTAAAAGCTGACAGCGAAATAGCCGCTTACTACGACAAAGTGCTGGTGCCCGACGAGCTTAAGCATTTAGGCCAGAGCTTGCGCAGCCAACTGGCCGCTGATCGTGAGCTGCTGCTGAAGCTGATCCACAGCGATACCTTAATGGCAAAAGAAAGCTGGATCCGGGAATCGATAATGCTGCGCAACACCTATGTAGATCCGTTGCATATTCTGCAAGCCGAGCTGCTGTATCGTGTGCGCCACCAGCCCGAGCGGGTAAACCCGATGATTAGCCGGGCGTTAATGGTGACGATTGCCGGTATCGCCGCGGGGATGCGAAATTCCGGCTAGGCCGTCTCGTTTATTAAATGCAGAACCAGCATAATGTGAGCCGGAATTAAGGCGAGGGATTGGGTTTACTCTAAGCCGACCGTTGACGGCATGGATGCCGGAATCGAGCCTACAGGGACGTATTTACGGCGTGTCGGTGTGAGTAAACCGAATCCCGATGACACAGGACAATAGGGTATTATGCTCACTTATGCGTTACTGGCACTGGTTTCGGCGGTGGCGATGGCCAGCAGTGGCATTATTGCCCGCTTTAGTGGCCTGGCGGCGGCTGAGTTAACCTTTTACCGGCTGGCAGTTGGTGGCCTGTGTTTACTGCTGTTTGTCGGCCTGACCGGCAGGCTTACTGTGCTTAAAGGTAAACCCGATTGGCGGATGGCAGCTAACGGCATGCTGTTAGCCGGTTTTATGCTGAGCTTTTTATCTGCGATTGAATACATCAGCCTGGCAAACGCCATTATGTTGGTGTACCTGGCACCGCCGCTGTCGGCCTTTATTGCGCACTGGTTATTACAGGAACGGCTGGATTTACCCGACAGCAGCCTGATAGTGCTGTCGTTTCTTGGCTTTGCTATGTTGCAACAATTTAAGTTTGATCTGGTACTGGACGCTGTGCAGCTGCCCGGCTTGCTGCTGGGTTTATTGTCGCTATGTGCTTACAGCAGTTTTTTACTGCTGAATCGCCGTTCCCTGCCTGCGCATTCGCAGCTACAACGCACCTTTTACCAGCTGATTATTGGTGCTTGTTGCGTACTGCCATTTTTAACCGATATGACAACGCCTGTCGCAGATGATCTGATCTGGATAGCACTGGCCGGCATTTTCCCGGGTTTTATCGCCATTTACTGCGCCATAGTGGCGTTGCAACATTTGCCTACACGGGTGTATGCCACCTTAGCCTATTTGGAGCCGGTAACCGTAATACTGGCCGGCTGGTGGTTGTTTAACGAAAGCTTGAGCCTCCTGCAACTTGGCGGCGTGTTACTGATTATTGTTACCGGTTTGCTGCTTGCGCTGCGGCATAAGCCCGCCAAGGCGGTGTTGGTGGCTGTGCAGGCGGTTCGACTTTAGTGCGCCTAACCCCGTGGCACAAAATCCAGCACGGTGGCGTTAATGCAGTAGCGCGGCCTGCCGTTAGGGCCGTCGTTAAACACATGGCCTAAGTGTATGCCGGACACTTTCGCGCGAATTTCAGTGCGGCGCATGCCGTAGCGGTTATCCGGTTTTTCAATTACCGCGCCGGTTACCGGCTTGGTAAAAGACAGCCAACCGGTGCCTGAGTCAAAGCGGTCTCGGGTGTCAAACAGTGGCACGCCACTTAACTTGTCGGTAAAAACGCCGTCCGGGGTGTTTTTAAAAATCTCATATTGCTGACAAAAGCGGCCGTCGGTACCTTCATCAAACGCCACATTAAACGCTTCACTGTCGCCGAGTTTAAACTTGCCCAGCAACAGGTAAAATTCGGCCGCGCTTAAATAGCCCTGGCGGCCAAACACTTCTTTACCGTTCTCAAGCAAAATAATGGTTGGCGTGGCCCAGGTGGCAGTTTTCAGTGTTAAGCCACTCAGTTGGCTGGCGTAACGAAACTGCAGCGGAATATCGCCACTGTAGCTGTTGGCTACCTCTGCTTTAAATTTCTCGCAGTACGGGCAGTAGCTTTCAGAGTCGATAACTAATATATGTTTACCCTGCAGCAGCGCGCTGTTGTCAACGGCGGCTGTTTGCTCTTGCTCTTGCGGGTTAAACCGCACCCCGGTACTGTGATCCGGGCAGTAGCCGTTGGGGTTATTCGCAATATAATCCTGATGATATTGCTCGGCCGGGAAAAATTCGCGTAGCGGCTTAATCTGCGTGGTAATTGCGCCGAAGCCGGCTTTGGTCAGCAGCGGCTGATACGCCGCCATGACCTGTTGAGCGCTATCATATTGTGCCTGGCTGTTGGTCAGAATAATTGAGCGGTACTGGGTACCGATATCATTGCCCTGCCGGTTTAATTGCGTAGGGTCGTGCATTTCAAAATAGCGTTGCAGCAAGGTGGTCAGGCTGATCACCGCTGGGTTAAAGCTGATTTTGACCACTTCGGCGTGGTTGTTCGGGTTGTGCTGATTACGTCGCTGCGTAATGGCACGATATGTCGGTTCTACGCCGGTGCCATCGGCATAGCCGGACACCGCATCGGTTACGCCGTCCATCGCTTCAAAACGTTTTTCTACGCCCCAGAAACAACCGGCACCCACTACTATTGAATCCAGATGCGTGGTGGCCGGCATAGTGTCGGTGTTTGCCTGCGGTGTGTTACCAAGAGTGCTGCTCAGCAACAACGCGCCGGCACACAATTTTAATAAGGAGGATAGGGCCATAATTACCTCTGCCTGTTATCACGTGGTCAGTTATACGCAATAGACAGACAAAAGGTGCAATGGCTTTCAATACTTGAAAAGATGAACCGACTTACTCTAAACCAACCGTTGAACGCAGGGATGCGTGACAAATTCGCCAGGAGCGAATTTGAACAGCTCCGCTGGCCCGCAAGGGTGAACTTCATGGACGAAGTTCATAGTC
This sequence comes from Rheinheimera lutimaris, assembly GCF_013283795.1. Taxonomy (GTDB): domain Bacteria; phylum Pseudomonadota; class Gammaproteobacteria; order Enterobacterales; family Alteromonadaceae; genus Alishewanella; species Alishewanella lutimaris. The sequence goes on from NZ_JABSOD010000016.1 coordinate 8,163, forward strand.
GAGCCCCCAGGGATGGGTTTACGGCGTGTTGGTGTGAGTAAGACGGGTCATAATGTTCTGTGGGCAAACTCCGCCACCGCTTGCAGTGTTTGCTCAATATCGGCGCTGCTGATATCCAGATGGCACACCCAGCGCAGGCGTTTAATATGGCCGTTGGCGCTTTGATAATTGCTACCGGTCAGTTTGATGCCACGTTCAGCCAGATAGGGCAGTAGCTGTTCTGCCAATGGCAGCTCAATATCGGTAAACAAAATATTGGTTTGCACCGGCAGCGCTGTCAGCTGGCCTTGCAGCGCGGGTAGCTGTGTGGCTAAGGTGGTTAAACCGTCGGCTAAACGCCGGCAATTGGCATGATCGTCGGCCAAACGGTTAATATTGTTTTCCAGTGCATACAAGCCAGCCGCGGCTAAGATGCCGGTCTGGCGCATACCACCACCGAGCATTTTGCGCACGCGTTTAGCGCGGGCAATAAAATCATTTGAGCCCAGCAATAATGAGCCGACCGGGCAGCCCAGGCCCTTGGATAAACATAGCGACACCGAGTCATAGCCATCACAAAGCTCGCGCGCCATCTGCTGCGGTGTAATGCCGTGCTCTGGCGCTACTGCCACCGCGGCATTCATTAGCCGGGCGCCGTCGATATGGCAGGCCAGGCCTTTGTCTTTGGCCAGTGCGGCGACATCGCGCATATATTGCAGCGGCAACACTTTACCGCCTACGCTGTTTTCAATCACAACCAACCTGGTGCGGGCAAAGTGTGGGTCGTCCGGTTTTATTGCTGTCGCGATATCGCTCAGCGCCAGGGTGCCGTCGCTTTGCAACTCCAGTGGTTGCGGCTGAATAGAGCCCAATACCGCCATACCACCGCCTTCCCATTTATAGGTGTGCCACTGCTGGCCGACAATGGCTTCATCGCCACGCTGGCAGTGGCTCATCATGGCAATCAGGTTGGTTTGGGTGCCGCTGGGCGCAAATAGCGCTGCTTCAAAGCCCAGCATGTCTGCGGCATAGCGCTGTAACTCCAGCGTGGTTGGGTCGTCGTTAAATACATCATCGCCCAAAGCGGCGCTTAACATGCGCTCTTTCATGGCACCAGAAGGTTGGGTTACGGTATCGCTGCGAAAATCGGCCATGCTGTGCTCCATAATTATGCTGCATACAGACTAAGACGGCATGACAGGTTGCGCAATCAGAATGGGTTAAATAACCGGTTTTGTCGCCGGAAAGAAATAAGCAACTAAAAGCAGAAGCGGCTGAGTCAGGGGTAGTACGAACCGGCTTGCCCACGTCAACGCGCCGTGAACCCTTCCATGGGGGCTCGACTCAGGCATCCATGCCTTCAACGGTTGACTTAGAGCAAGTCGATTCGTACTGGCTCAGCAATTAATAAAAACTGATTTTAAAGTCGACACCAAAGGTGCGTGGTTCGTTAACAAAACCGGTCAGGTTGTTGAAGTCGACCGCGCCTTTTACATTGTCCTCGTCAGTAATATTACGGCCGAATAAACCGACTTCATAGTTACCGTCATAGTTAATGTAAGCCACACGTAAACCCGCTTCGTGTTGGTTGTTGGTGCGGAACTCAGCCGATTCATATAAGAACAGGTTGGTTTTGCCCTGCAGTGCGAAATCGGTGTAAACGTAAATTTCGCCGCCGGCAACCGGATAGTCATAGCGGGCGTTTAACGTCAAAATAGTTTCCGGTGCCTGGGCAAAAGGGTTGCCGTCAATAAACGGCCGGCCTTCGTTATTAACCGGATCCAAGATGGTACAGTTACCAAAACCACAGCCACCTACTACAGTGTTGTTGTCTTTAAACTCGGTTTTGTTGTAGCTAAAACCACCGCCCACGCTCAGGTTTGGCAAAACACGATAATCAAAATCTGTTTCGAAGCCGTAACCTACACCTTTATCGGCGTTATCCAGTGTATTGCCGTTCAGCTCACCGCCAATTACTGATATTTGCATGTCATCAATGGTGTAATAGAACACGGCGGCATTCAGACGCAGGGTGTTATCCAGTAAGTCGCTTTTTACACCGAACTCGTAGGACATAATAGTCTCGGCATCTGCCACCGTCGCAGGCTCTGCAAAAGCGATATTCCGCCCCTGAATTGACTGGGCACGGAAGCCATCTGCTATGCGGGCAAACAGACTGGTTTTGTCAGTCAAGCGGTAGTTAGTGCTAAGCTCCCAGCTGATTTGATCATCTGATACTTTTAATGATTCGTTGCCCGGCACAGTAGTACTGAAGGTTTTGACATCATCGGTATAACGAATACCGGCGGTAACATTCCACTTATCATCAATCTGGTAAGTACCCTGACCAAATAGTGCCCAGCTGGTATTGCCGTTAAATACCGCAGCCGGGTTGATCACGCCACCAACGGTGTTTACGCCGAAGGTTGAATCAAAGTAAAAACCGCCTGCCTGCCAGCTAAAGGCATCGCTGGTGTCGCTGGCTAAGCGGATTTCCTGAGTATATTGCTCCAGATCGTTCAGCTCGTCAGTGGTGTCTGAAGGAAACGGAATAAATCCCGGACCTGTTAAATTGCCACCGTCGATGTCACCGCGTGAGAAGCCGGAAGCAGTCTCATAGGCAGAGATACTGGTCAGAGTCATGCCGTCCAGCGTGAAATCAAGTTTTAGTGAGCCGCCCCAGCTATCATATTGCTGCGGATTATTTGCACCTGCATCGTAATACACGGTATCGCGGTCATAGTTCTCATTCAGCTTATTGCTGCCTTTTGTGAACACATTGGCGCGAAATACCGAAGATGTACCCTCATAATTGCGGCTGTGTAAATTCAGTAAGGCATCAAAATCAGCGGTTTCATACAAAAATTGTACGCGGCCGGCACGCTCCTGATAACCACCCATGGCATCGCTCTCGCCCAGATAGGCATTGTCAATCCAGTCGCTGCGGTTTTGTGATAACAGTGAAATACGCGCGGATAATTCGTCAGTTAAACCGCCGCCTACAGCACCTTCCAGGTTAAACATGCCCAAGGTGCCGGCAGTGGTTTTAACATAGGCGTCGAAATCCTGGCGAGGCTTTACACTGTCAAATTTAACGATACCGGCAGTAGTGTTACGGCCAAACAAGGTGCCTTGCGGGCCACGGATCACTTCAACCTGCTGTACGTCAAACAGCGGGAAGCTTTTTAAGATCACGTTTTCCATTACCACGTCATCCATAATAATGGACACCGGTTGTGAAGCGGCTAAGTCAAAATCGGTGTTGCCTAAACCACGAATATAAAAACGTGGAGCTACTCTGCCGTTAGATGACTCGGCATAAAGGCCCGGCACCTTGATCGCCAGCGCGGTAATGTCATCACCGGATGAAAAAATGGCGTCCAACTTTTCGCCCGACAAGGTAGCGATAGAAATCGGCACTTCCTGGATGCTTTGGCTGCGTTTTTGCGCAGTAACGGTGATAGTTTCCAGTTCCTGTTCTTTCGCATTTTGACCTTTGTCACTTTCCTGCGCTAATAACGCCGGAGAAAGGCCAACAGCTGCACTAAACAGGCCGGCCTGGATGGCCGTGGACAACACTGACTTAGTATATGGCTTCATTAAGGTGAACCTTATATTGATGATTTACGATGATTTGTGTGTGTTATGTAACGATTAGTTTGCTGGAGTGACCACAGCGAATCGTTTAGACAAACGTGGGCTAATATAGCAGTTTGTCGTACAAAATGCTCAACCTGGCGTAGTTTTGTCATCATTCTGTCAGCAAAATGAGCTAAAGCCGTGTAGTCTCGTATGGGTATTTATTCGTTAACTGTTGAGAGTGTTATGCGTAGTGTGATTTTTTTACTGCTGTGCTGCAACTTGCTTATCCCGGCTCATAGCGCAAGCAGCGGCTGGCAAACTGCAAAACATTTGCAGGCAGAGCTGGTGAGTGATTACCGGCAGGTTACTGCCGGCCAGCAGTTGCAGTTGGCGCTGCATTTTGTGCCGGACCCGCACTGGCATACCTACTGGCAAAACCCCGGCGACTCAGGTTTAGCTACCAGTTTAAGCTGGCAATTGCCGGAAGGCGTTACAGTAGGCGAGATACAATGGCCCACGCCACAGGCGATTCCGATACCGCCGCTAATGAATTACGGCTTTGCAGGCGCCACTGTGCTGTTATCAGATCTCAGTATTGCGCCGGATTATGCTGCCGGCAGCATTAATATTCAGTTGCAGGCTGACTGGCTGGTATGCGAAGAAGTATGTATACCGGCAGAAGCGCAGTTTAGCCTGACACTGCCGGTTGGCGATAAAGCTATAGCAGCTTCGGAGTACGCGGCATTGTTTCAGCAGGCACGGCAACAATTACCGCAGCCGTTGTATGCCAGCGGCCGTTTTGACACCTCCGGCGGCGCTTTTTCTGCCACGATAGAATTGCCGCAGCCACTTGAGATTAATGCCTTTTTTGTTGCTGCGCCCGAGTTGGTTGATCATGCCGGCGCGCAGCAAATCAGCCTGCAGGGCAATCAACTGCTACTGCAGCAGCCGTTAAATACCTACTTTTCCGGCGTAGCGTCACAAATCGAACTGGTGCTGGTAACGGCCAAAGCGGCTTACACTGTGCAATTGCAGCAGGCCGGCCCGGCGGCAGAAATCCTGGTGACACAGGGGCAGCAAAGCGATACCGCATTGTGGCTTGTTTTGCTGATGGCCGCCGGCGGAGGCCTGATCCTGAACTTAATGCCCTGCGTATTTCCGGTACTGTCGCTCAAAGCGCTGAGTATTGCAGCTAACAGCAGCAAGCAGGCACAACAACGGCGTGATGCCTTGGTATACAGTGCCGGTGTAGTACTGAGCTTTGTGGCATTGGCGCTGCTGTTGATTCTGCTGCGCGCTGCCGGTGAAGCGGTGGGCTGGGGTTTTCAGCTGCAAAACCCTTACCTGGTGGCGCTGTTGGTGTATTTGCTGTTTGCGCTTGGGCTGAGTTTGTCCGGTGTAGTGCAGTTTGGCCTTGGTCTGATGAACACCGGCGGTGGGCTGACCGCGGCAAAGGGTGGTAAAGGCTCATTCTTTACCGGCGTGCTGGCCGTGGTGGTCGCCAGCCCTTGTACTGCGCCCTTTATGGGCTCAGCCTTGGGTTATGCGGTAAGCCAAAGTGCCCCGGTGGCGTTGTTGGTGTTTGCTGCGCTGGGGCTGGGTATGGCACTGCCGTTTTTGCTGCTGGCATTTGTACCTGGCTTTGCCGGCTTGCTACCCAAACCCGGTGCCTGGATGGACACGCTGAAGCAATGGCTGGCGTATCCGTTATATTTAAGTGCGGTATGGCTGCTGTGGGTGTATGGCCGTCAGGCCGGAGTGGATGCCCAGGCGCTGTTACTGATTGGTGTGGTATGTATTGCTGCGGCGTGCTGGTTGTGGGGACGCAGGCAACTGGCACAAGCCGGTACTGTCAGTGTCGCGCTGGCGCTGCTGTTACTGCTGTTGGCGCTGGCTTTACCTTACCTGGCGCCGTCGCCACAGCCGCGACAGGCGTTAGGGCCGAGCCATGACAATGCGCAGCTATCGCAGGCCTGGTCTGCGGCAAAGTTGCAGCAATTGCGACAGCAGGGCAAACCGGTATTGGTGAACATGACAGCCGACTGGTGCATTACCTGCCTGGTAAACGAGCGGGTGGCGCTGAACACTGAGAGCAGCAAGGCGGCACTGGCGTTGTACGATGTCACCTATTTGAAAGGTGACTGGACACTGCGTGATGCGGCTATTACTGAATATTTGCGGCTGTATCAGCGCGATGGCGTACCCTTGTATGTGTTGTATTGGCCGGGGCAACCGCCACAAGTGTTACCGCAAATTTTAACGCCCGACACGCTACAGCAAACGTTGCAGCAGTTGAGCAGGCAACCGTGATGTTAACCTTAATGGCCGCATTGGCCACACTAAAGGAGTAATACAGATGAAATTACGTCAATTGGTACTGGCTGCATCGGCAGCGTTATTATCATTGGGTTTATCGGCGGCACCGCAAGTCGGCGCGCCGGCACCCGATTTCAGCGTGGTCGACTCCAAAGGTGTTAGCCATCAGCTGAGTGATTTTGCCGGTAAGAATGTGGTGCTGGAGTGGACTAACCATGATTGCCCGTTTGTTAAAAAGCATTATGAGGGCAATATGCAAGCACTACAGGCCGAAATGAAAGCGCAGGATGTGGTTTGGCTGAGCGTGATTTCTTCTGCGCCGGGTAAGCAAGGCCATGTCAGTGGTACCAAAGCCGATGAGCTGACAGCCAGCCGCAGTGCTATGCCTACAGCGGTGGTATTTGATGAAAGCGGTACAGTAGGTAAAGCCTATGATGCCAAAACCACACCGCATATGTATGTAATAGATAAGGCCGGTGTATTGCAGTATATGGGCGGTATCGACAGTATTCCGTCGGCTAAGGTGGCAGATATTGCTAAAGCCACACCCTATTTTGCCAATGCCGCCAAAGCGGTACTGAATGGCGAAACGCCGAACCCGGCGATAACCAAGCCTTATGGCTGTAGCGTAAAATACTGATGAGTAAAGCAACAGCCCTGCATTTGGCCATTACGCGCCGGCGGGCCTAAGCTTTTTTCCGCTGGTTAGGGTAGTCTTGTTGCAGCTTGTGTTGCAGCCAGTTATCAAATTCGGCTAACGGCATGGCTTTAGCAAAATGCCAGCCCTGGCCCAATTCTATGCCCAAAGAGCGCAACAAACTGGCCTGCGATATATTCTCAATACCCTCGGCCACTATGCTGTAATTGAGTAACCTGGCAATATCGCGTATTTTCGGGATCAGCGTCGATTTAATGCTGTCGGCTTCCATATCCTGAATAAAGCTTTTATCAATTTTCAGGTAATCGGCATTTAACGAGCGCAAACTGGTCAGGTTGGAGTAGCCGGTACCGAAATCGTCTATCGATAGCTGCAAACCGGCTGCTTTCAACTCGGCTAAATGCTGCGTTGCACTGCTGAAACTGAGCTCTTGTTGTTCGGTAATTTCCAGCACCAGTTTAATGCGACGCTGCTGCACTTCCGGTAGCTGCAATAACTCGAGGATCTGACCGCTGGCAATATCATGCGGATACACATTCAGCGATAAATGAAACTGTTCAGGTAAGTTGTGTAATTTGCTAAGCTCGGTCAGAGCTTGTTTAGCGATAAAGCAGGTGAAACGGCCGCTTAACCCCAATTGGCTCAGCAGCGGAATAAACTGCAACGGACTTAAGCTACCCAGCGGGTCGCGATAGCGGGCTAATACTTCACAACCGATAAGCCGATTGTGCTGTAAATCTATAATGGGTTGGAATACCACTGAAAAATAGCCTTTGCGCAAGCCATTGCGCACGCGGTAGCGCAAGCTGTGGCGCCTTACTGCCAGTTGGCGCCAGCCGAACCAGGCCAACACACTCAGGGCTATAACGGCCAGCAGCACGATGCTGCTTTGAAACGGATAACGTTGCGCCAGGGTATAAAAGCTGAATTGTTGGCTCAGACAAAAGCGTGAATAGCTACTGCATTGCTGATAGAAATAATGCGGCCAGGCTAATGTGGCCAATGTATCGCCGCCGGTACCGGCAATATATAAACCGGTATAACCGGCAATATGGGCCGCAGTAGTGCCGGCCGTGTTCACTGTTTGCCAGCGCACATCGTTGCGCGGCGGGGCGCTGTCGATATCACTGACAATACTGACACTATAGTCTCTTTGCCGTACTACAGTACCGTTTACACGCTGGCTGAAGTCTCCCAGTGGTTGATCCAGCCAAATGCTGCTGTTTTGCAGTGAATAAAAGCTCGGTTCACCATGCGGGTAGGCGAAATCAAGTTTACCTGAGCTGGCAGAGCACAAAGCGCCGCTATCATCATAGTAGGTAATGTCACGGATATAGCGTGCGCTGATTAATACGCGGCGCATGGCGGCTAAATTGGCGGCGCTGCAGCTATGGGGAGCTCTACTGTTTAGCTGATCCAGCGTTTGCTGGCTTTCGCGGGCAATAGCGTCTACTTGCAGTAAATACTGTGTTGCGCTTTGCTGCAAGCTGAAATGCACCGTTTTGCTGACAGCAAAGGCCAGCAAAGCGGTGAGGCATAACGCCGTAGTCAGTGCAACAATGCAGGCAAAATACCTGTGATATACCCAGTGTGCCAAACTAACCTCAAACAGCCGGCGGCAATGCTCATCGCCGCAGCTTATCGTGCTATTGTCGTTGGGGTACAGCGTAAAAGTGTAACCAACAGTTTTGCGTTACACTTGCGCTGTCGTCTCTGGTAAAACTGCAACCATTGTTAGCAATAAGCGACATCTTATGCTGTTGGCTTTAATATTGTTGTTACTTCAGGTAGCGCAACAAGGTTATCAGTTGGTTAATGCTGCTGAGCTCATGGCGTTGCATAATCAGTTCGCGGCCTAATTGCAGCGCTTTGCGCTCACTGTGTGCACGTTGTGTGCTGTCAGTGATGTGTTCAAAGTCAGCCACATGCGCCAGGCCAACGGTACGGCGGATTAATTCACAACCGGCGTAGCCCAGAGTGTCGGTAAAAATTTGCTGCATAAAGCGTTGTTGGTACAGGTTGTTTTGCAGGGTTGGTTCACGGCATTCATTGCTCAGTAACTGCTTAAATTGTTCGGCAAACTGCTGCCACAGTGTTTCAATTTGACTAAGCAGGTAGCTTTGGTGCTGCTCACGTGCTGCAGTGTCGGCGGTTAAGCCGAAATGGCCGAGGTAGTTGAGCAGTAAATTAGCTACCAGGCTACCGACGTCAAAACCAATCGGGCCGTAAAAACCAAACTCGGCATCGATAACTTTACAGTTGTCATCATTGATAAAAATACTGCCGCTGTGCATATCACCATGCAGCAGTGCCTGTGGCTTGGACAAAAAATCTGCTTTTAGCTGTGCGACTTCCGCGTGTAACGTTTCGTCGTGCCATAACTGCTGCGCATCATTGCGTATTTCAATGTTGATATTATTGCGCTCGTGGTTGCAGTAGGGGTCGGTAAAGAATAAATCTTCAGTGATTAAGCAGAGCTCCGGGTTTAAAAGGCGGCCAAGCTGCTGCTTTTTATTCGGGCCGGTAAGGGCAAAATCACTGGTGTAGTACAAGGTATTGGCCAGATAAGCTGCCAGCTGCGGCGCAAGGTGCTCAAACTGTTTCGCTGCGACCAATTCGCTGCGCAAAATACGGTAGTCTTTTAAGTCTTCCATTAAAATGGCTGCTTGCTCAGCGTCATAGTGCAATACCTCTACGGTATGGTCCGGACACAATTTGCAATGAGTAATTAACACTTCGGCCTCTATCCGTGCGCGGTCAGTGGTCAGCGGCCAGCTTTCGCCGACGCAGCGGGCATAGGGCAGCGCCTGTTTGACAATCAAACTGCTGCCTTTGTCGTTTTCCACCCGGAATACCAGGTTCAGGTTACCGTCACCAAATTCTTCACAGCTTAATTTACTGTGATCGCCAAACAAGCCGCTGTGCTCATCAGCAAAACGCATTGCATCCTCAGTGGTAAAGGTTTGGTATCCGGCCATAGAGTGTCTCTTACTTGTGTTGAAAATAGCTGGGCTGCATAATCGCAAACCTGATAGACGTCTGCAACGCCAAACAGGAATAAGCTATGAAAAACTTAACAGCACTCAGTCTGAAAACCCTACAGGGCAAGCTGTATGTGTTGGATCAGACGCAGTTACCGCAACAGCAGCTATGGTTGCCCTGCGAAACGGTAGCGCAGATGGTAAGTATGATTAAAGCGTTGCAATTGCGCGGCGCGCCGGCGATTGGAATCGGAGCTTGTTTATTATTGGCCTATCGCGCCGGTAGCGGCGACAGCCGCGAACAGTTATTGCTGGATGCAGAAGTACTGCGCGCCGCCAGGCCCACCGCCGTAAACCTGATGAATAACCTCGATAGCATGATAGCAGCGCTGCAACAGCAAGATTTTAAAGCGGCGGCCATTGCTTGTGCAGAGCAGCTGTTTGCTGAAGATGTTGCCTTGTGCCAGCGTATGGCAGCGCATGGCGCGGCGTTGGTGCAACAAGGCGAGCAACTGTTAACCCACTGCAATACCGGCGGTTTGGCCACCGCGGGGGTTGGCACAGCGTTGGGGGTAATTAACCTGGCGCATCAGCAGGGTAAAAATATCCGCCTCTGGGTAGATGAAACCCGGCCGCTGCTGCAAGGCGGACGTTTAACGGCGTGGGAGTGCCAACAACTGGGTATTCCGTACCAGCTTATTTGCGACAATATGGCGGCGATGTTAATGGCGCGCGGCCAGGTCGACCGTATTTTTGTCGGCTCGGATCGTATCGCCGCTAACGGCGATTTCGCTAACAAAGTAGGCACTTACTCGCTGGCGGTGCTGGCGCAGTATCACAAGGTGCCGTTTTATGTAGTGGCACCGCATACCACGGTAGATTTAGCCTGCAGCGATGGCAGCGCAATTCCGATAGAACAGCGTCATGGCGATGAAGTGCGCGGCATTAGCGGCGGTTTTGGCAGCGCAATATGGGCACCAGAGCAGGCACCGGTATTTAACCCCGCCTTTGATGTAACCCCCGCAGAACTGGTTACCGGTTGGGTGCTGGACAGCGGCGTTTACTCACAGGCGGATATTGCCAAAGGCGTGCTACAGCAGTTTGCCTGATCCCGCGATAGCAAACGGTTGGAACCTCGAAATGGGCACCACAGAGTGTCTGAGCCGTTACGACAGCAAAAGGCGAGTTGCTGTGGCGAGCCAGAGCGAGTGTTACAACAGTTGCTCAACACAAATGGCCCAACCGGCTGGTTGATTTGCAATCAATCAGTTGGCCGCTGTAAATTTATTTCCCCCTTGAATGTCCTCGCTAAGTGATTGAATTATTTGCCCCCCCC
>NZ_JABSOD010000016.1:19086-90940 GCF_013283795.1 Rheinheimera lutimaris
CCCCCCCCGCTGGCTATTGTTTCAAAGATATATTTACTTAACAAAAAAATAATATAAAAAATTATTGCATATTCATTTATGGTTAAGTTAGTCTCAAATTATTGCAAATTTTGCTGTATTGTAAACACAATAGATTTTTGAGGTTGTTGTGGTAGAAAATGGATTGTTTCGCGTTAATGCTGTAAAGCAACAAAGCGCCCGTTTAGATGGTGACGTTATTATTGCCCAGCCGGTAAGCAGTAGTTTGCTTACTATTGTTCTGCTGTGCGTAATCATTGCTATTGTGACGTTTCTCAGCCTCACTTCATTTAACCGCAAAGAAACTGTTAGCGGCTATTTAAAGCCGGATATCGGCTTGGCTAAAGTCGTATCATCCCGCACCGGTGTTATTCAACAAGTTTATGTCGATGATGGCCAGCAGGTACAAGCCGGCGACAGGTTAGCGCTGGTTACTATTCCGGAGCATTTGTCTGCCGGTGACAGCCTTACCGGCACCTTGTTTCAGGGCCTGGTGCAGCAAACCGAGCTGGTTAATTTGCGTAAGCAGCAGGTAATTAACCAGTTTGTTCAGCAAGATGCCGAATTTACTACCCGGCTAACCTTAAGCCGTAATCTGCTTAACGATATTGCGGCGCAGCAACAGTTACTGCAGCAGCGGCTGCAGCTTAATCAGCAGCGTTATCAAAATTACCGCGATCTGAATAACCGCGGTGCTATTTCCACCAATGAACTGCAACAGCAACACGAACTGGTACTGAATATTCAGCAGCAACTGGCCGAGTTAAATGCCAGCGAACAAAGCCAAAAAGCCCAAATAGAGCAACTTAGCGGCCAGTTACATCGCCTGCCAGGTGAACAGCAACAACAACTGGCAGTGCTCGACAGCGATATTTCGCGGCTTAAGCAACAACAAACCGAACTTAATGCCCGTGGCGAGCTGTTAATCACCGCCCCGATAGCCGGCCGGGTAACGAATCTAGTGGCAGAAATAGGCAACAATGTGCAAATGGGCTTACCACTGCTAACCATAATGCCGGATAACGCAGAATTACAGGCCGTATTGTTGGTGCCTACCCGTGCTTATGGTTTTGTGATGCCGGGTCAGCAGACCCGCTTACGCTTTGATGCTTTTCCGTATCAGCGCTTTGGTTTATACGAAGGGGAAGTAATAAAAACGGCGCAGGCAATCGTACTTCCGAACGAAGTAGATATGCCTGTCGCCGTACAGGAGCCGGTGTACCGGGTAGAGGTAGCACTGGCTTCACAACACATCCGCGCTTATGGCAACACAGTCCCGCTGCAATCGGGCATGCTGTTAAGCGCAGATATCGTGCTGGAACAACGCAGCCTGTTAGCCTGGTTGTTCGAGCCGGTTTTAAGCCTGAAAGGGCGGTTATAACGCTCATAACGAGCAAACCTTTAAACTTAAAAACGTCTCAAGGAGAGATAGTATGCAAGAGTTAACATTTGAGCAAGTTGAAGAAGTGAGTGGTGGTAGTCGAATTCGAGGCCTTTTAGATGCAGCCTCTTACACTGCAATGTTTATGGAAGCAAAGCAGCTTGTGCAATCGGGGGGTGGATACTTCTATGACAACGTTATGCTTTCTAACAATTGGATAGATGATTTGAATTGGACCCAAAAATAAATAAACTTTGACCAATACCAATATAGTTTCATAGGCAAGCTACTAATGGCTTGCCTATTCTGAGGTTTTTAATGGTTTATTATAGCTTGAGAGATGTTATCGTTATCTATTTTGGTGGTGGCGCATTGTTCTTAATTTTTAGTAGTTTGCCACTTCCACAATACATAGATGAATACACTGTCATTATGATTTCAACTTTGTGTATTCTATTTTCTATAGATTCCATTAGGGTAAAATCTGTGGCTTCTATGAATATTAGCTTCGAAGATATCAATTTAAAGCTTTTTAACATTTTATTGATCGCCGGAATTTCTATTTTTACCATTACTTCTTGGCTAAGAGAAGGTGGTGGCTTTTCCTATACGTATTGGGATTTTTTTCGAGCAGTTTTTATTTCTCCCTTTTTCGAAGAGCTGATGTTCAGAGTGATTTTGCTGGGTTTCCTTGTGGGGCTATTAAAAAATTTTTGGCTTTCAGCATTTATCGTTTCAACTGCCTTTGCTTTTTCTCATGACTCAGATATTTTCATTTACTCTTTCTTAATGTCTTTAATCTTTTGTTTTATCAGGCTATCGGCAAAGTCAGTATTGCCATGCATTGCTCTGCACGCTTTCCATAATTTGGCTATTTTATTTTTTGATGGAGATATTGTCTGACGCAATAATTAGCTGGATTAAATTTGAGATTACTTGAAAAATGATAAGTAGTAAAAACATATGATCTACCAATCCGAAGCAGCTGAATGCGGTCTGGCCTGTATTGCTATTGTGGCCAATCATCATGGCCATCAGCTGGACTTAACCACTTTACGCAATCGCTATAGCGTGTCACTTAAAGGCGCCAATTTACAGCAGCTAATGCAATTAGGTAACCAGCTGGGCTTAACACCGCGGGCGTTAAAGCTGGACTTAGACGACTTAAAAAACCTGCGTACACCCTGCATTCTGCACTGGGAAATGAACCACTTTGTGGTGCTGCAAAAAGTGCATCGCAACGGCATTACCATTCTCGACCCGGCCATGGGCGAGCGGCGTTTATCGCTGGATGAAGTCGATAAAGCCTTTACTGGTGTAGCGCTGGAGCTAAGCCCTGGTAACGAATTTAAAAAAATAGACGAACGGGTGCGTTTAGGCTTAACAGCGTTTTGGACCAAAGTACAAGGCCTGGTGCCATCGCTGGTTAAGTTGTTTGTATTGTCGTTGCTGTTACAGGCATTTGTGCTGGCCGCCCCTTATTACACCCAGTTGGTGGTGGATGAAGTGCTGGTAAGCCAGGATGAGCCGTTGTTGGTGGTATTAGCACTGGGCTTTGGCCTTATTATGCTGCTACAGGTGATTACCCAAACCTTGCGCGGCTGGGTGGTGCTGCATTTAGGCTCGGTAATGAGCGTACAAATGGCGGCCAATTTAATGCGCCACCTGCTGCATTTGCCACTTAGCTATTTTGAAAAACGCCATATGGGTGATGTGGTATCGCGCTTTGGTTCGTTAAATTCAGTACGTGAGTTGCTTACCAATAGCCTGGTGGAGGGTGTGATTGACGGCATTATGGCCATAGCGGTGCTGGTAATGATGTATTTATACAGCCCGCAGCTGAGTCTGGTGGTAGGTATTGCGGTACTGCTCTATGCGCTTTTACGCTGGGCTTTGTACCGGCCATTACATCAGTTAACCGAGGCCAGCATAGTTGCGTCGGCTAAAGAGCAAAGCAACTTTATGGAAACCGTGCGCGGCATGCAAAGCATTAAGTTATTTGGCCTGCAAACCCAGCGCTTAAATATCTGGCAAAACCGCTTTGCCGATGCGGTAAACCAGAATTACCGCCTGGGTAAGTGGCAAATATCCTACAGCACCATTAACCAGTTATTGTTTGGCATAGAAAACGTATTGGTAATTTACTTAGCTGCACTGGCTGTAATGGCCGGTGATATCAGCGTGGGTATGTTGTTTGCTTTTATCGCCTATAAAAACCAGTTTACCAGCCGTACAGCCGCCCTGATTGATAAAGTGGTCGAAATAAAAATGACCCGGCTACATCTGGATCGCCTGGCCGATATTGCCTTAACAGAGAAAGAAGACGAAGGCAGTGCCAGCGATAGCCGCGAGTTAAGTGGCCAATTAAGCCTGAGTAACATTAGCTTTCGTTATGCCAGTAATGACCCGCTGTTGTTCAATAGCTTAAACCTGGAGGTAAAAGCCGGTGAAAACGTTGCCATTATTGGCCCTTCCGGCACCGGTAAAACCAGCCTGATGAAAATTATGCTGGGTTTACTGCCTGGCGAGAGCGGTAAAGTAGAAGTAGATGGCGTGGATATTCGCCATTTGGGTTTGCGGCATTACCGTAGCCAAATTGCTGCCGTAATGCAGGACGACCAGCTTATGTCCGGCACTCTGGCAGAGAATATCAGTTTCTTTGATAGCCAGATGGATATGCAACAAGTAGTAGAATGCGCCCAACTGGCGGGTATTCACCAGGATATATCGGCTATGCAAATGGGCTATAACGCCTTAGTGGGTGATATGGGCAGTTCGTTATCCGGCGGGCAAAAACAAAGGCTGTTATTGGCGCGGGCACTGTATCGTAAGCCAAAAATACTGTTTATGGACGAAGCCACCAGCCATTTAGATGTGCAGCTGGAGCACTATGTAAACCAGGCGATTAAGCAGCTGAATATGACACGGATTATTATCGCCCACCGGCCGGAAACCATAATAAACGCAGAGCGGATTATACAACTGCATAATGGCCAATTGCAGGATGTCACTGACGCTTATAAAGCACAATTTATGCGGGCATAACAAGCAAATAAAAAAGCAGAGTTACACCGGGGAGTAGTAACTCTGCAGACACACGGGGAGGTGTAATCTTAACTAAACCGGCGTGGGCGCTTACTCCACACCGGGTAACTCAGGTAACAGCAGGCGCTTACTCTGCAGCTACCTTTAACGCTGTATCAACAGGCGCTTACTCTGTCGATACCTTTAACGTTGTATCAGCAGGTGTTTATTCTGCAGATACCATGGCAACATCCAGGCCGCTGTTAGCGTTGTTTAACGCTAACTCTAAGCGTTGCAGGTTGTGCTGACTTACATCGCTGCGGTTTAATTCTGCCGCGCGTTTAAAGTCGGCCAGTGCCGCCAGGTTGTTGTTTTGTAACAAACGCAGTACGCCACGGTTAGTCAGGGCATAAGCGCGCATTTCGCGCTTGTCGCTGTTGCTGACATGGCTGAACTGCTGGGCAGCAGATACTGCGCTGTCGCATGCCGTTGTTGCCTGATCCAGCTTACCGCTTTTGGTAAAGCCTACGCACAGGCTCATTTGGCGGGAGAAGTTATCCACTTCTGCGCTGTTGCTGGCCAATGTTTCGCTGATACCCTGGTCAAATTGACCGGCCTGTAAGGCGGCTACACCAGGTGTATCTTCAATCAGTACCATTTTATAGCCGTTGGTGGTGGCTGATGCGAGGAATGAACCTGAGGCCATCAGCATCAACGCCAAAGAACTGCCTAATTTAATTGCTCTCGCTTTCATAATGTGTTGCTCCCAATTTCCCATCCAGGCAGCCGCTATCGGTCTGCAGGTGTAAGTTTGAGCAAAAGCACTAAATCTGACAAACGATAAAAAAACACCTGATAAGTGAAAAAAATTCATTTATCAGGCGCTAATGTCTTTCATATAAGGTGGTGTGGCGAATTTACTTATCCAGATGAAAGCTTTGCAGTATCCAGTCAATCAGCAGCTGTATTTCATGCCGGTTTGGGTCTTCGTCGTGCCGCACCAGATAATAGCGGTCGCGACTGAGTAGTTCCTGCTCAAATAAACGCTGCAGGCTGCCGGTGCTGAACCAGCTGCTGCTGATCGGCAGCGGTATCAGTGCCACGCCCAGCCCTTGCTGTGCCGCGCGGGCCACACTGAACATGCTGTCGAGCTGCATAATTTGTTTCGGCTGAAAGTTGTGATAACCCACGTGCTCGGCCCATTGATGCCAGGCGTGCGGCCTGGCCTGGTGCAGTATCAGCGGTACCTGTTCCAGTATGCGGTAGCCTTTGCTGTGCCATTTGTTGTACTGGGCGGTGTTGCAGGCCGGTACATAGCTGATGGGGAACAGGTCATAAGCGATAACTTCTTCCGGCTTTTTACCGGATAGTATTATTGATAAATCGGTGTACTTCGGGCTGTCGCGGCGCGATTTTACCGTTTCCAACGTCAGGTTAATGTTGGGATATTGTTCTGACCAGCCAATTAACCTTGGCACAAACAGCTCGCTGGCAAAAAACTCCGGCATCGAGATACTGACTTCCAGCATACGCTCAGCCTGGCTGAACTCGCCGATGGTGGTGGCCAATTGCTGCATTAAGGGCGCTATGGCCTGATAAAAGCGTTTACCGGTTTCGGTTAGCACTATGGCGCGGGTTTTGCGCTCAAACAAGGCTAAATTGAGGTTATCTTCCAGCTGTTTTATCTGGTGGCTAACCGCAGACGGCGTTAAATACAGCTTTTTGGCTGTTTCTTTAAAACTTAAACATTCGGCAGCGACACAAAAGCAGCGCAGGCCGCGCATTGGTGTGTGCAGTGGTAACATAAATTATCCGCTTAACTGGCTAAAAGTGGCAGCTGTAGTGTTACAGCTGAATATGACAAGCTTAAGCAATAGTTACACCAGTGCAACTGCTGAGGGTAATTAATTGAAAATAAACTTGTTAATTAACGCTATTAGCCAGCCGTTATGGCCTGTTGCACGCTGTTGGTGCAAGGAAATAGCTGTTTACGTTAGCAATGGAAACCGTAAGGCAATATCACTGCCACTAAACTTAGCGACCCAACCGTCGGGGTTATTGAATAAACGTATGGCGCTGAATTCCGGTTCGCTGCCCATATCAAACCAATGGGTAGTGCCGGCGGGTACACTGATCAGGTCGTTTTGCTGGCACAGTACCTGATACACCTTGCCGGCAATATGCAGGCAAAACAAACCCTGACCGCGCACAAAAAAGCGCACTTCATCTTCACTGTGGGTATGCTCGGCGAGAAATTTTTGCCGCAATGCGGCCTTATCCGGGTGATTAGCGCTAAGCGAAATAACATCAACCGTAATATAACCACGCTCGTGCTTTAAGCGCTGAATATCTGCTGCATATGCCTGCAGGATGTCGTCGTTGCTGCTGAGTGCGCTTAACGGCGCACCGGCTTGCCATTGCTCAAAGCGAATACCGGCGTTGGCCAGTACCGCACTGATTTCGCCGGCGTCACTGCTTTCAAGCAGCGGTTGTGTGGCATTATCAACCGCAAACAGACGTAGATGGCTCATGACTACAGCTCCTCAATTTGGCTAAAACTGCTTACCGCCGGGTGGTCAGACGGGCTCTGGCCGTCACGAATTAACTGCACCGTAGCAATACCCAAGACTTTGGCGGCATCCAGCTCGGCGGTCACGTCGGATAAAAACAGCACTTGTTTAGGCGGCAACTGCAGCTGTTGCAAAATGGCGGCATAGGAGGATATATCGCGTTTGGCGCCAACGCGGGTGTCAAAATAGCCGCTAAATAAGGGCGTTACATCGCCGAAATCACTGTAGCGGAATAGCAACTGCTGTGCCTGCACCGAGCCGGAGCTGTAAACGTACAGCTTTATACCTTGTTGCTGCCATTGCGTTAAGGTCGCAAACGCGTCCTGATACAGATGGCCGCGAAAGGCGCCGCTTTGATAACCCTGCTGCCATACCATGCCTTGCAGCGCTTTTAGCGGCGTGATTTTCTGATCTTCAGCTATCCATTGCTGCAGCCTGGCAATAATGGCGTCGACAGTGGCATCAGCTTGCTGCATCAGTGCGCGGCAAGCATCCAGCGCGGCGGCTACTGCTGCATCGCTGAGATTGGCGCGGATAAAACCCGGCAATTCGCGGGCGGCGTAAGGAAACAACACCTCTGTGACAAAGCTGATACGGCTGGTAGTGCCTTCAATGTCGGTGATAATGGCAGAGTACTTCACGGCTTACCTTGTTAGTTTTAACCTTTCAAGCTCGCAGTTTATAAGAAACTCCCAGCCTTCTAAATGCCTTTTTGCTTCATCCGGGCTGCGGCCCCAAACATAGAGACCATGGCCACGCACCAGTAAGCCCCAATTTAACGGTTGCTGTTGCCAGCGCTGTGCTACCTGCTGCGCCAGTAGCGGAATATCCTGGGTGTTGTCAAACAGCGCCAGGGCGCAGGGGATGTCATGGCTGCTATTGCCACTGATGGCTTTTTGCATTTCATAGCCATGGAACAGGTAGCTGTCGTCGCTGATCAGCCGGGAAAACACCGTTGCCGGCACCGAATGAGTATGCAATACCGCTTTTATCGCCGGGTCGAGCTGATACAGCCGGGCATGCAGCGCGGTTTCTGCCGACGGCGTGCCCGGGCAGCTTAACTTGCCATCCTGCCAGCTTACCGGCAGCAAGTCCTGCGGGCTTAGCTCGCCTTTATCTTTACCGGAGGCGGTTACCAGCGCACTGTACTCACCGCTTCGGATCGAAAAATTACCGCCGGTAGCCGGTACCCAATGCCGGTTGGCGATCCAGCGCCCCAGCGCGCATAAGGCGATGGCGTTTGGATTAAGCTGATGCAGTTGGGCGGTGTTATTCATAATAAGTTAAACCTGCTTGCTATACGTTCAAACGTTTAGATGTCTATACATAAAACGGGCTAAATGATAGCATTCAAGCCGGTTTTAGCAACTTTTTCTTGCCGATATGATACTCAAAAGCAAACTGCCGGGCGTTGGCACTACTATCTTCAGCCAGATGTCGCAACTGGCAACTGAGCAGCAAGCCATTAATTTATCGCAGGGTTTTCCGGACTTTCCCGCCAGCCCGCAGTTGGTTTCAGCGCTGGCACAATACAGCGCGCAGGGCCTGAATCAATATGCACCGATGCCGGGAGTCATGGCATTGCGTGAGCAAATTGCTGCGCTGGTACAGCATTGTTATGGCCGCATTATTTGCCCTGCAGCAGAGATTACCGTGACCAGCGGTGCCACTGAGGCACTGTTTGTTGCCATCGGCGCCACAGTAAACCCCGGCGATGAGGTGATTATTTTTGACCCGGCGTACGACAGCTACGCACCAGCGATTGCGCTAAACGGCGGCAAAGCCGTGCATATTGCGCTGCATGCGCCGGATTACCGCGTTAACTGGCAGCAAGTAGCTGATGCGATAACGGCGCGCACCAGATTGATCATTGTTAACAGCCCGCATAACCCCAGCGGCATGGTGTTTAGCCACTCTGACTGGCTGGCGCTGCAGCAACTGGTGGCAGCGCATAACCTGTACTGTATCAGCGACGAAGTATATGAGCATATGGTGTTTGACGGCGCGATGCAGCTTAGCGCTAACGGCTTTAGTGAGCTGGCAGCACGCAGTTTTATTGTGTCGTCGTTTGGCAAAACTTTTCATGTTACCGGCTGGAAGCTGGGCTATTGTGTGGCGCCGGCGGCCCTGACGGCAGAGTTTCACAAAATTCATCAATACGTTACCTTTTCCAGCTTTACGCCGGCGCAATATGCCATCGCTGATATGCTTAAGCTGCATAGTGAGCAGGTGCGCAGTTTGGCGGCGTTTTATCAGCAAAAACGCGACAGCTTCGCCACACTGTTGGCCAATAGTCGTTTTAAGTTGCTGAGTTGCCAGGGCACTTATTTTCAGCTGGCGGATTACAGCGCGATAAGTGAGTTGGATGATGTTGCCTTTTGCCGCTGGCTGGCCACTGAGCACAAGGTAGCGGCGATACCGTTGTCAGTGTTTTATCAAACGCCGCCACAAAGCCGTATTATCCGCTTCTGTTTTGCGAAGCAGCAAAGCACACTTGAGGCAGCAGCGGAGGCGTTATGTCAGATTTAATGCTATTACAGGTTGCGGTGTTGCAAACTGCTTTGGTATGGCAAGACGCCGCGGCAAACCGCCGCCAACTGGCGCAGCAGATGCGACAGATTAGTGCTGATTTGATTGTGCTGCCGGAAATGTTCAGCAGTGGTTTTTCGATGCAAAGTGATGTTATCGCTGAGCCCGAAGGCGAAACACTTGCCTGGCTTAAACAGCAGGCAGCGCAATGCGGGGCGGCGTTGTGTGGCTCGGTGGCCACCCGCACCGGGCGTGGCTGTGTTAACCGCTGCTATTTTGTCACGCCGGATGGCAGCGTTAGCTATTACGATAAAAAGCACCTGTTTCGTATGGCCGGTGAACATCAGGCTTATATTGCCGGGGAACAGCGGGTGGTGGTGCAGTATCGCGGCTGGCGCTTGCTGCTGCAGGTATGTTATGACTTGCGCTTTCCGGTTTTCAGCCGTAACCGCAATGACTACGATGTGGCACTGTATGTTGCCAACTGGCCGGCTGCCCGCTCGCATGCCTGGCGTACCTTGTTGCAGGCGCGGGCGATAGAAAACCTGGCATTTGTACTGGGCTGTAACCGTGTTGGCACAGATGGCAATGGGGTTGACTACAGCGGCGACAGCCTGATTGTCGATTATCGCGGCCAGCCCGTCGCAGAACTGGCCTCAGCAGCTGCCGGTGTGCTGCAGGCCGGGTTAGACTACGCCCAATTGATGCAGTACCGGCAACAGTTTCCGGCCCATCTGGACGCCGATCCGTTTCAACCGGGCTAATCTTGTTCACTGCAGCAGGATAATTTTACCTGCCTTAACAAGGAGCGGCGATGTCGCGCTTACACCCCACCGCAGTGATCTTCAGCGGGTTTTTCTTATTAGGTAACCTGATTATTCTTTGGGGTATGTTACTGCCGGATATGGCAAAAAGCCTGAATATGGCGCCGGCCATCAGCGGCGTATTTTTCAGCTTAATGTCTGCCGGCACTATTATCGGCGCCATTATCGGCGGCAAATATGTACAGAAGTTTCACTTTTTGCGCCTGTTTGCGTTGCTGGCTCTGAGCGAAACCATGCTGCTGTTGTTGCTGTCGCTGGTTAACAGCTGGCAGTGGTTACTGCCGCTGATTTTGCTGGTCGGTCTGACTTACTCCATCATGTTTACCATTGGCCATACGCTGATCGCACGGCTGTTTGCCAACAAACGCGCCGCTATGATGGGCCTGATGGATTTTATGTTCAGTTTGGGCACCTTAACGGCACCCTTGTGGGTCGTGATGCTGTATTGGCTGCTGGATGACTGGCGCTGGCCGGTGCGGATTATTGCGCTGGGCTTATTGCTGGTGGCGGCGTACAGCTGGCGCGTGGCGCAGCAGCAACCTGTGTTGGCGGCCAGCCACAGCAACAACGGCCGGAGCCTGTCGTATCTGACTGTGCTGCGCCAGCCGCTGTTCTTTATTATGCTGCTGGTGATGATAGGCTATGGTGCGGCAGAGTGGGGCCAGGGTAATTGGTTTGTCAGTTATGCGGTAGATGGCATGGGTTACCAGGCTGAGAGTGCACGGCTGCTGCTGGCCTGGTTTACCGGCGGTATGGTGTTAAGCCGGCTGGGTTTTGCGCTATTGCTGCGCTGGCTCACACCCGGCCAACTGATGCTGTTACTGGGTAGCTTTGCACTTAGTGGTGCGGTATTGCTGGTGCTGACGCAGGGGTATTGGCCGATAGCGCTGGGCAATCTGGCTTTGGGTTTAGGTATCGGCGGTTTATTTCCGCTGATGTTATCTACCGCCATGGATCTGGATGCCGACAATGGCCCGGTGTTATCCGGCCTGGCCAGCATTGGCACTTCTGTAGGCTTTCAGTTTGCCGGTTTGGCTACCGGCATCTGGGCGCAGCATGCCGGTATCGCGCAGGCTTTCTTGCTGGTGCCGCTGGCCTGTGGCTGGTTGCTGGCTATGTTGTGGCTGTTCAGCCTGCTGTTGCAGCGGCGCAAGCCGGTCCGGTAGCGGTTATGCCGTGGCGGTGTAGTCGCGGCACAACAACCACAGCCGTGTATCCAGCTCGAGTTGATGGTAGGCCGGCTCCATATGCTGACACAGTTTATAAAAGGCTTTGTTGTGGTCTTTTTCTTTAAAGTGGGCTAATTCATGTACCACGATCATGCGCAAAAAGGCTTCCGGTGCCTGCTTAAACAATGCCGCTATGCTGATGCTGTTATGCGCTTTAAGCTTATTGCCCTGCACCCGGGAGGCAAAGGTATGCATGCCCAGCGCCTGCTTTATCACATTAAGTTTGCTGTCGTAACGTACCTGGCTAAGTGATGGCGTGTTGCGCATATAGTTGTTTTTCAGCTCATTAACATAGCCATACAGCGCTTTATCGCTTTGCACCTGATGCACTGCGGGGTATTTTTCTGCCAGGTAGCTGCTTAGGCGGCCGCTTTGTAATAAACCGGTTGCCTGCTGCTGAATATGTTCCGGATAACCGGCAAGGTAATTAATGCTGTTCACGTTTTAGCTGGTTAACAGGATAAAGCCGGCAGTATAGCGTCTGTTTGTCGCGACGTCAGCCGCCGCGGTCGCAGTTGCGTACAGCAGGCTTGACCAAAACCGCATTCGCAGTAACACTGTATGCCCATTACTAACATGAGTTTAACCAGTGAGCGAAATTAACTGGGCTGCCTTGCAACAGGCTGCGAAACAAGCCGCCGCACAGGCTTATGCGCCATACAGCAAATTCCCCGTCGGTGTGGCCGTGTTGGCCGACAGCGGCAAAATTTATACCGGCTGCAATGTTGAAAACGCCTCATACGGCGGCACAGTGTGCGCCGAGCGTAATGCCATAGGCGCTGCTGTGGTAGCCGGTGAGCGCAAATTTACCGCACTGCTGGTGTATACACCGCAAGAGATGCTAACACCACCGTGCGGTATTTGCCGCCAGGTCATTGCCGAGTTTTTTACACCCGATGCCCCCATCGCCAGTTGTAATCACTTACAGCAACAGCAAAATTGGACGCTGGGCGAGTTATTGCCGGCGGCCTTTACGCCAACCTATTTAGCCAACAGCACTAAAGTTGGAGCTTAATACATGATCCCGCAGGAAATTATTAAAACCAAACGTAACGGCGGCAACTTAAGCCAGGCCGAAATTCAGCAGTTTGTCCGTGGCTTGACTGACGACAGCTTCAGTGAAGGTCAGGTGGCAGCGCTGGCAATGGCGATTTATTTAAACGGTATGCATACCGATGAAATAGTCGCGCTAACGTTGGCGATGCGCGACAGCGGCACGGTATTAAACTGGCAGGGCAAGTTAAATGGCCCGGTGGTAGATAAACACAGCACCGGTGGTGTCGGCGACAAAGTAACGCTGATGTTGGCGCCGATGGTTGCGGCCTGTGGCGCTTATATGCCCAGCATTGCCGGCCGTGGTTTGGGCCATACCGGTGGCACAGTGGATAAGCTGGAGACCATCCCGGGTTACAGCTGTACCCAGCCACTGGAAAAAATTCAGCAGTTATTACCACAATTGGGCTGCGTTATCGTTGGCCAAAGCAGCCAGTTGGCGCCGGCCGATCGGCGTTTATATGCAATTCGCGATGTGACCGCTACGGTAGAGTCTATACCGCTTATTACCGCCTCTATTTTGTCGAAAAAGCTGTCTGAGGGCTTAGATGCGCTGGTAATGGATGTGAAAATTGGTAACGGCGCCATTATGCGTACCGTCGATGATGCCTCGGCGCTGGCCACCAGTATTGTTAACGTGGCCAACGGTGCCGGCGTACCCACCCGGGCACTGTTGAGCGATATGAACCAGATTTTAGGCAGTACCGCTGGCAACGCGCTGGAGGTGATGGAAACGCTGGATTACTTAACCGGCAAATACCGCGAGCCACGCTTGCACCAGATAACGCTGGAGCTGGGCGCCAATATGTTAATGCTGGGCGGCTTACACAAGGATAAAGCCAGCGCGGTGGCGGCGTTAGAGCAGAGTTTAAGTTCGGGCAAGGCGGCAGAAATTTTTGCCAAAATGGTAGCGGCACTGGGCGGCCCGGCCGACTTAATAGAAAAACCACAGCAGTATTTGGCTGGCGCGCCTGTGGTGCAGGACATTATTGCACCGCAAAGCGGCTATTTGCACTACCAGGATACTGTTGGTTTGGGCATGGCGGTAGTACGTTTAGGCGGTGGCCGTGCGCATCCCGGGCAGCAAATTGACCCTGCGGTAGGCTTTAGCCATATTCTGCCAACCGGTAGCCGGGTAGAGCAGGGCGATGTGCTTGCCAAAGTGCATGCTGCTACTACCGATGCTGCTGCAGTAGCGGCGAAGGAATACCAGGCGTCACTGCGTGTGGCAAATACCACAGCGTCTTATCCGTTGGTGCACCATACTATTGGTTAAATGATTGACCGGCTAAGCTGGCGGCTGATTGAGTTGGGCCCCGTTATTGGCTACAGTTACAATAATTTATTTCGGGACGCCTCCATGCTATTACGTTGTTTGCTACTGCTGCTGGCCGGCAGTGCTTACGCTAAACCACAACTGACCTGGTTACAAACCGACTGGCCGCCGCATCAGATTGTCAGTGGTCCGTTTCAGGGCCAGGGCACCTTTGACCTTTTGTTGCAGCAGCTCAGTACCGCCATGCCGCAGTTTGAACACCAAACGCGGCTGGTTAACCTCGCCCGGCTGGAACAGGCATTTTTGCTAAAGGAGCCGGCACTTTGTGCGCTGGGAACCTTATACTCTGAACAGCGCGCGCAAAACCGGCTGTTTTCGGCACCTTTGGCGGTAGGGCCGGCACTGGCTGTAGGTTATATCGCCGGTAAACTAACGACACATCCGGCAATGCAGGACGATGGTGCAGATATACAAAAGCTAGCACTGGATAAAGCCCTGACAGGCGCTTATCAACCCAACCGGCTTTACCCTGAGGTTATAGCAGCCTTGCTGCGCCATCCGGACAGTAATCTTAGCAGTCATGCTTTTACCAGCGAAATTAATGCTGCCGGTTTACTTGCCGGCAACCGCGTGGATTATGTGGTGGAGTATCCGGAGCGGATGCAATACTACAATCAGTTGTTGCCGCAGGCGGCAATGCTGGAGCATCGGGCTATAGTGGGCGCCAATGTTGCCAGCGTGTCTTATATTACCTGTAGCACCGATGATGTGGGGCAGGCGGCAATAGCCGCCGTGAATAAGCTGCTACCAGCGTTGTGGCAACAGCCGGAGTACAAAGACGCCATACAGCGCTGGCTGGATGACAGTGCCCGGCGCAGGCTGAGCACTGATCTGGAAAAACTGCAGCAGCAAGCGTTAATGCAGCTTGAGGCG
Organism: Rheinheimera lutimaris; assembly: GCF_013283795.1. GTDB lineage: Bacteria > Pseudomonadota > Gammaproteobacteria > Enterobacterales > Alteromonadaceae > Alishewanella > Alishewanella lutimaris. The sequence goes on from NZ_JABSOD010000016.1 coordinate 33,924, forward strand.
CGGTCGCACGATACGGTTAATGCGGGCCACTAAGCTGATCACCAGCATTTTCAGCCAGCCATGCAGCGCCACCTGATGCATACGGTACAGCGAAATGTAAGCCAGCCTGGCAATACGACCTTCAATCATCATGGCACCACCGACTAAGTTGCCCATTAAGCTGCCGACAGTACCAAAACGGCTGAGTGAAATTAATGAGCCGTGGTCTTTGTAGTTAAAATCCCGCAAGGCTTTGCCGTTTAACTCAGCCAAGATATTGGTGGCAACCAGGCTGGCCATCTGATGCGCCGATTGTGCGCGTGGCGGCACCCATTTATTATCTGCCAGCGGACAGCCGGTACAATCACCAATAGCATAAATACGGCTATCCAGCGTGGTTTGCAGTTTGCCGTTTACCAGCAATTGGTTTAGCCGGTTATTTTCCAGCCCGTCCAGTTTATGCAAAAAGTCCGGCGCTTTAATGCCGGCAGCCCATACCATAAGCTCAGCAGCCAAATGCTCATCCCCCAGTTGCAGGCCATACGCATCGGCGGCGGTCACTTTAGTGCTGGTACGTACCTGCACGCCGAGCTTTTGCAGCTCTTTTAACGCCGCAGTGGCGATACGTTCCGGTAATGCCGGTAAAATACGCGGACCGGCTTCGATAACGCTGATATTCAGCCGGTCTTTGCGTAAATCGGCAAAGCCGTACAGATTAAGCTCCGCAGCAGCATGATACAGCTCGGCGGCCAGCTCCACCCCCGTAGCGCCAGCGCCCACTATAGCGATATTCAGTTTATCTTTCGGATGGCCGGGGGAGTTCATTTTTAAATAGGCATCGAGTAAATGGCGCTGAAAACGCTGCGCCTGAGCCGGGCTGTCTAAAAAGATGCAATGTTCTGCCACACCCGGCGTATTAAAGTGGTTAGACACACTGCCAATGGCCAGCACCAGGTAATCATAAGCCAGCTCACGCGCTGCTAATACCTCTTCGCCATCATCGGCATATACCGGCGCCAGCGTGACGGTTTTCTGCTGCCGGTTAAGGCCGTAAAAACTGCCGAGCTGAAACTCAAAACCGTGCGTGGCGGCATGAGCGCGGTAACTCAGCTGATCAATTTCAACGTCCAGTGTGCCGGTGGCAACTTCATGTAACAGGGGTTTCCAGATGTGGGTATGGTTGCGGTCAATCAGGGTGATATGCGCTTTGCCTTGGCGGCCAAGCTTATTGCCTAAGCGGGTTGCCAGTTCGAGGCCGCCGGCCCCGCCGCCGATAACCACTACGCGTGGGCGTGTCATATGCTGGTTCCTTCTGTAAAAAATAAAGCGGTGCAACGTCTTGCCGGCAAACAACAGGCAAGAAAAAACCGGCACGAAGGCCGGCTTGGTCGGTTAGCTTTTTTGCCGTTTCATGGCATCAAAGAACTCGTCGTTGGTTTTTGTCATCAACAGACGGTCTATTAAGAACTCCATACACTCGGTTTCATCCATCGGATGCAGGATTTTGCGCAGGATCCACATTTTCTGCAGCTCTTCCGGCGAAGCCAGCAACTCTTCGCGGCGGGTGCCAGAGCGGTTAAATTCGATAGCAGGGAACACGCGACGCTCAGCAATTTTACGCGACAGGTGCAGTTCCATATTACCTGTACCTTTAAATTCTTCGTAAATTACTTCGTCCATTTTTGAACCGGTATCCACCAGCGCGGTAGCGATAATGGTTAAGCTGCCGCCTTCTTCCACATTACGCGCCGCACCAAAGAAACGTTTGGGTTTATGCAGGGCGTTAGCGTCAACACCACCGGTTAATACCTTGCCTGAGCTTGGGATCACGGTGTTATAGGCACGGGCTAAACGGGTAATAGAGTCCAGCAGAATAATAACGTCTTTTTTGTGCTCAACCAGGCGTTTGGCTTTTTCGATAACCATTTCAGCTACCTGCACGTGGCGGCTGGCCGGCTCGTCGAAGGTAGAGGCGATAACTTCGCCTTTAACCAAGCGCTGCATTTCGGTTACTTCTTCCGGGCGCTCGTCTATCAGCAGCACCATTAATACGCAATCCGGATGGTTGGCAGCGATAGATTGGGCGATATTTTGCAGCAAAATGGTTTTACCGGCTTTTGGCGGCGCCACGATCAAACCGCGCTGGCCTTTACCGATAGGCGAAGCTAAATCCAGTACCCGGGCGGTGATATCTTCACGGCTACCGTTACCACGTTCCATGCGTAACCGTGAGTTAGCATGCAGCGGGGTTAAGTTTTCAAACAGAATTTTGTTACGCGCCTGCTCCGGCCGGCCGAAGTTAACTTCGTTTACTTTTAACAGTGCAAAGTAACGCTCGCCTTCTTTTGGCGGACGAATTAAGCCGGAAATGCTGTCACCGGTACGCAGGTTAAAGCGGCGGATCTGGCTGGGTGACACATAAATGTCGTCCGGACCGGCTAAGTAAGAGCTGTCGCTGGAGCGCAGAAAACCGAAACCGTCCTGCAGAATTTCCAGCACACCATCACCGAAAATTTCTTCGCCGTTTTTGGCGTGGGATTTTAAAATGGCGAAAATAATGTCTTGTTTACGCAGGCGGGCCATATTTTCCTGGCCCATAGACTCAGCCAATTCAACCAGCTCGCTAATTGGCTTCAGTTTCAGTTCTGTTAAATGCATATTGATTGGGTTTCTTGTTGATATATAAACAGGGCAATGCTTATCGGTTCGATAGTATAAGGTTTGGAAGTGGTTTTTCGACAGACAAGCGTGGTTTAGAACGTTTTATTGGCTACACAATAGCAGTTGACTACATGTGCGTCCAGCGATGAAACAGAAAAAGGCGTATAAAAATACGCCTTTTTTCAGTTTATTCAGATGTTACCGTCTAAAAACTCTTTCAATTGCGTTTTAGACAGTGCGCCAACCTTAGTGGCGGCAACCTGGCCATTCTTAAACAACAACAGTGTAGGAATGCCACGAATACCAAATTTTGGCGGCGTATTCGGGTTGTGGTCAATGTTAACTTTGGCCACGGTTACTTTACCGGCATACTCTTTTGCCACGTCTTCCAGAATAGGAGCGATCATTTTACATGGACCACACCATTCCGCCCAGAAGTCGACTAAAACCGGTGCGTCGGCTTTCAGTACGTCGGTTTCAAAACTGTCGTCAGAAACCTGTAAAATTTGTTCGCTCATTTATGTCTCCGCTAGTGCTATGCAGCCTTGCTGCAAAAAAGTGTTATCAATTTAAACGTGGCTGTTCCTTATTGCAAGCGTAACGGTTATGCTTAGCGCCGTATGAATAAAACACACTTAACTTCGCATAAATTCGCCGATTTCGCATTGGCGCCACAGGTTCTTGACGCGTTAACCGCGCAAGGTTACGGCTATTGTACGCCCATTCAGGCGCAATGTTTACCACTGGCTCTCGCCGGGAAAGATATTGCCGGCCAGGCCCAAACGGGTACGGGTAAAACATTGGCGTTCTTAACAGCCACTTTCCACCATTTGCTTACCCATGAGCCCAAAGGTTCTGGTCAGCCGCGCGCCATCATCATGGCACCTACGCGTGAGCTGGCGGTACAGATCCATCAGGACGCAAAAATATTGGCCGATAAAGCCGGTTTACGTCTTGGTTTAATTTATGGGGGCGAGGGCTACGATACTCAACGCCAGTTGCTGGAAAATGGCGTAGATATTTTAATTGGTACCACAGGCCGTTTAATCGACTATTTAAAACAAGGCCTGTACGACTTATCACAAATTCAGGTAGTGGTGCTGGACGAAGCTGATCGCATGTTCGATTTGGGCTTTATTAAAGACATCCGCTTTATGTTTAACCGTATGCCGCCGGCGACAGAGCGCTTAAGCTTGTTGTTCTCAGCTACCTTGTCTTATAAGGTACAGGAACTGGCGTTTGAAAAAATGAACCAACCGGTGCACATCCATATTGCACCGGAAGAAATGACCGGCAGCCGTATCAGTGAAGAGCTGTTTTATCCGTCAGACGAACATAAACTGCCATTGCTGTTAACGCTGATGGAAGAAGAATGGCCGGATAAGGCTATTGTATTTGCTAACACCAAACACTGGTGTGAAGAAGTCCATGCCTGGCTTGAGGCTGACGGCCATCGTGTAGGTTTGCTTACCGGTGATGTGATCCAGAAAAAGCGTCTGCGCATTTTAGAGGATTTCACCAGTGGCAAGCTGGATATTCTGGTGGCAACAGACGTAGCCGCCCGTGGCTTGCACATTCCTAAAGTAAGCCATGTATTCAACTATGACTTACCGGACGATTGTGAAGATTACGTGCACCGTATCGGCCGCACCGGTCGGGCTGGTGAGAGCGGTAAAGCTATCAGCTTTGCCTGCGAGCGTTATGCACTGAACCTGACGGCGATTGAAGACTATATTCGTCATCCGGTACCGGTAAGCCAGTATGATGCCAGTGCACTGCTGGACGATATAAAAACGCCTAAACCACGGGTGCGCCGGCGTGCCGGCCAGGCCAGAACCGGCAGTCGTAGTGGCCCGGGTGGACGTAGCAGTAATGGCGCAAGAGCTCCTCGCAACCGTCCTCGTTAATCCGGCCTTAACGACCGGCCAATCACCGCATCAGGATATCTATGCGGTGATTGATCTTGGCTCAAACAGCTTCCATATGCTGATGGTCAAGGTTGTTGGTGGCTCGGTGCAGGTTATAGGCCGGGTAAAACGCAAAGTTCGCCTGGCCGCCGGCTTAAATGAAAATCTGGTATTAAGCCGCAAAGCGATGAAACGCGGTTGGGAATGCCTGGCATTATTTGCTGAGCGTTTACAGGATATCCCGCCGCAAAACATCCGTATTGTCGGTACCGCTACACTGCGGCTGGCAAAAAATGTCAAAACCTTCCTCAAAGAAGCCGAAGCCATTCTGGGCCAGAAAGTGACCGTGATCAGCGGTGAAGACGAAGCCCGCATTATTTATCTCGGTGTCGCGCACACCTCTAACAGTGACAGTAACCGTTTAGTTATCGATATCGGTGGTGCCAGTACGGAAGTAGTAATTGGCGCCGGTTTTACGCCATTGTTGTTATCCAGTCTGAATATGGGTTGTGTTACTTATCTGGAAAAATATTTCAGCGATGACGAGCTGAGCGAAGACAATTTTAACCGCGCGATTGCTGCGGCGGAGCAGCAAACTCTGGCTATAGCGCAGCAATATCAGCAAACCGGCTGGCAACTGGCTGTTGGTGCATCCGGCACAGTGCAGGCAATGCAGGAATGCCTGGTCGCTCAGGGAAAAGATGAAGTCATTACACTTAGCCGGCTGGAAGACATTATGCAGCAGGCACTGGCGTGTGGGCGCATGGAACAGTTGAACATAGTGGGTTTGGCGCAGGAGCGCAAACAAGTGTTCCCGTCCGGGCTGGCGATTTTAATTGCGTTGTTTCGTCGGTTAAATATCAGCGGCATGACCTTGTCCGGCGGCGCGCTGCGCGAAGGTGTGCTGTACAGCATGCTACCGCAACTGCAAAACAACGATGTGCGCAACCGCACAGTAAACAGCCTGATGGTGCGCTATTTTATTGACCAGCGCCATGCTGAGCGGGTGGCTGAGATGGCGTGTGAGTTGGCCAATCAGTTGCAAAGCCGCTGGGATTTACAAAAATTTGAAGGCCACAGCATGCTAAGAAGCGGCGCTTTGCTGCATGAGCTGGGCCTGTTAATTGAGTATAAAAACCACCATCACCACGGCGCCTATATTATTAACCACTCTGATTTACCCGGCTTTACCCGTGCTCAGCAGCAGTTAGTTATGGCGTTGGTGCATAACCACCGTGCTGATATCAGTCGTGAAATTATCGCCCGCCAAACCATGACATCAGTGCTGCTAACGGTGCGTCTAACTCGTATTTTGCGGCTGGCGGTGATTTTATCGATGCGCCGGCGCCACGAAGTGCTGCCGCAGGTAAATATCAGCAGCAAAGGCGAGCAATTAACGCTGAGCATGCCGCAAGGCTGGCTGGAACAGCACCCGCTGATGCGGGCCGAGTTGGAGCAGGAAGTACAGTATCAGCAGCAAACCGGTTGGGAGCTGCTGATCAAATAAGGATGCTACGGAGAAGCAGTGCGTTCTAAAGCAACCGTTGAACGCAGGGACGCGTGAATCGAGTCCCCACGGAAGGGTTTACGGCGTGTTGCTGTGGACGCACTGCTTCTGCGTTGATGGGTCTTAGCCGCCTTGCTTTAACCAAATCGCCACTTTTTTGGCAAAGTACGTCAGAATGCCGTCGGCGCCGGCGCGTTTAAACGCCAATAAAGACTCCATAATTACCGGCTGTTCTGCCAGCCAGCCGTTCTGAATAGCCGCCATATGCATAGCGTATTCGCCACTGACCTGGTAAGCAAAAGTAGGCACACCAAACTCATCTTTTACCCGGCGGACTATATCTAAATACGGCATTCCCGGTTTTACCATTACCATGTCGGCACCTTCTTCCAGATCTTGTGCTACTTCGTGCAATGCTTCGTTGCTGTTGGCCGGATCCATCTGATAGGTTTTTTTATTGCCGCCTTTTAAATTACCGGCAGAGCCTACTGCATCGCGAAACGGGCCATAGTAGCTTGAGGCATACTTGGCTGAGTACGCCATAATGCGGGTGTTCACAAAACCGGCGTCTTCCAGCGCTTCACGAATAGCACCAATGCGGCCGTCCATCATATCTGAGGGGGCAACAACATCCGCGCCGGCTTCTGCGTGTGACAACGCCTGTTTAATTAATGCGGCGGTAGTAATGTCGTTCATTACATAGCCGCTGTCATCGATAATGCCATCCTGACCATGAGTGGTAAAAGGATCCAGTGCCACATCAGTGATAATGCCAAGTTCGGGCACATGCTGCTTTAGCAAGCGCACTGCGCGCTGTGCCAGGGCTTCCGGGTTCCAGGCCTCTTCGGCCTGCAGTGATTTTTTGTCAGCAGCGGTAACCGGAAACAGCGCAATAGCCGGAATGCCCAGTGCAGCCAGCTCTTTGGCTTCTGCCAGCAGTAAATCCAGGCTCAGGCGTTCAATACCCGGCATGGACGCGATGGTTTCGCGTTGGTTGCTGCCTTCTATAATAAACATCGGGTAAATTAAGTCGTTTACTGTCAACTGATTTTCCGCCATTAAGCGCCGGCTGAAATCATGTTCGCGCATACGGCGTAAACGGCTGGCAGGGAAAAAACGATTAGTGTTCATCTACGTCTCCGGTAACGGTTTCCGCCTGTTGCGGCACGGTAAGTGGCGGGTAACTTTGCACCTGATCACGGCCTGCCGCTTTAGCGCGATACAGTGCCTGATCGGCAAAACCAATATATTCGTCATTGTCGCTGTAACGGCCCGGTACAGCGGCGTAGCAGCCGGCACTAAGCGTAACAGTAACGGCTTGCTGGTTGCACATCAGCGGTGAGGCCGCCAGTACACCGCGGATTTGCTCTGCCAGCTGCAATGCGCCTTCTGCCGTGGTGTTGGGCAAAATTAACGCAAACTCTTCGCCGCCATAGCGGCATAGCTTATCTGCCGGGCGCTTGAGCTGCTGTTTAATCAGCTGTGCTACGGCGGTAATGGCTTGATCGCCTGCAAGGTGGCCAAAGTTATCGTTAAGCCGTTTAAAATGATCAATGTCCAGCAACACCAGCGCCAACGTGCGCAGTTCGCGGCGGCTGCGTTTTAATTCGGCGCGCATTTGCCGGTCAAAATAGGCACGGTTATACACGCCGGATAAGGCATCGGTCAGGCTCTGTTGTTCCAGCTGCAGATTTTTTTCTGCCAGCTCATCCAGAGTAATTTGCAGTTCAAAACTGTGTGAACGCAGTTGGCTTTCTAATTCGGCGGCAGTTTTTTGCCAGCGCAGCAATTTAATAGCAGCGGCTATGCCGGTAAGTAAAGCGCCTGCTATTATGCCGGCCAAAAAGTAAGGCAACATATCAGCCATGGTGCAGGCTCCTGTGCAACAGATTATCCGGCCCGGTGTTAAACAAGCGTTGGCAATTTTGCCACTGTTGTTCGGCCAGTTGCTTGATATCAGCTTGTTTTAACTGCGCGACCATGGCAGCAATAGCTGGTAAGAACGCCGGTTCGTTGCGCCGGCCTGCTGGTTTAGGGTTAAGGTTGCGTGGCAGTAAATAGGGCGCATCGGTTTCCAGCAGCAGCCGGTCGGCCGGAATGTAAGCTACCGCTTCACGCAATACTGCACCACGGCGCTCATCGCACAGCCAGCCGGTGATACCGATATACAGGTCAAGATCCAGCCAGGCCTTTAACTGCGCAGTATCGCCGGTAAAGCAATGCGCTACGCCTTTCGCCGGTGGCTGTTCCTGCAGCATTGCCAACTGGGTATCAAAGGCGTCACGTTCGTGCAAATACACCGGCTTGTTAAATTGGCTTGCCAGCTGCAATTGTTCGGCAAATACCTGTTGCTGCTGCGGTCGCGGCGAAAAATCGCGGTTAAAATCCAGACCACATTCACCAATGGCGACGACTTCGTTTGCGTGAATCAGTTCAGACAACTGCGATAGCCAATCAGCTTCAACGTTTGCGGCCCGGTGTGGATGGACACCGGCGCTGCTGAAACAACCACTGTGTTGCCGGCAAAACGCTGTGTTAAGTTTGCTTTCGCTGATATCACTGCCAATTAACAGCAACTGGCCTATGCCGGCCTGCGCTGCGCGTTCAACCACCTCTGCCCGATCCTGATCGAACTGATTGCTGAACAAATTGACACCGATATCGCACCAGATCATTTTTCTCGCCGTACGCGGATAGTGCGGTTGTTGTTGTCGTTACCAAGGAAGAACGAGTTTAATACGCCGCGTTTGACATAGTGTTGTTCACCGGCGGCAATTTTATAGTAGTCAGTGCCGTTTTGGCGCCACACCTGGCCGTTATCAAACTCGACAATCAGTTCTTTGCGCGGGCTATACTGTACACTCTTAACCAGCAGGTAAATTTGCTCCGCTGCGCCTTCAACTGTTTTACGGTGTTCGATACCAAAGTCGGCTTCAGCCGTGGTTGGTGCATCAGCTACGGCTGCAACATGCGCTGCAGTTGCCGGAGTGTCGGGTGCTGCCGGCTTAGCGCTGCTTGCAGTCGGGACAGCGGCTTCTGTGGCAGTAATAGCATCGTAACAAGTAAGACGGTGCAGTGCGTTTTGTTCGGCGCGACATAACTCCAATGCTTGCTCAAGCGGGATGGCGGCGCCGGCATTCAGTGGCAGGGCAGTGATAACAACACAAGCGGCCAGAAAATATTTCATAATTGCTCTTCCTGTTCTTCGGTTTCTTCTGCAGGGCGGGGTTGGTAAAACCGGCTTAACATTAAACCCAACTCAAACAGCAACCACATTGGCACTGCTAATAAGGTCTGCGACAACACATCCGGCGGGGTTAACAGCATACCAAGGATAAAAGCACCGACTACGATATAGGGTCGCTTTTCTGCCAACGCATCACGGGTGGTTACGCCGGTCCAGACCATCAGTAAAATAGCGACCGGAATTTCAAACGATAAACCAAAAGCAAAAAACAGCTTGAGGACAAAATCTAAATAGTTGCTGATGTCAGTTGCGACAGTAACACCTTCCGGGGCCACACTGGTAAAGAAACCGAAAATAATCGGGAACACTACAAAATAGGCAAAGGCTATGCCGCTGTAAAACAAAAGGGTGCTGCTGATGACCAAAGGCGCCATCAGGCGCTTTTCCCGTTTATACAACGCCGGTGCGACAAATTGCCACACTTGATACAGTACATAAGGAATAGCCAGACAGATAGCGACAATAAAGGTAAGCTTAAACGGCGCGAAAAACGGTGCAGCCACGTCTGTGGCAATCATGCTGCTGTTTTCCGGTAGCACAGCCATCAGTGGTTTTGCCAAAAGGTGATAAAGCTCTTGCGCAAACGACGCCAGCGCAGCAAATACAATGATTACTGCGATAACGCAGCGCAACAAGCGGTTACGCAGTTCAATTAAATGCCCGAGCAGGCTGTCGGGGCTGGCGTTAAGACTCATGTTTCTTTTCGTTACCGGTAGAGGATAAAGGCGCATTGACATCTGCTGCGGCCTGCTTTAATTCATCCAGAGCCGCTTGTTCCTGCGCGGTAAGATTAAGTAAGCCCTTGGCTTCAGCATCTTTCAGTTTTTGGTGCAGCTCGTGAGCCCGTAAATCGGAATTAAGCTCGGCCTGCATTTGCTGGCCGAATTGCTTCACACTGCGCACCGTTTTGTGCACCGAGCGGATAGCGCCGGGCAGCCGTTCGGGCCCCAGCACTAACAGGGCGACTACGCCAATAACGACCAGCTCCCAAAAGCCCATAATTTACACTTTATCTTTTGGTGCAGTTTGTTTAGTCGCAGACTTATCAGCGTCAGCTTTGGCGTGTTCAGATAATTGTGCCGGTGTCTCATCGCTGTCTTTGTCGTCGGCGTCATCTTTAACCGAGTTGCGAAAGCCCTTGATGGCTGAGCCAAGATCAGAGCCGATGCCGCGCAGCTTTTTGGTGCCAAACAACAGCACGATAATCGCTAAAACAATAAGTAACTGCCAAATACTGATATTACCGAACATGGTTTATCCTCGTTGAATAGTAAATAACGGCGACGTTGCCACCGCTACAGTATGTCTTTATTGTTACAATCCGGTTATTTTCCCGCAGCTTTAATACCACACAGCACGCTAAAAATCAGTAAAGCCGCAGCAATAAACGGGTTGCTATGCATGAACACTATACTAGCACTGATCAGGCCGGCGGCAGCAAAGGTTGCCGCAACTATTTGTGCTTTTGCCTGTTGTTGTTGTTGCGCCAGCTGCTGCAGCTGTTGCAGCAACTGGCGCTGTTGTTTCGGGCCTTGTTCCAGATATTGATGCAACAGGTTGGGCATCTGCGGCAACTTTTCTGCCCAGAACGGCAAGTTGTCTTTTACCTGACGCCATACAGCCGGCAAACCTACCTGCTGCTTAACCCAGTTTTCTAAAAAGGGTTTAGCTGTTTTCCATAAATCCAGCTGCGGATACAGCTGGCGGCCCAGGCCTTCGATATACAGCAGGGTTTTTTGCAGTAATACCAGTTGCGGCTGTACCTGCATATCAAAGCGTCTGGCAGTGCTGAACAGATTCAGCAGCACATTACCAAAGGAGATCTCAGCCAGTGGCTTTTGAAAAATCGGCTCGCATACGGTGCGAATAGCACTTTCAAATTCTTCCACCTTGGTATGCGCCGGCACCCAGCCTGAGTCAACATGTAATTGGGCTACTTTTTTATAATCACGGTTAAAAAAGGCGACAAAGTTCTCCGCCAGGTAACGTTTATCTTCTGCGTTCAGCGTGCCGACAATGCCGCAGTCAATGCCGATATACTTAGGGTTGGCAGGGGTTTCGCGTGATACGAAGATATTACCGGGGTGCATATCAGCATGAAAAAAGCTGTCGCGAAAAACCTGGGTAAAAAAGACTTCTACACCGCGTTTGGCCAGCAGTTCCATATCAGTGCCTTGCGCTTGCAGGGCAGCAATATCCGATACCGGAATACCGTAAATGCGCTCCATTACCATCACATTGCTGCGGCTGTAGTCACTGTAAACAAAGGGAATATACAACGAGTCTGAGCCGTCGAAGTTGCGCCGCAGTTGAATGGCGTTGGCGGCTTCGCGTTGCAAATCCAGCTCATCGAGAATGGTTTTGCGATATTCCTGCACCACTTCACGTGGTCGCAGCCGTTTACCATCGGGCAAAAAGCGCGCTGCGGCATCGGCCAGGGTTTCCATCAGGGCTAAATCGGCGAGGATTTGCCGCTCTATATCCGGCCGGATCACCTTAATGACTACATCTGCCATGCTGCCGTCGGCCAGCGGCAATTGCGCGGTGTGCACCTGAGCAATAGAAGCGGAAGCCAGGGCCGTTTGCTCAAAGCCGACGAACAGCTGGGCAATATTATCCAGCTCCAGCGCTTGCTCAATCAGTTTTTGTGCCAGTTTGCCGTCAAATGGCGGTACCTTGTCCTGCAATTTGGCGAGCTCATCTGCCAGATGCGCCGGAAACAAATCCCGTCTGGTGGACAGCATCTGGCCAAACTTCACCCATACCGGGCCTAAGCTTTGCAAGGCTAACCGTAAGCGTTCGCCAACGGTTTTATCCTTGTGGCGGTTACGCAGCCAAAACAGGCTGTGACGTAATACCTTGCCATACCATGGCTGCCACTGCGGCGGAATTAACTCGTCCAGGCCATATTGCAGCAAGGTTTTTTGAATGTGGTAAAAACGGCTGATACGCACTATAACTCCTGAAACTGTTGCCAGCGTTGCAGCAATACATCAACTTGTGCCGATAACTGACTGACTTGCATGCTAAATTGCGCCATTTCAACCGGTGCAGGGCTCAGTTTCAGCTCGTCTACCGCCAGTTCTGAGCCCAGCTGCTGCAAAGCGCCGCTTTTATTTGCCAGGTACTGCTGCAGTTGGCGCAGGCTAAGAGCAATTTTATGTGCGGCGGCATCACCGATATATCCGGACAAGCTTTGTTGCCAGTCGGGGTCAAGCTGTTGAAAAAAATAGCTGTAATATTGGGCAACCTGAATATCACCGTTTATCTGCAGTGCATCGGCTTTAATCAACCTGGTTAGCTGGGCAGGGTCGCGCAACAGACGCAGGCTGGCAAGATCGGTTTGAATAGCACAGTCAACCGGGTTGTCGTGCTGATTAAATAAAATACTGTCGGCGGTTGCGCTGAGTACCAGTGTCAACGGCCACTCACGTAAGCGAAAAGATAACTGCTTACCTTGTAACCGCGCCAAACCGGATGCGGCTTGCGGGTCCATGGCTATCAGGCGTGCCACGGCTTTTTCAGCCGCTGCGCACAGCAGCTGAGGCAGCAGTGGCAGCATCAGAATTTATAGCCCCGGTGCAGCGCGACTATACCACCGGTCAGGTTATGGTAGCTGACTTCTGCAAAACCGGCGTCCTGCATCATGGCTTTTAAGGTGTCCTGGTCCGGATGCATGCGAATAGACTCCGCCAGATACTGATAGCTTTCTTTATCATTGGCGACTAACTGGCCCATTGCCGGCAGCAGTTTAAAAGAATACAAATCATATACTTTGCTCAGCCACTGTTGTTCCGGTTTGGAGAATTCCAGCACCAGTAAACGGCCGCCGGGTTTTAACACGCGAAACATCGAGCGCAGCGCAGCGTCCTTATCGGTGACATTACGCAGGCCAAAGCCGATGCTGATAATATCAAAACTGTTATCGGCAAAGGGCAGTGCTTCGGCATTGGCTTGTACGTATTCAATATTGCTCACTAAGCCTGAATCCCGCAGTTTGTCGCGGCCCACATTCAGCATAGAGGCGTTAATGTCTGCTAAGACTACCTTACCGGTTGGCCCAACCCGTTTGGAGAATAATGCCGTGATATCGCCAGTGCCGCCTGCTAAATCAAGTACCTGCTGGCCCGGTCGTACGCCGCTGCAGTCGATAGTAAAGCGTTTCCATAAGCGGTGAATACCCAGCGACATCAAGTCGTTCATCAGATCATATCTGGCGGCTACAGAATGAAATACGTCTGCTACCATCGACACCTTTTGCTTAGCATCAATGGTTTTAAAACCAAAGTGGGTAGTATTGTTGTTCTGCTCTGTCATGCGACTGGCCTGTAGGCAAATAAATGCGGCTAGTGTAAAAGATAACGGCGCAGTCGCCAACTTATCTGTTGGCTTTTACCACGTTTAGCTTGTCAGCATTGCTTCACTGGTTACCTGATTACGGCCCAATTGCTTGGCCAGTTGCAGCACTTGTGCCGTGCGGCCAAGAAACTGATACCAATTCTCACTATGCTGATACAGTGAGACGCCAAGTGAAATAGTAACTTTGGGTAAGGTTTTTTTACTGCGGGATGACACAAAGCGCAGTTTCTCAACGCCGCGGCGCACTTGCTCGGCAATTTCACCTGCGGTGCGCAGGTCGACATCAGGCAGTAAGATCAAAAATTCTTCTCCGCCGGAACGTACCGGCAGGCCACTGCTTTGTACATAACTGCTGATTTTTCGCGCCACTTTCGACAAAATAACATCGCCAATGGCATTGCCGTAATCGCGGTTAAAACTACTGAAATGGTCCAAATCTACTGCGATAGCAGCAATCTGCCGCTGTGGTTGCTCGCTGAACCAGATATCTAACTGATTTTGCATGGCCAGCCGGTTATACAAACCGGTAAGCGGGTCCAGTAAGCGTTGTTGTTTTAACTGTTCCAGTTCATGCCGTAGTTGGTGGCTTTGCTGGTGGGTTTGCTGTAATTGCTGCAACAGTTGCTGTTGGCTCAGACGAAACGCAGCAGTGTGCTGCTGCAATTGCTCCAGTGCACGCCCGGCTTGTTCGTCATGCGTAACGCAATGTTGTAGCTGTGTAGCGCTGTTATCTAATTGCTGCAGGTAATCATCCAATTGCTCGGCGGCGATATCGCTGTAGCCTGCCATGCGGCTTACCATGCCGGCGGCGTCTTGTAACAATTGTTCCTGTTGCACATTGGCCGGTGTCAGAAAGCGGCTGTATAAATCCGCCATCACAAAATCGTCCAGCGGCACATTCGCCTGTAGTTTTTGTTCAATGGTCTGGCACAAGGCTGTGTTATGGCCACTGATATATTCATAGCATACGGCATAATTAACCGGGTGAGCGGCCAGCGCAGCACGCTGCAAAAACGCTTTTACCTTAAGCGCCTTTTCGCCCGCCTGTTGCAGTGAATCCTGGTACTTCATAAGACCACTTATAACTCCGCTTGCCGGCACAAAAAACTGCGGCCGGCATGATGTTAAGCTGTATAGACAACGCCATAGTACGCGAATATTTATTACTGGCAACCGCTCTGTAGCGGCAGTTAGATAAAGCGGTGAAAATGCAGGCAAAACGCCGGCTTTATCAGCACGGCAAAGGTTGTAAAGCAGAAAAGCAGCGGCGGGAAAAGCAAGATTAACGGTTATATTGACCGGTTAAGTCTGCTGTACTCAGTTTGCAAAGCGGTTACAATCGACTGAGGTTTAACCGTGGAAATAACCAAAATGAAAAACACTGGTACAACACCGATATTAATACTTAACCTGGCATTTGCTTTGCTGTTAACCGGCTGTGCGCTCAGCCGGCAAAGTGCCGACCAGAGTTTTACTGAATTGGCGCAACAATTATGGCAGGCAGAGCAGCAGTTGAGTGACGCAGGGCCGGGTGAGCTGACGGACATGTCAGAGGCCGCGTTGGCGCGACGCCAACAGCAGCGGCTGGGATGGCAAGCTAAGTTGCAGCAGCTGGACGTAACAACCTTGTCTGAACAGAACCGTATCAATTACGCCATTTTACAATACCGCCTGGCCGATGCTATTGACGAGTATCGTTTTGGTGCACATTTAATGCCGTTAACCTCAGAGTCGGGTTTTCACACCAATTTGGGCTTTTTGCCGCAGCGTTCGGTGTTTCGTAACGCGGAAGATTACCGGCTATATATTCAAAAACTAGCCGCGATACCGCGTTATATGCAGCAGCAAACTCATTGGATGCAGCAGGGGTTGGCCAGCGGTGTTACACAGCCAAAAGCCGTGCTTAAAGGTTTTGAGCAAAGCATTATTTCTTATGTGGTGGCTGATGCTACGCAAAGTGTGTTTTACCGGCCATTTTTGCGCCAGCCGGCCTATATCAATGATGCAGACTGGCAGCAACTGACTACACAGGCGGCAGAACAAATTCGTACTGCAGTAAATCCGGCGTATCAGGATTTTTATGAGTTTATGCTGCAACAGTATCTGCCGGGGGCGCGTGACAGCATCGCCGCCTCTGATTTGCCCAACGGTGTCGCCTGGTATCAAAACCGGCTTGAACATTACACCACCTTGGCGCTGACGCCACAGCAGGTGCATGATATCGGCCTGAGCGAGGTTAAGCGTATCCGCAGCGAAATGCAGCAGGTAATTGATGAGCTTGGCTTTGACGGCAGTTTTGCTGAATTTGTACAGTTTTTACGCACTGATGCGCAATTCTATGCCAAAACGCCGGACGAGCTGATGCGTTATGCCGCTTACTTATCAAAAAAAGCTGATGCGCAATTGCCTAAACTGTTTAAAACCTTGCCGCGCACGCCCTATGGCGTGGTGCCAGTGCCGGCAGAAATTGCACCTAAATACACCACCGGGCGCTATTCCGGTGCTTCGCGTGATGATCAGGCTGGTTTCTATTGGGTAAATACCTACCGGTTAGACCGGCGGCCGTTGTATGAAATGGAAGCCTTAACACTGCACGAAGCAGTGCCCGGCCACCATTTACAAATTTCGTTGTCACGCGAGCACAGCGAGCTGCCGGATTACCGGCGCAGCTTTTATACTTCGGCATTTGGCGAGGGCTGGGGCTTGTATGCGGAATATTTAGGCCTGGAAATGGGATTTTATCAGCAGCCATACAGTAATTTTGGTCGCTTAACTTATGAGATGTGGCGTGCTGCGCGTTTGGTGGTCGATACCGGTATGCACAGCATGGGCTGGACAAGGCAGCAAGCAATCGATTTTCTTGCCGCTAACACCGCCTTGTCTATGCACAACGTAACCACTGAGATTGACCGTTATATCAGTTGGCCGGCTCAGGCGCTGTCTTACAAGTTGGGTGAGATCACCATTAAGCGTTTAAGAGCAGAAGCGCAGACGGCATTGGGTGAGCGCTTTGATATTCGTGAGTTTCACGATGTGGTGCTGAGTAACGGTAGCTTGCCGTTGGCGGTACTGGAGCAGCAAGTGCGCGCTTATATTGCCCGGCAACAAGGGTCAGATAAATAATAAAGCAGAACATGGCGCTACAAGGGCATGTTCCGAACAAAAATGAAGGAATATATACAGCATGATCTGGATGTTGTTGATCGGTTTGATTGTGGTAGCCATGTTGTACATCCTGTGGCAGATGGAGCAAATTGGTAAAACCAATAAAGGCTTACAGGCAAAATTGCGTATACGGGAACAGGAACTGCTGAAGTTGCAGCAAGCAGCATTTCAGCTGGCGGAGCAGCAAAAATCCATGCTGGAGCAGCAGTTACCGCAATCTGAAGCGGTTTCAGTATTGAATAAAGCCGAGCTGGAGGCGGTACGCGTGCTGTGTCAAACCTTGCCGCTGGTGGTTAAAGAATGTTGCAGCCGGCCGGCAAGCCCACAGCAGGTGCTGAACAACCAGTTGCGGCGGCAAAAAGGTATAGAACCGGCGCAGATAGAGCTGATGATGAAAAAACACAGCCGGCTAACGCCGTTGTGGCAAAACAACAGCTTAATGTCGTATTTGCAGCTTTGTATTGTAGCAGCGACTTTGGCCGCTGAGCAGCCAGCCAAAGTCAGTAGTTTGTAGGTATTTGTCAGTGCCGCAGCACGACGGCAGGCTCTATATCTATCTGACCTTCCATATCAATGGCGGCCATTTTGGCTCCGGCCGCGAGCACAGCAATGCTGCCATTGGAAATGTGACGAACAAATAACAAGTCGTAACCGAACCGTTGCAGTTCAGCGACGGAAAATTTTTGTGCCAGATTAAGATCGTCCCAGAAAAAGTGTATATCCTTATCCATCTGGCGCCTTTCGTTTGTCATAACAGGCTCCAACCATCAGGGATAACAGGTTTCAGGCGCAATCGGTTTGCCGCTTAGCTAAGCTCCAGTATGAGGTGCCACTGGGCTGACGTTACCGGCATAACTGAAAGTCTGTTGCCTTTTTGTACTAAAGGCAGCTCATTGAGCTTAGCCTGGCTTTTCAGTTTGTCCAGTGCCAGTAATGCAGGTAGTTTTTCGACAAATACCAGGTCTACCGCGACCCAGCGCGGCTTTTCCATGTTAGATTTTGCGTCAAAATAAGGACTTGCGCTGTCAAATTGGCTTGGATCAGGATAGGCTTCCCGCACCACTTTAGCGATGCCGGCGATGCCAATCAGCTTGCAACTGGAATGGTAAATAAACACCAGATCATCTTGTTTCACATTATCACGCAGCATATTGCGCGCCTGGTAATTACGCACGCCTTCCCATACTACCGGTGTATGCGGCGCGCGGGCAAAGTCATCAATACTGCACTCGGACGGTTCTGTTTTAAATAACCAATATGCCATCTTTGCTGATCTCCGTAGTTTGCGGCAGAATAGCATTATATTTCCGCCAAACGAAACAGAGGGCTCAGCCATGCAGGTACTACAAAATTTACTGGCGTTATTAAAGCTGGAAACCATAGAGCAGGGGTTATACCGCGGCCAGAGTCAAGACTTAGGCTTTAAAGCGGTGTTTGGTGGCCAGGTCATGGGTCAGGCGTTGTCTGCAGCTAAAGAAACCATTGCTGAAGATCGTAAAGTACACTCGTTTCACTCGTACTTTTTACGACCAGGAGATGCCGCCAAGCCGATAGTGTATGAGGTGGAAAATATCCGTGACGGTAAAAGCTTCAGCACACGCCGCGTTAGTGCTATTCAGTTTGGTAAACCGATATTCTATTTAACGGCTTCGTTTCAGGCCGAAGAAACCGGTTTTGAGCATCAGGACGTTATGCCACAAGTGCCGGGGCCGGAACAATTGGTATCCGACCTGGAGTTTTATCAGCAACATGCTGAGCTTATTCCTGAAAGCCTGCGCAGCAAATTTATTTGCGAAAAGCCGATTGAAATGCGCCCGGTAGACTTTCAAAACCCGTTTAAAGCTCAGGTAAGCGCGGCAAAACGCTATGTTTGGTTTAAAGCCAATGGCGCCATGCCGGATGATTTACGTGTACACAAGTACTTGCTGGCGTATGCATCAGATTTTAATTTTTTGCCCACGGCGTTGCAGCCGCACGGTAAGTCATTTATGGCGCCGAATATGCAGGTAGCAACCATCGACCACGCCATGTGGTTTCATCAGGATTTTCGCTTTGATGACTGGCTGCTGTATGCGGTAGACAGCCCCAGCGCATCAGGTGGCAGGGGCTTAGTTCGGGGCCAGTTTTACAGCCGTGACGGCAAGCTGGTGGCTTCTACTATTCAGGAAGGTGTGATCCGCTCTTACCCCACCAGCCGCTAAGACGCGGTGGCTGGTAAGATACTGTGGATACTTTGCACCACCTCATTGCGCAGCAGCTGACTGACCGTATCATTCAGCTGATGTAGCTGTGCAGTCGCACTGACGCGGCTATGCTCGTCAGTGTGAGTGTAGCCATTGTCCTTCAACGCATTAACCAGAGTGGCAAACAGCTGTTTGTCGTAATATTCCGGCGCGGTAATGCCGTGTAGCTGCAACAGGCGCTGGGCTAATTCGTGGCTGTGTTTTTCCAACTCGCTGCGGCTTTGCGGCCCCTGGCTGGTAACCAGTTGTAACACCATAGCGTAACGCTGCAGTGTGTGTTCGGCATTATGTGCCAGTAAGCTCAGCATAAAGTAACCCTTGCTGTGCTGCACCGGAGCACGGTAGTTGTCGCCGTGTTGCTCGGCCAGACCGCTGGCAGTAAGCTGCTGCAGTATGGCGGCACAGTACGTTTCCACCGAGCTGATTTGCAGAAACAACTCCTGCTGTAGCAACGGATACAATTGCTGCACTATAGCGGTCAGTTGCGCCAGGCTCAGATTGCGTTGATGCAGGATAGCGCTGGCGATAATGGCCGGCAGCATAAAGACATGCAAAATATTGTTGCGGTAGTAACTGAGCAAAATAGCATTGTCGTCATTCAGGCTGATTAACTGGCCGAAACTGTCGTTGTGCTGCCCTACCTTCCGCAGGCTAAGGGCATGGTCAATAAGCTGCTCAGCAGTGTCTTGCGGTTGTGTTATCTGATGATGGTAGGGCACTGAGCGTTGCAGCTCGAGATAAAAACTGATTTGCTCTGCCAGCTCAGCGCGGGTCAGAGTGTGTTTATCTGTTGCCAGCAAGCACAGCGCAATCAGGTTGATGCTGTTTAATGCCGCGGCCTGATTAATACGCTGCATCATCTGCTCAGCCAGTTGCGCTACCACCGGGTTAAGCCACTGTGGCTTTTGTACTTCCAGCGGGTGAATGTTTTGTTTCCAGTCGGGTACCTGCTGACTTAAATAGTTATTCAGCGTAACAGGCTCACCGAAATTGACATAACCATAGCCATAATCCCGCAAATTGCGGATCGCTTTTAGTACGCCCCACGCTGACTCTTTCTGCTTGCCGGAGCCTTTTAATTCGCGCAGGTAAGTGTTCACTTCCATTACATGCTCGTAGCCAAGATACACCGGCACTAAGGTTACCGGGCGTTCGATACCGCGCAGCATGGACTGTAATGTCATCGCCAGCATGCCGGTTTTCGGCTGCAGTAAACGACCGGTGCGGCTGCGGCCACCCTCGCTGTAGTATTTTATCGAATAGCCTTTACTGAACAGCTGACACAGATATTCGCGAAACACCGCAGAATACAGTTTATTACCACTGAAACTACGACGGATAAAAAAGGCGCCGCCGCGGCGGAAAATAGGCCCGGCCGGCCAGAAATTCAGGTTAATACCGGCAGCGATATGCGGTGGTGCCAAGCCTTGCTGGTAAATAACATAGCTTAGCAACAGGTAATCCATGTGGCTGCGATGGCAGGGCACATAAACGATTTCGTGGCCTTTCTGCGCTAAATCCCGCAGCATATCGGCATTGTTAACCTTAATACCGGTATAAAGTTTGTGCCAAAGCCAGCGCAATACTCTGTCGCCAACCCGCAGCGTAGAGGCGCGGTAATCAGCGGCTATTTCCAGCAATAGTTTACGCGCTTCCAGCCGTGCAGCTTTTACAGAGATGCGCTTACTTTTGGCTTCATCATCGATGGCTTTCTTCAACGCCGGCGCTGCCAGCAGGGAGTTAAACAACTGGGCCCGGTTTACCAGCTTGGGCCCGGTAGCCGCCAGGCGTTGCCGGTAAAAGTGAAAGCGCGACATACGCAGCAGTTTATGTGCCGTAGCTGTTTCGGCACCAAACTGAGCCGCCATTTGCTGCAACGATACGGCACGGCTGAAGCGCACCAGGCTATGCCGGCCGGAGATCAGAACAATTAATAACTTAGCCAACCAGTTTGGCGCATGTGCTTCGCCGAGCAACCATTTGATACTGTTTTCTTTGCCCGGAGCCCGGCCCCACAACAGCGCTACCGGCACTAACTGCGCATTTAACGCTGGATCTTGCAGGTGCGCCTGCAACAATTCACGGCCTTGTTCTAATGCTGTGGTCTTGCCGCGTTTAAACACTAAGGTGTGCGGCTTTTCCAGAAACAAAGTACGCGGGTGTTCAGTGCCATTCAGGTTAACATTAGCAGCCGGGTCCGGTAAATCCAGTGCGGCGCAAACACGGCGTATGGCGGCTAAATCGGCGGCAGATTCTGTGGTACAGACATAAAACAGCGGGCGGTTTTTATCCAGTGCCAGTTCTTCTACCGGCTGCTCCGGCACCACTTTATACTTTAATAATGGCCACAACGGCCATTTTAATAAAGCTGCAAACAATTTTACCGGCTGCAACATCGCTTTATCCCCCACCACAAAAAAGGTGCTAAGCATAGCACGGCAAAACAGAACGGAAAATTACCGTGCTGCAGAGAAACTTGCAATTGTAATACGCCTGTATATACTCACAGTATTCACTGTACAGGTAAACAGCACTATGAGACCACTAACGCCACGACAAGCGGAAATTTTGCAGTTGATAAAAGACTACCAGCTGGATACCGGTATGCCGCCAACCCGTGCTGAAATTGCACAGCAATTGGGTTTTAAATCGGCCAACGCGGCGGAAGAGCACTTAAAGGCGTTGGCAAAAAAAGGTGTGATTGAAATGATGCCCGGTACCTCCCGTGGTATCCGCTTGATGGACAACGATGTGCCGGAACAATTGGGCCTGCCGTTGATTGGTAAAGTGGCGGCCGGCCAACCGATATTGGCGGCAGAGCATGTGCAGGACCATTATCAGGTAGATGCCAACCTGTTTAAACCACATGCCGACTTTTTGCTGCGGGTACAAGGTATGAGCATGCAGGATATCGGTATTTTAGACGGCGATTTGTTGGCGGTACATAAAACCAGTCAGGCGCAACCGGGCCAGGTCGTAGTGGCACGGGTAGATGAAGATGTAACCGTAAAACGTTTCCGGCGTGACGGCGATACCGTGTTGCTACACCCGGAAAATAAAGATTTCGATGTGATTAAAGTTGATTTACGGGAGCAGCATTTTGCCATTGAAGGCTTGGCTGTAGGCGTGATCCGCAATGGAAGTTGGTTATAATTTGTACTAACCTCAATAGGTTAATTGTTAACGAGCGCTGGTATGACCACTAAGGTTTGCCGGCGCTTTTGCTATTTAGGGGTTTACACTGACCACAATTTGGATGATTCTTAGACTGAAACTGATTAAAAAATAACAACAGGGTCAGTTTTGGTTTCAGCGCTAGCCCCGAAACCACAGGTAATAATAACAATAATAAACTGGTGAAACTTCAGACATAGGTTCGGTGTGGGTGAGTAAGAGCCGTGTAGTACTGTGTACTTAGTTTCTGCAGTTTGCTTTGCAAAATGACAGAGGAGAAGTCCAGTGACGAAAACGCGTAGTCTTCGTTGGTCGCTGCCAACCCTGCTTTTAGCTGCGACAGCTAATGCAACGGATATGCCCCTGAATATGACCAAAGGGGTAACAGAGATCAGTCAGCAGGTTTACCACTTGCACATGACGATATTCTGGATTTGTTGTGCTATTGGTGCAGTGGTGTTCGGGATCATGTTTTGGTCTATCGTTCGCCATCGAAAAGCGCGTGGGGTGCAGCCAGCCCAATTTCATGAAAGTACCAAAGTAGAAATACTCTGGACCGCTATACCGGTAATCATTCTGATTATTATGGCCATTCCGGCCACCAAAACCCTGATTGCAATGGAAGACACTACAGAGGCTGACGTTACTGTATTGGTTACCGGCTCGCAGTGGAAATGGCATTACAAATACCTTGAGCACGATGTTGAGTTTTATTCGCTGCTGGCAACACCGAAAGAGCAGATCATCAACAAATTTGCCAAAGGTGAAAACTACCTGCTGGAAGTAGACCGGCCTTTGGTGATCCCCACCGGTAAAAAAGTGCGTTTTCTGATGACGTCAGATGATGTTATCCACTCGTGGTGGGTACCGGCTTTTGCGGTTAAAAAAGATGCTAACCCAGGCTTTATTAACGAAGCCTGGACCCGCGTTGACGAGCCTGGTACTTACCGTGGCCAATGCGCTGAGCTGTGCGGTAAAGATCATGGCTATATGCCGATAGTGGTTATTGCCAAAAGCCCTGCTGACTTTGAAAGCTGGGTAAACGGTGAAGCTGAGCGTATTGCCAAAGCGAAAGCGGAAGAGCAAGAGCTACTGGCGATGAATATGGGCATGGATGAGCTGATGAGCGTAGGCGAGCGCACCTATACTGCTTACTGCGCGGCTTGCCACCAACCTAATGGCGAAGGCTTACCTGGTATTTTCCCTGCGCTGAAAGGCAGTAGCATGGCGCTGAATGATATGCCTGGCCACATTAATATTGTGCTGAACGGTAAAGCCGGCACCGCTATGCAGGCCTATGCCAAACAGCTGAGTTTAAAAGAAATTGCTGCGGTAATTACCTATGAACGTAATGCCTGGGGCAACAATACCGGTGAACTGGTGCAGGCGGCTGATGTGCATGCTGTGCTGCAAGGTAAAGGGGAATAACGGATGAGCGCAGTAGTTACCGATCATGACCATGATCACGAGCATCATGACCACAAGCCAAGCGGCATAAAGCGCTGGTTCTATACCACTAACCATAAAGATATCGGCACCATGTATCTGGTGTTTGCGCTGATAATGTTTTTTATCGGCGGCGCCATGGCGATGGTGATCCGTGCCGAGCTGTTTCAGCCTGGTATGCAGTTTGTCGAGCCGAACTTTTTTAATCAAATGACCACAGTACATGGCCTGATTATGGTGTTCGGTGCTGTGATGCCGGCCTTTACCGGGCTGGCGAACTGGATGATCCCGATGATGATAGGGGCGCCGGATATGGCGTTGCCGCGGATGAACAACTGGAGTTTCTGGATCCTGCCGTTCGCATTCCTGATTCTGCTGATTTCGCTGTTTATGCCTGGCGGCGGTCCAAGCTTTGGCTGGACCTTTTATGCGCCGTTATCTACGACCTATAGCGGTGACAGTACAGCACTGTTCGTGTTTTCTGTGCATATTATGGGTATTTCGTCGATCATGGGCGCGATAAACGTAATCGTCACTATTTTTAACCTGCGTGCGCCGGGTATGACATGGATGAAAATGCCGTTATTCGTCTGGACCTGGTTAATTACCGCCTTCCTGCTGATTATGGTAATGCCGGTGTTAGCCGGTGCAGTAACTATGGTACTGACCGACAAATACTTCGGCACCAGCTTTTTTGATGCTGCCGGTGGTGGCGACCCGGTGCTGTTTCAGCATATTTTCTGGTTCTTCGGTCATCCTGAAGTGTACATCATGATTTTGCCGGCCTTTGGTATTGTGTCCAGCATAGTGCCTACCTTCGCCCGCAAGCCATTATTTGGCTATGCCTCTATGGTATATGCCACCTCCAGTATCGCTCTGCTGTCATTTTTGGTGTGGGCGCATCACATGTTTACCACCGGCATGCCGGTAGCCGGGGCATTATTTTTTATGTACTGCACCATGCTGATTGCCGTGCCGACCGGGGTGAAAGTGTTTAACTGGGTAGCCACCATGTGGCGCGGTGCAATGACCTTTGAAGTGCCGATGATGTTCGCACTGGCCTTTATTGTGCTGTTCACCATTGGTGGTTTTTCCGGTCTGATGCTGGCGATTACCCCGGCGGATTTTCAATATCACGATACCTATTTTGTCGTAGCGCATTTTCATTATGTATTAGTAACCGGAGCGGTGTTTTCGATTATTGCTGCTGCCTATTACTGGCTACCGAAATGGACCGGGCATATGTATGACGAAAAACTGGGGCAATGGCATTTCTGGTGCTCGTTGATTTCCGTCAACCTGTTGTTTTTCCCGATGCACTTCGTCGGTTTGGCGGGTATGCCGCGGCGTATTCCGGATTATGCACTGCAGTTTGCTGATTTTAATGCTTTTATCAGTATTGGCGGCTTTTTGTTCGGTGCATCGCAGCTAATCTTTGTCTGGCTGCTGGTGAAATGTGCCCGTGGCGGTGAAAAAGCTACCGCACAGGTGTGGGAAGGGGCCGAGGGTCTGGAATGGGAAGTGCCTTCACCGGCGCCTTACCATACCTTTGAAACACCACCAGTGATTAAGTAGGAGCGCGTTATGGCACTGAAACATAAGCCGTTAACCTTTAAGTTAGCCGTCACCGCCCTGGCGATGTTTGGTTTTGGTTTTGCTTTAGTGCCCTTGTATGACGTGTTCTGTGACCTGACCGGTTTAAATGGTAAAACCGCAGTAACTGCCGCCTCGGCGGAGGCTGCACAAATTGATATCAGCCGTGAAATTGTGATTGAGTTTATAGCCAGGCCGAATAAGCAAATGCCGTGGCTGTTTGAGCCCGAGGTGCGCCGTATGACGGTGCATCCGGGTGAAATTCATATCATGAATTATCTGGCGCAGAACCCGACCAGCCGCATGATAGTGGGGCAGGCGGTGCCGTCGGTATCACCAGGTCAGGCTGCATTATACTTTCACAAAATAGAGTGTTTTTGCTTTACCCAGCAGAAGTTAGCCGGGGGCAAAGACATGCTGATGCCGTTACAGTTTTATGTGGATCCGGCACTGCCGAGCCAGTTTAGTACCATTACGCTGTCTTATACTTTATATGACGTAACCAGCGCATGGACCGGCGACAGCGCAGAGTCATCCCAACCCGGGGAATAACATGAATAAAACCTATGAAAAATATTATGTTCCCGCCCAAAGCCCATGGCCTATTGTGGGTGCGGTGGCGTTATTTTTAATTGCCTTTGGCGCAGGCAACTATGTCAACGAAGTAACCAAACAACAACCCGGTTTTGGCGGCTATATGCTGGCAGCCGGTTTTGTGGTGCTGATTTTTATGCTGTTTGGTTGGTTTAAAAACGTTATTGATGAATCGATGAGCGGCTTATACAGCGCGCAAATGGACCGCTCGTTCCGCCAGGGCATGAGCTGGTTTATTTTATCCGAAGTGATGTTTTTTATGGCGTTCTTTGGTGCGCTGTTCTACGGCCGCGTAATAGCGCTAAACTGGCTCAGCGGTGGCAGCAATAACGCCATGACCTTTGAAATACTTTGGCCGGGCTTTGAAGCCATGTGGCCATTACTGAAAACACCCGGCGGTATTGAAACCCAGGCCATGCCTGCTACCGGTTTGCCGCTGATTAACACCGCAATTCTGGTGATTTCCTCTATTACACTGCACTTTGCCCACACCGGATTAGAGCAAAATAAACGCAGCCAACTTAAGTTGATGCTATTGGTTACCTTGCTGTTGGGGGCCACTTTCCTAAGCTTGCAGGTGTATGAGTATATCCATGCTTATCGTGACCTTGGCTTAACCCTGGCTTCCGGCTTTTATGGTAATACCTTTTTCCTGCTTACCGGCTTTCACGGTATGCACGTAACATTGGGTGCCATTATTTTGCTGTTTGTGTTCTTCCGTGTGTTAAAAGGCCATTTTACCCCTGAAAAGCACTTTGCGTTTCAGGCTGCAGCCTGGTATTGGCACTTTGTTGATGTAGTGTGGTTGTGTTTGTATGTGTTTGTTTATGTGATTTAACGCTCAGTATGGTCTGGGGTTCGGTTCAATGAGCCCCAGCACCTGCGCGATAAAGATCAGTATTAGTGCAATGGCTGAGAACAACACACGTCGGCCAAGATAGCGTGACATTTTTACCCCCGGCTGAGGTTGCCTGACCATCACCAGCCCGGCGCGGAATAAATTAATAACAATAAAAAGTAGTAGTGCGATGACAATAAGTTTAATTAACATCTGCAACAGGCTCCGGAGTTTGATTGATGCGCATTAAGCTGGCGCAGCAGATTTTTGCGTTCAATACGCTGTGGGTAATACTCACTTTGACTGCTTTTGCCATATTAATCAACTTGTCCTGGTGGCAGTTAAACCGCGCTGCTGATAAGACAGCACAACTCGCCCGTGTCGCTCAACTGCAGGCTGCCGGCGCGCTGCAACCATCACAGTTAGCATTATTGCCGGCCGCCGATATTGATGCCGCGCCCCTGCAAGGGCATGGCCGCTGGTTAGCACCTTATGTCTGGCTGCTGGATAACCAGATTGTGCAGGGCCGCGTTGGTTATGACGTAATAATACCGGTACAGGCAGCAGGTTTGGCACAGCCACTGCTGGTGAACTTAGGTTGGTTAGCCGCGCCGGAGCGACGCGACAGCTTGCCCGAAGTGACGATAACGCCACAAATTGCTCTCGATGGTCTGCTGCGTACTAAAGTGGATGGTTTGCTGTTGTTGGGGCAGAATGCCGAAATCAGCGGCCAATGGCCGATGCGCATTCAACAAGTTAATTATGCTCAGCTGTCAGAACACAGTGCGCTGCAATTGTATCCGGCGCTGCTGTATCAACAAAACGACAGTGATTTTACACCGCATTATCAGCCGGTCGTGTTGTCACCGGAAAAACACCGCGGTTATGCATTGCAATGGTTTTTACTGGGTATTGCAGTGCTGGGCGTTGCACTGGCGGCCAGTCATCAGGGAAAAGCGAATTATGAATAAGAAAAAGTTTCTGTGGTTATTTGTGCTGTGCTGCGCTTTACCATTGTTGGCGGCTAAATTGGTGCTGGAATTCGGTTGGTTCAATCGTGGGGTATCAAGTCAGGGCGAATGGCAACAAAACGAGGTGTTTTTGCTGGCGGCTACGGCCGAAAAAGCGCATTGGCGTATCGGCGTAATGCCATCTGCTGAGTGCACACAATTGTGCCTTGCGGCGTTGCATACCGTGCAGCAACTCTATGTTGGCCTGGGCCGTAAGCAGGTGCAGGTGCAGCCGGTATTTATCAGCGCAGAGCCGGCGGCAACAGCGTTTTCTGCTTTTACGCAGCAGCCGGCCATAGCCGGCGCACCGCAAAGCTTGCAAGACAAAATACTACTGATTGATCAGCAAGGCCTGGTGTTACTCAGCTATCCGATGCCGGTGGTTGAAGCCGATATGGCAAGCACTGCCAGAGCTATCCGTCAGGATTTACTTAAACTGCTTAACTATGACCGGACCAGCGTATGAACACACCTGACCAGCGTATAAAAACGCAACAGTGGCTGGCGACTATCGCTATCTTTCTCACTATGGGCGTTATTCTACTCGGCGCTTATACCCGGTTAACTGATGCCGGCCTGGGTTGCCCGGATTGGCCTGGTTGTTACGGCTTTTTAAAAGTACCGCAGCAAGAACATCACGTTGCAGCTGCGCTGGAAGCCTTTCCGGAGCGGCCACTGGAGCCGCATAAAGCCTGGAACGAAATGGTGCACCGTTATTTCGCCGGCAGTTTAGGTTTGTTAATTGCGGCAATATTTTTTATCGCGGTGTTTACCCGGCATAGTGGCAAAGTTGTACCCGCGGTATTGCTGGCGCTGGTGGTGTTTCAGGCTGCACTTGGTATGTGGACAGTCACATTAAACTTGTTGCCGCTGGTGGTAATGGGGCATTTGCTGGGCGGTTTTACGCTACTGAGT
This sequence comes from Rheinheimera lutimaris, assembly GCF_013283795.1. Lineage (GTDB taxonomy): Bacteria > Pseudomonadota > Gammaproteobacteria > Enterobacterales > Alteromonadaceae > Alishewanella > Alishewanella lutimaris. Next base: position 62,562 of record NZ_JABSOD010000016.1, read on the forward strand.
TTATTGGCTTTGCATTGGTTGCGTTTGCACCCGCAATACTATGCGCAGGAGCCGCAGCTGGTGTCGTTAAAGCCTTTTGCCGCACTGGCTATTGCTGTGCTGATTGGGCAAATAGCGCTGGGCGGTTGGACTGCAGCTAACTATGCGGCACTGGCCTGCATTGATTTACCTGTTTGTGAAGCCGGTTGGCAGCAGCGCTTAAATGTCAGCGAGGCGTTCGATTTACATCTGGGCCATGATGATTACGAATACGGCGTGATGTCGGCAGAGGCGCGGCAAACGGTGCATGTTTTTCACCGTTTCGGCGCTGCGATCACCTTGGTGCTGCTGGCCAGCTTTCTACTGCAACTATGGCGCCGTGCCGGCAGCAAAATCTTAAAACGCCTGACGCTCGGTGCTGCGGCGTTATTACTGCTACAGTTTAGTTTGGGTGTGCTGAATGTCGTGCTGCATTTACCGTTGGCCAATGCGGTGGCACATAATTTTGTTGCAGCAAACTTGTTAATGCTACTGGTGGTGATTTATTTGCAACTGCGCCACAGCGGCAAAACGACAAGCAAGGAGAGCCTATGACCGCCATAGTAAGATCACAAACCGGTATCAGCCGTGCGCGGGATTATCTCGAGCTAACCAAACCCAAAGTCGTGGCATTACTGGTGCTGACAGCCTGGGTTGGCATGATGCTGGCTGTGCCTGGCTTACCGGATTTAGCCACCTTATTAGCAGCAACCGTTGGTATCGGTTTGTTATCAGCGGCGGCAGCGGCAATGAACCATGTAGTAGATCAGCGTATCGACGCGCAAATGGCCCGCACTTACAGCCGACCGGTAGCCAAAGGCCGCATAAGCACGGCGCAGGCTACCACCTTTGCATTTAGCCTGGCGTTGTGTGGTTTTGTACTGCTGTATCTTACGGTTAATGCGTTAACGGCCTGGTTAACTCTGGCCAGTTTATTCGGCTATGCCGTGGTGTACACCATGTTTTTAAAACGTGCTACACCGCAAAATATTGTCATTGGTGGTCTGGCGGGGGCCATGCCACCGTTGTTAGGCTGGACTGCGATTACCGGCGAGATACACGGCCATGCATTACTGTTGGTGATGATTATTTTCGCCTGGACACCGCCGCATTTCTGGGCGCTGGCTATCCACCGGCGCGATGACTATGCCAAAGTGAATATGCCGATGCTGCCGGTAACCCACGGTATAGAATTTACCAAAAGCGTGATCTGTCTGTACACGGTGTTATTATTTATTGTCTGTTTAATGCCGTATCTGGTGGGTATGAGCGGGGCTATATATTTGGTTGGCAGCGCGTTGTTAAATCTGCGCTTTATGCAATATGCCTGGAAACTGAAGTTTAACGCCGATGCAGGTACGGCGATGGCGACTTTTAAATTTTCTATTGTGCATTTAATGCTATTGTTCCTGTTATTGCTGGTTGATCATTACTTTAAGGTGTCGCCGATTTATGTTCCGTAACCTGAATATTATCCTGCTTGCAGCTGCCGCGTTGATCGCTGGTGTGCTGTTGTTTCGTGTCACGCAATATAATGCTGAACCAAAACTGGCGCTGGTGTATCCGCAAGCGCGGGTGCTGGCAGATTTTAACCTGACCGATCAATACGGCGATGCGGTAAACCGTGAGCGTCTGTACGGCCAGTGGACACTGGCATTCGTCGGTTATACCCATTGCCCGGATATTTGTCCGCTTACGTTGGCTAAGCTGGCTGGCGTGCAACCGGAGTTGGCCGCTATGGTAGAGCAGCCGCTAAAAGTCTGGTTTATTTCGGTTGACCCGAAGCGCGACAGCACAGAGCAGCTGAATAACTATGTCAGCTATTTTGACCAGGAAAATGTGCTGGGTATGACAGCCGGACATGAGCAACTGTTTCCGTTTGTGCGTCAGTTGGGGCTGATGTATGCGTTAAGCAGCACCACGGCAGAGGATTATCTGGTTGATCACAGTGCTTCTGTGGTGCTAATCAATCCGCAAGGCCAGCTGGTAGCGATGTTCAAACCGCCGATGCAACCGGGCGAGCTGCCGGTAATTGATACCGAACAGCTGTTGGCCGATTTCCCGCTGGTGCTCAACAAGCTTAAGGCTGGTTAAGCCACGGTTGGGAATACCAGTAGTAATACCCTTTTTTCCCGATAGAGGGCGCGGTGCAGTTATAGCGGCTGCGGCCTTTGGCCAGGGCTTTTGTTGCTGTAACGCTAAAAGTGTTGTCGTTCAGCCATGTTGGTTTTATGACCTCCGCGCCGGCAAAACACTGCAATTGCGCCGGGCGGAAATCGGCTACTTGTACCGACAAGGTTAATGTCGGCGGGTTAGCTGTGCTAATTACCGGGTCAACCTGATGGTAGTCAGTAATATTGAACGCCAGGGTGCGTAGTTTTTGCGCCAGATCTTTTAAATCGGCATATTGGCCTGCTGCCGGAAAGCGCGGAATGCGGGTTAAAACGGTGTGTTTACCAATGGCACCGGATTGCTGGCCAATACCGACAAAGCCCAGCTCACTGACTAACTGCTCCAGCTCACGGCTATATTCGCCATAGGGATAAGCCAACCACTGATGGCGCTGGCCGGTATGCTGTTCTATGGCATCTTCGGCCTGCAAAATGCTTTGTTTCATCCGTTCACGCCACTGCTGCCTACTTTCACCGGCATCCGGCTTGGCCATATGCTCATGCCACATGGCATGGTTGGCTACCAGTACACCATCGTCTGACATTTGCTTTACCTGCGCCCAGCTTAACAGCGGGCCGTCACGTTTATCTATGCTGCCCGGGCTGATAAAGATGGTGTAGGGGTAGCCGAATTCCTGCAGTATGGGGTGGGCGGTGGTGAAGTTATTTTCATAGCTGTCATCAAAGGTAATTACCAGCGCATTGTCGGCCACGGGCTCGCCGGTTTGCAGCTGGCGCATTAATACATCCAGGCCAATAACCTGAAAGTTATTGTCTTTAAAATACTGTAAATGGCCGCGTAGTTCTGCGGCGCTGACACTGCTTACCCGCGGTGTGTCGCTGGCAACATGGTGATAAATCAGCATAACAGCAGCTTGTGCCGGCAGCAGCAGGCTAAAGAATATTGAACACAGTAGGGTGCTAACTTTCATTGGCAGGGTACCCGCAAGGTAATAAAACAACGTGGTTTTATAACACAAGCGGGCACTAAACGCAGCTTTAGTCAGGTATAACAGTGTTGTAACAGCTTAGTAGTAAGAATGTTCGCCGCGCTGATGTTCGGTAATATCGCGCACGCCGTTTAACTCACCGCTGAAGCGGTTAAGCAGCTCTTTTTCGATACCTTCTTTCAAGGTTAAGTCGACCTGAGAACAGCCGTTACAACCACCACCAAACTGCAGTACTGCCACGCCATCCGGCGTCAGCTCCATTACCGATACGCGTCCGCCGTGGTTGGCCAACTGCGGGTTAATTTCACTGTCGATGACATACTGGACGCGCTCAATTAACGAAGCGTCGTCGTTGACCTTGCGCACTTTGGCATTCGGCGCTTTTAACGTCAGCTGCGAACCCATCTGATCGGTAACAAAGTCAATTTCAGCATCAACTAAAAATGGCTGACTTTCCTGATCGATTACAGCGTCGAAGCCGGAAAAATTCAAGGTTAAGTCGGTGTCTTCTTTGGCATCCGGCGGGCAGTAAGATACGCCACACTCAGCTTGTGCCGTGCCGGGGTTAACCACAAACACCCGAATGTGAGTGCCTGCAGGTTGCTTTGACAGCAGCTTGGCAAAATGTTGCTGCGCCTGTTCAGAAATCGTAATCATAAGAGTACCTGACTAAATTACTAGGTTAATGGCTATAATACTCCTCCTGTTTCGTTGAAGCCAGTCCCGCTTGAGTTTTGCGCGTGATCTGGCTAACTTAGCGGCAGCTCAGAGGAATTAAACTATGAAATTTGGTATTTCGGCAGCGTTGTTGCTGCTTAGCTGTTTTGCTGCTGCAGACATTACATATGTGCCGCAGGTGAAAGATTCAACCCTGCCGTCACCGCAACAGGTATTGGGGTTCCCGGTAGGTGAATGGCATGCGCGGCATGATCAGATCCAACGCTATTTTGAATTGTTAGCAAACAGCTCAAAAAAGGCACAGCTCGATATTATCGGGTACAGTCATCAACAACGACCACTGTTGCAGTTGGTGATCTCATCAGAACGCAATTTACAGCGGTTAGAGCATATTCGCAGCCAGCATCTGGCGGCCGCCCGCGACGGTGCACAACGTCAGGCTGATGCACCGGTAATTATCTGGTTAGGTTACAGTGTGCACGGCAATGAACCCAGCGGCGCCAATGCTGCGCTGTTGTTAGCGCATTACCTGGCGGCGGCCGATAATGACGAAGTCCGGCAATGGCTGGATAACGCGGTGATTTTGTTGCAACCGGTGTTGAATCCGGATGGGCACGATCGTTTTGCCAACTGGGTCAATATGCATAAAGGCACCACAGCGGTGGCCGACCCACAGCATCGTGAACACAATGAACCCTGGCCTAATGGCCGACCAAACCATTACTGGTTTGATTTAAACCGCGACTGGTTATTGTTGCAGCACCCGGAAAGCCGTGCCCGCATTGCGCAATACCAGCAATGGTTGCCAAACGTCGTGGGTGATTATCACGAAATGGGTACTAACAGCAGCTATTTTTTTCAGCCTGGTATTCCAAGCCGCAATTACCCGCTGACACCGCAACGTAACTTTGAGTTAACGGCAAAGCTGGCCGGTTACCATGCAGCTGCTTTTGACCAGGCACAGCAGCTGTACTACACCGAAGAAAGCTTTGATGATTTTTATGTCGGCAAGGGTTCGACTTATCCGGATGTACAGGGCAGCGTCGGTATTTTGTTCGAGCAAGCCAGTAGCCGCGGCCATTTGCAAGACAGTATTAACGGCCCGCTGAGTTTTGCGGCAACTATCCAAAACCAACTGACAGCGTCACTGTCGACTATTCGCGGCGCGGTGACAGAGCGTGAAGCGCTGCTCAGCTACCAGCAGGATTTTTATCGCAGTGCCCGACAGCAGGCGCGCAGTGATAAAATTAAAGGCTATATGCTGACAGAAACAGCAGACAGCACCCGGTTGGCCGCATTGCTTGATGTACTGCAACGCCACCATGTTGAAGTACTGCAATTAAGCCGCGACTGGCAGGATGACGATAAAAAGTTTGCTGCAGGCAGTAGCTATTATGTGCCGTTGCAACAAGCGCAGTATCGTCTGATTAAAGCGATGTTCAGTACAGAAACAACCTTTGGGGATAACACCTTTTATGATGTGTCAGCGTGGACATTGCCTTACGCCTACAACATTGCCTTTACCGCACTTAACCGCGAGCCGGCAAAAAGCCAGTTGAAGGCACAATGGTTGCCGGCAACGGTGAATCAGGCTTTGCCGGCCGGTGCCTATGCCTACGCCTTTGACTGGCGGGACCAGCAGGCGCCATTGTTGTTGCAAGCGTTATTAGCGGAGCAGTTGCAGGTGCGTGCTGCGCTGGATGATTTTACTGCGAAGACCGCTGCGGGGAGTATCAACCTTGCGGCCGGTGCTATGGTGATCCCCGCCGGATTGCAGCAGCACGCCGATTGGTTTGCCAGGTTACAGCGGGTGCAACAACAATTTAGTTTACCGGTATATGCCATCAGCAGCGGCTTAACACCCAAAGGCAGTGACTTGGGCAGCCATAATTTTGCTGTCATTACCTTACCCCGCGTGCTGTTAATGGCAGGCCCCGGAATCAACTCCACCGAAGCCGGTGAAGTTTGGTATAACCTGGAACGGCTGGCCGGTATAGCACCGTCATTGGCAGAGCCACAACGTCTGCGTCAGCTCGACCTGAGCCGCTATAGCCATATTGTGTTGCCGGACGGCAACTATAGTCACTGGCAGGATAGCGAAATTAACCAGCTGAAAGCCTGGCTGGAACAAGGTGGTGTACTGTGGGGACATAAGCGGGGGGCCGCCTGGTTGGCAACTGCCGGCTTATTAAAAGCAGCATTGTGGCAGCCGGAAGAGATGAGCAGCTTGATCAGCAGCGACAACCTGCGTTATGCCGACAAAGAACGCTTAGCCGGCAAGCAGCGCATTGCCGGGGCGATTTATCAGGCTGAACTTGACCTTAGCCACCCGCTGACATTTGGCATTACCGATGCCAAATTGCCGGTATTTAAAAACGGCACCTTATTATTACAACCGGCCACTGCTGCTTTTGTTAACGTTGGCTTATACAGCCGCGCGCCGCAACTGGCCGGTTACACGGCGGCAGAATACATCCCACGTATTAGCCAAAGTGCGGTATTGCTGGCGCACAACGTTGGCCGTGGCCGGGTTATCGGCATGACCGACAACCCGGTATTTCGCGGCTATTTTTATGGCTCCAGCCGCTTGTTGGTTAATGCGCTTTACCTGGGCAGCAGTTTCAGCACTAAAGCTGATTAATCAGACAAGGTGACGGCTACTGTCCATAAACTGATATGGCGGGCACCGTGCCGTCGCAGCAAACGGCATATTTCGTTTGCTGTGGCGCCGGTGGTAACGACGTCATCCACCAACGCAATGTGTGTTGGCAGCACTGTTGTCAAAGGCAGGCTAAAAGCCGCTTTAAGATTACGTTGACGTTGTTTGCGGTTCAGGCCCACTTGCGCTGCCTGATACTGTTTGCGCTGCAACAGGGGTAGCAGCGGTAATTGCAACTGTTGCGCCGCCGCTTTGGCTAATAACTCTGCCTGATTAAAGCCGCGTTGCCGCTGTTTGCGACGGTGCATCGGCACGTAAAGGATTGCCTGTGGCAGCTTATGTGCTTGCTGTTGATACTGCTGTAGCAACTCAACAAACTGCCGTTGCAGCAAATCGCCGGCGCTGTAGTCCCGCGCAAATTTCCAGCGTTGTAACCAATGCTGATAAGGTTGCCGGTAGTAGCCCACACTCAGCAATTCGTCAAAACGTGGCTTGGTTAAACCGCGGGCAACCTGCGGCAGCCACAACAGGTTGTAATGGCACAAGGCCAGTGGCAATTGCGGCAGAGCTTGCTGGCAAGCATCGCATAGCTGGCGGTCAAACCTTTGCACCGGTAAACTGCACCACAGACACGGAGTGGGCAATAAGAGATGCCACAATTGTTGCAACTGACGCACTAAAACGCTGAGCAAATCAAAATCCGTTTTAATTTACATTTTTGTAACTATGGCAGGAAAAATGAGTTCCGACAAACCAACACTGGTATTATTGCATGGCTGGGGCGTAAACCACGGTGTGTGGCAAGGTATTACAGAACAAATAGCTGCCCGGGTGCAGCTGTTGACGCCGGATTTGCCGGGCTTTGGTATGCAGCAAAGCTACCCGCAGCCTTACCGGTTGGACGCGGTGGTTGATGAGTTGGCGGCGAACATCCCACCACACAGCTATGTGTGCGGTTGGTCATTAGGCGGGCTGCTGGCGCTTGCTATCGCTACACGTTATCCGGACAAGGTACAGCAGTTGGGCCTGGTAGCGGCTTCGCCCTGCTTTTTAACGCAGCCCGGCTGGCCGGGGATGGCAGAGCCGGTAATGCAGCAGTTTGCCCGCTCCCTAAGCGAAAATCTGCAACAAACTATAGAGCGCTTTTTGGCTATCCAGGCGATGGGCAGCAGCAGTGCCCGTGCTGATACCAAATTGTTGAAGCAAGCCATTATGGCCTATCCCATGGCACAACCGGCGGCAGTAGCCGGCGCGTTGCAGTTGCTCAGCCAGTGTGATTTACGTGCAGAGTTTGCTGCGTTAAAGCAGCCGGTTAGCGGCATTTTTGGCCGGCTGGACTCGTTGGTGCCGGCGGCTGTTGTCGCGCAGCTGCAACAATTGCAACCCAGCGCCGGCTTTACGGTACTGCCGCATGCCTCACATGCACCTTTTATCTCGCATCCGGCAGAGTTTGGCCAATGGTTGCAGCAGTGGTTAGGTCTGTCCGGGCAACAAAGTTAAGGCCGTTACAACCTTTTAGCCTAAGGCGGCGCTTCCATTTTGCGGTGTTTTGGTTAATAATTGACCAGTGTTTGCTAAGATTACCGGAGTTGTATCATGGATATTCAATCTGCTTTATATTCTGGTGTGCAGGGTTTTGCCCGTGCCAGTGCCGGTGTAACAGAGGCTACGCTGGACATAAACCGCCAGACCCGTGCCAACCGGCAAAATGAAACTGAGCAAGCGGTAGCACAAACTGCCGCCGCAGAGCAGCCCCGTACTGCGCAAACTGCAGAGCAACCGGGGTCATTAACCAACAGCCTGGTGCAGTTGGGGCAGGAGCAGCGCAATGCCCAGGCGAATGTTAAAAGCATTCAAACTGCTGATGATGTGCTTGGCAGTGTGATAGATATTCGCGTCTGATGACTATGCTGGTATCAAACTATCCGAATGTCAGTATCAATACGGCGAACCCGCCGACTGAAATGGCGCGGCGTGATGCGCTGCGCCGGGATCTGTTTGAGCCGGTAAAAGAGCTTGAGAAGTCATCGGCGGAAAAGCCGCTGGTTACCGACGAAAAGGTGCGTAGTGCGAACGGTGCTCAGTCACAGGTAAATTTGTATGGCGCCAATGGCAAAGAAACTGAAACTCAGCAAGCGATAGAGGGTCGGGGCGAGGAGTCATCTCAGCAAAATGCTGAAGGCGAACAGCAGCAAGCCGGCCCTGAGCAACAGGAAGCAAAACAGCAGCAAGAAGCAAAACAGCAAGCCGAACAGCAAGAGCAGGCGGACGTACGTGAGCTGAAGGCGCGTGATCAGGAAGTTAAAACCCATGAACAAGCACATGCAGCGGTGGGTGGCCGTTATGCCGGCGCGCCGTCTTACTCTTATGAGTTAGGCCCTGACGGCAAGCAATATGCTGTCGGTGGTGAAGTGTCGATTGATATCTCGCCGATTCCGGGTGATCCGCAGGCTACAGTGCAAAAAATGCAGCAGGTGCGTGCCGCGGCATTGGCACCGGCAGAGCCGTCTGCAGCAGACCGGCGCATTGCCGCTGAAGCGGCAATGCGGCAAATTCAGGCGCAGGCTGAGCTGGTGCAGCAAGCATCGGCTATAGCACAAACTAAACCGGCTGAGACTGAATCTGCTGAGCCTGCATCCGCCGCGGCTGAGCCAACGGGCACAACTGACGGTGCAAGTGGCCGTGCCGGTTTTGCTGAGCAACTGCAGCAAACCGAAATAAGCTATCGTGTGTCAGACGACAGCGGCAGTAATGCCATCGTTTACCCGCAACGTGATACTCTTGCCATCAGTGCGCAAATGCAGCTGCGCCGCGATGTTATCGCCGGGTTTTATCAACGCGCAACTGAACCGCAAGTCAGGCAATCACTGCAGCAAGCTTAACCGTCGCTGCAGTGTGTTGTACCCGCTACTTTACTTCTTCAGTTTGGCAAAAGCTTCCGCAAAGGCATTACCCATAGCGGCATTGTTGTCTGCTGCCTTGGCCGGGCGTGGCGCTGAGTTTTTGCCCTGTTGCTGACGCGGTGTGGTTTTGTCGGCATTTCTGTTTGCGGTTTTGTCGGCATTTTTCGGCGCCGGCTGTTCGTCCATTCGCATGGTAAGGGCAATACGCTTGCGCTCAATGTCTACGTCCAGTACTTTTACTTTTACCACATCACCGGCTTTTACTACCTGATGCGGATCGCTGACAAATTTATCGGTCAGTGATGAAATATGCACCAAACCATCCTGATGTACGCCAATATCGACAAAGGCACCAAAGTTGGTGACATTGGTTACCACGCCTTCGAGCAACATGCCGCCGGTTAAATCTTTTAAGGTTTCTACGCCGTCTTTAAAGCTGGCTGTTTTAAATTCCGGCCTTGGGTCGCGGCCTGGCTTATCCAGCTCTTTTAAGATATCCGTAATGGTAGGCACACCAAAATGCTCATCAGCAAAGGCTTTGGCATCAACACTGTTTAAAAAACTGCTGTTGCCGATGATTTGCTCAACGCTTTTTTGATGCGTGCTGAGTATTTTTTCCACCAGTGGGTAGGCTTCCGGGTGAACACCAGAGGCATCCAAAGGGTTTTTGCCATTATTAATGCGTAAGAAGCCGGCGGCCTGTTCAAAGGCTTTTGGTCCCAAACGCGGCACTTTAAGCAGTTCTTTACGCTCATTAAAGCGGCCATTGCTGTCACGGTGGAACACAATATTTTGTGCCAGGGTTTTATTTAACCCGGCTACCCGCGCCAGCAGCGGTACTGAGGCAGTATTTAAATCTACACCAACGGCGTTTACGCAGTCTTCCACTACGCCATCGAGCGACTTAGTTAACAGGCTTTGGTTTACATCATGCTGGTATTGTCCTACGCCAATGGCTTTAGGTTCAATTTTTACCAGCTCTGCTAACGGGTCCTGTAAGCGGCGGCCAATCGATACCGCACCGCGCAGCGACACATCCAGATCCGGAAACTCCAGCGCCGCCAGCTCAGAGGCGGAATAGATGGATGCGCCGGCTTCCGACACCATGATTTTTTGTATTTGTTGATCCGGCAGCGCTTTTATTACTTCAGCGGCCAGTTTGTCGGTTTCACGCGAGGCCGTACCATTGCCGATAGCAATCAGTTCCACTTTATGTTGTTGGCACAGTGCTACCAGGGTACGTACCGACTTGTCCCAGGCGTTTTGTGGCGCATGCGGGAAAATAGTGTTTTGGCTTAACAGCTTGCCGGTTTCATCTATCGCCGTTACTTTAACGCCGGTGCGCAGGCCCGGATCCAGCGCCAGCGTAGTGCGCATGCCGGCCGGTGCCGCCATCAGTAAGTCTTTTAAGTTGCGGGCAAACACTTTAATTGCTTCTTCTTCAGAGCGCTCGCGTAGTTCACTTAACAGGTCGTTTTCCAGCTGCAGGTGCAGTTTTACCTTCCAGGTCCATTGCACTGCGGTGCGTAAAAAGCCATCAGCGGCGCGACCTTCGTCTTTAATATTAAAGTGACCGGCGACCATTTGCTCGCACACGCTGTGTGCTGTGGTCTCGTCGGCATCCGGCAACAACTGCAACTGCAGGAAGCCCTCATTGCGGCCGCGGAACATTGCCAGGGCGCGATGCGACGGTGTGGTTTTCCAGCTTTCGCTGTGGGCAAAATAATCACGGAATTTGGCGCCGTCCTGTTCCTTACCGGCCACCACTGTGCTTTTTAACATGGCATTTTCTGCCAGATGGCGGCGTAAGCGTGCCAGCAGGTTGGCGTCTTCGGCAAAACGCTCCATTAAAATATATTTGGTGCCATCTAACACCGCTTTGGTATCAGCAAAGCCGGCATCGGCGTTAATATAAGCCGCCGCTTCTGTTTCCGGGTTTAATGTCGGGTTGGCTTGCAATGCATCTGCTAACGGCAATAAACCGGCTTCAATCGCAATTTGGCCTTTAGTGCGGCGCTTGGCTTTATACGGCAGGTATAAGTCTTCCAGCCGGGTTTTGTTGTCGGCAGCAAGAATGTCATTTTTCAGCTCAGGCGTTAATTTACCCTGCTCGTCGATGGTTTTTAATATTACCAACCGGCGCTCTTCCAGCTCGCGCAAATACGTTAAACGCTGATCCAGATGGCGCAATTGCGTATCGTCCAGGCCGCCGGTAATTTCTTTGCGGTAACGGGCGATAAAAGGCACTGTTGCACCTTCGTCCAGCAGCGCTATGGTAGCGGCAACCTGTTCCGGACGGGCAGCAATCTCTGCAGCAATTTGCTTAATAATGATAGACATAGAAAAAAAGTTCCTGATAAAAGGCACCCGTAGGGGGTGATAAACGTCAGTCGGAAAACAATACAATAAGCTGATTGTCCACTTTAAGCGGCAAAAAATCCAATTTGCTTAACGTGCCGCCGGTTCCGCGGCATAGCTGATATGGTTTACAAACCACAGTTTGGTGCCGGTAGGGGTGGCCACCAATACTTCATCATCCACTGCTTTTTTTAACAGCGCCCGCGCCATCGGCGAGTCGATAGAGATGTAATCTTTGCGGCCATAAATTTCATCCGGCCCGACAATACGAAAACTCAGCTGTTCGCCCTGTTCGTTTTCAATTTCAACCCGGGCACCAAAAAACACCCTGCCGTCTTGCTGCGGTGAATAATCGACAATTTTCAGCACTTCCAGCCGTTTGCGTAAAAAGCGAATACGCCGGTCGGTTTCGCGCAGCAGTTTTTTATTGTACTGATAATCGGCATTTTCGCTGCGATCACCCAAGCTGGCGGCCCAGGCGACTTTAGCGGTAACGTCGGGGCGCTTTTCGCGCCATAAATAGTTCAGCTCGTGCTGCAGGGCTTCAAAGCCTTCGCGGGTAATTAAATCTGTGCGCATTATCCGGCAAGTATCCGTAAATTCTGGCTGCAGATGGTAGCAGCTTTTACGGTCAAATCGCCAGCGGTAGCACGCTGTAGTTGCGCCGACAAACTTTGTAACACAAACAACCGCCACAGCTTTACGCCCCGGCGGTTTTTTCGTTTATAGTGGAGCAAATATCGTGGAGGCTTCGCTATGGCAAGTTCGGAAACGCCAAAAATTCTTGTGGTTGATGATGATATGCGCTTGCGCGCTTTACTGGAGCGTTATCTGGTTGAGCAAGGTTATATAGTGCGCAGTGTCGCCAACTATGAACAAATGCAGCGGCTGATGGAGCGGGAGAACTTTCATCTGGTGGTGCTCGATCTTATGCTGCCGGGCGAGGATGGTTTGTCTATTTGCCGCCGCCTGCGCCAGCAGGAAAACGAAATCCCTATTATTATGCTGACGGCAAAAGGCGATGAAGTCGACCGCATTATCGGCCTGGAAATGGGTGCCGACGACTACCTGCCAAAACCCTTTAACCCGCGCGAATTACTGGCGCGTATTCGTGCCGTAATGCGGCGCAAAAGTAAAGAATTGCCGGGCGCCCCCAGCCAGGCCGAGGGTAGCGTAGAATTTGGCCCGTTTAAATTTAACCTGGCCACACGCGAGATGCGCAAAGGCGATGAATTGTTGCCGCTAACCAGCGGTGAATATGCGGTGCTCAAAGTGCTGGTTAGCCATCCGCGTGAGCCGTTATCGCGTGATAAACTGATGAACCAGGCGCGTGGCCGTGATTACTCGGCCATGGAGCGCAGTATCGACGTGCAGGTATCGCGCTTGCGCCGGATGCTGGAGGACGACGCCGCTAACCCGCGCTATATTCAAACAGTATGGGGCCTGGGTTATGTATTTGTGCCGGATGGCAGCGTCAGCTAGATGCGTTGCTTCCCGCGCAGTGCCTTTGGCCAAACCGTATTCCTGATTGGTTTGTTGTTACTGATCAACCAACTGGTGTCTTACCTGTCGGTGGCATTTTATGTGATAAAACCCACTACGCAGCAAATTAACCACCTTATTGCCAAGCAAATTAAAGTGGTGTTTATTGACGTTGGCCATCAGCAGTCAGTGCTGTCAACTGAGTTGACAGAGCGTTTTCAGCAAGCCACCGGCATTGAAGTGTATACCGAGCAGCAAGCATTACAGCAGGGGTTGGCAGAGGCCAGTTACTACGCCTACTTTTCTGATCTGATGTCACGCGAATTAGGCGGCGAAGCTGAGGTGCGGGTAGCCCAGGGTGCCAGCTATGCGTTTTGGGTGCGGCCACCTCAGGCACCGCAATACTGGGTAAAGGTGCCGTTAACCGGGCTGGATGAAACTGACTTCTCGCCACTGACCTTTTACTTGTTGCTAATCGGCGTGCTGAGCGTCAGCGGCGGCTGGCTGTTTGCGCGGCAGTTAAACCGACCGCTGAAAAGCCTGCAACAGGCCGCCTTGCAGGTGGGGCGCGGCGAGTTTCCGCCGCCACTGGCCGAGCACAAAGGCTCTACCGAAATTATTGCCGTAACCAAAGCCTTTAATTATATGGCGCGCGGTATTCGTCAGTTAGAGCAGGACAGGGCGCTGCTAATGGCCGGGGTGTCGCATGACTTACGCACGCCGCTCACGCGTATCCGTTTAGCATCGGAAATGATGCAGGAGCCGGACAACTGGATCCGCGAAGGCATTATTAACGATATTGACGATATGAACGCCATTATCGACCAGTTTATTGACTACCTGCGCCATCATAAAGAAGAGCCCGGCCAGAAAGAGAACCTCAATACCTTAGTGCAGGAGTTGATACAGGCCGAGCATTTACAACAGCGGCATATTTCTGCTGAATTGGCAAAAAACCTGCCTGATACCATGCTGCGGCGTATAGCCATTAAACGCGTATTGAATAATTTGCTGGAAAACGCACTGCGTTACAGCGATGGTGATATTGAAATATCCACCGGCTATGAGCGCAACCGCAAGCGGATTTACCTGCAAATTCGTGATCATGGCCCTGGCATTCCGGATGAACAGATGAAAGCCATGTTCGAGCCTTTCACTCAGGGCGATATAGCCCGCGGCAGTGGTGGGTCGGGCTTGGGGCTGGCAATTATTAAGAAAATTGTCGATATGCATCATGGCGATATTACTTTGCATAATCATGCCTACGGCGGCTTAGTGGTAACAGTGTATTTGCCGCTGCGGTAGAGCTTTATTTGTAAACATTGTTACAAAATTGGCCGGAAATAACTTGTCAGTTTGTAATTAGTTGTATATCTTGCTTTTGTTCAGCTTGTGTTTAATTTCTCAACACTTCTCACAGGCTAAGACAATTAAAGGGCAAACTGCACCGAAAGGGCAGGACGCAAAGCCGCTGGTCTAATAACGTTCGTTATGAATGTTAATGACGGCAGTGGTTGCATTAGCTTAGTCGCATTCGTTTGTTGTACTTCCCGTTGCCAGTTAGCAACAGTACGCCATTGCGCTTTTCTATGCTGTTTGCCGGTATATAGTTACGGCGCCGGTTTTGCCGGCGGCTGTGTGGTAAATGCCAGGGAAGATGCCTCAGTGAAGTATTTAACAACCGCCCGGCTATTATGGCTGCTACTGTATGTGGCAGGCTTTGGCGTGCAGGCGCAAAGCTTGTCTGAGCACGAAAAACAGCTTAAACAGGGCTTAGACCGGCTGGAGCAGCAAATAGCACCGCTGCAACAGCGGCCTGAAGTGCGTTTGCAGCGGCCTGAGGCTGTTATTACTGATTTCTCTGCGCTGGAAAACACAGAGCAGTGTTTTGCTGTTAACGCTATTAATGTACAAGGCAGCGTTAAACTTAGCCCGAAACAGATCACTCAGATCACGCAGCCTTTTGTCGGGCAATGTTTGGGCCTGGCGCATATCAACGCTCTGGTGGGCGCCATCTCCAATTTGTATCTTGAACAAGGCTATGTCACCAGCCGCGCTTATATCGCCCCGCAAGATTTATCTGACGGCAGCTTAGACCTGGTGGTGGTCGAAGGCGTGATTGAAGGTTTTGATTCTGTTGACGGCAGTATTACGCCGCAGCAGCTGAAGTGGGCCTTTCCGGCACAGCCCGGTGAGGTGTTGAATATCCGCGCGCTGGAGCACGGTATTGAGAACCTTAATAGCGTGGCCCGGAACAATGCCAAAGTAGACCTGACGCCGGGTGCAGAGCAGGGCGGCACCCTGGTGGGTATCGCCAATCAGACTGCCAGGCCGTGGCGCGGCTCGTTGGGCGTTAATAATAACGGTGTGGCCAGTACCGGTGAGTATCAGTTAGATGGCAACCTGGTATTTGACAATGTGTTTGGCCTGAACGACACCGCCTTTCTATCGGCATCTACCAACATTGGCGGTCATGAGTTACCGCACGCCGAGTCACGCAGTTACGCTGCGTCCTGGTCATTGCCGTTTGGTTACTGGCAGTTTTCCCTGAGTAATAACTACTATGCCTATGAGCAAACGGTAGTAGGTAATGTGATAGATTTTTCCATTTCCGGCTCCTCACTTAACAGCGGCATGCAACTGGGCCGCAATCTGTATCGCAGCCAAACCGGCAAGCTTGACTTTACACTCGGCTTTACCCGCAAAGACAGCAAAAACTACATTGAAGACATCTTTTTAGAAACCTCGTCCAGAACCTTGTATGTTTGGGATCTGGCTGCCGGTTACCGGCATTTTCTGCCGCAGGGTACTCTCAGCTTCAATGCCGGCATTATCAAAAGTGTGGCCTGGTTTGATGCTAAGCGGCAAGTGGTGGCGGCTGAGGATGATTTTCAGTTCACCAAGTACCGGCTGAATGTTGGTTATAACACGCAACTGGAGTTGGCCGGGCAGCCGTTGCTTTATGCCGCCTCGGCGGAACTACTTTATTCGCCTAAGGTGATCCTGGCGTCTGAAGGTCTCACCGTCGGCGGGCGTTACTCGGTGCGCGGTTTATCACAAAGCAGCTTGTTTGGTTATAAAGGCGGTTACTTGCGCAACGATATCAGCCTGCCACTGCAAACCGATTGGGCAGAGCTGAACCAGTTGCACTATTTCTTTGGTGTAGATGCCGGCTGGTCTAACTTGCCTGAATACCCGGATAAGCGCCGCGAGTGGGTCGCCGGCTCGGTGGTTGGCGTCAAACTGTTTGATCGCAACCTCAGTATCACAATTTCTTACGCCCGTGCGCTCAGAGTGCCGGATTTTCTGCAGCAAAAGCAGCAGGAAATCGATGTCTCTGTCAGATTAAATTTTTAAGTCAGGAAGAACCGGTATGTTTAGCATGAAATGGCGCCTTGTTGTAGCACGCACGTTAGTCATCGTTTTAGCAGGTAACCCGCTGCTTATGGCGGCGCATGGCATTGAGCGCTCACACAGACCCCCTGCAGATTTTGAGCTGACAGAGCGGCGTGAGCAGTTGCGCTTGCAATTACAGGCCACAGCCGCAGCCAGGGCGGCCGCGCAAGCTGCTAACAACACCGCACAACTGGCCGCCGGGCAACAGGCCGCGCAAAAGCACTCGGCTAACGGTACTGACGTGATTGATATTGCAGCGCCAGGCCAAAGCGGCGTGTCGCACAATCAGTTTATGCAGTTTAACGTTACTGCAGACGGTTTAATTTTAAATAACAGCCAGGGGCCGGCGTTATCTGCACTGGGTGGCTGGACCGACGGTAACCGCCGTTTAGCTGCCGGCACCGCCAGGCTTATTCTGGCCGAAGTTACCGGTAGCGGCCGTTCAAGTTTACTGGGTTATACCGAAGTGCTGGGTGACTCCGCTGAGTTTGTGTTAGCCAACCCTAATGGTATCAGCTGTAACGGTTGTGGCTTTATCAATACACCACGGGTGGTGTTGGCTACCGGTATTCCGGATTTACTTAACGGCAACCTGTTGGGCATTAACATCAGCGGCGGCGATGTGGCTATCGACGGCGCCGGCCTTAACGCGTCCAATGTAAACAAGTTCGACATTCTTACCCGCGCCATGACATTAAATGCCGCCCTGTATGCTAACGAGCTGAATATCCGCACCGGCAGCAATTATTACGATTACCAGTCGCTGCAAGCGCAGGCTAATGCTAATCAACCGGACAGCAACCCGGCTTATCAGTTTGCCTTAGATGCCTCGGCGCTGGGTGCCATGTATGCCAACAGCATTAGTTTAATTGGTACCGAAGCCGGTTTGGGGGTGCGCAGTAAGGGGCTTATTTCTTCGGTAGACAGCCTGCAGCTAACGGCGGATGGCCGGTTAGAATTAAAAGATACTATCGCCGGTGGCGAGCTGGCGCTGCGCTCACAGCGCTCAGATATTATTACCAACGGCAGCACTTATGGTCAAACCGTCAATATTGCCGCGGCTGGTACGCTGCAAAACAGCGGGTTAATTGCCGCCGCCGATACTATGCAGCTTAGTGCCGCACAGTTACAGCAAAGTGGTGATGTTATCGCCGGTATTAATCAGCAGGGGCAATGGCAGGACAGCGCAGCGCAGCAGCTGAATATCAGCGGCACTGCGGTTAATCAGGGCCGTATCATCAGCCGTGGCACTCAGCAACTGACAGCAAAAGAATTACAGAACAGCGCCGGGGCACTGCTGCAAGGCGATAGCAGCACCCTTACAACCACGGTGTTTAACAACAGCGGCACCCTTAACAGCAGTGCACTGACCTTAGATAGCGCCACAGTTAGCAACGCCGGGCATATTCAGGCACAGCAACTTAGCATCAATGCTGAGCAATTTAGCCAAACTGCCGGAGCGGTGTATCAAACCGGCGCAGACGGCCGGTTAAGTGTAACCGGCCGCGAGCTGCAGCTGGATGGTGGCGTCTTAGTGGCAGAAGGCAGCGCACAGCTTGAGGCAACCGGGCAACTTCACAACAGTGCGGACTGGTTAATCACCGGTGACAGTACCATTAGCACGGCAGAGCTGAGTAACAGTGGCACTGTGCAACTGCAAGGTGCTGCTGATTTAACCGCAGATAGTTTAAACAACAGCGGCAATATGCTGTTTACAGCAGAGCAGGCAACGGCACTAAACATAAAAAATACGCTGGATAACCAGGGCGGATTACTGCAGTTTGGCAACGCTGCCGTAGTTACTGCCGCTGAGATTAACAACGACAGTGGCCAAATCAGCCATACCGGCAGTGGCACTATGTCGCTGCAAGCCACACAGCAGCTGAATAATGCAGCTGGCCAAATTCTCAGCAACGGCACTATGCAGGTATCAGCCGCAGAGCTCAACAACCAACAAGGCATACTCAGCGCTGAGCAGCTTACGTTAACCGTTGGCGGTGATGTTAATAATCAGGCCGGGACTATCCGCGGCACAACACTGAGTCTGGATGCGCAGCAGTTGAATAACGGCAGTGGCATTATTGCTGCTGCGGGGCAGTTGCAAATTAATGCCGTAGCGTTACATAACAACGCCGGCGAAATCTACAGCGCCGGCCGGCTGAATATCAGCGGCGGTAATATCAGCAACGCCGGCGGTGCACTAATTTCGCAGTCAGATTTGCAGCTTAACGTGGCAGAGCTGGACAATAGCGGCGGTACGGTGCAAAGCGCAGGCGCTATGTTGCTGCACACTACCGCACTGGATAACCGGCAGGGGCGGATAGCGGCAGAAGCCGATATGCAACTGGCCGGCACCGTTATCAACAATCACGCCGGTACTATCCTCGGCAACACTCAGTTGGATATCAGTGCGCTGCAGCTGAACAATGATAACGGCAACCTGATAGCTGATACTGTTGACGTGCAACTCAGTGGAGTGCTCAGCAATAACACTGGTTTATTGCAGGCGACGAATACTTTAACAGCCAATGCGGCGCAAATTGATAACAGCGGTGGCAGCATTCAGGCCACATCCGCACTGTTAAGCAGTCAACAAAGTCTGAATAACAGCGGCGGCACCATTAATGCGCAAGCCCTGGCATTAAGTACTGCCGCGCTGGATAACAGCTACGGCGTGATCCTGGCCAGCGACAGCGGCGACAATGCGCTGCAGCTAACCGGTATCAGCCAGCTGACGAACGACAACGGCACAGTTGCCAGCCACGGCAATAACTGGCAGCTGGTACTGGACAACCTGAGCAACGACAACGGCAAATTGCTGCATCTGGGCAGCGGCACCTTTACCTTGTCGCAGGCCGGCACCTTAAGCAACAGCGGTACTATCGCCGCAAACGTCAACCTGGTACTGAATGCCACCGATGTGGTAAACAGCGGTACTTTGCAGGCGCAGCAACACCTGCAGCTTAATGCAGGGCTGAGCAACCAGGCCGGTGCGGTATTGGTAGCCAATGATATTACAGTCAATGCGCCGGACCGGGCTATCAGCAATGCCGGCAGCGTGTCGGCAAACAATAGCCTGCAACTGGCCGGCGCCAGCCTGCATAACAGCCATTTACTGTACGGCGGCAATAGTGCGGTAATAACGGCAGCCGATGTGGAAAACAGCGGCACTCTGTCGGCAGCTAATCTGGATGTAGCCGGCTTTAGCCTGCTGCAAAACAGCGGCCGTATCGAAAGTAACGCTGCCGCTTACAGTGGTGACATTCTGGACAACCAAAGTGGTGCCGTGCTGATTAATGCCGGCAATAGCGCTAATGGCTTGCAACTTAACGTGGCACAGCTGAGCAACAGCGGTACTGTGCATAACAGCAGCCTGGATATGAGCCTGGGCGGTAATTTAAGCAACAGCGGCAGCATTATTCACGCCGGTTTGGGCAGCTTGTTGTTGGGTAACAACGGCAGCATCAACAATGCCGGTGGCAGTATTGCCAGCGCCGGTACGGCAAATATTCAAAACAGTATTGCCGGTGCCGGTACTGTGTACGCAGAACAAGGCATGCAACTGAGCAGCAGCGGCACCTTTGTTAATAACAGCCAGCTGTACAGCAAGGGCGATATCCTGGTAACCAGTGCACTGCATAACCAGGGCGGCAGCCTGTTAAGCGACGCCAACCTGACCATTGATACCAGCGGCAACGTGACCAACAGCGGTACCCTGCAGGGGCAAAACCTTAGCCTGACCAGCGCTGTGTTAAATAATAACGCCGGCACTATTACATCAACGGGTACTGATAATGCGCAAATCAGTGCTACCAGCCTGAGCAATAACAGTGGCGTTATTCAGGCCACTAATAACAACTTCAGCATAATTACCCGCAGTGGTGAGTTAAACAACAGCAACGGCCAAATTAACCACAGTGGTAGCGGCAGCTTAACGCTGAACAGTGCCTCACATTTAAACCAGCAGGCCGGTACCGTGCAAAGTGCCGCACAGCTGCTGGTTAATGCACAGGGTAACCTGAATAACAGCTATGGCGTGTTAAGCGCCGGCCAGTATCAGCTAACCGCCAGCGGCGGCCTGAACAACAATGACGGCCGCATTGTAAGTACTGATAGCAGTGGTTCAAGCAGTATCAGCAGCGCCGCGCTGACTAACCGCAGCGGCCATATTGCTGCTAACGGCACTAACCTGACATTAAATGCCGCTGCACTGGATAACAATAACGGCAGTATCTTGTTAGCCGGCTCGGGCAACCTGGCCATTACTGCCGGTTCAATCGCCAACGATGCCGCCGGCGCACGTATTATCAGTAACGGTGCTATCAGCCTCAGTGGCGGCACTTTGCTGAGAAATGCCGGGCAAATCTCTGCTGCCAACCTGTTAACCGTTAATGCGGCAACCCTAACCAACAGCGGCACCTTAGCCAGTCGCAGCGGCAAAGTAGATATCGACAGCAGCGGCACCCTGACCAACAGCGGTACCGTATCAGGCGCAAACGGCATAGATATTGACGTGCGCACACTGAACAACAGCGCCGGCCTGCTGCAATCTGACGGCTTGCTGGATATTGCCGTTAACAGCCTGAGCGTAGGCCGGATGCAGGCGCGTGATATTGCGCTGGACAGCAAAAGCAGCATAGCGCTGCAAAGCGGCGAGCATATCAGTGCCGGGCGCAATATAAACCTGCACTCAGATGCCAATATCAGCAACAGCGGCACTATTGTCGCCAGCGGTACGCTGGATATCAGCGGCAAAGAACTCACCAACAACAGCGTTGGTGTGATCCGTGCCGGCGGTAATGCGGTGCTGGACCTGAATAAGCTTACCAATGACGGCATAGTCAGCAGCAGTAGCGTATTAACGCTGGATGTGAAAGACACCACTAATAACGGCACCCTGGCGGCGGGTAGCCATTTAGATATTAACGGCAATATCAACAACCGTAACCTGGTGTTTGCCGGTAGTTTGCTCACCATCGACGGCAATGTCGACAATACCGCGAATATCTACTCCAACCAGGATGCCATTATCAGCGGCACTACGGTAACCAATACCGGCGGCAGTATCGCCGCCGCGCAGGATTTAAGTATCAGCGGTACTATTCTGAATGACCATACCGGTACGTTGACCTATACCGAAGACAGAGTGACACAGTGGCACCGTTACCCAAACGGTGAGCCGTGGGCGCATTATTTTGACAATTTCTATCAAATTAATAGCTATTGGATTACTTATGAAACAGGTACCTCCCAGCATTATGAAGCGCAGCTTAACGGCAAAGTTGGGGTTATTGCTGCCGGGCGAAATCTTAGCCTGCATGGCAATATTACCAATAATTACAGTACTATCTCAGCGGGGCAGGACATCAGCCTTACCGGTACCAGCTTAAAGAACTATAGCGCAACGAACAAACAGGTTAGTACCGTTACCGTGAAGGAAGAAGAGTGGGATAACGGTTGTATGCTGTACTATACAGACGGTTTTGGTGAAGCGACCGGGTGTGCTGAACCAGGGAATCCGGAACCTACCGGACAGGTGAGAGCTTCAGGCTCATACGAGGAAATAACCTTTACCGGTGGTGGCTACGGCACCATAGTAGCCGGAGGTAATATTACCGGCAATTTAACCGAAGATGCCACTTTAGGTGATACAGACCCGTTAACGCTGCAAGGGCCGAACACCAACGCCAATGGCAGTAGCGGCAGTGCTTCGCGTGGCAATAGCGCCACGGCCAATAGCAGCGGCAACGTGGTGGTTAACCGCAGCAGCGGTAATGCCAAAAGCACCGGCACGGCAGAGCGCGCGGCCAGCGGCGTAGTTGCCGGCAGCACCGGCAGCGTAAATGCAGACTGGCACGATAATAACGCCAAGCATAATACTGAGTTAACAGCAGGCAGCAGCGTTATCGGCCGGCAACAGGTTAGCGCTGTGCACTCCGGTATCAGCATCCAAAGCGCCGGCTTTGCAACGCTGAATGTAGGCAACAGCCTCTCTGCCGCTTCCGCTAATGCTCCGGCTATACCGCAGCAACAAGGTGGCGGCGCGGTAGGTAACGGCAATATTGCAGGCAGTGGCGGCTACAACCCCGATCTTATTATCAAAGGCCTGGTAGATAACCAGCAAGGCACGCTGACAGCGCAAAAAGGCAGTGCACAGCAAAGCGGCAACTATAGCAACAGCAGCCAACCGGCCGGGCAAAATGTGTTTATTACCGACGAACAAATGCGCGTGCTAACCGAAGATTTAGGCTTCGATGCTAACGCCATTAATCAGGGCCAGCAAGGGCTGTACGCTGCCATCAGCCAAAATGATTTACTGGCAGACGGCGTTACCTTAAGTGCCGGCGGTACTATTGATATTACCGCTGATGGCGGCTTTAACATTAACAGCGGCATCGCGGCCGGCGAAGGCCTTATTCTGCGCAGTGAAAACGGCCTGGAAATGGGCAACTTTGGCTTTTTCGACAGCGACAAGCTGTTGGGCCTGCAGCTGGGGGGCGACTTTACCAACAATATGAACCAGCAAAGCGACACGCTGTGGTTAGATATCGGCGGTAACTTTACCAACCAGGGCAGCTTAACCGGCAGCGATATACTTAGCATCAGCGCCGGCAAAGATCTGATCAACCAAAACCTGCTAAGCGGTGGTAAGGTAATTCTGGATGCCGGTGGCGACATTATTAACCGCGTTGAATTCAGCCAGCACACGGTACAAAACGGCAATAACAGCACTACCTACACCACGGTAGGTAAAGCGCCGCAAATTATTTCTAACGACAGCTTAAGCATGACAGCCGGTAACAATATCGACTTGCAAGGCAGTAAGTTCAGCGCCGCAGGCGATATCAGCCTGAACGCCGGTAACGACGTACTGCTGGGCGCAGTAGAAAAACTCAGCGGCCATGAAAAGTACTTTAAAGGCGGCCACGATATCGAGCTTAACCGCACTTATGATGTGGTCAGCTTTGACGCCGGCGGTAATTTAAGCGTGGTGGCGGGTAATAATTTGCAGTCGGAGGGGGCGCAATTTAATGCCGGTGGCATAGCCGCCCTTGCCGCAGGCAATGAGATGAACCTGCTGGCGGTGGTGGAATCGCACTACGATGCGGATAAAACCACCAAAAAGAGCACCTTTAAGAAAAAAGTTACCGAAACGGTAAGCATGCACGAAGAAGTGCAGGGCACTAACATTACCGCGGCGAATATTTTGCTTAATGCCACAGTAGATGAAGCCGGCAATGTGGTTGAACTGCCTGGCGGCAATATCACCCTGGTGGGCGGCGAGCTTGATGCAGAGCAAAATATTATTGCCTATGGTAAGGATATTACCGTTACCGCCGGCACTTACCAGGATTACGACTACAGCCACACCAGCAAAAGCAGCTTTGGCGGCTTAAAATCAAAAAGCCGTGAAGAGCTGGCGCAGGACGACTTACTGGCCGGCTCAACCCTTACTGCAGAGGGTAATATACTGCTCAATGCTGATAACAATCTAACCATTCTGGCCAGTGAGCTAAACGGTGACAATATCGGCTTAAGCGCCTTTAACGAGGTACTGATAGCCTCCGGCGAAGAGAGCAGCATTCGCGAGTCACGCAGTAAATCCGGCGGCTTCTTAAGCGGCGGCAGCTTGTTCTCCTCTACTGAAGCACTAAACGGCGTTGCCAGCACCACCGCCGACAGCTCGGTAATTAATGCTACCGGCAATATTATTATCGATGCCGGCAGCGCCACGGTAATAGGCTCGGTGCTGGATGCGGATAAAGGCATATCAGTTGAAACCGATATCGGCGATATACAGGTGCTGGCGGCGAAGGAGACGACAGAGACCTACCAATACCGTAAAGAGATGAACGTTGGCTTTGGTGACGTGGCGAAGGTATTCAGCGACCCGGCAGGTTTACTTAAAGATACGCTTGATAAAAGCAAAGACAGTGGCCGGATAAGCTTAACCATTGCCAATGCCGATTACCTTGAATCTGAAACCCGCACCAACAGCACGCAGCACAAAGGCAGTGAGATTAAAGCCGGCGCCGGCGTGACCTTTGATTCGATAGGCAATATCAATATTGAAGGCAGCCATATTGAGGCCGATACGGATGGCGACAAAGAGGGTGCGCTTAGCCTGACCGCCGGTGGTAACGTGCGGGTAGCCGATGTTACCGACACGTACAGCGAGACCAACAAAACCACCACCGGCTCGGCAGAAGTAAACGTAATGGTAACGCACCAGGCGGCAGAAGTTGCTCAGGCCGCAGTTGCGGTAAAAGATGCCGCAGAGCAGTTGGAAAACACGCGGCGTAACTACAAAACCTGGATGCAACAGCAGGACACGTTAAAGGCGACGTTAACTCAGCTTGAGACGGAGTTAGCGCAAGGCAAGCCCGGCGTAAACCAGGGCGATATTGACGATTTACGCAACCAAATTGACATGCTGCGCACCGACGAAGCCTGGCACCTGGCCAATATCGCTGTAGCCAGTGACAATTTGGTTACGGCTACAGTCAACCTTGCCGACCAGTCAATTACCGGTGCGGCCAGCTCTACCACCTGGGGCTTTAACGGCGGGTTGGAGCTGGATATTAATGCCTCTGTTACAGAGAACCAATTACTGCAAAGCACCTCAGTGGGCTCAAGCTTGTCCGGTGCCGGCGTATCAATAAAAACCGGCAGCGACAGCGAGTTGGCCATTACCGGCTCAACCATCGACAGTACAGGTAAAATGGTACTGGACGTAGGTTCGCTTAACATGCAGGCCGGGGTAAGCACACTCGACAGCCAAAGCCAGAGCAAGCAGGGCAATATTAATGTCAGCCAAACGGTATGGGGCGCTGCGGCAGGCGGGCCGTCAATCAGTGGCAGCTTAAGCATGAGCGAGCAGCGTGACCACAGCACCACCTATACCAATGCCGGCCTGTCGGCGGCAGAAACCATGGATATCACCACACAGGGGGATGCCAGCCTGGTGGGTGCCAATATCCTGGCCGATAAAGGCCTGACTGCCAGTATCGGCGGTGACTTAACGCTGCAGTCGGTGCAAAACCTTAACTACGGCTCAAACCACGGCGCCGGGATCAGTGGCGGCATGAGCTTTGACGGGGCTTACACCAATGAAGGCGGCGCCAATGCTGACCCGACAAAAGAAACCCGTACCACAGCATTAGGCCAGGCCGGTGACGCTAACAGCGCTAACGGCGGGGTGAATGTCAGCAATGGCCGTTACTATGACAAAGAAACCGTGCTTAGCAGCATTACCTCCGGCGGGCCGGTAGATATTAATGTTAACGGCCACACCGGCATTACCGGCGCGCTGATAGCCAGCGTAGATGAAAACGGTAACGACACCGGTAATTTAAACTTAAATACCGGCAGCTTAAGCTTTGAAGATTTAACCAACACCCACTACAACACCAGTAGCAGCGTGGCGTTAAATGTCAGCACGCTACCGGGCGATAACACCACCGCGCCACCAAAAGGGGTAACCACACCGCCGCAAGACAGCAAAGGCGAAGACCAGCCATCAGGCACTACCAACCTGGGCCTGCATAGCGGCAGCAACTACGACAAAGGCAAAACCTTAGCCACCATAGGCAACGGCAATATTACCGTAGGCGGCAAAGAGGCAGAGCCGGAGGGGTTAAACCGTGATGTTGATGCCGTAGATAAAGAGCTGTACAGCATAGAGCGTACTAAGGCGGATTTGGATTTAACGGTTAAAAACCAAACCCTGAAAGATGCAGTGGATGCGGTAAGTGAGCTGGCAAGCCTTATTGATAGCTTCAACAAGAAATCACCGGAAGAATCCGCGGCGATTATGGCGCAAGTGAAGCATGTCACGGACATTATTCAGCAACTGCGGGACAGTGATAACCCGGCCGACTGGGCGAAAGCTAAAGAGTTTGAGGCCATGGTTGCAGATTTGTCAGTACAATTGGTTGCACTGCAGGAGCCGTTACCGGAGGAGGAGTACCGCGTAGCTGATGCACCACCGATGCCGGAGAAAAGCTTTACCGAGCAGCAAAGTGAATTTGAAGAGTCAGATCGTTTGCACAAAGACTACTACGATGAAGGCCAAAAGTATGCAGACGAGAATCTGGATAACGCTATTAAAAGAGGAGAATACGCTGCCTTACAAAATGAAACCATACCGGGTGTCGGTAATGATATAGACTTTGATGGAGCGATAAACTTCTATCAGGACCAGCGTGAATCAGCGTACAGTGGCTATGGATTAAATACAGGGGCAGCAGAAGGTGGTCTGGGTGATTTTATAGGCTGGACGGCGGCATCGGTGACAAATGAAAGCTGGCAGGCGGCGCAGTTTTTAGGGAAAACTGGAGCATTTGTTTTAACCTTAGGCTCAACATCCAGCCCGCTTGATGGTTCAGGCTACCACTCACTCATCGGTGATGGCTCGACATTTGGCAGCCCACAGACGTTTGCCGGGGCAGTCGGTATAGAGCAAGGGGTTATTGCCAGCTACTTTGCGGGTGTCGAGGGTATTGCGATACTTGGCTTGAAAATAGGTGCTAAATCGGCTGGCGCGGTGGCTAAGGTTGATGATGTAGGGAAAGCTCCAAACACTAGTGGAACGAAATTTGGGCCGCATGAAGAAGGGCCTCTTGGTAACTCAAATGACTTGCGCGCGCCGGCTTCTACATTCCGCAGCGGTTCTTACACGGAAAAAGTAGCTGACACGGATCAATATTTTTATCGGGACTATGGTGGTGATGCGGCTATTGATGGTCGTTATTGGACGCCGGAACAATCTGCAGGTCCGTTGCAATCACAGTTAGACAGCGCTGTATTGCCTGAATGGGGCAATACATTTCTGAATCAAGCTGTTATTAAAGTGCCTAAGGGAACCAAGTACTATGAAGGCCCCGCAGCACCACAAACGGGAACTGTTGGAACTTTGCCAGAGTTGCATGGCGGTGGCATACAAATATTCCTACCAAACCCGAACAAAGATTGGATTATTAAATTATGAATACTATTCAATACATAAAAGACTGGATTTCAAATAAAGAATCTTTTTCATTTTTTTTACCGGATGGCCCTCAAGGAAGACCTTTCGATAAGCAATATCTAATAGATGGTGTTATTGAAAATCAGAACGGAGTAACTATCAAGATGTCTGGTGGTATTGAGTTTGAGTTCGAGGGGGAAGTCCAATATAGGGATGAATTCTGCAATTTGATTGTTAATGGATTTAGCGTATTGAGGTACAAAGTTAATGGGGTGGTTAACAGCGAATACTTGGAAGGAGAGTTTTGCCTTAATGGTTTTTAAGTTTCGGAAAAAGGGGTGTCCCGTCCAAGTGTCCAAATAAGTGATCCCGCCATCAATCACCGTCATTTTGCTGAAATAACCAGCAAGGTGGCGGTGGTTTTGTTTCCAAATTGTCCCGTCCAAGTGTCCAAATAAGTGATCCCACCATTAATCACTGCCATTTTGCTGAAATAACTAGCAAGGTGGCGGTGGTTTATCTTAGAGTTAGCCAAAATCTTTGTGGCTACCATCTTAAATTTTCAATAACTGTTTATATTTTGCGCAAAAGGCAGCATCAGACGCAGCTGTCATTATTGTCTGCTTTGGACAGCAATATTCTGTTTATTTACCTCACCTGCCAGGGACTATTCTCTGACGTAATAGCCTTGCAAAATAATTGGGGTCAGATCAAAATTAAAAAGCGCCGGCGGCACTATTGATATTACTGCCGATGGTGGCTTTAACATTAACAGCGGCATCGCGGCCGGCGAAG
>NZ_JABSOD010000017.1:0-66659 GCF_013283795.1 Rheinheimera lutimaris
GCCACCTCCTATGGAGGTGGATTTTTACAATAAATTTTAACTTGCTCTGCTGTCAATGCGGCGATAAGCTGTTGACTTCGCCATTTTGTTTGGCTCGAAAACGTAAACAAGCAGTAAACAGTAGCCGGTGTCAGAATAATGATAATAATAACAAGGCTATGCCTTACAGTAGTCTGTATGGCGCTGGTAGCGTGCAAAGCGGATATCAGCGTGCAGGATGAACCGACAGATCCTGTAGTGCAGGAAATTGCGCTGGCCTTTGTTGAACGTGCGCTGTTGCTTAACGAAGATGAGTTTTATCAAACCGACCTGACAGATCCCTCGGCGTTTAATCCCGGTGCCCGTTTGCTGCTGAAACAAAATGCCTTTGCGCAATCGGCAGAGACTGATCTTACCAGCGCTTTGTTTGCTGAAAATGCTTTATATGACGTCAAAGATCTCAGTGCCTCAGCCGATGGCTTAACCTTGCTGTTTGCTTTACGGGCACCGGCGCTGGAAAATGTTGCTGATGAACTGCAACCAAAGTGGGATCTGTGGCGCTATGATGTGCAAAGTAAAACCGTCAGCCCACTGATTGGTGACCCTCAGTTGGCACAACGCGGCCACGATATCAGCCCTGCATTTTTACCGGATGGCCGGATTATTTTCAGCTCGACCCGCCAGACCACCTCACGGCAAATTCTGCTGGATGAATTTAAACCGCAATATACCGCGCTGGACGAAGACCTGGATGCACCGGCATTTAATCTGCATGTGATGAATGCGGATGGCAGCGGCATTGAACAACTAAGCTTTAACCTGAGCCATGATGTGGATCCGGTGGTGTTGGATGATGGCAATATTTTGTATAGCCGCTGGGATAACCAGAGCGATCGCTCGATGTTTAACTGGTACCAAATGCAGCCCGATGGCAGTGAAAACCAGTTAGTTTATGGTTGGCACTCGCACAACAGTGGCGCCGGTTTATCCAGGGTCGAATTTACTAAAGCCATAGTGCTTGACGATGGTTCGGTTAGCGTTGCGCTGGCCGGCAACAACGCGCCTTACTACAACAGCTGGCCACAACAAATAGCCCTGGCGCTGGCCAGTGATAATGAGCAAGCATTATTTGGCGAAACGCTGAACCTGCCGGCGCAAACCCCGCTGTTCCCGTGGGCCTTTGATAACACAGAGCGTACCGAACTGGCCGGTGCGGTGCACAGTTACGCGCCGTTAAAAGATGGCAGCGGTCGTTTTTTAGTAAGCTGGTCACCGTGCCGGGTGCTGGTTGAAGAGGTGGCGTTCAGCTGTGCTCAGGTAGAGGATGTCAGTGAGTTGGCGCTGGCTGCCCCCTTATATGGCTTATGGTTATTTGATACTGAGAAACAAACTCAGGTACCGGTAAGACCGGGCACAGAAGGGCTGTTGGTTGGTGAACCTGTGGTGCTGCAACCTTACACCGCCGGTGCGTTTTTACCACAGAACCCGTTATTGGATGCAGAGCTGGCCGCCGAAAATGCTGCTGTACTGGATATTCGCAGCGTGTATGACTTTGCCGGCAGCGCCAGCGTCAACATAGCGCAGTTAGCCGACCCGATGCAAAGCACGGCGGACGAGCGACCGGCACGGTTTTTACGTCTGGTGCGTGGCGTACCTATGCCACCGGATGAGGTGCTGGATGTACCCGATACCGCTTTTGGTGTAAGCCGCCGTCAGCTGATGCGGGAAATTCTCGGCAGTGTAGCAATAGAGCCCGATGGCTCAGTGCAGGTAAAAGTGCCGGCTAATGTGCCGTTTAATCTGGCGGTGCTTAATGCGCAGGGCCAGGCTATTTCGCCATTGCATCAACAATGGATCACATTGCGGCCGGGCGAAACGCGCAGTTGTAATGGTTGCCATACTGCGCAAAGCACAGCGCCGCATGGCCGCTTAAGCGGCGAAGCGCCAACGGCCAATGCCGGCCTGGCCAGTGATGGTAACTTCCCCAATACCAACCCGCAACTTATTGCTCAGGCCGGCGAAACCATGGCGCAAACTGCGGCCAGGCTAAACGGCACACCAGAGCTTAGCGAAGCGCTGCAATATTTAGATATCTGGACCGACCCGGCCAGACGCGCCCCGGATGCCGCTGTGCAGCTAAGCTTGCAGGATCTGACTACGCCATTGCCAGCCGGGGTGGAGTGCTTTACGCAGTGGCTGGCCAGTTGCCGTCTGCGCATCGACTACCCCAGCCATATTCAGCCGTTATGGCAGTTGGACCGGCGCCGGTTTGACCCCGACAGCAACGAACTAATTGCGGATCATACCTGCGTCAGCTGCCATAGCCGTACCGATGCTAACGGCAATGGCCGCGTGCCGTTGGCGCAGTTGGAACTGGACAGCGAAGCGTCGGATTTGGCAGCAGAGCATTACCGCAGTTACCGCGAACTGTTAAGCGCTGATAATGAGCAGGAGTTAGTCGGCGGCGTGTTGGTCGACCGGTTGGTACAAGCTACCGATGCTGACGGTAACCTGCTGTTTCTCACCGACGAGAACGGCGATTTAATTTTAGATGACAGCGGCAACCCTATTCCGGTGATGGTCACGGTAAATATTACGCCAGCACTTCGTGCCGGCAATGCACTGGGCAGTAGCGCTTTTTTTGATTTGTTTAGTGCCGGTGGTTCACATCAGAGCTATTTGTCGGCTGCAGAACTGAAGCTGCTGGCTGAATGGCTGGATATTGGTGCGCAGTATTACAACTCGCCTTTTGCAGTGCCGGAGCAATAGATGATCAGGTTTATGCTGCTCTGTCTCAGTCTGTTCAGCTTTGCCGTTGTGGCCGATCCGGTTGAAGTTACTGTCAGCGCCGACTTTGTCAATTTACATTCCGGCGCCGGCCGCGGTTATCCGATAGTGCAGGTAGCCATTAAAGGTGAGCGTTTAACGCTGCTGACACGACGGCATGATTGGGTTCAGGTAGAGTTTAAGCAGCAACCATACTGGTTGGCGCGTGCCGACCTGGTACAGGTTGTTACTTTGCAACAGCAGCCGTTTGATGTTTCCGCTGACAAGATGGCCGCTTATGAAGCGCGCACGCTGGAGGCTGGCTTACAGTTTGGTGATTTCAACGGCAGCAGTATGTACCAGCTGTCGCTGGCGTATCTGTTTAGTCCCTATGTGCAAACAGAGCTGGCGCTAAGTCAGGCCAATGGCGATCAGGCAGATAATGTCTCTGCTGAGCTGAGTGTATATTTAAGCCCGTGGCCACACTGGCGGCTATCGCCTTATTTTGGTATTGGCGGCGGGGTGTTGCGCACCTCGCCACGCACGGTATTGGTACAAACGCCGGATCGCAATAATAGCCTGGCCAGTGCCGAGCTGGGCTTGCGCTATTACCTGAGCCGTAATTTTATCGCCCGTGCCGGATACCGGCGCAGTGTTATCGTCACTGACCGTAACGACAATGAAGAGATTGATACATGGAAACTTGGCTTCAGCGTATTTTTTTAGCCCTGAGTTTAACCTCCGCTGCTGCAGTAGCACAGCAGGTTGAACCGGATATCGCCGTCGACGTGGTGAGCGAGGATGTGCTCGACAGCGAAAACTGGCTGCTGGGTGCCCGCGTTGGGGTGCTGAGTATTGAAGATTTTGGCAGCAGCGCGCTGCTGGCACTGCAGCTGAGTTATCACATCAACGAAGACTTTTATTTAACGGCTGAGTATGCGCAGGCCAAGGCCGGGCGTACCTCGTTTGAGGAATTAAGCGGCGCAGCGCCACTGTTAACCGACAGTGAGCGGGAGTGGCGTTATTACGGTGCGCATTTGGGTTACATGGTGCTGCCGGGAGAAGCTTTTTTAAGCAAAAACTACGCGATGAACAGCGGGCTGTCGCTGTTTATCGGAGGCGGTAATGTGGATTTTGCCGGTGACAAAGTGTTTGCGCTGCAGATGGGCAGTCAGTTTCGTTTATATGCCACCGATTGGCTGGCACTTGAGCTGACATTCAGCGATTACATTTTTGAAACCACCATTTTAGCGCGCAGTAAAACCACACATAACCTCAGCCTGGCGCTGGGTGTAGCAGTGTATTTTTAGCGATGCGAACAGCAGAGGTAGTAATGAAACAACGGATACAACAATTGGCGCTGGTACTGGCCTGTAGCTTAGGTTTGGCGGTGCAGGCACAAACAGCACCGGATTTTACCTTAAAGGCATTAGACGGTAATAACCTGCGGCTGGCCGAGCAGCGCGGCGACATTATGCTGATTAATTTTTGGGCCAGTTGGTGCGGCCCCTGTATTCAGGAAATGCCGGCGTTGGATAAACTGGCGCAAAAGTACCAAATGATGGGCGTGCAGGTATGGGGCGTTAACGTGGAAAACGACAGCTCAGCGGCCAAAGCCTATTTGAGCAAGGTGCAGGTAGCCTTTCCTATTTTGTTTGATGTCGATAACAGCGTATCAAAAGACTACAGCGTAGAAGCTATGCCCACCACGGTGATCCTGGACAAAGACGGCAAGGTTCGCACTGTGCATCGCGGTTATAAGCCCGGTTATGAGAAAAAATATGAAGACGATATTAAAACCCTGCTTCGTGAATAGCAGTGTGAACAAGCGCTTAGCGGCTGCTATACGCCTGCTGTTGCCGGCGGCATTAGTGTTGCTTGCGGGTTGCAGCAGTATTGAGCCCTGGGTAAAGCCCTATGAGCGCGACAAACTGGCCGATCCGATCATGGCATTTGGCCGTCATCCGGTAGCGCTGCAGCATGTGGCGCACGTGCAGGACTCACGTGAAGCAGCAAAGGGTGCTAACGGCAGCGGGGGCGGTGGTTGTGGCTGTAATTAACGTCATTGCCGCAGCCTTATTGCTGCTATGCACTGTGCTGGTGCAGGCAGCGGTATTGCCTGAAGACAGAGCCGATTTGATGTATCACGGTTATCAGGGCGGCGGCGTGTCTATTGATGGCCCGGCGGTTATGCTGCGTAAAAAAGCCGGCCAGTCGGTGTCGCTGTCGGCTTATTACTACATTGATACTGTATCGGGCGCATCGATTGATGTAGAGGCTACTGCCTCGGCCTACACCGAAACCCGGCATGAAAAGCGCGTCGGCATCGATTATCTGGCCGGCAACAGTATTTTAAGTCTGAATTACGCCCAAAGTGATGAAGATGACTACAACGCTAAGTCGGTGTCATTCGGTATAGCGCACGATACATTTGGCGGTATGACAACGCTGAGCCTGGAAGCCGGGCTGGGTGATGACACCGTCGGCCGCAACGGTGATGAAAGCTTCAGTGCCGGTGTAAAACGTTTTAATTATAAGTTTGGCTGGACTCAGGTACTCAGCAGCCGCTGGATAGCGGCGCTGAATATGCAGGTCGACTTAGACGAAGGTTTTTTAAATAACCCCTATCGCAGTGTCCGTTTTCGCGATGTCAGCGAACCGCTGGGTTATGGCTATCAGCGCGAGGTGTACCCCGAAACCCGTAATAGCTTTGCCGTGTCGCTGGTAAATAAAGTGTATTTACCTTACCGCGCGGCGCTGAGCCTGAATCTGCGGCATTATCAGGACAGCTGGGATATTCGTGCCTTTGATGCCGAAGTGGAATATGTGCATCCGCTGACAGAACAATGGACGCTGGAAGCCAAATTACGCTGGTACAGTCAGGGCCAAGCCGGGTTTTACCGCGATTTATTTGATTTTGCCGACCAACAGAATTTTATGGCGCGGGACAAAGAGCTCAGCGAATTTGACAACCTGACCTTAGGCCTGGGCGCCGGCTACCGGTTACCGCTGTGGAGCTTTTGGCCCGGGGCAAAGCCTGAGCTGAATGTGCAGTGGGATCATATTCGTTTTAATTATAAAAATTTCCGCAATGTCACCATCACAGATGCCGTTGCCGGGCTTGAGCCGCTGTACAGCCTGGATGCCAATGTGTTGCGGGCGTTTTTCAGTATTTACTTTTAACAGGACACACCAATGAGAACGCTGATACTAAGTGGATTGTTATGGCTAAGCGCTTTAGCCAGTGCTGATACGGCACCGGTTAGCTCGCAGTTAGAGCAGTTGAAGCAGCAGGTGATCCAGTTAAACCGCGAACTGTTTTTATTGGAAGAAGAATTGCTGTTTCCACCGGAAACCCAACTGGCGGTGTTTTTATCTGTCGACAGCGGCAAGTTTTTTCAGATCGACAGCGTAGAGCTGATCCTGAACGATAAGCCGGTAGGGGCGTTTTTGTACACCGCTTTGCAACGTGAAGCCTTACAACGCGGTGCTATTCAACCCTTGTATAAAGGTAATGTTAAAGCCGGTGAGCATAATCTTACTGCGGTGTTTGTCGGTAAAGGCCCCGATAACCGCGACTACCGCCGTGCGGTGAATTACCGCTTTGCCAAAGCAGACGACGCTGTTTTGCTGGAGCTGCAGGTAAATGACCGCAGCAGCGACTATCAACCCGATTTTATTGTGCAGCCATGGTCGAACGACTGATTTACAGCATGTTATTTGCACTGATGTTGTCACTGCCGCTGACAACAGCGGCAGCGCAGGCAACATTCAGCGACAAACAGCAGCTGTTAACAGAAAAACACTACCGCCAGGCCGCGTGGGCGTTTTATCAGCAGCAGCCAATGCCGGCGTTAGAGGCGCTGCAGTTGGCACCGCAGCAAGATCAACGCACGCGACTGCTTGAAGCCGGTTTATATCTGCAGCTGATGATGCCGCAACACGCCGCTGAGGTGTTGTCGGCGCTGTTAGCCAACCCGGACGCCGGCGAAAATACCTTACCCAAAGCATTGCGTAATATTGCCTTGCTGCAGTTTGCCAGGTACCAGCTGGAGCTGGGCGATAAAGCGGCCGCGCGACAGTATTTAGCTCTGGCAGACATTACCCCTGATGGTGCCTGGCTGGGCCAGCAGCAGTTGCTTAGCCAGCTGATCAATTGGCCGGACATTGACATACCATCACAGCCGGATTTTGCCGGGCTGGCGCAGCAAGCCGAAATGCCGTATGTCATCAGTAATCAGGCGCTGGTGTTGGCAAAGCAGCAACCGGAAAAAGCGTTACAGTGGCTTAGCCGGTTGCAACAACAGGTGACGGTGGCTGCGCCGCAAGGCTTCTGGCAGCTGTTGTTCAGTGGTCAGTGGCCGCTGCAATCACGGCCACAGGGGTTTATTTACCCGCAGCAAGAGCAGCGCGCGCTGGACGATTATATTCAGCTGACACAAGCGCAGTTACTGATAGAACAACAGGATTTAGCCGCGGCAGACCGCATTCTGGCTAACTTTGCCGCCGACAGTGTGCTCAGCAGCAGTGCCTTGCAGTTATACAGCTATATTTTGACCGAGCAGCGCCATATTCCAACCTTATTGGCGGTACTGCAGCAACAAATTAAACAACAGCCGTTCAGTCACACGGCCTGGCAAGCGGCCACGCGCATTGGTGAGCAATTAGAGCGGGCGCTGCAGCCGCGGGATGCGCTGGCAGCTTACCACTGGGCAGAGCAATATTATCAGCAACAAACACAGCTGATAAACCAACAGGCCACGCCGCTGCAGGTAGACCAGCTGCAACACGGTATGTCGCAGTGGCAAAGGCTACAGCTGAGCAATGACAACAATCTGCATCGTTTGCAGCAGGATGCACTGGCGTTGCAACAGCAACTGAATGCGGCGCCACAGCGGCAACAACGCCTGTTGCAGTTACAGGATGTCACGGCGTATAAACTGACGCAGCAACAGCAATTGCTGACAGAGCAACTACCGCTGTTAGTCGAACGTAAGCAGCAACTTAACCAGCGCTATACAGAAATTCAGCAGCAGCTGACAGAGGCATCTGCGGCGCCGATGGCGTTGGCGTTATGGCAGGGCGAACCTTATCAGCAATTGGTGATGTTAGAGCGTGCTGAGCAGCGGCTGCAGCAGCTGGAGCAAAGCGGCCAGGCAGCAGAGCCATACCGGCAACGTCTGCAACGGCTGCGCGGCTTGCTGCAATGGCAATACACTGATACGGCAGCACAGCGGCGCTGGCAGTTACAGCGCCTGCAACAGCAGGTGGCCACAGCATTAACGGCGCTGGAGCAACAACTTGGCGCGTTACAGCAAAAAGGCGGTAAAGCAGCAAGGCTGCAGCAACTACAACAACGGTTGACACAGTTAACGCAGCAGCAGCAACAGCTTAACCTGGCGCTGTTAAGCCAGCAGCAACAGCTACTGGCGCAGTTAAATCAGCAGTTACAGCAAATACGCCGCCAGCAACTGGCAGAGTTAACGCAGCTGCAACGGCACAATAAAGAGTCCATGGCTCGCGTGATGGAGCGGGTATTGCTAATGGCCGACACCGGCGGTGACGGAGCAAGGCCATGACGCGTGCGATCAGTACCACACCACGAACGGTATCATCTTATAAAGCGGCTGCCTTGCTGCTGTGCTGCAGCGCGCTGTTGCCCGGCTGCAGTAGCAATGACACCTCAGCAAACCGGCAGCGATTGGCCGATCTGCCGGCATTTGACCGTAGTATTTTGGCACAGGATGTTGCCGTGACAGAGCAACAACTGGATGCCTTGTATCAGCAAATTTTGGCGCTGCAACCGGCGGCGCAAACACGGCAGAAAATTTTATACCGCTTGTCGCAAATGCACACCAATCAACTGGAGCGGGCAGAGCTGCCGCCTGAAGCAGAGCAGGCAGCATTGTTGCAGTTAGTGGCGCGCTACCGGCAATTACTCAGCGACTATCCGCAGGATCCGAACAACGAGCTGATCCGCTATCAGTTAGCGCGCAGCTATGATTTACTCGGCCAGCAACAGGCGTGCCTGCAGCAGCTGGATATGTTGTTACAGCATTATCCTGCTTCGGTGTTTGCTGCTGAAGTCTGGTTTCGCAAGGCCGATATTCATTACAGTCAGGGCGATTATGACGCGGCACTACCGGCCTTTTTAGCGGTATTAAACGGCTCTGATGCCGCTTTGGCGCAGCATGGTCGTTATATGGCCGGTTGGAGTTACTTTAAGCTGCAACGATTTGAACAAGCTGACGAGCAGTTTTTACAGGTGTTAGACCAAAGCTACAGCGAACTGCTGCTGACAGAACAACAACAGCCGCAGCAAAGCCTGCGTGATGAAGTGCTGCGTACCTTAAGCATTTCGTTAAGCTATCAGCAGCAGGGCCAAAGCTTACAGTCGCTGTTAAAGCGGGTGCACTATCAGCGTGGTGAACGGCCGCTGGCTTTGCTGGCCGAATTGTATCAGGGGTTGGCAGAGTTTCTGGCGGCAAAAGATTTAACAGCCGCCAGCCTCGATACGTACCGGTTGTTTATTGCTGATTACCCGCACAATTTAATTGCCGCGCGTTTTCAATTGCATATTATTCAGCACTATTTAACCCATGCTGATGCAGAGCAGGCATTGGCTGCACAGCAGCGTTATATCGCGCTGTTTGGCCCGCAGTCTGAATTTTGGCGCCTGGCACGGCGTGAAGAACTGGCAGAAGTGCAACCGCAGTTGTTGCAGTATCTGGATTACTTTGCCCGCAAACAATATGCAGCGGCAGGGGCATTGCCGGTAGCGACAGCGGCGGATGCCTTTGATGCTGCGGCCGGTTTATGGCTGCAAATGCTGGCCGTACTACAAGACCCCTTGTTGCAACAGACCGCCTTGCCCGGCTATTCGGTAGCGGATATCCGCTATTTACTGGCCGAGTCCTATGCCGGTGCAGCCAGCCAGGAGCAAGCGCTGGCACTGTACACTGAGCTGGGTTATGGCCCGGCGGCTGCCGATGCCAGCTTGTTTACCCCACAGGATGCTGCTTATAAAGCGTTATTGCTAAGTGCAGAGCTGGCAGCGGTAAGCGAAGCCAATGCACTGCGGTTATGGCAGCAGCAAAGCGACTTTGTCAAGCAGCACAGCAGCCATCCGGCGGCGCAACAAGTGGCATTGCAGCAATTGCAGCAGCGTTACAGCGAACAAGATTATCAGGGCGTGCTGTTGCACAGCCAGCAGGTGACCGCCTGGCCGGTGGCGGCGCAAAGCCAGCCGGCATTAGTGCTTGAAGCACAGTTTTTACACAGTCAAAGTGAGCTGGCCCTGCAGCAGTATGCGGCAGCAGAGCAAAGCATTAGTCTGCTGTTAACCAAGCAATTGGATAAGCCGCGCCGCAGCTTACTGACAGAGCAGCTGGCCTCGGCTATTTATCAGCAAGCACAGCAGCCCGGCGCCTCCACGGAAGCCGTGCAAGGTCATCTGCAGCGCTTGCTAACCGTCCTGCCGGATTCGGCCTATCACGAAGCTGCCGCCTATCAGCAAATCAGCTTGCTGCTTAGTGCAAAAAGCTGGGCTGCAGCGATACCGCTGTTAAGCGCGTTTATTCAGCGTTACCCGCAAACGGAGCGCGGTGTGGCAGCCAAAGCGCAGTTACTCGACAGCTATGAACAGTCAGAACAGTGGGATAAAGCCGCAGCAGAATTGACAAAATTGGCCGGCAGCGCAGCTGAGCCGGAGCAGCAACGCGAAGCGCTGTATCTTGCGGCGCAGTATTATCAGCGCAGCGGTGATAACAGCAAGGCACTGGATAACTGGCGCAGCTACGCCAACCGCTATCCGCAGCCGCACTTATTGGCGCAGGAAGCGCGCTATCAATTGGTGCAGTTGTATCAACAGCAGAATGATGTGTACCGGCAGCATTTTTGGCGCGACAAAATAGCGGCATTTGAGCAGCAATTTGCCGAGGCGGGTAACGAGCGTACACAGCAATTGGCAGCGCAGGCGTTGCTGGAGCTGGGCCGGCATGAAAGCAACTTGTTTGCTGCGGTGCGGCTGGCACATCCGCTGGCACAAAGCCTGAAGAAAAAACGTTTACATATGGCTGCTGCCATTAAACGCTATGAGCAAAGCATGCAGTACGGTATTGCCGGTTTACTCAGCGAAGCGCAGTTTCGCGTGGCTGAACTCTATCAACAAATGGCCAAAGCGCTGCTCGATTCTGACCGGCCCAAGGGCTTGGACGAGCTGGCACTGGAAGAATATGAGTTGCTGCTGGAAGAGCAGGCCTATCCGTTTGAAGAGCAAGCCATTGCTATTTATCAGCAGAACACCCGTTTAACCCGACAACAGTTGTGGGATGAGTGGATCCGGCAAAGTTTTTCGCGGCTGGCGGTATTGTTACCGGCTAAATTTAATAAAACCGAAGCCTACAGCGGGGTGGCCGATGAAGCGAATTAAGGTCAGTCTGGCGCTGGCAGTTTTGTGGCTAAGCGGCTGCAGCTTGCCAACAGCTGTGCCGCCAACACCGGTGCTGCAGCCGGCAGAGACCACCGCTGCTATTAACCAACCGGCATTGACGGCGGTACAACAACAGCAGTTTGAGCAGGCAAAGCAGCAGCTGAATGCCGGTAATTTTGCATCCGCCAGCGCCTTATTGCAGCCGTTAGCCGCGCAGTTGCCCAAGCTAACCGGTATCAGCTATAACCTGGCGCTCAGCCAATGGCAGGGCGGTGATATCAGCGCAGCACAGAAAAGTTTAGCGCAGCTGCTGGCCGCTTCGCCGCAGTTCAGTGACGGCCACAATTTGTCCGGCATACTGGCCAGGCAGCAAGGCAATTTTCGCCAGGCAGAGCGCCATTTTCAACGCGCGTTACAAGCGGATGCCGGGTATGCCGCGGCGCATAAAAACCTCGCCTTTTTGTACGAGCTGTATTTAGGTGAGCCATTGCAGGCGCATTATCATTATCAGCAGTACTATGCCTTAACGCAGGACGAACAGGTTAAAGTGTGGCTGGCCTTGCTGGAGCAGGAACTGGATCAAGTGCCGGAGCAGTCAGCGAAGGAGCCGGATGATGAATAACGCTTTATTAGTGTCAGCTTTGTTACTGCTCAGCAGCGGATTATGCGCGCAGCAACGGGAACAAACCGTACAGCTGGAGAGCACTATCAGTGGCAATCAGGAACAGCCGAAAACCATTTATGTACTGCCGTGGCAAAGTCCGGTAAGCCTGATCCGCATTCCCGGCCAGCCGTTACAGCCGCCGGCGGCAACGGTATCGCCGCTGGATCGCAGCCAGTTTTTACGTTTTATTGCCGTACAACAAAGCAATACGACATTACCAACAACACAATCAGTTAACTCAAAAGAGCAATAAGAGGATGTTTTTCATGGATTTTTTTAACGGCATAGTACGGTTTTTACAGGAAGGCGGTGTGTTTATATACCCCATCGCGTTTATCCTGGTGCTTGGCATAGTGATCGCCGTTGAACGCTGGTGGTTTTTACGCAGTGTATATGGCGTAAACCAACGCGCCATGGCGCAGGTACAAAGCGCTGTAGGCCAGGCCGATACCGCGCGTATTCTGCAGTTAGCGGCCAATAGCGCTGCACCGTTGTTGACTATGCTGGCCAGCGGTGTAAACCGCTTACGCTCTTCGTCACGGCGGGAAGATATGGAATACGCCATGGAAGAAGTGGTGCTGGAATACAGTTTGCGCTTGCAAAAACGTACGCCGTTTTTAGCCACTTTGGCCAACGTGGCCACGTTGCTGGGCTTACTGGGTACTATTATGGGGTTAATCGCCGCGTTCTCGGCAGTAGCCAATGCCGACCCGTCCGAGAAAGCCAGCTTACTGTCTTCGAGTATTTCAGTGGCGATGAATACTACGGCCTTTGGTTTAATTACCGCTATTCCGCTGGTATTTGTGCATGCCTTATTGCAGGGAAAAACCGCCAGTATTATCGATACCATGGAAATGGTCGGTATTAAACTGATGAACAGTATTGCCAAACAAACTGATGGTGGCGCGGATGATAAAAAGGCGTAAAGCACCCCTTGCCGATGCCGAGCTTGATATCACGTCCTTTATGAACCTGATGATCGTGCTGGTACCGGTATTGCT
Source organism: Rheinheimera lutimaris (assembly GCF_013283795.1). GTDB lineage: Bacteria > Pseudomonadota > Gammaproteobacteria > Enterobacterales > Alteromonadaceae > Alishewanella > Alishewanella lutimaris. The sequence goes on from NZ_JABSOD010000017.1 coordinate 12,842, forward strand.
GCTAAGCCTGGTGTTTGCGCAAATTCGCGTGCTGAACATTCAGCTGCCGCCGTTAAGCGAACAGCAACTGCAGCAAGAGCAAGAACAGCCACAGCAACTGGAGCTGGAAATTCATGCCGACCGGTTACGGCTTAATTATCCTGCCGGCGAGCCGTTGCGGGTATTTGAACTGACAGAGCAGGGCCAGCTGGATTTTGCGGCGTTAAGCCTGTATCTGCAGGATTTAAAGCTGACCTTTCAGCAGAAGAATATTGAAAAGCAGGACATTACTATTCTGGCGCCGGATGAGTTGGACTACCAAACGTTGGTAACGGCAATGGACACAGTGCGTTCGTTTAAAGCTGTTGTGGTGGCGCAGGTGGTAGATGCTGAACTGTTTCCGCAAATCTCGCTTGGCCAGTTACCGGCAACGGAGGGTGCAGAATGAAAATGTCATTTCGTGCCAAACGGCTGGAGCGGCAAAACCAGCGCCTGGCGCAGGCCAGCAAGCTGAACCTGGTGGCGCTGATGGATATTTTTACCATCCTGGTGTTTTTTTTAATGGTAAACCAGTCTGAAGTTAAAGTGTTGCAAAGCAATAAAGACATCAGCCTGCCACGCTCGGTGTCAGAGCAGTTGCCTGGCGAGAAAGTCATGTTAACCATTACCGCTAACGGCATTCTGGTGCAGGGTAAGCCGGTATGGCAGGGCGACTGGCGGCAAGACAGCAGCCTGTGGTTGACCGACCTGACCAACGCGCTGACAACAGAACTGAATTATCTGTCCGGTCGCGCCGGGCCCTTGCCTGAAGCACAACAGCCAAACGGTCGTGCGTTAACAATATTGGGCGATGCCGCTACGCCGTATGCATTGCTGCGGCAATTGATGGCGATCTGCGCTGCGACTGAATATCGCGATTTATCGCTGGCCGTAGAAACCATGCCAGCCAGCACTGCAGCGGAGGCTCCATGACCACGCTGACCATGGCGGGCTTTGACACGCCGCAGTTTGAAGATAAACGTTTTTACCGCCTGTTATGGCTGGGTTTTGTGTTATGGCTGCTGTTTGCTGTATTGATACCGGCGTTGACGGTACCTGAACGTAGCCGCCAGCTGCAGGAGCAACTGCCGCCGCAGTTAGCGCGGGTCATGTTGGAGGAGCGCAAAGCGCCACCACCACCTGAGCCGGAGCCGGTGCCTGAGCAAGTAACAGAGCCGGTGAAACCGGAACCGGTGCCCGAGCCGGTGGCTGCCACACCGGAGCAGGTTAAACCCGATCCGCAACAGGCACGCCAACAAGCAGAGCAAGCCGGTTTGATGGCGATGCGCGATGATTTGGCGGCACTGCGGCAAAGTTTCCAGCTGAATAACAGTACACCGCAGGTAAAAAGCCGCGGTGAACAGCAAGCCACTCAGGTCGAGCGTAAACTGCTGCGCAATGAGGCAGCAAAAAGCTTTGCCAGCGCCGAAGCTGCCGCGGTAGCCGGTGATATTGCCCGTTCAGAGCTGGCCGACACCGGCAGTACCCGGCTGGCAGAAACTGAGCTAAAAGGCTTGTCTGCCAATGCGCCGCAGCAGCAACAAAGCCGCAGCACTGCTGATAGCAGTGGCGGGCCGCAGGGACGTTCGGAGGCCACAATCCGCCGTGTGCTGGAAGCCAATAAAAGCAGTTTATATACCCTGTACAGCCGGGCGCTGCGGGCTAACCCGCTGTTAAAGGGCAAGGTGGTGTTTGAGTTGGTGATCCGTCCGGACGGCAGTTTGGCCGAAGTGAATATCGTGCAAAGTGAGCTGAACGACAGCAAGCTGGAGCGGCAACTAACGTTACGCTTACGCTCAGTCAATTTTGGTGCCGAGGCAGTAGCCTTAACCCGTTCGCAGTGGACGGTTGAGTTTTTACCGGGCTGATAGCAGCCGGAGGTGATACAAATGCGTTATTTACCCTATGCCCTTTTGCTGGCGTTTGGCAGCCTGCTGCTAAGCCCAACCGCAGCGGCCGGCTCACTGGAGCAGGCCAAGCGGCTGCATGACCGTATTGCCGGCGTGCCGGCTGATGCTGCGACACTAAGCCAGATGCAGGCACTGATTGACGGCGGTAATGCAACAGCCGCCGCTGAGTTGGCAATGCAGCACCCGGATTTTTACCGTACCACACTCAAGCTGTTTGCTGCCGCAGCCACTAACCGCGATCAGGATGTGTTTGAGCCGCTGAATGACTACAGTGCTACCGTTATCGGCCTGGTGCGGGATGAGGTGGATTTTCGCCAGTTACTGCAAACCGACATTTTATATGTCGGGGCCGACAGCCTGGGCTTGCCGCCGTATCAGAGCAACAACAATGAGCATTATCTGGCGCTGGAGCGCCAGGCGGTAGATTTAGCGCAGCATTTACAACCCAGAGCACAAAGCACACTGAACGGCATTCCCTCTGAGGCCGCTGCCGGCGTGATGACCAGCCGAGCGGCGGCCAAAGCGTTTTTCTACCTCGGCACCAACCGGGCCATGTTCCGTTTTACACTGATGAACCAGCTCTGTACCGATTTGGAGCCGCTACAGGATATCACCCTGCCGACAGATCGTATTCGTCAGGATGTCAGCCGCAGCCCGGGCGGCGACAGCCGAATTTTTAATAACCGTTGTGTTGGTTGTCATGCCGGCATGGATCCACTGGCTCAGGCTTTTGCTTATTATGATTATCAGTTTACTGATGAAGACGGCAGTAACGGCCGGATTTTTTATCAGCAAAGCGGCACACAAAACGATATAACGCAAAGCCGCGTGCAACCTAAATACCATATTAACGCCGGTAGTTTCCCGTACGGCTTTCGCACCCCGGATGATAGCTGGAGCAATTATTGGCGCGAAGGCCAAAACCAGTCTTTGGGCTGGGATAACAGCTTGCCAGGCAGTGGCAGCGGCGCCAGAAGTTTGGGAGAAGAGCTGGCCAACAGTACCGCTTTTGCTCAGTGCCAGGTAAAAAAAGTGTTTCGTACCGTATGCTTACGCGAGCCGGAAAGCCTGGCCGATGTGAATATGCTGCACACTGTGACTGACGATTTTCGGGCCGGGGGTTATCTGTTGAAGCAGGTATTCGCTGACACTGCCACTTATTGTATGGGAGACTAGTGATGAAATTATATTTACTCCCGCTACTGACGTTAAGCCTGTTATTAGCCGGTTGTGGCGGTGCTGAGGTAGAGCAAAACCCGCCGCCACCGGTACAGGAAGATAACACTAATTACACCGGGCCTGCACCACAAACTGATGATATTCAGCTATTTAAGCTAACGTTGTGGGACAATATCGCCGGCGCTAACCGCTGTGGTGCCTGCCATGTGCAAGGCAATACGGCACCGTATTTTGCCCGCAATGATGATATTAATCAGGCGTATGCTGCTGCCGTACCGCTGGTGAACCTGGCCGACCCGGCACAATCGTTATTAGTCACCAAGCTGGCCGGCGGGCATAACTGTTGGCTGGCAAGCGACACGGCGTGTGCCGACACTATGGCGCAGTGGCTGCGCAACTGGGCTAACAGTACCGACACCGAAAGCGCCACTGTGGTGCTGGTGGCACCGCCGGTGCGTGAGCCCGGTAGCAGCAAAGTGCTGCCACAGGACCCGGCATTATTCAGCAACAGCGTGTACCCGCTGCTGCGCCAGTACTGTGTTAATTGTCATGCGCCCGATGCGGCGCAAACCCAGTCGCCGTTCTTTGCCGACAGCAATCTGGCAGCGGCGTACGAGGCCAGCCGTAAATTGATTAACCTTGATAACCCGCAATTGTCGCGTTTTGTGGCCAGGCTCGGTGGTGAATTTCATAACTGTTGGTCCAACTGTGATGCTGATGCGGCAGAGATGCTGGCCGCTATCAGACAAATAGCCGACAACGTTGAGCTGACCGCGCTGGATCCGGCGCTGGTGCCGTCTAAAGCACTGCGTCTGGAAGACGGTATTGTTGCCTCCAGTGGCGGCCGCTTTGAAGCCAACCAAATCGCTTTCTACCAATTTAAAACCGGCGAAGGTGTTATCGCTTATGACACCTCAGGGGTAGAGCCGGCAGCAAATTTAAGCTTGCAGGGCGACATCAACTGGGTAACCGGCTGGGGTATTCAGCTAAACAGTGGCCGCGCCCAGGCCAGCACGCAAAACAGTGCCAAGCTGGCGCAACTGATGAGCGCCACCGGCGAAATGAGTGTCGAGGCCTGGGTGGTGCCGGCTAATGTGGTGCAGGAAGGTCCGGCGGCTATTGTCAGTTACGCCGGCAGTAGCAGTGAGCGCAACTTTACGTTGGGGCAAAGCCAATACAACTACGACTTTTTACTGCGATCCGGCGCGGGTGATTTTGCCGGTTTGCCAGCGCTGAGCACACCTGATGCTGATGAAGTATTACAAGCTACGTTGCAACATGTGGTGCTAACCCAGGACCCGGTGAACGGCCGGCGCATTTATGTCAACGGTCAGGACACCGGCGTGCGTGAAGAAGCCGCTGCTATTCGCAACTGGGATAGCAGCTATGCGCTGATTGTCGGTAATGAGGCCAACGGCAACCGGCAATGGCAGGGCACGATACGGCTGTTGGCGCTGCACAACAAAGCGTTAAGCACGACGCAAATTCAGCAAAATTATGAAGTGGGTGTCGGGCAAAAATTCTATTTGCTGTTTGGTATCGGTGAGCTGATTAATCTGGCCGACAGCTATATCGTGTTTGAAGTGGCGCAGTTTGACAACTATTCCTACCTGTTTAATGCACCGTATCTGGTGAATCTGGCCGGCAGCAGCTTGCCGCAAGACTTAACGATCAGTGGTATGGCGCTGGGCCTGAACGGCAAGGAAGTGGTGACCGGTCAGGCCTGGTTAAAACAGCAATTTAACCTCGCAGCCGGCACCGCCTTGACCGAAGGTGCTGCGTTATCCGCGCAGGGCACCATTATCGGCACTGAGTTGGGCGCGGCGGCAGACGAGTTTTTCTTATCCTTTGGCCGGATTGGTGAATTTGAAAATGTGCGCACCGGCATTAGTGTGCCGGTGCAGCAAATTATTGCGGCGGCCACCAGTACCAGTGAGATTGGCTTACGCACCTTTGCAGAAATTCACGCCTCGATGAGTGCATTAACCGGCGTGGCGCAGCAACAAAGTGCAGTGTCAGCGGTGTACCAAACCATCCAACGGCAACTGCCGGCGGCTGACAGCATTGACACCTTTGTTTCAGCGCAGCAAATGGGCATTACCCAACTGGCTATTGCCTACTGTAATGCCGCGATAAGTGATAACAGTATCCGCCAGAGCTGGTTCCCGGCGGTGGATTTCAGTGCCGGCCCGGCAACTACTTATAGCCTGGCCAACCGGCCATTGTTTATGCAACCCTTACTGGATCAGCTGATACCGCTGGCGCCGCAAAGCTCGGCGCTGCGCGCAGATGTTGAAACTGAACTTGAGGCGCTGATTACGCGGTTAAGTAACTGTGGCGGGGCCTGTAGCGCCGATCGCAGTACCACCATTGCCAAAGCGGCCTGTACTTCGGTACTGGCCAGTGCTGAACTGCTGGTGCAGTAGGAGAAGAGTTATGAAACGTAAAACACCTTTGCACCCGGACAGCCCGTTATTTCATGCCTGCCACAGTAAGCCGGTAAGCCGGCGCGATTTTATTGCCTGCGGTATGGGCTATGGCGCTGCGGTGCTGACAACAGGGTCGGTATTCGGTTTGTTTGCCAACCCGGGTAAAGCCTATGCCCAGTTGTCACCGGATCTGGAAGCGTTAAAGCAGCTGTGCGGTATAAACGTGCAGGGCGCCGGTAAAATTCCGTTTATTTGTTTTGATTTAGCCGGCGGCGCCAACATTGCCGGTTCTAATGTGTTGGTAGGCGGGGAAGGAGGTCAGCTCGACTTTTTATCGGTGCAGGGGTACAGCAAGTTAGGGCTGCCGGCCGATATGGTGCCGACCGCGGTAAATGCCGCCAACCCGGCCGGTGGCTTTGTTAACAGTCAGCTGGGCCTGGCGTTTCACAGTGACTCACAAATGCTGGCCGGTATTTTAGAGCGCACCACGATGGCTACTCAAGCCATGACTAACGGTGCTGTGTTACCGTCGCGTTCAGAAAACGATACCGGTAATAACCCGCATAACCCGATGTATGCTATTGCCAAAGCCGGTGCCAGCGGTTCGTTAATGCCACTGATTGGCTCGCGTAACTCTGACTCCGGTGCTAACTCCATGATGCCGATGGAGTTTTATAACCCTGAGCTGCGGCCAACCAAAATTGACCGGCCGTCGGATGTTACCGGGTTGGTGGATGTGGGCGATTTATTCAGTTTGTTAAATCAGAATGATGCCGTAGCAGTGATGGAGTCAGTGCAGCGCATCAGCGACAGTAAACTGAGCCGGGTTAATACCAATATCAGCCGCGATGCAGTGATTAAAGAGTTGATCCGCTGCGGCTATGTTAAAAGTGCTGACCTGGCAGATCGTTTCGGTAACCCGGCGACGCTGGACCCGGCAGCAGACCCGGACATCGTCGGTGCCGCCGGCATTTTCAGTGCCGATGAGTTTAATGCTGACGCGGAGTTTCGTAAAACAGCATCGGTGATGAAGCTGGTGGTAAACGGCTTTGCCGGTGCCGGCTCCATTACTATCGGCGGCTATGATTACCATACCGGCGAGCGCGGTACCGGAGAACTGCGCGACTTACGCGCCGGTCGCTGTATCGGCGCATGCCTGGAGTATGCCGCCCGCATGAACCAACCGCTGATGGTGTATGTATACAGCGATGGCTCGGTAGCCAGCAACGGCCGCATAGATGACTCAGAGTTTGGCCGTGGCAAAGGCGAGTGGACCGGCGATAACTCGTCCACCGCGGCGTCTTTTATGTTGGTTTACAGCCCTAACGGCCGCCCGTCCTTGCTGGGGGGCACAACAGCAGAGCAGGCGCGGCATCAACAAATTGGTTTTATGCGACCGGATGCTTCAGTGGAAACCGGCTCGTCCGTTGCGGCCAATAACGTCAACTTACTGGTGCAAACGGTGATGCTGAATTATCTGGCATTGCACGGAGAGCAGGGGCGTCTGAGTGAAGTGGCACCGTTTCACGGCTTGGGTAACGCCGCCAGTATTGACCGTTTAACGGCGTTTGCGCCGATAATTTAACGCCGGCACTTTGCGATAGTACTGTGCGACAGTACTGTGCGACAGTATCCCTGGACAGTACTGCGCGCTGGCGTATTTTAACCCGGCGTATATAGTGTAAACAGCTGTTTCGCTGTAGCGGAGGCCGTATGAAATACAGCATGCTGTGGTTAATTTTATCGCTAAGCAGTTTCTCAGGGTACAGTTGTAATCTGCGGATGGGCATAGAAACCAGCTTTCCGCCTTATATAGTGCAGCAAGGCGACAGCTGGCGCGGCTTAAATGTCGAGTTGTTGCAACTGCTGGTGCAGGATATTGGCTGCGGGTTGGAGTTTATTCACAGCCCCTGGCTGCGCTCATTAAAACTGATAGAGCAGGGCGAGTTGGATGTATTAAGCCACCTGACTTACAACACTGAGCGCAGTGCTCAGTTTGCCTTTATCGGCCCGCACCAGTTAGAGAGCATCTATCTGGTGGGGTCAGCAGAGGCTTTTGAAGGGCTGACCGATATGCGTCAGTTAAAGCGTCAGGGCAGTAAAGGCATTATTGCGCTGCTAAATGGCGCTTATTACGGTGATGAGCTGGACAGTATTTTAAATGATGCCAACAACCGCTCGCTGTTTGTGTTTATCCGCGGCAATGAAGATAAGCTGGCGCTGCTGCTTAACGGCCGTGTGCATGGCTTGCTGGAGGATATTACCGCGTTTCATTACTGGCAGCACTCAGCCACCGTGCCGGCAGAGCAATATCAGCCACTGTTTAAAGTGTATGAAAGCCTGGTGTATTTTGGCTTTAACCGCAAAACGCTGAGTGTTGAGCAACTGCAGCAACTCTCTGCGGCCTGGAATAAGCGCTATCAGGATGGCAGCCTGCAAGCGATAGTCGCAAAGTATCAACTGGAACATTATCAATTCAGCCTGCCGTCGCCCGACTCAGTATTGCCGGAAACGGCGGCACCGGACTGATAACGCAAGAGGGGGCATTAATCTGTTACTGTTTGTGGTATCAAGCGTGCAGGGTCTAAGTGGTATTTGTGATAAATTTTTGCCAGCTCGCCGCTTTGATACAATTTTTGCCAGGCGTCAGCTAACTGCTGAATTTGCTGCGCTGATAATGCCGCTTTACTCAGGCCGAAATACACCGGGCTTTCATATACCAATAACAGTGGCTGGTATTTCTCTGCCATCGGATAGCTGTGCTGTTGCCAATAATGCAGCACCGACAAGTCCTCCAAGATAGCGTTAACGCGCCCGGCGCGCAGCAGCGCCAGTTTATCCTGAATGCTGCTGATACTAACTAACTGGCGCGCCAGCACCGGGTGTTGGCTTAACCGGCTGAATTCCTCGCCGTAGTAAGCACCATGCAGGCTGGCGATAGCGCCTAAATCTTTGTCTTGTGTCAGCTGCTGCAGGTTATCCAATGCCGGCAGCACAGTGGGATCGCCAATCAGGTAAATAGCTTCAATATGATGCGGGCCGATAAAAGCAAAATGGTTTTTACGCTGCGGGCTGACAGATAAATGGCTCAGCACATCTAAGTCGCCGCTTTCGCTTTGTTGTAATGAGCGCAGCCAGGGGCTGTTAATAAAACTGACCTGACAATTTACTTCGCTGGCCAGCCGCTGCAGCAGCTCAACACTTAAACCGCCCCATTGGTCGTCGCGTTGAATTAAATGCGGTGGAAAGTCTGTTTCTGCTGCCATACGCAAGACACAGGGTTGCTCGGCGCTGGCCGCAAACAACAGCTGCAATAACATCAACAATAGCCCGCTGCGGTATAACACAGACTTCATAATACGTAATATCCGGCCGGTTAGTATCTACAGTTAGTGAATGTAGCTGAACAACGGGTTTAATGCATGTGTTATCTGCAGCGGTAAGGTGCCGCCACGGCTTATTGTGTTAAGCCGGCGGAAAAGTGCATTTTAAGGTTAGCATCAATAAAGATAGCGTCGTAACCGTCAATACGCTCAATCAGCTCCATGCCTTGTTGCAGGCCCAATACGAATAACGTGGTGGATAAAGCATCGGTTTTGGTGGTGTCAGCGCCGGTAACGGTAACGCTGAGCAAGCCGGTGGCACTGACGCCGGTTTTTGGATCGATGATGTGATGATAACGCACACCATCCTCAATAAAGTAGCGTTCATAGTCGCCGGAGGTGCTGACGGCACTGTCTTGTAGCGGCAACCGGGCGGCATATTTATCGTCCTGACGCGGATGCTTTATGGCGACCAGCCAGGGTTTGCCGCGTTTATCACCCAGCAGACGACTGTCGCCACCGGCGGTGAGTTGTGCATGGCGGATCCCCTGCTGTGCCAACAGCGCAATGCCGCGCTCTACCGCGTAGCCTTTAGCAATACCGCCCAAATCTATTTTTACGCCGGGCTGGCTGTAGCGCACCTTATTGCCGGGCAGCAATTCAATGCTTTGATAGTTTACAAACTGCCGGGCCTGGCGCAACTGAGTGGCATCGGGCTTTTTGCGGGCGCGGTAATCATAATAAAACCCCACTGAGGCAAACGTAATATCAAAAGCGCCGTTACTCAGCTCAGAAATATGTTTCGCTTGCTGCAATAACTGATAAAACTCGCTGCAGACTGTTACCGGTGCTTTGGCAGCGCTGCGGTTTAACAAGCTAAGCTCGCTGCTTTCTATGTAAGGGCTCATCAACTGATTTATCCGCTCAAACTCGGCTTGCACATCCAATATCAGTTGTTTGGCTTTGGCGTTATCTTCACTCCAAAACTCGATATAAGCGCGGGTACCCAGGGTGTCAAAGGCTTCACGTTGCCACTGCGCCTGCGCCGGAGCCGGAGCTAACAACATTAAAGCAGCCGGCAGAGCATATAACGCCTGCTGCAACAGATAAAAAACAACGCGCATTAACAATTCCGATAGCATAAACAACAGTGTTGGCTATTGTTACAGAGCCGGCGGCTTTACTCAATGCTGCTGTTAGTTGTGGCTGTCGGATGTTGGTTTTATTTCGATGAAAGCGGCTTTTATTTGATAAATTTCCGATATGTTTGCATTGTTGCAATCAAACACTATCTTTAAATGCGTTGGGCAATACTCCTCGTATAAATAATCAGTTGTTTGTTTTTGTTATTTGTTTTTACTGCCGTTGGAGACTAAGGGCACAGCCCGGGTACTTAGCAAAGTATCTTACAGTAGTCGTTACCCTGAATTATCGTTCACAGCCATGAAGGCTGTGTGGTGTTCGTTTGGCAGGAAGAAACCGCAATATGATAGCAAAGACGTTGTCGCAACTGGCGCTGCAGCTTAATCGCTTCTTACGACATAATTTTAAGTTGGACGAAGATATTGTGCTGGTGTCGAACTTAAATGAGGCCGACGGCAGTGCTTGTACTCAGGTAAACAATAAACTGGCGCTGTTTTTGGTCGGCGTGGAAAAAGAAACCGCTTCGCGCAGTAAAATGCCACTGCTTGATGCCGGTTTTGCCCGTAGCGGCAACAGCGCACCGCCACTGCACCTGAATTTATATTTAATGCTGGCGGCTAACTTTAACGGCGCCAACTATAGCGATGCATTAACTTTACTGTCGGCCTGCATCAGCTTTTTTCAACGCAATCCGCTTTTTACGCAGCAAAATTTGCCGGGGTTAGACCCTGCTATTGAACGGCTGGCGTTAGATATGGAAAACCTCAGCATTCAGGACGCCGGCAGCTTATGGGGCATGCTGAGCGGCAAATATTTACCCTCGGTGTTGTATAAAGTGCGCATGGTTAGTTTTGACGGCGCTGATATTTACAGTCAAAGCAGCCTGTTACGCAAACCCGTCAGCGATATTGGTAGCCAGCCATGAGCTACCTGACCCTTTGCAGTATTACCTTAAATCATCAGTATTTCAGCGATGGCCTGTTGCAGCAAGGCGAGCTTGTTGTTGCCGGCGAATCTAAAGCTGCACTACAGAATGCGCAGCTGTTGTTTAAACCGACCAAACAAGGTGGCCTGTTGCTGCTGGACAGCGACCGGCGCGATATTACCGCGGCATGTTGTGACCCGGTGTTAACCCTGTATTTGTTGTTGTACAGCAAGGATCCGCAGTTTGGCAGTTACAGCGCCCCGTCAGTTACAGCAGATCAGCTGTTGTATTGCGATAACCGCCAGCCGCAGGCCTCAGGAGCTTTGCATGCCGGGCCGCAGCTTGCTAGTGCAGAGCTGATGGATATCAGTGCGGCGGAGCTTGCCGCGTTATCGCAGCTTAAACGCCGGCCACTGCCGGTATTGGTGCTGGCGCTGGCTATCAATCGTGCGGCGGTTGAACAACTTACCGCAGATAACGCTGCGGCGTATTCAGTGCAATTTGGCTGCCGGCACAGCATTTGGCGCTACTACCTTTGTGGCAGCAGCTTTAACGCGGCGTCGCTGCACATTGCCGATATGGCGCAACAGCAACAGTTTGTGCAGCGAGCCGATACCAGGTTGCCAAACGGCCGGCTTGCCAGGGTGTTTGAATCCGGCCAGCCGTTAATGTTGACACAGTTCAGCCCGTACCGGTTTGCGTTGGTGAGCCGGGCTGACAGCATGGAAAAAATTCTGATCAAACGGTTGCCGGTAGCGGCAGCCGGGCAGTTCGATAGAGCGGTAGTAAACGGAGTAGAAAGCAACGTGTCGGAAATTTACCTTAACTATTAACCAGAAAGGATCCAATCATGGGGCAGATGAAAACGCCTGGCGTTTATATCGTAGAAAAAAATGCCTTTCCCAATTCGGTAGTGGAAGTGGCAACAGCAGTGCCGGCTTTTATCGGCTATACCGAAAAAGCACTGAATGGTACTAAATCGTTGACTAACCAGCCAATGCGTATCAGTTCAATGTCAGAGTTTCACAACTACTTTGGCTTTGCACCGACACCAATGTTTGGTTTGGCCGAAGCCAAGGCACCGGATGACAACAGCTTTAGTGTCGGCGCTAAATCGTATCAGCTTAGCCACGACAGCGGCAAAAACCTGTTGTATTTCGCCATGATGCTGTTCTATCAAAACGGTGGCGGCCCCTGTTATATCGTGTCCGTGGGCAATTACGGCGATGATGTTGAAGGCGCTAAGTTGATGGCCGGTATTGATCAACTGATCAAAGAGCAGGAACCCACCATGCTGGTGATCCCCGAAGCCGTGTTGCTGACAGAAGACGATTGTATCGCGGTGCAGCAGGCTGCGTTGGCGCATTGTGGCGGTAAGATGCGTAACCGTGTCGCCATTTTAGACGTGTGGCAGGGGTATAAACCCCGCCAGCACCCGGAGGGCGATTGCATCGACAACTTTCGTGGCAAACTGGGCATTAATTACCTCGATTTTGCCACCGCCTATTATCCGTGGCTGAACACCAGCATAGTGCAGGAACGTGATCTGAGTTATCAGAATCTGGCACCGGCAGAACTGCTGCAACAGTTACTGAAACAAGAGCGCAACCTGCCGGATGAATTACCTAAGCTTGATGACAAAGCCACCGCCGCCGATAAAGCTGCACAGTTGAAATTGCAACAGCAACTGGATGCGATAGCGGATATCAGCGCCGACTGGAGCACATTGGACAGCGCCGGGCGGGTGGCCAAGCAAATGCTGCTGCATAAAAGTTTAAAGGCTATCAGCCCGCTGTACAGTCAGCTTATCAGCCAGATGCGTGCCATCTTAAACCTGCTACCGCCGGCAGCGGCGATGGCCGGTATTTATACCATGGTCGACAATACCAAGGGCGTGTGGAAAGCACCGGCCAATGTCAGTTTAAGCGCGGTGATATCGCCGGCCGTGAACATTACCCACGATGAGCAGGAAGATTTAAACGTCAGTACCCAGGGTAAATCCGTTAATGCTATCCGTACCTTTATCGGCGAAGGCACTCTGGTATGGGGCGCCCGCACGCTGGACGGCAACAGCCTCGACTGGCGCTATATCAGTGTGCGGCGCACCATGATTATGCTGGAAGAGTCTATCCGGCTGGGCACCAAGGCCTATGTGTTTGAAAACAATACCGCCAGCACCTGGGTCACCATTAAAAGCATGATCCGCAATTTTCTTACCGGTATCTGGAAACGCGGCGGCCTGGCCGGTGCGTCACCGGAAGATGCGTTCAGTGTCAGTGTCGGGCTGGGAGAAACCATGACCTCAGAAGATATTCTGGAAGGCATTTTGCGGGTCACAGTATTGGTAGCGCTGATCCGGCCGGCCGAGTTTATTGAAATTACCTTCCAGCAGCAAATGCAGAAGTCTTAATTAACTAAGCAGCTTATTAAACGAATACAAGGAGCTTAACAATGGCTGATGACGGTTCAACTCAATCCACGTCGGTGTGGCCCTTACCGAAGTTTTATTTCCAGGTGAAATGGGACTCCGAGGTAATGTCGTTTCAGGAAGTATCCGGGCTGGATATAGAAGCGCAAATTATTGAATACCGTGCCGGCGACAATCCGGTGTTTTCTGCTACCAAGATGCCGGGGCTGAAAAAATCCGGCAATGTAACTATGAAAAAGGGTGTGTATAAATCGGATAACAAATTCTGGGCCTGGTTTAGTCAGATCAAGATGAACACCATCAAGCGTTTGCCGATCACCATCAGTTTGTTGGACGAAGCCGGCGGCACCACTATGGTATGGACGCTGACCAATGCCTGGCCGACTAAGATCACCGGCACTGATCTAAAATCCGACGGCAATGAGGTGGCAATAGAAACCATCGAAATTGTGCACGAAGGCATCAGCATAGATAACCCGTAACAGGTAACTGCAGATGAGTGAGTTGGCCGCATCAGAGTATCCGTTACCGGCGTTTTATTTCCGGGTGAAGTTTGCTTCATCCGGCGATAGCGCCGACACCGCCTTTCAGGAGGTGTCGGGCATCGGTGCACAACTGGATACTGAAGACGTAGCAGAAGGTGGCGAAAACCGTTTTGTGCATAAACTGCCCAAAGCGGTAAAGCACGGCAACCTGGTGCTAAAGCGCGGTATAGCCCCCAACAGCTCTGAGCTGGTGCAGTGGTGCATTAAGGTCTTTGAGCAGGGCGTGGACATCATTATTACACCGATGACCATCACCGTAGAATTACTGGACAACACCGGGCAGCCGGCCCGCAGTTGGTCTTTTGTTAATGCTTACCCCGTCAGCTGGCAGATTGAAGGTTTTAACGCCGGTAAAAACGAGGTAGCCATAGAAAAGCTGGAGTTCAGCTATCAGTACGTAAACCGGGAGCGCTAATATTATGCCGATTGAAGTCACTAAACTGATTGTAAAATCGACCTTGCTGGAGCCGCAAAGTGACAGCCAGGCGCGCCAGCCTTATCCGCGCCACGAGTTACAACAATTGAAGCAAGACATCCTGCAGGAATGCCAGCGTTTGTTGCAGCAGGCGCAGTATGAGCAGAGGCCGCGCTGATGAGTGGCAGTAAGTCGCTGTTAACCATCAGCTGTTGTGACAACAATGGCCAGCCCACCGGTGAAGGGCAGTTTCAGGCGATGATTAATCCTGCCAGCCTGAACCATCAGTTGGGCATCAGTTATAACACCGATAACAGCAGCAACTTGCCGGTCGGTAAATCGGCAGTGGAAAGCAAGCTGAGCCAGTATCAGCAGGAAAAGCTCAGCTTTGAGCTGGTGCTGGACGGCACCGGCGTGGTGCCGGTAGCCGGGCAACAGCTGATCGATGTCAGTAAGCAGGTAAAGCAGCTGAAAAACGTGGTGTACCACTATGTCGGTGAAAAACACGAACCCAGTATTGTTAAGTTGCAGTGGGGCCAGAGCTTCAGTTTTATCGGCCGGTTAACCAGCATGACGCTGGATTACACCTTGTTTAAACCCGGTGGCGACCCGCTACGGGCGAAGATAAAGCTGAATTTCGGCAGCTATATGTCAAATAAACAGGAAGCACTGAAAGCTGACCGGCAATCGCCTGATCTCACCCATCAGGTATTGGTGAAAGCCGGTGATACGCTGCCCAATCTGTGTTACCGCATTTACCGTGACAGCAGCTACTACCTGGCGGTAGCTGAATTTAATCAACTGGACAGTGTCAGCGTGCTGACGCCCGGCCGCCAGTTGTATTTTCCACCGCTGAGGTAAGCTATGGCCAATTCTCCGTTACAAGGGGCCGATGGGCCGGTGCGGCTTAGTGTAACCAGCGATGGCAACGCGCTGGCAGACAGCATCAGTATCATCAGTGTCGATATCAGCAAAGCGTTAAACCGTGTGCCGCTGGCAGTGCTGACTTTTAGTGACGGCGATATGCCGGCTAAAGATTTTCCGTTGTCTAATCAGGCAGCTCTGGCACCCGGTGCCCAACTGGTGATCAGCGCCGGTTATGGTGATGACGAACAACAAATCTTTAGCGGGGTAGTGGTAAAACACAGCCTGGCGGTCAGTGGCGACAATCAGGCAAAGCTGGTAATTGAATGTCGCGACGCTATTTTTGCCGCCACGCTGGCGCGCAACAATGCTAACTATATCAACCAGACCGACAGCGAAATTTTACAACAGATAAGCGCTAAATATCCGGTCAGCGCAACCGTTGCTGCTACCACTGAAACCCAGGCCGAATTAGTGCAGTACTACTGTACCGACTGGGACTTTATGCTGCTGCGCGCCGAAGTAAATGGCATGGTGGTGGCAGTGGACGATGGCAAGCTGGACATAGCCGCGCCGGATGTAGCGGCCGATGCCGTACTTAAAGTCACGTATGGCGATGATTTACTCAGCTTTAACGCCAGCCTGGATGCCAGCCAGCAATTCGACAGCGTAAAAAGTGTCAGTTGGGATCACAACAGCCAGCAAATACAACACAGCGAAGCGGCCGGTATTGCCCTGACAGCACAGGGCAATATCAGCGGCAGCACCCTGGCTCAGGTGGCCGCAGTACCGGAGTTTCGTTTACAAAGCACGGTACCGCTGAGCGATGCCGGCTTAACCGGTTGGGCTAAAGCACAGCAGCTGAAATCTGCGCTGGCACGTATTCGCGGTGAGCTGCGTTGTCAGGGATCGGCACTGCTGAAACCCGGTGTACTGCTGGAGGTAAACGGTGTCGGCGAACGTTTTAATGGCAAAGTGTTTGTCGCTCAGGTGCGGCATATTATCGCTGACGGTGACTGGATATCGCAGGTGAGCTTTGGCATGTCGCCGCAATGGTTTGCTCAAAGTGCTGATATCAGCGCGCCGCTGGCCGGCGGGGTGTTACCGGGGGTTAACGGTTTGCAAATCGGTGTGGTGATGAAACTGGATGCTGACCCCGACAATGCCTATCGCATTCAGGTCAATGTACCGGTATTGCAGGCAGAAACCGCCGGTATCTGGGCGCGGTTACTCAGCTTTTATGCCTCTTCCGGCTTTGGCCAGTTTTGCCTGCCGGAGATTGGTGACGAGGTGATCCTCGGTTACCTGAACAATGATCCCTGTTATCCGGTGATCCTTGGCAGCGTATACAGCAGCAAGCGCAAACCGGCTTACGAGCCGGAGGCAGAAAACAATATTAAAGCCTTTGTCAGCCGCACTAAGCTGACGCTGGAATATGACGAAGAGAAGAAAAAAATCAGTATTCTGACCCCCGCCGGTAATAAAGCGGTGCTGGATGACGACAGTAAAACCATTCTGCTGCAAGACCAGCATGGCAATAAGGTAGAGCTGTCTGACAGCGGCATTTTGCTCGACAGCCCGAAAGACATCAGCTTAAACGCCAAAGGCAAAATCAGCCTGCAGGCGGTAAATAACATTGAACTGGCGGCGCAGGCCGATTTTAAGGCAGCAGCGCTGAATATCAGTCAGCAGGCCAATGCAGGCTTTACGGCCAAGGGCAATGCCAGCGCCGAATTGTCAGCCAGCGGCCAAACCACGGTGAAAGGTGCCATGGTCATGATTAATTAACAACAGCTTATGCAACAGGAGAGAGTATGCCACCGGCAGCGCGTTTAACCGATATGCACCAGTGCCCGATGCAAACCCCGGGCTTGCCGCCTGTTCCACATGTTGGCGGGCCGGTACTGGGGCCCGGTATCGCCACCGTGTTGATTGAAAAACTGCCGGCCGCGGTGCTGGGCGATAGCTGCGTTTGTGTTGGCCCACCAGACAGCATTGTTAAAGGCTCGGCCACCGTGATGATTGGCGGCAAACCGGCCGCCAGACTGGGCGATACCTGTGCCCACGGCGGCGCAGTGGTGATGGGTGCACCCACCGTAATGATAGGAGGCTGAATGAGCGCCGGGCAACCTGATAATGCATTTTTAGGTATTGGCTGGGCTTTTCCGCCCGGTTTTAGTCGCGGCAGTTGCCATAGCGAAATGGTGACTGATCAGCAGGATATAGAGCAAAGTCTGCGTATTTTGTTTTCAACCCGGCCTGGCGAGCGGGTAATGCAGCCGGAATACGGTTGTGCATTACAGCGCTATGTTTTCAGCATGTTGGATGAGCATGCACTGGCCAATATTATTGACGCTATCAGCCATGCGGTGTTGTTTTTTGAGCCACGTATTCAGTTATTACAGGCAAACGCGGATTTGCAGCAGCTGTTTGACGGTGTGTTAATGCTGCAACTGAGTTATCTGATCCGCGGTACTAACAGCCGGCATAATATGGTGTATCCGTTTTATTTGCTTGAAGGCACAGAGGTGGCGCAGTGACAGCGCGCCTTACTACCTATGCGCACTGGCCGGCATTGTTTCATGCCGACGGTACCGCACAAACTGAGCAGCGTTATGCAGCGCTGCGTGACGATTATTTTCAGCCCGATACGCTCAGTTTTAACCAATTGCTCAGTCTGGCCGCCGGGTTGGCGGAGAATATCCGCTTTGTTGCTCCGGATGGCAGCACGCAGGGCAACTGGCGGCAATTATTCAACCACAGCGAGCCGGCTATTCTGGCACAAATAGCCGCGCTGGACGCCGACCGGTTGCAACAGGACTGGACAGCACTACTGCAACAAACGCCGTTAAGGCAATATAATTTTGTGCTGACGCTGCTGCAGCAATATCACCTGTGGTATCAGCAGTTGCTGCAATTGGGCTCTGAGTCTGCCGTGTTATTGGCCGATAAACTGCACAGCAGTTGGCAAGCTCAACTGGCGCCTTACTTGCCGCTGTTACAACAGCCTGGCGCAAGTTCGCAGGGCGCAACAGACTTTAAGGCCTTGCTGCAGTTTGCGCCCGTAGCCTCAGCAACATGTCGGGCAGATGAAGCGCTGCAGCGCAGTGGCGCAGGGGTTTTGCAGCTGTGCCGCTATTTGCAGCAGCAAACCACCGGTCAGCTCAACCGGTTATTATGCTCACAGCAGAATGAACCGGCGCTGGCGCTGTTTCTGGCTTTTTTGCGGCTGTATCAGGGCAATCAGCAACAGCTAAACCGGTTAACTGAGCGCCATCTGGCTTTTTACTACAACGACTGTCTGAATATGTCGCGGCGTAGCGCGCTGGCACCGGCCGTTTGGCTCAGCCTGCAACCGGGCAGTGCAGCGGTATTGTTGCCGGCCAATAGCCGTTTTAGTGCCGGTAAAACCGTCGCCGGCCAGCCATTACTGTTTGATACTACTGCAGCACATTACCTGCAGCCGGTGCAGGTGCAACAGCTATACAGTCTGAGTTTACTCAGTAGTAAGCGCATTTCACCCGAACAGGAGCTGGGCTTTGTCAGTCGCATTTACAGCAGTGCTGCCGCTATGGCGCAGGCGGCTGAGCGCCCTTTGTTTGTGGCGGATGACGGTGTATCACGGATGCCCGGCTTTGCCATAGTGTCGCCTACCTTACAGCTTAGCGAGGGTGAGCGCAGCATAGAACTGCAACTGAGCCTGACGCCACCACAGCAGTTGGCCAACAGATTAACCGCCTTACTGCAGCGGGCTGACTATAGCTGGCCGCAGCGCTTACAGCAGGCGCTGGAGATCATTTGCGCCGGGCTGGATTATACTGTGCCGCCGGCACAATTACCGCAAGACGCGGCCGCGCTTGCCGCCAGCTTACCGGATCTGCCGGTAATGCCGGCGGCAACGCGCTGGCTGGCCTGTTATCAGCAGGTATTGTTGCTGTTGTTGCTGCGCACAGAGCAACAACAAGCATTCAGTCGTTTGTTCGGTATCGTATTTAGCTATTACCTGTTTGGCCCCGACAACTGGTTAACGGCAAAAGACAGCCGGGCTATCGTGGCCAAAGCTGAGCAGCTGGCCTTGCAAAGTGGCGATGTGCAAAGTTATCAGTGTGTGCAGCAACTGTTGAGTGACGACAGAATGACGGTGTTTTACCGTTATTGCAGCGATTTGTTTTTACTGTCGCTGTCCACCGCCGGCGGCTTTGTCAATGTGGCGGAATACGCCTTACAACCGCTGAGCGGTGCCGGGCTTGGGCTGCGGTTGCGCTGTCAGCTTAGCAGTAGCTTTGCTGCTGTATGCGCTTGTGACGACACGGATGCCGGTATGCGGCTGACGCTGAACCCAATGGCCAAATTGTGTGGTTATTCGCTGTGCAGCCAGTTTGACATTGCAAGCTGCCGGCTGGAGGTAACGGTTAAGCATGCCCGCAGCCTTAACCTAAGCAACCAGTTGGGGCCGCTGGATAGCACTAAACCATTCTGGCCGTTTGGCCCGGTGCCACTGCCCGGCAGTTATCTGTTGTTTAACCACAGTGACTGGCAAGACAAACATCTACAGCAGCTTGAGCTTGAGCTGGACTGGGCTGAGCTGCCGGTTGCAAGCGAAGGGCTGGCCGGCCACTATGCGGCATATGGTGAAGATATCACTAACTACAGTTTTAAAGCCAGGCTGGCCTTGTTGGAGCAAGGCCAGTGGCAGGGGGTAACAGAGGATCGTCAGCGCCAACCGGAGTTTTGCTTGTTTGCCTCTGCGCATAGCCATGCTCCGGTGCAACCCAAACAGCAACTGGCTTTCAGCGCTGTTGCTAGCTTCAGGTTAACCGCAGCACAGGCGGCTCAGCCGTATCATCCTGCGGCCAGCCAGGGGTTTTTCCGCCTCAGCCTGAGCCAGCCGGTCAGTGGTTTTGGCCACGGTCGCTACAGCAGCGCCCTCAGTGAAACCTTACTTTACAATGCGAAACAGAAAAAACCGCGGCCGTTGCCGCAACCGCCTTATGCGCCGCTGCTGCAACTGCTTAGCCTAAATTACAGCGCCGCCTGTGATATTCATACCAGCCGCGACCCTGCCCCGGGCAGCCGTGATCGCATATTGCAGCTGTATCCGTTCGGTCAACGCCAAAGCTATCCCAGCGCCAGGCGCGATGCCGTGCGGCTGCTGCCGCATTTTGCCCATCAGGCTTATGTGTTTATTGGTTTAGCCGGAGCCGGCGTCAGCGGCCGGCTGAGCTTGTTGTTTGATATAGAACCGGCCGCCGGCAGTAGTAACACCGTACCGGAAAATGCGCTGCACTGGCAGTATCTGCATGATGATGAATGGCTGGATCTTAACGACCAGGCGCTGTTGGCCGACAGCAGCCGCGGCCTGACCTCAAGCGGCGCCGTGTTATTGCAATTGCCGCATGCTTTGCAGCAACAGCATCAGTTAATGCCGTGTGGCCTGGCCTGGCTGCGGTTGTGTTGTGCCGGACAAAGCCGGCGCTATGGCCGGTTGCGGCGTGTTCTGCCAAATGCCGTCCGGCTGAAGGCGGCAGAGGCATTGCCGGATACCGCTATGCTAAGCCAAAGTACATTGCAATGGACACTGTTGAGTAAGCAGCCCGGCATTAGTGTTACCGGTTATTTGCCGGCATTACAGCAACCGGGCTATGAAGAAAGCAACCCGGCCAGAATACAACGTATCGCTGAGCGCTTAAGCCATAAACAACGAGCCGGCACGGCGTGGGATTTTGAACGCCTGGTACTGCAGGCCTTTCCGCAGCTGAGCAAAGTAAAGTGTTTTCCTAACGCCGCGCTGGAACAAAATGACCTGCAGCCCGGCCGTTTGTTGCTTATTGTGTTGGCTAAACCGCAAAGCTGTCAGCATCAGGACTGCCAGCGCAGCCTGGTAAGCGGTGAGCTGCTGCGGCAAATTAAACAGTATGTTGCCGCGCTGGCATCGCCTTTTGCCGCTATTGAAGTGGCTAACCCCGGTTTTGAGCAGTTACAGGTGCGCTGTGCCGTGCAGCTTAACCCTGCTTTACAGAGCGGTGATGGCTTACAGCGCCTGCAGCAAGCGCTGTCTGATTATCTGTGCCCCTGGCATGAGCAAGGGCTGGATGCCCGCTTTGGTTGGCAACTCAGGCCGCAGTTGCTGCAGTCTTTTATTCAGCAGCAACCTTATATTGATTACGTGACCGACTTTTCGCTGCTGCATATCAGCCGGTATGGCGGTCGCCGCTATCAGTTGCAGGACAGCGCTAACTACCGCGATACCGGGCAGCTGGTATTGCAACCGGTTCGGCCATGGAACTTACTCACACCGGCGCGCCAGCACAGTTTGCGTGTATTGACGCAGCCTAAGCCGGAGTTGGCGCAGCCAACCGGTGTTAGCGAGCTGGAAATCGGCCATACCTTTATCATTCAGCAGGAAGCACGCGATGGCTAAACGTAACCGTAATACGCTGAAAAATTTTTTCCGCGACGGTGCCATGCCGTCGGCGCAGGAGTTTGCTGATCTGATTGATTCGTCACTGAATACCCTGGAAGACGGTTTTGATAAATCGGCCGGTTATGGTTTTGAAATCACCGTGCTGGGTAAGCACACTGAGCTGGTGAGTTTTTTTCGTGACAACCTCAGCGAGCAACCGCTGTGGAGCATCAGCTTTGATGAGCGCAGCAATGCTTTGCAATTTAAGCAGGCCGGTAAAGCTCTGCTAACCCTTACTCCGCAACAGCGGCTGGGCATTGGCACGGCCACCCCGGCCAGTGAGCTGGATGTGGCCGGCGTGATCACGCAGCAGGGCCGGCAAGGCTATCAGCCCACCGGCAAGCGCCAGGTACCCGCGAACGGGCAATGGCATGATATCAGTGGCCCTTTGCAAGGCTGTCAGGCATTTGAAGTAATGGCCGGTACCGGCGATAAAGGCAGTGGCCACTATGCCCTGTTGCAAGCCTTTGCGATTAACACCTACAACCCGACCGGCTGGTGGTTTAACTTTCTTAACCGTAAAAAGCGTATCAGGATGCAACAGGCATATTATTTGTCGCGCAGTTGCAAGCTGGATTTACGTTGGCAGACGCTGGAGCAGGGCTACTGCCTGCAATTACGCTCACGCACGGATTTAGGTGACAATGTTCGTATCAGTTATTACCTGACCCGGTTGTGGTTTGACGCCGACATGAGCCAGTGCTGGCAAGACCCCGCCGCTGGCAGCGGAGGCAGTGATGGCTGAGTACAGCATTAAGCGGCGCCAAACGCATGAAAAAGACCGTTTTACTGCCTTAAAACAACAGGCGCTGGCCGATATTCAGCAACTGGCCGGTAAGCGCTGGACCGACTACAACCTGCACGACCCCGGCATTACCTTGCTGGAGCAATTATGTTTCAGCCTGACAGAGTTGCAGTATCGTTGCGACTTCAGCATGGCGGATTTGCTCAGCAGTCCGGATGGCACAATAGATTTTGCTGCACTGGGTTTAGTGTCGCCGGAGCAAATTCTCAGCTGCAGGCCGACCACTGCTGCGGATTACCGCCGTTATCTGCTGGATCAATTGCCGCAGCTGGCAGACATCTATCTGTTGCCGTGCGCCGTGTCGGGCTTATACCGTGCCGTTGCTGTGGCGACGCAGCCGGACCAGCCAACGGCGCCGCTTATTGCGGCTATCCGGCGCTGCTACAGCGCACAGCGCAACCTCGGGGAGCAACTGGGCCAAATAGATATTATTGCGCCGCTGCACTGTGAGCCGGTGGCGGAGCTGGATGTGCAGTCATCTGCCGATGCAGTAGAGCTGTTAGCGGAGTTTTACTGCTGTTGCCGGCAACTGTTGCAACGCAGCAGCGCCCGACGCAGTTACAGCGACCTGTTGGCGCAAGGCGCAGATTATGAACAGTTGTTTACCGGGCCGCTGACGCCGGGTGGCGTACTGGAGCACAGCGAAAGTGAACAGCGCCAATTGCATATCACCGATTTTTTCCAGCCATTGCAGCATATTGACGGTGTAATACAACTGCGGCAGTTTCATCTGCGCTGCGCTGGTCAGCCTTGTTACGATAATTTGCCGTTGCAGCAAGGCTTGCCGGTATATTATTTAGCTCTGCCGGATGCCACGCAGCCGCCAAAGGTGCGGTTGAGCATGGGCAATAAGACCATCAACATTGACTGGCCTGCCGTTGTGCAGCGTTATCAGCAAAAGCGTTTTCAGCAATACAGCCGCTGGCAAACAGATATAGCTGCATTGTGCCCGCCACCGGCCGGCCGTTACCGGGCTTCGGGCCGCTATCACTCTGTGCAGGCCTTGCTGCCGCAAAACTACGGCATGCAGCGGCCGCTGGCGCAAAGCTCGCCCCGTCAATTACAACTGAAAGGCTACTTGCTGCTGTTTGAACAATTACTGGCAAACTTTCTTGCCCAATTACAGCAGTTGCCGGCGTTGTTTTCGCCGCAACATCTTACGCAGAGTTACTATTATCAGTCGTTGCAGGACGCCGGGAGCCGTGATGTGGACGCGTTGCTGTATCAGGATATGAACACTACTCAGGCCAAGCTGTATCAACAGTTAGACGACGTGCTGCAGCGTAAACACCGGCTGCTGGATTATTTACTGGCATTGTATGGTGAAAGCTTGCACCAGCACAGCCTGCAGCACTTTGATTATTATCATAGTGCTCAATCTGCGCTGCTCAGGCGGTTGCAGCAAAAAGTCAGTTATTTGCAGCAAATTGTTGTTATGACAAAAGATCGTATCGCCGCGCCCGATCATTACGCGCCGCTGTGGCGTGATGCCGTCGGAGGCTTTGTCCGCAAACAGGCATTGCTGCTGGACTTAGCGCAAACGGCTCAGTCTTTAACTACGGCGGTGCTACAGCATAAGTTGCGGCTGCGCAGTGACACCGATCAGCTGCAACAGCTTTATCTGGACGAAACCAGCAGCAATGGCGTGTTGTTGCAGCAAGTACCGCCACTGCGTATCCGTTATGCCGCCGACAGCCGGTTACTGCGGCATAAACTGGAGGATGCCTGTTGTTTTGACGGCAACTGTTTGCCGGAAATCCTGTTACAAACCGGTATTCAGCTGAGTAATTACCGCATTTTGTTGCAGCAAAACCGTTATCAGGTGCTGCTTAAAGTACCGCACAGCAAGCAGGACGAATGGTGGCTGGTCGGCAGTTACCGATATTATCGCCGGGCGCTGATTATGGCTAACAGCCTGGTGCTGTTTTTATCTCATGTCAGCCGCGCCTCAGAAGGGCTGCATGTAATAGAGCATCTGCTGCTAATGCCGGAGCAAAGCACGGCAGCCGAACTGCCTGCTGGCTTTTACTCCGGCCATATCAGCATCTTATGCCCGGGCTGGACCGCACGCTTTGCCGATGCCGGCTTTCAGCAACTGGTTACTGAAACACTGCAGATGAATTGCCCGGCACATTTATGTTGCCGGGTATTTTTTCTCGATTTTGCCCAAATGAACCGGTTTGAACGCTTATTTAAATATTGGCGTTCCGCACTGAAAGCTGATCGACACAGTGCTGACACCGAGCGCCGTGCACTGGCGCAGTTTATTTACCGTCTGCAGCAACCGGCGGAGGCTGCCGATGCATCAGCTAAAGCAGGTTGAGCTGGATTTTCAGTGCGCTTCAACCAGCATGGCGCAGTGGTTTAACGCCGGTGGCGAGCGGCTGTTTGTTGAAGAGCTGTTGCCGGTAGCGCAGCAGGTATTGGACGAGTTTGACAGCGGTATTGCCATAAGGCTGGACGAAATTCAGCTGCAACTGCCGCCACTGCATTTACCGGCTGATCGCTATGTGCTGCAGCATTGTTTTCGCGAAGCGCTGCGCCGGCAATTATGGTTGTTATTGCCATCCGCTACCGCACCAACTGATGTGTCGCAGCAGACAGCCCTGAAACAGACTGCCCCGCAACAGAGAGCCCCGCAACAGACAGCCCCGCAGCCGGCTAAAGCGCCGGGCTTAACTGCCGTGCAACAACAGCAACTGATCAGTGCGTTACAGCAAGCTGACAGTAACGCCTTGCAGCAACACTGGCCACTGTATTTGCAGCATGCCGCTGAATTGCTCAGCCTGCTGAAATATCTGGCCGGCAACAGTGATTTGTGCCGGGTGCTGGCGTTTGGTTTAAGCACTGACATGCTGGTGCAACTGCTGCAATTTCTGGCACCGTCAGAGCAGCGCTTTATACAGCAACTGATAGCACAACCGCAGCTGTTCAGCGTGCGGCAACACAACACCAAAAGCCGGTCTTATGCCATTTCGCAGCCTTTACCACCGCCGGCCTTGCAGCAACGGCAGCGGCATTTATGGCAATTTAGCCTGAGCTATCTGCTGGTTGAGCGTGGCAGCCGGTTTAACCGGCGCAGTTACCTGCATTATTTGCTGCGAAAAATGGCCGCTCATGACAATTTATCCGTGCAAAGCCTGGTGCAGCATATGCTGCTGACATTGCAGCACAGCCGTCAGCTGTTTGCCGGACACAGCCCGCTTTTGCTGCAACTGACAGAGTTGCTGTCCGGCATTGCCGACACGGCGTCAGTGCTGCCTTCGCCTGACAGTACGGTGCTGGCAGAAGCCCTGCAGCATGGACTGAGCGCAGCACAGCGCCGGCAACTTACGCTGGCGTTACGTCAGGCAAACAGTGTCGTGCTGCAGCAACACTGGCCACTGTATTTGCAGCACGCGGCTGAATTGCTGAGCATATTGCGTTATCTGGCCGGCAGCAGCGACGTATGCCGCGTGTTAGCCTTTGGTTTAAGCACTGAGCTGCAGGCGCAACTGCTGCAACTGCTGGCACCGTCAGAGCAGCGCTTTATGCTGCAACTGATCGCTCAGCCGCAGTTATTCAGTGCGGTGGCCGCTAATACAAAAAACCAGCCGCAAGCTATCGCATCAGCGTTGCCGCCACCGGCCTTGCAACAACGGCAGCGGCATTTATGGCAACTTAGCCTGAGTTATTTGCTGGTTGAGCGCGGCAGCCAGTTTAACCGGCGCAGTTACCTGCATTATTTGCTGCGACAAATGGCCGCGCACGACAACCTGTCTGTACAAAGCCTGGTGCAGCATATGCAGTTGGTTTTGCAGCGTAGCCGTCAGTTATTTGCCTGGCATAGCCCGTTACTGCTGCAACTGACAGAGTTACTGGCCGGCATGGCGCCGCCTGCCCCTGTTCCGGCAAATGAGCTGGCCGGCAACTTTACGGCCTTACCCGGCTATTTCAGCTACCGCCTGACCCGGCCGGTAAGTACCTTACCTCAGCTGGCGCCGGCGCGGCCGATACAGCGCAGTGCGTTGCAGCATCAGGCCGGGCGCTGGCGCCAATGGCAGCAGTTATTGTTGGCGGGCCAACTGACGCTGGCGCAGCAACGACAGTTTAACCTGCTGCTGCGGCAGTTATTGCAGCAGCCCGGTACATTGTGGCTGGACGGTTTGCGCCAGCAGTTGTCTGCAGCAGGCTTATTGGCGCGCTTGGTTGACTATGCCGCAGAGGAGCATTTACAGCAGTTGTTTCAACAATTGCAGCCCGCCAGTTTTGCCGGCATCCAACCTTATATCGGTTTACTGCAGTGGGGCTTAGGCGGTATCAGCCTGCCTTTGCCGTTGTATCGCCAGTTGCGCTGGCAACCGCTGTTGCAATCCAGTTTGCAGCGCCAGCCACTGACATTGGCATTGTTAATCCGCCAGCTACAACTGTGGCTGGCAGCTGAAACCGGCAGTGCCGCCAGCCTGGCGCTGTTGCAACAGCTGTCGCAGCAGCTGGCGCAATACAGCGGTAATGCGGCACAAGGCCGCAAACCCGAACTGTTGCAGCAATTAAATATGCAACTGCTAACCGCCTCTGCTACCGCGCCACAGCAGCAGAGGTCACAGGCGTTAACTGCCAGGCTAAAAGCCGCAGAGATTGGTGTGGCATCAGCTGCCGTAGCCGATGCCAGACATCAGCATAGCGCTGCAGAGCCGCACGAGCACCCGGCACAAGTGCAACGGGTTGCTAATGCCGGTATCGTGCTGGCAGCGCCATATATACCGCTGTTGCTGCAACGGCTGGGGTGGGTAGCAGCACAGCGCTTTATCAGCACGGCGCATGCGTGGCAGGCGTGCGCGTTACTGCACTATATGGCCAGCGGGCAGCGGCAGGCGGAATTGCCGGCAGACTACCGCCAGCAATGGTTATTGCCAATGTTGCTAAGCGGGGTGCAGCCGCCTTGTCCGGTTGAATTCAGGCCACAACTGAATGCTGACA
This sequence comes from Rheinheimera lutimaris, assembly GCF_013283795.1. Lineage (GTDB taxonomy): Bacteria > Pseudomonadota > Gammaproteobacteria > Enterobacterales > Alteromonadaceae > Alishewanella > Alishewanella lutimaris. The sequence continues at coordinate 40,248 of NZ_JABSOD010000017.1, forward strand.
CTCTGACGATGGCGGATAGCTTGTTAGCCGGCATATTGGCGCAATGGCCAAAGTTGGCCAACAGCTCAATAACGACGCTACGCGAGTGCTTTTTGCAGCGCGGCGGCACCCTGGAGCGCAGTGGCAACGGCAGCGGTTGGCAATTACAGCCCGACAGCGGTCCTTACGATATGTTGCTGGATGGCTTGCCCTGGTCTTACTCGCTGATCCGTTACCCCTGGATGCAAGGAGAAGTGTATGTTCACTGGCGCGGTTAGGCTGAAAGACGAGGTAACACCGGATAACGCTGCTTGCCTGCAACACGAGCTGGACTGGCTGGCCCGTTGCATTGAGCTGAGGCTACACAGCTATTTTCAGCAGCAGCCGCTTGACCTGTTGCAGCAAGCTGCGGCGCCGGATCTGACTGCCGCACAGGGCAGCTATGCCGCCTTTGTGCGTAAGCAGCAGTTAACCACAACACAGCGGCTGATTTTATTGCTGGCGTTGGCACCGCATTTACAGCCACAGCTGCTGGACACTTTTTTTGTGCGTAATGATAATCTGGCGCGTAATTTTACCGAGTTTGGCGGCTGCAGCAGCAAACAGCATCAGGGCTTTTTGCCTTCAGCGCAAACGGCGGCTTTTTTACTGGCCGCAAATGATTTATCAGTCCGGTTGCAGGTTATACAACTGCTGCAACCGGACCAACTGCTGTGCCGCGATAATATTATCCACTTGCGCCACGACGTGGCTGAAGAGCCGTTTTTAAGCGCACAGCTAACGGTAAGTGCGGAGTATTTGCAGCTGTTTTGCAGTGGTACCAGACAAAAGCCGGATTACAATATTCACTTTCCGGCCAAGCTGCTTACTACCCCGTTAACCTGGCAGGATTTGGTATTGCCGGCGGCAGTAATGGCAGAGGTGCAGCATATTATCGGCTGGGCAGAGCATCAGGACACCGTGATGCAACAGTGGCAATTGAGCCGCAGTATCAAACCCGGTTACCGCGCATTATTTTACGGCCCGCCCGGCACCGGTAAAACCCTGACCGCCACCTTAATTGGCCGGCAAACCGGAGCCGATGTATACCGGATAGATTTATCCGCCGTGGTATCCAAATATATCGGCGAAACCGAGAAAAACCTCGCTACCGTGTTTGACCAGGCGCAAGCCAGGCAGTGGATCTTATTTTTTGACGAAGCCGATGCGTTATTTGGTAAACGCAGCCAAACCAGCAGCAGTAACGACAGATATGCTAATCAGCAGGTATCTTACCTGTTGCAACGGATTGAAGACTTCCCGGGTGTTGTGCTGCTGGCCAGTAACCTTAAAGCCAATATTGACGAAGCTTTCGCGCGGCGTTTTCAGTCGATGCTGTACTTCCCGCTGCCGGATGTATCGGAGCGGCACCAGCTGTGGCAGCATATTTTGGGTAAGCATGTGGCGCTTAGCGATGATGTTGATCTGCATTATCTGGCGCATGAATTTGAACTGGCCGGCGGCGCCATCACCAATGTAGTGCGTTATGCCGCTATCGCCGCCGTATTACGCCACGACAGGGCACTCACCCAGGCCGATTTGCTGCAGGGCATCAGCCGTGAGCGGCGCAAAGAGGGCATGATGGTATGAAGCGCTGGCTGCTGATGGTTATAGTGTTATGTCCGGCCTGGCTTGGCGCCGAAACGACCGGTGTCTGGCAACCGCTGGATAGCCGCGAGTCAGGTTATTATCAATTGACCGCTGCTGATATCAGCCGGCTTGGCGAGCGCCAGGCACAATTGGCAAAGTTGTTGGCTTTGCAGGATATTGTTTATCCGCAGCAATACCTGCTGGATAATGAGGTGCGGCAACTGCTGCGGCCGCTGGTGCATGACCATGAGCATTATGTTAGTGCGCTGGTCCGCCCGGTTAGCGCTGCTGTGGTTAGCGATGCAGCGATGCAACAAGGCAGTGATAGTGCGGCGGGCTTTGTGGTAACTGCTGAGGCGCTGGCAAAGCTGCAACAGCAACCGGAGTTTGTGCTGTTAACAGAGCCGCAGCTTGCGCAATTGCAGACATTACAAGATGCGGTATTTCGCCGTCAGGCCATACTGGATACCGCCCTGGACTTAACCGGTTTTAACACCGAAGCGCCGGCTCAGCTGCCGTCACCCGAGCGGCTGCTGGTATATCAGCTTAGTTTTAAACAAGGCCGGGCTGCTACGATGCAGCCGCTTAGCTGGCAGGCTGCTGCCGGTTGCGGTTGTGCGCCTACCATACCGTCGCAGGCTAGCTTTGTTAACTTTAGTTACGCCTTACAACCTTACTGGCTGAATACACCGCAACAGCTCAATTTCGGCAGTGTGCACCGTATCGGCTTGTATGCCTTTAGCATCGACGGCGCCTTTAAACTGCAGCCGCCACCTAACTGGCAAAACCGGCGGCCTTACAATGACTTTGTTAATCTGGCGCAGGCACATGACACTTATCTTGATATTGTGGTGCGCAGCGACAGCAATGCGTTATGGCAAAACGTGGTTGCCAGCGAGGCGTTAATTGAACAGATGCAGGCATTGATCACCGAGCCACTGCGCGGCTTTTGGCTGAATAACCTGCAACCACTGGTTACCTTTGGCCTGAGTGAACGCCGCACGGTGGCCGACGGCATTACACTGGACCTGGATTTACGTAATCTGCCGCCGGAGCAACACGGCAGTGTGATCAGCTTTATCAAGACCTTAAAGCAGCAACTGAACAACGGCCGGGCAACCAGCAACACTGACAGCTACTTTGTTAACCTGACGGTGCCGGTAACGGCGCTGTTACGTCAAAGCCAGGCTGATGGCAAAGCGCTGACAACAGAATCGGAACTGGGCTTTTATACGCTGGATAATTTGTTGGCCATAGCGCCGTACGTCAACTTAATGCTGATCCGTTTTGATGATAAAGCTCAGCTAAGCACCGGCAGTAACGCTATGCAGCTGCCAGCCTTCAGCAGCCGGCTGTCCGGCTTTCGCCAGGGCATGAAACAGCTGAAAACCGCCATTGATACTATGGAAAAAACGGCTGACGCCAACCGTTTATTAGAAAAAATGCTGCCGGTGTTTCATATGTCGCACTTTGCTGACGCCGACAGTTTTGCTAACGAGCTTACCTACGCTAACTGGAACTTCAGCGGTGCTGCATTGTGGAGCTTACCGCTTACTGACGTACAGTACGGCAAACTGAATGCCGCATTTAAGCCGCTGCCCAATACCGATAATCAGTTTTATCGCGGTTATTTAACCGCCTCTGCAGCCTTGTGTGATCTGATCTGCCCCAATCGCTGGCAAGCGCGTTTATTGCTGTTCAGTGTGGTGCTGTTGTTGGCGCTGTACGGTGTCATATCGTTAGTGGTATTTGAACTAAGAGTGCTGTACCAGCAGCGCTTATTTATTAACTTTTTATTATTGCAGCCATTTTTGCTGTTACTGATCCTGTGGTGTGACCCGTTCTGGCATCCGTACCAAGAGTTGGTACTGGTACTGGCATTGCTCATTACCCTGGCATTGCAGTGGTATTTTCGCCAACAGCAACGCCGGCGTGAACATTATCCGTAGCCTGTAGCAATAAGGTCTACACTTTAGGCTAAATGCTTAGCAACACTAAACTCCTGCCGCAGTTTTGGCACCGCAAAAGGATGGTTAAGATGAAATTTGCTCAGGGTCGTACCAAAGAGTCACAACGCCAGGTACAGCAGGTGCAGGCCGGTGTGGCAAGTAGCGTACTGCAACAAAGCCTGTTGCAACAGCAGCAGGCGCAGCAACTAAGTGCCATAAAGCAGAGCCCGCTGCAGTTGCTGCAACGCAAACTGCTGCAAGGCACAGTAAGCCAGCAAATGAGCGTGGAAGAAGAAGAGCCAATGCAGGGTAAGTTTGCGCTAATGCAGCAAGCAGCGTTGGAAGAAGAGGAACCGCTGCAGGGTAAGTTTGCTGTAGTACAACAAGCCGCATTGGAAGAAGAGGACCCGCTGCAGGGTAAGTTTGCGCTAATGCAGCAAGCAGCGTGGGAAGAAGAGGAACCGCTGCAGGGTAAGTTTGCTGTAGTACAACAAGCCGCATTGGAAGAAGAGGAACCGCTGCAGGGTAAGTTTGCTGTACTGCAACAAGCGGCGCTTGACGAAGAAGAACCCATACAGGGAAAGTTTGAGCCTGCCGCTGTTAGTCAGCGTCAGGCCGAAGCCAGCAGCAACAACACCGGTATGCCGGATCAGCTGAAAAGCGGCATTGAAAGCTTATCCGGCTACGCCATGGACGATGTAAAAGTGCATTACAACTCAGCCAAACCGGCACAAATGCAAGCGCATGCCTATGCGCAGGGCACAGATATTCACCTTGCACCCGGGCAGGAGCAACACTTACCACACGAAGCCTGGCATGTAGTGCAGCAAAAGCAGGGTAGGGTAAAGGCTACTACGCAGCTTAAAGGCGAAGCAATCAATGACGATCCTGGTTTAGAGCATGAAGCCGATGTAATGGGGGCGAGATCCTTAAATATAGGGAAAAATTCCGGTGGAATTAAAGTAATTAGCAATCGAGTAGCAAGTAGTGATAGTGCTATTCAGGCTGTTTGGGATTGGGTGAGAGTTGATGATAACTTATTAAAGTGGGGGGAGCTGTTAGATAGTGTGCAGTGGTATTATATAAAAGATTCAAATTTGATGTATTTTGAATTTGAAGGCAAAGTTACAGTTGATAATAAAAATTATACTGCTTATGCCGGTAAGAAAAATGAAAGAACCAGGGGGGAGTGGGTTAAGTTGCGCGGAGCGGATCCATTAGGTGATGCGGAAATACTGTCTGAAGATATTCTAAAAACTATAAACATTGACGAGCAACTATTTGATAAGCCTGAAGAGGTAACTTTTGGTGAAGAGGGAGGAGAAGGGGCGTTAGGATATGCGATTAAAATGTTAAATGGTATGGAAAAAATTATGGCTGGTATTGAGTCAGTGTTCTTAACAACTGGATCTAATCCTAGCCAGCATTTGACGAAACAAGTTATTGATCCTGAGGTAACTGCAGGAAGGAGACCCGGACTATCTATACGTAATTATTCTAAAGTATATAGTGGGGAGGATGGTAAGGAATTAATTATATGTAATATAAAGGGGCATGGGTTAATGAAGCAATTTGCTCTTGCTTTACAGCTTTATGCAAAGAATAAATTGGGGGCAGAAATTAAAGTTGCTACAAATTTTGAGGAAACCAGTGAGGTTCTGGGTAATTATGAACGCTTAAAATCTTTCTTTGAAAGCTATTATAACAATTTTAAAGAAGCAAAAACTCTGGTTTTTGGTTATGCAAGTGCTTTTGAAAACGTTGATGGTGTGAATGTCAAATATAGTGTTTCAGGTCATGGTTGGGTGGGAACCCTGTATTTTCATGAATCGAGTAAATTGCATTTTGCAGTATTTGATTCCGATCTTGTATCTTCATATCATGTTGAAATACTGGCTGAAAATATAAAAAGACTGCTGAGCTCAGAGTTTGGAAATAACATAAAAGATATACTTATAGGCGGGTCGGCGGGCTCACTTCTTCCTGAGAAGTCGAATGACTCACAATCTGAAGAAGCACTTGAATCAAACGTGATATACACACCTGAATCCATACTACGCCCAGATGGTTATTTTGTCCCGAATGCTTTGCATGGGTTTGGTGAAAGTACTGTAAAAGGATCTATGCACTCAAGTGTAGTATCCGCTTTATCTGAAACCCCCAACGTATTGGAGGGATTGTCTCAGTTTGGTATAAAGACAGTGGATATGGAATTTGGGTATGTTGCTGCCGGCATTATGGGAAATCCTGATACAGGTTCGAAAGGTCCAAGAACAGTTGATGACATTAACTTTGGTGTAGCTTGTTTGATAACGGATTACCCAAAAGTGCCAAGTAAATCAGACTTATCTAAGAAAGACTCATCTGCAAAAAAACGTGCAAAGGAAGCATTCGTAAAAACTATTACAGATTATTTGAGTAAAAAATAGAAGAAATGCTGCTTGTGCCTTAGCAGCTGAAATGACGTGAACGATAGGTGTTGGCACGCTTAAACGGACAAAAATAGTTGGCAATAATGTGGAGCGATACGGAACAAAGCCAACTATTTGTTGTTCAGAAAAAGGGTCGGAGCTAACAATCACTATATCTTACACAAATTACTGAAATATAACGAATTAGTTAAAATTAACTTAAATTGTCTCCGACCCCCTGCCCCTTTTTTCCGGAGCGTTGGATACACCCGGTTCAAAACTGGAATCTGACACTGTCACAGCTGTCGATACACTTCGAGGGGCGTTTAGACGCTCATATCGACCTGTGACCAGGCTGACACAGAATAGTGAACAGCCTCTCGCAAACAGCTGCGCGTTTATCGCGTCGACTGTATTTGTTTGTTAGCTTGACTACGTAAATTTAATATTTTCCAAGTGCCGTTAACAATGGGTGTAATGTATTCCAAGACCAAAACATGTCAGCCTGGTTGCCAGAGGGGCCATAAATCATCTCGAAGTTCCATTTTCGCACACTGCCAGACCCATGTACTTCTGCAGTTCGATATTTGTTATCAAATAAAGCGATAGACTCTGAAAGTTTCGTAGCAAAGTGCTTATGATCATCATCTATCAGACTCATTATGTTCACAAATTTATTTTTCTTTTTTTTTGCGACTGAGAAGCTATCGTACATTTCAGGTCTGATTATAAGGACTAGCAATCCCATAATTTTGTCAAAAATGGATCTGTATCGTGTTATATATGATGTATTTAGTTCAAAGCACCTAAATGCTTCATAAATATTTTCTTTTGTATCTAAATTAGAATTATTTGCCGACTCTACAATTTTACTGAGATTTACTTCTAGGCATGACACGTTTAACCGTAAGTCCAAAACACATGCAAAAATGCGCTTATCATGATCTGTTGGACTATCTTCACACCAAAGATCGGAAAGTTTTAACCAGTGGAATGGCGGGCCTCCTTCTCTTTTCTGAAATTCTTCTAAATCTATTTCAAATTCTTGAATTTCCGACTTGCTTGAAAAGTCTAGTTTTTTATTCCAATTCATATACGATCTCGTGTTGAATAAGCTAACGCGCGGACATGGGCGACAAAAACGCGTCCGCGGGTTTGGCGTCCCAGCGGCCGCAGGCCGCGAGTGCTGCGCCTTGTTATATTTGTTCAAATTCAAGGCAATAATAATCATTGTTTTTCAATGCTCTCCAGAACTCTAAATGCCCGAATGACTGGGCTTGTTCCGTCGCAAGTTGGCTTTTTTCTAAGCTACAATTCAAACCAAATAGACAGTGTCTTGCGGCACCTGAACCTAACTTCATTAAATAGACATTCTTACTGTTTCCACTCAAATCAGCCAAGGATGAGGACACAACGTAACGCAGAATTTCGTCTTTTATTTTGTTAAGTAAAATCTCATAGCTGTTACTGACCTTATCGAAATTAGTCCATTCAGCAGAAACAATATCACTTTTGATTTTCTCATTTTTTAATTCATCAAGGTTGTAAATTACGGCTTTATCTGCTTGCTCAAGCCTAAGAATAATTCTATGCTCCTTCTCATATATCCACTCTTCACTTTTCTGCAAAAATATCTCACTTAATACTCTAGCACCACCTTCTGAACAAACATTCGAGTAGTCAAAATCAAATCTGTCATTTCTGTACCTCAATCCTTTTCTATACATTATTGGTCTAATTACACCATCAAAAGGATTGTAAGCGATTAATGACCTTGAAGTTAGCAAACTGGGCAAGAAGAGGTTGTCGAAAATATTCTGAGGTCCGAAATCAAAAATCCCAACAACCACCCCTTTATGCTCGTTAGCATAATGCGCCCACATTAGTAAGTTATCTTTAGATTCAGAAAGACAAATAACTCCAACTTTATCAATGTATTTTTCAATATATTGATGAAAGCTAACTTCCTTATATTCAAAATCATAAGCAGTTTGGTAATCAAAATTACTTACTAGATCATCAAGACCATCCTTACAATAAACGGCCTCAAACGGATCGTTTAGGGCTGATCTTTGTGTTAGACGAATGAATCCATCTTCGAAAATTGATCTCGGTGAACTCATATATTTGAAATAAACCAAAATTCAATACCTTGGGAAAAAATAACGCTTATTCGGCGGGGCGACTCACACTTAAACGTGGGTTAACCCGTTTTTGTAAATTTAATGTACAGAACACTACACCGCTTTTTTAAAACTGACAATAACTTATAGGTACAGCTGATAGTTGTGCCACTGACAAATACGGGTTAACCCGTCTAACAAAGCCCAGTCAGCTATTTAACCGCCATCAAAACAGCGCCCAATAGCTTATTAGCACCATCGCCAGTAGCAGGCTGGGCCAGTAGATTAGCTTGGGTAGCATAAAATCGTGCATTACCAGTTTGCGCTGCACGTTTAGCGGGGCATTAAAGATAAAGCTGCACAGCACCACTAAAATCATGGCGATATACAGCAGCAGATAAAAATACTCGATATAAACAATACTCTGCGCCGGAAACTTAGTGCGGGTATTAACGTGCGATAAAATCACCACAAAAAACAGCGCCGAAATAGTGCCGATAACCGACATGATGGAAAAGCCATTAAACGCCAGGGTGCTGCGCTTGCGGCTGATGATCATCAGCACGGCAAACAACAGAGCGGCGACGGTAAGCATGGGGATAAGGTTAACCACAAAGGCATTAACAAATTTACGCTTTAGTACCACGTTAAAATGCAGCTCCGGATTCAGCTCAGTGGTGGCAGTTTGATAACCAAAGTTAGTGTGATAGGTGGCGGTTTTAAAATCGAAAAAGGTCTCGTCTATCAGCCAATCGCCCAGCACTATATCGCTGTCGAGGCCAAAGTAGCTTTTAACGCCGGTGTCGGGATAGGCATCAAGATCCGGGATCAGCGTGCTGTAACCATCGAAGTCATTGGATAAGATGCGCAGCCACACCGTTTGATGGTCCAGCGGATATTTACTGTAATCAAACGGCTGGCGCACTGTGGTTTCAAAAATCCAACCGTGCAGCGTTTCATTGCCCTGCACATATTCATACTTTTTGCGCAGCTCATTAGCACCTTCTACCGCTTCCGGAAAATAAAAGCCGGCTTTGGCCTGCACCGGGCAATCGGCTGCTATCGGCACTTTTTGCCAGATATAACCGCTGATATGCACATCGTTAGCCGAATGGAAATTCAGTGATTGCAGATACACGCCGGTGGCAACCTGAGCACATTCCGGCACACTGTCTTTACCGGCCAGTGCCAGTTTGGCTTTCAGGTTTTCCCGCGCCATGCTCATAGTTAATAATTGATGTTCGGTCGGTGTGAAGGCTTTATCGGCTAAATACCACATAGCGGCAATGGCAATAACGCCTATTATGGAACTGACAGCACTTAACAACAGGTAAAAACGGAAATTCCGTATCAGGCGGGAGCTGGTTTTTTCTGGCATATCAATATGGTGTCGTTGTTTAAGTGCCTGCTAAGCCTAGCTGTTGCGGACAAAATTGCCAGCAAGGCTGTATGATTAAACTGACAATAATGATTCGCAATTTGGCCATCTAAACGTATAGAAGTTGACTTTGCCGTGTGTTTTGCGCAAAGTAGCGCTTATGTCAGTTAACCGGGTGTGGCTATGCCTATTAAAGTGATCGATCAGTTGCCGGCGGTAGAAGCGCTGTCGGCAGAAAATGTGTTTGTAATGACCGAAAGCCGGGCGCAGTCGCAGGATATCCGGCCGCTGAAAATTGCTATTTTAAATTTGATGCCAAATAAAATTGCCACCGAAATTCAGCTATTGCGTTTGCTGGCTAACAGCCCGTTGCAGGTGGATATCGATTTACTGCGCATTGATGATCATGTCAGTAAAAACACACCGCCAAGCCATTTAAACTGCTTTTACCGTTATTTCTCTGAAGTACAGCAGCAAAAGTACGATGGCTTGATTATTACCGGCGCACCGCTGGGCTTGGTTGACTATGAAGACGTGACCTACTGGGCGCAGTTTGGCGATATTCTGCGCTGGGCCGATAACAACGTCACCTCGACCTTGTTTTTATGTTGGGCTGCGCATGCCGCCTTGTATCAATACTATGGTTTACAGCGCGAAATCCGCGGCGAGAAATTGTCCGGCGTATACTGGCAACAGGTAAGCCAGCCGCTGTGCCCATTGGTACGTGGTTTTGATGATACGTTTTTAGTGCCACACTCGCGCTATGCCCAGGTGCCGAAGCAAAAGTACCAGCAGCACGATGATTTACATATACTGGCCGAAGCCGATGTTACCGGCGCTTATTTATTGCAAAACAGCAGTGGCAGCCGGGTATTTGTTACCGGCCACCCGGAATATGATTTAACTACGCTGGATGAAGAATATCAGCGCGACTTAGCGGCAGATGCCGCGCCGAAGCTGCCGGAAAACTATTACCGTAATAACGACCCGCTGCAGGGCCCGCAGAAACTGTGGCAAAGCCATGCCTTTTTACTGTTCAGCAACTGGCTGAACTATTATGTGTATCAGGCGACGCCGTTTGAGCTAAGCCAGATTGGCCGCGGCGTTTAAGCTGGTTTAGTTTTTAACGACTTAGCATTACAAAGAGCATTTTATGACAGCAAGACTAACGCCTGAGCATTTTCGTCAGCTACTCTCACAGCGCATTTTTATTCTCGATGGCGCCATGGGCACCATGATCCAGCAGCACCGCCTGGAAGAAGCCGATTATCGCGGCAGCGAATTTGCCGATTGGCCCAGCGATGTAAAGGGCAATAACGACTTACTGGTGCTGACCCAGCCGGATTTAATTGCTGATATTCACCGCCAGTACCTGTTGGCCGGCGCCGATATTGTTGAAACCAACAGCTTTAACGCGACGACTATCGCGATGGCGGATTACCAAATGGAAGGGCTGTCAGCACGGATTAACCGTGAAGCGGCGGCACTGGCACGTAAAGTCTGTGATGAAATAACCGCTCTGGAGCCGCATAAACCGCGCTTTGTTGCCGGCGTGCTGGGGCCCACTAACCGCACCGCATCGATATCACCGGATGTAAACGATCCTGGTTTTCGCAATGTCAGCTTTGATGAGTTAGTAAATGCTTACACTGAATCAACCCACGCGCTAATTGAAGGTGGCGCCGACATTATTATGCTGGAAACCATCTTTGATACGCTAAACGCCAAGGCAGCCGCTTTTGCCGTGTTAAAGGTATTTGATGAAGTCGGTTTCAAACTACCGGTGATGATCTCCGGTACTATTACCGATGCCTCCGGCCGTACTTTGTCCGGCCAGACCACCGAAGCCTTTTATCACAGCCTGGCCCATGTCGAGCCGGTCTGTTTTGGCCTTAACTGCGCGCTGGGGCCGGATTTACTGCGGCCTTATGTCGAAACGCTGTCCGGCGTGTCAGAAGCTTATGTGTCGGTGCATCCTAATGCCGGTTTACCGAATGAGTTTGGCGAATATGATTTAGGCGCTGTAGAGATGGCCGCTGAAATTGCTGATTGGGCCAAACAGGGTTTTCTCAATATTGTTGGTGGCTGCTGTGGCACCACGCCGGAGCATATAAAAGCCATCGCTGATGCCGTAAAAGATGCACCAGCACGCCAACCGAAAGCACCTAACCATAGTTTTAATTTAGCCGGCCTTGAAGCCTTTTCTCTGGAGTGGTAATGCGACAACAGGCCCGATTTATCAACGTTGGCGAGCGGACAAACGTTACCGGCTCGGCAAAGTTTAAAAAGCTGATTTTAAATGGTGATTTTGAAGCCGCACTCGATGTGGCGCGGCAGCAGGTAGAAAACGGCGCGCAAATTATCGATATCAATATGGATGAGGCGATGCTCGACAGCAAAGCCGCCATGGTGCGTTACCTGCAGTTATTAGCGTCCGAGCCGGATATTTCGCGGGTGCCGATTATGGTCGACTCGTCGAAGTGGGAGGTTATCGAAGCCGCGCTGAAATGCATTCAGGGCAAGGCGGTTGTTAACTCTATTTCGCTAAAAGAAGGCGAAGCGCCGTTTTTACACCAGGCAAGGTTACTGCGCCGCTATGGTGCGGCCGTGGTGGTAATGGCGTTTGACGAGCAAGGTCAGGCCGACACCAAAGCGCGCAAAGTCGAAATTTGCCAGCGCGCATATAAAATTCTGACTGAGCAAATCGGCTTTCCGCCAGAAGACATTATTTTTGACCCGAATATCTTTGCCGTTGCCACCGGCATTGAAGAGCACAATAACTACGCGGTCGACTTTATTGAAGCCACCCGCGAGATTAAACGCTTGTGCCCGCATGCGAAAATCTCTGGCGGCGTATCCAATGTGTCGTTCTCGTTCCGCGGTAATGACGCGGTGCGTGAGGCCATTCACTCAGTATTTTTATACCATGCAATCGGCGCCGGTATGGATATGGGCATTGTTAATGCCGGCCAGCTTACCGTGTATGACGATATTCCTGAGCTGTTAAAAGAGCGGGTAGAGGATGTGATCCTCAACCGGCGTGACGATGCTACCGAGCGTTTACTGGAAATTGCCGCCCAGTTTAAAGGCGATGGCAGTGTGGCAGAAAAAATTGATGATGCCTGGCGCAGCCTGCCGGTGAATAAGCGGTTGGAACATGCGCTGGTTAAGGGCATTACCGACTTTATTGATCTCGACACCGAAGAAGCCCGGCAACAAGCGGAAAAACCGCTGCATGTGATTGAAGGGCCGCTGATGGACGGCATGAACGTAGTAGGGGATTTATTTGGCGAGGGCAAAATGTTTTTGCCGCAGGTGGTGAAATCAGCCCGGGTAATGAAAAAAGCCGTGGCCTATTTACAGCCCTTTATTGAGCAGGAAAAAGAAGGTGGCCGCGCCCAGGGCAAGGTGCTGCTGGCCACAGTAAAAGGCGATGTGCACGATATCGGCAAAAATATTGTCGGCGTGGTGCTGCAGTGCAATAACTTTGAAGTGATTGACCTTGGCGTCATGGTGCCTTGCGCTGAGCTGCTCAGGGTAGCGAAAGAGCGCGATGTCGATGTAATAGGCTTATCTGGCCTTATCACGCCGTCTTTGGATGAAATGGTGCATGTCGCCAAAGAAATGACGCGCCTGGGCTTTACCCAACCGCTGCTGATTGGCGGTGCCACTACATCTAAAGCCCATACTGCGGTAAAAATTGAGCCGAATTATGCCAATGGCGTGGTGTATGTGCCCAATGCGTCGCGCAGTGTGTCGGTGGTGCAGTCGTTAATTACGCCCGATAGCAAAGCTGATTATTTAAGCCGGATTAAAAACGAATATGTGGTGGCGCGTGAGCAACATGCCCGCTCGCGCCCTGGTGAAAAGCTGCTTAGTTTTGCAGATGCCCGGGCGAATAAATTCCAGCTTGATTTAACCAAGGTTGCACCGGCACCGAAGCAGCCCGGCGTGCACTTATGGCAGGAGGTTGATCTCAACATTCTGCGCGATTATATCGACTGGACACCGTTCTTTTTAACCTGGCAGCTGTCCGGTAAATACCCGGCCATTTTAAACCACGCTGAAGTCGGTATAGAGGCGCGTAAGCTGTTTAAAGATGCCAATGCCATGCTTGATACCATGATTAATGGCGGCTATGTCAAAGGCAAGGCGGTTTTTGGTTTATTCCCGGCCAATAGTGACGGTGAAGACATAGTGGTGTACACCGACGAGAGCCGAACGACCGAAAAAGCCCGGTTGTATAACCTGCGCCAGCAGCTACAGCTGAGAAACAATGCGCCCAATTGCAGCCTGGCCGATTTTATCGCGCCGGTGGACAGCGACATAAAAGATTATATCGGCGGCTTTGCGGTGAGCACCGGCTTTGGTGCAGATGAGTTTGCCGCTAAGTTTGCCGCCGAACATGATGATTACAACAGCATCATGGTTAAAGCCTTAGCGGACCGCTTAGCCGAAGCCTTAGCCGAATACCTGCATTTAAAAGTGCGGCGTGAATATTGGGGCTATGCCGCTGATGAAACGCTTGATAACGAGCAGCTTATTCGTGAGTTATATCAGGGCATCAGGCCGGCACCTGGCTATCCGGCCTGCCCGGAGCATAGCGAAAAGGGCACCTTGTGGCAGCTGCTGGATGTGGAAGCGCAAACCGGCATCGTACTGACCGAAAGCTATGCTATGTGGCCGGGCGCAGCGGTAAGTGGCTGGTACTTTGCTCACCCGGACAGTAAATATTTTGCCGTCAGTAAAATCGACGTTGATCAGCTTAATGAGTACGCGGCGAAAAAAGGCTGGAGCACGGATGTGGCGCAAAGCTGGCTGGCGCCGAATTTGCGTTAGCTATACACAGCGCACAGCCTGAGCTAAGTGTTTGTTATCACTCAGGCTATGACTGTTCCCGCTATAGCAAATAGCTTGCATTTGTTCATTGCAGTCAGGTAAAAACGTCTACACTAAATAAAAGCGTGGCAGGAGTACCGGATGATCAAGTGGCTGGTGTTATGTATCAGTTTATTATGTTGCGCCCAAGCGTTGTCGGCTCCGGTAAATGTTTTGGTGGGGCAAAATAAACCGCCTTATATCCGGCTGGAAGCAGTAAGCGGTTATGAAATAGAATTACTGCGTGAAGTGGTGCGGCGCATGGGACATGAAGCGGTGTTTATTTTTGTGCCCAATGCCCGTATCCGGTCTTTGTTAGAAAGTGGCAATGGTGATATTGCCAGCCTGCAGCCAAACCTTGCCGATGAAACCGGCTTGTTTTTCTCCCAACCCTATATCCGTTATCAAAATGTGGTGATTACCCGCAGCAATGAGGAGTTAACGTTGCAGCACCCCGCCGATTTAGCCGGCAAGAGCGTGGTCGCGTTTCAGGGAGCGAATAAAGTGCTGGGGCCGGATTATCGTGATGCAGTCCGGTTAAATCAGCAGTATAGTGAAACGGTTGATCAGCGGGCGCAAGTTGATATGTTATTTAACAACCGCGTGCAAGCGATAGTGTTGGATCGGAATATTTTTACCTTTCACCAGCAAAACAGCAACGCTCCCGCCGCTGTTGTTATGCATGAACTGTTCAGCTCCACCCTCTATCGTGCGGCCTTTCGTGACCCGGTTATGCAGCGTGACTTTGACCGCGCCTTGCTCAGTGTCACGCTGGATGCCTGGTATCAGCAGTTGCAACTAAAGTACTTTATGCAGGTGAATCAGCAACTGCCGAATAAGTACTATTGCGAATAAGCGGCGATGTTTAATGCCCCGGGCCTGCTGATGGCAGCCATTGCTTGATGCAACGGGCCAACACGGCGCTGTCTATCGGCTTGCTGATTAAATCATTCATACCGGCCTCAGTGCAGCGCTGACGCACTTCATCAGAGTGATGTGCTGTCATGGCAATAACCGGCGTGCGTTCGCCGCCTGGCAATTGACGCAACCGTATGGTGGTGTCGTAGCCATTTAATCCCGGCATTTCAATGTCCATTAATACCAGCGCCACATCTTGCTGTGCTAACAGCTGCAGTGCCTGATGGCCGTCTGTTGCGGTCAGTACCTCGTAGCCCAGTTTTTGCAAAATAATCTGTGCCAATGCCTGATTAAAATAGTTGTCTTCAACCAACAGTACCTTGTGTACTAAGGCGTCGCCGGGCTTTGCTGCTGCGCTGGTTTTCGGCTCAGTCGTAACCGGCAGTTCATCGGGCCCGCAGTGGGCAAAACGGGCGGTAAAACTAAAGGTGCTGCCGATACCGCGGTGACTATTCAGCTGTATCTCACCGCCCATCAGGTTGACCAGGCGTTGACAAATAGTAAGGCCCAGCCCGGTGCCGCCGAACTTGCGGCTGATAGAGCTGTCGGCCTGGTTAAAGGCGGTAAACAGTTGCCGCTGCTGTTGTTCGGAAATACCAATACCGGTATCGCTGATCGCAAAGTGCAGCAGATGACCGCCGGCCGCAGGCGCTGTTAAGGGTTGGATGCTTAATATTATTTCACCTTTGTCGGTAAATTTAACCGCATTACTCAACAAATTAATTAATACCTGGCTCAGGCGCAGGTCATCACCGCGTAAATATTGCGGTAAATCCGGAGCTTGCTGTAGCGTAAACTGCAGATTTTTTTCGGCCAATTGCGCACTGAACATATCTACCACCCGGTTGACTGTGCTACTTAGCGCAAAGGGGGCGTGCTCCAGCGTAAGTTTGCCGGCTTCAATTTTGGAAAAATCCAGCACATCATTAATGATGCTGAGCAAAATACGGCCTGACGCGCGAATTTTTTCCAGATAAGTTTGTTGCGTGCTGAAGTCATCATTTTGTTGCGCCAATTCGGCAAAGCCGAGCACAGCATTAAGCGGCGTGCGCAGCTCATGGCTCATATTGGCGAGAAACTCACTTTTAGCAACGGTAGCCGACTCGGCCGCTTGCTTGGCATGTTGCAGTTGCGCCATGGTGTGCTGCAAGTGTGCCGTGCGTTGTTCAATCATAACGGTCAGTTGTTGTTTTTCTTTTAGCAGATGTCTGGTGCGCCATTTAAGCAATAAATACAGCAACAACAACGTCAGCAGGATATAGCTGAACCAGGCGGCAGTTCCGGCATACCAGGGGTGAGCGATATGGATGTTTAATGCGGCGGATAATTGCGACTCACCGAGGTGATCGCGGCTGCGAACCATAAATTGATAGTCGCCGCCCGGCAGGTTGGTGTAATCCCGATACAGCTCATTGCTCCAGCCGGACCAGGTTTTGTCGTGCCCCTGCAGCTTTACCTGAAATTGTGGTAAGAATAAGTGGCTGTAGTTCGGGCTGGCATAGTCAAACCGTAATGCGGTGCTGGCGGCATCCAATTGCAACCGCGGCGGTATGCTGCCGCCGCTGTATAACACCTTGTCGTTTGCCGTTCTGAGTTGACGTATCAACGGCAGTTTAGGCGGTAAATGACGATGCTCATTAATAGCAAAACGAAAGATCCCTTCGGCGCCGCCGAACCAGATTACATTTTGCTGATCAATCAGCAAGGTATCCAGCGGAATATCCTGCAGTGGCTGCAATGCGGATGCTTGCCAGCGATAATGGCCGTTGTTATCTGCAAATAAAACGCCGGCCTGACGACTGCCGCTGTCATTATCCCAGGTTAACAACCACAAATTATTTTCATGGTCGGTTTGCGGATAACGTACCCAGGGTTGGGTTCCGCTAAAGGCCGCTGCCAGCTGCGGGTCCAGCTTGAACTGCTGGCCGGCCTCGTCAAAACGAAAAAAACCATTTACTGTCGCTAACAGCAGTTGTTGTTTGTACCAATGCACAGAATTACGGTTATTGCTGGGTAAACCTTCCGTTTTACTGAAACGTTTTACTGCCAATGGCACCGAGTTACCGCCTTGCCATTGTGCCGGTAAATTAATGCGGTAAACACCGTGCGCCAAAGTACCAAGCCACAGCGTACCGTCGGCGGTTTCCAGAATACTGTTAAGATTACCGCTGACGCCCGGCACCCGGCCTTCGTCCTGCCACTGACCTTGCTCAAAGCGCATACTGGCAAGGCCATCCTGCAAGCCGATAAAAATGCGTTGTGGGTTTTGCACCGACTGATACAACACCTTGCTGGCCAATTCCGAGGACCGCACCAGCTTTATTTGCTGGTCTTGCATAGCGTAAACACCGTTGCTGTTGGCAATCAGCAGCTGTTGCTCAAAGCTGATAAAATCCCAGGTTTGTTTTTGTACGGCGCTGATGTCTTCAAAACGATTTTGCGCATTTTTGCGAAATAGCCCCAGGCTGGTACCGGCGTATAACGTTTCCCGGTGTTGATACAGCGCCAGCACATTGCCATGCAGGCCGCTGGCGTTATTGTAGTGCGAGATAGCGGCAGATAAATCTATCCGGCTTAAACCATGATCCAGGGCTAACCACAAGCCTTGTTGATGATCCTGATACAGCGCACGGATATTTTGATCCACCAGGCCATACTGTTTAGTAATATGGCTTTTAAGCTTGCCGTCAGGCCCCACTATATACAGGCCGTCCTGCGTGGTACCCAGCGCAAAATCGCCGTTGTGTAATCGCAATGCGCTGTACAGCAGGGCGCTTGACAGTGCTTCGTCAATATCGGTGTACCAGCGCCGGCTGCCTTCGTTATCGAGCAAAAACAGTTCACCCTCACGGCTGCCGGCCAGCAAGGTCGTATCGTCATATTCTTCCAGCATAAACACACTGGTATCGGCGAAGCGTTCTGAACCCGGCAACGCGGTAAAGTCACCTTGTTTCAGCTCCAGTAAGCCGGTGCCTTCTTCACGCACTATCAGGCGGTTTTGCAGCCAAAATGCTTTAAGAAAAGCGCTGTTGGTGGTCCATACTTTCACCTGGTCCGGGGTGATGAAAAATATATAGTCACGGCTGATAAAGTAGGCACCATCGTTGGTGGCGAAAGTTTGGCGTACATCCTGGAAGTTGCGGTAGTCCGGCGCAATGCGGTGTAACAGCGAGACATAACGGCTGCCGTCCGGATGCAGGGTATCGACATAGCCCAGCTCACCTTTTGAACCGACATAAATTTTACCGTCAGCGGCCAGTGCTAATGAGCGCACGACAGCTTTGTTGCTGGTGGGGATCATACGCCAGCGGGCGCCGTCATATTCTAAAATGCCAACATTATTGCCGACATACAGCAAGCCTCGTTGGTCCTGCACCAGGGCCCAATTTTGCGTGCCGCCATTGTAATCTTTGGGCTTAAAATTGCTCAGTAGCGGTGTGCCGTATTGCCCCTGAGCAAACACGCCCGGGCAGCATAACAGCAGCAGTACAACCAGATAAATAAACCCACTTTGTAATCGGTTTGTTACCATGCTCACCCCCTGTTCGCACAGTTGTACTGCAGTAAACGGCAGCAAATAGTTATGCCCGGCGCGGCATTATTTGCGCAGTACTTTTTATTTACGCAGTACTTTTTATTTACGCAGTACTTTGTCCAGATAGCCCATGGCAAAAGCCGACATTACAAAGGTGATATGTATTAGCAGGTACCACATGATTTTGTCATTGGCGATGCTCTCGGTATTCATAAACACCTTTAACAGATGAATAGACGAGATAGCAACAATTGAGGCGGCAACTTTGTTTTTCAGCGAGCCGGAGTCGAGTTTGCCTAACCAACTGAGTTTGTCGTCATTACCTTCTAAATCCAGCCGTGATACGAAATTTTCGTAACCGGAAAACATCACCATCACAATCAGGCCGCCAACTAAGGCGATATCAATCAATGACAGCACCACCAGGATCAGCTCAACTTCTTTCATGCTGAAAATAATCGGGATTATATGAAAGACTTCCTGAAAGAATTTAATCCCCAGCGCCATCAGTGCCAGGCTCAGACCAAGGTAAATAGGCGCCATTATCCAGCGCGATGAATACATCAATTTTTCCAGAAAATTTTCCATTGTTACACCTGTGTTGTCTAATCGCTGTATTATGCGGTCATCGGCCGGTACGTCAAGCATCCGGCAGGGTTTTTATCTATGCGCAGCTATGGGTAGTTACCGCATATTTTTGCGTTTTACCGCAAGCACAGCGGCTACGGCTGCGTAATGTGGTAGCGTCTGCGCCATATGATAATGCAGCGTTCTGTTATGACAAAAATATATCGTGGTTTAGCCGCACTGATGATGTTGGGCTGCAGTGTATTGCAGGCCGGTGAGGGTTTGTGGCAACCACAGCAATTGCAGCAAATGCTGGCAACGGATGCTATGACACCGTTAACTCCGCGTCAGATCAGTACACTGCAACAAGCGGTTACTGCGATGGCGAAGGTAGGTGACTGCAGTGCTGCTTTTGTTTCTGCCAACGGTTTGCTGTTAACCAGTTATCACTGTGCAGAGCAAGCCATAAGTCAATTACAACCGGCACTGCCGGCCGGCAGTTTTACCGCCTTAACTGCAGACACTGAAATAACGTTGCCTGACTTAGCTGTTGCATTAACGCGGCAACAGCAAGATGTTACAGCCTTACTTAACCGTCAGTTAAACCTCGAGCTTAATCCGCAGCAGCGGAATGAAAAACTGCAACAGCTCAGCCGGCAACTGGTTGGCGAATGTCAGCGCCAAAGTGGTTACCGTTGCGAGTTGAAAAGCTTTCATCAGGGCATGAGCTATTACCTGGTGCAATATCAGGATTTGGACAGTGTGCGTCTGGTACATGTGCCATCGCTGGTTGATGACGGCCGCAATTGGTCCTGGCCGCGCTACAGTGCAAATTATGTATTGCTGCGCGCTTATGTGCGTGCAGGTAACCAACTGCAACCCTACCGCTCTGCTTTTTTACCGTTGTCAGCGCGCGGCGTGGCAGAAAATGATGCGGTCATCGTCAGTGGCTTTCCACAGAATGGCCAGCGCTATGATACGGCGGAGCAAGTACGTTTTCAGTTTGAACAACTGTTGCCGGCATCTTTAGCTTATCTGTCGCAAACTACAGAGTTAATTGAGCGACTGGCGCCGGCAGGTACTAACAACGCGCAACGCTATGCACTGATGTTGCAACAGCTGCAGCACAGCGCCCTGCAGCAACAACGCATGTTACAGCAATATGCTGACAGCAGTTTAGCTGCGCAAAAGCAGCAAACAGAACAACAGCTTATTGACTGGATTAACGGCAGCCCGGTGCGGCAGCAACTTTACGCGCCGGCGTTAAACCGGCTGGCGTTGCTGTTGCAGCAATATCACAGTATGCAGCAGCGCGACCTGGTACTGGACTATTTGCAATACGCCAGATTACCGGCATTAGCCATGCAGTTGTACAGTTATGCTGTGGCGCGTGAAGACGCACAGGACGATGCCGCGATACAGCAACAGGCAGAGCAATTAGATCGGCATATGCACTTGCTGGATACGCAATTTGATCCACGGTTGGACATGGAACTGGCACTGCACTTTTTACGGCAGTATGCATTATTGCCGGCGGAGCAGCGCTTGCCGGCACTGGATCATTACTTTGCTCTGGCTGATGGCTTTAACCGCGAAATAGTACGGCACAAGTTAGTGGCTATTTATCGCGGTACTTCGCTGACCGATGCTGATACGCGGCTCAATTGGTTAAATCAGCGGCCGTCTCAGTTTGCACAAAGCCAGGATAGCTTAATTAACTTTGCGGTAGCCATGCATGATACGGCGGCACAGTTAGCACAGCAGCGTAAGCAATTGGCGGCTGAGCTGGATGATGCCAAAGCCGCCATGATGGAAGTGCTGCTGGCGTTTGACGAAGCGCGGGGGAAACCGGGTTACGCTGAGGCCAATGGCTCGTTGCGTTACAGTATCGGCAGAGTGCGCGGCTATCAGCCCACCGACGCGGTGTGGTACCAACCGTTCAGCAGTTTGCGGGGCTTAACGGCGCAAGGTCCTGCGGCAGTAGCAGCGCAGCACGCCGGGTTAGCGGTTAACTTTCTCAGTACCGCCGACAGCTGTGCCGCTTATACCGGTGCACCAACGTTAAACGCGCGCGCTGAATTGGTCGGCGTGATGTTCGCCGGCGTGAAAGAGAATGTATTAGCAGACTGGCATTACGATGCGGCGCAAAGCCGGTCGGTGCATGTCGACAGCCGCTTTATTATCTGGCAGTTGCGCCAATCGGAAGCCGGTACCGCCTTACTTAATGAAATGCAATTGCGCAACTGACTAAAACTGCCTGTTACGGGCAGTTTTACCTTCATCCCTCTTAATTTCTGTTGATTTGCAGTATTATAGCCGCAAGCCTTTGATGGCAGCTGTGTGGTAACTAATGGTGGAGAGCAAGTGGACAAGCAGTTCCGGGTAAAACTTATTGTACGTCGTGCCGCCGCGCTGGCGTCAGTGGGCTGGTTAAAGCAAAGCTGGCATATTTTTATGCAAGCGCCGCTAAGCTGGGTGCTGATGTTTATTACGCTTGGCGCGCTGGCCTTGTTTAGCCAGGTTAACCCGCTAACAGCGGTAATTGGTATTTTACTTAATCCGTTTTTAACCGCCGGGGTATATAAAAGTGTGGTAGCGGTGCAGCAAAAGCAGGCCATTACCTATACCGATTTATTTAAGCCATTGCAGGAAACCGGCTGCAGAGCAGTGTTTGTGCGTATTGCCGCTTTGAATATGCTGGCGTCTATTCCGTTAACCAGCCTGGCGGTAATGTTGTTAGAGCAACATCAGGCAGAGCAACCGCTAAGCGCAGGCCTGGTGTTATTGTTTGTCGCCGGTTATATCCTGGCCTGGATGATTTTTGCTTATGCCGTAGCCATTGCCTATTTTTTACGTGAGCGCAGCCTGGTGGCTATTATGCAAGCCAGCTTTATCGCCTGCTGGCGTAATATAACGCCGCTGGTGGTATTTGGCCTCTTGAGTCTGCTGCTGATAATGCTTACCATGCCAACCATGTTTATCGGCTTATTGCTGGTGGTGCCGCTGCTGAACATCGCATTCTTCTTATCTTTTAATGAGTTTTTTGCGCTGCAGGTTAAACCCACCGATGAAGCTGTACTGGAAGTATAGTGTTGGCGGAGCTGGCTGATTTAAAACGTATGGCGCTGAACTGGTTAAGCCGGCGCGACTACAGCGAAGTGCAACTGAGCCAACGGCTGGCGCGGCAGGGCGGTGAAGCCGGCGATATTGCTAAGGTAATCGCCTGGTGTAAGGCAGAGAATTACCTGGATCAGCAGCGGTTTATCAGTATGTTGTTGCGTAGCCGTGTAAATAAAGGTTATGGCTTAACTTATATAGTGCAGGAATGCCGCCAGCAAAATATCAGCCGTGAGCAAGTGCTGCAGTGCGCGGCAGAGCTGGAAATAGACTGGTTTGCCCGGGCAAGGCAGTTGTATCAGAAAAAATACGGCCAAAGCAGCGTAACAGAATACAAAGACAAGCTAAAACGCATGGCGTATATGCAACGCCGTGGCTTTAGTAACGAACAAATTCAATTTGCCATTAATCAAACAGAGTAATACTCAAGCGGACAGGATTTTTCCATGACTATGACATCGGCCGGTATCAGGCACGCCTTTTTAGACTATTTTGCCAGTAAACAGCACCAGGTTGTGGCCAGCAGCTCGCTGATCCCGGGCAACGATGCCACCTTATTATTTACTAACGCCGGTATGGTGCAGTTTAAAGATGTATTTCTTGGCCAGGATCCGCGCAGCTATAACCGGGCGGTATCAGCCCAGCGTTGTGTGCGCGCCGGTGGTAAGCATAATGACCTGGAAAATGTCGGCTACACGGCACGTCACCATACTTTTTTTGAAATGCTGGGTAACTTCAGCTTCGGCGATTACTTTAAACAAGACGCCATTGCGTATGCGTGGGAGTTTTTAACCGACGTGGTGAAGCTGCCAAAAGAAAAGTTATGGGTAACAGTCTACGAAACCGACGATGAAGCCTACAATATTTGGTTGAAGGATGTCGGCGTGCCGGCAGAGCGGATTATCCGTATCGGCGATAATAAAGGCGCGCCTTATGCGTCGGACAACTTCTGGGCCATGGGCGATACCGGCCCTTGCGGTCCTTGTACCGAGATTTTTTATGATCACGGCGAACATATTTGGGGCGGGCCACCGGGTTCAGCGGAAGAAGACGGTGACCGTTACATTGAGATCTGGAACATCGTGTTTATGCAGTTTAACCGTCACAGCGACGGCCGGATGGAGCCACTGCCTAAACCCAGTGTAGACACCGGTATGGGGTTAGAGCGCATAGCGGCTATTTTGCAACACGTGCACAGCAATTACGAAATTGATACCTTTGTTGCGTTGATCAAAGCTGCAGCAGAGGTAACCGGCGCTACAGATTTAGCCGACAAATCGCTGCGCGTGGTTGCCGACCATATTCGTAGTTGTGCTTTTTTAATCGTTGATGGTGTACAACCCTCCAACGAAGGCCGTGGTTATGTGCTGCGCCGCATTGTGCGCCGTGCTGTGCGCCATGGTAATAAACTCGGTGCCAAAGGCGCGTTTTTCTACAAGCTGGTTGCCGCCTTAGTGGCTCAGATGGGCGAGGCTTATCCTGATTTGGCCGCAAAACAAGCCGTGGTAGAAAAAGTACTTAAACTGGAAGAAGAACAGTTTGGTAAAACGCTGGAGCGTGGCCTGGTAATACTGGAAGATGCGCTGGCCGGCTTAACCGGCACCGAGCTACCGGGCGAGCTGGTATTTAAACTGTATGACACTTACGGTTTTCCGGTTGATTTAACCAATGACGTCGCGCGCGAGCGTAATCTGACTATCGACCAGGCCGGCTTTGATGCCGCTATGGCAGAGCAGCGCAAACGTGCGCAACAGGCATCTAACTTCGGCGCTGATTACAACGCCAGTGTAACTTCAAGCCAGCACACGGTTTTTACCGGCTACGAGCAAGAATTTGGTAATGCGCAGGTAGTAGAAATACTGCGTGACGGCCAGACCGTAAACAGCCTGAATGATGGCGACCAGGCGCTGGTTATTCTTGATAACACGCCGTTTTATGCTGAGTCCGGCGGCCAAATGGGCGACAGCGGCAGCTTGACGCTGAGCAGCGGTGCGGTGTTTAAGGTAGAAGATACCATTAAGTTGGCCAAAGCCTATGCTCACAAGGGCCGCGTTAGCGGGGCGTTAACAGTGGGCGATAAAGTAGACGCGCAAATAGACAGCGCGCGCCGCGGCGCGATAAAACAAAACCACTCAGCGACCCATTTACTGCATGCTGCGCTGCGTAAAGTACTGGGTGAGCACGTTACGCAAAAAGGCTCATTGGTTGGCCCGGATCGGCTGCGCTTTGACTTTAGCCATTTTGAAGCGGTAAAAGCAGAGGAACTGCGTACTATTGAGCAATTAGTCAATGAACAAATTCAGCAAAATCATCAGCTGCAAACCCGGTTGATGCCGGTTGAGCAAGCCAAAGCTGCCGGTGCCATGGCGCTGTTTGGCGAAAAATACGATGACGAAGTGCGTGTACTGAGCATGGGCGAATTTTCTATTGAGCTGTGTGGCGGTACGCACGTTAACCGTACCGGCGATATCGGCCTGTGTAAGATAGTATCAGAAAGCGGTATCGCTTCCGGTGTGCGCCGGATTGAAGCGGTTAGCGGTGCCGGTGCTGTGGCTTTTGTGCAGCAACTGGAGCAGCAGGCGCAAAATGTTGCCAGTGCGCTTAAAGGCGATATCTTCAGCATTAGCGAGCGGGTGCAGCAAACGCTGGAGCGCAGTAAAGGGCTGGAAAAGGAAATTGAGCAGTTAAAAGCCAAGCTGGCCAGCCAGGCCGGCGCCTCATTGTTAGACCAGGCAGAGCAAATGGCCGGGGCAACCGTGTTGGTAAGCCAGCTGCCGGCAACTGAGCCGAAGGCACTACGCACTATGTTGGATGAGTTGAAAAATAAACTCAGCAGCGGGGTAATTTTGCTGGCTACGGTAAATGATGACAAGATCAGCCTGATAGCCGGTGTTACTGCTGACTTAACGGCTAAAGTGCATGCCGGCCAGTTAGTCGGTTGGGCGGCAGAGAAGTTAGGCGGTAAAGGTGGTGGCCGGCCGGATATGGCGCAGGCCGGTGGTAGCGATACTGCGGCGTTACCTGCTGTACTGGCAGAAGCTAAAACCTTGCTCAGTACAAAATTGAGCTAAACTGCTTCAAACTGTGAAAGAAAGGGCGTTGTCGCCCTTTCCTGTTGATCGGGCCGTTTTCATCAGCCGTAGGCAACACAATGGCATCTGATTGGTTATTTGCCGTACAGTATCGTACAAATGTCGATTATTTGCTGCTAAGGCGCAGCAGATTGCTACAATGCCGGCGTTTTGGCACAATTTTGTTGTGTAAAGGCGCCAATTATTTAAACGCCTGACTTTTCATCAGCAGCGCAGCTGAGTTATGATACGGCGCTTTAGTGTATACACCGGTGTGTCTTACGCTGGGTAACAGGGATAAAGGAGCAAACGAATGCTAATTCTTACTCGTCGTGTTGGTGAGACACTGATGATCGGTGACGAAGTTACCGTAACTGTACTGGGTGTGAAAGGCAACCAGGTGCGTATTGGTGTGAATGCGCCAAAAGAAGTATCTGTGCATCGTGAAGAGATTTATATGCGCATACAGGCTGAGAAAGGTTCGCCTGACACAACTTATGGTGAAGACGACTAATTCTGACGTAACCCGCATGGCGTGCTGATGAATTCTGCTGATTTTGTACGTTTTATGACTTAATCGCGCTGAATTGCTTAAAAGGTCGGCAAACGCACTTTTCGGTTCCAAAAATTGTTTGACTTATTTTCCTGAGACATTAATATACACGCCGCAACACAGAGCGGAGAAATGGCCGAGTGGCTGAAGGCGCACCCCTGCTAAGGGTGTATAGGGGAAACTCTATCGAGGGTTCGAATCCCTCTTTCTCCGCCATTTTTCAGACGGACGCATAGCTCAGCTGGATAGAGTACTCGGCTACGAACCGAGCGGTCGGAGGTTCGAATCCTCCTGCGTCCACCAT
>NZ_JABSOD010000017.1:66801-78502 GCF_013283795.1 Rheinheimera lutimaris
CGGACGCATAGCTCAGCTGGATAGAGTACTCGGCTACGAACCGAGCGGTCGGAGGTTCGAATCCTCCTGCGTCCACCCTCTGAATCGGGCTGCACCTGGCACGCAGCATTAAATAAAGTGTGCTACAATTAGCAACACCCCGGACGCATAGCTCAGCTGGATAGAGTACTCGGCTCCGAACCGAGCGGTCGGAGGTTCGAATCCTCCTGCGTCCACCCTCTGAATCGGGCTGCACCTGGCACGCAGCATTAAATAAAGTGTGCTACAATTAGCAACACCCCGGACGCATAGCTCAGCTGGATAGAGTACTCGGCTCCGAACCGAGCGGTCGGAGGTTCGAATCCTCCTGCGTCCACCATCTGAATCGGGCTGCACCTGGCACGGTGCATTAAATAAAGTGTGCTACAATTTGCAACACCCCGGACGCATAGCTCAGCTGGATAGAGTACTCGGCTACGAACCGAGCGGTCGGAGGTTCGAATCCTCCTGCGTCCACCATCTGAATCGGGCTGCACCTGGCACGGTGCATTAAATAAAGTGTGCTACAATTTGCAACACCCCGGACGCATAGCTCAGCTGGATAGAGTACTCGGCTACGAACCGAGCGGTCGGAGGTTCGAATCCTCCTGCGTCCACCATATACGAAGAACCCGCTACGGTTAACGCCTTAGCGGGTTTTTGCATTCTGACGTGATGCAAACTGACGCAGGCGGGTGAGAAGCTTCAGCAAATAAAAGAAAGGCGCTGTATAGCGCCCTTGTGCAGCTGAGAATGGTTTAGAAGCCCAGACTAACGGTAAAGCTTACTGTGCGGCCTGCACCCAGCAGATAAGCGCCTTCCTGACCACCGCTGATATAATTTTTATCGGTCAGATTATTTAATGTCAGTGCCAGATCTACCCGATTAAACATCGCCGCAGCGGCTAAATCGTACTGATAACCCAGATAAGCATTAATGATGGTATGCGCAGGGATCGGATCGCGGTTCCACTGAATAACACCATCAATTTCATCGCGTCCGGCGGCGCCATAATACTCTGCAGTGTGTTTGCCGTTGATACCGGCACGGTAACTGCCATCATTGTAGTTTAACGCCAGGCTAAGCATTTGCTCCGGTATTGCTGCCACTTTGTCGCCGGCGCGGTAACCGTTGATAGTTTCACTGTATTCGGCACTATTAACGGTTAGTGCTGATGTGAGCGACCAGTGTTGAGCAAAACGCCAGTCGAGGTTGGCTTCTATGCCGCGGGATTTCACACCGCCGACGTTAACAAAGGTACCGTCTAGCTCAGTTAAGTAATCCGGCAGGTCGCCGATCTCCTCATAGGCCAGTAAAGTGATACGGTTGTTAAAGTTGACATCATAATAGGTTGCAGACCAATTCAGCGAATCGCCGAAGTAGCGTAAGCCAAAGTCGATATTATCAGCTGTTTCTGCTTCCAGTTCGTCAAAATCCTGACCAACGGTGTTTAACAGCGTATCCGGTATGGCTTTAAAGTTTTCTGCATAACCGGCAAACAGTTCCAGTTTGTCCGTCAGGCGGTATACCACACCAACGCCGGGTAAGATGTCTGAATCACTGTCCAGTTTACCGTTATTACTGTTGTCGAAATTGTCCGTGCGCTCAATATCAATCAGGTATTGCTGCACTCCCAGAGTCAGTTGTAAGTCACCAAAGCTGATGCTGTCCTGCAAATAGTACTTCACTACGCTTTGTTTATAGTCATCATCAAATTGCACCCAATATGGCGTGTTATCAAAGTAGTGGTAAACCTGCGGGTCCAATACCTTATGCCAGTCGCGGCTTTGGTTACGGTCTTGCTGCTCCAGCCACAGGCCGGCGCGCAGCAGGTGGTTAGCCAGGGTCCAGCGCAAATTGGCCGTAGTGCCGTAACGCTGCTTTTCATAGTGGGTGTGGCGGTAAGACGATACCCGGGTTGCGCCGGTGGTATCGGCATCGGCAGCTAAAATCGGCTGACCGTTAGCATCAACGTAGTTATAGGTAATTCGCTGCTCGCCATTGCCCTTGCTAATCAAATTGCCGTCTGCGTCTGTGGCGTAGACCTGATAAGGCGGTAACCAATCACCACGGCCATTTTGCAAATGCAGGTAAGGCGTAATGTCCATATCAATGCTGTCGCTCAGATCAAATTCTGTTTTGACATACGCCAGCATATTTTCGCGCAGGGTTGACCAGGCTTCGGCAAAATTTTGATCGATGTCAGGATCGCCGGTCCATGCGCTGGTCAGGCCGTCCCACTGTGGGTTTTGTTTAAACTGTGCCAGCGAGCGGTAATCATAGTTGTCTTCGTGGGCATCGTCATAAGAAATACGCGCCGTAATACGGGCGCGCTGCAGTTCGGTAATACTTTTTGCTTCAACGTGAAAGCGTTCAGCGTAGCCATTACTGCCGCTGCCAATCCAGCGGTTGTTAAAACTGTCCGACAGGCTGAAATACGCTGTGGTGTGACCGAGAATTTCGCCACTGTCGTAACGGGCAAAATAGCGCCGTGCATTATAACTGCCCTGCGAATAGCCGACTTGAGCACCTTGTTCGGCATTTGGGTTTGCTGACACAAAGTTTAACGTGCCACCCAGCGCATCCAGTGAGGCAGAAGCGATATCAGCAGCGCCCTGGCCTACTTCAACATAGCGGGTGTTTTCACTGTCCAGATAGCGGTTGGCTTTGCTGCCGCCGGCATAAGCTGAACCGCCGTTGGGTACACCGTCTATGGTGATACCCAGTTGCTGATCGGCGCGGTCAATAACAAAGCCGCGCATACTGATGGTGGTGGTGTAGTCATCACTGCCAAAGGCATCGCCCTGGCCGACATTTACGCCAGGCAGATTATTCACCAAATCAAGCACATTGCTTATAGGGGCTTGAAACTGTGCCGTATTGGCATCGGTGCTGTTGTTGGCGTAGCTGACACGCTTGCCAACAACCGACAGCACTTCAACATCGCTTTCTGCGGCGGCGACAGTAATGTTTTCTTCAGCCTGTGCTGTGCTGCTTAGCAGGGTAGCGATGGCTAATGTTAGGGTATTTAACCTGAGGTTGTGCACAATGAGTCTCCCGAACTGATGTAGTAATTTTGTTGTTATGGCCGGACGAGCTGCCGACGGCGAGCCATTGTGTAGAAGCAGTGTTTAAATTGTGTGACTTTAAAATGTATTTACTGTGTAACTAAAATGCGTTTTTTATGACGTTATATTGGCCGGGGTGCCGGGTTTAATGTGTTTGTCATAATACTTGCCCAGGCTGTAGCAAAACGCAGGAGTTGTTATGAAGCCAATATTTTTATGTTTAACTTTACTACTGGCAGGTTGTAAGTTGACCGGTAGTGCTGAAACAGACGCTAAGCCGCTGGTGTCGCCCGGCCCCAGGCCGCTGTATTTGTTACAGGCTTTGCCTGACGATGATTTAAAACAGCGACTGCAAGCTTGTAAAACACAGCCATTCTATCGACATGACTTTTCTATCGGCCATCGTGGTGCGCCGTTGATGTTTGCTGAGCACAGTAAGCAGTCTTATCAGGCGGCTATCGATATGGGGGCAGGCATAGTGGAATGTGATGTGGCCTTTACTGCGGATAAACAGCTGGTGTGCCGGCATGCACAGTGTGATTTACACCAGACCACGGATATTTTATTGCGCCCTGAGCTGGCAGCAAAATGTGCTGAGCCTTTTAGTCCGGCAGAGCCGGCCAATGGCAAAGCGGCCAGCGCACGTTGCTGCACCAGCGATATCAGCGTGGCGGAGTTTAGCGGGCTTTGTGCCAAAATGGATGGCGTAAACCCTCATGCCCAAAATGTCGCGGATTACGTGCAGGGCACGCCCGGTTGGCGTACCGATTTATACAGTCAATGTGCCACACCGATGACACATCAGGACTCTGTTGCTTTGTTCAAACAGCAAGGGGTAAAAATGACCCCTGAACTGAAACAGCCGCAAGTGCCGATGCCGTATAGTGGCGGCTACCGTCAGCAAGACTATGCGCAGCAACTGGTGGATGAATATAAAGCAGCGGGTGTGGCGCCGTCTCAGGTGTATCTGCAGTCGTTTAATTGGCAGGATATTTTGTACTGGCTTGAGCATGAGCCGGAATTTGGCCGCCAGGCGGTATGGCTCGATGGCCGCTATGAGCAGCCGGATTTTAATCCGATGCAAAGCCGCAGTTGGCAGCCGTCGATGGCAGAGCTTAAAGCCAGCGGATTGAATATTATTGCGCCGCCGTTGTGGCTGCTGGTAACAGAGCAAGACGGCAAGATAGTGCCGTCGGCTTATGCGAAGGCCGCAAAAGCCGCCGGACTGGAGATTATTGCCTGGAGCCTGGAGCGCTCAGCACCGCTGGCACAGGGCAAAGATTGGTACTATCAATCTTTGCCGACGTTGGCAAAACATGACGGTGTTGTTTTACAGTTACTTGATGTACTGGCACGAGATGTCGGGGTGACAGCGGTATTCTCAGATTGGCCGGGGACTACCACGTTTTACGCGAATTGTTTGTTAGGCGATGGCAGTTTTTAAATGCTAAATTGTGGCTGCTGCATCGCTAAGTTACTGTGATTGTGCTATAAATTGTCATCGTAACGGCGCGGTTTTACTCAGGCTAAGTTCAGCTTTGGTCTGCTACAACCGTGCTTCCGGTAAAACACAGGTAAGCCTGCACCGTGACAGCATCTGCAATTCCCGCCACACCAGCTGTGCTAAACACCGAAACGGCATCTGCCGCAGCGGAGCTGACGTTATGCCGGCATTGCGATTTGGTGCAGGAGTTGCCACCAATATCCGCCGGTGAAGAGGCCTGCTGCAGCCGTTGTGGTCATCATTTGGATGCCCGGCACCGGCAACCGGTGTTGCGGCCTGTGCTGTATGCCGGCAGTGCATTGTTTATGTTACTGCTGGCTAACTTATTTCCGTTTGTCAGTATGTTTGCTGCCGGTAACAGCAACGAGATGAATTTCTTTGACACTTCTTCCGTACTCTTTACCGAACATCATCAATGGTTAGCCGTATTAGTCTGGTTGTTTATTCAGGCCGTGCCGGCCGCCTGCATGTGTGCCATCTTGTATCTGAAATTGGGTATGCTGTATGCGCTGCCGGCCAGGACCTGGGTGGCACGGGTACTGTATATGCTGAAGCCCTGGAGTATGGTGGACATCTTTCTGATGGGGCTGATTATCAGCTTTGTGAAGTTGGTGGCCGATGCAGATATTTCATTAGGGCCGAGTTTCTGGGCTTTTTGTCTGTTTTGTTTGCTGCATCTGCGGGCGTTTCAGGTAATAGACCGGCGTGAGTTGTGGTCGAAAATTGCGCCTTGTCCGACACCCCGGGTTGCGGCTCATGCCGGCAAAACCGGCCTGGCACAAAATTTAAAATTGTGTCAGGTATGTACGGCTATTATTCCGGTCACGCAAACACATTGCAGCCGCTGCCATACCAAGGTGCGTTTGCGCCAACGCTGCAGTATACAAAATACGCTGGCGTTATTAATCGCGGCCAGCTTGCTGTATATTCCGGCCAATTTAATGCCGATTATGCGCACGGTGTCGTTTGGCGAAACCATCGATTCAACCATTATCAGTGGCCTGGTGTTGATGTGGCAAGATGGTGCCTATCCGGTGGCGATTATTATTCTGCTGGCCAGTGTTGTCGTGCCGGTCGTGAAAATACTGATAATGTTTTGGTTATGTTATTTAACCGCATTGCCGTTAAACCGGCGTCAGCGATACTCAACACAGATTTACCGCTGGGTAGATTGGGTAGGGCGCTGGTCTATGGTGGATGTGTTAGTGGTGGCCATTATGGCGGCATTGGTGCGGTTTGATTTATTAATGAGTGTTTATCCCGGCACCGGGGCTTTGGTGTTTGCCAGCGTGGTTATTTTAACCATGCTGGCAGCGCTGAGTTTTGACCCGAGGTTATTGTGGGATCCGTTAGCAGAACAAGCAGGGAGTTCGTCTTGACGCAACAACAGAGCGCACAAGTTCGCCGTATCCGGCAATGGTCGCCTATTTGGGTGGTACCGATAGCTGCGGTGCTTATCGGCCTTTGGATGCTATACAACCACTATCAGCAGCAGGGCGCTATGCTCACATTGCTAACGGCCAATGCTGAAGGAATAGTAGCCGGTAAAACGCAGATAAAAAGCCGCAGTGTCGATGTCGGCCAGGTGGTGTCGGTTGAGTTAAGTGATGATCTAACTCAGGTAATTATTAAAGCGCGGATGAAGCCGGCTATTACATCATTACTTAATGCCGATTCGCAATTTTGGGTCGTCAAGCCGCAAATAGGCCGCGGCGGTGTTACCGGTTTAAATACGTTATTGTCCGGTGTTTATATCGAGCTGCAGCCGGGGGATTCCGCACAGCAGCAGTTGCAACATCAGTTGCTGGATACACCACCGATAGCGCCGGCCGATGCCCCTGGCGTTCGGGTTATTTTAAGTACCGCAGACAGTGGTGGTTTAGCGGCCGGAGATCCGGTGCTGTACCGCGGCTATGAAGTGGGCACAGTAGAAATGCGGGAGTTTGATCTCAGCACGCGGCGCACACAGTATCAGTTGTATATTCGTGAACCGTTTGATGTATTGATCTCCGAAAACGTCAGGTTCTGGCGCAGCAGTGGTTTCTCGTTTGATTTATCTGCAGAAGGCCTGCAAGTGGATGTGGGGTCAGCTACCACCTTACTCAGCGGTGGTGTCAGTTTCGATCTGATGCAAGGCTGGCCGGCCGGTAATGCAGTAAAGGACGGCACAGAATTTCAGCTGTTCCCGAATAAGCAAAGTATTCAGGATGGTTTATACAGCGAATTTGTGGAATACCTGTTGTTTTTTGATGAGTCGGTACGGGGATTAAAAGCCGGTGCGCCGGTGGAATATCGCGGCGTGCGGGTAGGCACTGTGGCCAGTGTGCCGTTTTTCTTCGCGATTGATAAGCCATTTGAAGTGTCGTTACAGCAGGGCATACCGGTACTGATCCGCATTGAAGCCGGCCGTTTATATGAGAACCTCAGCCTGCCACAGTTACGCGAAGAGCTGAAAAAGGCTATTAACGGCGGCATGCATGCCGCATTAAAAACCGGTAATTTGCTTACCGGTGCACTTTATATTGATTTGGATATTAACCCGGAGCCTGTTATTGACGCTGAACAACAAAGCTTGCAACAGCAGCGTTTGGCGTTAAGCGACAGTGCCGGTTATCCGACGCTGCCCACAGCCCGTAGCGGTCTGAGTAATATCGAGCAAAAAGTGCTGTTGGCACTGGATAAAATAAATAATCTGCCGGTTGAGCAGTTGCTGGTACAGAGTGAAAAAACGCTGCAGAGTACTGATGCGTTGATGCAAAATGCGCAGCGTATGGTAGCGCAACTTGATGCTCTGGTGGCGAACCCTCAGATGCAACAGCTGCCGGGCCAGTTGCAGCAAAGTTTGCAGGAATTGCAGCGGATGTTAGCCGGCGTAAGCCCCGGGTCTGCTGCTTACGATAAACTGAACGGCAATTTACAAACATTGGATCAGGTACTGCGCGAATTGCAACCGGTACTGCAAACGTTAAACCAACAAAGTAATGCACTGGTGTTTGCCGCCGATGCCCCTGCAGATCCGCAACCGAAGAGAGCAAAACAATGAAAACATTTACACTACTGCTGCTGTTGTTGCTAAGCGCCTGCAGCAGTCAGCCTGCCGTCAGTTACTATCAGCTGCCGGCAGTGGCGCCCTCTGTTGCGCATAGCAAGGCTCCGGCGGTGTATATAGAGCCGTTGCAGGTTGCCGGTTATTTAAATGGCCGCGGCCTGGTGTTGCAGGTGTCTGATGTCGAGCTGGTGATGGCACGCCAGCATTTATGGGCTGAAGCGTTAGAGCAGCAATTGCAGCGTCAGTTGCGTGACTTGCTGGCGCAAGGCAGCAATGGCTTTACTGCAGTATTGCAGCCAGCCGCAGCGACACCAAGGCTCACGGTACAGTTGGATCGCTTTCATGGGCAGCCGGACGGTTATGCGGTTGTCGGTGGTTATTTTGCCGTCAGCAACCAGCCGGCTATGTACGCGTTTAATTTTCGGATAGCGCTAACCAGCGATGGCTATCCGGCATTAGTTAATGCTCTGGCTGAAGGCCTGCAACAGCTTAGTGTTATGATCCGCACACAACTTAATACGCCGGTTTAAGCCTTGCCGCCGCATTTATTCTGTTGCTGATTTATTCTGCTTATCATTTATTCGGATGGCTAGACATTCGAATGTCTTTACGTGTAATGTAGTGGCGTTATGCAAATTGTTAGCATAAATAGCAACTATCACGCAGTTTTATTTAAGCTATAGCAATTGTTCTGCGCATAATGCCGGTTGGTTAAGAAAATACCGGCCGCTATGCGTCGGTTACACTATTCTGAAAAGCAAGGCATTGTCGACAGCAAGGATAAGGAGAAAGCGCCATGGTCGCAGAATTAATGCTGGAAGCTGCCAATCTGATGTTGATTGGTATGGCAGCCGTGTTTGCGTTTTTGTTATTGCTGGTGCTGTTGGTACAACTATTAAGCTCGGTAATGCAGCGCTATTTCCCGGTTAAGCCGGTAGAGAAACCGGCCATATCAGATACTACGGCTAAAGGACTGAACCCGGCGGTAGTGGCCGCTATCACCACTGCGGTGCATCAGTATCGCCAACAACAATAAGAGGACACCGGCATGAGTAAGCCATTACTGTTAACCGAATTAGTTCTGCGCGATGCGCACCAGTCTTTACTGGCCACCCGGTTACGCCTGGACGATATGTTACCGATAGCAGCTAAGCTGGATAAAGTAGGCTATTGGTCAATGGAGTCCTGGGGCGGCGCTACCTTCGATGCCTGTATCCGTTATTTAGGCGAAGACCCCTGGCATCGTATTCGCGAGCTGAAAAAAGCCATGCCGAATACTAAGCAGCAAATGCTGCTGCGCGGGCAGAATTTACTCGGCTACCGCCATTATGCAGATGACGTGGTAGAAGCCTTTGTCGAGCGGGCACATAAAAATGGTGTGGATGTATTCCGTATTTTTGATGCGATGAATGATATCCGTAATCTGCAAACTGCAGTGCAGGCGGCAATAAAAGTGGGCGCACATGCCCAGGGCACCATTTCTTATACCGTCAGCCCGGTACATACCGTCGATATGTGGGTAGATATGGCGCGTCAGCTCGAAGATATGGGCTGCCATTCTATCTGTATTAAAGACATGGCCGGTTTGCTTAAGCCTTATGTCTGTGAAGAGTTGGTTACCCGCATTAAAGAAGCCACCAAAATTCCGTTAGCATTGCATTGTCATGCTACCACTGGCTTGAGTGTGGCTACTTACCAAAAAGCTATAGATGCCGGTATTGATATGCTCGACAGCGCTATTTCATCAATGAGCATGACCTACGGCCACAGTGCCACGGAAACGATGGTGGCGATTACCGAAGGTACCGAACGCGATACCGGGTTAAATCTGGAATTATTAGCCGATATTGCAGCTTACTTTCGTGATGTACGGCAGAAGTACGCCCAGTTTGAAGGTTCATTAAAAGGTGTGGATGCCCGCATTTTGTTAGCCCAGGTGCCCGGCGGCATGCTGACCAATATGGAAAGCCAGTTAAAAGAGCAGGGCGCACTGGACAAGCTGGATGCGGTATTAAAGGAAATACCGCATGTGCGCGAAGATCTGGGCTTTTTGCCGCTGGTAACGCCAACCTCGCAAATTGTCGGCACTCAGGCGGTACTTAATGTTTTAACCGGCGAGCGCTACAAAAGCATCACTAAAGAAACGGCCGGGGTATTAAAAGGCGAGTACGGCGCTACGCCGGCTCCGATGAATACAGAGTTGCAAACCCGTGTACTGGCCGGCGCTCAGGCTATTACCTGCCGCCCGGCAGATCTGCTGGAGCCGGAGCTGGACAAGTTGCAGGCCGAGCTTAACAGCCTGGCCGGTACTGAAGATATTCGTTTAGCCGACGCGCAGATTGATGATGTATTAACCTACGCGCTGTTTCCGCAGGTTGGCTTAAAATTCCTGAAAAACCGTGATAATCCGGCAGCCTTTGAACCGGCGCCACAAAGTAGCAGCGACGATAAAAAAGCCGCCCCTGCCAAAGCTAAACCGGCATCAAGCGGCCCGGCCAGTTACAGTGTGCGGGTTGATGGTAAGGTATATGAAGTGGAAGTGGCGCCAACCGGTGAGCTTAGCTCGGTTAAACCGGTCGTGTCAGAAAATATCCCGGGCAGCGCTTCGGTTACCGGTAGCGGCACGTTAAATGCGCCGCTGGCAGGTAATATCTGGAAAATAGTCACCAAAGTTGGCGCTGATGTGAAGCGTGGCGATGTGGTGATTATTATGGAAGCGATGAAAATGGAAACAGAAATACGGGCAGTATCAGATGGCACTGTAGTCAATATTCACGTGGCTGCCGGCGATGCGGTAAGCACCGGTGATGTACTAATTAGCTTTGACTAACCCGTGCGCTGAGGAATTTTCATGGACGCAGTAACAACGTTAATCGCCTCGACCGGACTGATGAATTTCAGTGTCGGTCAGGTTGTGATGATGCTGGTAGGCTTTTTATTATTGTATCTGGCAATAGCGCGCGGCTTTGAGCCGTTATTGCTGTTACCCATCGGCTTCGGAGCCATCTTAACCAATATTCCGCTGGCCGGTATGGGGGAGCCAGGTGGTTTGTTGTATATGATTTACGAGGTGGGTATCGGCACCGGTATCTTCCCATTGTTGATTTTTATGGGTGTGGGCGCGATGACCGATTTTGGTGCCCTTATCGCCAATCCGCGTATGTTGTTTTTGGGTGCTGCCGCGCAGTTTGGCATCTTTGCTACCTTATTAGGCGCGGTGGCACTAAATGCAGTGCCGGGGCTTAGTTTTACGCTGAAAGAGGCATCGGCTATTGCCATTATCGGTGGAGCCGATGGCCCTACGGCTATTTTCCTGGCGTCGAAGCTTGCGCCGGATCTGCTTGGTGCTATAGCGGTAGCGGCCTATTCTTATATGGCGTTGGTGCCGATTATTCAGCCGCCGATTATGCGCGCGTTAACCACTAAAGCTGAACGCAATATCCAGATGGTGCAACTGCGGGTAGTCAGTAAAAAAGAGAAGATCATTTTCCCACTGGCTGTATTGTTATTGACCATTTTATTACTGCCAAGTGCGGCACCACTTATCGGCATGTTCTGCTTGGGTAATTTGATGCGTGAGTCGGGTGTGGTTGAACGCTTAAGCAAAACTGCCCAGAACGAACTGATCAATATTGTGACCATTATGCTTGGTTTGGCGGTGGGGTCCCGCTTAAGCGCAGATAAATTCCTGACTATGCAAACGCTGGGTATTTTGGTGTTAGGGGCTGTGGCTTTTGCCATTGGCACAGCGTCCGGGGTACTTATGGCGAAAGTCATGGCGAAGTTCTCTAAACAGCCGATTAATCCGTTAATTGGTGCCGCCGGAGTGTCTGCCGTGCCGATGGCGGCGCGGGTGGTAAATAAGGTGGGCCTGGAAGCTAACCCGCATAACTTCCTGTTAATGCACGCTATGGGGCCAAATGTTGCAGGTGTAATAGGGTCGGCCGTAGCCGCCGGTATTTTGTTGGCGCTGGTTGGTTAAACTTACTACATTTTGCTGCTGAATAAAAAAGCCACCGTAAGGTTAATGCCGATCAGATAAGAATTTTTCAGATCGGTTGA
>NZ_JABSOD010000018.1 GCF_013283795.1 Rheinheimera lutimaris
CTGGGATAATGCGGCGATGGAAGCCTTCTTCAGCCGGCTGAAAGTGGAACTGATTTATGCCGAGAATTACGACTCGATTGAGCGGGCGAAGTCGGGTATCTTCGAATACATTGAGATATTTTATAACCGTGTCCGTAGGCATTCAGCGATTGGCTATGTCAGCCCGGCTGAGTATGAACGCAAATGCGCATAACTGGGTGTCTACTTTTTATGGGTAAGAACAATAGCTAANATACATTGAGATATTTTATAACCGTGTCCGTAGGCATTCAGCGATTGGCTATGTCAGCCCGGCTGAGTATGAACGCAAATGCGCATAACTGGGTGTCTACTTTTTATGGGTAAGAACAATAGCTAACGCCAGCCATAACCGGACCCAAAAAACAGAGCGACGAGGAACGAGGAGCGGCGCTTTTTGGGTCCGAGTTTATGGCCTTGTTAGCTGTTTTTTTGCCTCGATGTTGCCTCATGCTATTCGACCCTGGAATACGTTTTACCATCAAGAACACGCTGAACTTGAGCAACATTTTTTGCGCCTATGCGCTTAAATATTTCTTCAGCTGAATATGCCTTGGCAAGTTGGCGTATCGCTCTTACTTTCTCGACCGACAATCTGCCATCTCGACCACAAATTTGAGCAACAGCCCAATCATTATCTCGCCATTTTTCAGTTACCCAAGGCGCAGGCAGGCCTTTCCTCGGGTGCTCTTTTAGCCATTCACTAACGATTCTGTCACGTTCATCTGGCATCGGGACAACTGATTGTTGAAGCAACCCATTCTCTCGAAGATAACGCAAGCCAGACTTGCCGCCTGGAATCATATTAAGGCGGCGTTGATCTTCCCAATGGCCTTCAACTAAAAATTCTTCGGTTGCGTACAATTTTTCAAGATCATCAGTTATACCCATTACCTTGTGATTAACATAGGTGATTCGTCCTTTCTCCTTTTCTTCTCGATATTTCCTATGGAAAAGTAAAGGACTCCCGCCGTTGATGGCTCTTTTATGCTCAGACCATCGCTTCTGCCAACTACGCGTTGTGACCCCTACATAAAAGAACCCATCATTTGGATAAGAGCCGCCGTGCCCAAAAATATGTTGATAAAGCACATACGCTCTTTTTGGAAAATGCTTTGGCGACAACAGGAAATGGGCCGGTATAGAAAAGAGCAAGCTCGGCTGTGTTATCTGACTTTCATCTAGTGTTGTTTGGCCTTGCCTCGCTGCTTGAATAAACAATGGATCAGTCACAAGATCGACAGAAATAATCGGCTGAAGGGCACGCTCCTCTTCTTCGAGGGGCCGTCCTGATTGGTATTCAGTAGCTGCCCCGACTGTACGATGACCAGCCTTTAATTTTTGAAAAGGTGCTACAAAGCCAGGGGCTTTCCCAAGGAACGTTAACTGGACAACCGGAATCATTTGTCCCGGCTTTACCCTAAAGATTCCATTTGGGTTCTTCGCAACTTTGATCCATTCCGCACCGTAGGGCGATGTTTGTATAAAATTATTGAGCAGAGCTTCTACTTCGCGACGACGAGCAATCATTGGTTTCGGGGCTAAATGCTCCCACCATAATTTGTTGATTTTTACGTCACTTCGCATCATGAGAATCTCTGCTTGAAACAGCTAACGCCGCGCACTCGGGCGGCCTAAGTGGAGCGCAGCGAAATATAGGCCGTCCCAGCCCGCGCTTTTAGCGGGCGAATGATGCGCCTTGTTATGTGATTTACTCGATGCCAATATTTGATGCCCATTCATTAAGACCAAGTTCTCTGGCTACTCTTATTAGAGTCAACTTCTCGTTCTCGGAGGCTCCCTGAATAATAGCAGCCATGTCTTCTACGACCTTAAGATCATCATCTTCCGTGAAATCTTCATCATTTCTTTCTGACCCTAGGTACTGAATAGCTAATACGAGCGCCTTGCTTATCGACTCCACTTTCGAATCCTTGTGTTCACATAACGCCCGCCACAAATGCGAGCAACGTGTTGCGAGTCGAGCCGCGAAGCGGCGTTTTGATGGAGCTTGTTAAGTTGATTTACCATCTACTATTACAATGCTGCATTTCGCAAGGCTCGCCATCGTTGTTGCCGTCTATTTCCACATTTGGGCAATTTGCTAAGTAAAATTTGGCTTCATCACAGGATATCATTTCACTACAATGAGTTTTTCCTTGGCAAGAAAACCCCATGTCCTTATATGCTGGAAACAACTTTGGTTTAATTAAGAACAGATAAATAATTGTCCCGAGCGCAATTAACAGTAAAAATCCGATTAAACTAGAAATTAATGATGGTTTATCAATTGGAATAGGCTGTACACCAATTAATGAAATTGTTTTAGCGCTAAGCTTCCCTTTTTCGTTGGCAAGCTGAAATAACACTCTGTCACCAACTTTAGGTCTGCGAAAACCTTTTTTAAACTGAGAAATGTGTGCAAACACATCACCTTCTACTTCCTTAGATGAAATAAAGCCAAAGCCACGATCATCGTTCCAACGAACTATACTTCCTTGCATATTATTTCCGATATTAAAATTTCAACTTAACGCCCAAATTTAGCGCGGAAAGCCGCGCAGCGGGTTGACGTCGCAGCCAGCGTTGTTTGCTGGCGATAATATTTGTTTGTTATGTGCCTGCACTCAAAGCCAGTCTAATTACTTCAATCATGTACAAAATAATAAAAACCGGAACTAGACCACCCAAAATAAAGCTGACAAGCATCAGAAACCACGTGAATTTTTTATTTTCGTCTACGCAAAGCTGAATCGCATGAACAATACTATGAAAAGAATAGAAAATAATTAAAATCGCAGATATAACAGCA
Organism: Rheinheimera lutimaris; assembly: GCF_013283795.1. Lineage (GTDB taxonomy): Bacteria > Pseudomonadota > Gammaproteobacteria > Enterobacterales > Alteromonadaceae > Alishewanella > Alishewanella lutimaris. The sequence continues at coordinate 2,831 of NZ_JABSOD010000018.1, forward strand.
ACTACGAAAAGTGGGCCCGATTTTGATTTTTCGTGTAAAACAAAAATCACAGACGTAAGAGCTACCCAAGATATTATATTGAACCAGTTCTTTATTAGATCATGCTTATAAAGCCAACCCGTAAACTTTTCAAAATGGCTGAATAACACATTTGGAAAATCAATCATGACTTATCCTTAGCACATAACGCTTATTAGGCGGAAAAATCCGTATTTAAACACGGGCTTTTCCGCATTTGTCAATTTAATGTAATGAACATTACACCGCTTATTTCGAACTTACAACAACTTACAGGTACAGCTGATGCTGAAGTTGCAGACAAATACGGATTAATCCATCTAACAAAGCACAAACTACTCTTAGGCACGGCATGTATGCAAATACAGCATCTCTCCTCCGAATGCCTACTAACTTCTCAACTTTGCCAGCTACTTATTTCACGCATAAAAAAACCGCCAACAGGCGGTTTTTTATCACGGTTGTTAAATCAGCCTTTACGCCAGCTGGTTACGCCGTTTTTATCTTCTACGATAATACCTTTTGCCGTTAACGCATCGCGGGCGGCGTCTGCGGCTGCCCAGTCTTTGTTGGCGCGGGCGGTGTTGCGCTGAGCAATCAGCGCTTCTATTTCAGCGACATCATCATCCGATGCGCCCGATTGCAAGAACTGCTCGGCATCACCCTGTAATAAGCCCAGCACGCCGGCTAATAAGTTTAACAAGCCTGCCAGTTCGGCGGCCTTGGCCGGTTCGGTTTCTTTAAAGCGGTTTACTTCACGCGCCAGTTCAAACAACACCGGTAAGGCTTCCGGGGTGTTGAAATCATCATCCATTGCCGCTTTAAAGCGCACAATGTACGGGCTGTTTAAATCAATACTGTGGCTTGGCGTAACATTACGCAGCGCGGTGTATAACCGGCCTAAGGCTGCATGGGCCTGTTGCAGGTTTTCAGCGGAATAATTCAGCTGGCTGCGGTATTGGCTGGATAATAAAAAGTAACGCACTGCCTCGGCGTTATATTCTGCCAGCACGTCTTTTACCGTAAAGAAATTGCCCAGTGACTTAGACATTTTCTCTTTATCTACCTGCACCATACCGGTGTGGATCCAGGTATTTACATACTTGTGGCCGTGGGCACAGGTCGACTGGGCAATTTCGTTTTCATGGTGCGGGAACTGTAAGTCTGAACCGCCGCCGTGAATATCAAAATGCTCGCCTAAATGCTTGGCGCTCATGGCGGAACATTCAATATGCCAGCCAGGGCGGCCATTACCCCAAGGCGATTGCCAGAACGGCTCGCCCGGTTTAGCGCCTTTCCATAATACGAAATCCAGCGGATCGTCTTTATTGTCGGCCACTTCTACCCGCGAGCCGGATTGCAGCATTTCCAGGTTTTGCTGGCTAAGCTCGCCGTAGGCTGCGTATTTGCTGACATCAAACAATACATCGCCATCGGCCGCAACATAGGCGTAGCCCTTAGCGACCAGGGTTTCAATCAGGGCGATAATCTCGGCCATATGAGTAGTAACACGCGGTTCTATGTCGGCCGGCAGTAAGCCAAGCGCAGTAAAATCGGCGTGCATGGCTTTGGTAAAGCGCTCGGTTAAGGCGTCGCAGCTTTCGTTGTTCTCTGCCGCGCGCTTAATAATTTTGTCGTCTACGTCGGTAATATTACGCACATAGGTTACGTCGTAACCCAAAAAGCGCAGGTAACGGTTTATCACGTCAAAGGCGACATAGGTGCGGGCGTGGCCGACATGACAGTAATCATAAATAGTAATACCGCAGACATAGAGCCCTGCTTTACCGGGTTCTATTGGGGTGAACAGCTCTTTTTTTCTGCTTAAGGTATTATAAATATGTAACATGGCGTCCTCAAAAATGACCGTTAGCGGCCTGTTAGTCCTGTTGTTGCGACAGCCCGCTAGTGTATCACCGGCGGTTTAGCGCCGCTATCCTTGCTTTATGATTTGCTGCAGCTGCGGTAGAATAGCGCCACTTTGAACTAAGGACACCCTATTATGATTAGCTTACACACCAATTACGGCGTAATTAAATTAAACCTGTTTGCCGACAAAGCCCCTGCTACCGTAGAAAACTTTATCAGCTACGTAAAAGACGGTTTTTACGACAACACCATTTTCCACCGTGTAATTAATGGTTTTATGATCCAGGGCGGCGGTTTTACTGCTGATATGGAGCAAAAAGACACCAAGGGCCAGATTAAAAACGAAGCCAACAACAAAGTGCCGAACAAAAAAGGCACTATTGCTATGGCGCGCACCAATGATCCGCACTCTGCCACCTGCCAGTTTTTTATTAACGTAGCGGATAACGATTTCTTAAACTTCAGCTCAGAAACCGGCTCAGGCTGGGGTTACTGCGTATTTGGTGAAGTGGTTGAAGGTATGGACGTGATTGACGAGATTAAAAAAGTTGCTACCGGCCGCAGCGGTGGCCACAGCGATGTACCGGTAAAACCGGTTGTACTTGAAAAAGCCGAACTGCACGCTTAAGCCCTGCTGATGTCTGAGCCGCATACGTTGTTTATCGCCGATCTGCACTTAGCTGCAGATCGGCCCGATATTACCGCCGCCTTTTTGCGCTTTTTGCGTGAGCAAGCCATTCACGCTGATGCGCTGTATATTCTCGGCGATTTATTTGAAGTATGGATTGGCGATGACAACCCCGAGCCGCTGCTGGATACCGTAGCCTCAGCCTTGTCGGCACTGAGTGCGCAGGTGCCGGTGTACTTTATTCACGGTAATCGTGACTTTGTCTTGCGTCAGGCTTATGCCAGCCGTGCCGGTATGCAATTGCTACCGCCGCAACAAGTGATAACGCTATACGGTACGCCAACACTGATTATGCACGGCGACAGCCTGTGCACACTGGATATTGCCTACCAGAAATTCCGCAAATGGTGGAACCAACCCTGGTGGCAATGGTTGTTGCTAAAAACGCCGGTTAGCTTTCGCCAGGGTATCGCCGCTAAGGCACGGCGCAAAAGTGCCGCCCATAAGGCCCGCTACGCTTCTCAGCAACAGCATGGGCAACAACAGCCGCAAATTATGGATGTTACTCCGGATGAAGTGCCCAGAGTGATGGCAGAGGCCGGGGTATTAAAGCTGATCCACGGCCATACCCACCGCCCGGCTGTGCATAAGCTGGAGGTTAACGGTAAAGCGGCTGAGCGCTATGTACTGGGCGACTGGTACAGCCAAAGCAGTTATTTGCAAGTGAGTGCCGACAACTGGCAATTGCATTTTAACGCCCTGCCTGTTGTTAACCCGGCGGCTTAAAACCGCCAGGAATAAGCAATATTGAGAAAATCCATCCCGGGGTTACGGCTGGATAAACCGGCATTAGAGTAATGCATGTAGCGGATAGCCAGCATTTTCTTGTTTTGCGGATCCAGCTCTATCAGCAGACCGAGGCGGTCTTCAAACTGAAAATGCGAGCCTAAATCTTTACCGGCAAACTCTCGCTTTGTCAGCATACTGACCCCAATACCAAACTCCCAAAACACCGGTTTGCCGTACCAGTTGGCAAACTGTTTTTTCAGCACCGGTGACAAGGCCAACGCTACATTGGTTTGATACTTTGACGGTTTGCCGTACTGCCAAAAGTTAGTGCTGGCCTCCAGATACATATTGGCATCGCCCAGCAGCGGCAGTGTAGTAAAGTGGAACTCCAGCGGCCGGTATGCCAGCCGTACACCGCTGACATCACCTTCCCCTTGCAGATATTCCACCGACAGTTGAGAAATGTGCTCAGCCCTGATATCGGCGTGCACCGGCGACATTATTCCTGCCAGCAATACAAAAGCTATTACCCAGCGTTGCATATCTTCACCCCATTTTACTTGCTCCACAAAGGAGCCTGCTTTCAATGGTGAGAAGTATACCGAACGGTACAAATTAGATAAAGCGGCAAACCACGACAACATTATTCACCGTGGTGAATAATGTTTTAGTATAAATTATGCCGTTTTATCTCAGCCTGGTTTAGTAAGGCCGGTAAGGTTGGAAAGTTTGCATAACCCAGTCGGTAAAAGCCCTTAAGCGGCCACTTAAATGACGGTTAGGCGGATAAATAAGATACAGCGGAAATGCCGGGCGCTGCCAGTGCGGCAGCAGCAGTTGCAACTTACCGCTGTCGATATACGGCTGTGCCATAAACTGTGGTAGCTGGCTGATGCCCAAACCGCTTAGGGTGGCGGTAAGTTGTGCGGTGCTGTCATTTACGGACAACGGACAGCTTTGCTGCTGAATTTCCATAGAATGCTGCGCACCGCTGAAACGCAGCGGCATCAGACGGTTGGTTTTACGCGAGCGATAATAAATGATCCGGTGTTTAGTGCTTAACTCTTCCGGCATTTGCGGTGTGCCAAAGTGTTGCAAATAAGCCGGTGCAGCGCAGGTAACAAAGGTCAGTTCGGCAATGCGTTTGGCGATCAGCGAGGTATCGCTTAACTCGCCGCCGCGAATAACACAATCAACGTTATCGCTGAGCAAATCAATATCGGTATCGCTAACTCCCACCTCTAACTGGATCTCCGGGTATAGCTGCATAAAAGACGGTAACGCCGGCAATACAATAAAGTTGGCAATGGCCGACGCCATATCCACTTTTAACCGGCCGCGCGGTGTGCTCTGCTCATTGCTGATATTACTTTCGATGTCTTCCAGTTCGTGCAGTAACTTAGTGGTGCGCTCGTAATAGGCTGCGCCTTCCATCGTTACCGTAACGCGCCGCGTGGTGCGATGTAGTAATTTCAGCCGTAAATGCGCTTCCAGCTCCTGTACCAGCTTGGTTACGGTAGATTTTGGCATATCGAGTAAGTCTGCGGCGCGGCTAAAGGTGCCGGTTTCCACCACTCGACAAAACACTTTGATGGCTAACAGATGATCCATGCCGGCATACCTCAACCGCTATTGTAAGCGGCATAATAGGCAACAACTATCTGCGCTGCAATGCTAACGCCGTGCTTTTATCCGCTGCGGCCACGGCTAACTGCGGCACTGCCCGCGACTGAGCAATCCGGCCTGCTGATAAATCTGATCCAGCAGGCGCATATTACTAATGGCATCCGCGCCGCCGGTTAATGCTGTAGCGCTCCCTTGCAGGCAGTCTTTTACATGCTGCAGTTGATAATAATAGGTGCTATGAGAAGTACTACGGCCCGGCACACTGTATTGCCGCTCTGCGTCGGCAGTAATCACTTTAATACTGTTGCCCTGCTGTGGCGTAATCAGGCCGCTAACTTCAATGCTACCCAAACTGCCTTCCAGTACCAGGCTGGTATCGGGGCTGCGGCTTAAATGCTCTGCCATGCTGCTGCCGATATCAGCAATAGCTCCATTAGCGAACAGCAGCTGCGCCTGCATGCTAAGATCAATTTGCTGCCCGCCGCTGTTTGCACCGGCGCTGATACAGTTAGCGCTGACAACCTCTGGCTCTTGCGCGGACTCATCCTGCATTAGCGTGCGTACCCAATGCAGCGGATAACAGCCTAAATCCATCATCGCGCCGCCGCCCAAAACGGCGTCGTGGCGCAGCGAGCCGGCAAAATACGGGATCCGCACCGAAAAATTGGCGCGTAAATGGCTGATAGTGCCGATAGTACCGGCCTGCACCAGGCGCATTACCTCAACAAACAACGGATGAAAGCGGTAATGAAACGCCTCCAGCAATACCTTGCCGGCCACTTGCGCGGCCTGCACCATGGCCTCTGCCTCTGAGGCATCCATAGCAAACGGCTTTTCACACAACACATGCTTACCGTGTTCAAGCGCTTGTATGGTCCAATATGCATGCTCTGAAGGTGGCAGGGCATTGTAAATCAGGTCGATATCATCCCGCGCCAGCAAGGCCTGATAGCAGTCGGCGACATGTAAAATGCCATGCGCACCGGCATACTGGCGCGCCCGCTCCAGCGAAGAGGCTGCTACCGCTTGCAACACAAAGCCATCCAACTGCTGTAACGGCTGAAATATTGCTTTATCGCTGATGCGGGCTGCACCTAATAAGCCAATACGGATCATAGCGCTTCCTTACTCTGTTTTTAAACAGCTGAGCTAACAGGTAACAGCAGCTCGACCTGATAGTGCCTACCGGCAACAATATCGCTGATAAGCGGTTCAGCTAATAAGCGGCCATCGACACTTAGTTGTGCCTTGCTGATGCCGCTTTGCCGGCGCATAACAATACTAAACTCTGCCCCGCGAAATTGCCGTGTCAGCTTTACCTGCGGCCAATCGGTTGGCAGTTGCGGCTGAAGCAATAAGCCCTCTGCGCAGCCCTTTACGCCAAACAACCCCTCGATTAACGAGCGGTATACCCAGTGCACCGTGCCGGTATTAAATAACTGACTGGAGCGTCCGGCCGTGCGCGGAAACTGTTGGTAAGCACCGCGATAGTAATTCGGGATAAACACCGGCAACTGGCCGCGCTGCAGGCAGTCTTGCGCTGTGCTGCCTGGCAGCATTTGCCGCAATACTGCAAAGGCTTTGTCCGGCTGGTTAATCTGATACAGCGCATACAAATAAAACGCCGCTGCATGGTTATACACCGAGCCATTCTCGGCCGAGCCCGGGTGCTTTTGCGTAACCCGGCCCACATCGTCACGCATCGCGGTATAAGCCGGCGCCAGCATTTGCACGCCATAAGGCGTGGCAAGCTGGGCGTCAATTTCCGCCAGCATCAGTTGCAATTGCTCCGGATTTGCCGCACCGCTTAGCATGGCCCAGCTTTGCGGGTTCAGGTAAATACGGCCTTCAGCATCTTTACTGATACCAAACACCACATTGTCGTCGGTAATGCCACGGCCATACCATTTGCCGTCCCACAGGTAATGATTAACCGCCTGATTAAAACTCTGTGCATCACTGCGGTATTGCTCCGCCAGGCTCAACTCGCCCAGCTGCGCACAAGTATCCGCCCAGCAGTTAAGTGCATAGGCCGCCGCCAGCGACAACCAGCCCGATACACCACGGCCTTTGTAGCCGACCATATTCATCGGATCGCACCAGTCACCCTGTTCAATAAAACTCAGGCCGCGCTCGTCACGCTTGTGCAGCAGCCAGCTCATGGCACGGCAAATATGTTCAAACACTGTGGCTTGCTCAGCACTGTCGCCAAAGGCGATCTGTTGCTGCAATAAGGCAGTGTCGTTGGTTTCGGCCAGATAAGCGGCTAAACACACCGGCAGCCAGACACATTGGTCGGTATGCGGCACCTGGTTGATATATTTCAGCTCAGCGTCGGGGTGCAGCAAAATGCCGTCCGGCATTTCACCGCTGCTGTGTTGCTGTGTCAGTGCCGTGAGTAGCGCGGTGCGAAATGCCTCTGGCCGCACATAGCTCATGCCCATATTATCCTGCAGATAATTACGGGTTTGCGGATCGGTAGTTAACCGGTTGACATCGCCATGGTAATACACTTGGCGCGGCAGCCAGTGATTAACAAAGTTATCCAGCGCCGCATCCGGTGTTTCAATCTGTATGCAGCCCTGCCCCCGGGCAATATAAGCACTGTACTGCTGCTGCGCTTTAGCAAAGCCATCCGGCGTTAAAAAATAACGCTGCCGCGCGGCGGCAATTTCGTCATCATCCAGCGCCGGGCCAAATACAAAGCGGTACACCTGCTTTGCAGCGCCTGCCAGTTGCAGCCGGTATTGCAGCACACAGGCCGGGGTTTCATATAAGGCATCGCCGCCATCGAGCTCAGTTTGTTGCAAAGCATCAGGCGCATGCAGGCCGCCCTCGCCTTCAAAGGCTTGCTGCGCGCATTGCCAGCTGGTGGGCACCTGCTCAGCCAGTAAAAAGGTTTTATCTTTTAACAGCTTGTTTTTAAAGTAATCGGGGTATTTTTGATACGGCGTAACCGATGAACACACAATGGCATTCAACTCTGGCTGAAACTTTGCCGACTGGTTCATCCACGACATATACCCGACCGGAAAATACGGGTAGATACTCAGCTGTCGTGGCTGTGCGCCAAGATTTGTCACGGTAAGCTGCCACAACTCATGCGGCTCGTCCGGGCTTAGGCATAGCTGCCAATCCAGTTGCAAACCCTGCTGCTGCAGCTGCCAGCGAATATCGCTTTTACCGGACGAAAACACAAAGCTGTCGGCTTTGCTGCGCACCGGCTCGTAGGGTACCGAGAACACCTCAGCGCTTTGCTCATCTTTAATATAAACAAAGCGGCCGGGATGATGCGCATAATACGGCTGCTCCGGCTGCATAAAGGTTTTTGCTTCCAGATTAGGCGCATGGGCATATTTGGCCGGCTCCGGTTGCATAAACTGCGCGGTGGCATAGCCACGACAGTTAAGTTGCACCATTAACTGCTTGTTCCATAAAAACGCCGCCGCCAGCGGCATCGTTGTCGGGCTGAATAAGTCATAACGCTGGTTATTGTCACCAGGTTGCATGCCAGTGGCTGCCATCAAAATAGTACTCCGGATAAAATTAACTTATAGCGTGGCGGCTTCGGCCTTGCGCTGTTGCAAATCAAACTGAATTTTTGCCAGCTGGGTATTGTCCAGGCTGTAGTAGCGCATCACAAAGGCCGCCAGCAGCGCAATAACACCCGGGATCACTGAGATCAGCAGTACTATCCCGGTTTGCGAGCCGCTGCTTTGCTGCTCATTGGCAACATAACCAATGGCCGCCAGCAACCAACCGATTAACGCTGAAGCAATAGCGCCGCCGAGTTTTTGCGAAAAGGTAGCCGCAGCAAAGGTCATGGCGGTGGCCCTGCGCCCGGTGCGCCATTCGTTATAATCGGCCGTGTCGGCATACATTGAAAACGCCAGTGGTGATTTGGGCCCCAGCACAAAGCCGATCGCCAGATTGAGCGCAAAAATAACGCCCACAGCATCAGAGGGCACAAAGTACAAACTGATGGAAAGCATCCCTGCTAAGGACATCAGTAAAACCATCAGGCGCTTTTTATCAATAAAGCGCGTCATCAGCGGTGTGGCGGCAGCCCCCAATGCTAATGCCAGCATATAGGAGGATAAAAACTCGCCGACTAAATCAGGCCGCTCGACATAGTATTTAAAGTAGTACACCCCGCTGCCGGCCCGCATGGTAATGGTGACCATAATAATCAGCGCCAGCGCAAACAGCACCAGCCAGGGTTTGTTGTTCTTTAAATCTGCCAAATCCTGCCTTACCGTACCAGGTTGCAGGCTTAGCGGCGCGATACGCTCTTTAGTGGTCAGAAAGGTAATTAAAAACATCAGCGCTGCAGCAATGCCAAATACCAGCATCGTCAGCTGCCAGCCCAGCACATCATCGCCCTGCCCCAACAGCGGCACTAATTTGGGCGTTAAATAAGTTACCAGGATACCGCCACTAAAACCGCCGATAAAACGAAAGCTCACCAGAGTAGTGCGCTGCTGGCTATCGCTGGTAATCACACCGGACAATGCCGAGTAAGGAATATTAATCGCGGTATACACCAGCATTAACAACGTATAGGTGCCGTAAGCCCACACCAGTTTGCCGGTTTCACCTAAATCCGGCGTGCTGTAGGTCAGCACGCCGGCCCCGGCCAGCGGTAGCGCCAGCCAGAGCAAATAGGGCCGGAATTTACCAAAGCGGCTGCGGGTGCGGTCGGCAATGGCACCCATTAACGGATCGGTAAAGGCATCGACTATTTTGGTTACCAGCATCATGGTGCCGGCTGCCGCGGCGGAGATACCAAACACATCGGTGTAGTAAATCAGCAAAAAGGCGGAAATATTCGCCCAGTAGAAGTTAAAGCCCATATCACCGAGGCCGTAACCGATTTTTTCGCGCAGCCCCACCGGTGCCGCGCTTTGCTGTTGTGTCGGGTGTTGCTTTACTGTAACTGTCATACCCTGTTATCCATTATTATGCATTGTTATGGCATCAGCTCTGCGGCTGAATATGATAGCGCAATCAGGTGTCGCTTTACGCTGCTAAAAACTGTGTTATCTGCTGTACCAGCTTTGCTGCCGGCAACGTGATATCCAGTATGGTTATATCATTTTCATTGTCGCAACTTTGCATGGTCAGTAACTGGCTTTGCAGCATGGCCGCTGGCATAAAATGGTTTTGCCGCTGCGCCAGCCGCTGTGCCAGCAAAGTGGCGTCGCCATGCAGGTAAAAGAAATGCGCGTTGTCGGCGCTGCTGCGAATTTGCTGACGATGGCGGGCAATTAAACCGGAGTAACTTAACACGCAAGGCTGCTTTGCCAGTTTGCAGGTACTAAGCTCACTACACAGTGCCTGCACCCAGCTTTCGCGCAAATGCTCAGCCAACGGTATGCCGCCGGCCATCATTTGTTTGGCCTCGGGGCTGTGAAAATCGTCGCCCTCAATAAAGCGCCAGCCCAGCTGCTGCGCCAGTAACCGGCCAACGGTAGACTTGCCGCTGCCGGCTACGCCCATAATCACAATAGTTCTGCTTACTGTCGCGCGCATAATAAGCTGCTGTTTCCTGTTAGTGTTGCTTGTTGTCTCAGAGCTTAAACCAGCACCAATGATTGCGCAACCATTTTGACTAACAACCCGCAATACAGTATTGTCATGTAAAAGATTGCAGAGCTAAGCTTATGAGCAGGAAGCCAAATTTAAAAGACGTTGCCAAGGTAGCCGGTGTAAGCGCCATCACGGTGTCGCGGGTATTGACAGATCCAACCAAGGTATCTGACAAATTACGCAATAAAGTAGAAAAAGCGGTGCATGAAATTGGCTATATCCGCAACCATGCCGCCAGTGCGCTGGCGTCAAAAAAATCCGGCGTGCTGGCGGTGATTATTCCGTCGCTATCCAATATCGTCTTTAACGATGTACTGCAAGGTATTTATCAGGCGGTTAAAGCAAAAAATTTGCAGGTATTACTCGGCGACTGCCATTATTCGCCGCTGATCGAAGAACAGCTGATTGCCACCCTGCTCAGCCAGTCGCCGGAAGGCTTTATCGTTACCGGCACGGCGCAAACCGATTACGCCCGTAAGCTGTTATTACAGGCCGATATTCCGGTGGTGCAGATAATGGAGCTGACCAACCAGCCAATAGATATGAATATTGGCTTTTCGCACTATCAGGCCAGTTACGATATGACCAAACATTTGCTGCAACAAGGCTATCGCGCCCCGGCCTTTGTCGGCGCCCGCATGGACCCGCGTACCCAGCAGCGGCTGGCCGGCTTTAAACAAGCCATAGCCGATTGGCCGGAGCCGTGCCGCAGCTTTATTCAAACCACAGTGCAACCGTCGTCGATTAAACTGGGCGGCCAGTTACTGCAGGCGGTGATTGCCGAATCAGATAACCAGTGCGATGCAGTATTTTGCTGTAATGATGATCTGGCGCTGGGCGCCATGTTTGAAAGCAAACGGATGAATTTAAACGTTCCCAAAGATATCGCCATTTGTGGCTTTAATGATTTGGAAGCATCAGCCCTGGTAGAGCCGGCCATCACATCTGTAGCATCACCGCGTGCAGAAATGGGCCGCCAGGCAGTAGAAATGTTGTTTAGCGCCGCCGGCAAAGGCCGCCATGCGGTGGCACCGGTGGATGTCGGCTACAGTATTATGGTGCGCAGCTCCACCTGAACTGCAGCATAAATAGTAAAGCCGCTGGAGTCAGCGGCTTTTTTATGGCTAATTTTACTTAGCTATTGCGGTTTGCATATTCCGGCTTAGTTAGTCGAAGCTCACTTTTACCCGCACCCCAAAGGTACGCGGCGACTGCCACATATAGTTCGGTACAGGGTTGCTGTTCCAGCGGCCCTGGTCGCTTTTTATCGCTTTGTCAGTCAGGTTATTTACAAAAGCTTCCAGGCTCCAGTTGCCGGCAGATGGTTGATAAACCAGGCTGGCATCAAGCTTGGTATAAGCATCCTGACGGTCGATATCCGCAGCATAGGGTAAATTGCGGAAACCTTCCGGCCGATCGCCGCGGTTAGCCGGGTCAAACCAAACTTCTGACGAATAGCTACCACGTACACGCGGCCGCACAGTGGCGCCATTGCTTAGCTCAAAGAAATGCTCGTAGCTTAGCGACATACTGAATTCCGGTGCCTGTACCAGGCTGTTACCACTAAAATCCAGCAGATTAGGCAGGTTCGGGTTACCGGCGGACGGGTTAAAGGCTATACCATCAGCACCGTAGCTGGAATCGGTAGTCAGGAACTCATCGTACTTGGCATCCAGATACGCCATAGTACCGTTCAGCTCGCCATTAGGGCCCACCAGCCATTTAGCTTCTAACTCTAAACCATTAATAGTGGCTTTACCGGCATTGGTTTTACGCAGTAAATCGGCACCGGTTGCTGTGGTGATATTACTGGTTACCTGTAAGTCGGTATATTCGGTGGTAAATAACGCCGCAAACAACTGCAGCGTGTTATCGAGGAAAGCGCCCTTTAAGCCCAGCTCTATGCTGGTATTCTCTTCCGGTGCCACATAAGCATTGGTACCGGCCGCTTCATTGTTATTACCGGCGATAATGGCGTCTAAATCTGCCTGGGTAAACGGGCCGGTGCCGGTATAACGGCCACCGTCCTGAATAGTGCCGGATTTAAAGCCGGTAGCATAAGAGCTATACAGCATTACTGTGGGCGAAAAATCCCACTCTAACCGTGCCATACCGGTAGTTTTATCCCAGCTCGGGCTGGTATCGTTATAGGTATCTACCCAACACTGGCCGGGCTGCACCAGAAATTTATTTGGCGCCAGGCCATTCAGCAGGTTATCCGGGTCCAACAAGCCGACATAATCACTGTTCAGCGGCAGGTTTTCGGTGCGCTTCACATCCGGGCACATAATATTACGGCCGCCAACATCCCAACGCTCGTCTTCGGTGTAACGTAAGCCGAGGCTAACGCGAAACGCATCGGTAATTTTATAGGTGCTCTGGGCATAAATGCTATTCGACTTCAGGCCGCGATCCGGCTGACGATAAGTGGACCATAAATTCGGGTTCGGCGTGCTGCCGCCTTCGTAATCCACATCCGGATGCACAATATCAAAAATGGTGGCGTTATTTTCTTTAAAGTAAAAATAGCCCACCATCCACTGCAAACGTGCGCTGTCTTCATTCTTCAGTTGTAACTCGTGCTGGGTAGCTTCATGGGTACACTCCACACAGCCGCCCCACTCATATTTATCCGGGCTCCAGCTTCTGTCCCACACTGATTCACGCGAAGAATCGGTATAACCACCAATATATGACAGCGTAATACCACTGTCGAAATTGTAATTTAGCCGGGTACGCAGGCTGTCGATAACAAAGTCGTTAAAACCCGGCTCCTGAATATAAGCTTCGCGATCTGAGCCGCCACTTACCGTCGGAATATGGCCGGTACCCTGATCGGTGAAATTTTCATAGGAAAAAAACCAGTCGAAATTGTCATTCGGTTGCCACAAAGCACTAAAACGCGCGGCGGCTAAATCGGTAGAACCGTATTTTCGGCCCATGGCGGAACCCGGTGCCATATCCACCACACCGTCAGATTTATCCACCGCCGCGGCCACGCGAATAGCCAGGGTATCCGTCAGCGGTAAGTTAACCATGGCACGGCTGGCCCGGCGGTTAAAGTTACCCAGGGTAAATTCAGCATTGGCTTCAAAGTAGTCAAGTTTTGGCTTGGCAGTATGCAGGTTAACCACACCGCCGGTGGCGTTGCGGCCAAACAAGGTGCCCTGCGGGCCGCGCAGAATTTCAGCGCCCTCTAAATCAAACATCAGTGCTGATGCGCCTTGCGAGCGCGCGGAATAAACGCCGTCTACGTGAAAGGCTACTGCCGGGTCGCCACTTTCGGTTTGATCCGACGAGCCGATACCACGCAAATACACCATAGGCGTATTTTGCGTGCCGTTTTGCGCAATATGCAAACTGGGCACTGCACCTTGTAAATCGTCTAACTGCATTACATGGTTATCATCCAGCGCATTTTGATCAAATGCCGTTACCGCCAGCGGTGTTTCCCGAATGGTGGTTACCCGCTTGGTAGCACTAACCTGTATCACCTCTATTGCCCGCGTCTCGCTGCCCCGCTCTGCGGTACTTTGTTCAGCGGCACTTTGTGCTAACACATTAACACTGGCACCACACAGCATGGCCGCTGAAATAAGAATATAACTCTGCTTTAATTTGCTACCCGGCTGACTCAACATAGTCTTTTGCTCCCCTGTTATCTGATTATCTCCGCTGCTCAGGTGCGTAGCACAAGGCACGGTTATTGTTATCAACAAAATTGTTTGCGCTACCACTCACAATCAGGCAAGCCACCTAACACAAGTCAAAAACCATTTAAATACAGCAATTAAGCTATTAAAAACAATTCAATCTAGCAACAAGACAAAATGATTGCGCAACCATTTATTGATAATGCGGCCTAAATTAGTGCTAAAGCAGCAGGGTTGTCAAGGAAAAAACCGCCCTTGCACCAACAGTTGTCATATTAAGGAGTTAAAAAGATTGGCGGGCGTTACTATTGCAAATGCATAGAAATCACAATATTTGATGTAAATTCAACAGCTTGCACTTTCAAGGTGAAAAGCATCATAAAGTACTAGTGGCAGAATACTGCGTTATCTTGTAACGCATACAGCGCCAACTGAGGTATTTTCGCTTGTTGCCATCACCACTACGCTGTAGCATAGCGGCGAACATCAGAGGATACTATGCTGCTAAAAAGCGTCAGGTTATTTATTTTGCTGGCCGTCATGCTGAACCATGCTGTAATGGCGTGTGATGCGTTAGTGGTGCATATACCTGAACACGAGCATACCTATACCTCTTATATCTACGACGCCCACACCGCTACCCCACAACATGCGAGCAATGCCGACAGTAACGCTGATGAGCACCATTCGGCGCATGCACATGTTACCTGTGCCATCTCTTATATCCACAGCGTTAATTTAACCGCTGTTGGCGCGACGCGCAGCCTTGCGCCGCAATCAACGCTGTTTGCTGTAAGTTACTCACCACCGGTGCCGCCGCCCAACGTCTGATCCTGCCCGTTTATCATTTTATTTTACTGATTAACTAACAGGAGCATACCCATGCGTATGACATTTATGCTGCCGGCTTTTTGGCTGGCGGCGGTGGGCTATCCGGCTGCGCCTTTTGCACTGGCTGCAGAGCCGCAAGCCCTGACGCTGACGCAGGCGTTACAACGCACCTTGCAACACGACGCTACACTGCAAGCCTTTCCCTATCAGCTGCGTATGGCAGAAGCGGCGCAATTGCAGGCGGCTGTCCGGCCAAGCCCGGAACTGGCGGTAACGCTGGAGAATGTTGCCGGCAGCGGCGACAGCCGGGGCTTAAGCGGCGCAGAGCTGAGCCTTAGCCTGAGCCAACAGATAGAATTAGGCCAAAAACGCGAACGCCGGCTGGAACTGGCGCAAGGCCAAAGCCAGCTGCAGCGCGATAACTATGAACTGGCGCGGCTCGAAGCCCTGGCCAACACCACGGAGCATTACCTGCAACTGCTGCGGCTGCAACAGCTACGGCAATGGGCTGCAGCGAATATCAGCCGTGAGCAAGCACTGTTAAACACCGCGCAGCTGCGCAGTAACGCCGGCACCCTGCTGGATGCCGATATCAGCCGGATTAAACTGCGCCTGGTACGCAGTAAAATAACGCTGGCCGATATTAACCAGGCCATAGAAAGCCGGCGTTACCGGCTGGCGGCCGGCTGGAATGCCGCGCCTGACTTTGCCCGGGTTAGTGGTGACCTTGCCGCTCTGCCGCAACTGCCGCCGCTCTCTATACTGCAAAGCCAACTGCAACACAGCACGACACTGCAGCGCTATGTCACGCTGCAGCGCATCGCCCAAAGTCAACTGCGCTTAACCGAGGCCAACAGCCAAGCTGATATCCGTTGGTCTGTCGGGCTTAAACGCAACGAAGCCACTAACGACACCTCGCTGCTGCTTGGCTTTAGCCTGCCACTGAACCTGACCGATCCGAACCCGGGCCAACGCCGGGCGCAGCTGGCTGAGCAGCAACTTATGGCCATGCAGCAACAGCTGAGTGCAACGCAATTATCACTGTTACTACAGCAACAATGGCTGGCGCTGGAGCAACTGCGCGGCACTGTGCAGGCTATCGACACCTTATTGCTGCCCGAAGCCATGCAGCTACGCCAGCTTAGCCTGAGCGGCTATCAGCAAGGCCAGATTGACTTACTCAGTGTGTTATCCGCTGAAGAAGAACTGGCGCAAGCCGGGCGCGATCTGATTGAAAGCCAAAGCAACTTTCACCTGAATCTATTGCAGTTGGAGCGCCTGACCGGCCAGCCCATCACACTGAACAGCACTGAGCCGGTTATTACTGCGGAGAAAAATAATGACTAAAACCATCACCCTGGCCGCCATGTTGTTGAGCGCGGCAGCCTTAGCACTGAGTGGCGCCGCAACTGCCGGTGACAGCAAGCAGCACGAACACAGCGACAAGCACGATAAGCCGGGCCATCAGCATGCAGACGAACATGCAGCTCAACACTCAGATGAAGACGCTGCGCAACATAATGAGATCCATATTGAGCTGAGCAGCAGAATGCAGCAGCTGAATAACATTACTACTGAGGTTGCCGGCAAGCGTACTTTAGTACAAAACACCGCACTGTTTGGCGTGATAAAAGCGATGCCCACAGCGCAGTATCAGATCAGAGCGCCCTATGCCGGTACACTGCAGCAGATATTGGTGCAACAGGGCGACAGTGTCAGCAAAGACCAACTACTGGCCCGGATCAGCAATGCCGCTACGTTAAAACCCTATGCTATTCACGCCCCGGCGGACGGTGTCGTCGCTGAGCGCTATTTCAATGATCATGAGCTTATTCGCGACGAAGTACTGCTTCGCATCATCGATTACAGCAAGGTGTATGTCGAGCTGTCGGCCTTTCCAAACGATATTAACCGGTTGCAATCTGGTATGCCGCTAACAGTGTTCAGCCTGCATCATGACCAAAGCGCCGGCAGCAATATCAGTTATATTGCGCCGCAAATGACCGAAGGCCATATTGCCCGCGCCCGGGCTGTGCTGAATAACCAAAGCGGCTACTGGCGACCGGGAATGCATATTAAAGCGCTGGTGCAAAGCGCTGAAATACCGGTAGCCCTGGCGGTGAAAAAACAGGCTGTGCAGCGCTTAGATGGCAAACAGGTGATATTTGTCCGTGACGGCAATGTATTTACCGCAACGATGCCGGAGTTTGGCCGCGAAGACGAGGAGTACATCGAAGTACTGTCGGGCTTGCAACCGGGCACAGAATACGCCACAGATAACAGCTTTGTGCTCAAAGCTGACGTACTTAAATCCGGCGCCAGCCATGCTCACTAGGAGGGCGCCATGATTGATTTATTGTTGAGTTTTGCCCTTGCGCGTCGCTATCTGGTGCTGGGCTTTACCTTACTGCTTGTGGTCTGTGGACTCTATAACGCACAGCGCCTGCCGATGGATGCAGTACCCGATATCACTAATGTACAGGTGCAAATTAATACTGAGGCACCCGGTTATTCGCCACCGGAAGCAGAGCAACGACTGACTGTACTGATTGAAAATGCCATGGCCGGTTTACCCAAACTGCAATACAGCCGCTCGCTGTCACGTTATGGCATGTCGCAGGTTACGCTGGTGTTTAATGACGGCACCGACATTTACTGGGCACGTCAGCAAGTATCAGAGCGCTTACAGGCGGTAAGAGCCGCTTTACCGGCAGACACCAACCCAACCCTTGGCCCGGTTGCCACCGGTCTGGGTGAAATATTTATGTACACCGTCAGCGCTGCAGCGGATGCCGTAACAGAAAATGGCATGGCTTATACCGCTGAAGATCTGCGCACCTTGCAGGATTGGGTGATAAAACCGCAGCTGGTAAATGTTAAAGGTGTGACGGAGGTTAACAGCATTGGTGGCTATCAGCGCCAGTATCAGGTTGCGCCCGACCCCGCCAGGTTGCTGGCCTTTAAACTGACACTGGACGATATTGCCAATGCCCTTAGCCGCAACAACAGTAATGTCGGCGCCGGCTATATTGAGCAGCGCGGTGAACAGTGGCTGGTGCGCTCACCCGGCCAATTGCGTACCCTGGATGATATCAGTGCATTAATTATCGCTAAACGTGATGATGCGCCGGTGCAGCTGCGCGATGTTGCCGATGTGTATTTGGGCAAAGAGCTGCGTACAGGGGCCGCCAGCCTGAACGGCGAAGAAACCGTGCTGGGTACCGTATTTATGCTGATGGGGGAAAACAGCCGTACTGTGTCACAGGCTGTGGCAGAAAAACTGCACGAGGTTAACCGCTCCTTGCCACCCGGCGTTAGCGCCAAAGCGGTATATAACCGCACCAGCCTGGTGGATAAAACCATAGCGACGGTACAAAAAAACCTGTTTGAAGGCGCAGTGCTGGTAATAGTGGTGCTGTTTATTTTTCTCGGTAATATTCGCGCTGCACTTATCACCGCCCTGGTGATACCGCTTAGTATGTTGTTTGCCATAACGGGCATGGCGATGAATAAAGTCAGCGGTAACCTGATGAGCTTAGGCGCGATTGACTTTGGCTTACTGGTCGATGGTGCCGTTATCGTGGTGGAGAACTGCCTGCGCCGCCTGGGCCTGGCGCAACAGCAACAAGGTCGTCTGCTGACACCGGCAGAGCGCTTAAGCGAAGTGTATCAGGCTACCCGTGAAGTCTTTACCCCCGCGGTATTTGGCGTACTGATCATCATGTTGGTGTTTCTGCCCATTTTTGCCCTCGGTGGCGTCGAGGGCAAAATGTTTCATCCGATGGCCTTTACGGTCATTGCCGCCCTGGCCGGAGCGGTGCTGCTGGCCATTACCTTTGTACCGGCAGCTATTGCCATTTTTGTCCGCGGTAAGGTTAACGAACACGACTCTGCCCTGCTGCGCGGTTTGAAACAAGGCTATAGCGTGCTGCTGCGCCTGAGCTTACGTTATTCAGCGTTGTTTATCAGTGCTGCCGTGCTGATAATGGCCGCAGTATTCTGGCAAGGCAGTAAACTTGGCACCGAATTTATGCCGCAACTGGATGAGGGCGATATTGCATTGCATGCGCTGCGAATTCCCGGCACCAGTTTAAGCCAGTCGCTGCAAATGCAGTTACTGCTTGAGCGCGAAATTGCTGCCCTGCCGCAGGTAGCAGCGGTATTTAGCAAGCTGGGTACAGCAGAGATAGCCACCGATCCTATGCCTCCTAATGTTGCAGATACCTTTGTGATGTTAAAGCCGCCAGGCCAGTGGCCTAACCCACAAATGAACAAGGCTGAATTGTTGGCGTTGCTGCGCCATACCGTGGAGGCGCTGCCCGGCAATAACTACGAGTTTACCCAGCCAATAGAAATGCGCTTTAATGAGCTGATTGCCGGGGTGCGCAGTGACGTGGCGTTGCGTATTTACGGCGATGATTTAACCGAACTGACCCGGCTGGCACAGGCTGCAACCAGCTTACTGGCAACAGTGCCGGGCGCTGTTGATGTGCGGATGGAGCAGGCTACGGGCTTACCGATGCTGTCAATTGAACCTGACCGCGAACACCTGGCGCTGTTGGGTATCGATGTCGCCAGCGTGCAGCACTATATTCAAACCATGATCGGCGGGCTGCAAGTCGGGCATATTTATGAGGCCGATAAAGCCTTTGCGCTGGTGATCAGAGCCGATGAAGCATTGCGCAGCAATCCGCAACAATTAAAACGTCTGCCACTGGCGTTAACTGATGCACCTTATGCCGACAGCACGAATACCGAGCTGACTTACGTGCCGCTTGGCGAAGTCGCACATTTTAATGAGATTGACGCCCCTAATCAGATAAACCGGCAAAATGCCAAGCGCAATGTGGTGGTAACGGCCAATGTATCCGACCGCGACCTTGGCAGCTTTATCAGTGAAACCAAACAATTAATGGCAGATAAACTGACGCTGCCGGCCGGTTACTGGCTGGGCTATGGCGGCACTTTTGAGCAACTGCAATCGGCGACAAACCGCTTAATGTGGGTAGTGCCGCTAACCTTGTTGCTGATTTTCGGCCTGCTGTTCAGCGCACTTAATTCTGCCAAAGATGCCTTAGTGGTATTTAGCGGTGTGCCGCTGGCGCTAACCGGTGGCGTTACGGCGTTGCTGCTACGCGATATGCCGCTATCAATATCTGCCGCTGTCGGTTTTATTGCCTTATCCGGCATTGCGGTGCTTAACGGCGTAGTGATGCTTGCAATGATAAAGCAATTGCGTGAGCAGGGCCTGGCGTTGTTAGATGCAATACAACAAGGCGCAGTGCAACGTCTACGGCCGGTTTTGATGACCGCCTTGGTGGCAAGTCTTGGCTTTGTGCCGATGGCGTTTAACAGCGGCACCGGTGCTGAAGTGCAGCGGCCACTGGCAACGGTGGTTATCGGCGGTATTATTTCCGCTACCCTGCTAACCCTGGTGCTGCTGCCGGCACTATACCGCCTGGTACATCAGCGGGCACAACTGTCAGCGCCCGGGTCAGCGCAACAGCCAACGCACTAAGCCACGCCACAATGCAAACACCACCCGCTAAGGGTGGTGTTTTTTATGCATTCACCGGGGTGCCGCTGTGAAATTTAAAGTCGGCATCGGGCGATAAAATTAACTCAGCTTCAACCTCGCCGAAAAACGCGATACGGGCACTGATATCCTCAGCCGCAATCTGTGTCGCCAACGTCAGGTAGTCCTGATAATGCCGCGCTTCAGAGCGCAGCAACGAGATATAAAAATCGGCAATGTCAGCCGGCAAATACGGTGCTAATTTAGCAAACCGCTCACAGGAACGAGCCTCGATATAAGCGCCGCAAATCAGCTTATCCACAATAGCGGCCGGTTCATAAGTGCGCACATGGCGCAGCAAACCTTTGGCATAGCGGCTGGAACTGATTTTCTCGTACTGAATACCGTGTTTGGCCATGACTTCCAATACCTGATAAAAATGATGCAGCTCTTCTTTAATCAGCAGCACCATTTTATCAATCAGCTCCTGAGCGTATCGGCTGTCACTTTTGGCCAGCATAGATTTTTTCAAGCTCAGCCCGGCCAGTGCCTGCCAATCGCCCTGCTGGCGGTAAGTAAAATCCTCATACGGCTTAAGCCACTGCAGTAAGGCCTCAGCACTTTGCTCATCCACCGCATAGCGGCGGATCAGATACATCGCCGATTGCGCTGCCTTTAATTCACAGATCATGTGGTCTTGCAGTAACAGGGCCAAATTCTCTGGTTTGGCCGCCCGCTCAAGCCACTGTGCAGGCGTGC
Source organism: Rheinheimera lutimaris (assembly GCF_013283795.1). Lineage (GTDB taxonomy): Bacteria > Pseudomonadota > Gammaproteobacteria > Enterobacterales > Alteromonadaceae > Alishewanella > Alishewanella lutimaris. Next base: position 24,108 of record NZ_JABSOD010000018.1, read on the forward strand.
CGCACTGCAAAAATTGTTGTACCGGACCGAGTAATTGGCTGATTTCAGCACTTAGCATGGTTGTACTTCTGTAATTAAAACCGGCGCGCATTATAGCCAATAGCAGCGCCGGCACCAAGCTGCTGAGTACGCACAATAAAACGCCGGTCAATTTTCAAACAATATGCTTGACGAAGTGCATTATATTGGCCATAACTGATACAACGGCTATCAAAGATAGCTAAAGCTGTGCAGACGTAGTGACAAGGATAATAATTATGATATTGAATCACTTATGGGGACTGTATGCGCACCCGAAAGAAGAGTGGCATACGATAGATGCAAGACATGAAAGTTTTCGTTACAGCCTGATCCACATTTTACTGGTAGCACTGATCCCGTCAGTATGCGCTTACTATTCGGCGGTACATTTGGGCTGGAGTATCGGTGTGGGTGACCGTATTATGCTCACCCACGACAGTGCGCTGATGCTGTCGGTCGCGATGTATGTTGCCTTAATCGGCGGTGTTTTTGCGCTGGCACTGCTGGCACATTGGATGGCACACACCTTCGGTGCCGAACCCACCTATACCCAAACCCTGGAACTGGCGGCCTACACCTCCACGCCATTGTTTATGGTCGGTTTTGCCGGCTTATATCCTGAGCTATGGGTGGTTATGACAGTTGGCCTGGTTGGTCTGGCATATTCGGTTTACCTGCTGTACGTCGGCGTGCCGATACTGATGCACATTCCGGAAGAGCGCGGCTTTATTTATGCCAGCTCGGTCGTTACCTGTGGCTTGATTTTGCTGGTATGTATTATGACAGCAACTGCCATTTTATGGAGCTCCGGCTTCGGCCCGATGTTTACTCATTAACTGCTTGCAGCAAGTATAAAAAAGGGAGCCTCAGGCTCCCTTTTGGATTTGTGGTTGTTGCGGCGGATTAACCTTCGTTATAGGTTTCCAGGTTAGTTGCCATGGCCGCGCCGGATTTTGCTTTGGCGCCATCGCTGCGCATTTGGTCCAGCCGGTTCAGGTAATCCTGGTCAATATCGTTGGTCACGTAATTACCGTCAAACACCGAGGTTTCAAAGCGTTTAATTTCCGGGTTTTCCATCCGCACTGCCTCGATTAAATCCGGCAGAGATTGGAAAATCAGGCCATCGGCGCCGATAATGTCACAAATACTGTCAACATCATGGCCGTGCGCAATCAGCTCATTGGCTGATGGCATATCAATACCATACACATTAGGGAAACGAATTTCCGGTGCCGCTGAGGCGAAGTACACTTTCTTTGCGCCGGCTTCACGTGCCATATCAATAATTTGCTGAGACGTGGTGCCACGTACTATAGAGTCGTCTACCAGCAGTACATTTTTATCTTTAAATTCCTGCTTAATGGCATTGAGCTTACGCTTAACTGATTTTTTCCGCGCTTCCTGACCGGGCATAATAAAAGTACGGCCGATATAGCGGTTTTTCACGTAGCCCTGGCGGTACGGCAAACCCAATACAGTAGCGATTTGCAAGGCCGCGTCGTTACTGGTTTCCGGAATAGGAATAACCACATCGATATCCAGGTTGGCCCATTCACGCTTAATTTTCTGCCCAAGCATAGTGCCCATGGCTACGCGAGAGGCATACACGGAAATATTGTCGATGGTGGAATCCGGCCGGGCAAAGTAAACATATTCAAAAATACACGGCGTGTAACTGGGGTTCTCTGCGCACTGGAAGCTGCGCAGCTCGCCGTCTGCGGTAATATACACAGCTTCGCCGGGTGAAACATCGCGCAGTACGGTAAAGCCGTCAGCATCAAGTGCCACGCTCTCTGAAGCTACCATATACTCTGTTCCCAGCTTGGTTTCACGTTTGCCCATCACTAACGGGCGAATGCCGTTGGGGTCACGAAATGCCAGTAAACCATGGCCGATAATTAAAGCCACTACGGCATAGCCGCCTTTTACTTTGCGGTGAACATTGGCCACGGCACGGAAGATATGCTCAGCCTGCAGCTCCATCACTCCGCTGTTGTGCAGCTCATGTGCCAACACGTTCAGCAACACCTCAGAGTCTGAGGTGGTATTAACGTGACGGCGGGCCACACGGAATATTTCTTCTTTTAAAATGTGTGAATTGGTCAGGTTGCCGTTGTGCGCCAGGGCAATACCAAACGGGCTGTTAACATAGAACGGCTGTGCTTCAGCGGTACTGGATGAACCCGCCGTAGGATAACGCACATGGCCAATGCCCATATTGCCGGCCAAACGCTCCATATGGCGGGCTTCGAATACGTCTTTTACCAGGCCGTTAGCCTTACGCAAACGCAGCGTGTTGTTATCCACGGTAACAATACCCGCCGCATCCTGGCCGCGATGCTGCAACACTGTTAAACCGTCGTACAGTGCCTGATTAACCGGATATTTTCCAACAATACCAACAATACCACACATGGATTTTTTTCCTCGCCAACGCTAGGGCTTTTGCATAAAACCGGAATGGTGCTGCAAATACTCGAAGAACCATTCAATGATAAAACCAAATTCGGGGATTAATACTGAGTTTTGCCACCAGCCGGTGCTTGAAACCGGGGTAAAGGCATCAGTAAAAAACAATACTGCACTGACCACCAACACGCCGCGCAAGGCGCCGAACACCAGGCCCAGGATACGGTCAGTGCCGGATAAGCCGGTTGATTGCACCAGCTTACCGATAAGAAAATTAACCAGAGCGCCCAGAACCAGGCTGCTGATAAATAAAATGGCGATGGCAGAGGCATTACGCAGGGTTTCGTCCTGCATCGAGGTAAACAACCCTGCTAAATGCGGATAATATTGGCTGGCAATAAAAAACGCCAGGATCCAGACGGCCAGTGAAATGGCCTCTTTAACAAAGCCTCTGACCAGGCTGATAACAGCCGATAACGCTATGATTGCCATAATGGCAAAATCAACCCAGACCATTTGCTACCAAAGGTTGTTTGATGACGGCGCGCATTCTATCAAACTGAGGGACTGCTTGGCTAATTATTTTCGGTTGGCTGGTAACTCATCACATTCAAGCGCTCAATACCGGTCAACTGTTGCAATTTGGGTAATTGTTGCTCCAGCCGCTCTTTGCGCAACTCCGGCCCTACCAGCACGCTGGTCAGCTTTAAGCCCTGCGAATTGGTAATATTGCGGGTAAAGGTAGTAAACCCGGCCTGACGTAATTTAGCCACTAAGGCATTGGCATTTTCCGCTTTACTAAAACTGCCAACCCGAACCACCCAGGCAGCTTGCGCCAACGCCGTAGCCGCTGTTCTGGCCGGCGCCGCTGTGGTAGCTGGTGATGTGTTTGCCGTTACCTGAGCATATTGTTGCGACGGTAAGGGTTTATCTGTCGGGGCAAGATCAACCGGCTGCTCATCTACAGTATCAGGGGTAATTTCAGCCCGAACCTGTTCAATAGTATCGCTGTTGGCCACTTGCTGTTGTTGCACACCTTTGAACTCAGGGCGTGCGGGGATCACCTTAAAATCATCTTTTACCACCTGCTTTTCGCCATCCAGCAAGTCCGGCAGGAAAATAATACCGGCCAGCACCAGTATCACTGTACCCAGTAAACGATGTTTAAATGCGGGTGTCACTTTGCCTCCTGGTGGCCTGCCAATACAGCAGACACAGTGAAAAACGAACCAAACACGACCAATAACTCATCCGGCTGTAAGCTTGAGCTGACCGCCTGATAAGCGCTCAGCACATTCTGATACAATACCACGTCAGCAGTCCCTTGCGGCAGTTGCTCTGCCAGTTGCTGCGCAGCGGCACCGCGGGCGCCGCTAAGGCTTACAAGATGCCATTGATCAAACAATGACGTCAAGGGTAACAGAGTTTGTTGAATATCCTTATCTTTTAACATACCGCATAGTGCTACTACACGACCAAAACGTGGTTTCAGCCGCCGCAGTTGTTGCGCCAGATAACGCGCCGACTGCGGATTATGCGCCACATCAACAATAATGGCCGGTTGTTGCTGCAACCACTGCATGCGGCCGGGCAATGTCAGGCCGGTTAATACCGCGGTTAATTGCTGTGGCGTTGGCAACAACGCCAGTTGCTGCAGTACCGCCAGTGCGCAAGCGGCATTTTGCACCGGCATCGCCGGTAACGGTAAACCGTTATAAACCGCAGTGCTACTGTGCCATTGCCAGCTGTCGGCTTGTTCGCTGTAGTGGTAATCACGCTGCACTAACACGCTGTTGCATTGCAGTGCTGCCGCATGCTGCAACACAGACTGCGGCGGGTTTAGCTCGCCTATTACCGTCGTACCGCCCGGGCGGAAAATACCGGCTTTTTCCCGACCAATCGTTTCCCGGTCATTACCGAGCCAGTCCTGATGATCCAGGTCAACGGTAGTGATCACACTGACATCAGGTGTAACAATATTAGTGGCATCTAACCGCCCGCCCAAGCCCACTTCTATCAGGCAGAAATCCACTTGTTGCTGTTGCAACAAACGAAACGCCACCAGGGTAGTAAACTCAAAGTAAGTCAGCGCAGTGTCGCCACGTAGTTGTTCAATGAAGGCAAAAGCACTGACCCAGTCAGCATCAGCGACATCGATGCCGTTAAGCCTTAAGCGCTCATTAAAGGTTAATAAATGCGGTGAGCTGTAAACGCCGACACTAAAGCCCTGCGCCAGCAGCAACTGTTCCAGACAACAGGCCGTAGTGCCCTTGCCGTTGGTACCGCCGATTAAAATGATTTTGCCGGGTAGTTGCTGTAAATCAGCGCGCTGCGCGACCTGAAGTACACGCTCCAGACCGAGTTCAATCTGATGGACAGGATGACTTTGCTCGATATAACAAAGCCAATCGGCCAGGCTATGGCACGATTGGCTGTTCAGTATTGCTGTTGACATAAAACCTTAAGCGGCGTCGTGCTCCGACACCGGAGCAGGCAGCTGCATAAACTTAGCGACTAGTCGCGCAATTGTATCGCGCATTTTGCGCCGGTCAACAATCATATCGATGGCACCGTGTTCCAGTAAGAATTCGCTGCGCTGGAAGCCTTCCGGTAATTTTTCCCGTACGGTTTGTTCAATAACGCGTGGGCCGGCAAAGCCAATTAAGGCTTTAGGTTCACCGATGTTAACATCGCCTAACATGGCTAAACTGGCCGATACGCCGCCCATGGTCGGGTCGGTAAGCACCGAAATATACGGCAAACCGGCTTCGCTCATTTTTGCCAATGCGGCACTGGTCTTGGCCATTTGCATCAGAGAAAACAGCGCTTCCTGCATCCGCGCGCCGCCGCTGGCAGAGAAGCACACAAAGGGTACTTTGTGTTTTAATGCATGTTCTACACCGGCAACAAACTTGGCACCGACCACAGACGCCATAGAGCCGCCCATAAACTCAAATTCAAATGATGCTGCAACAATCGGCATCCCTTTCAGGGTACCGTGCATTACCACCATGGCATCTTTTTCGTTAGTGGCTTTTTGCGCCGCAACAATACGGTCTTTGTAGCGCTTGCTGTCTTTAAACTTTAATAAATCCTGTGGCTCCAGCTCTGCTGCCAGCTCTTTAATATTGCCGGTATCCAGAAAGCCGGTTAAGCGCGCACGGGCCGATACCCGCATATGGTGATCACACTTGGGGCATACGCCCAAATTGCGATCTAAATCAGCTTTGTATAACACCGCATCGCACGAGGTGCACTTAGTCCAGACACCTTCCGGGATATTTCGACGCGCGGAAGAAGAGGATGTTCTGGGCAGGATCTTTTCTAACCAACTCATAAATTTGTCCTATAGCTAACGGCTCTGCGACTACGCCAGGCCGTAAAAACGTTAAAAAACGCCGAAATTCAGTAAACCGGCGCTATTAAAGCACAAAACCTACAGCGCCGAATACAGAAAACTGGTCTTAGTAGTGCCGCTTAACGCCGTGTTTAGTCTGGCAGAAACAACGGGCCCGGCGCAACTTTTGGCAAACCAAACTGCGCCGGATAGTCGACATCTACCAGATATAAGCCACCGGGTTTCGCCGTTGCCGCGGCCAAACTGCGATCTTTTGCCGCCAACACTTCGCCAATCCACTCTGGCGGGCGGTTTTTCATGCCTACTTCTAACAGGCTGCCGGTAATATTGCGCACCATATGGTGCAAGAAGGCGTTGGCTTTAATATCCAACACAATAAAGTCGCCACGGCGTTCTATAGTCAGATGGTGGATATTACGAAACGGGGTTTTTGACTGACATTGCATGGCGCGAAACGAACTGAAATCCTGCTCGCCCAGTAACAATGGTGCGGCTTGCTGCATCAGCTCAATATCAAGCGTCTGATGGTAGTGACTTAAACCGGCACGTAAAATAGCCGGCCGGTATTTATGGTTGTAAATAATGTAACGATAACGTCTGGCGGTGGCGCTGAAGCGGGCATGGAAGTCGTCGGCTACCGGTTGGGCCCAGCGCACCGCTATAGCATCCGGTAACCGCGTATTGGTGCCCATAATCCAGGCTTTGCTGTCCCGCACGGCGCTGGTATCAAAATGCACCACCTGGCCTGTCGCATGCACGCCGGCGTCGGTGCGACCGGCACAACTGAGTTCTACCGGTTGATTGGCAACCGATGCCAGGGCAATTTCCAGCTCCTGTTGCACGCTGTTTACTTCGCGCTGACGTTGCCAACCGTAAAAAGCTGAACCGTCATATTCAATACCCAGTGCTATGCGCATGCCACCCCCTGTTAATAAACGGCGGCGATTATACCGCAAGCACCGCGTTTATGCAGTGGCCTGAGCTAATCTTCCTGCTTCAGTTTCTGCGCTTCGGTTTTGATGTTATCCGGCACGTCAGCTGCCAGTATCTCGTCCAACAGCAGGTTAGCACTTTCCCTGTCATCAATTTCAATATAGGCGCGCACCAAATCCAGTTTAGCGGCATAACCGTTATCTTCCGTATCTACATCGCGTTGCTCATGCTCACCGATAATACCGGCATAGTCATCCAGCCCTACATCTACATTAAGTTTATCAAAGCGCTCAGTGTCTTGTTCCTGTTGCCCGGCATCGGCCAGCAGCTTGTCAATTTCAACAAAATCATCCTCAGCAAAATTAAACTCTTGCGCTGAATCTTGCTGTGCCGCAGCTAAATCGTTAACCAATAACTCCGCCGTATCAGGCTGTGCTAACGCGGTGTCGTTGGCGTCGATAACATCGGCCATCGCTTCGAGTTCAGACATTAATGAATCAAACTGAGCATCCGGCAACGGGTCCAATTCTATTTCAGCAATATCCGGCTCTGCCGCTGTATCATCAATATCGGCTGACAACAGTTCAATATCACTGAGCAATTCATCATCTGTCAGCTCAAGCTGCGGATACTCCGGTAAAATTTTACTGGGGTTTTCTACCGATAATGCCGCCTCACCCGGCCGGACGACCGAATCATCTTCCGATGCGGTCAAATCAAGTGCGGCCAGCGCACTATCTTCAACATCCGGGTCTGTGTCTTCTTCATCATCCTGCAACAGCATGTCCGGCGCTGACAGCTCCGATTCTGACAATTCTGATCCTAACAACTCTGCCCCTGACAACTCTGCTATTGACGGTTCAGGTTCTGCCAAAGCTGGTTCGGGTGCACTCGTCGCCACGTCCGGCTCTGTTGCCGGGCGGCTGTCTTCCACCTGCTCTAATAACTCTGTCAACTCGGCACTTAGCAGCGCTGCTGCATCATTATCATCGCTATCAGTTTCTGTATCAGCTGCTGCGTGGTCTGTTACCAGGCTTTCGGCGAATTCATCCAATCCCGAGCTGTCAAAACTGTACTCCGCTGCCTCAGGATCTGCAGTTTCAGCCGCCATTGCCTCTGCCAGTTGCTGCTCTTGCTGCGTTGCTTCACCGGCTTGTAAGGCTTTATCGTCTGGCTGCTCCGTTGCGGTTTCAACCGGTGTATCATCAGTGGCCAGCACATCCTCTGCATCAAAATCGATTTCTTCAATCAGCTCGTCAATATCAAACTCATCTATCGCAGAGTCATCTAACGCAGAGTCATCTATGCCAGCCACATCGGCATCATCTGCAGCCGGTTGCTGCAGCTCGTCGTCCGGCTGAGCCTGCGGCGTATCATCTGCCAGCTCTATGGCAATATCATCGTCATCTTCTGCCGCCAATAACGCCGACAAGTCCGTGTCAGACAAGATATTGTCCGCATCGAAATCTTCTTTTTCTGCGGTGTCCGGCTCAGGCAGAATATCATCCGCGAAGCCATCATCTACCGCCGGCAATAAGCTGTCATCTTCAAATGACAGCCCATCATCAAACTGCAACATATCGTTATCAGCAGTCGCTTCAGTAAATTCGCTGCCATCGCTAAAAGCATCTTCAAGCAATGCATCGTCAATTTCGAACAAGCTTTCATCGAGATCGTTGCTTTCATCCAGTGGGGGCAACGGTGAGTGATAACCGGGATCTACCGCTTTTTCCGTCGTGGCCGCCTGAATAACCTCTTCAGTCTGCCGGCCACGCTTTTTCACCCACAACAAAATACTGAATAAAACCAGCAGTGCAGGTATGCAAGCTGCCAGGATCCATGCAAGCGGATTTTTAAACCATTGTTGCCAATTACTGCTTTGCTGCTCTTGCAGTTGCTGCAGCGCCTCTTCATCGGCTTTGGCTTGCAACAGCTCTGCCTGTTGTTTTAGCAGCAACGCTATTTGCTGTTGCAGCTCACTGTCTTCACCCAGCTGTGCTTTTATCAGCTCCAGTTCCTGCTGCACTCTGCCAAGGCTGGTTTTCAGCTGCAGGTTTTCATCGGCGATGCTTTCTATCACCTGCATCGAATCGGCAAACTGACTGCGTAAGCCGTCTAATTCTTCACGTTGCTGCCGGCCAATCCGTTCCAGTTCGGCCTGCCATTGCGGGTCTGGCTTTGCCGCCGGCGTTGTAGTAGCGGCTTTACGCGTTGCGGCAGCTTTTTGCCGTTCTGCCCAAATGACATCGTCCTGCTCAGATTTGCGCCTGGCGACAGTAACATTTACCTGCTGTATTTCAGCTTCAGTGGGTAAGGTAAGTGTTGAGCCGGGGCGCAAACGATTCAGGTTGCCGTCAATAAAAGCATCGGGGTTTTTCAGATATATGGCATACATGACCTGATACAGGCTGATATTACCCTCAGGTTTCACCCGCTCAGCCACGCGCCACAAGGTATCAGACGGGCTTAGCGGCCCTATGGTAACTGCCGGTGGCGGCGCATCGCTGCCGCGGGGGCCGCGAATTTGGGTCGTGTTTTCCTGCGCCAGCAATGGTGACGAAAAATTGACAAGCACTGCAACAATGAAGACAAATAACAAAGGCATTAATGGTCCCTACCCCAAATCCGGCGTATTTAGCTAAAGAAATCGGCAGTTTGTGTTCAAACCTTTAGTGACACTGCAAACAATGTTCCAACTATGGCTGGCAAACCGTTAGTGAAAATATAAAGCACTGGCACAGTTCTGACCAGCACTTAAAAAAGCTATTGATATCGCAGAAGTTCAGTACAGAGAAAGCCGGGGCTTCATGGCGAAGCCCGGCGAGGCTGTAAATTGACGAATTACAGGTAGTCGCGGATCAAGTGCTCAGCAATCTGAATGCTGTTAGTAGCTGCACCTTTGCGGATATTATCTGCCACTACCCACAGATTAATACCGTTTTCGTGCGATAAATCCTGGCGGATACGGCCAACAAATACCTCATCTTTACCGGCCGCACTGCATACCTGGGTTGGGAAATCAGCATTGTTTTCCAGCAATACCACGCCAGGCGCATCGGCCAGCAAGGCTTTTACCTGCTCAACACTGATGGGCATCCGAGTTTCAATATGCACCGCTTCGGCGTGGCCGAAAAACACCGGCACCCGCACTGCGGTGGCGTTAACTGAAATACTGTCATCACCGAAGATTTTTTGCGTTTCCCAGTGCATTTTCATTTCTTCTTTGGTGTAGCCGTTATCCATAAACACATCAATTTGCGGAATAACGTTAAACGCGATCTGGCGGGCAAACTGGCCTTCTTTTTCAATCGGCCGGCCATTCATCAGTTGCGCCGCTTCATGGGCTAACGCCTCTACCGCTTCTTGCCCGGCACCACTGACCGACTGATAAGTGGCGACATTAATCCGGCTGATGCCCACGGCATCATGAATAGGCTTTAACGCCACCAGCATCTGAATAGTCGAGCAGTTTGGGTTAGCAATAATATTGCGGTTGCGATAATCAGCAATGGCATGCGCGTTTACTTCCGGCACCACCAGCGGAATATCCGGCTCGTAGCGGTAATGTGAGGTGTTATCAATCACTACGCAGCCGGCATCGGCGGCTTTGGGAGCATACATAGCCGATACATTGCCACCGGCAGAAAACAAGCCAATTTGCGCTTGCGACCAGTCGAATGTTTCTGCGTCGATAACCTTAATTTTCTTGCCTTTAAATGTCACGGTGCCGCCGGCAGAACGGCTGCTGGCTAACGGAAACAACTGCCCTACCGGGAAATCACGTTGTTCCAGAATTTCAATTAAATGTTGTCCTACCAAACCTGTTGCACCCAAAACGGCAACATTGTATTGCGAAGCCATGACAGTTCCTCTTGTTATTGTGCGAGGCTAAAACCTAATTGCGGCAAAAAGTCGGGTATGACCTTGCCACACAGTTGTAACGAGCTGAATTCGCGCCGCGGCGGGTATGACTTTCTAAGCCAGTCAAAGCCCTTACTTTGCAGGTAATGCCGCAGTATGGCATCGTCACGGCGTACATCATATAACAGTCTTGCTAAGTTTTGGACATCCGGAAGCCCAAAATTCGCACTAATTTGCAGTTTTTCTATCGCGGGTACCGGCAATAACTGCTGTAGTTGCTGCTGCAACGGTTGTTGCAACAACGCAGCACAGCGCTGATACAGCATTTCGGTGCCGCGGGCTTTACCTTCAATACTGTGGCCGGCGATATGCGCAGTGGCAATATCAACATAAGGCAGCAATGCAGTAAGAATATCCGGCTCATGTTCCCACACGTCTAACACCACAGCGCGACGTATTGGCGCGCGGCTTAAATCCTCCAGCAAGGCCTGGTTATCAATAACCGCACCGCGTGAGGCGTTAATCAGCGCGCAGTCGGGCTTTAGCTGTGCTAAGGTCTGTGCATTGAGTAAATGCTTAGTGGCATCACTGCCGCTATTTATCAGCGGGGTGTGAAAGCTGATAATATCGGCTTCAACACATAGCCGGGTAAAGTCGGTATGATTAAAGCCCTCCTCGTTGCGGGCGCGCAGCGGGTCACACAGCAGTACCTTAATATTCAGCGCCTGCAGTGCCTTAGCCAGCCGGCTGCCGATATTACCCACGCCAACGATACCGACGGTTTTGTCTGCCAGCTGCCACTGATATTTATCGGCTAAACACCATAAGCTGCTAAGCACATATTCCACCACCGACTGCGCATTGCAGCCAGGGGCGCTGGAAAACGCTAACTGACGCTGAGCCAGATACGCCTGGTCAATATGATCCATACCAATAGTGGCGGTGCCGACAAACCGCAGTTTGCTGTTGTGTTGAAGCAGCTGTGCATTAACATTGCTGACCGAGCGCACCAGTAAAATATCAGCATCCTGCAACTGTGCGGCGCTGACATTGCGGCCGTCAAACAAGCTAACCTCACCAAACTGGCGAAAAAATTGCTGCACCAACGGCATATTTTCATCGGCAAAAATGTGCATTAACGGGTCCTGCTAAAGCTAAAAAGGCGAAGCGCAGTGTACCAAATAGCACAAAGCCAGCCTATTGAATTTGGCTGGCTTTGTATCGTTGACGCCACAGCGTTTAAGGCAGAGCTACCTCAAAGGTATAAGTAACAGATTCGCGCACCTTGTCAGCCAGCGCGGAATTGCTGTCGGCTGAATAGGAGGCTTCAATCAGGTAACGTCCTGCTGTGGCGGGCGTAAAGCTGAACCGGCCATCGGCATTGGTTTCAAATTCAATCCGCCCGGCGTCGTTGCGATAAAGCTCGCCCTCATATGACAGCACGCCTTTTACCCCTGCTTGCGGTTTGCCATCAAGGTTAAACACCAACTGCAGGTTTTCTTCTGCTACCACATCAGCCGGATGCACATTACTGCTGATCTCAAGCCCCTCGCCCTGCAGTTTCACTACCGTATCTGTTGGGCTGTTTACTGTAATGTAGGCAAAATTGCGGCTGCGCATTTGGGTGGTTTCCACCTTAGTGGCACCTTTTGGCAATTGCGCCGTGCGCTCCTGCTTGTTAGCCATCAGCCGTTTACGCTCGCCGTTTAACTCATAACTGGTAAAAAAGCGCAGTGGGTTGGCCATTTCCAGCCGGTAAGTACCGTCGCCGGCCAATTGTACATCAGCCATGGATTTACGCTTGCCCTGATGTACCGAGCTGACATCCTGCACCTTGCCATCCGGCAAATACAATTTCAGGCTTTGCAAACCAATGCCTTTATCCGGTACAAAGGTCATATTCGCGGCAGACGCATCAACGCTTACCCAGCTATCCTGCTTCGACAATACGTAATGGCTTGGTACCAGCCACAAGGTGTGGGCACTGATACTGGCGCTGACAACCAGGCCGGTTAATAAAACTGCTGCTTTTTTAAACATAACAAAACGTCCTTTTTTAACTCTGAATGCGGCGTTGCCGCGATTAACGGATGGTGGCTTTAACCGCACCTAATTCACCCTCTGCTGCGATATCAATTACAGCGCCTTCTGAGGGCAGGTTAAATTCATGCTTAACCAGGCTGCGCCCGCCTTGCTCACGTGCCGCCTCAACAAAAAGTGTGTACTGCCCTGCTGCCAATGCAGCGCCATTATCGTCTTTACCATCCCAATGCAGGGTATAACTGCCCGGCTTTTGCGTGGCACCACTTACGGCATCAACCAGGGCAGTATTACTGCGGCCGATTTTGCGCCAGAAACGGCGTAAATCTTTTAACCAGTCCGGCTTTTCTACCCACAGCGCAATCAGCTTTACCGGCTGCTGCTGTGCATCTTCTACCCATACCGCAACATAAGGCCGGTGATACTGGCTGGTTTCTATTGCCGGCAATTCCAGTGCAATATCACTTTGCGCCGCTGTCACTTCACTTTGGCAAAACAGCGCAGTAATACACACTAATAAGCAGGCCCCGGTTAACTTCATGGTATTTCCTCTGTTGGCGCGCCCTAACCGGCGCTAATGCAATGACAAAATATAAGCAAATAAGCTGATAAAAATACCCAGCATGGCCAGGCTGTTACCAATACTGCGCCTTGATGGCTGCTTTAAAATCAACCAAAAACCGGTAAGGGAAAAAATAATGCAGGCCAGCGCGGTAAGATCAATCAGCACTATCCAACTGGTGCCGGCGTTGCGGCCTTTATGTAAGTCATTCAGCAGTGCCAGATAACCGTTAAATTCCAGTTCCAGCTCGGCGGTGTGGTTAGAGAAATCAACAATGGCAGTGGCATAACCGGCGGGGCGTTTAAAATCCAACTCCAGCAACAGCTCGTCCGGTTCAAACAGATAACTGAATACCGACGCCTTAACCTGATGTTCGTCGCTTAACCAGTTGCGAAACTGCTCTGCTATCTGTGCCTGCTGTTGCTCTGACTGCGGTAAGCTGCTGTAGCGCAGATGCTCAGGTAAGCTAAGCACTTGCTGCGAGCTAACCTGCCCGGCCTTGCTGTAGAGCAAATCCGGATGGTTCAGCGTTATACCGGTAATAGCAAAAAACAGCAGTAACACCAACACCAGCATTGAACTGTAGCTGTGTATCAACCGCATTAATTTATTTAGCGCAGGCCCGCGCCGAAACTCAATCATTACCGCTTAACCACCCAAAACATTTGATGGGTATAATACTGATAACAATTCGCATTTGCAAACAAACCTAAGCGTCAACCATAAAAAAAGGCGCCATCCAGCGCCTTATTCAACGTACAGCCAAACTATTAATAACGGGCAAGAAACTCGGCACGGGTACGGCCGTCATCTTTAAATATGCCGCCTAAAGCCGTGGTTTGCGTTTTAGAATTAACATCCATCACACCGCGGGATTTCACGCAATAATGCACGGCATCCATCGTCACGGCGACATTTTTAGTTTGCAGTAAGGTTTGCATTGCCACCAACACCTGCTGGGTTAAACGCTCCTGCACCTGCGGGCGCTGAGCAAAAAAGCGCACTATACGGTTAATTTTAGATAAGCCGATAATGCGTTTTTCCGGAATGTAGGCCACGGTAGCACTGCCATCGATAGTGACAAAATGGTGCTCGCAGGTACTGGTAAAGCTGATGTCTTTTACCTTTACCATTTCCTGCACCTGCATTTTATTGTCAATCAGGGCAATTTTAGGAAAATTGCTGTAGTTCAGGCCACCAAAAATTTCATCGACATACATCTTGGCAATACGATGTGGTGTTTCACTTAAACTGTCGTCGCTGAGATCCAGCCCCAAAGTGCTGACGACGTCGGCCATCAGGCTGCTGATCTTTTTGTACTTCTGGTCGCGTGATAAACCATTGTCCAGCATAGGCGTTTCCAGCCCCTGCGCTTCCAACGCACTGCGCACCAATATTGCTTCTTCTGATAACATAACTGATCCCAAACCGGCTGTGATGAACCTAGTACGTGCCGCCTTAGCCGCTAGTTTACGGATAAAGTCAGTTTTTTGCCATTTTTATGACGTGACTGCAACGGCCGTAGTATTGCGGCCCCCGGCGCCAGCACCAAAATCGCAGTGCAAAGCGCCATGTTGTATAGCGGCTGGGCTTACTGTACCAGAGATAAGGCTTCTAATAATTCACGTGGCTCCACTTCCGGGCCATTTAAACTTTCATCCCAGTTAGTGCCGATTAACACGCCGTCATCGTACATTTCTTTCAGCCAACCTTCGCAAAATACATCTAACGCAATGGCTTCCGGCTTATACACCGCCCACTCTTCTGAACAATGCGCCTTTGCTGAGGCTTCATCAGACCAAAACGGCATAACATCGGTTTCTTCAAACTCAACCGACTCTACCACCAGCAAGTCTTCGCCATCGGCTAACACATACACAACGCCATTGGTTTTGGCTTCTTCAACGAAACGCTTAAAACTCGGATCTTGTGCGAATTGACTCATATTTACTTTCCACCACAGGTAAAGGAATTGGTTGCTATTAGACCAGAAAGCACGGCGTAAAAGCGAGTTTTATCTTGTTTGCCGCCGGCGCAGCTTTCCCTGCCACTGAAAAATAACGTACAATCAGCGGCATTGTTTCACTCAACGATAAGCTGCAAATTATGGCTCAATATATCTACTCCATGCACCGTGTGTCTAAGGTGGTTCCGCCTAAACGCACTATTTTAAAAGACATTTCATTATCTTTCTTTCCCGGCGCTAAAATCGGAGTACTGGGTTTAAACGGTTCCGGTAAGTCTACTCTGCTGCGTATCATGGCCGGAGTAGATAAAGAGTTTGAAGGTGAAGCCAAACCACTGGCCGGCACCAAAATTGGCTACCTGCCACAAGAGCCGCAATTAGATCCTGGTAAAACCGTACGCGAAATTGTTGAAGAGGCCCTCGGCGATGTAAAAAACGCGCTAACCCGGTTAGATGAAGTTTACGCGGCTTATGCCGAAGAAAACGCCGACTTTGACGCTCTGGCTCGTGAACAAGGTGAACTGGAAGCGCTGATCCAGGCCAAAGACGGCCATAACCTGGATAACACCCTGGAACGCGCAGCCGATGCGCTGCGCCTGCCGCCATGGGATGCTAAAATTGAGCACTTATCCGGTGGTGAGCGCCGCCGTGTGGCGATTTGCCGCTTATTGTTGGAACGGCCGGACATGCTGTTGCTGGACGAACCGACCAACCACCTTGATGCTGAATCAGTCGCCTGGTTAGAGCGCTTCCTGCACGATTATCCCGGCACCGTGGTTGCCATTACTCACGACCGTTATTTCCTCGATAACGTTGCCGGCTGGATTTTAGAACTGGACCGTGGTTACGGTATTCCGTGGGAAGGCAACTACTCTTCCTGGCTGGAACAAAAAGATGCCCGGCTGCAGCAGGAAGAAAAAGCTGAAAACGCACGCCAGCGTTCTATCAAGCAAGAATTGGAGTGGGTGCGCACTAACCCCAAAGGCCGCCATGCCAAGAGCAAGGCGCGGATGGCACGCTTTGAAGAACTGCAAAGCCAGGAATTTCAAAAGCGTAACGAAACCAACGAGCTGTTTATTCCTCCCGGCCCACGCCTGGGCGATAAAGTGCTGGAAGTTAACCACCTGCGTAAATCCTTTGGTGATCGCCTGCTGATAGACGATTTAAGCTTCAGCATTCCCAAAGGCGCTATTGTTGGCATTATCGGCCCGAACGGCGCCGGTAAATCTACTTTGTTTAAAATGATCAGCGGCGCAGAGCAAGCCGACTCCGGTGATATCAGTGTCGGTGACACTGTGCAACTGGCCAGTGTGGATCAGTTCCGCGATAGTATGAACCCGAAAAATACAGTGTGGCAGGAAATCTCCAACGGTCAGGATATGCTGCAAATCGGCAACTTCCAGATCCCCAGCCGTGCTTATGTTGGCCGCTTTAACTTTAAAGGTAACGATCAGCAGAAGTTTATCGGCGAGTTATCCGGTGGTGAACGTAACCGCGTGCATTTAGCTGCTCTGCTAAAAGCCGGCGGCAACATGCTGTTGCTGGATGAGCCCACCAACGACCTTGACGTAGAAACGCTGCGCGCATTAGAAAATGCTTTGTTAGATTTCCCGGGCTGTGCCATGGTTATTTCGCACGATCGCTGGTTCCTTGACCGCATTGCTACGCATATTCTGGATTACCGCGATGAGGGTAAGGTGAATTTCTTTGAAGGTAACTATTCAGACTATGAAGCCTGGTTAAAAGCCACCTACGGTGCTGATGCGTTAGAACCGCACCGGATTAAATACAAAAAAATCTGATGTATTACACTGCAAAACGCCCGTTACTACGGGCGTTTTTATTTAAGCTCAACGGGTATGTTACTGCCGATAGCCGGACGACATTACCTTTTGGTAATACTCCGTGGTGGCAACCTCACTGTGGGCTTGCTGCAGCCGTTTCACCAACTCCGGAGATGTTTCCAGGCTGGCCGCCAGCCAGGTGTGTTGTGCCAGCTCGGGTATAGCATACACAAAACGCAGATACCTGCGCGGCAACGACAAGGTCTCTGCCATTGCAGTTAAGGCTACGGCATCGTCAACCACCAGGTCTACTTTACCATTTAGCAACAACTGCCAGGACTCGGTAATATCAGCCGCCAGCACCAGCTGCTTTCCGGTACTAAAACCATTCTGCATTAGAAAATTTGCCGCTAAATCATCCCGCTGCACGGCTATGGTATAACCGACGGCATCACTTAACGCCTTAATACGGATATCATCGCGATGGCTAAGTGCAACAAAACCCAGCTGATAGGCTGCTACAGTGCCAATCCAATGAAATTGTGCTTCGCGTTCAGCCGTGCGTGCCATATTGTAAATCAATACATCTGGCCGGCTTTGTGCAATACGAAAAGAGCGCGCCCACGGATAAACCTCTATTTGCGCTGTCACACCGGCTTTGGCTAACGTCGCCCGCACCAGATCGGTACTTAACCCGGCTATCTCCCCCGCTACCAGTGTTTGGTGCGGCGGCGATAACTCAGTGACCACACGTAATGATGCATTCGCCGCAACGCTGCAACTCAAACAACTGACAACTAACAAAAAATACTTCAACATAAGGCTGTCGGCCCCACTGATACTGCTTCCAGATAGCATAGCTTAATTGGGTTTTGCTGCCAGCTGTAGCATCAATAACAAATTAGCTAATTGTTAGTCAATTTCACTAAACTCAATTTTAAGCTGACGTTCAGCAAACACTAAAACGCAACAATAAAAAATAAAAAATGTTTTAATTCAATAAGTTAATTAAACACAAAAAAGTGGCACGTTGCTTGTAACAGTTTAAGTGTTGTTGACACTAATCTGAAACCAAAGGACAAAAAAATGAAAACTTTATCTTATCTAACTCTGGCCACTGTTATCGCTGTAAGCTTTGCTGCACCGGCTCAGGCCAACACGCTCACCGACACCTTAACTGAAACGGTCAGCAACCAATTAACCGAACTGAGCGCTAACATTAAGCAGCAAGCAAAATCTGCTTTAGAGCAAACCGTTGCCGAGTTGTTTTTTTCTGCCGGCAGCCAGCAAGCTGAACAAAATGTGGCCAAAACCAGCGAACAGGCAACAACCGACCAACAATAAAGGCCGCCACCATGCAGTTAGCAACAGGTTCGCTTACGCCCGCTGTATCGCGTAAGCGACATGCTGTTATTGCTCTGACCAGACAGCCAATTCATTGCCATGCGGATCAGCAAAGTGAAACCGACGCCCGCCCGGAAACGAAAATACCGGCTTAATTATCCGGCCTCCTGCAGCAACAATTTTCCGCTCAGTCTCTGCCAGATCTTTACTGTACAGTACTACTAGTGCCGCCCCCTGCACCGTGGTTGACTGCTTTGCCGCACGATAAAAACCGCCATCCAGGCCGGAATTAGCAAAAGCAACATAGTCAGGACCATAGTCAGCAAACACCCAGCCGAATACCTGTGCATAAAACTTTTTCACTGCCGCCAGATCTGCGGCCGGAAACTCTACATAGTTAATTTTTTCATGCCCACTCATAAGCACAGCTCCCGCTTCTGTTATATCCATAGCTTACTCTAATGCAAGCGCTGATCTCTAACAAGCGACTAAAACAGAAAAGCCACGCGGCTTTTGCAAGGCGTGGCTTTGTTATCAACAACAGCTTGGTTTAGCTGATGCGCAGCTCTTTATTTGCTATGAACCAGGTTGGCAGTATTCAGTGCACGGCCCATCTGCGCTAGTAAACGGTTTAATTTACGCACCAGCAATGCACGGCTAACGGCACGACTGTTGTTAACGGTAACATTATGTTTCGCGGCTGTGGTATTTAACGTCGTCATGCTTCACCTCTGTGTTTGTGCGCTGTTTATATGTTGCACATTATGCCGACTTTTTGCACAACTGACGAACGAGATAAATTACAACCAAAGCATCAATAAAACTAATGCATAAATCACACTGTATTCATATAGCCTTAGAGGTTATGTAATACTGAATTAAAACCTTAACCGGTAGATATTGATTTTTATTACGTTAAAATAGCTATTTATGCAGATTAAATCTAGTAAGAGAACCCACAGCATAATCAGACGGGGGCTGGCGGTTGAATTAACGAGCAGTAGTTATGGTTAGTTATTCTAATCATAAAATTTCATTTTTTCAGTGTAACGCTAAAATACAGCGCTTTTTGCATTTCGCAGTATTATCAGCTGTAGTTATATGCTAAATTAATTGCGAAAAGTTCTCATTTACATTTTGGAGTTACCTATGAAATCACTGTTATCTGCTGTCATGTTGGGCTGTACTGTATTCTTTGCCGGGGCGGCATTGGCCGACGAGCGGCCGGACCACTATAAAGGTAAGCCTTCCGATACCCTGGCGCAGGCAGTAGCTAATTTCAGTGAATATAATCAGAAGTTAAAAACTGCTTTAGCCGGTGAGCTGACGCCGCTGGCCATGGTTGAAATTCATGAACTGACTTACACCATAGAAGTGGCGCTGGAGAAAATCCATGCTGAAACCGCTAAGTTAAAAGACACACTGGAAGAGCTGCATGTTGCCTCTGAGCACATGGACACCGATACAGCAAAAGCACGTGGTGATGCCTATATTAAGGCAGCGCAGACGCTGATTAAGTAAACAGCGCAGCCATGACAGCCCTGCAATATCCACATCATTTCAGCACAGGCAGTGTTAGTTTGGCAGCACTGGGCAACCATGCCGCCAACAGCGGCGCGGCTGCGGTATTGTGTCTGCATGGCTGGCTGGATAATGCCGCCAGCTTTGAACCGCTGGCGCAGCAGCTACCTGATATACCGCTGCTGGCATTGGAATTTCCCGGCCACGGCCATTCCGGCCATCGTGGCGCTGACGCGCACTATTACTTTTTTGATTGGGTGCAGGACTTAGTCGCGTTATGTACAGCGCAGAATTGGCAGCAACTCACAATTATCGGCCACTCAATGGGCGCTATGGTAGCAACGGCACTGGCCGCGGCTTTTCCGGAGCTGGTGGCGAAGTTGGTGTTGATAGACAGCCTTGGCTTTGTTACTGATGACGCCGCTAATGCGGCAAAACAGCTGCGCGAAGGTATCAAATCACGGCTGAAACCAATCTCACGTAAGCCATCTTATACCAGTGTGGCTGACGCCGCGGCCGCCAGACAAAAGCAAAGCGATTTCAGCCTGACCGAAGCCATGTTATTGGCAGAGCGCGGTACTGTTGCCACAGCGCAAGGCGTAAGCTGGCGCGCCGATATGCGCCTGCGCCATAGCTCGGTATATCGCTTAACGCCGGAACAAGCCAAAGCGCTGATATCGGCGGTAGAGTGCAAGGTGCTGGCGCTAATTGCTAACGACAGCCCCTTTGCCGGCAAAGCAGAGCAGTTTGCTGCGCATTATACGCAGTTGCAGTTAACAACTGTCCGCGGTGGCCATCATTGTCATATGACCCAAGCCGCCCTGGTAGCCGGCGAGATCCGTCGCTTTTTAATGGCATAAAAAAACCGCAGCGAACTGCGGTTTTTTCTGTGTAAGCTTTGGTATTTAGCCTTTCAACACTGTGGCAACCGATTTAGCAAAGTAATCAATATTGCTGTGGTTTAACCCGGCAATACTTACCCGGCTGGAATCCACCATGTAGACGCTGAATTCGTTACGCAAGCGACTGATCTGCTCTTTGTTAATACCCAAAAAGCTGAACATACCGTGTTGGCGGGTAATAAAGCTGAAATCCTGCTGTACGCCCTCGCCGGCCAATTTATCGATAATCAGCTGACGGTAGCTGTTGATGCGGTTACGCATTTCAGCCAGCTCTTCATGCCACAGACTGGTTAGCTCGTTACTGTCCAGAATATTGGCGACGATAATGGCACCGTGCGCCGGTGGCATAGAATAAATACTGCGCACCACGCTTAATAAATTCACTTTAGCAACATCAGTAACTTTACTGTCTGCCGCCACTATGGATACCGCACCGATACGCTCGCGGTACAGGCCAAAGTTTTTTGAGCATGAGCTGCACAGGATCATCTCTTCGACATTATCAGCCAGATGGCGCAAGCCTTTGGCGTCTTCATCCAGGCCTGAGCCAAAACCCTGATAAGCCATATCGACTAACGGCGTAAAACCGCGCTCTTTGGCGACATCAGTAAAACGCTGCCACTGGGCAAAGGTTAAATCCATGCCACTGGGGTTGTGGCAGCAGGCATGCACCAATACCACATCGCCGGCCGGCACGGTCGCCAAATCAGCAAACATCGCCTCTTCGTTCAGGCCCTTAGTGTCGTAATCGTAGTAGGTGTATTCTTTTACGTTCAGGCCGGCGGCCTTAAACATTGAAATATGGTTAGCCCAGGTTGGCCTGGTTACCCAAATCGTTGCATTTGGGTTGGCCTTTTTAATAAACTCAGCCGCCACACGCAGGGCGCCGGTACCGCCCGGGGTATGCGCAGTCGTCACACGATTGGCCAGCAATACTTTATGCGCTTTACCAAACGCCAGTTTTTCAATATGGCTGTTAAAGCCTAAATCGCCTGCCATACCAATATAGGTTTTGCTGTCTTCCTGCTTCAGGCGCAGTGCTTCAGCTTCTTTTACGCACTTCAGTACTGCCGTGTGGCCCTGCTCGTCTTTATATACCCCTACACCCAGATCAACTTTGTTCGGGTTCGGGTCTTCTTTGTACGCTGCCATCAAGCCTAAAATCGGATCGGTGGCCACCGGTTGTAACTGAGCAAACATAATGTTCTACCTGAGTTTAAGTTGCATGAAAAGGCTGCGCTTAAGGCAAGTACGCCGGTATGGTTAAACATACCGCTACCAGCAATGCCAGTGCATCCGCAGTAAATACGTTTTTATTAAAATCTTCTGCATCGACAATGCCGGCTATTTTGCCTGATTGGTCAAACAGAGGCAAACAGGCTTCGGCCTGTACTTTAGGATCGCAGGTGTAATATTCGCCACCTGTGCCCAAATACGCCGCCACATCGTTTATCACTTTGGCTTTACCGCTTAAGCCCACGGTGCTGTTATTGCTGATTTTGGCAAATTCACTATTTAACGGAAATTCAGCCCGTGATGGCGCGCCATAATAAGCCAGTTTTACCAGCACCGGCTCACTGGTTAGGTTAGTACGGGCCTGATAAATACCAAACCAGTCCAGTGCCGACTGTTCACGGTAAAATGCAGCAATAAGGCTAAGCTGGGTAAGTGCATGCTGGTTAGCTGCATTTTGCCCGCCTAAAATAGCGCTTAAGTCATAAGGCTCGTCGGCTAAATGACCAAACAGCGAGCAGGCGCCGCCCTCGCCTAACTCCGGCACTTTGTATTGCCATTGCACTTGTGGTGCCGCCGTAGCTGCAAGGTAAGCCTGTAATTCCGCTTGCAGTTGTTGTACTTTTTCAGCAAAGCTTGCCACATCACCGGCGCTTAGCGCTAAACCGGCACGTTCAATATATTCCGCTACAGAAACAGCATCTCGTGACATTATAGCCATCCAGATTTCTAAAATTGACGAGCATTTTACCAGAAGCGCTTAAAAAGCCAAGCCAGCAGCACACAAGCTAAGGAAATTGTTGCCGCCGCTATTGTGGATGTTTAAGCTGACAGCTCTGTAAAGTGAACGAAGTAAAGCAAGCGAAGCAAATTATGGCAGGCAATAAAATCTCTCTGGCCGATTGGCAGGCCAAAATGAACCCGGCCGCAACCACAACAGCGGTAAAAAACGACCCTAATCTGGTATACAGCACCGATAGCGGCAAAATAAGTGCTAAACCCACAGCCAAGCCGCAGCCGGAAGCATTTGCCGACGGCGCAGTACGTATAAGGCGTGAAACCAAAGGCCGTGGCGGCAAGGCTGTGCTTACCATTAGCGGTATTGCCAGGCCACATGACGAGCTGGTGCTGCTGGCGGCAAAGCTGAAAAAGAAGTGTGCTTGTGGCGGCGCGGTTAAAGAGGGTGTAATTGAAATTCAGGGTGATAAGCGCGAACTGGTAGAGCAACTATTGCAAGCCGAAGGGTTTAAAACCAAATGGGCCGGTGGCTGATTGATGGAAAACTGCCGGTTCATTATCTCTCAACGAGAAGAGAACCGACTTGCTCTAAGCTAACCGTTGAAGCCCCGGACGGGCTGAGACGAGCCCCCAGGGATGGGTTTACGGCGTGTTAGCGTGAGCAAACCGGTTCGAGTCCGGAGCACTAAACGTTATGCTACTTTACCGCTTCACGATTATACGGCTGACCAACAGCACCATTAAAAAAGCTGTCTTTTAGCCAGTATGGCCGCTGCCCGGTGTTAGCCACATCCAGCGCAATATTAAAGTTGATATCGGCAAAAACGGCACCAAAGTCATAGCGGATAGCGCCATAGTCTTTAATTAAGCTCGGGATATCATCCGACGGTTTATGGTAGTGCTTGGCAAAAAAACTGGCCCAAATTTTACCGCCGTCCTGTTTAGGATCCTGCGATTTAAAGCCGGTCATTAAAAACACCGCCGGTACACCTTTTTTCACCAGAGTATAGTGATCTGAACGGGTAAAAATAGCCTGCTCCGGCATAGGATCAGCACTCAGTGCTATACCCTCTTTGCCAGCCGCCTGCTCAACTACCTTACCCAGCGATGAATGATTAGCCCCAAAAGCAATCATATCGGCAAACGGATACAACAGCACCGGCATATCCAGGTTTACGTTGGCGACCAGCTTCTCAATCGGCCGCGTTGGGTTATGCGCGAAATAGTCTGCGCCCAACAGGCCTTTTTCTTCGCCGGTTACTATCACAAACAAAATAGAGCGCTTGGGTTTTTCCGGCAGTTGCGCAAACAAACGGGCCGTTTCCAGCAGTATCGCCACGCCGGCGGCGTTATCCATAGCACCGTTGTTTATTTTATCATCGTTGCGTAAATCGTTGCTGTAACCAATGTGATCAGAATGCGCCGTTATCACCACGTATTCATCTTTCAGCACCGGATCGGAACCTTCCAGCACGGCAATAACGTTGGGGCTGCTGATATCTTCGTGGCTGCTGTCGCGGCTTAACGTAGCCGATACACCAAGCTCAAAGCCGGCCGGGTTTTGTTTGTTATCCAGCTGAGTAAAAATATCTGCCAGTGACTGCGGCGCTTTGCTGAATAACGCGGCGGCAGCCTCATGGTGTACATAAGCACCGCCTTTTAAATCCGGATAGCTGTCGGCTGGCGTACCATCTGGTTGCAGCCATTCCATCGACGGCGTATTTAAATACAATAAGCTGCTGGCATAAGGCCGCACTTTTTCCTGCTGCGGAGTATGCACGGTAATAATGCCGACTGCACCACGCTCTGCTGCCAACCTGGTTTTCTGGCTGCTTAAATGCGCGGCTTCTTCGCTGGGTAAGCTGTCCGGCCGGCCGGTTAACAACACCACTATCTTGCCTGCTACGTCCAGCCCGGCATAATCATCCAAACCAAACTCTTTTGATACCATGCCATAACCGGCAAATACCAAAGGTGCAGTAACCTTTGTTTGGGCAAACTGCAGGCTTGGGCCGGTAAAAAACGCCTTGGGGTAACTCAGCTGAGTATTTTTACCATCAACATGCAAAGTAAACTTTGCGCTTTCCTGCGCCAACCGCGCTTTACGCAGCGGCACCCGTTGCAGATAACTGCCGTTATCGCCCGCAGGCTTTAGCCCCAAAGCCTGCAGCTGCGTAGCAATATATAACGAGGCTATTTCATGCTCTTTGCTACCGGTTTCACGTCCGGCTAACGCATCAGCGGCCAAAAACTGCATATGCGCTTCTATCGCTCCGGCACTCGCTCCAGACGCCGGGCTAACGGTTGCTGACGGTGATGTACCGGCACAGCTGACTACAACACTTAAGCTAAGCGCCGCTAAAATTAGTTTTGTTTTCATTAATTTTCCTTAAAACAGCAGTGCCAGCTTACGCTGGCACTGACTTTAACGTATCAGACAGGCAGTTAGTTTATCCGCTGCTGATATTTATTGTGCAATTGCTTGTGACGATCGTTTAAGTCGACCGCGCGACCGTCAATCCACAAATGGGTAACCTTATGACCGAGGTAATCAAAAATATCCCCTTCTGACACCACCAGGCTGGCAGCCTTGCCTACTTCAATGCTACCGATTTTATCGGCAACACCGGCAATTTGCGCGGCATTAATGGTAACGGAGCGCAGTGCCTGTTCCGGCGTTAAGCCGTAGCTAATGGCCTGACCGGCAGCAAACACCAAATTGCGCGTGTCCCAATAGCCATCCAGCGACAGTGCATACTGTACGCCGGCATCCTGCAGGGTTTTCGGCACCACAAAGGCCTGGCTGTAGTTTTCATCTCCACGGCTTGGCAAGCCATAAGGTGCGGTATAAATAACCGCTACCTTTGCCGCCGCCAACTCGTCTGCCAGGCGCCAGCTGTCGCGCCCGCCGACAATAGTCAGCTTCAGTTTGTACTCGTTAGCCAGCAACATGGCCTGACGAATTTGCCGCTCATCGTCAGCATGCACAAACAAGGGCCGCTTACCGTCAAATACCGCCAGCATTTCATGCCAACGCGAGTCGATGCCGCGGTTTAACCCCGCTTGTTCAGCGTCGTAATAAGCTTTGGCATCTTTAAAATACTGCTGCAGCTTTTCCAGTTGCTCTGCATTGGCTTTACGCACCTCATCAGCCGGTTTGGGGTTCCAACGCGAGCCTAAAGTACCGGCGTTGGGCCAGCGTACATGTAAACCAGTGCCATCTGCCACCAACGCATCCTGATAATTCCATGCATCTAATTGCATCAGGCTGGATTGTCCCATCAACATGCTGCCGGCCGGGTATACCATGCTGTAAGCAAAGCCGTTACTGCGAATAGTGGGGATAACTTCCGAGTCGGCGTTATAAGCCACTTTAGCTTTAATGTCCGGATTAGTGTGAGTTACTTCAGTTGAGTCGTCAGTAGAGCGTACGGCTTCAATTTCAATTAAACCCAGCTGATTAGCTAATGCTACCAATCCGGGGTAAAGGTGTTTACCATCCAGCGCCAGCACTGTGGCGCCCTGCGGCGCAGTTAAGTCTTTACCAACAGCGGCAATTTTACCATCCACAATCAGCACGTCGCTGTCAGTTTGCACACCTTGCGTTACAGTATGTACCGTAAGACCGGTTAACAGTATCGGTGTTGTTTGCGCTTTACCCGGCACCATATCGTGTGCCAGCGCCTGGCCTGCAGTCATGCTGCCGGCTAAGGCAGCGAACAAGCTTAAACAGGTTTTAGTTAATTTCATACTGCTGCTCCTTAGTGGTTATGGCTGTGGTTGTGCGCTTTGCCATGAATATGGCTGCCGATATTCCACCAGTCGCCCTGGTCTTCACAGTGCCACTCGGGTTCATCTTGTTTATAGCCGTCTTTATCGCCTGCTTTGGCAGCATCGCCGGCAGTCAGTACCTTTTGGATCAGTGCTGCTTTTTCCGCTTCAAGCTGTTGCTGCAACTGTTTATCGGTATTGATATCAAAGTACCTGGTACCCTCAATCCAGGTTTGTTGCGCCTGGCTGTATACCGACAACGGATGAGTGTTCCACAACACAAAGTCTGCTTGCTTACCGACTTTTATTGAACCGGTTACGCTGTCTATTTTTAACTGCATTGCCGGGTTAATGGTAACCATCTTCAGCGCGTCATGCTCTGCCATACCACAGTACATTACCGACTTAGCCGCTTCCTGATTCAGACGGCGTTGCAAGCCGGCGTCATCAGAGTTAATGCTGACGTTCATGCCCTGCTCTGCCATTAAACAGGCATTGGTCGGAATAGCATCCTGCACTTCCATCTTGTAAGCCCACCAGTCAGCAAACGTTGATGCACTGGCACCGTGCGCCTGCATTTCTTTCGCCGTTTTATAACCTTCCAGAATGTGCGTAAAGGTGGTGATGTTGAAGCCCATTTCGTCGGCCAGCTCTATCAACATCAGAATTTCAGATGCCACATAGGAGTGGGTATGGATAAAGCGTTGTTTATCCAGAATTTCGACCAATGCCTCTAAGCGGTAGTCAATACGCGGCGCGGCCACTTGCTCGCGCTGGCGTTTTGACAGCTTGTTGTACGCCGCCAGTTTAGCTTTGTATTCTTTCGCTGCGACAAAGGCATCACGAATAGTGGTTTCAACGCCGATACGGGTTTGCGGATAGCGCTCGGTAAAAGCATCGCCCCAGTTGGACTGTTTGACGTTCTCACCCAACGCAAATTTAATGCTTGGCGGTGCAGCCTGCATTTTCAGCCCTTCCGCATTTTCGCCCCAGCGGAACTGTATAACCTGTGCCTGGCCACCAATAGGGTTAGCACTGCCGTGCAACAGTTGCGCAGTAGTGGTGCCGCCGGCTAAGCCACGATATAAGTTGATATCTTCCGGGTTTAACACATCGCCGATGCGCACTTCTGACGTTACCGCATCGGTGCCCTCATTTACGCCGGCTTCAATGGCTACGTGCGAGTGTTCATCAATAATACCCGGGGTGAGATGCATGCCTGTGGCGTCAATCACATCAAAACCACGCGGTGTAGTTAAGTTTTTACCGATTTTATCAAACTTGCCGTTACGCACTATGACATCGGTGTTTTCCAGCACGCCGTCTTTCTCTGCTGTCCACACGGTGGCATTTTTAATATGCACGTTTTGCTGTTTCGCTAAGGCAGGTAAGCCGTAAGCACGGTTAGGGAAGGTTAACTGCGATACAAAGCTGATATCAGTTTCTGGCTTCGCAGCAGTCTTTTTGCTGTCAGCTGTCAGCGGCTGACGCTTGGCCGTCACCGTTTCGGTGGCATCTTTTAACTGCCATTTGCCGGTTAAACTATTCTCTGCCAATACACCGCTAAACTGCGCTACTTGCTTATCGCCGGTAAGCTCAGCCAGGTTCAGGTTAAACTGTAATTGTTGCTGTTGGCTGTGTACATGCTCAAGCTTGACGCCTTTGGCATCAACCGCGCCGGCCATCAATACTGCACTGCCGCTGAGTTTATCCGCTTCGCCTTCAAGGGTGATTTTCAGCGCTTTGCCGGCAACCGACAACTGATAATCTCCGGCAAACTCAACCGGCGCCAGCGCTTTAATCGAGTGTTGTTGGCCGCGGACCCAGGTTGCCACAATTTCGCCGTCAGCAAACAAATCGCCGCTGGCCAGTACTAAATCGGCCTGATAGCCCGGCGCAATTTTGCCTAACTTATCGGCAACGCCGGCAATACCGGCCGGTACCGTGGTAAGCGCTGCCAATGCGGTGTCGGCAGACAAACCATGCTGTACCGCTTTGCGTAAATTAGGCCAAAACTGTTTAGTTTCTTTTAACTTAAAGGTGGTAAGAGCAAACGGTACACCCGCCTTGGCCAGCGCAGCAGCATTGGCCGGTGCCCGCTCCCAATGGCGCAAATCGGCCAGATTAATATCCGGCTGGTCAGCCACCCGCTCTACTGCCGGCGCCGCCGGAAAGTTTAGCGGCAGAACAAAACTGCGGCCCATGGCTTTTACTTCGTCCAGTTGGACATATTCAAAACCGGAACCGACCATCGCCGCGTTATCAAGCTTAAATTCGTTCAGTAAATGATGTGCCCGCAGCAACGACCTGTCATCGGCAGTTTCAAATACCGCACCGGCCTGATTAATGTCAGCCAGGCTTTGCAAAGCGGCGTTAAACTCTATCGGTGCATTAAAATAACGTACATCGGTTTTACCGTACGCCTGGTTATACCAATTGGCATCACTCAGCGTTTGGCGGATTAACGCCATACTGCCCATCAGCGATGACGGGTAGCTCTGTTTAGACGTGCCTTTGCTAAAGGCCATAAACTGCGGCCCGTTGGCTTTTAATACCAGGTCGTTTGCGATGCCATCGGTTAATGAGCTGACAAAAGCGCGGCCACGAAAAATGCCGTCAAACCGCGCCGACTGCACGGCGGTAAAACCCAGCTGACGTAACTCTGCTGCGGCCTTGGCATCGGGTTTAAATTCAGACACCCATTGTTGCTGCGCATGAATAGCGTCATTAGCAGCATTGCCGCCTTTACGTTCATTTTTATACACCGGTGCATCGCGGTAACTGCCGGGTTTGGCCGGCTTGGCAGCTTCTATGCCGTACTGGGTATAAGGGTCAATAAAGCCCGGATACAGCGTATAGCGGCTGGCATCAATTTGCTGATAACCGGCCGGCACAGTCACTTTAGTGCCCACGGCGCTGATCCGGCCATCGGCAATAAGTACAGTCGCATTTTCCAGTTTTTTACCTGGCTCGGTATATACAGTAGCGCCGGTTAAGGCGACTAAGTTCGGGGTTTTATCCTGGATCCCTTGTAAGGGCGAGGTTTGATCGGCGTGGCTGTTGGCAGCAAAAACCGTCAACAGCGCTGTGCTTAACAGCGACAAACGGGCTTGAGTCATAACATGTTCCTGAATTAAGAGTTAACAACGTAGTTCAGCCGGCTCAACTCCTGCTCTGCCAAAGGCATGCTGAAGTAGTATCCCTGAACCAGGTAGCAAGCATTTTTTCTTAAAAATTCAACTTGTTCGGCAGTTTCTACCCCTTCAGCCACCACGCGCAGATTCATTTTCTGCGCCATGGCGATAATCGCCGCGACAATATCCATGTCGTTACGATCATCCGGAATATCTTTGACGAACGAGCGATCTATTTTCAGCTCGTCTACCGGGAAACGCTTTAAATAACTAAGCGAAGAATAGCCTGTACCAAAGTCATCAATAGATAAAGATACCCCGAGCCGCTTTAACTGATTTAACTGGTTAATAGCCGCATCGGTGTCGCCCATCAGCATACTTTCGGTAATTTCAAAAATTAAACACTTCGGGTTCGCGCCGGTACGCAGCAAAATACGTTCGACAATTTCCGGCAAATTATCATCGTTAAACTGGCGTACTGATAAATTAATCGACAAGGTGATGTTATGGCCGCGGCTATGCTGACGCGACAAAAACCGGCAAGCTTCCCAGATGATCCACTCACCAATCTGCACAATTAACCCGGTACTTTCAGCCACCGGGATAAAACGCAACGGCGGCACCAAAGTATTATCCGGCCGCAGCCAGCGCAGCAGCGTTTCATAACCAATAACGCTGTTATCGCGGATATCAATTTTCGGTTGGTAATAGAGTAAAAACTGATGTTCACGAATAGCTTCACGCAGTTGGTTTTCAATCAGCAGACGCTCGTTGGCAGCTTCGTTTAAATCGGGGCTGAAAAAGTGAAACATATTTTTGCCGCGGGCCTTAGCCTCATACATCGCCAAATCCGCGTGCTTTAGCAGCAGCTCTTCTTCGGAGGCATCTTCCGGCGCCACCGTAATGCCGATACTGGCACTGATCGACACTTCATGATTACCCAGCTTTACCGGGGCGGAAAATGCCTGCTGCAGGTTGGCAGCAATAGTAGACGCCTGGCCGCGATCTTTAATACCGCTTAAAATCACCGCAAACTCGTCACCGCCCAACCGGGCAATAGTGTCCTCTTCGCGTAAGCGACTGATTAAACGCTTGGCAACTTCTTTCAGCAACTCATCTCCGGCATCGTGCCCCAGGGTGTCGTTAATGCGTTTAAATTCGTCCAAATCAAAATACAGCAAAGCAAAGCAGTAATAACCGCGATGCGCCATAGCAATGGCTTTACGTAACTGGTCGCGAAAATAGCTGCGGTTTGCCAGCCCGGTTAATACATCGTAGTACGCCAGTTGTTCCATTTTTTTCTGGCTTTGTTTAATAAACGAGATGTCCTGCATGGCGCAAACGTAGTTACTGATATCGCCTTTCTCATCACGAATGGGCGCTATTGCCAACGACACCCACAGCTGCCGCTCCTGATATTGCAACAACATATCGCCGCGCCAATGCTGGCGTTCTGCCAGGGTTTCGGCAATTTCTTCACCAACATGGTGCATTTCTTCAGCGAATAAACTGTGTAGCGGCTGTTGTTGCAACTGCTCGGCGCTACTGCCGATAATTTCGGTTAAAAACGGATTAATGTACTCAATATTAAGAAACTGATCGGTCAGTACTATGCCGGAGCTGGAAAATGACACCGCTTTGCTGAGTTTGCGGGCCGAGCGCTCGGCCAGCTCTTTTTCCTCTATACGTGCATTTAAGCCGCTGACCAGACCGGATATCTCGTCGGACATACGGCCAAAAGCCTGGTTTAGCAGCCCGATCTCATCTGCTTTATGGTCCAACTCTACCTTTTGTAAGTCTCCCCGAGACAACCGGTATATCGCCGCCGACAAGCGGTTTAACCGCTTAAGCATAAACTGGTAAATAGCCAGTTGCAGCAATAACGCAACCAGTAACGCCACCAGTACAAACACTACTAACAGCTTGCTGCGAAACTCACTTAACGATGCCTTTACTGCGGCTTTATCAGTGTATACCGCGACATACCAATTAATACGCTCTACTGCTGCTGCCGACACCAATTGCTCCGGCACAGCCTGAGACAGCTGCGCCAGCTGACCGGGGTTAGCCGCCACTTTTTCTGCATATTGCTGTAATAAGCTGTTGTCCAGTATTACTCCGTCCAAACGGGTATTCATCGGCAAACTAATGGTATTATTTTGCCGCTGCAAACCGATAACCATGCCCTGGTGGTCAAACAAAAAAGCTTTGCTGCTGTATTGGCCGGGGCCGGTTTGCGGTAAACCGGCCAAAATATCATCCAACACAAAATCGCTGCCGGTAACGCCGACAAATTCATCGTTGATATACAGCGGAATAATTAAGCTGGTCATCCATTTTTGCCAGATGCTGTCGTAGTACACCGGTGTCCAGCGTGGTTGCCTGGCCGGGTTTTGTTCTGGCGTAGCTATTTGGTAAAACAGGTCTTGGGAGAAATTATGCTGTGTTTCTACCTGTAACGCCCAATCACCCGGCGAAATGCGGATAAACTGCTCTTTAGAGATAAAATAAAAATTAAAAAAGTCTTGTAGCAGCAGCGGTGATAATTGCTGCCACAATACACCGGTATGCTCAAACAGCGCTGAAGTGCGGTTGTTGTAATTTTCAGCCGCGACAAAGGCGGCGGAATAGTTATCCTGTGCCCGTACACTGCCGTCAACAGAGGCCGTTAAGCGCTTTGGTGCAGTTAGCTTTGCCCTCGCCAAACTGCGACTGACGACCTGATTAGCTGCTATGGCTTTTTGTTCTTTTTGCAGGAAATTGTCATTCAGTTGTGCGGCATAACGCAGGGCATTTTGTTCAACCACCTGGCGTTGTTGGTCTACCGCGATCATTTCCTGCAGTAACACCACCACATAACCGATGCTGAAACCGGCAGCAACAATAGCCAGAAATACCACCAGCGCAAATTTACGACCCAGTGAATCCCGTCCTGATGGCTTGGTAAAATTAGCGTCCTTCACTCACTCTGCCTGATTGCTTGGTAGTTATTCATTATTGGCAAGATATCGCTTTCTGTTAAGATACGACAGCCTCATTATTGCATGTAAATTCACCAAAAGAGAATGAAACCATGAAAAAACCCCTGTTAGCCGCAGTTTTGTTAACCCTGACTTGTGGGGCTGCCCATGCCGGCAGTGCCTTTACCGATGCTAAAGACAGCGTGACCTACCGTCAGGCGGCATTTCAGCTTATTCGCCACAATATGGCCGATATCGCCGACATGCTAAAAGGTGAAGTAAACTATGATGCCAACCGCGTTACACAGCGCGCTACCGCACTTGCGACCTTAACTACACTGCCATGGCAGGCTTTTGCTGTGCCCGGTACAGAACAAGGTGGCGGTGATGCCAAAGCTGAAATCTGGCAAAACCTGCAGGACTTTAACAGCCGTGGCGAGAAGCTGGCCAACGATGCGCTGGCATTAAAAGCCGCTGCCGACAGCGGTGAACAAGCAGAAGTACGCAAAGCCTTTGGCGCTTTTGCCCGCAATTGCAAAGCCTGCCACGACGACTACAAAAACTGATTTTTATTGGCGTTGTATTTTTAGTGGTGCTGTGTTGTTAATGGCGCATCGCTATAGCAGCGCCATTAACTTGCTGCCCTGCCAGTAATACAGCAGCACTAACAACGCAACAAATAACAGAAAAAACCAGCCGCTGTGCCGCAGCTTTACCGCTTGCTGCGCCGTTTTATCCTTACCGGTAAAAAGCACCGTCAACACATTATGCACCCGAAAGCTGTGCCACAATGCCGCGACAACATGCACCGCTACAGCTGCCAGCAAAATGTTGATGTTTATTTTGTGAATATCTGACGCCAGCTCTACCCAATTGGCCGGCAGCCAGGCAACCAGCGGGCCGTCACTCATATAGCTGTTATCAAACGTCGCCAGCCCGGTGAGTAATTGCAGTAATATCAATGTAATCAACAGTATGATCATATAAAACGAGGCCGGATTATGGCCGGTGACAGCATAAGGCTTACGCAAATAACGTATTGCTGCTGTTGGTGTTGCCGCAAAGCGGGAAAACTTTGCGCTGTCACTGCCGGCAAATCCCCAAACAATACGCGCAATAACTAACGCCAGCAACGTATAGGCCAGCAATTGGTGCTGTGCCGTTAATCCTTCCTCGCCGGTGTACCACAGGCCCGCAATCAACAGTAGCTGGCTCCAGTGAAAAAACCGCACGGCCAGGTCCCATACCTTTACTTTTTGTGACATTGAGCTTTGTCTCCGTTATGCTAAGTTTTTGATTTTATACCAGAGAAGCAAAAAGATGAATTGGTGGAAATGGATAATCGGCGTAACAGCCGCCCTGGCAGCTCTGGCTGCAGCAAGCTTTTATGCCGTGCTGTATCTGAGTTTGCCGCAATATGACGGCGAGCAGCCGGCCAAAATCAGTAGCACGGTGCGGCTTGAGCGTGATGGTACCGGCTACCTGAGCATCCATGCCGCCAACCGCAACGATGCCGCTTATGCACTGGGTTTTGCCCACGCTCAGGAACGTTTTTTCCAGATGGACTTGCTGCGCCGCAATGCTGCCGGCGAATTATCAGCACTGTTTGGCGAACGGGCACTGGAAGCTGACAAAGCCTTACGCAACCATCGCTTTCGCTTTCGCGCTACACAGGCGTTGGCACAGTTATCCGCGCCGGAGCAACAACTACTGAGTGATTACAGCCGGGGTGTAAACGCCGGCCTGGCGACACTGACTCTGGCACCGTTTGAATATTTACTGCTGGGCCAAACACCAGAGCAATGGCAGCCGGCAGACTCGTTTTTAGTGATCTACAGCATGTACCTCGACTTACAGGGCAAGCTGGGCAAAGATGAATACGCCATGACAGTGCTGCAACAAACCGTTCCGGCAGAGTGGTACCGCTTTTTACAGCAGCACAGCGATATCTGGCAGGCGGCTATCGACGGCACTACGGTGGCTGCCGTTAGCATGCCCGAGTCAGCTTACCCCGCGGTGCTGCGCCAGCAACAAAGCGCCTGCACCGCGTGTAGCGTAAAAGACGCTACCGATATCGGCAGCAATAACTTCGCTGTAGCAGGCAGTTTAACCGGCCACGGCAGCGCTATCCTGGCTGACGATATGCACCTGAGCATCCGCGTTCCGGGCACCTGGTTTAAAGCTCAACTGAACTGGCGCGACGGCGCCAAACTGCATACCGTCACCGGCCTTACACTGGCCGGCACACCGGCAGTAGTCGTCGGTTCTAACGGCCAGTTAGCCTGGGGTTTTACCAACAGCACCGCCGATTGGCATGATCTGGTAAAGCTACAATTGTCTGATGATGGCAAACGCTATTTAACGCCCGATGGTTGGCAGCCACTGGAATACATATACGACACCATTAAAGTGGCCGGTAAACCAGACCAGGCGATAGAACTGACGCAAACCCGCTGGGGGCCGGTAGTGCGTTTTGGCAACAGCCCCGCTTATGCGCTGCGCTGGGTGGCGTATGACGCTGTAGCAGTAAACTTTAAACTGCTGCAACTGGAAACGGCCACCAATGTGCAACAGGCTGCCGAACTGGCGCCACAAGCCGGTATTCCGGCACAAAATCTGCTGCTGGCCGACAGCAAAGGCAATATCGGCTGGACTATTATGGGGCCGGTACCCCAGCGTACACTCGCCGATTGGGACACCGCACAAGACTGGAGCGACAGCAGCCAGGGCTGGCAAGGTTACCTGGCGCCGGAGTTGCAACCACAGTTGCTTAATCCGGCCGCTGACAGATTATGGAGCGCCAACGCCCGCGTGGTCGGTGGTGATATGTACCAACAACTGGGTAACGGCGGTTACGACTTGGGCGCCCGCGGCTGGCAAATACAGCAGGGGCTGGAGCAACTGCAACAGGCTGATGAGCAGGCTCTGCATGCTATTCAGCTGGACAACCGTGCGTTGATGCTGCAACGCTGGCAGCAATTACTGCTGCAGGTACTTAACAATGACACCGTGCAACAACATCAGTTGCAGTCATACCGTCAGCATGTGTTAACCAGCTCACAACACGCCGCCACCGATGCGGTAGGTTACACCCTGGTGCGCGCCTTTCGTCAGCAGTTGCTTGAACTGCAATTCGCTCCTCTGTCAGCTTTGCTGGAGCAACAAGGCGCCCGCAGTGCCGATTTAAAATTCTCGCTGGAAACCCCGCTGTGGACGATGCTACAGCAACGCCGCACCGACACGCTGCCAGCCGGTGTCAGTAGTTGGGATGAACTGCTGTTACAAGCGGTACTGCAAAGCAAGCAACAGTTAGAGCAGCAGTATGGCAGTATCAACCAAAGCAATTGGGGTAACCTGAACACGGCCAAAATTCAGCACCCACTCTCAGCTGCCATACCACTGCTGGGAGGCTGGCTGAATATGCCGGCAACACCGTTAAACGGCGACAGCCATATGCCACGGGTGCAAAAACCGGGCTTTGGCCAGTCTCAGCGCATGGTGGTGGCACCCGGCCAGGAACAACTGGGCATTTTAACCATACCGGCCGGCCAGTCCGGCCATCCGTTATCGCCGTTTTACCGCGCTGATCATCATTATTGGCTCAATGAAGTTGCGCTGCCGTTTTTACCCGGTGAGAAAAAATATCAGCTGCTGCTGACACCACAGGGTTGACTTTAGCCATCCGGACGGATTATGTTAGCAGCCATGAAAACTGTATTTATTGCGCTCAGCTTTTTTAACTTTACCACCCCCAACGGGAGGCGGTGAGCTGCGCGCGCAGTAAAACCAGAAAACCTCCCCTGCCGGGAGGTTTTTTTTTGCCGTTTAAAAATTATCAGACAAAGAGAATACCAACATGGAACTGGATGAAATACGCCACGCGATAAGCGATACCGATCAACAGCTGCTGGGGTTGTTGTCTAAACGGCGCCAGCTGGCGTTAGCGGTTGCCGATGCCAAGCTGGCACAGAACAAACCGATACGGGATCAAAAGCGTGAGCAGGAACTGCTGGTATCGTTGATTGGCCAGGGCAAGCCGCTTGGACTCGATGCGCAGTACGTAACACGGCTGTACCATGTCATTATCGAAGACTCGGTTTTACAGCAACAGGCAAAAATTCAGGGCCAGCTAAACGGTACCGACAGCCCGGCAGTACGGGTTGCCTTTCTCGGCGGCCAGGGTTCGTACAGTTACTGGGCAACACAAAAATACTTTACCCGCCGCGCCGAGCGTATTATCGAACAAGGCTGCGACAGCTTTAACGAGATAGTACAGGCAGTAGAAACCGGCCACGCCGATTACGCCCTGCTGCCAATTGAAAACACTTCATCCGGCAGTATTAACGAGGTGTATGACATACTGCAGCACACACGGTTGTCTATCGTTGGCGAGCTGACCCACCCTATCGCCCATTGTCTGCTGGGTTTGCCGGGCACAGATTTAAGCAAAATCCGTCAGGTGTGCGCACACCCCCAGGTTATTGCCCAGTGCAGTCAGTTTTTACAGGGCTTATCGCAAGTAAAAATTGAGTACTGCGACAGCTCATCCGACGCCTTTAGCCGCATTAAGCAGCAGCAAGACCCAACCGTAGTAGCCATTGGCGGCGAAGAAGGCGGCCAGCTGTATGGTCTTGAAGTACTTACCCGCGACCTGGCTAACCAGAAAGACAACGTCAGCCGCTTTATCGTAGTAGCTCGTAAACCGGTAACCGTGGCCAAAGCCATACCGGCGAAAACCACCTTTATTATGTACACCGGCCAGCAACCGGGCGCCCTGGTAGATGCACTATTAGTGCTGAAACAGCACGGGATCAGCATGGGTAAGCTCGAATCGCGGCCGATTAACGGCAACCCGTGGGAAGAGATGTTTTACGTTGACGTCTTTGCCAACCTCAACGACTACGCCATGACCCGCGCGCTGGAAGAGCTGAATAAAATCACGAAGTTTATTAAGGTATTAGGCTGCTACCCCAGTGAAGATATCGAGCCAACTCAGGTAACTGCCGGCTGATAATATAACACTAAGGGGTGCATGCCCCTTAGTGCGTTATCCAATAGCGCTGCATTTCAAAATACAAAAAGGACGCCGACCAGGTAATTAACACCAGCCCGGTCAGCGATTCAATGCCGGTTAAATAGCGCAAATCGCCCATTGGCACTATGTCGCCGAAACCTACGGTACTAAACACTGTAAAAGAGAAATACACGCAGTCCATCAGGCTGCCGTTAAAATTGCCGGTAAGCTCACCCCAACCCTCGGCGTTATGCATCAGATAATACGCCAGGGCAAATAGCCAGATTTCAACCGCATGGGCAACCAGCGCCCCAAATACGCCAAACACAATTTTATAGCGGTGTTTTATCTGTATTTTCGGGATGACTGCAGACAAGCGGAATAAAAACTCGTAATGCACCAGCACTGCTGTGGCGACAACAAGACAATTAATGAAAAACACATAAAGCATT
The DNA here is from genome assembly GCF_013283795.1 of Rheinheimera lutimaris. Taxonomy (GTDB): domain Bacteria; phylum Pseudomonadota; class Gammaproteobacteria; order Enterobacterales; family Alteromonadaceae; genus Alishewanella; species Alishewanella lutimaris. The sequence goes on from NZ_JABSOD010000018.1 coordinate 62,111, forward strand.
TGTTACCTCTGTTTATAACTGCCTGTAAAGCGAGCAATGCATACAGCGTGGGCTCTTAGTCTGCGCTGCCATATTTAACTATAGATATAGTATTCCCCCCAATGTGTGACTTTGCTAACCCATGTTGGCTTAATCAGTAAATAAAAAATTAAAAATTAAAAATGGCTGTTTAACCGACACGGCATTGCTACAAAACACCATCATCGATATTTGCAGGAAGATTACCCCTGATACAACTCCAATGGCAGGCCGTCGGGGTCTTGAAAGAAGGTAAAGGCTTTGCCGGTAAACTCGTCGATGCGAATGGGCTCTACTGCTACGCCCTGCCTCGTTAAGTAATCAGCAAACTCTGCGACGTTGTCTACCACAAAGGCCAGATGGCGTAGGCCTTGCGCTTCGGGTTGGCTGGGTCTGGCTGGTGGATTAGGAAAGCTAAATAGCTCCAGCTGATTGCCATTTGGCAGGGCTAAATCCAGCTTCCGGGAGTCGCGCTCGCGGCGGTAGTGTTCAGCGATAACTGTTAAGCCCAGCACTTGCGTGTAAAACTGCTGTGAGCGGGCGTAATCGCTGCAAATAATGGCTACATGATGAATGGCGTTAAGGATTGGACGAGTCATAAAAAAGGCCTGAAACATTCAGGCCCTTAGTTTATCAGAGTAGCTTTTTCAGCTCAGCTTTTAATTTATCGTCTGTTGTTGCCGCCAGCAGCGGTTGCAGTATGGCATCGGCTTTGGCCTTATCGTCGGCTAGCAGATGCAACTGCGCCAGACGCAAATTAGCCCAGTCAATACGTGCTTTATCCGGCGTTTGCGCAAGATATTGCTGCATCGCCGCTATGCCTTCTGCTACTGCAGTTTTGCTTAGCACGGCAATTCTGCCCAGTTGATAACGGCTTTCAGCCTGGCTTGCAACAGCGTCGTCATCGGCTGCCGGTTGGCTTAGTGCCTGCTGTAGCGCACTGATGGCATCGCGGTAATTTTCAACATGAGCAAATTGCATAGCGCGCTGAAAATACAGCTCCGGCCTGGTACTGAGCAATTCAGTTTCGGCCAGTAGCTGCTTAAAGCTGGCGTCGTCGGCTAAATCAGACACTCTTAACTGCAGCAATTCGCCCTGTAGCTGATCCAATTGCTTTAACTGCGCAACCATCTTTAACGCCTCGTCTCTGTCACCGCCGGCAATGCCTGGTGCTTGAGCAAGAAAACTGCCCAGCGCGACATAACTACGCGGGTTTTCCGGCGCCAGCTTCAGTGCCGTTTCATAGGCTTTTTTGCAGCGTTTGGCATAACCCAAAGCGCTAAACATACCGGCACTGCCAGCCAGATTACAACTTGCCGTAGCGTACCAGTGTTGGTAATCGGCATTGCTGGCATCGTACTTGATAGCCTTTTCCAGCAGCTCTTCAGCACGCTGCATATTCTGTAAACCGGCCTGAGTGCGGCCAAGCAATGCCAGCAGCTGAGCGTCTTTGGTTTTTTTCGTTACCAGCGGCGCCAATAATGCCTCAGCTGCCGCATAATCATTAGCCTGCCATAATGCTTTAACCTCGTCGGCCAACGCCGGTTGCTCAGTAGCATTCGCCTGCAGTGCGCTGCCAAGCAACAACAGGCCGGATAATAACAAGGGGCTTCGCATAAGTGCTCCGTAAGCGTTTGGCTGAATTAATCAACCAGCACTATAAAGCAGCCACTGGTGCCTGACCATAGCCCAAAAGTAACAAAATATATCTTGACGCTTACAGCGAAATTACATCACCTTTGGCAGGAATTTGCGCCTGTATACCAAGCTGCGCCAATTCCTGTTGCAGTGCTTGCTGCGCTTCTGGTTCGCCATGCACCAGATAAAACGCCGGCTTACCGCCAATAGCCTGCGCCCAGTCCAACAGCTCACTCTGGCCGGCATGGGCAGAAAACCCTCCAATGGTATGTACTCTGGCTTTTACCACTATTTCCTGGCCAAACAGTTTTACCCGCCGCTCGCCGTCTACCAAGCGCCGGCCCAGGGTGCCGTAGGCCTGAAAGCCGACAAAGATCAGGTGATTAGAGTTTTTCCATAAACTGTGCTTAAAGTGATGCACAATACGGCCACCGTTACACATACCGCTACCGGCAATAATAATAGCACCGCCGCTTACGCGGTTTATTGCCATCGACTCTTCCACACTTTCGGTCAGGCGCAGCATTGGCAGTAAATCCTGCAGCTGCATGCCTTTTTTAAAGCCGATAGCCGCTAAGTCTTTTTGGTCCAGGCAGTGCAGGTAATCGTTGTAAATATTGGTGATGCTAATCGCCATAGGACTGTCAAGAAACACCATGCGCTGTTTTAGCCGGCCCTGATGATGCAACAGCGCGAGGTAATACAGAATTTCTTGTGAGCGACCAAGCGCAAAGGCCGGAATAAACACATTACCGCCATCTCTGTTGGCTTGCTCTAAGGCTTGGGCCATCTCGTCCAGCGAGTTATCTATATCTTGGTGGTTACGGTTGCCGTAAGTGCTTTCCATCAGCACGATGTCAGCCTGGCCGATGTCGGTCGGGTCGTACATTAATACCGTAGCCGGATTGCCTAAATCGCCGGAGAACACCAGCTTGCGCATCGCCTGGCTGCCCTTTAACCACAATTGCACTATGGCTGAGCCCAGAATATGCCCGGCATCGGCAAATTCCAGCTCCAGCCCCGGCAGTGGCGTAACGCGTTTTTTGTAAGCAACGGTATCGCACAGTTGTACTACCCGCTCAGCATCGGTAACCGACAATACCGGGTCTTGCAGCTTCTTGCCGGCCCGCGCCGCCTTTTTGTTTTGCCACTCTAAGTCTTTTAAATACAAATGCACCGAATCTTTCAGCAGCACCGGCAGCAGCTCAGCGGTACCAGGCGTGCAGAGTATTTTGCCATCAAAACCGCGCGCGACCAGAAGCGGCAGCAAGCCGCTATGATCAATATGTGCGTGTGACAGTATTACCAAATCAATATCTTTCGGTTTAAAGGCAAAACGAAATTTATGCCACTCACGAATTTGATCGGCGCCCTGTACCATGCCGCAGTCGAGCAGAATTTGCCTATTATTCAATTTAATAAGATAACAAGAGCCGGTAACTTGTTTAGCCGCTCCGATAAATTGCAACGTAGCAGAAAGAGGCATGGGCATTATCCTTATCTATGTGATGCTTAGCGTTATAACGCATGCAGCAAGGTTAAAGATTAGCCTGGATCAAACAAGATGTTAGTTTTACTATTTTTGCTTTAAGCTAACCCTCGTTGCAGAGCAACTTAGTTTCAGAGGAAAAAACAATGGCAAGCGATCCACATCAGCTCCATGAGCGCCATCTGGCATCGGCGCAGCAATCATTAGATGCTATTGCGAAATTGCAGGACCATAGCTCGTACCGGCTGGCCTTTGCTGATAATGAATTTTTAATGCAGGACGAACTGCGTCATGTAAGGCTGCAGCTGGAGTATTTAAAGCCGCAACTGGTGTTGGAGCAGCACAACATAACCGCCACTATCGTAGTATTTGGTAGCGCACGGTTTTTATCGCCGGATCAAGCCAAAACCGCAATAGCACTGGCAGAAAAGCAACTGGCAGCAGCCGATACAGCACAAAACCAACAGGCACTGCTGCGGGCGAAAAAACAGTTAGATAACAGCAAATACTACACAGCGTCACAGCAGTTTTCGGCGCTGGCGACCCGCTACAGCTGTTGTAACAAAGATTGCGCTATGACCATTATCAGCGGTGGTGGACCCGGGGTGATGGAGGCGGCCAATCGCGGTGCCATGGACGCCGGCGGTGAAAGTATCGGTTTAAACATTGTGCTACCGAAAGAGCAGCAGCCCAACCCTTACATTACGCCGCAGTTTTGTTTTCAGTTTCACTACTTTGCCATTCGTAAAATGCACTTTTTACAACGCGCCCGCGCCTTAGTAGCCTTTCCGGGTGGCTTTGGTACCTTAGATGAGCTGTTTGAAACCCTCACCCTTATTCAAACCAAAAAGGCCGCGCGGGTACCGGTAATTCTGTACGATAAAGCCTTTTGGCAGAAACTAATCAACTTTGACATGCTGGTAGAAGAAGGCGTGATCAGCGCCTCAGATCTGGAACTGATCCAGTACGCTGATACACCGGAGCAAGCCTGGCAACTGATACTGGATTACTATCATCTAACTTAACCTGCACCTGGCAATATAAAAGGCAGCCAAGTCATTAAAACCCGGCGTTAACTTTACAGCTGCCACGGGTTAATTACCCGTATACCGGCTGCAACAAATGGGCTGGTATCACGCGTAGCTACTGCAAAGCCATTGCTTGCGGCAATAGCGGCAATAAAGCTGTCAGGCGCCGACAATGCCACCCCTGCAGCACGTGTTTTGGCCAACAGCTCTGCATAAGCTGCAGTGCACGCCAAATCAAAAGCCAATACCCGGCCGCTAAATAACGGTAAAATTTGTTGCTCCAGACTACTCGCCAACAAGCTTTGCCGCTTGCCTGACGGCATTAGTGCAACACCGGCACGCAGCTCGGCCACGGTAACAGCAGAAAGATAAAGCGTTTCCAGCGGTTGGGCATCTATCCAGGTTACCACTGCAGATTCAGGCGCCTGGCGCAGTGGCTCCGAGATAACATTAGTATCCAGCAGGATCATTCAAAACTCACGGCTCTGGCAGGTGTTTTATCACGCAACTGATGAAACAGTTCGTGTTCTTCTGTGCTTAATGCCAACTGCTGGCCAATATCCGCCAGCATTGAGCCTAACTTTATGCTGCCTTGCGGCGATACTACTGCGGCGAGAATATCGCGCACTTCTGCTTCCATACTATTACCATGCTTAGCCGCGCGTACACGTAGAGCACGATGCACCTCATCCGGTAAATTACGTACAGTCAACATTGCCATCGTCAAAACCTCCAACTGCATTCAATGCATACATTTTATACCTATGCATGCATCGATACAAGTTTGAGTTTCGGCGCAGATAGTTTGTTGACAATCTTGCTCAGCTACGGCTATCCGCGGCTTTTTGCAGTAGTTGTTTGCTCTCTTGCAAAAATTGCCCGGCCAGCTCACCAAAAAACTGCTGGCCTTTACCAAATTGCGCCATTAAACCGGCTTTATCTTTGGCTTTCAGTAGCTGCAGCAAGGTAGTAAAACGCTGCTGATAACGCTCGAGCAGTGCGGCAACCTCGCAGGATGACAGCATAATATCGGCATACAGCTCGGCGTTTTGCGCGAACAAACGCCCTACCATCGCCAGCTCCAGCCGGTATATCGGTGAGCTCAGCTGCAATAACTCATTAAGATCGGCGTTTTCATCGGCCAAATGCACGCCGTAAACCAGGGATGAAAAGTGCCGCATAGCCTGAATTAGCTGCATAGCGCTATCGTGCTCTGCAGCCTGTTTTACCGCGAGCTCAGCGCCCCAGACATTCAGCTGCTTCAGCAGCCATTGATACTGCGCTTCCGCACGGCCATGACATACCACCACCACTTGTTTTACCAGGTTAGTAATGTCCGGGCCAAACATCGGGTGCAAGCCGACTACCGGGCCGCTATGTTTCGCCAACATCGCCGCCAATGGCTGTTGTTTAATACTGGTAATATCGGCCAGTACGCAATCAGCCGGCAGTACCGGTAGTTTGTTAATTAACTGCCCGGTTAAGGTAATCGGCACTGCCAGCAATACCAGCGCTGCATCAGCACAAATCGTTTCTGCATCGGGCCAGTCTTGTTGCTCCAGCACTGCAACGTCGTAGCCGGAGCGGGCGAATAAACTGACAAAACGTGCGCCGAGTGCACCGGCACCGCCAACCACCACCACTTTGCAGCCACCGTCGCGACAACAAACAAAACCACTTTCCTGGGTTTGGTAAGACTCGCGCATAATACGCCGCAGCACATCTTCGGTTAAATCTGCCGATACCCCAAGCGCTTGCGCCTGTTCGCGCCTGGCACTTAACAGTGCCTGCTCGCGCTCAGGCACATATACCGGTAAGGCAAATTGCTGCTTTATTTTGCCCACCTGCGCCGTAACATTAGCGCGCTGCGCCAGCAGCGCCACCAGTTGACTGTCGATACTGTCTATCTGCCGGCGCAGTGGTGCCAGCGCTTGTTTGGCTGCATCCGTCATATCAGGCGGCCACCACAGCCGGCTGCATTTGCTGGTGTAAGCTGGCTAACAGCTCAGCGGTGGTATCCCAGTCAATACAGGCATCCGTTACCGATACACCGTATTTTTCGGCTTTACCGTCAATTAGCTCCTGGCGGCCGGCATGTAGATGGCTCTCGAGCATAATACCGATAATGGCGTCATTGCCGGCCAGGCGCTGCGCCAGCACATTGTGGGCCACTTCGCCCTGGCGGTTATGGTCTTTATTCGAGTTGCCATGGCTGCAATCTACCACTATGCCGCGCGGCAGTTTAAGTTTGTCCAGCTTGGCCAGCGCTTCGCCAATACTATGCTCGTCGTAGTTTGGTTTGGCGCCACCGCGCAGAATAATATGGCCATCCGGATTACCGGCGGTTTGCACTAAGCTCACTTCACCGCGCTGATTAATACCGATAAAACTGTGGCCACTGGCAGCGGATTGCAGTGCATTCAGCGCGATATTTAAATTACCGTCGGTACCGTTTTTAAAGCCTACCGGCATCGACAAGCCACTTGCCATCTCACGGTGTGTTTGTGACTCCACCGTGCGGGCGCCTATGGCTGACCAGCTGATTAAATCTGACAAATATTGCGGACTGATAGGATCCAGCGCTTCGGTGGCAGTAGGTAATTCCATCTCAACCATTTTCAGCAGCAATTCGCGGCCCCAGGTCAAGCCGGTTTCCAGATCAAACGAGTCATCCAGGTGCGGATCGTTAATAAAGCCTTTCCAGCCCACCGTAGTACGCGGTTTTTCAAAATACACCCGCATTACTATGTACAGGCTGTCAGCGTATTGTAACTGCAGCTGCTTTAGTTTTTGTGCGTACTCAATTGCTGCGACAGGGTCGTGAATGGAACAAGGCCCGGTAACCACTAACAGACGTTTATCGCGGCCGTGTACGATGTCGGCAATGGTATTACGCGCCTGTTGCACAAACTCTGCGCCTTGCTGTGACAACGGTAATACTTTTTTTAATACTGCCGGTGGGCTCAATGGCTTTTCTGCCACTATGCGCAGGTCATCTACTATCTTACTCATGCTAAAACTCCGGGTGCGGTGTTGCAGGCATTAAGCATAGGTAAAAACGCTGAAGTTGCTAAGGCACGCCCTTACGTAAACTTTAATATACAACACGTAATCATTTAAATACGATTTGCAAATAGTAAAGATCCGAAAGCGGCGCGTCAACCCATTACAGGCCAATAAAATCAAGATAGCAGCGAATAATTACACCACAGAAAATTCGTACAATTAAGTGTACATAAAAACTATCGATCGGGTTACTGCAGCTGCTGATAGGCCTGTTGCAGTAAAATAAATTGCTGCTGCTCGCCACCTCGATCCGGGTGTAGCTGTAATGCCTTAGTGCGATAAGCTTTTTTCAGCTGTTGTGGTGTAAACGCAGCGGGTAGGTCAAGCAACGCCAGCGCTTCGCTGTGCGCCATAGTATTTACCGGTACAGCCGGCCGTTGCAGCTGTTGCCAGAAAGCATCCAGATGCTGGTCAAGTAATTGCTCTGTCATGGCATAAAAGTTCTGCCAGTTCAGATAATAGTCTTGCCGGCCGGCATCGGAGTCTGGCGGCAATGCTTGCGTTAACGGTAATAGCTGCAGTTTGGCCAGACCAATTGCTAAATAGCCGTAGCGCTGTGCCAGCCAGTGCTGCTGAATACGGTATAACAGATGGTACAGCACAAAGTGTTGTTGAAAGCGGGCAAGATCGGCGCTTTGCAGTGTATCGCTGTGTAGCTTTAACCCCAGCCGAGATAACAAATACTGCTCTTCTATCGGGCTGTGTGATGGCGTATACGCCAGGATCAGGCTTTCCAGCTGGCCTTGCAACAAGTTAAGAATGGCTGTGCTAAGGGGGGCTTGAATATTGGTCATAGGCTGCACTATGCCAAAAAGAAAAAAGGCCGACAAGTGCCTAATGCCGGTCAGTTAAGCTGACCGGCATTTTT
>NZ_JABSOD010000019.1 GCF_013283795.1 Rheinheimera lutimaris
CCACCTCCATAGGAGGTGGTTTAAGGCCGACAATAAATAAAGGCGCCAAACGGCGCCTTTATTATGTTATCGCCGTTAAAATGGCAACTCTGTACCATCCCAATTCAACAAGGCACCACTTTGCTCCGGCTGTAAACCGGCCGCTACCTGTGCCAGGCGCAGCGCTGTTGCTGCCGTGCTTTGTAATTGGCCGGCAGGTAAATTTGCCTGAAACGGTTGTGATAATGCGGTATCGGTGGTGCCCGGGTGCACACTTACCACCGCCGCCGTTTTATTTAACCGCCCTACTTCGATACTGATATTCTTTACCAACATATTCAGCGCAGCTTTACTGATGCGGTAACTGTACCAACCGCCAAGGCGGTTGTCGGTAATGCTGCCGACTTTAGCGCTCAGCACCAGTACGCGCACATCTTTACTCTTACACAAATACGGAAACAACTGTTGCAGATACATCGCCGGCACGACAACATTGCTGTGTAACCGTGCCTGCAGTACCTGAGATTCAAGCTGGCGGATGGTTTTTTCCGGCATTGCTGTGTCGTCATGCAAAACGCCGTTGCAAATAAATATACAGCTGACATCCGAACTAAATATCTGCGCCAACAGCCCGGCCCTGTGCGCATTATCTGCTGTCGTATCAGCCGTGTTGTCGATATGCCAGTGCAGCTTATCATTAGCTACAGGTAACGGCGACGCGCTGCGGCTTAGCGCATGCACCACATAATGCTGTTGCAGATAATGCTGCACCAGCGCCTGGCCGATGCCGCTACCCGCACCGATAATCAATACCGCCAGGTTCATACTGCTACCGCCGCGGCTAACGACATACCACTTAAAAAGGCGTTTTCTACTCTGCCGCCGTTAAGCCAATCACCACATAAGCCCAACCCTAATCCAGCCTGATAAGTAAACCCCGGCACCGCAAAGCCAGGAGCTTGCTGCGCATAGCGCCAGCGATGACACAGCGCTTCTTTCACAGCGATGGGCTGCCCTAATATTCGTTGTAACTCAGCTGCTGCCAGCGGCGCTATTTGTTCAGGCTGTGCTTCCAGGTGCTGTTGTGAGAAGTCAGAATTAAAATGGACTAACCAATGCTCTGCAGCGGCGCGCCCGCTTTTGGAGGCTTGTCGCGCCAACCAACTCACCGCGGCGTCGTTTTTGACAAACACAGCATCAAACGGCACGGATACCGCTTGCATAAGTTCAATATTTGCCGCCAGGCACGGCTGCAATGCAGTATCACCGTATAGTAAGTCTGCCAATACTGTATCAGTTAAAGGCTGCTGTGTAACATAGGGTAGCAGCAGCTGCGCGGCTTGCTGCTGCGGCAGTGCCAGAACCAATTGTGCAAAACTGCCCTGAAGCTGATCTTCGCTGTACAGCTGCCAGTGACTGCCGTCAAAATGAATGCTGTCTATACGGCAATTACTGCGCAAATCCATACCGGCCAATAACTGCTGTACCGGTGCCTGCATTGACGGGATACCGATGTAGCGCAGCGTATTATCGGGCGAGGCAATAAGGCTGCCGTCTTCATATTGCGCAGTTGCGGCATGCCAGGGGGCAATAACGCCATTTACCAGCCACTGTTGACACTGCAAACGAAAAGCACTGCTGCGGGCAGTAAAATACTGCGCACCTAAATCCAGATAACCGGCGGCAGTTCGCTTACTGCTCATCCGCCCGCCTGCGGTGCGACCTTTATCAAACACCACAACCTGCTTGCCTTGCTGCGCCAGTGCCTGGGCACACGCTGCCCCTGCGATGCCGGCGCCGATAATTGCTATTGTCAAAATACGGTCCTGTTTAACATGTATTGTTGGCTGTGTACGCCCGCGGCAAGGCGCGGGATCAATCAGCTGCGGGGTCTTAATATAGCCCGGCACACTGCATTATCGATACTGGCGCCACAGTGCTGATTAAGATACATTCAATGTATTACAACAGGAGAATGACAATGGCGATACAAACAGCAACTTTTGGTGCTGGCTGTTTTTGGTGTTTAGAAGCCGCGATGAATCAGCTTAACGGTGTTATTCAGGCGTTAAGCGGCTATATGGGCGGCGATGCCGCCAGCGCCAACTATCGCCGCGTTTGTGATGGTGATACCGGCCATGCCGAAGTGGTACAGGTAGAGTTTGATGACAGCATTGTCAGTTATCAGCAGTTATGTCTGGTGTTTTTCAGCCTGCATGACCCGACACAACTAAACCGCCAGGGCAATGATGTTGGCACGCAGTACCGTTCGGTAATTTTTTATCACAACGCACAGCAACAACAAAGCGCAGAGCAAATGATGGCGCAATTAAGCGAAAAACAGGTATTCGATAATGCCATTGTGACACAGCTTAGTCCGGTGTCGGCGTTTTACCTGGCCGAGGAGTATCACCAGGGCTATTTTTTGCAGCACCCGGAGCAAGGTTATTGTCAGGTGGTGGTAGCACCGAAAATGGCAAAGTTCAGACAAAGCTATGCTGAGCTGCTAAAATCGGCCGTATTAACGTCCTGAGAAAGTTGCCGTACAACAACCTGACGGTGTGGTGATAATTGAGAACACTATGACTTACCCTATTGTGTTGCTGCTTTGCCTGAGCCCGTTACTATCATTTATCACCCGTGCAGAACACATTGCAACGCTTACATTTTGCTACGAAGACAAACAACTGCTGCCCTATTATACCGGCGAAGGCCATACTGCGCCCTATCTGCCGGGAGTGACTATTGAACACCTGCACGCCAGCGCAGCCGCCGCCGGTAATATTAAACTGGCTTTTGTGCGCTTTCCGTGGCGGCGCTGCCTGCAAAAACTGGAACAAAATGAAGTAGATGCGTTAGTAGCCACTTATTTACCACAGCGCAGCGATTTTGCGGTTTATCCCACCACGGCCGATGGCAACCCGGATCGAAATCGCGCCATGAGCAGCCATGCTACCTGCCTCGTACACCGTGCGGACAATAATATTGAAGACAAAATTACCCGCCAACATGGCAGCTTAGTAGTATCACGCCCACTGGGTTATTCTAATCCGGATTATCCGGCCGGTATCAGTGTTGTGCCGGTGCATTCACAGCAGCAAGCGTTGGATTTAGTCTTATCCGGCCGCGTAGATGCCACTACCACGTTATGCAAAGTAAATGATGTTGCCGGTGCTGACCGGCTTAGCCAGCGTAAACCACTGGTTGTGGTGTATCCGCCCTTATATGAGACCACCGGTTATCTGGTGTTCAGCAAAGCCTTTTATCAGCGTCATCCTGCACTGGCGGAGCAATTATGGCAGGTACTTGGCAGCACTATTCAACCGCAGCGCTATTACGATTATCTGCATTACCCTGATATGGCCGCGCAATAACACAGACTGTCATAACTTACCGGCAGCAGCGCCGGAATACAAAAAAGCGTGCTTAAAGCACGCTTTTTTTACACTAAACGCAGTTACTGCGGCGTATAGCTGACACTGATACCAAAGTTAGTACCGGCAGTGGTATAGCCGGCGCTGCTCTGGTATTGCTTATCAAACAAATTGTTAATATTGGCACGGACAGCCAATTGCGGTGTAAGCTGATAACTGCCACCCAGCCCCCACAACGTATAGCCGCCTAAATTCGCTACACTGGCAAAAGCGCCCTGATAAGTAGAGCTTTGATAATCTGAGGTAATAAATACCGACCACAGATCTGCATCATAGCTACCACGCCAGTTGATAGTATTTTCCGGCCGTCGCTCCAGCTTTTCTCCGGTAGTACCGTTTTCCGTTTCAAGCCAGCTGTAACTAAACCGGCTGCTGAACTGCTGCCATTGCTGCGTAAGACTGAACTCAACCCCCTGAATAGTGGCCAACAGCACATTTTCTGCTTGCTCAACCCCCTGGATCAGGTTGGTAACATCACGGTCAAACCATGCCAATTGTGCTGTCAGTACATCAGTTTGATAAACCACAGCAATTTCATCCGATAGCGACTCTTCCGGTTTAAGCTCCGGATTAGCAAAACCAGGATAATAAAGCGCATTAAAAGTCGGCGCTTTAAACGCCGAGCCCCGGCTTGCTCTTATCAGCCAATGCTCTGTCAACTGATAACCGGCTGCTATTTGCCAGGTATTCTGGCCACCATACTGGTTAATCACATCACGCCGTGCCGCCGCTTCAAGCTGCAAAGCGTCGTGTTGATAATTCAGGCCGGCAAAAGCCGCCCGATTTATACGGCTGGTTTGCTCATAAGCCGTAGCCGATTTATCCACCTGTTCCTGATACCAGTTTACCCCACCTACAAAAGCTAGCTTATCCGTCAGATCAGTAGCAGCCTGATAGCTAAACTCGTCACGGCCTGTTACAAAAGGGCTGCGCGAGTCCGGGCCAAAGGTGGCATCGCTGTCCAGGGTGTGGCTTAACTGAGCTTGATGGTGCCACTGCCCCAATTGCTGTTGCCAACCGACTAAATAAGCACGATTTAACGTATCCGCTTCATCCTCTGTCCCCCAGGCAGTATCAAATTGATAAAAGCCCGAGTTGACATCAGCCTGGGCTGTCCATAACCCCAACCTGGTTTGGTAATCTGCCGCTACTTTAATAAACTTTTGGTTATAGCCGTCACGGTCGGGGTCTAAATCTTTGCGCACATTAAAACCATCGGCGCGGCTCACACCTGCAGTAGCACGCAAGATCAGTTGATCTGCCGTATGACGCACACTGATATCAGTCCCGGCCTGGCCGTAACTACCAATATTTGCGTTCAGCTCTACTGCGCCGGCGCGTCTTGTGGTAATGGCGATAACACCGGATAAAGCGTCAGAGCCGTACAAGGCCGCACGTGGGCCGCGTACTACTTCAATACGTTCAATCAATTCCAGCGGCAGCATCGACAGTGTTTTATAACCCAGAGTAGCAGAGCCACTGCGCACGCCGTCAATTACGACCAGGGTGTGGCCGGTATTACCGCCACGGATGTAAAGACCACTATTTTGCCCGCGGCCACCGTCGCGCGACAAATTAATGCCCGGCAGTTGCGCCAATAAGGCTGGTAAGTCGTTGGCCTGGCGGGCGACGATATCATCGCGTTCCAATACCGTGACACTGGCCAGCACGTCTTGTTGCGGCGTGGCGGTGCGGTTAGCGTAAATACTGATATGTTCGATGTCCTCAGCAGTAGCCGAAAAACAAGATGCGACCAACACGGCCGCCAAAGCAGGTTTAAACATGTAAGCTCCGAAAACGTGCCCGCCGCACATTTAGTATGGTTAAAGGATTTTTCCGGCCGGTCTCCGGGCTGACAACCTGCTTGCGCCTGCACTCGCCTTCCCATCTTGCGACAGTGGCTGTGAATGCAGTTCAGTTGTTTACCGTTGCGGGGGCAGCTCTGGATTTACACCAGATTCCCGTTTAACTGCAGTTGCCTGCAGCACCAGAAAAAGCGGCTCCCTGACGGAGCCGCGTGCAGTTTAACGTGGCGAAGTTAAAAGTCAACAGCGCTCCGGATGGCTAAAACAGTCAAGCGCTATGCAGTTTAGTCACGGAAGTTTTTAAACTGGAAAGGCTGGCCCAGATCAGATGTACGGACCAGTTGCATTGCGGCTTGCAAATCGTCACGTTTTTTACCTGTTACCCGCAACTCTTCGCCCTGAATAGCCACCTGCACTTTAATATTGCTGTCTTTAATCAGTTTGATGATTTTCTTCGCTATGTCTTTATCAATACCTTGCTTAATGCTGACATAGCGGGTGACGAATTTACCATGGCGTTCTTCTTTCTCAATTTTGAAACTATTGACATCAAGCTGCAGCTTGCTGGCTTTAATGGCAAAAATATCGAACAGCTGCATAACTTGTTGATCCGCTTCAGCGGTCAGTTCAATCTGTTCTTTTTTTAGCTCAATTTTGGCGTTCACGCCGCGAAAATCAAAGCGGGTTTCCAGTTCCCGCTTAGCGTTCTCCACCGCGTTGTTAGCCTGGTTCAAATCAATTTCTGAAACGATATCGAATGAGGGCATTAAAAATCTCCTTTAGCATAAGCCATTCTGTCTGCTGGTGATTATAACCAGAAAACTGCTACAATCCGAGCGCCGTTTTATACAGGGGTAAGCTGTGTCGCAGGTTTTTTATCGTTGGATATGTATATTGTGTTTTATGCTGGCCACTGCCGGCTTTTTGGCTGAGCTAAGCGGACATCGTATTGGCGGCGGCTTTGCCCATATGGACAAAATTGCCCATTTCGGTATTTTTACTATTCTTACCGCTTTGCTTTGGAAGGGTTTTAAACTTAACCCTTGGCTGGCTTTTTTATTGTTGGGTATGTATGGCGGCGCAGTAGAGTTAGTCCAGCACCACTTTACCCGCCGTAACGGTGATTGGTGGGACTGGCTGGCCGATATCGGCGGCATTGTATGTTTTTACCTGGTTCGCGCCCTGTGGCACAAAATACGTCCACGCAGCCAGCGTTAAGCTGGAACATAGTTGGCCGCGGTGCCATTGGTTTGTTGGCTGCCAGCCGCTTGCAACTGGCCGGCTACAAGCCCGGACTGTGGCTACACCAGCCCGCCATTGTCGATATTCAGTTTCAGCAACAGCCTCTGCAGTTTTTAAGCGCCACACCGCCACTGCAAGCCGTACTTATACCGGTAAAAAGTTATGCTGTGTTCGATGCCGTTAAGACCCTGCAACCCTTTCTAACGGAGGACGCGCAACTGGTGCTGAGCCACAATGGTATGGGTACAATACCAGAGGTACTGCCGCTGCTGCTGCCAACTCAGGGTTTATGGTTTTTAACCACTACGCACGGCGCATTAAAACAGCAGGATGCAATACTGCATACCGGTAACGGCCACAGCGTACTGGCGCCACTTAACGCCGCGGCCAGCCGGCATACAACCGCCGTGGCACAGGCAATGGACATTGCGCTCGGGCCTTTAGCGGTAGCAGCAGACATTGAACCATTTTTATGGCAAAAGCTGGCGATTAATGCCGTAATTAACCCGCTGACAGCGCTGCATAACTGCAAAAACGGCGCTTTAGCGCAGCCGCAGTATCAACAGCAGATCAAGGCGATTTTACACGAGGTATGCCAGGTAGCAACCGCTGCCGGTTACCCGCTGCAACCGGCTTTAGTGCAACAAAACGTTATGCAGGTGATTGAGCGCACTGCAGAGAACTTTTCTTCGATGCAACAAGATGTGGTGCATCAGCGGCGCACCGAAACTAACGCTATCAGTGGTTTTATCGTGGCACAAGCGGCACGCTTTAATATTGCCGTACCGCACAATTCACAGTTGCAGCAACAGCTGCTGCAACTGCAACAGCGTTACTGCCGGTAAACGGCTACGTTGGCAAAGCCCTGTTCCTGCAACACCACAGCCTGCAAACGGCTCATAACACCACGCTCGCAGTAACAGTAATACTGCTTCGTTTGGTCCAAAGCGGCAAACTGCGATGCTAAGCGGAAAAACGGCAGCTCAATAACCTGATGACCATCAACGCTCAGCGGTTTAATATCAGTCTCTTCCGGGCTGCGGATATCCAGCACTATGGCATCTGCCGGCAGTAGTGCCAGCTCGCTAACTACATGCGCCTGTTGCTCTGCCTGGTAGTCCACAGTGCGGATGTCTAACACTTTGGCCGATTGCACCGCCTGCTGCAGCACGCTGAAATCGAATTGTTGCTCGTTCGCCAACACGTCTGCCAATACGGCATTTACTGTGGGTTTTTTCGAAATAACACCGCAGTACTCCGGCATGCTTTTAGCAATATCTTCAGCACCGATTTTAATCGCTAAATTGATGATCTCTTGCTTATCCTGATAAATCAGAGGCCGCAGTATCAACGTTTCGGTTACCCGGTCTATCACACTTAAGTTTGCAATGGTTTGGCTTGACACCTGGCCGATGCTCTCACCGGTGACAATCGCCTTAATGCCAAGGCTTTCGGCTACTTCACTGGCTGCACGCATCATCATACGCTTCAGCACCACGCCCATTAAGCCGTTATCGATTTTCTCCAGAATTTGGTCAACCACCGGCGCAAAGTTAACACTGACAAACTTCACCTTGTGCGACAAGCTGTATTTTTGCCAGATAAGAAACGCCATTTCGCGCACACCGGCTTCATGCGCGGCACCACCCAGGTTAAAAAACAGGTAGTGAGTGCGCAGGCCCTTGCGGATCATCAGGTAGCTGGCTACCGCGGAGTCATAGCCGCCGGAAATCAAAGACAACACATCAGACTGCGACGGCAACGGAAAACCGCCCATGCCCTGATGCATCTTGCGCACCATAATCAGCAGGTCTTTTTTAATCTCCAGTGTCACCACCAGATCAGGCATTTTAAGTTGCACTTTGGCACTGGCAACATGCTGATTTAAACCACCACCGATGTAACGCTCAGCTTCAATTGAGCTGAAGTCGTGATTGCCGGTGCGACGCACCCGTACGCTAAAGGTTTTATTTTCCAGCTGCGACGCGTATACCGCCAATACCTGTTCAAAAATATCATGCAGGTTGGTAAAAGTGCTGGATTGCATTTCAGCAAAAGCCACCACACCCGGAATACATTCCAGCCGCTCAATTAAGCGCTGACGCAAACCAGCATCATTACTGTCACAGCGCACGGTAAGATGATCGAAATTGTTACTTACCACCACAGTAGCATCTACCTGCAGCAGAATAGTCTTCAGATTGCGCTCCAGCAGCAAGGTTTGGCGTTTACGCACCGATTTACTTTTAATGGCGATTTCAGGGTGTAATTTGATAAGGAATTCAATCATCGGGTAGCAGCATAGTTAAGCAGGAAAAAAAGTGGCGCAGATTATAGCGGATCTGTAGCTAAAGACCTAATCTGCGCTTTGTGCCAAACTAACTTTATGACAGTCTGGTTTTGTAGCAACTTAGCTTTCTGGCGCAGGAGGGGGTTCAAGGCTGATGGGATCAGACTCTTTCGCTTTACCCTGCATAATAGCAATTTCTACCCTGCGGTTGCGCCGCCGGCTCAGCTCATCTTCGTTCGGTACCAACGGCTTGGTATCAGCATGCCCCACCACCACCAGACGTGTGCGGTCAAAACCATCAGCTTTAACCATCTCAGTGGCTACCGATACCGCGCGTTTGGCCGATAAATCCCAGTTATTGCTGTGCAATTCGTCCGATACCTGAATATCGTCGGTATGGCCGGTTACAGTGATTTGCCCCGGTACGTCATTTAACAAACCACCTATACGCTGAATAATAGGTTTAAACCGTGGCTGTAAAAACGACGAGCCGGACGGAAAAGAGCCGTTCTCGCGGATACGAATAATAATTTGCTGCCCTAAAGATTCCAGCTCAATAGCACCATCGACAATTTGTTGCTCTAACTGCTCAGCCAGTTTTTTTACCATTTCATTGGTTTGCTCTTGCTGCGCCTGGGCTTCGGCTTCAGCAGAGGCCTGCTCGCCGTCCATGATCTCCTCAGCATTGCTGATCGACTGACCACCACTTAAATCTTCGCGCTGCTCCTGCCGCCCGCCGGCGGAGTCCTCTTCTCCGGCCTGAAACTCGATAACTTGCTGGGTAATATCGATGGTTTGCTGCTGCAGGGTTTCAATCGGCGTTGGGTCCGGCCGGCCGGGACGAAACTCCATCGCAATCACGCTGGTGCCTTTAGGAATATCTTCCACTTCAATTTTGTTTTGTACGCCAAAAGCAAACTTCATCGAACCGGCAATTTGCTTAAATTTCAGCACGTCCATTTCAGAAAATGCCAGCAGCAAGACAAAAAAGCACATTAACAGTGCCATTAAGTCGGCAAAAGTGCCCATATAAGCCGGTAGACCCGGCGGTGGACATTTACATTCTTCTGCTTCATCACTCATAACTTACTCCGCCGGCACGACTTCACGTTTGCCCTGAGCCAAATAATTGCGCAGTATGCCTTCAATAACTTTCGGGTTCTGGCCATCCTGAATACCCAGTATGGCATCAAGAATAAGCTGATTGTTTTGCTTTTCCTGCTGGTTTCGGATTGCCAGCTTGTCTGCCAGAGGTATAGCTACAACGTTGGCAATAAAGGCTCCGTATAAGGTGGTAAGCAACGCCACCGCCATTGCAGGTCCTATGGCTTTAGGGTCATCCATATTAGATAACATTGCCACTAATCCGACCAGGGTACCTATCATACCCATTGCCGGAGCCACGTCACCCAGGCTTTTAAAAATGGCAATAGCGGTTTCGTGGCGTTTCTCGGTCAGGCTGATATCTTTTAGCAAGGTAGCGCGCACGACATCAGCATCATGACCATCTACCAGCATATTCACGCCCTTTTGCATAAAAGCATTGGGGATCTCAGCTTCCTCCAATGCTAAAAAACCACCTTTACGGGCGGAGTCTGCCAGTTGTACCGCTTTTTCGATTAACTCTTCCGGTGCTTCAATTTTAAACATAAAGGCTTTAGCGGCAGCTTTACCGGAGCCAAAAAACTGACTCAGCGTAAACTTGGAAATAACCACAAAGATAGAGCCGCCAAACACGATCAAGACAGACACGGTGTCGGCAAACATACCAACATTGCCGCTACTACCCAGCACCATCGCCATAATAATAAAGCCAATTGCGCCCAACATACCAACCAGGGTAGCTAAATCCACTGTTTTCTCCTCAACTGAGCCACTGCTATACCGGCTATTTCTACCAGTTTATCTTAGACGATAGCTGTTTATCGACAAATGCGCTGAATGATTAAGTATAAATTGCGTAAAATTATCAATTTAGCCTTTCCCATCCGCTTTCTGATTGACCATAATAGCCTGCTAAGGTACCTTTGCGCACACTTTTTCCGGGGGTAGTATGAGCAAGAAAAAAGCCGATCTCAGCCAGTTTGAGCAAACACTTTCTGAACTTGAACAGATAGTACAACAACTGGAACAAGGCGAGCTGTCGCTTGATCAGTCATTACAGCAGTTTGAACGCGGTATTACCCTGGCCAGACAAAGCCAACAGTTATTGCAAACCGCAGAGCAAAAAGTACAAATGCTAATGCAGCAACAACAGCAGGAAAGCCTGTTGCCGTTTGAACCTGAAGCAGGTGAATAATAAGGTGTTACCGCAAAACTTACCGCTATACCAACAGCGGGTAGAGCAGCATTTACAGCAATTGCTGGCTAACCGCAGTACAACCGACAAGCGCTTACTTGAGGCCATGTCTTACAGTTTGTTGCTGGGGGGCAAGCGGGTAAGACCTTTTTTGGTATACAGTTGCGGCACCATGCTCGGCGCTGCATTACATGACCTGGATGGTCCTGCCGCTGCTTTGGAAGCCATACACAGCTACTCATTAATTCATGACGATTTACCGGCAATGGACGATGACGACCTGCGCCGCGGTAAAGCTACCTGCCACAAGGCATTTGACGAAGCTATCGCGATACTGGCCGGTGATGCCTTACAAACGCTGGCGTTTGAGCTTATCAGCAGCCACCCCTACAGGCAGGTTGATACTGTACAGATATTGCAAATGGTACAACAGCTTGCTGTTGCCGCAGGTTACAGCGGCATGTGCGGCGGCCAGGCTATAGACTTAGCTCAGACCAACCAAAATAGTACACTGGCGCAGCTCGAGCGTATGCACCGGCTAAAAACCGGCGCTTTAATTGAAAGTGCCGTTCAACTGGCGTGGCTATGCAGCCCGAAACGCGATACAACCGAGCTGAATGCATTGCTCGACTTTGCCCGTGCATTAGGACTGGCATTTCAGGTGCAGGATGATATTCTCGATATCGAAAGTGATACTGCAACCTTGGGCAAGCCGCAGGGCTCTGATACCCGGGCGAACAAATCAACATACCCGGCGCTACTTGGGCTGGACAATGCCAAAGCGAAAGCACAGCAACTTTATCACGATGCACTGAACGCTCTGGCGACGTTACCGTATAACACTGATGAATTACGCGCTTTTGCGCAGTACATTATCGAACGCAGGTTTTAACACAGGCATGGATTATGGCGTTAGATATTAACGATTACCCGTTATTAGCCCAGGCTAATTTACCCGCGCAGCTGCGTCAGCTGGCGCAAGATAAGCTGCCCGCACTCAGTGACGAGCTGCGTAGCTATTTATTACAAAGCGTTAGCCAAAGTAGCGGCCACTTTGCCTCTGGCTTGGGCACTGTTGAACTGACAGTAGCGCTGCACTACGTGTATAACACGCCGTTTGACCGTGTCATATGGGATGTCGGTCATCAGGCTTATCCGCATAAAATCCTTACCGGTCGTGCTGAGCGTATGCACACTATTCGTCAGAAAGACGGTTTACACCCTTTTCCGTACCGCGAAGAAAGTGAGTACGATGTGTTGTCGGTTGGTCACTCCAGCACCTCAATAAGCGCTGCGCTGGGCATGGCTATCGCCGCGCAGCAGGCACGGAATAACCGTAAAGTTGTTGCCGTCATAGGTGATGGTGCCATTACTGCCGGTATGGCATTTGAAGCACTGAATCACGCCGGCGAAGTGCGCCCTGATATGCTGGTTATTCTGAATGACAACGAAATGTCGATTTCAGAAAACGTTGGCGCCTTAAACCGTTATTTTGCCCGTATTTTATCCGGCAGCTTTTACACCAGCCTGCGCGAGGGCGGCAAGAAAATCTTAAGTGGCGTACCACCTTTGCATGAGCTGGCCAGCCGTGCAGAAGAACATTTTAAAGGTATGGTAACGCCTGGTACCTTTTTTGAAGAGCTGGGCTTTAACTATATAGGCCCGATTGACGGCCATGATGTATTAGGGCTGGTTGATACCATCCGTAATATGCGCAATTTAAAAGGCCCGCAGCTGCTGCATATCGTCACCAAAAAGGGTAAAGGTTATGCTCCGGCAGAAGCCGACCCTATCGGCTACCATGCAGTGGCGAAGTTTAACCCGGAAGACAGCAAGCAACCGGCAAAAAAAGCCGGCCTGCCAAGCTTTTCTAACATTTTCGGTAACTGGATTTGCGATATGGCAGCACAGGATGAGCGGCTGCAAGCCATTACTCCGGCCATGCGCGAAGGCTCTGATTTAGTGCGGTTCTCCAAAACCTACCCTAAACGTTACTTCGATGTCGCCATTGCGGAGCAACATGCGGTAACCCTGGCTGCAGGTATGGCGATTGAAGGGCTGAAGCCGGTAGTGGCTATTTACTCCAGCTTCTTGCAGCGGGGTTACGACCAGTTGATCCATGACGTTGCCTTACAGGATTTGGACGTACTGTTCGCAGTTGACCGCGCCGGGGTAGTGGGTGCGGACGGCCCAACCCACCAGGGCGCCTTTGACTTAAGCTTTATGCGTTGCATTCCTAATATGCTGATTATGGTGCCCTCGGACGAGGATGAATGCCGGCAAATGCTGTACACCGGTTATCAATATCAGGGCCCGGCTGCAGTGCGTTATCCGCGCGGCTCCGCAACCGGTATTGCCGTACAGTCACAAATGCAGTTGTTACCTACCGGCAAAGCCAAAGTAGTACGTCAGGGCGAAAAGCTGGCTATTCTGGCCTTTGGCCCGCTGTTGAGCGCCTGTATTGAAGCTGCAGAGCAGTTAAATGCTACGCTGGTAGATATGCGATTTGTTAAACCTTTAGATCGCGACTTACTGCAACAATTAGCCGCCAGCCACAGTCGCTTTGTTACCGTGGAAGACAACGCCATTATGGGTGGTGCCGGCTCGGCGGTAAGTGAGTTTGTTGCAGAGGCACAGCTTAACGTCAGCATGACGCACCTGGGCTTACCGGATCACTTTATTAAACATGGCAGCCAGCAAGAGATATACGCCGAACTGGGGCTGGACAGCGCCGGCATTCTGGCAGCGCTAACAGCTTTGACATAACAGCAAAGCCATAAAAAAACCGCCGGCCGGCGGTTTTTTTATGGCTGGTTCTTCACTTCAAATCTTGCCAGGCCGGCCGCCAGCAGGCGCTCGACTTGCGCCTCGATATGAGACGAATCTTCAAACTCAAACGCATCAACCTGCTGATCAAAATGGATAGTCGCCACGCCGTTTTTACCGGTATGCTTTACCTGATACAACGACATTTCAGCTAATTGTAACGATATTTCCCAGTTAATTAATTGTCCGCCCAGCAACGCCAGCGGATATACCGCGTAACCCACCGAACAGGTTAACCGCGTGCGATGGCCATCCGGTAAGCTGAATACCGTTTTAGCAATCAGCTCATTCAGCCGGTAGCAAAACTGTGCAACCAGCTCCAGCTGAATATCACGCAGTACCAGCACAAACTCTTCACCAGCAAAACGAACGACATAGTCAGAGCCGCGGGTTTCGCGAATTAAAATACCCGCTACCTGCTGAATACAGCTGTCGCCGGCACTGTTACCAAACTGGTCATTTACCTGCTTGAAGTTATCCAGATCTAAGTGGATCAATGCCACGCATTTACCCTGCAGCTGCATCGATTCACGATTGCGCTGAAAATGCTCAATATCTTTCGGTAACTGCTCAAACATAAAGCGCCGGTTACGCAACCCGGTTAAGCTGTCTTTGTGTGTCAGCAGCGCTAACTGCTCGTTCAGCTCATTCAGTTTCAGGTTACTGTTTTCCAGTTCCTGCGTACGTTGACGCACCAGCCGGGTCATCTGTTGCTGCTGATGCTGGGTATTACGGCGCAGCAACCACAGCAAACCATATAAACAAAATAATACTAACAACAACCATAAGGCACGATAGATCAGGGTTTCATCAAAACGTTTCGGGATAACCAGCTCCAGCTCCACGCCCTGGCTGTCATGCCAGGCTTCGTTATCGAAACGGCTTTGCAACTGAAACACAAAACTACCTGGCGTAAGATTGGTATACACCGCCTCGCGCCGCTCTCCTACGTCATGCCAATGCTGATCGAAACCACGCAAGCGATAACGAAACTTCAATGCAGCCGGCTTAACGAACTCCAGTGCTGAATACTGAATACTCAGGTTGCGGTCGTCCAGCTCCAGCACCAACCTGGCTTGCTCATTATCAACAACATAGTCCTGCTGTCCGAGCACGCTTTTTATAACAGGTGTTGGTGCACGTTCAAGCCCCTGATTCAGATCTGCCGGCACCGCTACCAAACCTTTGAGCGTAGGGTACCAATATTGCTGCTGCCACAACGCTACCTTAGCGTGGCCGGCACCATTACAACAGCGTCCGGGTACAGTGCCAAGCTGCCTGTCATATGGCCCCAGCACCTCTTCAACCTTTACGTTACCTGTAGCAAGCTGAGGCAAATCTGCCGCGCGCAACCGGAAAATACCTTTGTGGCTACTAACCCAAATATAATCTGAAGCGGCATCGAATTGCAGGCTTACTACCGGACTGTGCGGTAAACCGTTACCGGCATGTAACTGTAACCACTGTTGCTGAGCTGGCAGCAGCACAAAAATACCATCATCCAGCGTGGCGGCTAACACGGTGTTGTCGGGTAACAACTGCAACGCGGTGATATAGCTGTTAAACAAAGCAGTGCCGACACCCAGCCGGCTAAGTTGTTGCTGCTGATATTGATATAAGCCCCTGGTAGTACCGAACACCAACCGTTGTTGCTGTTGCTGCAGCACAGTAATATTGCGTGATTCCAGTTCATCATTTAAGGCAAAGGGCGTCAGCTGCTGTTGATCATAGCGGTATAACCCCATCACTCCGCCCAACCAAACGCCGCCTTGCCGGTCAGGTTGTAATACTCTGACAGTAAAGCCTTTTAACGCTTCAAACGCCGGTTTAAGTCCTTCATTGCCCCGACGGTATGCCATAACACCTTTGTCCAGCGCCAGCCACATAACATCGGCTTGCGGCCAGTAAATGTCATACACGGTAGCAGCACCAAGGCTTTGTGCATTGACCAACTCGTGATAACTGCCGTCGGCCCGCATTTCACCAACATTAGATTGGCCGGCGACAAGCAAAGTGTCATCCGGCGTTACAGACACGCTACGTACTATAAGATCCGCGTCTGGCGGCAGCACACGGCGGATATTGCTGGTTGATGCGCGGTAGATGCCATCGCTGAAACTGGCCAGCCAAATATTCTGATCTTTATCTTCAAAAATATCACTGAACCAGGGATAGCTTCCCAGTTCGTCACCGGTAATATGCTGCCAGGGTTGATTCGGGTGACGGTGGAATAACTTGCGGTGCGCTGAAATCCAGCTGTTGCCCCTGCTGTCGCGTAACAATTTATACACGGCAGTGTTGCTGTGATCCGGCAATTCGCATTTTTTTACTGTTGCTGACGCGTCCAGATGATAAAAACCGGATTCTCCGGCAATATGTAAGCCGCTTTCGGTGTGATAGAGATCATACACCGGCGTTTGCATCAGCCCTGCCGGCAAAGCAAAGCTCTCCGTATTGCCATCAAGATCAATGCGGTACAGCTGTTCAGCACTACTGACCCATACCTGATCCCCCACCAGCTCCAATTGGCTGACCTGAGAGCGTATTTGCTCTACGCGGCTAACCTTACCGTTACTGATGCGAAACAAGTTGTCTGCCGCCACCCAGATCTCTCCGGGCCGTACTTCGAGAATGGCGGTAACTTCAGCCAAAACCTGGTAGCGATCAAATTTTAATGTCAGGGGATCAAAACCGGATAAACCTGCTTTAGTGCCCACCCACATGTAGCCACGGCTGTCGTGCAACAGCTTGGTTAAGACATTACTGGCCAATTGGCGGTGTGTTTCTTTGCTGAAGTGCTCAAACTGCACTCCGTCAAAACGATTCAGACCAAATTGAGTTGCCAACCAGATATAGCCCTGAGAATCCTGGCTTACGGACCGCACAGAATTGCTGGACAGGCCTTCAGTGCTGCCCCAGTGTTTAATGTCAAAGTCGTATACAGATTGCTGGTTGTAACTAAACGCAGAGCAAGAACACAACAATAAAAGCAACAGTAAGGTGTTTTTCATTGATGTCGTCTCTTACGTAGCGTGGATTAACCCAGGGGAAAAAACGGCAGCAGCAGGTGCATCAGCAGCAACGCTGCAATACCGGCTAATATATCATCCAGCATTATACCAATGCCGCCGTGTACTTTTTTGTCCAGCCAACTGATTGGCCAGGGCTTTACAATATCAAACAGACGAAATAATACAAAGCCGGCTAACAAGGTTTGCCAATGCAACGGCAGCCACAACATGGTTATGCCAAAGCCGATAATTTCATCCCAGACAATAGCGCCATGATCATGCTCACCAACATCAGCTGCGGTTTGGCCACACAGGTAAATCCCCAGTACACTGCCAAACAGCACAAAGGCCAGCAAATAAGCATTGCCCAACCACAACAACAAAGCCACTAAAGGCACTGCGGCCAGGGTACCGAAAGTGCCGGGCGCTTTTGCTGCGAGGCCACTGCCAAAGCCGAGGGCCAGAAACTGGTACCATTTTTTCAGATTAAATTGCGGTTTTATCATACGAAATGCGAAAAACCCCGGTGTTGATAATTAAACAACTGCTCGCCCTGCTTCAGCTCCAGCTTACCGGCTACCCCGGTAATACGGCCGATACAACTGACAGGTACACCATAAGGTGACAGCAATACATCAAGTGAACCGCGTCGTGCTTCAGGCACCGTAAACAGCAGCTCATAATCTTCACCGCCGGATAATGCCAATTGCATAGCAGTGGCATTATCGCAGCTGTCTTTCAGTGCCTGTGACAACGGTAAACGGGCAACATCAATACTGGCACCGACAGCGGAGCGTTTTAAAATATGCTGAATATCGCCGTATAAACCGTCAGATAAATCCATCGCACTGCTGGCAATATTACGCAGCGCCTGGCCTAATGCAACGCGAGCGGATGGATAGTGAAAACGCTGCAATATATGGGTTTGGTGTTTTTTACTGACTTCATGCAAGCCCTGGCAGAGTTTGAGGCCCAACGCCGCATCACCCAAAGTGCCGGTAACATAAATATAGTCACCCACTTTAGCCCCGCTGCGTGTCAACGCTTTACCACGGGGCACTATGCCTTTGGCTATCATGGTAAGGCTTAACGGGCCGCGGGTTGTGTCACCGCCAATCAGCTGGCAGTTATAATATTCCGCCGTTTCATGCAACCCGGCGGCAAAGGCAGCCACCCAGGGTTCATCCACCGCAGGTAAGGTTAACGCTAACGACAACCATGCCGGCTCAGCACCCATGGCAGCTAAATCACTGACATTTACCGCTACCAGCTTGTGGCCTAATGCGCGGGGATTGTCGTCAGGGAAAAAGTGCGTACCCACAACCATAGTATCGGTGGTGACAACCAGGTCGTAGCCGTCGCGCACTTGCAAGACAGCGCCATCATCACCAACACCGATGGCGGTGTCGCTGCGTTTAACACCACAAGCGGCAAAATGACGGGAAATGAGTTCGAATTCACCCATAAAACTAAGAAGCCGGCTATTGCCGGCTCTCCTTTAACTTGGTCGCAGCACGCGTACGGCTTTATCCAAAATGCCGTTCACGAACTTATGGCTATCGTCAGCAGCGAACGCTTTGGCCAACTCAATAGCTTCGTTGATAATAACCTTGTAAGGTACATCAAGCCGGTACTTCAGCTCATAGGCTGACACCCGTAACACGGCTTTTTCAACAAAATCAATTTCATCAAACGGACGATCTAAATAGGGCTTTAGTGCTTCGTCCAGTACAGCGTGGTTTTTTACCACACCGCGCAGTAAATCCTGGAAATAACCGACATCAAGGTGTTTAACGTTGGCTTCCAGCAATAATTGTTGCTCAATATCTGCAATAGGGTTCTGGCTGACATGCCAGCTGTAAATTCCCTGAACTGCAAGTGACCGTGACTGACGACGGGCATTAGGTTTCATCTGTGTGTCTCTTCCTGTTACAGCTTGGCCAGTAAATTAACCATTTCCAGCGTCGACATGGCGGCTTCGCTGCCCTTGTTACCGGCTTTAGTGCCGGCACGCTCAATGGCTTGCTCAATGCTGTCTACGGTAAGCACACCAAAGGCTACCGGAATGTCATGTTGCATCATCACCTGAGCAATACCTTTGGTACATTCGCCGGATACATATTCAAAATGCGGCGTACCGCCACGGATCACGGCACCCAGCGCAATAATACCATCGTACTTTTTACCGGCTGCAACGCGTTGCACGGCCAGCGGCAATTCAAAGGCGCCTGGTACACGGATCACGGTAATATCCTGTTCGGCCACATTACCAATACGCTGCAATGTATCTGTCGCGCCGCTTAATAAGCTCTCAACAATAAAGCTGTTAAAGCGTGCTACTACTATTGCAAACTTCTTACCCTTGGCAGAAAACCCTGCTTCAATTACCTGCATAAGTTGCCCTTAAAATCTGACCGCTGAAAATTAGCCGTGCATAATAGCACAACACTAGATAAACCGGCATAGACTTTGTTATGCCATGCCGCGCTTTGTTGGCGCAGTGCCTACTCGCTAACGTAATCCACCACTTCCAGGCCAAAACCGGACAAGGCATGGTATTTTTTCGGCTGACTGAGTAAACGCATTTTTTTAACGCCTAAACTGGCCAGAATTTGCGAGCCAACGCCGACATTACGTGAAGTACCTTTCCATGGTGTGCTGCGCGGCTTCTCGCCTTTATCTTCGGCTTCAAACGCCTGCACAGTACGAATAAGCTCTTCGGTCGACTCATGCTTACCCAGCAATACCAACACCCCACCATCACGGGCAATACGCTCCATAGCGGTATGTAACGGAAAACTGCGGTTAGCGGCCCGGTCGGCCATCAGCAGGTCACTGAAAGTGTCATGTAAATGCACCCGCACCAATGTCGGCTCATCGGCGCTGATATCGCCTTTAACCAGAGCAAAATGAATTTGGTTATCAATGGTGTCTTTAAAGGTGACTAACTTAAACTCGCCAACTTCAGTAGGCAATTGACAACTGGCAACCTGCTCAATGGTGGTTTCATTTAAGTTACGGTATTCAATTAAATCGGCGATAGTGCCGATCTTAATACCGTGCTTTTTAGCAAATATCTCTAAATCCGGCCGCCGTGCCATGGTACCGTCATCATTTAAAATCTCCACTATTACAGCAGCCGGCTCAAGCCCGGCTAAACGCGCCAGATCACAGCCTGCTTCAGTGTGGCCGGCCCGTACCAACACGCCACCGTCTTGCGCCATCAGCGGGAAAATGTGTCCGGGCTGCACAATATCATCAGGCCTGGCATCACGTGCTACTGCAGCCTTAACGGTGCGGGCGCGGTCGGCAGCAGAAATACCGGTGGTTACGCCTTCAGCAGCCTCAATCGACACCGTGAAATTGGTGGAAAACGGCGACTTATTTGCATCAACCATCAACGGTAGCGCCAGCTGTTTACAACGCTGTTTGCTCAATGTTAAGCATATTAAACCGCGGCCATGGGTTGCCATAAAATTAATCGCTTCAGGTGTAACATAGTCTGCCGCCATGACCAGATCGCCTTCGTTTTCGCGATCTTCATCATCCATCAGTACGACCATCTTGCCCTGACGAATATCTTCAATAATTTCAGCCGGAGTATTCAGTTGCATAACAAACCTTATTTATAAAAAGCCGCGCTGTGCCAGCAGCGCCATATTGACACCGCCAACTGCGCTGTCGCTGTCTTTGTGCAGTAAACGTTCGAGATACCGGGCAATCAAATCCACTTCAAGGTGCACCTTGCTACCGGCTTTAAGTTGCGAAATGGTAGTATAGGCCGCGGTGTGCGGCACTATGGTCAAACGAAATGCGTCTGCGCTTAACTCATTAACCGTCAGGCTGACGCCGTCTATCGTAACGGAGCCTTTAGCGGCAATATAATGTGCCAGTGTTTTGGGCAACGCCAACCAGATATGCCAGGCACGGCCACTGGCCTCGATTTTTGTTACGTGGGTAATGCCATCAACATGGCCGCTGACCATATGTCCGCCCATCCTTGTAGTAGGCAACAGTGCTTTTTCCAGATTAATTACCTGTCCGGTCTGATATTGACCAAACAGCGTATGCGCCAGCGTTTCAGATGACACATCAGCAGTAAAACTCTGCTTGGCTAACGCCGTTACCGTTAAGCACACACCATTAGACGCTATGCTGTCACCAAGCTTAACATCGCTGAAATCCAGGCTGTCGCTGTAAATGGTTACACTGATATCCGCATCGCGCCGCTTTACAGCACTCAGCTTACCTGTGGCTTCAATAATACCTGTAAACATACGTTATCCTGTTTAGCCGTTCATTCAGGTAAGCAAGGCGGTAAGACGTAAATCCTGCCCCACCATCCGCACATCTGTCCAGCTGAGCTGCGGCACTGCGGCCAAAGCGCTAAACTGTGGCAATACAGCCAAAGGCTGCGCCGTATTACCGAGTAATTTGGGTGCGATATACACTATCAGCTCATCAACCAATTGTAATTGCAGCAAGGTACCGGCCAGGGTAGCGCCGGCTTCTACCCACAATGTATTAATATTTTCCCGTACCGCCAGATGTTCCAGCAACACCGGTAAATCAAATTGGGCATTGTTATCCAGCGGACAATGAATTTGTCTGGCGATATTGGGCAACTGGCGGCTGTTTTCAAGCTTGCTGACACATAACAACACTTCACCGCCGTCATCAAATATCGCCATTTTGCCATCCAAAGTACCATTGCGGTCGAGGATTACCCGTTTGGGTTGGCGCAGCACGCCGTTTTCAAGCGTCGTAACGTTACGCAATAATTGCTCTGCGCGCAGGTTTAACCGCGCATTGTCAGCCATAACCGTGGTGGCAGTAGATAACACAGCGCAGCTTTGCGCGCGGTAATGCTGAACATCGGCCCGCGCGGCATCGCCGGTTAGCCATTTACTGTCGCCGTTGGCCAGCGCAGTGCGTCCGTCCAGACTGGCAGCCAGTTTTAATTGTACATACGGGCGCTGACGTTCCATCCGGCTCAAAAAGCCCGGGTTTACTGCCCTCGCCTGAGTTTCCAGCAAGCCAATCTCTACCGTAATACCGGCAGCGCGTAACATGGCCACGCCACGCCCGGCTACCTGCGGATTGGGATCTTGCATCGCCACCACAACACGGGCGACACCGGCAGCAATAAGCGCTTCGGCACAAGGTGGCGTGCGGCCAAAGTGGCTGCACGGCTCCAGGGTAACATAACAGGTGGCGCCTTTGGCCGCCGTGCCAGCCTCGCGCAGCGCAAACACTTCAGCATGCGGCCCGCCGGCTTGTTTATGATAGCCGCAACCAATCACCGCGCCATCTTTAACCAGCACAGCACCAACATTCGGATTCGGGCTGGTGGTATAACGGCCAAGCTCAGCCTGCCGGATAGCTTGTGCCATAAAGGCCGTATCTGCAGCACTGAACATCAGGCTTTTTCCCCTAAACGGGCAATTTCTTCGCCAAATTCGCGGATATCTTTAAATGAGCGATACACCGAAGCAAAGCGCACATAAGCGACTTTATCCACTTTAACCAGCTCATCCATAATCAGATTACCCAGTAACTGACTGCCGACTTCACGTTCACCGGTAGCACGCAACTGCGATTTAATTTTATTGATCAGCTGTTCAATTTGTTCGGTTGATACCGGCCGCTTTTCCAGAGAACGTAACAAACCACTGCGTAATTTGTCTTCATTAAACGGCTCGCGCGAGCCATCACGTTTAATAATACGCGGCATCACCAGCTCGGCTGATTCAAAGGTAGTAAAACGTTCATGGCAGGCCAGACATTCGCGACGACGGCGCACCTGATGGCCATCGGCCACCAATCGGGAGTCGATTACTTTGGTATCATCAGCATTACAAAACGGACAGTACATAATAAAAATCCTGCTAAACCGTCAAAAAGCGCGATAAAGAAAAGGCCGGATAAAGAAATGGCCGCAATAGCGGCCATCATAGCACTTAATCAGTACTTAGGCATAAACAGGGAAACGGCCACACAGCTCAGATACCTGGCTACGTACTTTATCGATTACAGCGGCATCGCCACGGCTGTCCAACACATCGCAAATGAAGTTTGCCACGGTGCGGGCTTCTGCCTCGTTAAAGCCACGACGGGTAATTGCCGGCGTACCAATGCGCAAGCCTGAGGTAACAAAAGGTGAACGCGGATCATTTGGTACCGAGTTTTTATTCACGGTAATGTGCGCCTGGCCTAACCACGCATCCGCCTCTTTACCGGTGATATCTTTATCGATTAAATCCATCAGGAACAGGTGGTTTTGCGTGCCACCGGACACAATCTTATAACCACGCGCTATCATCGCATCGCACATCGCAACGGCGTTTTTCAGCACTTGTTGCTGGTAGGTTTTAAATTCCGGTTGCAGCGCTTCTTTGAAGGCCACAGCCTTAGCGGCAATAACATGCATTAACGGGCCGCCCTGGCCACCAGGGAATACCGCAGAATTCAGCTTTTTCTCAATCTCTTCGTTTTTACGCGCCAAAATTAAACCACCACGCGGACCTGCCAGCGTTTTGTGGGTCGTAGTAGTTACCACATCCGCCACCGCTACCGGGTTAGGGTACAGGCCTGCCGCAACTAAACCGGCAACGTGGGCCATATCCACCATCAGATAGGCGCCGACTTTATCGGCGATATCACGAAAGCGCTGCCAATCAACAATACCTGAATAGGCAGAGAAACCGGCGATAATCAGCTTTGGTTTATGCTCCAGCGCCAGTGCTTCCGCCTGATCATAATCAATTACGCCCGTTTCAGGGTGCAGGCCATATTGCACTGCGTTATACAGTTTGCCGGATGAGCTGACATGGGCACCGTGCGTTAAGTGGCCACCGTGTGCCAGGCTCATACCTAAAATAGTGTCACCGGCGTTTAACAGCGCCAGAAATACTGCCGAGTTGGCTTGCGAACCCGAGTGCGGCTGCACGTTGGCATAATCGGCACCAAACAGCTCTTTAGCACGGGCGATGGCTAAATCTTCTGCAACATCAACATATTCACAACCGCCGTAATAACGTTTGTGCGGATAACCTTCGGCATATTTATTGGTCAGTTGAGAGCCTTGTGCCTGCAGTACGCGTGGGCTGGCGTAGTTTTCTGACGCGATAAGCTCAATATGTGCTTCCTGACGGTCAGTTTCATTTGTTATGGCTTGCCATAATTGCGGATCAAAATCGGCAATATTCATATCACGCTTTAACATGCTCTCTCCTGGCGCGGCTTACACGCTTAGTCTTAATAAAGTCGGGTGTTACAAAAACAGTTTCTGATAAAAATGCAGCACAGCAAAACAGGCTGATAAAATTGGCCGCTATTCTACCGCTAAATCCACATTTATGCACTTAGAATTTAGCCATCTAAACGTCTGAATATAAAATACCCTTGCAGCACTTGTCGCCGCAGCGTGACGCAGACTTTACAACCGGTCTGACACCGCCTAATATACTGTATATATAAACAGCCAGGGCAACCCCATGCGCAAAATAATACATATTGATATGGATTGCTTTTTTGCCGCCGTGGAAATGCGTGATAACCCCGCACTAAAACATCTGCCTTTGGCTATTGGCGGCTCCAGACAAAGTCGTGGCGTGATATCCACCTGTAACTACCCAGCCCGCGCCTATGGTGTGCGCTCTGCCATGCCAACCGGACAAGCATTAAAGCTCTGTCCGCAACTGACTTTACTTAGTGGCAATATGGATAAGTACGTTGCAGCAAGCCGGCAAATTCGCGCCATATTTGCCCGTTATACCGACCAGATAGAGCCTTTATCGTTAGATGAAGCCTATTTGGATGTGACAGACTGCAACTTATTTCAGGGCAGCGCCACCCGCATTGCCGAAGATATCCGCCGCTGTATTTATACTGAAACCGGCCTAACAGCCTCAGCAGGTGTGGCACCGAATAAGTTTCTCGCCAAAATTGCCAGCGACGAGAATAAACCCGACGGTT
Organism: Rheinheimera lutimaris; assembly: GCF_013283795.1. Taxonomy (GTDB): domain Bacteria; phylum Pseudomonadota; class Gammaproteobacteria; order Enterobacterales; family Alteromonadaceae; genus Alishewanella; species Alishewanella lutimaris. The sequence continues at coordinate 24,864 of NZ_JABSOD010000019.1, forward strand.
TATTTGTATTAACGCCGGATAAAGTCAGCGAATTTGTCAAAACATTACCGCTGAAGCGCATACCGGGCGTTGGCAGTAAAACGGCAGAACGCCTGAGCCTGCTGGGACTGCATCATTGCGCTGATATCGTCACGGCACCCTTACCGCTATTGGTAAAGCATTTTGGCGGCCTTGCCGACAGCCTGTTAAAGCGCAGTAACGGCATTGATGAGCGGCCGGTATGCAGCAACGAGCAACGTAAATCACTCGGTGTGGAGCGCACCCTGGAGCAGGATCTGCTGCAATATAACGACTGTGTAGAGGCATTAAGCCAGCTGTTACCGCAATTACAGCGGCGGCTGGATAACTACAGCAATACTGCCGCAGGGCGTATGACGCCGATTCAAAAAGTCGGCATTAAACTAAAGTTCAGCGACTTTCGCCAAACCACAGTGGAAAAACAGGGCCAACCGCTGCAACTGGACAAACTGCTGCCGCTATTGGATGAAGCCTGGCAACGTCGCCAGCAACAGGGAGTAAGATTAATTGGTTTGCAAATAGGCTTTAAAACGGCGGCGTTACAACAATTGCCGCTGCCATTTTAACTTATGCCATGGCTGAAACTGCAACCGAACTGTAGGTATGCTGGGGCTGCGCAACAGCTGTTTTTATCTGTACTATATGGGTAGCAAGATGGTGTGTTGGCGAATTAGCGGGTTGCAGATAACAGAAAACCGGCTGTTGCCGGTTTTATGCAAGCCTGGCCGGAATTATCCGATAACAGTTACGTTCTCAGCTTGTGGGCCTTTTTGGCCTTCAGTTACTTCAAAAGTAACTTTCTGACCTTCAACTAAAGTTTTACGACCGGTACCGTTGATAGCACGGAAGTGAACAAACACATCCTTACCACCATCACGCTCCAGGAAACCGTAACCTTTCTCTTCGTTGAACCACTTAACTGAACCGGAAATTAACTGTGACATAACACTCTCTTACTTTAACTAAATTTGCCAGCTCGCTGGCGACTTAAATAGTAGCGGCCATTACCGCCGGCCAGTACATATTTTCGCCCTCATTATCAGTGAAGCCAAATAAGGGGTCAATAACCTTGCCTGCTGCACAGAAAATATTTTCTGCTCCGGCCGCACCAGCAACGTGTGCCACGTTACTGATAACCCTGTTGTTGTCAGTAAAGCAACAGCAACAAATTTAGTGTAGCAGCAATACTGCCGAAAAAATAACCAGCCTGGAATTTATTTTTGCTTACGCCTTACCGGTGCTAAACCATCGTCGCCACCTTCGAAAAACTGCGGTTTATTTTTTGCCACTGCTTTAACCGGTTTTGCTTTAGCCTTGCCCTGCACCGCTTTTTTGCCCGCCACTGCCTTGGCAACGGCTTTTGCGACTTTAGGCTTACCATCAAATTTCGCCGCTAAGCCATCAACCACACTAAAACCGGTAGGTTGGCGTAAAAAAGCTTCAATCCGCTCCAGTGCGGCAATATCTTTTGGCCCAACTAGCGAAATAGCCTGACCTTTAGCACCGGCGCGACCGGTCCGACCGATACGATGCACATACTCTTCTGCATGCTTGGGTAAATCGAAGTTAATAACGTGCGATACCTGCAGTAAGTCCAGCCCGCGCGAGGCCAGGTCTGTAGTCACCAGCACCTGATGTTTGCCGGTAGCAAAAGCCTGCATTACCGCATTGCGGCTGCTTTGGCTTAATTTACCGCTTAACCCCACGGCACTGCGACCCAATTGCTCACACAATAATGCCAATCGCTCAGCATCTTCACGGGTGGCGGTAAAAATAATCAGCTGTTTAATATCACTTTGCTGTAAAAAATGCCGTAACAGTGCCTCTTTGTGGGTCAGATGATCGGCCAGATAAAACTGCTGACTGATATCCTGATGCTGTTGATGTGAGGCACCTACCGCAACACGGTGCGGGGTTTTCAACAACGCCAGGGCCAGTTCATCTACTTCAGCGTGATCCAAAGTGGCAGAAAACAGCAACGTCTGACGTAAACGGTGGTCGGCGGCTTTATTGATAACGGTTAGTTGCGGCATAAAGCCCAAATCCAGCATGCGATCGGCTTCATCAAGGATCAACATTTCCAGGCCATTAATAAATACTGACTTATGCTCCAGATGATCAACAAAACGGCCGGGGGTCGCTACGATAATATTCGGCTGGCGTTTCAGCAGCTTTTCCTGATCGTTAAAATTCTCTCCGCCAACAATCAACGCTGACGTCAGCGGCGTGTTAGACACAAACAGCCGTAGCTGGGCATAAACCTGTTTGGCTAACTCACGTGTCGGCGCCAGAATTAATGCCCTGGCATCACGTTTTGATAATGGCCGGCTTTTTAACAGACGCTGCATCATCGGCAGCAAATAGGCCAGCGTTTTACCGGAGCCGGTTTGCGATGACACAATCAGATCACGGCCAACCATGACAGCCGGAATAGCTTCATGCTGAATTTCAGTTGGCTTAACAAACCCCAAGTGCTGTACCGAGCGCATCAGGCGCGGGTCGAGCGACAAATCATTAAATGGCAAAGTGAACCTCTTCAACCTTAAATTACCGCTATATGATAACCGAAGCTGACAAATTGAGTTAGTTTGATTTCTACAAGCGCATGCTTTGCGCTACTATAAGCGCATTAAGCTTAGTGCCTTTTAGTAAGTAATAAACAAGGTTTATCATGAGTAATGCATTAAAAGAACAACTGTTAAAAGCCGGCCTGGCCGATGCAAAAAAGTTAAAAGCGGTGAAAAAAGAGAAACATCAACAAAAAGTACAAGCCGGTAAAAAGCAAGCGGTGGTAAACGAAGCCAGTGTATTGGCACAGCAAAGCCGTGAGCAACAAATTGAACGAGACCGCCGGTTAAACCAGCAAAAACAAGCTGTGTTGCAGCAAAAAGCCATTGCAGCTCAGGTAAAACAGCTGATCAGCAACAATACGATAACGGCAAAAGGCGAGGTGGCCTACAACTTTACCGACGGCAAACTGGTAAAACGACTGTATGTAAATAACAAACTGCATGACGAACTCAGCCGCGGCTTGCTGGCCATTGCCAAACAAGATGAGCAATACTATTTAGTGCCGGCAGCAGTGGCAGAAAAAATTCAGCAACGCCAAAGCGACAGCATTATTGTGCTTAATGTAAAACAGCAACAGGTAGATGAAGACGACCCTTATGCTGACTTTAAGATCCCTGACGATTTAATGTGGTAACTATCCGCTAAGCAGCCATACAGGGAACCTGATATGCCAACACAACTGGCGCTGGCCAATATTGCTGAGATGGTGCAATTACAAAGCTGGTTTCAATCCGCAGAGCAACAACAAAGCTGGGGCGGGGATAATTTTGATTATCCCTGTAACGAGCTGCGCTTTCTTGAATTACTCTGTCGTCCGGCGACGCAAAGTTACAGCTTATCAGATACAGACAGTGGTCTATTGTTAGGGTTTGGCCAACTTTGTGACCGTTTTGAGCGCCATCATCTGGCCAGATTAGTGATCCACCCGCAGCACCGCGGCAAAGGCCTCGCCAGACAGCTGATTTTCGAGCTGATTATTCAGGCTTTAAGCCAACAGCAACGCGATATATCCTTGTATGTGCACCGGCATAATAAGGTTGCTGTGCAATGTTACAGCAGCTTAGGGTTTATTCCCGACAGGCCACCGGAGCAGGAAAACCCGCGTTTGTACTTTATGACACTAAGCGCTGCGGACGCGATTAACAGAGCCAATGACTACCTTGCTCAGAGCTAACTACTGCCTTGTCTGGCACTGACGCCTTTAACCTGTCCGGCAAATGCAGGATTTAGCTGCCACTTTGGCCGGATAGGTGTTAACGGCAACTCACGTTTGCGGGCCACCAACAAATAACTTGCGCCGAAATAATGCAGATACTGCTCCTGCCACTGCTGCCAGCGTCCGTTATCATATTGCTTTGCCAACATTGCTGAACAAAAAAAGCGCTGCTCAGCCAGCACCTCAAAGCCAACCAGATGCAACCAGTCTTTAATCCGTGCCGGACTGAAAAACCGCCCTTGCCACGGGTACTGCTGTGCCAACCCCGGCCAGCACTTTAGTAAACCAACCATACTGTAGGGGTTAATACCGGTAAGTAACAAATATCCGTCAGCTACCAACACACGATGCGCTTCACGCACTACATGGTGCGGATCGGGCGTATATTCCAGGCTGTGGCTCAGCAGCACAGCATCAACAGTGCTGTCAGTTACCGGTAATGCGTCAGCCTCAGCCTGCAACATCAGATTATCGCTGTGGCGGCCAACGGTAATATGCTGCAGAATTTTGCAACCGCTGGTATCTACCTGACAGCTGAGATCGCCTACCTTTAACAGGTAGTAACCAAAAATACGCTGCCACCACGGTTGCAGCTTTACTGATATTGCAGCCGCCAGCGCTCCGCCTTGCGGCAGCTGCTGCCACTGTGAAGGAATAGCCCTGTCTTTTTCGCTTAACGCCGGTTTCATGTTAAATTGCTATCCGGATAAACTATTGTTGTTGCCATTATGAGCCAGATTACACCTATACCTGCTTTTGAGGATAACTATATTTGGGCGCTGTGTCAGCCCGGGCATTCGCACTGTATGGTGGTAGACCCGGGCGATGCAGAACCGGTGCTACAGTTTTTAGCGCAACAACAAAAGCAATTACACAGTATTTTAGTCACCCACCACCACGCAGATCATACCGGCGGCATTGCCAAACTGCGGCAACTGTTTCCGGATGTGCGGGTGATAGGCCCTGCTGCAGGGCAGCAGCGTATCCCACAGTTAACCGAGCAAGTTAAACAGGGCGATGCCGTGTCGCTGACCGAATTTAACCTGACATTTGATGTAATAGCGCTGCCCGGCCATACCCTTGATCATATTGCTTTTTATTCAGCACCGGTTCTGTTTTGTGGTGATACTTTATTTAGCGCCGGTTGTGGTCGTTTATTTGAAGGCAGTGCGGCGCAAATGTGGCACTCTCTGCAAAAGCTGCTGGCTTTACCGGACAACACACAAATTTTCTGCACGCACGAATACACTGTGGCGAACTTACAGTTTGCCCTGCATGTCGATAGCGATAATGCTGCGTTAAGTGAATATAGCCAGCATTGCCGTGATTTACGTTTAAAAAATCAGCCAACCTTACCGGTAACACTGGCAAATGAGAAAAAAATTAATCCATTTTTACGCAGCAATAACAAACTGTTGCAGAAAAAATGGCAAAAAGACTCTGCCCTTGCCTTATTTACTATGCTAAGAGCAGCTAAAGACCAGTTCAAGGCCTGACTTGCAATACGCTGTCGAACAGGTAACATTCGTATTTTTTACCTTTGGGATGAAGTAATGTTTAAAAGAATCTCTGCCCTGGCAAGTGCCGTTCTACTCGCAGGATGCGTCAGTACCAACAACTCCGACGAGATCAGCACAGCCGCGACAACTGCCCCCCAAGTGCAGCCGGCGGACTTTCATAAACATGTCGCCTCTGCAGAACAAATTGCCAACCGTTTGTGGAATCAAGGCGAACCTGCAGAACCGGAGGTCGTTACACCCGACGCAGCAGAGCTGGAAGACTTGTGGCAACGTATCCAGTTTCAACTGACATTTAATGTACCGCAAACCCGGCCGATTATTGAACAACGTAATTACTACAGCGGTCATCAGGCTTACCTCGACCGTATTGCCAACCGTGCGCAACCCTTTTTACACTATATAGTGCAGGAAATCGAAAAGCGTAATATGCCGCTGGAATTAGCACTACTGCCGATTGTAGAAAGTGCTTTTGACCCCTTTGCTTACTCACATGCCGCCGCATCCGGTATGTGGCAATTTATGCCGGCTACCGGCAAACGCTTTGGCCTGAAACAAAACTTCTGGTACGACGGCCGGCGCGATGTTATCGCCTCTACCCGGGCGGCGCTTGAATATCTGCAGTATTTACACGACAGGCTGGAAGGTGACTGGTTAAACGCGATTGCCGCCTACAATTCCGGAGAAGGCCGCATACTTGCAGCTATCAAACGTAACAAGCAACGGCGCTTGCCCACAGATTTTTGGTCTTTAGATTTACCGGCAGAAACTACAGCCTATGTGCCGAAACTGTTGGCGTTAGTTGATATTTTGAAGCGCCCGGACGACTTTGATATTGTCTGGAAATTTATTGCTAACGAACCAAAAATCGATATCGTCGATGTAGGCGGCCAGATAGACCTGGCAATAGCAGCTGAAATGGCCGGCTTAAACGTGTCTGACATTCAGGCACTTAACCCGGGCTTTAATCAATGGGCTACCGACCCGGACGGCCCGCATTATCTGGTGTTACCTAAACATACCACCATCGCTTTCTCAGAAAAATTGGCACAAACTCCGGTGCAAAACTGGCTACGCTGGCAGCGCTACACCGTCGTTAAAGGCGATACACTGGGCAAAATTGCCCAGCAACACAGCACCGCTGTTGGCGCCATCCAACGTATTAATAAGTTATCCGGCAATACCATTCGTATCGGCCAACACCTGTTGATCCCGATGGCAAACGCTGAAAACGCCGACTACAGCCTGAGCCAACCTAACCGTATTGCCAAAGCACAGCAACAATCTGCCAGCGGCAATAAACTGGCATATACTGTCAAACAAGGCGATACCTTATGGGACATCAGCCGCGAGCACAAAGTTACGGTGGAGCAATTGGCTAAATGGAATGGTATAGCACAACGTGCATCGTTAAAGTTAGGCCAACAGCTGGTGATCTGGCAGCAAGCAGCATCAGACAACCGCAGCGCCGGCATCTCCCGCACCGTTACCTATAAAGTACGCAAAGGCGATTCTTTGGCCCGCATAGCACAACGTTTCAGTGTTACCGTGGCAGACATAGTAAAGTGGAACAATATTAACAGCGGCAATTACCTGCAGCCTGGCCAGCAGTTAAAATTGGTGGTAGGTTTAACGCAGGTATAACTCTGCACGGCCATTTAAAAGGAACATTGCAATGAAAGCCGGCATCTTGTCAAGCTTGTTACTGGCCAGCACTATGCTCTGTACCCTGCCCTGTTATGCGCAATTTGACATAGCAGGAGAAGGCAAGGTGCAGTTGGCAAAAGGTGGCGAGCAGGAATTCGATTTCGGCTTCAGCTATTTTCGTCAGGATGGCAGTTACCGCTTTATCGTTGGCCGGCACAGCGTTTCAGTCCATACTGTACCGCAAAAATACTCGCTGGCGCTGATCCTGCAAGATGATAAACACGTCTGGGTTCCCGACTTTGTCAATGAGCCGCTCACCGGCTTTGAACTGCAAATAGAAGACTACAAGCTAAAGCTGTACCAACAACCTGCTGTTGATAATCAGCCGGGTGTATTTATTCTGCAATTCAATGATGAAAACTTTCAATTCAGCCGCGGCCCGGGCCAGGTTAATTTCTATTTTAACGAGCAAGGCATCAAAGAGGTGCGGGTAGAGGGCATGTTCAAACCCAAACGATAAAGGGTTATTCCTGCTCTTGTTGTAACTGCAACGATGGCAGCATACCTGAGGCGATACACAAGCCCGGAGCCAACAGCATCAGCCACCAGCCGCCATGCAAAGCAAAACCGTGCCACCAGGAAAAAACAAAAGCACACAGCTGAAACACCACACCAAACAGACCAGCATACACCAGGCCTTTGTTAAACCATCTTTTCGGTAACTTGTATTGTCGCGTCATATCAACTCACACTTACAGTATCTTACCAGCCCGGGGATATCTGCTGTGCAGACAACACCCGGGCAATTACACTTAACCGGCATTTAACCACTTTTGTACTGCTGACGTTAACTCATCAGGGTGAAATTTGGCAATAAACTGATCGGCACCGACTTTAGTTACCATAGCTTCGTTAAAAACCCCGCTTAACGAAGAATGCAAAATAATATGGATTTTACGCAGGTTTTCATTGGCTTTAATCTCGCTGCACAGGGTATAGCCATCCATTTTCGGCATTTCAATATCAGAAATCAGCAAGGGTATTTCACGCACAAAGTTATCACCTAACTCTTCTGCTTTTTTCATCAACCATTGCAGCGCTTCATTACCATCATTAGCTAACTCGACTTTAACGCCAATAGCGCCCAGTGCCCGTTTCACCTGATTACGTGCTACGGCCGAATCATCTGCTACCAATACGGTAATTTGCGTCAAATCTACAGCTGATGGCTTGGACTTAACGCTTTCGCTGACCTCTTCGTTCATCGGACAAATTTCAGCAAATACTTTTTCCACATCCAGTATCTGCACCAGCTTATTGTCGATCTCGGTTACCGCAGTTAAATAATGCGCCTTGCCGGAGCCTTGCGGCGGCGACATTATTTGCTCCCAATTCAGGTTAACAATACGGTCAACACCAGCGACCAAAAAGCCCTGAGTATTACGGTTGTATTCTGTTACCAGAATATAGGCCGCGGACAAGTCTTCAAGGCGTTTACCGCCGGTGGCCTGGCTCATATCAATAACCATCACCGGCACGCCGCGCAAGTGAGCTATACCCCGAACACAAGGATGTGATCCCGGCATTTCGGTTAAGTCCGGACATTGGATCACTTCACGAACTTTAAACACGTTAATACCAAAGCGCTGAGAGCCATTCAGGCGAAACAACAATAACTCTAACCTGTTTTGCCCAACCAGATTGGTACGCTGGTTGACTGATGCCATTAAATTACTCATTACTCTCAACCTCTTGCCAATGTGCTGACTATTATGTCCGAAGCAGATACGAACGTCTCTGTTATTTTTACTCAGCGGCTTTTTCACCGCGAAGCATTAAGAAATGCCTCTACAGAGTTAATCATAGGCGACTATAGCTAATCGTCTAGTGCCGGGCAATAAATGCTGACACCGGCGCTGTATCCCGGCATCAGTTACAGCACATTATTGTGCATCGGGTTGCTGCTCAGGTGCTGCCAGTGCGAAAGCTGCCAGCTGCTGACAATGGTGGTGAATAGCAGAAATGATGGGGTAAGCCGTCATATCCAATGCGAAGCGCTGCGCATTATATACCTGTGGAACCAGGCAGATATCGGCCAGGGTTAGCGTATCAGCAAAGCAATACTGCCCTGCACTGCGCCTTAAGCGTTGTTCCAGCGCGTTAAAGCCGGTATGCAACCAATGCTGGATCCAGGCGGTTTTTGCCTCATCCGTCAGCGCCAGCGTACCGCTAAGGTACTGCAGTACGCGCAGGTTGTTCAGCGGATGAATATCACAGGCGATATCCAGTGCCAATGCCCGTACTTTGGCTTTGGCAGCCGGGTCCTGTGGCAGTAACGCCGGTTCCGGGTACATCTCTTCCAGATATTCAATAATCGCCAGTGATTGATTCAGGCTGATATCGCCATCGGTAAATGTTGGTACCAGCTCTGCCGGGTTCAATGCTTTGTAGCTAATGCTGTGTTGTTCGCCGCCGTTTTTAATCAGATGCACCGGCAGATTTTCAAAACTCAGCTGTTTTAAATTCAGCGCTATACGCACCCGATAAGCCGCAGATGAGCGCCAGTAACCGTAGAGTTTCATTGTCATCCTTAAGATACCCTGCTTTGAATTCGCAGCTGCTGCGTACATTTTTTCTGCGACACGCCGTAAACCCATCCCTGGGGGCTCGTTTATGAATTTCGTCCATGAAATTCACCGTTCCGGCCAGCGACGCTGTTCAAATTCGCTCCCGGCGAATTTGTCAGGCCATCCGGGCCTTCAACGGTCGCAGAAAAAAGTACATCCGCATCCGCTTACTATCGCTTAAGCTTTATATTGCACCACTTGCTGGTCAATGGCACCAAAGATGCTGTTGCCCTGTGCGTCCAGCATTTCCATCCGGATAGTATCGCCAAACTTCATAAAGGCAGTAGACGGCTTACCGTCCCGAATGGTTTCTATCATGCGGATTTCAGCAATACAGCTGTAGCCTACGCCGCCTTCATCAACCGCAGTACCGTGTGCAGTGCCCTGCTTATTCGATACCGTACCGGAGCCGATAACCGCACCGGCGCCTAAATTGCGGGTTTTAGCCGCATGGGCAACCAGTTGGCCGAAATCAAACGTCATGTCGATACCGGCATTGGGCTTACCAAACAGCTTACCGTTATAGGTAGATAACAACGGCAGATGCACGCGGCCATCACGCCAATGCTCGCCCAGTTCATCCGGTGTCACCGCTACCGGGCTGAATGCCGATGCCGGTTTAGACTGGAAAAAACCGAAGCCTTTGGCCAGCTCGTTCGGGATAAGGCCGCGCAGTGACACGTCGTTTACCAACATCAGTAAGCGGATTTTGCTGCGCGCTTCGTCGGCGCTGCACGCCATTGCGACATCATCGGTAATTACCGCGACTTCACCTTCAAAGTCGATGCCATAGTCTTCGCTGACCACTTCGACATTATCACGCGGACCGATAAAGTCGTCTGAGCCGCCCTGATACATCAGCGGATCGGTCCAGAAGCTTGGTGGCATTTCGGCGTTACGCGCTTTGCGCACCAGCTCGACGTGATTCACATAAGCGCTGCCGTCGGCCCATTGATACGCCCGTGGCAGAGGTGATTCACACTGGCTTTGCTCAAACGCCATTTCGCCATCTGCGTTGCCGCTGTTCAGCGCCTGGTACACTTCATTAAGCTTAGGGCTTAACTGCGCCCAGTTATCCAGTAACTGTTGCATAGTGCTGGCTATTGCCGGTACGGCTACACAGCGGCTTAAATCACGGCTAACGACTACCAGCAAGCCATCGCGGCTGCCATTTTTTAAACTTGCTAACTTCATGGTTATTCCTTTGCCTGCTGTGGTGCTACTTTCCAGCTATTCACATATTGCGGGTTTTCAGTTGCCAGTGCCGCCGTGCCCATTTCCAGCGCATCGCGGGTATCCAGCATTACCGCTACTTCATCGGTAAATTTCTTTTTGTACTCACGTCCGGCTGCAAACGCTTTCGGATGCGGGCCATGGGTAAAACCAGCCGGGTGGAAGGTCACCATACCCTTTTCAATATTATCGCGGCTGAAAAAATCACCGGCATGGTAAAACAGCACTTCATCATAATCGTCATTGTTATGATAAAACGGTACTTTTAATGCACCCGGATCGCTTTCTATTGGCCTGGGCACAAAGGTACACACCACAAAACGCTGCGCGACAAAAGTAGTGTGCGCCGAGGGTGGTAAATGATAACGATGGCTCATCAGCGGCCGTATATCTCGCCAGTTAATGCGCATTACCGCTAAATCACCGTGCCAACCGATGGCATCCAGCGGATTATACGGATAGGTAATCACCGATACCTGACCATGCCGTTTTACTTCGACCTGCCATTGGCTTTCGCTGTATTGTGCTTTAAAAGCAGCATCAATTTTTGGCGTATCCAGCATAGCCGGGTCAAAAATAGCATGGTTACCTACCAGGCCTTTCTCCGGTAGCTGATAGCTGTCGTTGGTGGCTTCTATCAGCAGGATAAACATCGGCTCTTTTGGCTCTAAGCGCCACATAGTCGAGCGAGGGATCACGATGTAATCGCCATCGCGCACTGTCATATGGCCGTAGTCGCAATATAAATCAGCGCTGCCTTCATGGATAAACAACAGCTCATCGCCGTCGGCATTGCGCACCAACTTGCTCATATTGTCTTTAAGCCGCCAGGTGCGCATTTTGCAATGCGCATTAAACAGTAAATCAGGCACTGCCCACGGCGAGTTACTGTTGTCAACACCAATCTCATTAAAGTTAAACAGGTGCGGCCGAAGCGGCCCCTGCCAGTCGGTCCAGCCGGTTGGCGCATGACGGTGATGAAAGTGCGTGGCCGGGCCGAAAAAGCCACTGCGGCCGGTCTCGCGCTCATATATCGCCTGCTCAGGAAAATCTGCGTGCGCCTGTCTTGATACATCCCCTTCCTTTAACGGAAACGATGCCCATTTACGCATTGCTCAGCACTCCGCGCTGGATTTGATCTTCTTCAATAGACTCAAACAACGCCTTAAAGTTACCCTCGCCAAAACCTTCATTGCCTTTACGCTGGATAATTTCAAAGAACACCGGGCCTATTACTGTTTTGGTAAAGATTTGCAGCAAGATACCGTCTTTCATCGGTGCACCGTCGATCAGAATACGCAGTTCGCGCAGTTGCTCTAAGTCTTCGTCGTGACCCACTACCCGCTCGTTGACCTTGTTGTAGTAGGTTTCCGGTGTTGGCATAAAATCCATACCGCGCTGACGCAGCGTGCGCACCGTTTCATAGATATTTTCTGTGGTCAGCGCTATATGCTGAATACCTTCGCCTTTATATTCACGGATAAATTCTTCAATCTGAGATTTATCATCAGATGATTCATTAATCGGAATACGGATTTTACCGCACGGCGCTGTCATCGCCTTAGACACCAACCCGGTTAACTTGCCTTCGATATCAAAATAACGAATTTCGCGGAAGTTACCGATGTTCTCATAGAAGCCGGCCCAAACATTCATATTGCCGCGCATCACGTTGTGGGTTAAGTGGTCTAACACTTCCAGGCCAACACCGTGTTTGGCCATGTCGAGCTGCCAGTTATCATAATATTTAAAATCGATGTCATATACGCTGCTGGCACCATAACGGTCAACAAAGTACAGCAAGCTGCTGCCAATACCGTATACGGCCGGAATATTCAGCTCCATCGGGCCAATCTGGTTTTTATATTCTTTAGCGCCGTTAGCCACAGCATGCTTTAACGCATGGGCAGCATCTTTTACCCGAAAGGCCATGGCACATACGCTGGGGCCGTGCTCACGGGCAAATTCTTCCGCTTGCGAGTTTGGCTCAGCGTTAACAATAAAGTTGATATCGCCTTGTTTATATAACCAGGCTTGCTTAGAACGGTGCTGTGCGACTTCAGTAAAGCCAAGCGAATGAAATAAATCTTTTAATTTCTGAATACCCTCTGCATCTGCGGCGGTATATTCAACAAATTCAAAACCATCAGTACCCAGTGGGTTTATTTTATCTAACATCTGTTTGTTCCCTGCTACGTCTTCGATGGCGCTATGATGCGCCAGCGGCAAAAAAAAGGAAGAGGGCGGCATACTACGGCGCTGACACAGCTAACAGCTGGTTTTGTAAAGTTGGCGCTACGAAAATCAGCTTTGGCGCAAATACGATCAAAAAGGGCCGCCAAATCGCTTTGGCGGCCCTGCAGAAGTAAAGATTTACGCACAAAGTGTAGTTATATTTTTACACTCTTACGATTAATACCGTAATCACGCAGTTTATTGGCAATAGCGGTATGGCTTAAGCCCAGTTTTTTCGCCAACTGACGCGAGCTGGGGTAAGCCGGAAATAACTTACGCAACAGGTTAGCTTCAAAGCGTTTTACCGCTTCGTCCAGGGTGCCGTCAAAGTCCTGCTCTAAATAACCGAAATCATTGTTGTAGCTTGGTAATTGCAAATGCTCTTTATCCAGCTCAAAGCCTTCAAGCAAGGTAATGGCGCGGTACAGTGCATTTTCTAACTGGCGCACATTGCCCGGCCAGGGGTAATTTTGTAAAAAGTTCGCACAGTTGTCGGTCAGTTTCGGCGCTTTGCGGCCCAGCCGTGCAGCGAAACGGGCAATAAAAAATTCAGCCAGCGGCAATACATCCTGCTTGCGCTCGCGCAGCGCCGGCAACGCCAGCGTCAGCACATTTAGCCGGTAGAATAAGTCTTCGCGGAATTTGCCTTCCTGCACCATGCCGGGCAAGTCTTTTTGCGTGGTGCATATCACCCGCACATCCACCTTTACTTCATTCTCATCGGCGACACGGCGAAAACTGCCGTCCTGCAAAAAGCGGATCAACTTGGTTTGCAATGAATGCGACATCTCCCCGACTTCATCAAGAAATACCGTGCCGCCATTGGCTTGCTCGAAAATGCCCTTTTTGCCTTCAGTGCTGCCGGGAAAGGCATTGCTGCCATAACCAAACAGTTCAGACTCGGCCACATTGTCCGGCAACGACGCACAGTTTAAGGCTAAAAAAGGTTTGCCAGAACGGCTGCTGGCCGCATGACAGGCCCGCGCCAGTAATTCTTTGCCGGTGCCGGTTTCGCCCATAATTAAAATAGGCGCATCCAGTTGTGACATTTTTTTCGCCTCACGCACAACTTTACGCATTAGGTTGCTGTGTGCCTGCAGCGTATTAAAGCTTTCCTGATCGCCTTTTTTAAATGCCACCATATGCTGGCCCAGCCGGCTTTCCGATTTTAAGTTGATAACCGCGCCGGCCAGAATTTCATGCCCGGTTTCATCCGGTACCATTACCGGCAAAATGTCGGCCACAAAGCGCTTGCCGTGTATTTCCAACCTTCGTGTCTGCGCCAGTACGTCATCGCCTTCTAACCAGCGCTGAAAATTAAAACCACGGACCATGCCCTGCAACGACTGACCGGCTACTGCGTCGCGCTCAACGGCTAAGGCTTCAAGCGCAGCGTCGTTAATCACGGTTACATTAGCTTTAATATCTATCGCAATTAAGCCATCGGGTAAGGTACGCAGCAAAGTAGACAATTCATTATGTTCGCGCTCGGAGGGCATAAAGGCGGTGGTTTTAACGTCCTCTACACCGGTAATGCGGCGCATTTTGCTCATTAACTCCTGAAACTTCTCAAAGTTTACCGTTGGAAATGATACATACATCCGGCTTAAACCCGGATCAACTTCAATGCCGCGTAAATCCAGCTGATAACTTACCAATACATTTAATACTTCCTGCGCCAGCCCCAGCCGGTTCTGGCATTGAATTTCTAAACGCATACCGCAACGTGTCCCAAACCCAAGTAATTAAGCGCATAATACGGTATAACCTCAGCAAGAGACCAGTAGTTTTGTAAAGAAATGTGAACAAAAGACAATTGACGTGATTAATGCGACAAGCAGTAAGGCGTATGAGGCTACAGAAATTGATACGGGGGAAACGATGAGTAGCGCCGGTGCGCTACTCACAGAGCACTATCACGCAGACAGCAGGCTATCAGTTTTCGCGGCACAAATAAAATCGTTCTTGTGCAGGCCTTTAATAGAATGCGACCACCAGGTAACGGTTAATTTACCCCACTCCAGCAGCAATGCCGGGTGATGGCCTTCAGCCTCGGCCAATTCTGCAACTTTATTATGAAATGCCCACGCCAGTTTAAAGTTTTTAAACTTAAACTCGCGCTCCAGTTGCAAAATACCGTCGCGGACTACCGGCGTCCAATCGGGGATCTGCCGCATTAATTCGGGTAACTCGGCATCAGACACTTTAGGTGCATCGGCTCGACAGGCTTCACATTGCATTGCTTTTAATTCAGACATTCTGTAATCCTAACTTGCTTGTTTTTCTTTCGGCGGAAATTGCGGTGCATGCAGCCCCAGCGCTTTGGCTTGTTCAACCAACGCCATCATATCCAGATGGGCAATATCGAACAGCTGATCAATGCGCTCTATCATAAAGTAAATCGGCTGCATAATATCGATGCGGTAAGGCGTGCGCAGTACATCTACCGCATCAAAGACTTTACGCTGTGGCACATCAGACTTCAGTGCATAAGTCGTTTCACCCGGTGACGATAAAATACCGCCGCCATAAATACGCAGGCCGTTGTCGGTATTCAGTAAACCAAATTCGATGGTAAACCAATATAACCGTGCCAGGTACACCCTATCTTGTTTGTTGGCTGCCAGGCCCAGCTTGCCGTAAGTATGGGTAAACTCAGCAAAAGCCGGATTGGTGAGCATGGCGCAGTGGCCGAAAATCTCATGAAATACGTCCGGCTCCTGCAGATAATCAAACTCTTCGCGGCTACGGATAAAGGTGGCCACCGGAAAGCGCTTATTCGCCAGCAGTTCAAAGAACTTATCAAAGCTGATCAACGCCGGTACTTCAGCGCATTCCCAGCCGGTGGTGGCACGCAATACCTTGCTGACTTCTTCCAATTGCGGAATACGGTCGGTAGGTAACTGCAGCTTCTGCAGCCCCGCCATATATTCATCACACGCTTTGCCTTCAATAACGCTCAGCTGGCGGGTAATAAGCTCATGCCAAATTTGGTTTTCTTCGTCTGACCAGGCAATAACGCCGTGCTCGTCAGACTGGCGGGATACATACTTACTCGACTTACTCATAAACAACCTGTTGAAAAATTGGTGGTACGGGAGTATCCCGCTTATCTGCTGTTTCGTTATTATGGCTTTAGCGGCAGATAATTAGTTAATGCCGATACTAAGCGATAGCACGGCAAGAGTTAATCTCATTGCCGCCTAAAGTTGCCACTCGCTTCGTAAAGATTAGCTTACAACAAACCAATACATCAGCGCTGACGTTGCTGCATTTTCTCCAGTGCCTGCGCCAGGTCGGCGATAATATCATCGACATGTTCCAGCCCGACAGATACCCGTATTAAACCGTCACTGATACCGGCCATTTGCCGCTCTTCTGCCGTGTACGGGCTGTGCGTCATCGATGCGGGATGCTGAATAAGCGACTCGGCATCGCCCAGACTTACCGCCAGGCTAAGTAACTGACATTGGTTAATAAAATAACGGCTGTCATCCAGGCTGGCGTTAAGCTCAAATGCCAACACACCGCCGGCTGCCTTCATCTGAGTGCCAATAAACTTAAAGCCCGGGTGTGACGGTAAGCCCGGGTAATACACTTCGCGCACTGCCGGGTGGTTTTCTAAAAACTCCGCCACTTTCTGTGCGTTACTACAATGGCGTTCCAGCCGCACCGACAGCGTTTTTAAGCCGCGGATAATCAGCCACGCGTCGTGCGGGCTAATGGTCGCCCCCATATCTTTTAGCGTAGTGAGTTTAATGGTTTTTATGGTGTCCGCATCAGACACGATAAGGCCGGCAACAACATCGCCATGACCATTGAGGTATTTGGTTGCACTGTGGATCACAATATCGATGCCATAGTCTGCCGGCTTTTGCAGCAATGGCGTCATAAAGGTGTTGTCGATAACAGAAATCAGCCGGTGCCGGCGGCAAAAATCAGCCAAAAAGGTTAGATCCAACACTACCATATTCGGGTTGATCGGCGTCTCGGCAAACAGCATTTTGGTATTCGGTTTAACAGCCTGCTCCACCGCCGCATGGTTTGTCATATCAACAAAGCTGACATCGATACCATAACGGGCAAACATATGGTTAAACAGCGCAAAGCTGCAACCATAAATGGCTTTACTGGCAATAAGATGATCGCCCTGTTGCAAAAATGCCATCGTACTGGCTGCTACAGCGCCCATGCCGGTTGCCGTGGCCGCAGCATCGGCCATGCCTTCCAGCGCAGCAATTTTCAGCTCCAGCTCGCGGGTGGTCGGGTTACCCAACCTGGTGTAAATATAGCCCTCAGCTTCACCGGCAAATCGGGCTGCGCCCTGCTCAGCGTTATCGAAGATAAAGGTCGAGGTTTGGTACAGCGGTGTGGCTAAAGTACCGTGTTGATTCTTTTCTTTACCGGCATGAATACACAGGGTTTCGGTTTTTTTATTATTGTCATGCATAAAGTTACTGCTACTGAAAGTTAAAGTCGCTGTAACAAATAGCAGAAACACATAGTAATGGAAGCACGCCAGACATCTTGCAGTCCGGCGTGGCTTCAAAGCAATACACTTAACTGTCAGCTTTAGTTTGCACTGCGCCGTTAAAACGCTGTAATAACGCGCTGCTCAGCGCTTTAATACTCACTTTTGCTGTTTTTCCGGCCGGTAATGGCCGCAATTGCTGCTGTGCCAAATTACCCAACCTGGCGACCAGTAACCCGGCAATCACGCCCTGGCCGGCACGGGCAGACAGTTTTGCTGTCAGCTCACTGCCGATAACGTCCGATGCCATATCCAGCGCCAACTCTGAGCCGCCGGCCCACAACAGCGCCGCCAGCAGACGTTTTAGCAACACCAGACTACGCAGCTGACCTATAGCGCCGCCATACAACTGCGCCAGTTCACGCAGTAAACGGCTGCTGCGCCACAGCACCAGCAACATATCGGCAAGGGCAAACGGGCTGATAGCCACCGCCAGGCTGGTATCAGTTGCCGCGCGGTACACCAGTTGCTGCGCCTGTTTATCCAGCTCTGCCAGCACAAAATGTTCAAACAGTTGCAGTTGCTCTTCGTCGCTATGTTGCGGTTGCAGTGCATCTTGCCATTGCTGCAGCGCTGCGCTGATGGCAGGGCTTGACGGCAAACTGGCAGCGACCTGACGGCATAACGGCTCCGCCTCGCCAAACTGCACACTATGACGAATACGCTGTGCACTCTGTTGCCACTGCCGGTTACGTGCTAACCGGCGCCACAGCTTAAACTCGCGCCATAATACTGTCGTAAGCAGCACTACCACTGCCGCACTGATCACACTTAACAAAGCACCGTGCAGCACGCTGTTTTGCCAGCTTTGTTGCAGCAGTACAACCCATTGCCAAACAGATAGCAGAACTATCGTCAGCAACGTGAAGCCTGCCAGGCGCCACCACCAGTTGTTTGTCTGGCGCAGCGCTACCGGCGGCTCCGCTTTATTTACCGCGACAAAATCGTTTTCATGATAGAAACCTGCGGCTTTTAACCTTACCGGCTCCTGCTGAGCTTCTGCTGCCAGACTTTGGCGGTCAAAATGCTGCGCCGATTTTAATTCGCTCATCGTAGTTTATCTCCCAGCAAAAACTGCAATACATGATCCATCCGCACATGCCGCAGCGCTTGCCCATCCTGCCACGGCAATGGCCGCAGCGGTATAAAATCAAATTTGTGCGCAGCAAACAGCGCACGGTCAGGCACTGTGGCCGGCACTTCCCCCGGGAAATACGTCAGCGCTTGCTGCGCCAGTCCGGTACCGCTGATGCAGGGTTGCGCCAAACCATCAACACGGACAAAACCGCTGTCACTGGCACGTATGGCGGCAATGGCCATCGCTTCTGTGGTGGCAGCCTGATATTGGCTGTGCTTCAGTGGTTGCTGCAATAATTGCTGTAGCAACAAGGTTAAGGCTTTGTGCTGCTCCGGCGTAGCATGATCAGCCTTACTGGCAGCAAACAATACTTTGCTGATTTGCGGTTTAAACAACCGGCTTAGCAGGCTGGACGGGCCATAATTAAAGCTCTGTAATATCAGCCGCAGCGCCTGCTGCAACTCTTGTGTGGCTGCGTAGCCGGCATTTAACGCCGACAAACAATCCACTAAGATCACCTGACGGTCCAGCGCAGCAAAGTAGCGCCGGTAAAACGGCTTAATCACGTGTTTGCGGTAGCTGTCGTAGTGTTGCGTTAATTTAGCGACTAACGCCGTGTTTTGCTCTGCCTGCTGCGGCAACAGCGGAAACAACTGCAACATAGGCGCACCGGCCAGCTGGCCCGGCACCAATAAACGGCCGGGCTGGTTTAAATAAGCGCCCGGCAAATCATGATATTGCTGCAACAACTGCTTATAACTGTCGGTCAGCTGCTGCACGTACAGCTCGCCGTCGTTGGTTAAATCCACATCTTGCAACTGCTGTAAAAAAGGCTGCGCCAGTGTGGTACGGTGCTCACGGTTGAACAATTGCCAGCTAAACTCACACCATTGCCGGTAGCTCATTTCCAGCAACGGTAAGTCCAGTAACCACTCACCGGGGTAATCTATAATATCCAGCGCCAGCTCACTGTGTGATTGAAGCCGCGCGCGTAACCCTGCGGCAGCTTTATACCGCAGTTGCAATCCCAACCGGCTGCTGCCAACGGTAGATGGCGGCCACTGTGGCGGCTGTTGTTGCAGGTACTGCAGATTTTGCTCCAACGGAAAACGCGGCATATCCGGCAATTGTGCCGCCAGCTTACCGCCCAGATAGCGCTGTTCACGCACTACATCGAAAAATGGCAGATTAGCCGGCTCGTCGCCCTGCGTTAATTGGTGCACCAGCGAGGTAATAAAGGCGGTTTTACCCGAGCCGCTAAGACCGGTAACGCCGAGGCGGATATGACGATCAAAGGCACGATGGGTGAGATCGTGCCGTTGTTGTTGAATTTTCTGCAATAAACTCATCAGGTTATAAATTACCCTACAGGCTGTTAAACTCGCGGTTTAACTGAAATTTCGCCGATGTAACATGGCGTTCCAACTCCCTTAACCGCAGCTCCAGACCATTAAACTGCGTGGTGAGATGCTGCAGCGCATCTTTTGGCGCTTCGCCACGTTGCCACAGCCTGGTTTTTACCTCTACCACCTTCTCCGTCGCCGGGCTTAAATCAGCCGTTGCGGTAGTTTTGAAGGCGGCTTTGGACTTTTTTTCCAGTACCACCCAAGCTGCAATATATAACACTAACACCAGGCCGCCGGCACCGAGAAAGAAAGCTGATACGGTGATAATACGCACCAGCCATAATTCCCAGCCGAAGTAATCGGCGATACCGGCACAAACCCCGGCTATCTTGCCATTGGCATCGTCACGTAACAGCTCGCGTTTAGGCTTAGTCATGTTGCGACCTCCACTTCGGACTTTCTGCATCTAAAATCGCTTCCAGCGTTTTTATGCGATCGGCCATTTTCTCGGCCCTGTGCGCCAGATCGTTTAACTGCAACAACTCCTGATCCGACAAGCCTTGCCCCATTTTATTTTTGCTACGGTAATGCATGATGACCCAGATTGGCGCCACAAAAATCATAAACAAAATAAACGGGATACCAATGACTTCTGAAATTTCCATGTCGACTCCTGAACGCCTGATAATCAGGCGTTTTTATCTTTTTGTGTTACTTTAGCTTTTAATGCCGCCAGCTCATTGTCAATTTTGTCCTGAGCAGCCAGCTCAGCAAATTCGTCTTTTAAGGTTTTCTTACCTAAATCATAGGCTTCAACCTGAGCTTCCAGCGTATCAATTTTCTGCTCGTAACGCTCAAATTTATACATCGCGTCGTTAATACGGTTGCTGTCCAGGGTTTTCTTCACTTCCAGCCGTGACGCTACCGTTTTTTGGCGCATTAACATCGATTTTTGCCGCGCTTTAGCATCAGCCAGTTTTTCCTGCAGCTGACCTACTTCGTCCTGCAGCTTGCCGATATGCTCATCCAGATTGGCAATATCCGCCGCCACTGACTCTGCTTGCTCGGCCGCTTTTTGCCGTTCGATTAACGCCGAACGTGCTAAATCGTCGCGCTCCTTACTCAGTGCCAACTCAGCTTTTGCCTGCCAGTCGGTCACTTCTTCCTGTAACCGGTTAACTACGCGTTGCAGCTCTTTCTTCTCTGCAATAGTTTTAGCTGAAGATGACCGCACCTCAACTAAGGTATCTTCCATTTCCTGAATAATCAGCCGAACCATTTTTTCCGGATCTTCTGCTTTATCCAGTAAGGCGTTGATGTTTGAATTCACAATATCGGAGAAGCGTGAAAAAATACCCATAATATTTACCTCTGAATGACTGTATTAGTACGCTCTAAGCTATTCAGTTTCCTTGCCAACTTTTTTAAATGCCGTAAGATGCTGAATATAAGCTATTTTATTTATTTAGCGTTAAAGCTTCTGCTAAACAGCATTATGAAATACACTATTAATTAGCCAAATTAACCAATAAATAGTACGCCATGAGCAGAAAATACCAACAAGATAATCTGGTGGGCCAGTCTAACAGTTTTCTAAACGTGCTGGATCAGGTGTCACAAATAGCACCGTTAGACAAACCGGTATTAATTATCGGCGAACGCGGTACCGGCAAAGAACTGATTGCAGCGCGGCTGCATTTTCTGTCGCAACGCTGGGATCAGCAATACATTACGCTGAACTGCGCCTCATTGAATGAAAACTTGCTGGAAAGTGAGCTGTTCGGCCACGAAGCCGGCGCTTTTACCGGTGCGGCAAAACGGCACGAAGGCCGCTTTGAACGGGCTCATGGCGGCACCTTATTTTTAGACGAGCTGGCCAATACGCCGGGTCTGGTGCAGGAAAAGCTGCTGCGGGTAATTGAATATGGCGAATTTGAACGGGTTGGCGGCAGCCGCTCGATTAAAACCGATGTGCGGCTAATTTGTGCCACCAATGAAGACTTACCGCTACTGGCAGATCAGGGCGAGTTCCGTGCTGACTTACTCGACCGGCTGGCGTTTGATGTAATTACCCTGCCGCCGATGCGTGAGCGGCGCGAAGATATTTTGCAGCTGGCAGAGCACTTCGCCATTAATATGGCCCGCGAGTTAGGCTTTGAACTGTTCAGTGGCTTTAGTGAGAAAGCCAAACGGACATTATTAGACTATCATTGGCCGGGCAACGTGCGCGAGCTGAAAAATGTGGTAGAGCGCAGCGTATATCGTACCAACAACGCCTATGTGCCGGTACACGATATTCAGCTGGACCCGTTTGAGTCGCCGTTCCGACCGAAACAGCGCATTAAAGCGGCCAGGCCACAACAGCATGCCGCTGCCGACGGCACAGCAGCCGTTAGCCCTGCCGCAAAAGCTGCCATAGCAGATGATGACAACAAAGCGCAGCAGGTCGATTTTAGCCAGGTGCAGGACTTTAAAACCCTGTCGCAGGATTTTGAAGTTAACTTAATTAAACAAGCATTGGCTGCCAGCCAGTTTAACCAGAAAAAGACCGCTGAATTGCTCAACCTGACCTATCATCAATTACGTGGCTATATGAAAAAGTATCAATTACTGGAAAGCCAGCAAGCATGAAACTGCAATGGGGTTGGCTGTCACCGTCGGGGCATAGCCGCAGTACTTTGACATTCCTGCTGGCCGGCGTTACAACTCTGGCAGGCTGTCAACCCAACTTACCCGAAACGGTGCGCAGTGGCCTGGTATATTGCTCGGAAGGCTCGCCCGAGTCATTTAATCCGCAATTGGTAACATCCGGCACCACTATTGATGCTATCAGCCAGCAACTGTATGACCGCTTGCTGGATATTAACCCTGAAAATGGCGAACTGATCCCCAGCCTGGCAAAAAGCTGGCAAGTCAGTGAAGACGGCAAAACATACCGCTTCAGGTTACGCAGCGATGTGCAGTTTCATCAAACTGAATATTTCACCCCCAGCCGGCCACTGAATGCGCAGGATGTGCTGTTTACCTTTAACCGTATTATGCAAACCGGTCATCCTTTTCATTATCAGGGTGGCGGCAACTATCCGTTTTTTCAGAGCGTTGCCTGGGCCTCTCTGGTCGAGAAGGTTGTCGCTGAAAGCACAGACAGCGTGCGCTTTGAACTAAGCCGGCCGGACAGTTCATTTTTATCCAACCTGGCTACCGATTTTGCTGCTATTTTATCAGCCGAATATGCTGAACAATTACTGGCTGCCAACACCTTATCGCGCATGGACAGTCACCCGGTAGGTACCGGACCTTTTCGCTTCAAAGAGTACCAAAAAGATGTGCTAATCCGTTATTACCGGCATAAGAACTACTGGCGCGAACCGGCCAAACCTGACCAACTGGTAATTGATATAGTGCCGAACAATGCCAGACGGATGGCGAAATTATTTACCCATGAATGTGATGTGGTCGCCTTCCCCCGCGTAGCCGAGCTAAAGCTGATTAGCCAGCGTCCTGACGTCGATGTACAGGAAAGCACCAGCATGAATGTCGGCTTTTGGGCTTTTAACACCAGCAAAGCACCGTTTGACAACGCCAAAGTACGCCGGGCGCTGGCCTATGCGATAAACCGTGAGGCCATTTTACAAGCCGTATACTTTGGCCATGCCACTGCGGCAAACTCAGTGTTACCGCCCACCTCCTGGGCCTACAACCCGGATCTAACGGTGCAGCAATATGACCCGGCTATTGCCAAAGCCCTGTTGCAAGAAGCCGGTTACCCGAATGGCTTTAGCATGGATATTTGGGCTATGCCGGTGCAACGGCTGTACAACCCTAACGCCCTGAAAATGGCGGAGCTGATGCAAGCCGATTTAGCCCAAATCGGCGTCAGAGCCAGTATAGTGTCCTACGAGTGGAACAGCTTTCGCCGTAAGTTAAGTGATAACGAACACGACTCAGTGTTAATTGGTTGGTCGGCCGACAATGCCGACCCGGATAACTTTTTCCGCCCGCTGCTAAGCTGCAGCGCGGCGCAAACCGGTACCAACCGTGCCAACTGGTGTGACGAAAATTTCGACCGTCTGATAAGCCAGGCCTTGCTCACCGCAGATCAAAAACAGCGCCGCAGTTACTATATGGCGGCGCAACAGTATTTGGCGGAGCAAATGCCGTTATTGAGTATTGCCCACTCGCAACGTTTTCAGGCCATTAACAGTGATATTAAGGGCGTGCAGATTAACCCGTATGGCGGTATCGCGCTGGCTGGTGCGATAAAGGACATTAAATGACGTTATATTTACTGCGCCGCTTATTTTTGCTGGCTTTTGTGTTGCTGGCACTGAGTTTACTGGCGTTCAGTCTGGCCTATATGTTTCCCGGCGATATGCTGCAAAACCTGACCGGGTTGCGCTATATCGCTCCGGAGCAAGTTGCGGTGCTAACCGCAGAGTACCGGCTGGATCAAGGCTATCTGGCACAATACATCGCCTATTTACAGCGTATTCTTAGCGGTAATTGGGGTTTATCATTTGCCAGCCAACAGCCACTATTGCAGGAAATAGGCTTACTGTTGCCGGCCACACTGGAACTGGCTGCATACGCCCTGCTTATTTCATTTTTTGCCGGTATTCCGCTGGGCATTATTGCAGCGGTAAAGCCGGAGGGCGTGATCAGCAAAGGTATTTCTGCGCTGGCAATAACCGGCTACTCGATGCCGGTATTCTGGTGGGCATTGTTGCTTATTATGCTGTTTTCGCTTGGTTTAGGTTGGCTGCCAACCGCCGGCAGAATCGGAGTGCTGTACGAGGTAAAACACGTTACCGGTTTTATGTTAATGGATATTTTATTGTCAGACAGCGCACACCGTAACGATGCCCTGCTTAATGCGCTGCGCCATATGCTGCTGCCGACCCTGGTGCTGGCAACCTACCCTACAACGGTGATGATACGTTTTACCAAAGACTCGATGCTGGAGGTGTGGGAGCAAAGTTATATAAAAACCGCCCGCGCTAAAGGCTTAAACCGCCTGCAAGTGCTGTACCGTCATGGTTTGCGCAATGCACTGCTGCCGGTGATACGCCAGATTGGCTTGCAATTCAGTACCCTTATTACGCTGGCGATGATTACCGAAGTGATTTTCTCCTGGCCCGGCATTGGCCGCTGGTTAATCGACAGTATTTATCAGCGTAATTATCCGGCTATCCAGGCCGGACTGCTGGTAATTTCCACCCTGGTGATCAGTGTAAACATGCTGACAGAAATCTTGCATACGTTATTTAACCCGTTGGCAAGGAAGCGCTGAAATGGCACGATTTCGTTTATTAGCTGATGAACATCAGGCCCGCTCGCCACTCAGGCAGTTGTGGCGCGAATTTGCCCGACAGCACAGTGCTGTGGCTGGCCTGGCATTGTTTTCGGCTTTCTTTGTACTGGCAATCATAGCGCCATTACTCACGCCGCACGCGCCTTATCTGCAAAATGACAACCTGCTGCTGTTGCCACCGTCCTGGTCTGAGCTGGGCCTGGTGCAATATCCGTTTGGTACCGATGATTTAGGCCGTGATATGTTTTCGCGGTTTCTGGTTGGTACGCGTTATACCTTTGGCATAGCCGTAATTACCGTACTGGGCGCACTGATTGCCGGCTTGTTGCTCGGTACGCTTGCCGGTATGAGTAGAGGCGTAAAATCCAGTGTATTTAACCATATCCTTGATTTAGCTCTGACGATTCCTTCGTTACTGCTGGCAATTATTATTGTCGCCATCCTTGGCCCGGGCCTGCTAAACACCATCTGGGCGATTATGTTAGCGTTACTACCGCAATTTGTGCACGGCGTGCGTAATGCCATTGCCGAACAGCTGAACCAGGATTATGTTATTGCCTACCGGCTGGATGGCGCCAATAACCTGCAGGTATTTCGCCGTATTATTCTGCCGAATATCTGGGAGCGGCTTACCGTAACAGCCACTATGGCGTTATCTACCGCTATTTTGGATATCGCGGCGCTGGGCTTTCTCGGCCTGGGTGCCCAGGCGCCCACGGCAGAATGGGGCGCGATTATTGCCGATTCACTGGACCTGATCTATGTCGCCCCCATCGGCGTGGCTTTGCCGGGGTTGTTAATTTTTTTAGCCGTGTTATCGGTAAACCTGGTGGGTGATGGTCTGCGCACCGCAGTGAAAAAACGGCGGGAAAACTAATGCTGTTACTCGACATTAAAAATCTGACCATAGAGCTCAAGACACCGGATGGCATGATCCGTGCCGTTGATCGGGTGAGCCTGAGCTTGCGCGAAGGCGAAACGCGCGGTCTGGTCGGCGAGTCAGGCTCCGGCAAAAGCCTGATAGCCAAAGCCATCGTCGGCGTATTAAATAAACGCTGGCAGGTAACCGCTGATCGGTTCAGTTGGCGCGGTCAGGACTTGATGAACCTGCCGTACGAGCAACAACGAAAAATCATCGGCCGCGATATCGCGATGATTTATCAGGAACCCAGCCGCAGCCTCGACCCAACCGCCGCCATCCTCGATCAGTTGGAAGAGGCGATACCGGATAATTTGTTGGACGGCCCCTGGTGGAAGCGCAGTTACCTGCGCCGGCGTAAAGCCATAGCGCTGCTGCATAAAGTAGGTATTCGTGATCATCAGGCCGTATTGCAAAGCTACCCTTACCAGCTGTCTGAGGGTATTTGCCAGAAAATCATGATTGCCATGGCCATTGCCAAGAATCCTAAGCTGTTGATTGCAGATGAACCCACCACAGCACTGGAAAGTACCACTCAGGCGCAATTATTTCGTCTGCTGGCCAGTTTCAATCAGTTAAAAGGCATGTCGGTGCTGCTGATCAGTCATGAGTTGGAAAGCATCGCCCGCTATACCCAAAGCCTGAGTGTGCTGTATTGCGGCCAGTTGGTTGAAGCCGGCGAAACCGCCGCTATTCTGAAGCAGCCATTTCATCCTTATACCCATGCATTAATCAAAAGCGTGCCGGAATTTCAACCGGATCTGTTGGCCAAAACGCCATTGTATGCGCTGCCCGGCAGCATTCCGGTGCTGCAACATCTGCCGATAGGTTGCCGGTTAGGACCGCGATGCCCTAATGCGCGCAAAGAATGTGTAAAAACCCCTGCGCTGGAGCGTTTGCAAAACCACTATTTCAGCTGCCATTTCCCACTAACCGGAAAAACAGAATCATGAGCCTGCTGCTTGAAGTTAAACATTTAAGCAAAACCTACCGTAAGCAAACCGGCTTGTTTCGCCAACGCAGTGTCACCGCATTGGACAACATCAGTTTTAGCCTGGCGGCAGGAAAAACGCTCGCCATTGTCGGCGAAACCGGCTCCGGTAAAAGTACCCTGGCAAAGTTGTTGGTGGGTATCGAAAAGCCGGACCAGGGCGATATATTTTTGGGTGGTACAGCGGTGAAGATCAGTAATTACCGCCAATATAATCACGTGATCCGGTTTATTTTTCAGGATGCAGCAAAATCGCTTAACCCACACCAGAAAATCGGCCAAATGCTGGACGATGTATTACACTTCAGCACTATTTTGGACCCACAGCAGCGCAAACAGAAAATTAAGCACACGTTAAAGCAATTGGGCTTGTTAGACGAGCACGCGGATTACTATCCGCATATGTTTTCCGGTGGCCAGCTGCAGCGTGTTGCTTTAGCCCGCGCCCTTATTCTTGATCCGAAACTGCTGATCCTGGATGAAGCGTTAACCGCGCTGGATCCGACACTGCGGGCACAAATGGTTAACCTGTTACTGCAACTGCAACAAAGCTCCGGGCTGGCGTATTTATTAATCACCAACCACCTGCGGCTGGTAAAACACATTGCCGACGACTTGCTGGTGCTGCATCAGGGCAAGCCGCTGGACTATGGCACAACCGCCAGCGTGTTTGCCAACCCCGCACACGATTACACCCGCAAACTGATTAACAGCGCACTGACATAAAAAAACCGTGGTAAGCCACGGTTTTTTAAACGTCGTTTAGACGAAAGCCTTACAGCTGTTCTTCAGTTTGTGTCGCACGCAGGTTACGGCTGATTTTAGCGTCAGCTTTTAACGCTGCAATAACCGCCCGATAAGCCTGATCGGCTTGCTGCTCTGCCAAACGCTCTAATTGCGCCGGCTCCGGTACAGCTGTTACGTCAGTGTCTTTTACCGCCAATACTGATACCAAAGCCGCATCACCGTTGGCAAGACTAACTATTTCTACAGCCGGTTTATCTTGCGGCCGCGGCATAGCAAAGGCTTTAGCACGGATTTCAGCATCTAAGGTACCGCCAAAGCGCGGCGTATTCATTGCCTGCTGCAGCTCAACACCTGAGGCTGTAGCTTGTTCCGCCAGGCTACTGTCTGTAAGTTGCGCCAGCATTGCTTGTGCCTGCTGTTTTGCTAACAGAGCACTTTGCTCTGCCCGCACCGCCATTTCAACCTGTGCTGTTACTTCCTCCAGCGTCTGAGTGCGTGCAGGTTGATACTCTTTTACCCGAACCACAATAGCGCGCTCTCTGCCCAGTTCAATCAACTCACTGTTCAAACCTTCCTGAATAAAACCGGCGTCAAACAGTTTGTTCATTACCAGTGGCTCTGACAGCGGCTCTGTTGCTTCAGAACGGCTGAACAAGGGTGTAGATACTACTTTCATATCTACCGCCGCTGCAGCGTCTTCCAGAGTGTCAGGCACTTCAAAGCTTACTTCAGCTAAACGCTGCTGTAACTCATAAAACGCAGCGCTGGCTCGTTCCTGCGAAATACGCTGAGCGATCTCTGCCGACACTTCAGCTAACGGCTGTTGTTGCGCCGGCTCTAACTCCACCAGCTTAATAATGTGGTAGCCATAGGCACTTTTTACCACCGGGCTTAAAGCGCCAACCTCAGTCATACCAAATGCCACGCGTTCGAACTCTGCGTCCATATCGCCGGCCGCCAGCCAGTCCAACACACCGCCGTTTTCTGCTGAAAAGGTATCTGCAGACTCAGCCTTCGCTAACTCAGCGAAATCCGCACCGGCTTTTAACTGTGCCAACAAGGCCTCAGCCTGCGCTTTCACATCGCTGTCGTCCTGTTCAGACTCCAGCATAATATGCGCAACCTGGCGGCGCTCTTCGCGACTAAAACGGGCTTTATTGGCTTCGTAGTACTGCGCTATTTCTGCGTCAGTAACATCAACAGCGGCGCTTAAGTTGTCAGCTGAAATTTCGATATATTCCACAGCCACTTTCTGCTCAGTTTCAAACTCAGCCAGGTTGGTAGTGTAGTAGTCCTGTAGCATTTGCTCAGTCAGCTCAACCTTGCCGGCAAAATCTGTCGCGGCAAAACGCACAAAGGCTACATCGCGCTGTTGCTGTTGCAGCTTTAACAACAACTGCATTTCTTTGGCGGTAGCAAACTCGCTTCCCAGTAAACCAATTAACAGCTGATTACGTGACATCTGCTCACGCATATATTCACGAAACTGCTCCGGCTGATAACCGGCCTGACGTAACAACGCGATATAACGCTCATTGTTAAATTGGCCGTCTACCTGAAATTCTGTCATTTCACGTATAGCGTCACGCACCTGGTCGTCGCTAACGCGCAAGCCAAGCTCTGCCGCAAATTGTTTTTGTAAGGTTTCGTCAATCAAGCGCTCCAGCACTTCACTGCGAAAATTATTCATATAAGTCGTATCGGCAGCCATCACAGCATACATTTCGCCAAACTGCTGTTGCATGCGGGCACGTTCATTCTGAAACGCCTGATCAAAATCTGCGCGACTGATTTTTTCGCCGTTAACTTCAGCTACGTTGGTCTCAGCCGGAGTACTTAAATAACTGCCAACACCCGCAAGGGCGAATGTCAGGATCACTAAGCCTAAAATAGACTTGGCAACAACTCCCTGAGAGCCTTCTCTGATTTTTTCTAACATCTTAGTGCTATCTCTCTATTCAACGTTAAGCGGCCAAAAGGCAACGCACGCAACATTGGCGTTACCGTAAAAAAAAACGCATCTTAACAGATGCGCTTTTTTTAGAGAAGCCTTGGAAGCCTGCGGTTACTACTTTGCGTAACCCTGATGCACACTATACCCTGTTCAGGTATCGGTTTATCATTACGCTTCCAAACTGACGCTTGTCGTAAGACAAAACGGCAGATTAGTTACAAGCGTCTTTTAACGCTTTACCAGGCTTGAAAGAAGGAATTTTCGCAGAAGCGATTTGAATAGTAGCACCGGTTTGTGGGTTACGGCCGGTACGGGCTGCACGCTCACGTACGCTGTAAGTACCAAAACCAACCAACGCTACAGAGTCGCCTTCTTTCAGTGCTTCGGTAACAGCATCAATGAACGAATCTAAAGCACGACCTGCTGCCGCTTTAGAAATGTCTGCACCAGCAGCAATTTTGTCGATAAGTTGAGACTTGTTCACAATATCATCCCCTTCAATTGTTATTATTTTCAACAACTACACTTCATTAGTCCTGTAAGTGAGCCTCATCGTTATAACAAGCATTTTTGGGGCTTGCAAGCAAAAGAAGCAACAAAACTAACAATTCTTGCTTTGACTGCAGCCCTTGTATAACAAGGGCTTGGTCGAAACTTTCCATAACTTAGCACAGCCAACGGGAATGAAAAGCCCCTATGCAGGATTTTTTTCCGTTTTTTTGCTTTTTGCTGGATTTTTTACCGTTTCACCCACAGAAACACGCTCTAAAGGCTCTTGTAATGCCAATTCCAGCACTTCATCTATCCATTTTACCGCGCAAATTTCGATGTCACCTTTAACATTATCAGGGATATCTTTTAGATCACGCACGTTGTCGTGCGGAATAAGTACCCGCTTAATGCCACCGCGGTGTGCTGCCAACAGCTTTTCTTTTAAGCCGCCAATCGGCAATACTTCACCACGTAGGGTAATTTCACCGGTCATGGCGACATCAGCCCGCACCGGGTTACCGGTTAAGCTCGATACCAACGCCGTTACCATACCGATACCGGCACTGGGGCCATCTTTTGGTGTGGCACCTTCCGGCACATGCACGTGAATATCACGCTTCTCGTAAAAGTCTTCATTAATACGCAGGCCGGCAGCGCGGCTACGCACCACTGTCATCGCGGCCTGAATTGACTCTTTCATCACATCACCCAGCGAGCCGGTAAAGGTCAGCTTGCCTTTACCCATCACAGAGGCAGCTTCAATGGTCAGTAAATCACCGCCCACTTCTGTCCAGGCTAAGCCGGTAACCTGGCCAATACGGTTGCTGTCTTCGGCTTTGCCGTAATCATAGCGCTGTACCCCAAGGTACTCTTCCAGATTTTGCTGGTTAATCACCACCTGGGTTAAGCCTTTCGTCAGCAGAATTTGCTTCACCGCTTTACGGCATAATTTAGAGATTTCGCGCTCTAAACTGCGCACCCCGGCTTCACGGGTGTAATAGCGGATAATGCCGATAATGGCACTGTCTTCGATCACGATTTCACTGGCTTTTAAGCCGTTACGGCCCACTTGCTTGGTGATAAGATGCTGCCTGGCGATATTCAGCTTTTCATCTTCGGTATAGCCGGCCAGACGGATCACTTCCATCCGATCTAACAATGCCGCCGGAATATTCAAGCTGTTAGAGGTAGCAAAAAACATCACATCGGATAAATCGTAATCCACTTCCAGATAGTGATCACTAAAAGCGGTGTTTTGCTCCGGATCTAACACTTCCAATAAAGCTGCCGCCGGATCACCCCGAAAATCTGATGCCATCTTGTCAATTTCATCAAGCAGGAACAGCGGGTTACGCACGCCTACTTTGGCCATTTTCTGGATAATTTTGCCAGGCATAGAGCCGATGTAAGTACGACGATGGCCGCGAATTTCAGCTTCGTCGCGCACGCCGCCCAGCGCCATACGTACATATTTACGTCCGGTCGCTTTAGCAACCGACTGCCCTAATGAGGTTTTACCCACACCCGGCGGGCCAACCAAACATAAAATCGGGCCTTTAAGCTTATTTACCCGCTGTTGTACGGCTAAATACTCAACAATGCGCTCTTTTACTTTTTCCAGGCCGTAGTGGTCGGCATTAAGGATTTGCTCTGCCGCCGCCAGGTCTTTTTTCACCTTGCTGCGCTTTTTCCACGGTACATTCGCCAGCCAGTCAATATAGCTGCGCACCACGGTAGCTTCAGCGGACATCGGCGACATCATCTTCAGCTTTTGCAGCTCGCTGCGCGCTTTGTCTGTTACGTCTTGCGGCATTTGCGCCTGATCAATTTTTTTGCTCAGGGTTTCAAACTCGTCCGGCGCATCTTCCAGCTCACCCAGCTCGCGTTGAATGGCTTTCATTTGCTCATTCAGATAATACTCGCGCTGGCTCTTTTCCATCTGTTTTTTCACACGGCTACGAATACGGCGCTCTACCTGCAGAATGTCAATTTCACTCTCCATCATCGCCATCAGGTATTCAAGCCGCTCGGTAACGTCGAAGATTTCCAGCACCTTTTGCTTATCTTCTACTTTTAACGGCATATGCGCTGCCATGGTGTCGGCCAGCCGCGCCGGCTCATCAATACCGCTCAGCGCCGTTAATACTTCCGGCGGGATCTTTTTATTCAGCTTGATATAGCCTTCAAACTGATTAATTGCCGAACGCAAAAACACTTCCTGCTCACGGCTGTCTACTTCAGCGGTTTCAATAATATCCACATAAGCCGCAAAGGCTTTATCGGTTTCGGTAAACTCCGCCAAACGGGCACGACGGCTACCTTCGACCAATACCTTAACGGTACCGTCAGGCAGTTTCAGCAGTTGTAAAATGGTGGCAACGGTGCCTACTTCATACAAGTCAGTAGCAGCAGGGTCATCCAGGGTGGCATCTTTTTGTGCTACCAGAAAAATTTGTTTGTCGTTTTCCATAGCCGCATCAAGGCACTTAATCGATTTCGCCCGCCCGACAAACAGTGGAATAACCATATGGGGATAGACGACGACGTCGCGCAGTGCCAGTACCGGCATATGCAAACGTTCAGCATGTTCTGATGTCATTGATTCTCTCTCGAAATTAGTTACTGCAGGCGCGAATATGTTTCAGTATATGGGGTTCATTTTAAAAACTTCAATTACATATACGAAAAAGGAGCTGATTCAGCTCCTTTTTTTCTTTCGCGACTGCTTAATGAGATTCTGCCGCGACCGGCTCGCTGCTTTGATAGATCAGGATAGGGTCTGTTTCACCACGGATCACGGTTTCATCTACCACTACCTTGGTAACATCCTGCATTGAGGGCAGTTCGTACATCGTATCCAGTAATACACCCTCAACAATAGACCGCAGACCACGGGCACCGGTTTTACGCTCCATGGCCTTTTGCGCTATGGCTTTAAGGGCATCTTCGCGGAATTCCAGCTCGACATCTTCCATGGCAAATAACGCAGCGAATTGCTTAACCAGGGCGTTCTTCGGCTCGCTGAGAATTTGCACCAACGCAGCTAAATCCAGCTCGGTTAACGTCGCCACTACCGGCAAACGCCCGATAAACTCCGGAATTAAGCCGTACTTCACCAAATCTTCCGGTTCTACATCGCGGAACGATTCGCTTAAACTACGCGTGCTTTCTTTACTGCGTACTTCAGCACCAAAACCAATGCCGGAGCCTTTGGCACAGCGTTGCTCGATCACTTTATCTAAACCGGCAAAAGCACCACCACAGATAAACAATATTTTGGAGGTATCTACCTGCAAAAATTCCTGTTGCGGATGCTTGCGACCGCCTTGTGGCGGCACTGAGGCAACCGTGCCTTCAATCAGCTTCAACAGGGCTTGCTGTACGCCTTCACCTGACACATCACGGGTAATCGACGGGTTATCTGACTTGCGGGAAATTTTGTCAATTTCATCAATGTAGACAATACCGCGCTGGGCTTTTTCTACATCATAGTCGCACTTTTGCAGCAACTTCTGAATAATGTTTTCGACGTCTTCACCGACATAACCGGCTTCGGTTAATGTGGTAGCGTCGGCCATGGTGAAAGGCACATCCAGTAATCGCGCCAGAGTTTCTGCCAACAACGTTTTACCGCTACCGGTCGGGCCAATCAGCAAAATATTGCTTTTACCCAGCTCAACGTCCTGCTTGTGCTGGGCATTACGCAGGCGTTTATAGTGGTTATATACCGCCACGGCCAGTACTTTCTTGGCGTGTTCCTGGCCGATAACGTAATCATCAAGATGGGCACGGATTTCACGTGGTACCGGTAATTTATCGGCATCGCGTTTCGGGGAAATATCTTTAATTTCCTCACGGATGATGTCATTGCATAAATCTACGCATTCATCACAAATATATACCTGTGGGCCTGCAATCAACTTACGCACTTCATGCTGTGATTTGCCACAAAAAGAACAGTACAACAGTTTACCGTTCTTATCGCCGTCAGTGCGGTGATCAGACATGTAACTACCTCTTTCACTACGGTGCCGCTCTGTGATGCAGAGCGGCCAATATGATTACTTCGTTTCTCTATTGGTTAATATGGCATCTACCAGGCCATATTCCAAGGCTTGCTGCGCACTTAAGAAATTATCACGTTCGGTATCTTTACATACCTGCTCATAAGTTTTACCGCTGTGTTCAGCCATCAGACGGTTTAATTTCTCTTTAATGCTTAAAATTTCACGGGCATGGATTTCAAAATCGGTCGCCTGGCCCTGGAATCCACCTAACGGCTGGTGGATCATTACGCGGGCATTGGGTAAACAGTAGCGCTTACCTTTAGTACCACCGGACAATAAAAATGCGCCCATACTCGCCGCCTGGCCTACACAGACCGTGGCAATATCAGACTTGATATAACGCATGGTGTCGTAAATTGACAAGCCTGCAGTTACTGAGCCACCCGGCGAATTAATATAAATATAGATGTCTTTTTCAGGATTTTCTGATTCTAAGAACAATAATTGCGCCACAATCAGGTTAGCCATGTGGTCTTCCACCTGACCGGTTAAAAATATTACCCGCTCTTTTAACAGACGTGAGTAGATATCGAACGAACGTTCACCTTTGGCGGTTTGCTCAATAACGATTGGTACCAGAGCGCTTACTATGTCATTCAAATGTTGCGGCATAGACATATTATAGGGTTCCCTCTAAATGGCTGGGTTTTGCTGTTGCAGAAAATAAAATGGCCCGAACTGTTGTCCGAGCCATTAAAGCCGTCAAGCCCAAATAAGTCAACGTTAGTTGGCAGCTTGCGGGTTCATTATCTCGTCAAAAGCCGCTTTTTGCTCAGTAACTTTAGCACCGGCTAAAATTACTTCGATGGCCTGCTCTTCCAGAGCCACATTGCGCATGCTTTGTAACAGCTCTTTATTGCTGTTGTAGTACTGTACAACTTCTTGCGGGTCTTCATAAGCAGAAGCGACAGTTTCAATTAACGCCTGAACTTTTTTGTCATCTACTTTCAGTTCATTAGTTTTGATCACTTCGCCCAGTAACAGACCTACTTTAACGCGATCTTTTGCCTGCTCTTCAAACAATGACGCCGGTAACTCAGGTAATTGCTTCGGATCGACGTTGTTGCCAAAACGCTGCAGTGCCTGCTTACGTAACACTTCAACTTCGCCTTTGATCAGTGCTTGTGGCACGTCAACGTCGTTATTGGCCAGTAAACCTTTAATCACCTGCTCTTTTACTTTAGCTTTGATGTTCTGGTTTAACTCGCGCTCCATGTTTTTACGCACTTCAACTTTCAGCGCATCAATGCTGGCGGTTTCCAGACCAAACAAA
Organism: Rheinheimera lutimaris; assembly: GCF_013283795.1. Taxonomy (GTDB): domain Bacteria; phylum Pseudomonadota; class Gammaproteobacteria; order Enterobacterales; family Alteromonadaceae; genus Alishewanella; species Alishewanella lutimaris. Next base: position 60,637 of record NZ_JABSOD010000019.1, read on the forward strand.
GCAGCAAACTCGTCATTTAGTTCAGGCAGTACTTGCTGCTCTACAGTGTTCACTGTTACCGCGAAGCTGGCAGCTTTACCTTTTAAGTTTTCAGCATGGTATTCTTCCGGGAAAGTAACATCTACCGTTACCTGCTCACCGGCTTTTTTGCCGACGATGCCATCTTCAAAGCCCGGGATCATCCGGCCCTGGCCCAGTTCTAAGGTAAAGTTAGTGGCTTTGCCGCCTTCAAACTCTTCACCGTCGATAGAACCAACAAAATCAATGATTACGCGGTCACCGGTAGCGGCTTTGCCTTTTTTGGCTTCCCACTTGGCATGTTGCTTACGCAGGGTGTCCAGCATCTTGTCTAAGTCGGCGTCGGCGATCTCTACAACCGGCTTATTTACTTCAACTTTATCCAGGTTTTTAACTTCAACTTCCGGATACACTTCGAAGGTAGCTTTAAATTCTAAATCTTTGCCCTGCTCCAACTGGCCGGGTGCAAAAGTAGGTGAACCAGCCGGCGTCAGTTTGTTGGCAATAATGGCATCATAAAAATGACGCTGCATTTGCTCGCCAGCCACTTCCTGTAATACCGCCAGGCCGTAACGCTTCTGGATCAATGATACCGGCGCTTTGCCCGGACGGAAACCGTCGATACGCTGACGCTTGGCCAGATCACGTAAACGGCTTTTTACTTCTGTATCAATTTTGTCGGCCGGAACAGTGATCGTTAATTGGCGCTCTAAACCCTGAGTGGTTTCCACAGAAACTTGCATCTTGTTACCTCAAATTCAAAAACAGGCGTGTAATTGACGCCTTACTGGTGTGATCTGGTATCAAAACGCAGCACTGAACCAGACCTGTTATAAAATAGGACGCGGCATTATAGCGGGCTAAATGTCCGACGTCGAGCCCTTAACCATACTGCCGGCAGCCACTGCGCAGACAAATAAAAAAACGCAGCATAGTCAATAAATTACTATTGCTACGCTGCGTTTTTTGCTGTGGTTTTTACGCTTAACTGCGGGTTTGGCCGCTACCGGTTACCACATATTTTTCGGTGGTTAGCGCTTCCAGCCCCATAGGACCATAAGCATGCAACTTACTGGTAGAAATACCAATCTCAGCACCTAAGCCCAATTCGCCACCATCAGAAAAACGTGACGAGGCATTGTGCATTACCACGGCTGAATCTACCTGACGGATAAAGCGCTCTGCATTGGCCTGGTCACCGGTACAGATAACCTCGGTATGCTGGCTGCCGAACCGGTCAATATGCGCCATGGCCGCCTCCATATCGTCAACCACTCTGATGGCAATTTCCGGAGCCAGATATTCCTGGCCAAACTCATCATCCGCTATCGGCTGTGCCTGGTTAAAGTAACCGATACTTTGGCTGCAGGCATGCACGATAACATCGTGCTGCGCCAGGGCATTGGCCACCAGCGGCAGAAAATCGGCCGCAATATGCTTATTAACCAACAAGCCTTCCAGCGCGTTACACACGCCCGGGCGCTGCACTTTACCGTTAAGCAACAAACCCAATGCCATGGTTAAATCGGCACTTTGATCAACATACAGGTGGCATACGCCTTTGTAATGCTGAATAACCGGAATACGGCTATGCTCGGTAACAAAGCGGATTAAGCCCTCGCCGCCGCGCGGAATAACCAGGTCGATATACTTATCTTGCTTTAACAAAGCCAGCATTAAATCGCGGTCCGGGTCCGGCACTATACTGATCACCTCATCCGGCAAATCATGCTCACGCAGCGCTTGTTGCATTGCTGCCGCTATCGCCAGGCTGGTTTGTATCGCTTCCCGGCCGCAGCGCAAAATAACCGCGTTGCCCGATTTAAAGCACAAGGCACCGGCATCAGCAGTAACATTAGGCCGCGCTTCGTAAATCATACAAATAACGCCAAGTGCTATACGGCGCTTTTCAATATTAATGCCATTTGGCCGCTGCTCAATATGACGCGTCGCGCCGACAGGGTCCGGCAGCGAAATAATCTGCTCTATGGCTTTAGCCATCGCATCTATACGGTCGTTATTCAACGTCAATCGGTCCAGCATGGCAGCACTGGTGCCATTAGCACTGGCAGTGGCCACTTCATCTTTATTCGCGTTTAAAATAGCCGGACTGGCTGCGCGAATATGGTTAGCCATACTTTGCAGCACAAAATTCTTTTGTTCGGTGGTTAAGTTCGCCACAGCTTTTGCAGCATGTGACGCTTTAGCGGCAATTGAAGCCGCAACATCGGTAGTCATATTCTCTCCAGTAACATCATTTCACTGCGATGAATAACCGCATCGCTGCCGGCAGGACAATAGCCAAGGCAGGCGGGAATATCGCGACTTTGCTGACCTTTTATCGAAAACAGCTCACTGGCACTAAAGCGGCTGACGCCTTTGGCAATTTTACGTTTGCCTTGTGAGCAGCGCACCAATACGGCATCGCCTGAGTCAAACTCACCGCTGATACTCACTATACCACTGCACAGTAAAGACGCACCATGACGGCTTAATGCCTCTATACAACCGTCATCAACCCAAATTTCGCCTTTGGCACGTAAGGTATGACGTACCCAATGTTTTTTAGCCGGTAACGGTTTGGCCTGACCATAAAAAATGGTGCCGGGATTCTTACCCGCTAAAATACACTGAAAGCCATCAGGCTTGTGGCCGTCGATAATAACGGTATCAATACCGTGTGCCGCGGCTTTTTCTGCTGCTTCAATCTTGGTAAACATACCGCCGGTGCCGACTTTGGACGAAGCGCCACCGGCCAGGTCATAAATGCGCTGGTCAATCTTACGTACTTCGGGGATCAGGCTGGCCAGCGGGTCTTTATTTGGATCGGCGGTGTACAAACCATCAACGTCCGAGCAGATAATCAACGCATCGGCGTTAGCAACAGTGGCCACCATTGCGGCAAGATTGTCGTTATCGCCGACCTTAAGCTCAGCAGTCGCTATCGTATCGTTTTCATTGACGATAGGCAGCACCTGGTGGTCCAGCAAACGGCGTAAGGTATTTTTAATATTAACGTGACGCACACGGTCACTTAAGTCGCCATGCGTCAGTAGTACCTGCGCGCAAGGGAAATCAAAACAGCGGCTCCAGAAATTCATCAACTGATTCTGGCCAACAGCTGCCATCGCCCGCTTTAATGCGAGAGGCACCCGTTGATGCTGAAAATTAAAATGATGACGGCCAGCGGCCACACTACCTGATGAAACCAGAATCACTTCAAGACCCTGTTGTCGGCATTGCCGGATAAATTCGGCGATGGGACGCAAATACTGCTCGCTACACCCCTGATTTTCCGGCGCTATCAGAGCACTGCCGACTTTAAGCACAACCCTGCGCCAGGATGGGTTAATCATAACTCCTCCAATGTTTGTTCCGGCGGCTATAGTAGCAAAAACTGTAACCCGGTACCACTTGGGTTACAGTTTCCAAAGCCTTGAACGGCGCAGATACAAAGATAAGGCACTGATTAAAATCAACTATAAAGAATGTGAATACCCACCATAAAGCGCAGCGTGGGCAACAAAACTGACTAAAAATGTAATTTAATTACATTTTTATGTATAGGATCAGGAATAGAGCTGAACATATTCTGCTGATGGCTGCATTTGCACCATCTTTTCAAACTGCAAACCCAGGCGGTTTAGCACCTTTACTGATGCCATATTACCGGCACTGGTCAAGCCAACAATACGTTTTAGTTTAAGTTTGTCATAACCAAAATGCATCACAGCAGACGCCGCTTCAAAGGCATACCCTTTACCCCAAAATTGCGGTAAAAAGGCAAAACCAATATCGGTTTCCTGTAAATAATCACGAAACAATAAACCACAAAACCCCAGCGGAGTTTGGCATTGGCAATTTTCTACAATAAATAAACCATAGCCATGCTGCTGATAACTTTTTATCGGCCCTTCCGCCAGATAATGCATAGCATCCAGCTCTGAGCGCACGCCGCGATCAGCAATATTCTCGATAAAAGACGGTTCATTAAGTAAACGACAGGTAAAAGCGCTGTCAGCCGCGGTAAGGTGGCGAATACGTAAGCGTGGGGTTTCTGCTATAACCAAAATCATTATCCTTAATTTGATGGCTGTAAAAAGCATACATCAAGCGTTAAGGCTTTGGAAACAGGATTTTTTGTTTTGACATTAAAGGAGAATGGTCGGTGATGCAGGATTTGAACCTGCGACCCCTTGGACCCAAACCAAGTGCGCTACCAAGCTGCGCCAATCACCGACTATATAAACTCTGGGAAAGATGGGGTGGATGATGGGGTTCGAACCCACGACAACCGGAATCACAATCCGGGGCTCTACCAACTGAGCTACAACCACCACTGAAACTGTTTTGCGCTTGTTATGGCGCGCCCGATAGGATTCGAACCTATGACCCACGCCTTAGAAGGGCGTTGCTCTATCCAGCTGAGCTACGGGCGCACAATCGAAAGCCCTACCAAGCTATAAATCTAATGGTCGGTGATGCAGGATTTAAACCTGCGACCCGTGATTTAAGAGTACCCAAACCACATGTATACATAACCATTTTTAAATTGGTCGGTGATGCAGGATTTGAACCTGCGACCCCTTGGACCCAAACCAAGTGCGCTACCAAGCTGCGCCAATCACCGACTTCGCTGCACTGCTGCAACGGGGCGGAATATTACAGCCGGGCGGCAATAGCGTCAAACCTTTTTTTGCACAAATCAACTGATTGCCTATTATTTGAACCTATTGTGCTGTGGCTACACCAGGATGGCGTTCAGCCGGTAGCTGTGCGAAAATATGTCGCAGTAAAATCATGGCAGAGACGTAAGCAGATGACAGCACAAATTATTGATGGCAAAGCCGTTGCTCAGGCAACAAAAGATAAAGTGGCTGCCCAGGTTCGCGCCCGGGTTGCCGCAGGTAAAAGAGCACCGGGCTTAGCCGTTGTGCTGGTAGGTTCAGACTCTGCTTCGCAGGTGTATGTGGGCAGCAAACGCAAAGCCTGTGAAGAAGTCGGTTTTAATTCAGTGTCGTACGACCTGCCCTCTGATACCAGCGAACAACAGCTGGTTGATTTAATAGATAAGCTTAACAACGACAACAGCGTTGACGGCATTTTGGTGCAGCTGCCCTTACCTGCCGGTTTAGATTCTTCTGCTATTTTAGAGCGCATTAACCCGCACAAAGACGTCGACGGCTTTCACCCGTACAATATCGGCCGCTTAGCCCAGCGTATGCCGGCGCTGCGCTCCTGTACGCCCAAAGGCATTATGACGCTGCTGCAAAGCACCGGCGTTAATGTAAAAGGTATGGATGCGGTAGTAGTAGGTGCCTCTAACATCGTTGGCCGGCCAATGGCGCTGGAGCTGTTACTGGCCGGTTGTACCACTACGGTGTGTCATAAATTTACCCGCAACCTTGAAGCCCAGGTGCGCCGCGCTGACTTATTAGTCGTTGCGGTTGGCCGGCCGGAGTTTATTCCGGGTGATTGGGTAAAGCCGGGCGCTTTGGTCATTGATGTCGGCATTAACCGGTTAGACAGCGGCAAACTGGTAGGCGATGTGGAATACGGCACAGCAGTAAAACACGCGCGCTATATTACCCCGGTACCGGGCGGCGTAGGCCCGATGACAGTCGCCAGCTTAATAGAAAATACTTTAGAAGCCTGCGAGTTGTATCACGACAAGCACTAAAGCTGACTGGCAGCGGCAGTTGCAATTGCCGCAGCCGTCGCCCCGTTAAATCTGCTACTGCCTTGTCATTACCCCGCGTCATCCCACTTTCGCCACTTTGCTTTTTTGTTGTACATCCGGATACTGTCAGCTGGTATTGCGCTATAACCAAACCCTAAAGCCGTTTTGTGCGTATTAAGTGGCTGATTTCAGCAAAGAGGACTTTTTATGCCAGCTTATATCAGTTTAAAAGCATCAGGTGCCGTCGCAGTTATCCTTGCTTTGCTGATAGCGTTAAGCGGATGCGCGCAAAAGCCGGCGCCGGATAATGTTATCTGGCAACAGCAACTGAATTTGCCCTCGGTAAAGTACTCGGCTGAAGTTGCTCAACGCTTGTCGCTGAATATTGAAGAAATCAGTTTAGACTGGCTGGACCAAAGCAGAGACCGCGTTGTGCCGGCATTGTTGTTTAAACCCGCGCGGCAGCAAAAAGCCAGCGCATTAATCGTATTTTCTCATGGTCTGGGTGGTTCGAAAGAGCGTTACGCTTACCTGGGCCAATATTGGGCCAGCCAGGGCTATGCCAGCTTGCATGTGCAGCATGACGGCAGCGACAGAAAAGTCTGGCGCGGCAGCAGGCTAATGTTACCTTTTCGCCTGATGGACGCCGCAGATACTACCGAAGCGCTAGCCAGAGTGCAGGATGTAAAGTTTGCTTTAGACCAGATATTAGCGTCAGAGCACGCCGTCGATTTTGATAACCAAACTATTGTGATGGCCGGCCATTCTTATGGTGCCAATACCGCCATGTTATTAAGCGGTGCCCTGGTTGAGCAAAACGGCAGCCCGGTTAACCTGAAAGATGATCGCATCAAAGCGGCGATTTTAATTTCAGCACCGCCTTTTTATAACGATCAGCCACTGGAGAAAGTGTTGGCGGAAGTTAACATCCCTACTTTGCATATCACCACCACCGAAGATGAAATTCGGGTGCCGGGTTTTTATTCATCGCCACAAGACAGATATGAGTTGTACAACGCCATGGCCAGCAATTACAAAGTGCTGGCGGTGTTTAGCTCAGGCAGTCACAATATTTTTTCCGGCTGGCGTGGCGCTAAAGATACCAAGCCACAGCAGCAGGTGATCAAAGCCGCCACCCAGGCGCTATCGAGTGCTTTTATTGCACAAATAACCACGGATGACAGCCAGGCAATAAGTTTGTGGGCCCAGCAACATCAAGCGGTGTTAGCTAAGTTTATTCGTTCAGATAATTGGGGGGTATAATTCAGTAGTTACCGAGCTGAATTCTATGGTCTAATTTTTGTCTGCCTCCGATTATTATTGCCAGCCTTGTTATGTGCTTTCATAAACCACTTCAAAAACTGCATCTTCAGGTGAAAAGGTAACCAACCAAGATGTGTCACCATTTTCACTTACACATTCCAATTCATAGCCAATTGTTGGTTCAGTATAAACTTCTACTATTGCAGCTTCATCACCCACTTTAGGAAGGCTATCTCCAAAAATAGAGTCTTCTTTACAGAAATCTCTATTCAACTTTTTAAGTTTAACGACACTGTATTGTTTATATATCATGAGCTCTCAATACCAACGCTCAAAGCAGCCGCGCTGTAAGCGTCGGCTGCCTTTGTTTGTTAGCTAAAACCACCTGTTTAATTAATAGGCAATTTAATTTTTTTGAGAAAACTTTCAAACTCATTTTTCATTTCTTTTGAAACAGCATTTCCATCACTAAATTTTGAGTAATCTACTTCGCAGTAAAATTCGACTACCCACACATTTTTTTCTTCATTCAAATCTATATTGATCTTTGAGCATTGCTGTACTTCCCAAGCACTTAATTTTGATCGGCTTGCTACGCTCTCAATCCAACGAGGCCTAATTACCTGCTTGTTAAAAATTCCTAGCAATTTTACTAAGTTGTCTCGCGACATGTTTTTTACTTCTCGATGAGTTAACTCCACTTTTTGAGGGCTGTAAAAAAACGTATAGCGAGTATATTTAACCAAGCCCAATCGTTCAGCGCCCAAGAATAACAAGTAAACAATTAAAACGACTAAAAATAGCCCGTTTAGCACTTTTTTAATCGGGGACTTTTTGGCAATTGCTTTTTCAGAGGGCTGATCCTCTTGTAGTGGTTGCTCTTTCTCAAGATGTACATAGTTGACTTGGCCACAAAGCGAGCAAGCTAGCTCTTTAGATGTAAATGAAATTGGCAACGGTGTGTGGCAATTAGTACAGGTATTTTCACTCACTTTTTTATTCTCATTCTTTTTGATTAAACAGATGCCCGGGCTCTTAATAGCCGAGTTACCCATGATCAGTAGACACCTTCTATA